>NZ_NZMB01000018.1 GCF_002694385.1 Sneathiella sp.
GGGTCCATGCCGCTGCCGCGCATTTTCGTGGGCGCAAAGGCACGGGCGAATATCGGGGAGTTGCGCATCTCACCAACCAGCGCCTCCAGGCTTATCGGCGCGCCTTCCGCATCGCGGCGGACGGTGCCGTCCCGGTCCAGAATATGCAGCGTCGGCAGCGGTTTCTCCGCGTCATGGTGCAGCGTGACGGCGGCGCGGATATGCGGCATCAGCAACTCCACACTGCCGCCCGCTTTCAGCAGCGCCTCCGTCGCCCGTGTCTCGATCAGGAAGGCGCCGTTGCGCTGCTCAAGCTCGGCAATCGCGGCGTCCTTCTGGGCGAGCGCGGCGTCGAACCCGGCGGTCATCTCCGCCCGCAGCGCCGTCTCCCGCGCTGTCCAGGCGGTTTCCGGATCAGGGCCAAGGGCGCGCCAGGCTTTCAGCTCCTTCTCGAAGCCTTGCGCCGCGCCGCGTTCCTTCTCCAGCGCCGAAGTCAGGCCCGATACATCGAGCTTTCCGGCAAGCAACGGATCAAGGGCGAAGCCCTCCGCCGCGTCCGTCTCCGGCTGGTAAAGGCTGTGATACTGTTCGGGAACCGTTTCCAGATCTGTCACCTTCAGGGGAAATTCAAACATTGAAGACCTCATAAAAAAAGCCCCGCATGGGGCCCTGTTGTCAGTACATGATGATGCTCATTCGGCGGCGTTGGCCTGCAAACTGTCGGTGAGCAGGCCGCGCGCTTTCGCCTCGCGGATCAGCTCCTCCGGCTCGATATCGCCGAGTTTGCGCGCCTGCAGCAGGAAATCGAGGTCCTGCGCCGCGCCCCTTGCCGCGCCCGCCTTGGTGCTGACCGAGAGGCTGCCCGTCGCCGGGATATCGAGCCAGTCGCCGAGCAGCCGCAACAGCGCATTGAGACTATCTTCCAGCCCCATCGCCATGCCGCTGAGCGGCGAGAGAGCATCCGCCGCATCAAGCGCCCGGCCGGTCGCTGTCTCCCTCTGCGTCGGGGTTTCAAACTGCAGCCCGAAAAGCTGCATCGCCTGTTCCAGCGCCTCCAGCTCCTTCGCCCCCGCCGCCAGCGCCGCGCCGGAGCTTTCCACATAATAATAACGCCCCTCGCTCTCGCTCGTCGTCAGCACCTTGTTGGGGCCGACCTCGATGGGGCCGTCAATCTCGGGGTTATATCCGCTCGCCGCCAGGATCGGGAAAGACGCGACATTCAGCGCATTCCGCTGATCGGAGCGGATCTGGTAATGCTCCAGATTGAGGAAGGCGAGATCCTCCAGCGGCGGCTCGGCCTGCAAAAACCCTTTCCGCGCCGTATAGAGCGTGACCAGCGGAATGCGGCCAAGGCTGTTTTCCCCCGCCGCCATTTCCTGCCATTTGCCCTTTTCATCCGCGCGATAGAGCCGCCAGTGATCGGGCTCGATCACGCGGATGCGCTCTTCCTCCCGCTCCTCGAAGCCCTGCCAGACAAGCCCCGTCTCGCGCAGGCGGATTTGCGTCAGCATCCGCTCCCCGCCCTGGCCATCCCATTGCGCGGCGATGAGTTGATCGGCGCGGACATGCACCAGATAGGGCCGCGCGCCGGATGCGCGTTCTTCGGCCAATGACGCGCCGTCATTCTCCGCCGGGAAATCCACCAGCATATGCGACAGGCCACTGACCAGCGCATCCTCGAACCAGTCACGGGCGATAACATTGATCCCCCGGCCCATCAAATCCGCATTGCGCAGGAGAGTGCGCATTTCATCGGGCATATCCTCTGAAAAACCGAGCGGTTCGGCAAACACCCGGCCCACCAGTTTGCTGACCGTGCGGCGAAAATAATTGCGCAAGGTCGCGCGGTTTGCCCGCTCGGCATAGACGGCGGCATGTTCCGCCGGGTGGCGCGGCAGATAGCGCGTACCCGCCGCCCGCATGGCCAGCGTGCCGCCCATCAGAGCCTGCGGCAGCGCCCAGCGCGCCGCCATCGTGTCATACAGCCGGGAGGGGATCGACGGATCAGTCATGAATACATATCCTGTTGTAATTTCAGTGGGTTCTGGGTGAGCATATGAAATGCCTCGCAGGCCGCATCGACCTGATCATCATGGCGGCCGGTCGGGAAATTCTCCAACTCGTTCAGGAAATCCGCATTCCACGGCCCCGCCACGAGCCGCACATTGCCCGCCTCGCATTGCGAGGAGAACGGCATGGCCCGCACCACCTTGCTGCCCGTCACCGGCTGGCTTTTGACCCGGAACCCGGCCAGCAGCCGGGCGAGCGCCTGAGCCTGCGCCTTGCCGGCCTGCCCCGGGTCCTGCGGCAGGGCGATGGTGGTGTCCCGCCCGTCGCTGCCCGCCAGATTATGAATGGCGCGGTCCACCTCATTGGGCGTGCCCTGAAGCCGTTCCACATGTTCCACATAGAAAACGCCCTGCGGATCGCGCGCGATTTTTACGCCCGCCGTCCAGTCGGGCGTGGCACCCGCCTCATGCGCGCCCGCCGCCAGATCCCAGCCACGGACGCGCCGCGCCTCCGCCGGGGCGGCCATGACAACGGGGAACCAGCCGCGCCGGAAATAGGCCCCCGCCGCCGGGCGAATTTTCCAGTTGCCATTGAGCAGCCGCTCCCGATCCACCGTCGGCAGCGCCGCGAGATTGGCGCGATAGCCCGGATCGCGTTCCATCAATATGCGGTTATCGTCAATAGAGGCAGCGATGAAAGTCAGCGACTTGGCAATCCGCCCCGGATGCGCGGCCTCCAATATGTCGCGGTCATCGCCCCAGATCAGACTATCCTCATCGCGCACAAACCAGCGCAGTTTGCCGGAGCGTTCCGGGATCGCATAGCCCGTCTCCGGATCAATCCACCAGCGGATCAGATCGGCGACCCAGCTATCCGCATCGGGATTGCAGGTGGCGCGCACATAGGGCTTTGTCCCGCCGGTGGACCGGTTACGGCTCAAGAGGTAGAAGAACTGCGATTCCGTGAAATGCGTCAGCTCGTCAAAGCCGATGAAGGCGAGTTCCGTGCCCTGCCAGTCGAGCTTGTTTTTCTCATGCTCCAGATGGCCGAAGCTGATGGACGCGCCGCCGTCGAATTTCCAGGCGAGTTCACTCTCCTTCGCGGTGCCGCCGAGGGCGCCATAAAGCGCCATGGACGCATCCCACAGCCCGCCCTCATTCTTCACCTGTTTCGACGTGCGGCGGAAAATCACCGCCTTGAAATCCGCCCGGGTCATATGACGCAGCGGCTCCATCAGCAGGGCGAAGCTTTTGCCCCCGCCCGCCGCGCCGCCATAAATGGCGATATCCGCCGCGGTGCCGAGGAACATCTCCTGCGGGCCGGGCTGCGGTCTAATCACGGCCATTCTCCGGAATATAAAGCTGCGGCGGTGTCAGCAGGCCGCGACGCGCCGCCTTGTCACTGCCCGCCCCGTCGCCATACTGCGCCGGTGCGAAATGCGCCATCAGCCATTTGCGGGTATCAATGCGCAGTTTGGAGCGGGCGACATCCTCGCGCGCTGCCTCGCCTTCCGCGTCCTCATCCGTAATTTTGTTATCGGCAATCTCCAGAATTTCGCCCGCGAACACATCGGCGATAAAGCGGCGGACGGTCTCCTCCTCCTTCTTCAGGAAGACGGAGCCCAGCAGCGTGACGATATCCTTGATGCGCCCGGCCCGCTTGATCTCTTCCAGCAGGGGCAGCGCCGCGCTGCGCCTCCAGATTTTGTTATAAAGCGCGGATTTGATCAGTTCAACTGGCGTCATGCGACTCCTTTCTCTCATATAAAATTTTATTAAATTCATCTTATAAGTGTGTTGTCAGGCAAAACGCCTGATTCATCCGGATTCCTCTTTCCGGATTTCATGGAGTGGAAAAATTGATAAATTTGATTAAAAATAGCGTGTATTTTATTTATTTTATGTATAAATTACAGAAAATAAAAAGGCCCGCAGAAAACGCCATTTCCTGCGGACCCAATTCTCGATCATGTATATAATGTTAGACTAATGATCCCGTCATGTCAAGACATTTCTATTATATCGTGCTTTTTTAAACCCGCTGGTAAAGCTCGAGACTGTCGAGCAGATTGCGCCGGGCATAGCCGGAGCGCCGCCGCCGCTCCCGGTCGATGGCGCGGCAGCTCTTGCCGAAGACGATGAAATCCAGCGCCGCCGCCACCGACAGCCCCTCCCCCTGCGCCGCGACCGCCCAATGCAGGAACCGCCGCATCAGCGCCTGCTGCCAGTCTTCACTGGCGCCCCGCCCGCGCGGCGGCCCGCCCCAGGATTGCGTCCGCATGCCCAGCCCGTCGGTTCTGAGATGAAAGCCGCGCAGGATCAACTCGGCGGCGCGAAGCTGCCCCTCGCTGAGCTCAAGACGCGCACCGGATGATTGATGCCGCGCGCGATGCGGCGCCCGCAATGGCCTGTGATCCGGCGCGGGCCGCGCCAGGCCCCCGCGGGCCGGGACGCGCCCCGGCACCACCGGACGGCCTTGCGCCCCTTTACCTGTCGGGACTTCCCCCCGCTTCGGGCGGGCATCTGTGTTATTGGATGTCATATTTCCTCCACTTGAATGGTAGGCGGGTTATCAGGGAATTGTCAGCCACGCGCTTGTTGATGTTTTTCTATGCCGTGGAACGTTACGGACCAGAGGCCGCAGGCGCGGCCGGTCGCCCCCCGTCCCCGGCAGATTCCTGACCGGGGAAGGATTGATTTTTCTAACATTCAAGACGGGGGAGGAAAGACCGATACTGACCATCAATAATGTTGATTAATTTATTATGAAATATAAAAATCACTTATATTATAAATGAATGATGTTATTTCGTCAATATAACGGGTGCGAAAATCGGGAATTTTCAACCGAAACCTGATCGCACCGCCCGCCGGTTGCGGCCGCCGGACATAATATTTCCACCTCAGAGCTTGACGTGGCCAAGGCAAATTGCCAGATTAACAGAAATTGAATGGTAATTTGAAAGAACTACACCTCGCCATGGAAATCCGCAAAAATTTCATCGACAGCATCGGCAACACGCCGCTTATCCGCCTCACCGCCGCGTCGGAGGCGACGGGCTGCGACATCTACGGCAAGGCCGAATTCCTCAATCCCGGCGGCTCGGTCAAGGACCGCGCGGCGCTCGCCATCGTCAAGGATGCGGAGGCGAAGGGTCTGCTCAAACCCGGCGGGCTGATTGTTGAGGGCACGGCGGGCAATACGGGCATCGGCCTCGCGCTGGTTGCCAATGCGCGCGGCTATAAAACCGTGATCGTCATGCCCGAAACCCAGACCGATGAGAAAAAGGCCCTGCTGCGCTATTGCGGAGCGGATTTGCGCCTTGTCCCGGCGAAACCCTACAAGGACCCGGATAATTATATCAAATATTCCGGCCGACTGGCAGAAGAATTGGCAAAAACCCATCCGGGCGGGGCGATCTGGGCCAACCAGTTCGACAATGTCGCCAACCGGCAGGGCCATATCGACACCACGGGCCCGGAAATCTGGGACCAGACCGACGGCAAGGTGGACGGCTTCATCTGCGCGGTCGGCAGCGGCGGCACGCTGGCGGGCGTCGCCACGGCGCTGAAGGCGCGTAACGCAAATGTGAAGATCGGCCTCGCCGACCCGCTCGGCGCGGCGCTCTACAGCTATTATAAAACCGGCGAGCTGAAATCCGAGGGCAGCTCCATCACCGAAGGGATCGGCCAGGGCCGCATCACCGCCAATCTGGAAGGGCTGGACATCGACTTCCCCTATCAGATCGACGATGTGGAGGCGCTCAATGTCCTCTATGATCTCAATATCCATGAGGGGCTGCAACTTGGCCTGTCGACGGGAATCAATGTGGCGGGCGCCATCCGCATGGCGAAAGAAATGGGCCCCGGCCATACCATCGTGACGGTTCTCTGCGATACCGCGCAAAAATACTTTAGCAAACTGATGGACATTGATATGCTTCGGGAAAAGAAGCTGCCGGTTGCCCCCTGGCTCACCGGCGCATCATAACCACCGGAGTTTATCATGACCGCAGCCCTGTTTCGCGACGACGCCTATCTCACCCGGACGGCGGCGGTGGTGACGGGCGTCAATGAGCGCGGCGGCATCCTGCTGGACCAGACGATTTTCTACCCCACCGGCGGCGGCCAGCCGGGCGACAGCGGCCGACTGATCCTGGATGACGGCCGCGTCATTCCCATTGCCACCACCGTCAAGGGCGATGCCCCCGACGATATCATTCACGTTCCGGCCAGCCCCGACGTCATGCCCGATGTCGGCAGCCGCGTCACGGCGGAGATTGACTGGGAGGTCCGTCACCGCCTCATGCGCATGCATAGCTGCCTGCATCTGCTGTCGGCGGTGCTGCCCTATCCGGTCACCGGCGGGCAGGTTTCCGATGGCAAGGGGCGGCTCGATTTCGATATCCCCGAGGCGGTGCTGGATAAAGACGAGATCACGGCGGCGCTAAACCGGATCATTGCGGGCAACCATGAAGTCTCCAGCGACTGGATCACGGATGCCGAGCTCGACGCCCAGCCAGAGCTGGTGAAAACCATGTCGGTGCAGCCGCCGCGCGGCGCGGGGCATGTGCGGCTGATCCGCGTCGCAGAGGTGGATCTGCAACCCTGCGGCGGCACCCATGTGCGCAACACCGCTGAGATCGGAGCGGTGCGGGTGCGCAAGATTGAAAAGAAGGGGCGGCAGAATCGCCGCGTCTCCCTCGAATTTGTTGAAGAAAACTAACGGCCTCCGGGTCATTTCTATTATGCAAGGTGAATGAAGAACATGTCTTATGTGAACCCGACCTCTCTTGTTTCCACGGACTGGCTGGCGGAATATGCTTCTGCCCCCGATGTGCGGATTGTCGATGCCTCCTGGCATATGCCCGCCGCAAACCGCAATCCGCGCAAGGAATATGAGGCCGAGCATATCCCCGGCGCCGTGTTCTTCGATATTGACGAGATTGCCGACTTGGGCAACCCCCTGCCCCATATGGTGCCGAGCCCGGAAAAATTCGCAAGCCGCATGCGCAAGCTTGGCCTTGGCGATGGCAACCGCATCGTTGTTTATGACAGCAACGGGGTCTTGAGCGCGACGCGCGCCTGGTGGATGCTGCGTTTCTTCGGGCATCAGGATGTCGCCGTGCTGGACGGCGGCCTGCCGAAATGGAAGGCGGAGGGACGGCCCGTCGATGATGCGCCCGTACTGCCGACGGAGCGGCATTTCACCGCCCGTGTCAACAGCTTCCTGCTGCGCGAGAAGGATCAGCTCGCCCGCAATGTGGAAACGGCGCGCGAGCAGGTGTTCGACGCCCGCTCCGCCGGCCGGTTTGAGGGAACCGAAGCAGAACCGCGGGAGGGGCTCGCCTCGGGCCATATTCCGGGTTCAAAAAACCTGCCCCACGGCGGGCTATTTAATCCCGACGGCACGCTGCTGGAGGCGGACGCCCTGAAAGCCGCTTTTGAGACGGCGGGCATGGATTTCAAGAAGCCGGTCATCACCACCTGCGGCTCCGGCATTTCCGCCTGTGTGCTTGCCTTCGGGCTGCATCTGCTGGGCCATCAGCGGGTCGCCGTCTATGACGGTTCCTGGACCGAATGGGGATCGGACAAAAACCTGCCGGTCGCCACGGGGAAATAACGGACCCATGCCGATCAAGCGCCCCCCGCCGCCGACCGCAACGGGCAAATGGCCGGTCACCATCACCTTTCTGGAGATGCGGGAAAAGGCGGCGGCGCGCGCCGTTCTGCCGCCCCCGGCCCTGCCCCACGCCATCATCCGGGCGGAACAGCCAACCGTCTCCTTCTATCGCTATCTGTATAATACGGTCGGGCGCGACTGGGGCTGGATTGACCGCAAGCGGATCTCCGATACCGAGCTTGAGCAGATCATCAGCGCCGAGACGACCGAGATTTACGTGCTCTATATCCGCGGCGTCCCCGCTGGCTTTGTCGAGCTCAACGCCGCCGATCAGCCCGACACGGTGGATGTCGGCTATTTCGGGATCATGCCGGAATTTATCGGTATGCGGCTTGGGCCCTGGTTCCTGCACTGGGCCATTGATCTTGCCTGGATGAAAGGGCCGGAACGGCTGACCGTCAATACCTGTACGCTGGATCATCCGAAGGCCCTGCCCATGTATCAGCGCGCCGGGTTTGAGCCGATCTATCAGCGGGAAATCGAGATCGACCCCATCGCGGAGGACTGAGCCGCTGCCCCGACCGCCACGCTGTCACGGCGGCCCAACCGCATCCATTCAGCCACCGCCCCCGCGGCCCCCCTTTTTGCGCTGCGTCACCCCGCTTCCCGGCCGCGCAACCCATCGTCTGGGCGCGGCGGATCCTTGACTTTTTCGCAATATTAGACTAATCTTATCTGCAATATTTCCTACATGGGGAGAGTGCCATGACG
This sequence comes from Sneathiella sp., assembly GCF_002694385.1. Classification (GTDB taxonomy): domain Bacteria; phylum Pseudomonadota; class Alphaproteobacteria; order Sneathiellales; family Sneathiellaceae; genus Sneathiella. The sequence continues at coordinate 8,383 of NZ_NZMB01000018.1, forward strand.
CGCGCGAATGCCCTCCGGTGGCGGCTGCTGTATCCGCTGGCCTGCCTCAGTGTGCTTGCGCCCGCCACTGCCCTGGCCGCGCCGCAGATTCTCGCCGTGGCGGCGACGGATATGCCCCTACCGCTGACCTGCGAGGCCGGGGAATGCCATGTGGAGCTGACCACCATCTGTTTGCAGGAGCATCGCGCCTCCCCCAATCCCGGCGCGGGATATTATGTGCATGGGGAGCGGTTCTTCGATCTGACGGGCCGAACAGAGACGGGGCAGGACATCTCCCTCGCCCATCTGCCCATCACCATCACCGCCGCGCGCGGCCATAACGCCGTGCGCGTCGCCTTCCGCCAGCGGGAACTCACCAAATACGGACCGATGGAGGTGAGCCTCAAGGTACCCGACAACCTCTCGCTCATCCCGCTGCCGATCCGGGATGATGTCAATCCGATGACGGAGGTGGAAATCGCCCTCGCCACCGGGCCGCAACGGGCACTGGCGAGCAGCCTCGTCGATCAGAATGGCGACCGGCGCGTTGAGGCCGAACTGCTCAACCAGGTGATCAACCGCCTGCCGGAACGGGGCCGGGCGAGCGATACGGAACGCGCCGCCGCGCGCGCGAGCTACCCGGAAATCCTGACGAACGCCGCCATCTCCGCCTCCGCAAAGGCGAACGCCCGCCAGAAGCTGGAGGCCTGCTATACGGAAACCATCGCCGGCAGCCTCAGCTTCCGCGGCTGCCTCGCCAGCTGGCACGACCGGCTGATCGGCAAGCTCAACACCCAATACTGGGCCGCCGCCAAATCGGGGAGTTGAGGACAGCAACAACGGCTCGTCAGAGCAGAAAAAACCCGGCGCGGTGGCCGGGTTTTTCGTGTTGTGGCAACAGCTTATCAGGCGTTGTGGAGGATCTGGCTGAGGAACAGCTTGGTGCGGTCGCTCTGCGGGTTTTCGAAAAACTCCGCCGGCGGCGCCTGTTCGATAATCTCCCCCGCATCCATGAAGATCACCCGGTCGGCGACGGTCTTGGCGAAGCCCATTTCATGGGTCACGCAGATCATCGTCATGCCCTCTTCGGCGAGGCTGATCATGGTGTCCAGCACCTCGGAAATCATTTCCGGATCGAGCGCCGAGGTCGGCTCGTCAAACAGCATGATACGCGGGTTCATGCAGAGCGAGCGGGCAATGGCGACGCGCTGCTGCTGCCCGCCGGAAAGCTGGCCGGGGTATTTCATCGCCTGTTCGGGAATTTTCACCCGCTCCAGGAACTTCATGGCCGTCGCCTCGGCCTCCTTCTTCGGGGTCTTGCGCACCCAGATCGGCGCCAGCGTGCAGTTTTTCAGCACCGTCAGATGCGGAAACAGGTTAAAATGCTGGAACACCATCCCAACCTCGCGGCGGATTTCGTCAATCTTCTTGACGTCGTTGGTGAGCTCTATCCCGTCAACGATGATCTGCCCCTGCTGATGTTCCTCCAGCCGGTTGATGCAGCGGATCATGGTCGATTTACCGGACCCGGACGGGCCGCAGACGACGATCCGCTCCCCCCGCTCCACGGTCAGGTTGATGTCCTTGAGAACATGAAAATCACCATACCATTTATGCATCCCGATAATCTGGATGGCGACATCCATACCCGCCTGTTTCGTCATGGCAGCATCACTCATAATCCACCCTCCTTCTATCTCTTATGACCGGTATGGAGCTTGTTCTCCAACCAGATACTGTAACGTGACATGCCGAAGCAGAAGACAAAGAACACGGCCGCCACGAAGATATATCCCTCCTGCGCCATGCCGATCCATTCCTTGTCCGTCGTGCCGCTTTTCACGATGCTGAGCAGATCGAGCAGCCCGATGATCAGCACCAGCGTCGTATCCTTGAACAGGCCGATGAAGGTGTTGACGATGGACGGGATCGAAATTTTCAGCGCCTGCGGCAGGATGATGAAGCCCATCGCCTGCCAATAGCCGAGACCGAGGCTTTTCGCCGCCTCCATCTGCCCTTTCGGAATGGCCTGCAGGCCGCCGCGCACCACCTCGGCCATATAGGCGGAGGCGAACAGCGACATGCCGACGAGCGCGCGCACCAGCTTGTCGAAATTCACGCCTTCGGGCAGGAACAGCGGCAGCATCACCGACGCCATGAACAGCACGGTGATGAGCGGCACGCCGCGCACGAACTCGATAAAACCGACGCAGATCATGCGTACAACCGGCATGGAAGATCGCCGCCCGAGCGCCAGCACGATGCCGAGCGGCAGGGAGACGAAAATCGACACCGAGGCGAGGACAAGCGTCAGGAACAACCCGCCCCACTGCGCCGTTTCCACATGTTCAAGGCCGAAATAACCGCCCGAGAACAGGATGTAGCAGGCAACCGGCACAAAGCCGAACAGATAGATTGCGGGCCATTTCTTGTCCTTCACCACATCGGACAGGACAAAAAACAGGCCAATCGCCACCAGCACATAGCCGACATCAACGCGCCAGCGCTCCTCCTCCGGGTAGAACCCATACATGATCTGCCCGAAGCGCATCTTGATAAACACCCAGCAGGCGCCACTGCCGGTGCAATCCTCCCGCGTGGTGCCCGCGAAATTGGCATCAATAAAGGCGTAGCTGATGAGCGAACTCAGCGCCACCCAGCTCACATAGCCCGCGACCAGGGTCAGCACGATATTCAGCGGGCTGGAGAACAGATTCTCCCGCATCCAGCCGATCACGCCGGTCTGGCTGGTCGGCGGCGGCAGGTCGGGATGACGTTCCGTCTTGACTATAGCCATCTTATCTCTCCACCAGGGCAATGTGTTGGTTGTACCAGTTCATGAACATCGAAATCAGCAGGCTGATCCCGAGATAGAACAGCATGGCGATCAGGATCACTTCGATTGCCTGCCCCGTCTGGTTGAGCGAGGTCCCGGCAAAGATCGAGGTCAGCTCCGGATAGCCGATGGCGGTTGCGAGCGACGAGTTCTTCGTCAGGTTCAGATACTGGCTGGTCAGCGGCGGGACAATGACGCGCAGCGCCTGCGGCAAAACCACCAGCCGCGTCGTCAGGCCGGGCCTGATGCCGAGCGAATGCGCCGCCTCCGTCTGGCCATGGCTGACCGCGTTGATGCCCGAGCGGACAATCTCGGCAATAAAAGCGCCGGTATAGATGGACAGCCCAAGCAGCAGGGCGAGGAATTCCGGCTTTAAAGACCAGCCGTCATTGATGCCGAAACGGCCCGCCGTCGGATAATCGATCGTAAAGGGCAGGCCCGCCACAATCGCCGTCAGCACCGGCAGCAGCAGGATCAGGGCGACACTGGCCCAGAAGACAGGGAACGGCTGCCCCGTTTCATCCTGCCGCTTATGCGCCCATTTGCGCATGAAAACGGTGGCGACAATGCCGATCAGCAGCGCGACCGGGATCACCCAGAAGCCCGCCTCGGGAATAATCGCCGGGAAATTGGCGCCGCGGTTGTTGATATAGAAATTCTCGCCGATGCGGATACTGTCGCGCACCACCGGCAACACCGACAGCACGGCGAAATACCAGAACATGAGCTGCACCAGCAGCGGAATGTTGCGCACCACCTCGATATAGACATAGGCGATCTTGTTGACGATCCAGTTCTTCGACAGCCTGAGAACGCCGAAAATGAACCCGATGATGGTCGCCAGCACAATGCCCGCGAACGAGACGACAAGCGTGTTGATGATGCCGATAATCAGCACATCCAAATGCGTCGAGGTCTGGCTGCTGTAACTTTTGAAGAGAACGATGCCGATGTCGAAACCGGCGGGCTGGCTCAGAAAGCCGAACCCCGATGCAATACCGCGGTTTGCCAGATTGATCGCCGTGTTATGCGCAATATACCAGGCAAAAAAGACAACAAGCGCGATAACGAGAAACTGGAAAAAGACGGCCCGGACCCGCGGGTCCCTGAACATATTAACACTGGATGCCGTCGCTTGAACATCTGTGGTCATACACTGTTACCTCCCCAGGCGCAGCTATAACTGAAACGAAAAGAGCACATACTCCCTTCCCGGAATATGTGCTCTTTATCTGCTAGTTCATCAGAGGTTCCTGTCTTAACGCAGCGGCGGTGCGTAGAGGATGCCTCCCTTGGTCCACTGTGCGTTCAGACCGCGGGCGATGTTGAGCGGCGTCCCTTCCCCGAGATTGCGGGCAAAGACTTCACCATAGTTGCCCACCATCTTGACGATGTTGTAGGCCCAGTCATTGGAGAGGCCAAGGGCCTGACCCAGATCACCGGAAACGCCGAGAATACGCTGGATGCTCGGGTTCTGGCTTTCCGCCTTGAGCTGATCGACATTGGCGGAGTTGATATTCAGCTCTTCCGATTCGATCATCGCGTTCAGCGTCCAGCGGGCAATGTCGCCCCACTGATTGTCGCCATGACGGACGAGCGGGCCGAGCGGCTCTTTCGAGATGATGTTCGGCAGGATGATATGCTCATCCGGGTTGGCGATCACGGCGCGCTGGGCATAAAGGCCGGAAGCGTCCGTCGTGTAAACGTCGCAGGTGTCTTTCAGATAGGCTTCACGCACCTCGTCGGCGGTATCGAAAACAACCGAATCGAATTTCATGTTGTTGGCATTGAAATAGTCGGCGAGGTTAAGCTCCGTCGTCGTTCCGGACTGCACGCAGACCCGGGCGCCGTCCAGCTCAAGGCCGTCCTTCACGCCAAGGGACTTCTTCACCATGAAGCCCTGCCCGTCATAATAGTTGACACCGACGAATTCGAACCCGAGGTTCACGTCACGGCTGAAGGTCCAGGTGGTGTTCCGGGCCAGTACGTCGATCTCCCCCGATTGCAGCGCCGTGAAGCGCTCTTTAGCGGTGGTCGGCGTGTATTTCACCTTTTCCGGATCGCCGAAGATGGCGGCCGCCATGGCGCGGCAGAAATCAACGTCAAAGCCTTCCCACTTGCCCTCATTGTTCGGGGCGGCGAAGCCCGCCAGTCCCGTTGTTACGCCGCATTGGATGAAGCCCTTGGCTTTCACATCATCCAGCGTGGCCGCGCTCGCAGCGCCAGCCATAAAAGTCGCGGTTGCCGCAATGGCAATAACACTCGCTTTTTTCATGAATTCACCTTCCTGTCCGATATCCACTATTTAATATCTTCCTGTAATTCACATCTTTCTTTTAAGGATTTAATCCTGTTTCTGAAGGTTTTCGTGAGCTACATTTGGAAATCATAATCTGAATTATCATGATCTCCTAATTACTTGACGATAGTAGTTTTATACTCCGCGTCAACGCAAAAATTTGCTGCACCTGCGAAAAACGGCTTTTTCGCGTCATGGCTGCGCAGAAATTTGATCTTTTAACTTGCCGCCGCTTCCTATATGCAACAAGGGTGTGAAATATCAGTCAATTCGGGATTGTGCGGTCATGAAAGATGAAACAAAGCTTGTTGTCGCCGGGCGGGATCCGGAGGCCAATTTCGGCATCGTGAATGTGCCGGTCTATCATGCCTCCACCGTTCTTTTTCCGACCGTGGAATCCCGCGAAGCGGCCCATGCGGCGCGCGCGGGCGGGGAACGGCTGGTGTCCTACGGCCGTCTCGGCACGCCGACCACCTGGTCACTGGAAGATGCGGTGGCGCAGCTCGAAGGCGGCTACCGGTCGCAGGTTTACCCCTCCGGCATGGCGGCCTGTGCGGGCGCCATCCTCGCCTTCGTGAAGGCGGGTGATCATGTGCTGATGACCGACAGCGTTTATGGCCCGGTGCGCGGCTTCTGCGATAAATTCCTGAAACGCTTCGGGGTGACCGTCACCTATTATGATCCGCTGATCGGCGCCGGGATCAAAGAACTGATCCGACCGGAAACCCGCGTTGTCTATGTCGAGGCGCCGGGCTCCCTCACCTTCGAAATGCAGGATATCCCGGCCATTGCCGAGGCCGCGCATGGCAAGGGCGCAAAGGTGATCATGGACAACACCTGGGCCTCCCCCCTCTTCTTTAAACCATTCGAACATGGCGTCGATGTGTCGGTTCAGGCGGGGACAAAGTATATTGTCGGCCATAGCGATGTGATGATCGGCCTGGTCACCACAACCGAGGAATGCTGGGGCGAATTTGTCCGCGACGCCAACATGCTCGGCCAGACGGCCGGTCCCGATGATGTCTATCTGGCGCAGCGCGGTATCCGCACGCTCGCGGTCCGGCTGAAACAGCATATGGAGAATGCCCTGCATATCGCCGAATGGCTGAAAGGCCGCCCGGAAGTGCATTCCGTGCTGCACCCCGGCCTGCCCGATGATCCGGGTCATGCCCTGTGGAAGCGGGATTTTCTCGGCGCATCGGGGCTGTTCTCCTTCCGCCTCAAATCCGTGCCGAAAAAGGCCATTGCCGCCTTTCTCGATGATCTGGAGCTGTTCGGCATGGGATCTTCCTGGGGTGGATATGAAAGTCTGATCCTGCCGTCCGATCCCAGCCATTACCGCACGGCGACGAAATGGGACGATGCAAATCCGCTGATCCGCATTCACGTCGGGCTTGAAGCGGTCACGGATTTGACCGATGATCTGGCCGCCGGTTTCGCGCGGATGACCGCGGCAAATCGCTAAAATTTGACGAATCGGTTACAGATTCGCCTCCAGATGCAGGACCCTTGCGATGACACGCAGCATTCTTGAGAAAATATCCTTCGATGCGAACGGCCTCGTCCCCGCCATTGCCCAGCAGCATGACACGGGGGAGGTGCTGATGATGGCCTGGATGAATGCCGACGCGGTGCAGGAGACACTGGCGGCGCGCCAGGTCTGCTACTGGTCCCGCTCCCGCGGGCGGCTGTGGCGCAAGGGGGAAAGCTCCGGTCATGTGCAGAAGCTCGTGGATTTCCGCATCGACTGCGACGGCGACACGCTGCTGCTGCTGGTCGATCAGACGGGCGTCGCCTGCCATACCGGCCGCCATAACTGTTTCTTCACCAGCGTGCGGGAGAATGGCGAAACCGAGATCATCAGCGAGGTTGAGATCGATCCCGAGGAGATATACGGAGGGAAGGGCTGATCATGAGCCTTTCGCCGCAGGAAGTTGATGTCATTCTCCTGTCGCTGAAAGTCGCGGTTTTCTGCATTGCCCTTTCCTTTCTGCCTGCCCTGCTGGTGGCCTGGCTGCTGGCCCGGCGGGAGTTCTACGGCAAGACGCTGCTCAATGTCATCGCCCATCTGCCCATTGTGCTGCCGCCGGTGGTGGTCGGCTATTTCCTGCTGGTGATGCTTGGCAATCGCGGCGTGATCGGCGGCTGGCTGCTGGAACAGTTCGGCGTCTCCCTCATCTTCAACTGGAAGGGCGTTGTCGCCGCCACGTCGGTCATGGCCTTCCCCTTCATCATGCGCGCCATCCGTCAGGCGTTTGAGGCGGTGGACAGAAATCTGGAGACGGCGGCCCTCACCCTCGGCCGTTCGCGTCCCATGGTGTTTCTCACCATTACCCTGCCGCTGATCCTGCCCGGCATTCTGGCCGGGCTAACCCTCGGCTTTGCGCGGGCGCTGGGTGAGTTCGGCGCCACCATCACCTTTGTCGCCAATATTCCGGGCGAAACCCGCACCCTGCCCGTCGCCATCTATTCGCTACTCCAGGTGCCGGGCAGCGAGGCGGCGGTGCTGCGCCTCGTCGTGATCTCCGTTCTGCTCGCCTTTGCCGCCATCGCCCTTTCGGAATGGCTGGCCCGCCGCTCCGTCCGGCGGCTGGGGTCGGCCTGATGTTGGATGTCCGCCTGCATAAAAAGCTGGAGGACTTCGCCCTCGACGCCGCATTTGCTGCAGACGCGGGCCTGACCGCCATTTTCGGCCCGTCCGGCGCGGGCAAGACGATGATCGCCAAGATGGTTGCCGGGCTTATGACGCCGGATAACGGGCATATCCGGCTGAATGACCGGGTGCTGTTCGATTCCGAGAAGCGGATTAATATTGGTGTCCAGCGCCGCCGCATCGGCTTCGTCTTTCAGGAGCACCGCCTGTTTCCCCATTACAGCGTGCGCGGCAACCTCACCTATGGCGCGGGGCGGAAGGGCGGCGCGAGCGGTAAAATCCCCTTCGACCGGGTAGTCGATATCCTCGGCATCGGGCATCTGCTGGATCGCAAGCCCCTCGCCCTCTCCGGCGGGGAGCGCCAGCGCGTCGCCATCGGCCGGGCGCTGCTCAGCACTCCCGAACTGCTGGTGATGGATGAACCGCTGTCCAGCCTTGATGACGGACGCAAGGCGGAAATCCTGCCGCTGATCGAGACGCTGAAAGACGAGTTCGGCCTCGCGACCCTCTATATCTCCCATGCCATCGAGGAAATCACCCGCCTCGCCGATACGCTGGTGCTGCTGGAAAAAGGCGCGGTAAAGGCCGTCGGCCCGGCCAGCGAGTTGCTGAACCGGCTGGACCTGCTGCCCTACACCGGCGGCGATGACGCGGGCACGCTGCTGGAGACATCTGTCGTGCAGTATGACCGCGCCCACAGCCTGCTGACGGTTGCGACGGAACAGGGTAACCACCTCTATCTCACAGGGTCGGAAAAGCCCGCAGGCGCACGCCTTCGTCTGCGCATCCGGGCGCGTGACGTCGCCATTGCCACGACGCCGCCCACATCTCTTTCCATCCTCAACCATTTCGAAGGGCGCATCGAAGACCACTGCGCCGGGGAACAGGGGATGGAGGAATTGCTGCTCGATGTCGGCTTTCCGCTGACCGCGCGCATCACCCGCCGCTCCTTCGAGACGATGGGTTTGAAAAAGGGCAGCCCGGTCTGGGCGCTGGTCAAATCGGTAACGCTGAGCCGCCATTGAGGCATCTGGCCTGTAACGGACGACGCAACCGAACGCCGCCTGACGGAACTCTCAGCGCCCGCCGGAACCGGACGCCATGGCCAGCGTGCGAATATAATCCTCGATCGCGGCGCGATTGCGCAAATAGAGTGTCTTGCCCTTTTTCGTGACCATACCTTCCTGCGCCAACTGGCCAAGCACGCGGGCCACTGTCTCGCGTGTTGTCGAGACGCGGCTCGCGATCACGCTCTGCGTCGGCATGGGGTAGATCAGCCAGCTTTTCGGCGTGACCGGGTCCGGCTCCGCCATGCGCAGCAGTTCCTGGCAGACCCGCTGCACCGCGCCGAGGGTTGACAGATCAAGGATGCGATCATCATTGACGCGGATGATCCGCACCAGCCGTTTCAGCACCGACATCATCATCTCCGGATGACGCATCAGCAGCGCCTCGAAGCTGGCCGGGTCGAGCGCCGCCAGCCGACAGCGGGAACTGGCCACCACATTGGCCGACCGCGCCCGCCCGTCAATCGCCGACAGTTCGCCGAAATACTGCCCGGCGGCGATGGTGGCGTAGGTCACCTCGCGGCCGGAAACCCCGTAATTGACGATGTTCACGCTGCCCTCAACCACGAAATACATGTCGCGGCTATCGCTGGAGCGTTCCAGGATCTGCTCTCCAGACGCAAAGCTGCGCCACACGCATTGCGCGGCCAGCGCCGTTCGTTCCTCCGTCGACAAATCCTGCAACAGCTCTATGTTATCGAGATTTTGCATATTCCCCCGAATGCCGCCCCTCACCAAATACACCTTTGCAAATCATTGTTAAGAATACACCATAACGCAAGCCCTCATAACAGAAACCCCGTCCGTCGGCGACAGGGATACGGCGTTTGCCCGCTTTTGCCGCTCATGCATCCGCATAAGTGCGGCGAAACGCCGCCATCGGAACAGATCTCGTCTCCACGGGATATATAGCAAAAAAATGTTTCAATTTCCGCGCGGCACCGTGCATGATGACAGGCGGAGGCAGGCCACAGTGCAAGATCAACAATGGACGAGGGCTTGGGGAATATGTCAGCAGGGTTGAAAATCTGTATCGTCGGCTCCGGCCCGGCGGGAATGTATGCGGCGGGCGATATCGTCAAGAAAAGTCCGGACAGCCGGATAGATATCATCGACAAGCTGGCGACGCCTTATGGCCTCGTCCGCGCCGGGGTCGCGCCCGATCACCAGACCACAAAGAATGTCACCCGCGCCTATGACAAGGTGATGGAAAACGCCAATGTGCGCTTCGTCGGTAATATCAGCCTCGGCAGTGATATCCCGCTGACCGAGCTGCGCCGCCTTTATGATGTGGTGATCATCGCTACCGGCACACCGAAGGATCGCAGCCTGAACATCCCCGGCGAAGATAAAAGCGGCGTCTTCGGCGCCCAGACCTTCGTCTACTGGTATAACGGCCATCCGGAATTTCGCGACGCCGTGCCCGATCTTGATATCGACACGGCGGTGGTCATCGGCAATGGCAATGTCGCCCTTGATGTGGCGCGCATCCTGATGCGGACGGAGGGGGAAATGCTGACCTCCGACCTTGCCGATCATGCGGCGCAGGAAATCTTTAAAAGCCCGCTGAAATGCGTGCATGTGGTCGGCCGACGCGCGCCGGAAAATGCGCAATTCTCCTCCAAGGAGCTCAGCGAATTCGCCGAACTTGTCACCGCCACCCCCTATACGGACAAAAGTATCCTGCCCGATGAATATGTCTCGGAGGACAAGAAGCAGGAGCGTGTCGTCAATACCAACCTCGATCTTCTGCGCAGCTTCGAACATATCCGCCCCGGCATTGACGGTCGCTCCATCCATCTCGATTTTCTGGCGAGCCCGGTGGAAATTCTGGGCGATGGACATATCAGCGGCGTGCGCTTTGAACGCAACCGTATGGAAGGCGGCAAAGCCGTCGGCACGGGGGAGACCTATGAAATCCCCTGCCAGCTTCTTGTCTCCTGCATCGGCTACGAAATGGGCATCCTTGAAGGGCTGCCGGTGGAAAAGGGCATTGTGAAAAATGATGAAGGGCGCGTCGCCGAAGGGCTTTATGTGGTCGGCTGGGCCAAGCGCGGACCGAGCGGCACCATCGGCACCAACCGTCTCGACAGCCAGGAGGTGGTGGACCGTCTCCTGAGTGATTTTGCAACCGGCGGCGATGCGGCCAAACCAGGCCCCGAAGGGCTTGACTCCTGGTGCCGGGCGCATGGGATCGACGTGGTGTCCTTTGACGACTGGAAGAAGATCGATGCGGCCGAGGTGGCGCGGGCCGGGGAAAAATCTCCGCGGCGGAAATTCGTCCGCACCCGGGACATGCTGTCGCTGGTAAAAGATAAAGTACAGAAACAGGAAAAAACATGCTGATTGCGCAGCTCAGCGATTGCCACATAGCAACGCCGGAGGAAGACTTCACCAAGCTCTATCAACCGGCTGATCGGCTGCGTGAGGCAATCCGCCATGTGAACACGAGCCTGAACCGGCCCGACCTTGTGTTCCTGACCGGCGATCTCATCAATTCGGGCAAGCGGGAGGAGTATGATATCCTCCGCGATCTTATCGCCGGGTTCGAGATGCCGGTCTATCTGCTGCCGGGCAATCATGATAACTGCGCCCTGCTGCGCGAGGTGTTTCCCGACCACGACTATCTGCCGCCGTCCGGCGATCTCAATTATGTGGTGGACGGCTGGCCGCTCAAGATCATCTGTCTCGACACCAATCTGCATGGCAAGCCGGAAGGTTTCCTCGGGGAGGCGCAGCTTGACTGGCTAGACCAGCAACTCGCCAGCGAGCCGACGCGGCGCGCCGTCATTTTCATGCATCACCCGCCCTTCCTCACCGGCCTCGCCAAGATGGATGGCATGGGCCTCCTCGACCGGGAGGCCTTCAACGACATTATCGCCCGCCATGACAATGTGGAGCGGGTGCTGTGCGGCCATGTGCACCGCGCCATCCAGAAACTGGCGGGCGGTACGCTGGTGCAGACCTGCCCTTCCACCTCGCACCAGATCATGCTGCATCTGGGCGAAAAGGGCGAGCTCGGCACCGTGTTCGAGCCACCGGAATATCTGCTGCATTACTGGACGGAGGAGGCGGGTTTCCTCACCCATACCGACTATGTGAAGGACTATGATATCGCCTGGACATTGAAGGACGGGGTGAAATAGCGGCGGGCGACGCCGCCCTACCCCTTCGCGGCATTCAGCCCCATCTGCCAGAAATCGGCCTCCAGCCGGGTGGCGGTGGCGAAGGTGCGGGAAAGATCAGGAAAGCGCGCCTCCGTCAGCCGTTTGGCGGCGATGCGATCGATATCCGCGGTCATATCAACGACAAGCTGCTGATACTCATTCCCTGCATACATCCCGATCCAGCTTTGGTAGGGGTTACCGGTGGTCTTCGTCTCGCGATCGGCGGCAAGGCGCGCGCCAATCTCTCCATACCCAATAGCACAAGGGCTGAGCGCGACCATCAGATCCAGCAGGTCCCCCGCCATGCCGCGCTCCAGCACAAAGCGGGTATAGGCGACGGTCTCCGGCGCTTCTTCGAGCGTCTCCAGCTCCCGCGCAGCTATCCCCCAGTCCGCGCAATAAGCTATGTGCAAATCCATCTCCATATCGAGGATGGCCTTCACCCCGGCGAGTGCGGAGCGCATTTCGGCGAGGTTGCCCGCCTTGTAAATGGCCAGCGCATAGGCCCGCGCGAACTGGATGAGGAAGAGATAATCCTGTTTCAGGTAAAACTGAAAAGCGGCTTCAGGCAGGGTTCCCTTTTGCAGGCCGACAAGAAAGTCATGGCGGGTGTAGGCGTCCCATATATCCGCATTATCCGCCTTCAGCCTGTCGAACAGCGACACTGGCATTATACCATCATATTGTTCGATCCGGCCGGCAGGGAGACGACGAGATCGTCCAGTTCCTCCGTCATTTCAATCTGGCAGCCAAGACGCGAGGTGCGCGTCAGCCCCCAGGCGAGATCGAGCATATCCTCCTCATCCTCCGTCGCTTCGGGCAGGCGTTCGAAATCCTCCTCCGAAACGATGATATGGCAGGTGGAACAGGCGAGAGACCCTTCGCAGGCGCCTTCCAGATCAATGTTATTCTGATGCGCAATTTCCAGGATTGTCATGCCAAGCGGCGCCTCGACCTGCTGTCGGCTGCCATCGGGTTTGATAAAGGTCATTTTCGGCATGAAATAGTGCGCTCCTGATCAAAAATACTCTGCTTCAGTTAAACCTTTTCGGACGCCCCTGTCCAGATGGCAGATGCGGATGATTTGCGACGGAAAAGCGCCTCCCAGCTTTTGAGGCAGCGCTCTATATCCGTCTCTGTCGTGCTCCAGCCAAGGCTGATACGCAGGGCCGCGCCCGCCAGATCCAGCGGCACACCCATGGCGGTCAGCACATGGCTCGCCTTCACCTTGCCCGATGAACAGGCGGAGCCCGCACTCACGGCGATCCCATCCAGATCGAGGCTCATCACCTGCAACTCCGACGCCACGCCCGGCATATCGATACAGCAGGTGTTGGGAAGGCGCGGCGCGCTGCTGCCATAAATCCGGCTGGTGGGAGAAATCGCCCGCAAGCGCATCTCCATCGCATCGCGCATCGCCGCCACCCGCTGATAACCATCAAGCTCCTGAAGGGCGCGCATGGCCGCGACGCCCATACCGACGATCCCCGCGACATTTTCCGTGCCCGCGCGGCGGCCCAGCTCCTGCCCGCCGCCCTTGAGAAGCGGCGGAATGGGCAGCCCGTCGCGAACGACCAGTGCCCCCACCCCTTGCGGCCCGCCAAACTTATGGGCGGAAAGAGACATCATATCCGCGCCGAGCGCTCGGAAATCAACGGCGATCTTGCCCGCCGCCTGAATGGCGTCCACATGCAGAATGCCGCCTTTTTCATGAATGATCGCGGCAATATCGGCAATCGGCTGGATCACCCCGGTTTCGTTATTGGCGAGCATGACAGAGACCAATGGCGGCGTTTCAAGGTCATCCAGCGCCGATTGCAGCGCGCCAAGATCAAGCAGGCCGTCAGCGGTGACGGGCAGCCGCATTCCCCTGTCCGCGGCGGGACCAAGAACGGAATCATGTTCGATTGTAGAAATAAGAAGTGGCCGGCCCTGAAAGGCGGCAAGGGCGAAATTATTCGCCTCAGTCCCGCCGGAGGTGAAAATGATTTCCGCCGCCTTGCAACCGGCAAGGGCCGCAATCCGGGCTCTCGCCTCCTCCACCCGGGCGCGGGCGTTGCGGCCCGCCCGATGGACGGAGGACGGATTGCCGCCTGCCGCCATCATAGCCGTCATGGCGTCGATCACCTCGGGCCGGACCGGCGCTGTCGCATTGAAATCAAGATAGACAGGATCTGTCATGCGGGCCCTGGAACCTCTTTTATCGTGCGGACTTATTGCTCCGGCTTCGTCTTGTCCGAGTGCGGAGCGGCTGGTTTTTTCGATGACGGCAGCCTGATCGGGCTGTCCGTGGCGACGCGGCGCTCATTCTCCAGCTCCTCCACCCGCATGGACAGCGACTGCACCTTGTCAAGCAATCCGTCCATCACCTTGAAGACCGGGTCGGGCAGATCGTGATTGCCAACGCCATAGGCGGCGAATCTCGCATCCGGCGTTGCCGGGCGGCTGCCATTCACCGCGCGCGCCGGAATACCCACCACGGTGGTTCCCTCCGGCACATCCTTCAGCACGACGGAATTGGCGCCGACACGGGCGCATTTGCCAACGGTGATGGGGCCGATGATCTGCGCGCCGGAGGCGATGATCACATTATCCTGCAGCGTGGGATGCCGCTTCACGCCGCGCTGCTTGTCCGAATCGATGGACGGCGCAACCCCGCCCAGCGTCACATCATGATAGAGCGTCACATTATCCCCGATTTCGGCGGTTTCCCCTATGACGACACCCATGCCATGGTCAATGAAGAACTTGCGACCGATTACCGCGCCGGGATGAATTTCGATGCCGGTGAGGAAGCGGCCAAGCTGTGAGAGAAGCCGCGCCAGCAGACGCCATTTGCGCTGCCACAGCCAGTGGGCCGCGCGGTGCAGAATGACGGCATGGAAGCCCTGATAGAGGAGAGCGACTTCAAGTCGGCTTCGTGCGGCGGGGTCCCGCTCCATCACGCAGGTAATTTCTTCGCTAATATGCTTGAACATTTACCCTTACTTTCTGTATTGTGCCGCTCTTGTAGCGGAATTCACCCGAGGTTCAAAGCGCCCATTGGACACTGATATATGTTTATCCGGGGCACCGTCAAGAAGCCGAAGCGCGGTATGCCGCCGCCCTCTGCCTTTTGCCGATGCCAAAATGAGCCTGATTTTGATGAATTTCCCCACCCGACCGACGCAGCTTAGGAACAAGAAAACAAATGCCTGACATCATTTTTAACGGACCCGAAGGACGTCTTGAAGGACGATATCACCATTCCGACGACCCCAATGCCTCGCTTGCCCTGATCCTGCACCCGCATCCGCAATATGGCGGCACGATGAACAACAAGGTGGTCTATAACCTTTTTACCACCTTCAAGAAACGCGGCTTTTCGGTGCTGCGCTTCAACTTCCGCGGCGTTGGCCGCAGCCAGGGCGACTATGACCAGGGCATCGGCGAGCTGTCGGATGCCGCCGCGGCGCTCGACTGGATGCAGACCCATAACCCCAACGCCCCCTCCGTCTGGGTCGGCGGCTTTTCCTTCGGCGCCTGGATCGCCATGCAGCTTCTGATGCGGCGGCCGGAGATCGCCGGCTTCATTTCCGTTGCGCCCCCTGCCAACATGTATGATTTTTCCTTCCTTGCGCCCTGCCCTTCATCCGGCATCATCATTCATGGTGATCATGATGTTTTGGTCCCGCGCAAGGATATCAAGAAGCTGGTCGAGAAGCTGAAAGCCCAGAAGGGCATCACTATCGATTATGATGAAATCGAAAATGCCGACCATTTCTTTGAAAACAG
This sequence comes from Sneathiella sp., assembly GCF_002694385.1. Classification (GTDB taxonomy): domain Bacteria; phylum Pseudomonadota; class Alphaproteobacteria; order Sneathiellales; family Sneathiellaceae; genus Sneathiella. The sequence goes on from NZ_NZMB01000018.1 coordinate 24,158, forward strand.
CCACGATCTGCTGATGAGCTCCGTCGATGCCTATCTCGACAAGCGGCTCAGTGAAGAGATGGACGTCTGATTAGCCCTGCCCGCCTGTCCCGCTGCGCCGCGGGGCGTCGGTCCTGGCGGAATACAGCACGCCGCCCGGCATCGGCTCCGGCACGCCTGTCGTCGTCGGCAGGCTGAGAGGCAACCCGAAAAAGGAGCGCACGGCAAGAAAAGCGAAGGCCTCCGCCTCCAGATCATCGCCGCGCCAGCCGACCGCCTCCACCGGGGCGACGGGGACGCCTGTTGCCGCCGCAATCTCCTGCATCAGAAAGGCATTTTTCCGCCCGCCCCCGGTCACCAGCCAGCGGACCGGCGCGGCGGGCAGATGAGGAAGTGCGCGGCGAATACTGGCCACCGTGAAGGCCAGCAGCGTTGCCGCCCCGTCCTCCAGGCCAAGGCCCTCAATCACCGCTTTTACCGGGAACTGGTCCCGATCAAGGCTCTTGGGTGGCGCAAGGTCGAAATAGGGGTGATCGAGCAGCTTGGCGAGCGCCGCCGCATTGACGGCACCGCGCGCCGCGATCCGCCCCCCGTCATCGAAGGGCGCGCCGGTATGACGCAGGACCCAGTCATCCATGAGCGCGTTCGCCGGGCCGGTATCGAAAGCCAGCACCGTCTCCCCCTGAATATAGGTGACATTGCCAACCCCGCCGAGATTGAGCACGGCCAGCGGCCCATCAAGCGATTTCGCCAGCGCCCGGTGATAAAGCGGGGCGAAGGGCGCCCCTTCCCCCCCTGCCGCGACATCCCTCTGGCGGAATTCTGCGACCGTATCAATACCAGTGAGTTCCGCCATCAGCGCACCATCGCCAATCTGCACCGTCAGGCGATTGGCGGGATCGTGGAAAATCGTCTGACCATGAAAACCGATGATATCGATATCGGCGGCAGCAACCCCATTTTCCGCCAGAAAATCATTCACGAAGCCGGCCTGCACCTTGGTGAAATCGGCAATAAGCGCGGCGGGTGCCTCCCGTCTGCCAAGGACGGCCCGCAACCGCTCCCGAAATGCGGGATCATAGGGGGCGGAGCGCACGGGCCCATGGGCCAAAATACGCTTCCCATCGGTTTCGATGATCGCCGCGTCGATCCCGTCGAGCGACGTGCCGCTCATCAGCCCGAGGGCACGGAGCGGTTTATTTTCTCCGGCTTTTTGCTTAATTGACGTCATATGCTATCCCGCACTTTTAATCTGCTGGCCAAATGTGCTAAACGATGGCGCTCCTAACCTCATTTAGAACAGAATACGTCCCATGACCGATCTTAAATCCGATTTCCTGCAAGTCTTCACCGAACGCGGCTACCTGCACCAATGTACAGATATAGACGCGCTGGATAAAGCTTTTGCTGAGGGGATCGTGACCGCCTATATCGGCTTCGACTGCACGGCGAAAAGCCTGCATGCGGGCAGTCTTATGCAGATCATGATCCTGCGCCGCCTGCAACAGGCGGGGCACAAGCCGATCGTGCTGATGGGCGGCGGGACGACGAAAGTCGGCGATCCTACGGGGCGCGACGAGAGCCGCCCGCTGATCACCGATGCGGTCATCCAGGAAAATATGGACGGCATCAAGAAGGTGTTCGAAAAATTCCTCACCTTCGGCGACGGCCCGACGGACGCGATCATGGTCAATAACGCCGACTGGCTGGATGACATCAAATACATCCAGTTCCTGCGCGACTACGGCCCGCATTTCTCGATCAACCGGATGCTCTCCTTCGACAGCGTGAAGCTCCGGCTGGAGCGCGAGGAATCCATGACCTTCCTCGAGTTTAACTACATGATCCTGCAAGCCTATGATTTTGTGGAACTGAAGAAGAAGTATAACTGCACATTGCAACTCGGCGGGTCCGATCAGTGGGGCAATATTGTCAACGGGGTGGAGCTCGGCCGCCGGACGAACGGTTTCTCGCTGTTCGGCCTGACTTCCCCGCTGCTCACCACCGCGTCGGGCGCGAAAATGGGCAAGACGGCGGGCGGCGCGGTCTGGCTCAATGAGGATATGCTGTCGGCCTATGACTACTGGCAGTTCTGGCGCAATACCGAGGATGCGGATGTCGGCAAGTTCCTGCGGCTGTTTACCGAAATTCCGATGGACGAGATTGCCCGGCTTGAAAAACTCGACGGGGCGGAGCTGAACGAGGCGAAGAAGATCCTCGCCGATGCCTGCACCGAGATGGCCCACGGCAAGGCTGCCGCCGCGGCCGCCGCCGAAACCGCCCGCCAGACCTTCGAGATGGGCCAGACGGCGGAAGGGCTGCCGACGCTGGAAATTCCGAAAGCCGAACTTGAAGCCGGCATTCCCGCCGCCACGCTGTTCCAGCGCGCCGGACTTGCCGCCTCAAACTCCGAAGCGCGCAAGCTGATCAAAGGCGGTGGCGCGAAGCTCAATGATACGAAAATCGACGATGAAAAAGCCGTTCTCAGCCTCAATGATCTGGCCGATGACGGACGCATCAAGCTGTCGGCGGGCAAGAAACGGCACTATCTGATCCAGCCGGTCTAAGGGTTCCGGCCCGGCCATTACGGCTGCGGGTTTGGCCCGCCGCCCGGCCGCGCTGTTGACGGCGGCTGGATATCCGCATCTGCGTCCCAGGGCTCAAAAAACATCCGCCGCAGAATGCCCGGCGCCAGCGCCGAGACGGCATTGACGCTGCTCTGCGGATCTTCCAGCCCGCCCGTCACCTTGTAGGAGAAGCCGAAGATCCCCTCCCCCTGACGGCCGACGAGCAGCGTGCCGAGGATAGGTATATTCCCAAGAATTGAATTCAGCGTATAGGACGGAATAACGGTGCCGAAGGCGTCAATCTTGTCAGCCGGCTGATCGACGCTGCCGGTAAAGGTGATCCCGATGGAACCGACGGCGCGGAAATCCTTGGTCGTGAAGACGCCATTTTCATAAGTGAACGGCCCTTCCACCTTGGCAAAAGTGATGCCGTCCCCCTGCAGCAGCTCAACGATCCCGGTGAGGGAGCCGAGCGTGAGAATTTTACCGAGCGTTGGCGCATTGACCAGCCGCACATTGTCAATATTGATGGTTCCCCTGGCCGGGCGGCTCTCTTGTGTATCATCGATATCGGCGGTAACAGTGAGCGCCCCGTCGCGCAGGTCATCATAAAGATCGAGCCCGCGAAACAGCGATCCCGCATCGTCGGAGACAAAGCTGAGCCGCCGTCCTTTCCCGCCGGGTTTAATGGAAAAATTGAAGGATTTCTGCCCCGCGAACTGCGCCTTGGCCGTTCCATCCCGGATCAGCATCCCTTCCATATCCATGCGGGCGGTGACATTTTCAAGCGTCACCCCCTCATCCATCAGCGCCCGCGCGACTTCGATATCCAGATCGACCGCCGGTTTCGGGCTGGTTGCCTCGGTCGCCGCGCTGTCATCAGTGCCATCCGGCTGCAGATTATGGTTCGCCTTGATGAAGGGGGTCAGATCAAACTGCTCCCCGCGCAGGACAAGGATGATGTCATCCTTCTTCACCTGGGTGAAATCAACGCTCATATCATTACGGCCATAGCGCAGCTCCGGCACCGTGAGGCGTGACAGCAAGCCGTCTTTCAGCGTCGCCGTTCCGACCGCCGAAAGATCCCCCGCCTGAACGGAGATATTCGACAGCGTAGTCACCGCATCGGCGGTTTCGCGGATATCCGCCGTCATCCGCCCCGCCTCGCCCGCGTCCTTTTGCCAGTGCAGATCCGCCACCTGCATCGCCGTCTCGGTCAAATCGAGAGCGACGCGACCGCTGGCGCTGCCGTCAGGCACGGTTTCCAGCACCACATCCGCCGTCATATTGCCCGTCAGATAGGGGCTGTCCATACCGAGCGCCGCCCGCGCCGCATCACCGATCCGGGAATGCAGCTCATAGTGGCGGTGCCCTTCCTTCGCCCCGCTGAACCAGCTTTCCGCCCTGATATCCGCCGGAACGCCATTGAGCAGGCCCGTTCCGGCCACCTGCACACCTTTCGGATCCACAGTGACCCGCATATCGCCGCCCGTCAGGTCAATATCTTCCGCAACGGCCGGAATGGTGGCATTCGTGAAGTCTCCCTCCGCGTCATAGATGACTTTTTCCAGCGTCAGATCAAAACGCAGGGGGAATTTGAATCCCGCCTCCACCGTGCCCGTCCCGGTCATGGCGGCAGGTTGAATGCCATAGGGGGAGGCAAGGCCGAGAGGTTCCAGATCAAGAAAGGTGAAGATATCCCGGCTCGACCCCTTTACGCGGATGCGGATATCGGCCAGCTGATCATATTTGTCGAAATCGGAGATCACCACCTTCTCGGAGGTGACATCGAGATCGCCAAGCTTGCCCGTAAGACCGGTGATGGTGATGCCCCGCTCGGTCAGCACCGCGCGCCCGTCGATGTCCGTTACCTTCGGCAGCGGCGCGTAATAATCGGCGCTTGTCCCGCGCAATTCAAAACCGAGATCGACAGCGCCGACGGGAATCTCGTCACTTCCCAATGCGCCGGGCGGCAGGTTGATGGTGAATTCCCCGGTCGGTACCGTGCCGCCACGGATATTTTCCGTCACCCAGTCATAGCCGTTACTGGCCATGGAATAGGGCCAGAAGCGGCCGAGATCATTGACGGCAAGGTCCTTCAGATGGCCGTTCAGCGCTAGGCCGGGTCCCTCTTCCGCCAGATCGATGCGCCCGGCCATTTCCACTGTCGCGCCCAGCGCCTCAGCCACGACGCGATGCAGCGTCACGGCACTGAAATCGCCGGTCACCTCCCCCGTCGCCGTCAGGCTGTCGATGGGCAGCGGCTCGCGATAAAGATCCGGCCAGTCGGCGAGGCCCGCCCCTGTCGAAACATCGAAGCCAAGGCGATCAAGTTTAAACTCCGCATCTAGTTCCGTCGTCACATGGCCCGAAACGGTAAGGCCGAGACCCTTGAGGCGTTCCAATTCCGGGGCCTGCTCCCCTACCAGCGGCAGGGGGAGATCGGCGAACTGTCCGTTCAATGAGGTAGCCTTGCGGTCACGGTCATAATCGCCGAACAGAACAAGGCTGACATTCTCCTGCCCGACTTTCAGCGTTCCGCTGGCCTGCCCGCCAAGGCCATTGTCTTTTCGCCAAAGAAACAGATCCGCACCCGTCATGCGCCAGAAGCTGCCGAGGATTTCATCCTCGATAAACAGCGCGGAATCGTAGATTTCCAGTCGGGTCAGATAACCGGTGATACTGTCCGGCTCCGGCGCGTGACTAAGCTCGGCCAGGATGGCGAGATATCCGTCGCGCACCGCTTCCGCATCCGCATTTTCCGCCGCCTCCCCTGCATCTTCCGCCCCCTCTGGCGCGGCACCGGCGGGCAACAGCCGGTTTTCATACCCCAACTCCACATGACCGTCAGCGGCGCGGGTCAGGCGGAGGCGCAGACCTGTAAATTCAAGCTCCGCCGGGGCGATCCGCCCGCGCAGCATCGCCGCTCCGCTGAACACCAGATTAACATCGGGGATCGAGGCGACGCGATTGTTGTTTTCCCGGATATCGAGATCATCAATGGCGACCATCAGATTCTTGTCGCGGCCGTTCCATTCCAGTTCCAGATTGCGAAAATCGACATTCAGATCGGGATACTGGCTGTTGACGAGCTGAACCACATAGGGTTCCAGAAAGGATAGCGAAACCGGCCCGCGCGCCAGCGCCGCCGCCAACACAAGCCCCGCAAGAAACAACAGGACAACGGCCCCCATAAGAATGCGGAAGACAAGCCCGGAGGTTGCTCTGATCACTCTAACCAATTGAAATATTCGCTTTTAACTAAGTCTTGTATTAAGTAACTGTGTCCCGATAATTGGGATTTCAATGTAAACCATGCAACCCGGATAAGGAATGCAGGATATTACCGACGATAAAATTAATTCCCTCTCCGATTTTGCCGCCGCCTTCCCATCCGCCGCTGATCCGGACCTGCTCGACATCGGTCTTGAAGGATGGCGGGAAGCGACAGAGGGGGACCCCGCGCTCAAGGCTTTCGCTGATCGTCTTGAGGCATCCGATGTAGGGCTCCGCCCTCTCGCCGGGGTTTTCGGCAACAGCCCCTATCTTTCCCTCTGCCTGAATGCGGAACCGCACCTCCTCCGTCATCTGCTGGAAGAGGGGGCCGGTGCGGCGCTGCGCTGGATCTATCGGGAGCTGGACGACGCGACGCCGCTCCCGGCGGAGAAAGAGGCTGTCATGGCGGCGCTCCGCATCGCCAAGCGGCGCATTGCGTTGCTGACCGCACTTTGCGATATGGGGCAGCACTGGCCGTTGATGCAGATTACCGCCGTGCTGTCGGATTTTGCCGGAACGGCGGTGGAGATTTGCTGCCGCCATCTGCTGCACACCGCCGCCGAAAAGGGGGAGATTACCCTGCCCCACCCCGAAGACCCGACCCGCGACAGCGGCCTCATCGTTATCGGCATGGGCAAACTCGGCGCGAAGGAACTCAACTATTCCTCCGACATTGACCTGATCATCCTGTTTGACGGGGAAAAAGTCGAGTATACCGGGCGGCGCAGCATGGGGGATTTCTTCGTCCGTCTCGCCCGCAATCTGGTCGCCATGATGCAGGAGCGCACGCGCGACGGCTATGTCTTCCGCACCGATTTGCGCCTCCGGCCCGATCCCGGCGCAACCCCAATCGCACTCTCCGTGGCGGCGGCCCATGTCTATTACGAAAGCCAGGGTCAGAACTGGGAACGTGCGGCCATGATCAAGGCCCGTCCCATCGCCGGAGACATGGCTGCGGGAGAGGATTTCACCACTTTCCTGACCCCCTTTATCTGGCGCAAATCCATGGATTTCGCCGCCATCGAAGATATTCAGGCAATCAAGTCGCAAATCCATACGCACAAGGGGTTCGCGAAAATCTCATTGGAGGGGCACAATATCAAGATCGGCCGCGGCGGCATCCGGGAGGTGGAATTTTTCTGCCAGACCCAGCAGTTGATCGAAGGAGGGCGTAATCCAAACTTGCGTGAGCCCACCACCCTTGGAACCCTCAGCGAACTGTGCGAGGCGGGCAAGATTTCAGCAACCGTCGAAAAGGAACTGGCCGATGCCTACGTCTATCTGAGGGCGCTGGAGCATCGCCTGCAAATGCTGCATGACGAGCAGACCCAGCTCCTGCCCGAAGATAAGGAGGGGTTCCGCCATCTTGGCATCTTTTTCGGCTATGACGATACGGACGCGTTTCGCGCCAGCCTGCGGCAGCGGCTGGAATGCGTGCAGGGGCATTACGATGCCCTCTTCCGCTTTGAGGGAACCCCTGATCGCAAGGCGGGCCGCCTTGTCTTCACCGGCGCGGAGGATGATCCGGAAACGCTGAAGTCGATCACCGAACTCGGGTTTGAGGATGCGGCGGCCGTCTCGCAAAAGGTGCGGGAATGGCATCACGGACGCTACCGCTGTACCCGGACCGTGCGGGCGCAACAGATCCTGACCGCCCTGATGCCGCAGATACTGGAGGCACTCGGCGGCACCGCCAATCCCGACAGCGCCTTCACCCGCTTCGATGTGTTCCTTCAGAAACTCCCCGCCGGGGTGCAGCTTTTCTCGCTGTTCAAGGCGCATCCGAGCCTGCTTACCCTGCTGGCGAAGATCATGGGCACCGCGCCGGACCTGGCCGAACGGCTGGCGCAAAATCCGATGCTGCTGGATGGCGTGCTGGATGCGGATTTTCTCGCCGCCCTGCCCCCCGCCGATGAATTGCGGGAGGATCTTGACCTGATCCTCGGCACCGCGCGGGATTTTCAGGATATCCTCGATTACACCCGTCGCTGGGCCAATGACCGCAAATTCCGCCTCGGGGTGCATATCCTCAACAATATCGACCATGGCAGCAGCCAAGGCGCCACCGTCGCCGCCGGGCCCGGCTTTTCCGATGTGGCGGAGGTGGTGCTGCAAAGCCTGTTCCCGCGCGTGCGGGCGGAGCTGGAAAAGACCCATGGCAAGGTGCCGGGGGCGGAGTTCGCCATCATCGCCCTTGGCAAGCTCGGCAGCCGCCAGATGACGCCGGCCTCCGATGCCGATCTGATGTTTACCTTTACAACGCCGGAGCCGGATATGACCACGGACGGCGCGAAGCCGATCGCGGCCGGGCTGTTCTTCACCCGCCTTTGCCAGCGCGTCATCAATGCCTTGAGCGTGCATACCGGGGAGGGCCAGCTTTACGAGGTGGACATGCGCCTGCGCCCGCATGGCAAGTCCGGACCCATCGCCCTGCCGCTGGACAGCATCCGCAGATATTATCAGGAGGAGGCCTGGACATGGGAGCATCTTGCCCTCACCCGCGCCCGCGTCGTTGCCGGGGATGCCGCGCTGATGAAGCAGACAGCAGACGCCCTTCGCGAGATTAACGAGACCCCGCGCGATGACAAGAAAATCCGCACCGATACGCTGGACATGCGCCGCCGGGTGCTGAAAGAGCATGGCTCCGACAATCCCTTCGTCATCAAGCATGCCATCGGCGGCCTGATGGATCTGGAATTCCTCTGCCAGTATCTGCGGCTGAAACACGGGCCAGCGCATCCCGCCATCCTCCTGCCCAATTCCATGGACAGCCTGCTGGTGATGAAAGAGGAAGGTATCCTGCCTGCGGAGGAGGCCGACCGCATCTGTGATATTCTCGCCCTCTACCTCAATATCAGCGGTTTGCAGCAACTCAGCCTCGGCAGCGCCCGCATTGACGAAACCATCCCCCCGGCCCTGCAGGATGCTCTCGCCGCCGCGGGAAAGGTTGAAAATTTTGCCGCGCTTGCTAAAAAACTAAAGGATGCGCAGGGCGATATCGACACCCTGCTGAAAAAACACCTCGGCGCTGACTGACGCCATTCATAGGAAAGGGAGAAACACATGCCAGAGATTGGAGACAAGGCCCCGGACTTCACCATGCCAACCGACGGCGAGGGAGATATCAGCCTCGCCTCCCTTAAAGGCAAGAATGTCGTTCTTTATTTCTACCCCAAGGACAACACCCCCGGCTGCACGACGGAGGCGATTGATTTTTCTGCCAAAATCAAGGAATTCGACAAGGCCGGTACGGTAGTTGTCGGCGTATCCCGCGACAGCGTGAAAAAACACGCCAACTTCCGGGAAAAGCATGACCTGCATGTCATTCTGGGCGCGGATGAAGACGGCAGCGTGTGCGAAGCCTATGGCGTCTGGGTCGAGAAAATGAATTACGGCCGCAAATATATGGGGATCGAGCGATCCACCTTCCTGATTGACGGCAAGGGCGTCATCCGCAATGTCTGGCGGAAAGTGAAGGTCAAGGGCCATGCCGATGCGGTGCTGGAGGCCGTGCAGGCCCTCTCGTGACGGACCTCGCCACTCTTGCCCTTGCTGTCCTCATGGAGCCGGACGCCGCAGGGAAAGCCGACTTGAGCCGGGAGGCCGCAGCGCTGTGGCGGGCGTCGAACGGCGCAATGGCCATTGGCAACAGCGTTCCGCCTGATCGCCCGGCGCGTCCCGCATTGCCGGAACTTCTGCCGCCCAATGAGATGCCGCGCCGCCGCGGCCAGTCAGAGGCGGCGCGCGCCGCTCTCCTGCACGCCGTGCAGCATATCGAGCTGAACGCCATTGACCTGGCCTGGGACATGGTGGCCCGCTTCACCGACGCTGATCTGCCCCGCGCCTTCTATAATGACTGGGTACGCGTCGGGGAGGAGGAAGCAACGCATTTCACCCTGCTGGCCGGACGGATGGCCGATTTCGGCTATGCCTATGGCGATTTTCCGGCCCATGACGGGCTGTGGGAGGCGGCACTCGCAACCCGCCACAACCTGCCCGCCCGGCTGGCCGTGGTGCCGATGGTGCTGGAAGCGCGGGGCCTGGATGTCACCCCTGCCATGATCGACCGATTCGCGAAGATCGGCGATGAAACGAGCGCCCGCATACTTAACAGAATCCTAATGGATGAAATTACTCATGTGGCGACGGGCAGCCGCTGGTTCCACTATATCTGCGCCCGCGAGACAATTGATCCGCGGATGAGCTGGCAGGAGCTTGTGGAAAAAAACTTCAAAGGCCTTTTAAAACCCCCGTTTAACAGAGCCGCCCGGGAAGAAGCCGGGCTGCCCGAAGAATATTATGCCCCCCTTGCCGCCCCCGCTCCGGGGCCAAATCCAAAAAACGGCAAACTTTAACGGCCGCTCTCCCCTGTTGATGTTCGAAAAAAAATCGGGTCTATTATTCGCGCTCCCCGCAATTGGAATGAAGCAACGGAACCGGATCAGGATGGCCAGATGAGGCTGAATGCCATAATCAACAAAATCCTTAAAGAGCGCCAGGTCATTGTCAGCACGCGCGGAAAGCTGCGCTATCTGAAACTGTCCGTGTCGGCGCAGGCCATGGGGCTGGTGGTCGGTGCCGGTTTCATTGGCATGTTCGGCTATTTTCTTGTGGGCGGCGCCCTGCAATATCAGCAGATGACAGAAGCGCAGGCCAAAATCCTGTCGTTACAGGCGAGCCATGACGCGCTGGCGGCCGATTTCAGGCTGGCGCAATCGACAATTGCCGCGACACAGGGCGAGTTGGACCAGCAATATGCCCGGCTTGAAGAAATTCTCGCCAATCGCAAGGAAACCGCAGAAGCGCTTGATTTTGCCGCCGACAGCGGCGAAGAAACGCTGGAAGGCCGGATCCGTGCCCTGGGCGAGAGCCTGCATCAGGCAACGGCGCGGCGTGAACAGCTTGAACTGGAAGTCATGCAGCTCAACAAGACGATGTTCCAGACTGCCCGCATGCGCGACGAAGCCCGCGCCAGCAGCGCCAAGACCGAACAGAAACTCGTCACCTTACGCCAGCTTGTCAATCTCTATGCCTCCACCCGTGAGGATATCTACCGCGAGCTGGAGGATAGCCGCAGGCAGCACACCGCGCTGAAGCAGGAAGTCGGCGACCGTATCGAAAGGGAAAGCCTGCTGACCGCCGAGGTGACGGATCTGCGCCAGCGGATGACACGTATGTCCAGCGACAATAAGGATCTGCTCGCCCGTATCCACGACCGGACCAATGAAAATGTCGCGGCGCTGCGCGAGATTATCCTGCTTACCGGGCTCGATCCGGACAAGCTGCTGGATGCGGACGGAGAAAATATCGGTCAGGGCGGCCCGTTCATGGCGCCACGGCCCGAGGGACGGCTGCTGGTAACTGAGCGGGATTTCTACGCCCAGACTGAGAAGATGGAGGCGAGCCTCGCCCGCTGGCAATCGCTGCAAACGCTGCTCCAGCAGCTTCCCCTTGCCCGCCCGGTCGATGTCGGTTATGTCACCTCCAGCTTCGGCAAGCGCCACGACCCGATGACAAAACGCTCCGCTTTCCATTCGGGGCTGGACATGGCCGGACCAAAGAATGCATCGGTCATTGCCACCGCACCGGGAGTTGTCACTTTTGCAGGGCATAATGGCGCCTATGGCGTGATGGTCACCATTGATCACGGCTATGGGTTCCAGACCCGCTATGCGCATCTGAAGAAAGCGACCGTGAAAAAGGGCGACAAGATCGACTATCGCACCAAAATTGGCGTAATGGGGTCCACCGGTCGAAGCACCGGCCGCCATGTTCATTATGAAATCATGTATGACGGTGAACATCTGGACCCCGCAAAATTCATCCAGGCAGGGAGATATGCGTTCAAAGCGACGCCGAAGCTCGAAAAAGCCGAACTCGAGACATCCGCGAAGTGAGGAACGACCATGTTTTCCGGTAACCGCAAGGAAGAAGAAAAAGTGAAACCCGCCCGCTCTAATGCCATGCCGTCCATTCTGGCTGAAAGCCTGACAATCGAAGGTAATCTCGTCTCCGCGGGAGAAATCCAGATCGAAGGGCAGGTCACCGGCAATCTTGAGGTCGGCAGCCTCATCGTTGGCGAAAAGGCCGTCATCAATGGCGATATCAGCGCCGGGAAAATGGTCATCCGCGGCGAGGTGAACGGCGCCATGCGCGGCGATGAGATTACCGTCACCTCAACGGCAGTGATCCACGGCGATATCGTCCATGCTTCTCTCAGCATCGAACCCGGCGCCAAGATTGACGGCCATCTGAAACATAGCGAAACCCCGCGCGCGCAAGGTGGCGCAGGCGATGGCCGCGATACCGTCACCTTTATCGGCAAGACTGATGCCGTGCGCGGCGATCACTGAACGACGGCGCAGCCGCCCGCCACACACAAGAAAAGGCCCGCATTTCTGCGGGCCTTTTGCGTAAGGGTCTGCGTCGATCAGCCGACGAGTTCGGAACCGGCGAAGAAATAGGCAATCTCGATCGCGGCGTTGGCCTGGCTGTCGGAGCCATGCACGGAGTTGGCTTCGATGCTTTCGGCGAAGGTTTTGCGGATGGTGCCCTCGGCCGCATCCTTGGGGTTAGTCGCGCCCATCACATCACGGTTCTTCGCAATGGCGTTTTCACCTTCCAGAACCTGGACAACGACCGGGCCGGAGATCATGAAATCCACCAATTCGCCGAAGAACGGGCGTTCCTTGTGCACAGCATAGAAGGTTTCGGCATTTTCGCGGGTCATGCGGATGCGCTTCTGGGCGATGATGCGCAGGCCAGCCTCTTCCAGCATGGCATTAACCTTGCCGGTCAGGTTGCGGCGGGTTGCATCGGGTTTGATGATTGAAAAGGTACGTTCAAGGGCCATTGTGTCACTCGCATTGTGAAGGGGACAAAATTTTATTTCGCGCGCCTTATAGCGGGGATGCGCCCTCCCGGCAAGGCGTTTGATGGATTTTGCCGCATTTGTCTCCCCGGCGAAAAGCGGTTACAGTCGCAGCGCGGAGCCGAAACGGTTGTCAAGGCGTCCAAGAGACCGGACAGGGAAGGCATATGAATAAAGAGATTGAGGCATTGCTGAACGCGGCCGGGCGCTGGCAACAGGAATGTCGGAAACTGCGCGCCATCCTGAATGGCTATCCGCTCGTTGAAACAGTAAAATGGGGCAAGCCCAGCTACACATATAATAATAGCAATCTTGTTATGATCTATGCCCTGAAAGACGCCAGCGCGCTCGGCTTTTTCAAGGGCGCGCTGATGACCGATCCGCAGGGCATCCTTCAAAAACCGGGGGAGAATTCGCAGGCCATGCGCTGGGCCAAATTTACCGGCACCGCCGAAATCGAAGCGGCCGCGCCAACCCTGAAAAGCTATATCGGGGAAGCTATCGCCCTCGAAAAGGCGGGCGCGACAATTGACTTCAAGGAGAAGGACAATCTTGTCCTTGCCGCGGAATTACAGGAAAAGCTCGCCTCCGATGCAGCGTTCAGAGCGGCGTTTAAAGGGCTCACGCCCGGGCGACAGCGCGGCTACAATCTGCATTTTTCCGGTGCGAAGCAGGCGGCAACGAGGGTCTCACGGATTGAAAAATGCACGCCCCGCATTCTGGCGGGAAAAGGCCTGCACGACCGCTAGGGCCTGCGTCTCTCCACCGGCGCCATTGCCGCCGACGCCGCCCGTCAGTAATAGGCCGGATTGTCGGCGATGGTGAGGCGATGCAACAGGCGCTCATGCCCCTCATAGCCGCCAGTCGCCTTGTGCAAGACGGAGCGGTTGTCCCAGAGGACCAGCATGTCCGGCTCCCATTTATGGCGATAGATGAATTCCTCCCGCCCCTGCCAGCGGGCCAGTTCTTTAAGCAAGTCCTTCGCGCTCTCATGGTCCATGCCGTCGAGATCGACCAGATAGCCGCCGCCGAAAATGCCGAGCCGGCCGTTTTCCGGATGGGTGCGGATGACCGGATGCGGCTCGATCCTGTTCGCCTCGTCCGAGACGGCGATGCGCATGGCGCCCTTGAAATTCTTCTCCGAATAGGCGCCGTCGCGGGCATAGGCCCCCTTGGCCGAATGGATGGCCGTCAGCTCCCTGAACCGGTCCTTCATCTCGTCCGGCATTTCCTCCCACGCGAGATGCTGGTTGGAAAAGAAGGTATCGCCGCCCTCCTCGGGGATGATCAGGCCATAGAGCATTGTGCCGGACGGCGGCACCGGCATGAAGCTCCAGTCCGAATGCCAGTTGTCGGCGAAAATCCGCCCGGTCTCGTCGGCACGCCGGTGCACCGCCGCAATCCGCTCATGCCCGTCGATGGGACGGAAGAACGGATCATCGCCGATCGGGCCGAGATATTCGGCAACCCGGACCAGCCCGTCATTGTCCAGCTTCTGGTTGGGAAACACGAGCACATGATGCGCCATCCAGGCGGCGCGAATGGCGGCCACTTCCTGCCTGTCGAGGGGGGCCGACAAATCGACCCCTTCCACCCGCGCGCCGCAGGGCGCATCGATTTTCGAAACCGTGATCATGAGACCTCCCCGTCTTTTTGTTTTTAAAAGTCATAGCACCAGATGCGCCGTTGACCAACAATTCTCTTGCGCCGGGGAGGCTCTTATGAAGGGAACATCAGGGGAGACACCGCCTTACTCGGGCGGGATCGTCTCGAATGCCTGAAGCTCCGGATCCATCCTGTCCCAGGCCTGCCCCGCCGAGGCATAGGTAATCACAGCCGGGCGGAACAGCGCCGGATCATCAAGGCTCGCGGCATGCACAGCAATGACATCGGGCATGACCTCGAGCAGGAGATAGAGCGGCACGCCGCAGGCGGCGCAGAAGCCGTGGGTCTTCGCCTTCCCGCTGTCGCCCAGCACCCGCCATTCCGTCGCCTTGCCGGTGAGACGGACGACGGCCCGGTCCGGAAAGGTTAGAAAGGAGCTATGCCCCGTCCCGCTCCGGCGCTGACAGTCCCGGCACTGGCAATGGTTTTCGAAGACCGGTTCGCTGTCCGCCTCATAGCGGACCGCGCCGCAGGCACAGCCGCCGGAATATCGTCTTTCCGTCATTATAAAAATCCTTTCAGATTGACAGTCTCAGGCCGCCGTTTCAGTGGCGCAAGGGTTGGCGAACACGTCCATGGGCTCGTCCGTCTCCAGATAGGACTTGAGGCTGGAGAGCACGAGCGGCCAGCCCCTCGAGATACCGTTCGCCATGCCGCTGCCCGCCTCGAGCTCATCATGGGTGACGGTCAGGCGCACCATATCCTCATACGGCACCAGATCGAAGGTGACGCGGCTGTGCGCCTCGCGGTTGTCATATTCCGCCGGGTCCGACCAGCTGATGACCAGCCGCTTCGGCGGATCGATCTCGATCACATCCCCGGCGATATTGACCTTCTTTTCCTCATTATCGCGGACATGCTCCCATTTGGAGCCGACCTTCCAGTCGGAGACATTTCCATGCCCCCAGTAGCGGGCGGCGATCTCGGGCCGGGTGATGGCGTCGAATATCTTCTGCTGCGTCGCGCGGATATAGGTCACATACACGAATGTCGTCTTTTCACTGCTCATCTTGATCTCCTTCCAGTTCGGTTTTCAGCTCATGCAGCAGGCTCAATCGCTGCTGCTCGAATTTTCGTATCCAGCGTTCGTAGATCGTCTGGAGCGGCACCGGGTTGAGGAAATGCAACTTCTCCCGCCCCCTTTTCACCGTCGAGACAAGATTGGCGTCCTCCAGCAGGCCGATATGTTGCGTCACGGACTGGCGTTTCATGTCCATATGCGCACATAGCTGGCCCAGGGTCTGGCCGTTCTTCTCGCAGAGCAGATCCAGTATCTTTCGCCGTGTCGGATCGCCCAGCGCCTTGAATGTCTTGTCGTCGTCCATACGCTACTCCTTGGGCTGGATAATATGCAGGTATTTACCTGCATGTCAATAAATTTATATCCGGATCATCAAAGCCGCCATTTTCCGCCTTTCGGGCAAGCGCGCTTTCTGTTAGAGAGTGCCCCATGCTGCAAATCAAGGATCTCACATACCGCATTGCGGGCCGCACCCTGCTGGACGGAGCCTCGCTTCATGTGCCGGTTGGCCATCGTTTTGGCCTGATCGGGCGCAATGGCACGGGGAAATCGACGCTGTTCAAGCTGATCACGGGCGAGTTGCATGCCGACGGCGGCAGCATCGAGCTGCGCAAGGGCGCGCGGCTTGGCGTCCTGCCGCAGGAAGCGCCGGGCGGGCCGGAAAGCCTGCTGGAGACGGTGCTTGCCGCCGATATCGAGCGGGCCGCCCTGATGCAGGAGGCGGAGACTGCCACGGACGGCATGCGCATCGCCGAAATCCACACACGCCTCGCCGATATCGACGCGCACACGGCGGAGGCGCGGGCCGCGAAAATCCTGTCCGGCCTCGGTTTCGATCATGACGCGCAGCAGCGCCCCTGCTCCTCCTTCTCGGGCGGCTGGCGGACGCGTGTCGCGCTTGCGGGCACGCTGTTTGCCGAGCCGGACCTCCTGCTGCTCGACGAGCCGAGCAACTATCTCGATCTGGAGGCGACGCTGTGGCTGGAAAGTTTCCTCCGCAACTATCAGCGCACCCTCATCATCATCAGCCATGACAAGGACCTGCTGAACAATGTGGTGACCGAGATTGCCCATCTCGACCAAATGAAGCTCGTCAAATACACCGGTAACTACGCCTTCTTCGAAAAGACCCGGCGCGAGCAGATGGAGCTTCTCGCCGGGATGGCGCGCAAGCAGGAAGCGCATCGCAAGCATCTGCAAAGCTTCGTCGATCGTTTCCGCGCCAAGGCGTCAAAGGCGCGCCAGGCGCAGAGCCGCGTGAAGATGCTGGAGAAGATGCAGCCCGTCGTCGGCATTGTCGAGGAACATACGGCGAGCCTGAGGTTCCAGGCGCCCGAACCGCTCTCCTCCCCCATCATCACGATGGAGGGATGCACGGTCGGCTATACGCCCGGCAAGCCGGTGCTGCGCCATCTCGATTTGCGTATCGATATGGATGACCGCATCGCGCTTCTGGGCTCCAACGGCAACGGCAAATCGACCTTCGCCAAGCTGATCGCCGGCCGGCTCAAACCCGAAACCGGGAAGATGCAGAAATCGGGCAAGCTCAAGATCGGCTTCTTCGCGCAGCATCAGCTTGACGAGATGCACCCGGAGGAAACCGCCTATCAGCATCTGGCGGCGAAAGTCGAGAACGGGCAGGAATCGAAAATCCGCGCCCGCCTCGGCCAGTTCGGTTTTTCGCGCGAGAAGACCGACACGCCCGTCAGCCAGCTTTCGGGCGGCGAGAAGGCACGGCTCAACTTCTGCCTGATCGCGGAGGAAAAGCCGCATCTCCTCATCCTCGACGAGCCGACCAACCATCTCGATGTGGACAGCCGCGAGGCGCTGATCGAGGGGCTGAACGCCTATGAAGGCGCGGTGCTGCTGATCAGCCATGACCCGCATCTCGTCTCTCTGGTGGCTGATCGCCTCTGGCTGGTGAAGGACGGCGGCGTCCATGCTTTCGAGGGGGATATCGAGGATTACAAGCGCGAGGTGCTGGACGGCGCCCGCGGCGGCAACAATAATCGCAAGAACGAGAGCGAGAGCGCCCCTGCGCAACCGAAACTATCAGGCAAGGAAGCGCGCAAAGCCCGCGCCGCGGCCCGCGCTGCCCTTGCCCCGAAGCAGCAGGAGCTGAAACGGCTGGAGCGGCAAATGCAGGACCTCGCCGCCCGGCAGGCCGCGCTCGAAACCGATCTCGCCGACCCCGCCACCTACGACAAGGGCCCGGCGCATCAGGCCAAACTCACCGACCAGATCGGACGGATAAAAGCGGACCTCGCCCGCACGGAAGAAAAATGGCTCGCGCTCAGTGAGGAACTGGAGGCGCAAGGCGCGGCTTAACTCCCGCCTCCGCGCATTCGCGCAAGTTCATCTACGACAAGTTGCATTGGTAATTCGAAGAAGTCGAATAATGCATATAGTGGCGATAGCAACGGGCGTACAATTTCAGGCAGGTTTGTATCAATTGCCTGTGCGTCAATATGAGTGGTAAGGGTAATCGAATTTTGTTGCGCGACTCTTCCCTCGCGAATGTTACGCCGGTTACCAACACTAATCAACGATCTGCCCGCTAACCCTTCATATGTAACAACAAATCTGATTGCCGTTGGTCCCTCAAAGAGGCCGGCAGCTAAACTACTCGCATGAAGCAGTGTTTCACCAACTCTCCAAACTGGGAGGGTAAGATCAAAAGCAGTACCAACTGGGATTGCCCTCTGATCCTCCATACCGTCTTCTTGAAAACCTCGAAGAAGAAAAGCTAGGCCTTCGGGATGGATACGCCAGAAATCAGAATGCGCTGCGTCACGTTGCTCGATAGGCGCTTCATCATCGCTTCCGAGCCAACATTCGACGGCACCGTCGATCAGATAGGGGGCAATGCCCCTACGGAGAGGATACCAAAAAGGTGGCCAGCCAGTGTGATGAACGACACTATTCCTTAGCACCTCAGGAATTTCAGCCGTATCAAGCTGCCGGTTTTGCCCCTCAATCTTATATGCAATGCGATAAAAACCGTGTGTGAATCTTGCTCCAACATTGGCGGGCAGAGGTTCAGTAAGATCACTCCAACGCTCAAAACTTTTATCAATCCATTCTTCTAGTTTATCAGGTTCAGTCGGCTGCTGAAGCTGCGGGACAGCACCCGTGATCAGATCTCTTATTTGATCATACATTTCGTCACGCCGATTCCGAAGACAACGACCAAGTAAATCGTCCCAGTCTTGCGCACTTTGCGGCATTTCACTACGTGGTCCCGGCTTGCGGATATAGATTGCGTTGTCCGCCAGTATATTACCGTTCGGCCCAGAGCGCCGAGCCCGAATGGGAACTTTATGTCCTCCTGGAATGACCACAATCGGAAAAATTGCGTCATCCGGATTAGAAACAAAATGAACCTCACAATGAAAAGGAGGATCGCTGTAGTATTGGATTATGCCGTTAATTAAATCTTGGTTGTACCCATCAAGTGTTGGAGGACGGCCATCTGCCTCCAACATATTCTCATCCGACAATCCAAGTATTATAAAACCACCGCCGTGGTTTGAGATGGCAATCGCAGCCTTAGCGAAAGTTGCTTTGTCATTATTCGAGTTTTGTAAGCCTAACCAGTTCTTGACCTCTAAATTTAGGTCTTCTCTAGGATCGACTAATAAATCAGCGAGGCGTTCTCGACTAAATTCCTGAGGCATCTTATTAGATGTATCACATAAACATGACGCTATCTACGCCTTCTTATCCCACCCCGTGTCCGTCTGCTGATAGTAGGTGACGGGGGTGTCCTGTTCGCGGAAGGCTTTCCAGCGGCCTCTCGCCGCCTGTAAGGCCGTCTCGTCATTGCCGTCGAACATATAGACGCAGCGCTCGAAGCTATCGAGATCGGCGGCGTCCGCATCGTCAATCAGGACAAGCAGGGTGGCGGCGTTGGGGTTGCCCGCCGTATCAAGGGTGAGATAGACCGGCTGCGCCGCCGGATCGAGGGTGAGGCCATCGCCCGCCCGTCCGTGGGCGAGGAAGGAGGTGTCGCGATAGCTCCAGAGATCGTCATCGAGCGCCTCCAACCGCGCTTCATCTCGGCCACGGATCAGCACGCGGAAGCCGCGCTCGCGGATTTTTTCAAGCAGGCGCGGCAGCGCCCGCCCGAGCGGTTCCGACAACAGGTGATAGAAGCCGACTTCCTGCACCCCGCCGCCGCCTATTTCCCTTCGTAATGATCGCGGATCAGCCGATCCAGCAGCCGCACGCCATAGCCGGTGCCGCCCTTCGGCGTTGTCGGCTTGTCGGCCTTGGACCAGGCCATGCCCGCGATATCAAGATGCGCCCAAGGCACATCATTCACGAATTTCTGGAGGAATTCCGCCGCCACGATGGAGCCCGCGCCGCGCCCGCCGGTGCCGATATTCTGCAAATCGGCGATGGGGGATTTGATCTGCTTGGCATAGTCCTTCGACATGGGCAGGCGCCAGACCCCCTCTCCCACCAGCTTGCCGGCCTCGAACAGGCGATCGGACAGCTCGTCATTATTGGAGAAGAGACCGGCGTTTTCATGGCCGAGGGTGACGATGATGGCGCCCGTCAGGGTGGCGAGATCAATCATGAATTCCGGCTTGAAACGGTCCTGCGTGTACCACAACGCGTCCGCCAGCACGAGGCGGCCTTCGGCGTCGGTATTCAGCACCTCGATCGTCTGGCCGGACATGGAGGTGACGATATCGCCCGGACGCTGCGCATTGCCATCGGGCATGTTTTCCACAAGGCCGATAACGCCGACGACATTGATCTTGGCCTTGCGGCCCGCCAGCGCCTTCATCAGGCCGGTGACCGTGCCCGCGCCGCCCATGTCCCATTTCATTTCCTCCATGCCGCCGGCCGGCTTCAGCGAGATACCACCGGTATCGAAGCAGACGCCCTTGCCAACAAACGCGAGCGGCTTGCGCCCCGCCTTGCGGCCCGTCGCGCCGTTCCACTGCATGATGACGAGGCGGCTATCGCGTTTCGAGCCCTGCCCGACGCCGAGCAGCGCCCCCATGCCGAGGCGCTGCATCTTCGCTTCGTCCAGCACCTCAACATCAACGCCAAGCTCTGTCAGCTCCATGCAGCGGGCGGCGAAGCTTTCGGGGTACAGCGTATTGGCGGGTTCGCTCACCAGATCGCGGGTCAGGAACACCCCTTCGACAAGCGCCTCCAGATCGGCGAAGGCTTTCCTCGCCGTGGCGGAGCCCTTGCAGGAAACCGTCATGCGGGTCAGCGTCGGCTCGCTTGCCTCCTCCACATTGGTTTTGTATTTACGGAACCGATAGGAGCCGAGCATCGCCCCCGCCGCGACCGAGGCGGCAGCCTCGTTGGCTTTGAATTCCTCCCCGCTCAACTCGTCCAGAATGACGGTGACGCTGCGCGCGCCCGATGCATTCAGCCTCTTCACCAGCGATCCGCCCAGACTTTCCATGTCGAGCGGCGTCAGCTTCTCCGGCTCCCCCAGACCAAACAGGATCACCCGGGAAACTTCCAGCCCCGAAGGCGCGATGATTTCAAGAAAATCACCCGGTTTTCCCTTGAAGCGGCTGGTCGTCATGGCCCGGCTGAGCGCCCCCTTTGTCTTCTTGTCCACATCCTTTGCAGTGGGGGAAAGGACATTGTCGGCATAAACGGCCACCGCGAGGGAGCCGCGCTTGGGGAGAGAGATTTCTGAAAATGCGAACTTCATGGAAAATTCCTGTTGTGTTTACCGCCTCAATCAGGGAGACATAGGGTATTGACTGATCAATATCAAAAAACCGTTTTATATATTTTTCATAGCGTGTCCTTTCCTGACTGGCAACTGGCAAAACTATGGCTATACTCCCGGCATGACGAATGTTAACCGTTACATCATGCGGCAGCTCGCCGTTCCCGTCCTGTTCATTACCTTTTCCCTGACGGGGGTTATCTGGCTGTCGCAATCCCTCAAATTCGTCGAACAGCTGATCAATGGTCTGCCGGTCACCACCTTTCTGTATCTGTCGCTGCTGCTGCTGCCGGAAATCTTTCGCTACACGCTGCTGCTCGGGGTATTTTTCGGCACGCTGTTCGCGTTCAACAAGCTCTATACGGATAGTGAACTGATCGTCATGTGGGCGGCGGGCCTCAGCAAATGGGCGCTTGCCAAACCGGTGCTTTATTTCGCGCTAATCGTGATGCTGGTCCTGTATATTCTCAACTTCCTGCTCGCGCCTTTCGGCGGCCGCACCGTCAAGGAGCTGCGCGTCTCGTGGGAAGACAATATCGCTACTGTCGTCCTGCGCGAGGGGGTGTTCAACAATCTGGCGGGCGGTGTCACCGTCTATATCCGCGAAAAAACCCCCTCCGGCGAGATGCTCGGCATTCTCGTGCATGACGAACGGATCCCCGAAAAGCCCGTTACCTATATGGCCGAACGGGGCGCGTTCGTGAAAACCGATGCGGGGCCGCGCTTTGTCATGCACCTTGGCAATCTTCAGGAGGTGTCCAAGGAAGACGCCAAGCTGAGCCTGCTGTATTTCGACCAGTATACCCTTGATATCACACAGTTCCAGAAGGAGAGCGGACCGCCCTGGCTCTCCGCCGATCACCGCTATCTGCCCGAATTGCTGTTTCCGGAAGCAGGAGAGAGAACGCAGCAGGAATTGCCAAAGCTGCGGGCCGAACTGCATCAGCGCATCATACTGCCGCTGTATGCCGCCGCCCTTGTCCTGATCGCGCTGGCCGGGGTAATGGGCGGTGAGTTTACGCGGCGCGGGCGGACAAAACGCACACTCGCCGCCTCAGCGGCGAGCGTGCTGCTGCTGATTGGCGGTATGGCGCTGTTCCGCATCACCGATCATCCCGGGCTGATTATTCCGCTGCAATATCTGCTGCCTGTCGCCGCGGGCACCCTGGGCGGCTATATTGCATCCGGTGGAGGCTTCCGCTTCCTGCAAAACCGATTACTGCGGGCAACACCGGCAGGAAGCGGGGCAGAATGATCCAGCTTCCAAACACGCTCTCCGTCTATCTGGGGAAGCAGTTTCTCAAGAATACCGCCATCATTTTCGGCGTGCTGATGACCATTGTCTTTCTCGCCGATTTTATCGAGGCCCTGCGCCGCGGCGGCGACCGTGACGATATGACCATCGGTATTCTTCTGCAAATGGTGTTTCTGCGCCTGCCCACGCTGTCGCTAAAACTGCTGCCCTTTATAGCGCTATTCGGCGCCATGTTGACATTCTTCCGTCTCGCCAAAACGAGTGAACTGGCTGTCATCCGCGCAACTGGCGTCTCCATCTGGCAATTCCTGTTTCCGGCCCTGTCCATCGCCTTCGCCTTCGGCATCCTGGTGCTGACTGTAATCAATCCGATCGCGGCGGCCATGCAGGCGGAGAATGACCGGATGGAAGCGAAATATTTTGAACGTCAGTCGAACCTGCTGACCCTTTCCACCAATGATCTGTGGCTACGGCAGGTGGATGAGGACGGGCTGTCCGTCATCCATGCGCGCGGCGTTGTCAATCAGGGGATCGACCTCACGGAGGTGATCATTTTCCAGTATGACAGGGGCGACATCTTCACCGGCCGTCTTGATGCGGACAAGGCGCGGCTGCGGCCCGGTTACTGGGATCTGGAGAATGTCGTCATTACCGGCCCCAACCGTCCGGCCGAACGGCGCGAACGGCTTGAAGTGCCGACGTCCCTCACCCTGTTGCAGATCCAGGAAAGCTTCGCCTCTCCGGCGACCCTGTCTTTCTGGGATCTGCCGGGCTTTATCGCCACCCTTGAAAAGGCCGGTTTTTCCGGCGATCGTCACCGGCTGTACTTCTACAGCCTGATCGCCGGGCCAATCCTGCTGCTGGCCATGGTCCTGGTCGCGGCCACTTTCTCGCTGCGTTCGCTACGGCAGGGGCGAACGGTGATGATGGTGCTTGGCGGCATTGTCACAGGCTTTGTATTTTATTTCATGACTGACATCATCTATGCCCTGGGCCTTGCCGGCAACCTGCCGGTGCTTCTGGCGGCCTTTATTCCGGCGGCGGCCATCACATTGTTCGGTCTCGCCATGATGTTTCATCTGGAGGATGGCTAGTTGATGCGGCGGTTACTCAATTCCGGCGTCAGCATGCTCGCCCTTCTCGCCGCGTCAGCAGCCATTGGCAGCCTCCCCGCCCATGCGCAAACGACGGGCGAGGCATCCGCCGCACCGTCTGCCGATGTCAATCAGGAAGCGCTGCTGAGCGCCGACGAGGTGGTCTATGACAATGCCGCGCAGCGGGTGGAGGCGAGCGGCAATGTGGAAATCATGCAGGGGCAACGCATCCTGAAGGCGGATCGCGTCGTCTATGACATTTCCGCCGACACGGTAAAGGCATTTGGCAATATCGTCCTGCTGGAGCCATCGGGCGACGTTCTCTTCGCTGATAATATGGAATTGAAGAACGAGCTCAAGACAGGTGCCATTCGCGACCTCAAGATCCTGTTCACCGACAATTCCCGTCTCGCTGCCCATGATGCGGTGCGCGAAGATGAAAACCGGACCGTCATGACCAAGGCCGTGTTCACGAGCTGCGAGGCGTGCCGCGAAAACCCGGACCGTCCGCCGATCTGGCAGGCGAAAGCGGAAAAAGTGATCCATGACCGGGTGGACAAGACCATCACCTACCGCAACGCCTTTCTGGAATTCTTCGGCGTGCCGGTTATCTATACGCCGTATTTCTCACATCCCGATCCCAGCGTGGACCGTCAGAGCGGTTTTCTCGCGCCGACCGCCTTCAGCAGCTCGACACTCGGGTACGCGGCGCAGATCCCCTATTATTATGTCATTTCCGATGACAAGGACATGACGATCACTCCGACCATCACCACGAAACAGAATATCCAGATGGCTACAGAGTACCGGCAGGCCTTCGAGAGTGGCGATTTCGAAATTGATGGCTCCCTCACCTATGTGGACAAGGTTGACCGCAACAATGACACGACCGGTGGGCAGGAATTTCAGGGGCATATCCGCTCCGAAGGCAATTTTCGCATTGATGATGCCTGGGACTGGGGCTTCAACGTCTTTCGCACCACCCATGATACCTATTTACGCAAATATGATATCAGCAGCGAAAATACCCTGACCTCCTTCGCCTATCTACAGGGCCAGCGTGGCCGCAACCTGTCGCGCCTCTCCGCCTACAGCTTTCAGGGGCTGACTGAAGCCGATGTTTCCGGTGAAACTCCGATTGTTCCAGCCTGGTGGAATTATTCCTATGTTGGCGAACCCAATGACTTCGGCGGCCGGTTCAGTGTCGACGCCGACGCGCTCGCCATTTTCCGTACCAGCGGTCAGGATACCAACCGCATGTCGCTGCAAGGGGGCTACTATATTCCCTACACCACCTCGAATGGTCAGGTGATCAGCTTCAACAGCAGCATGCGGGGTGATCTTTACTATGCCCGCGACATTCTTTCCAATCCGGCCGATCCGTCCAGCGCGACCAACCAGGATAATTTCTATGGGCGTGTGGTGCCCTCTGCATCTGTCAAATGGCGCTATCCTTTCGTCCGTCAGGCCGGGAGCATCCGCCAGACGGTGGAGCCCATCGTCGAAGCGGTGTGGTCCGATGTCTATGGCGATGAGGATACGCCGAACGAAGATAGCCTCAGCTTCGAATTTGACGATACCAATCTGTTCGGTTCCAACCGCTATGCCGGGATTGATCTGGTGGAGGAAGGCGGCCGCATCAATTATGGCGTTAATTTCGGCTTATACGGCGCGTCCGGCGGATATACCTCGCTGCTGCTTGGTCAGACCTATCATCTGGATGACAATACCGGCTTTCAGAACGGCACCGGACTTGAGGATAAATTCTCGGACTATGTGGCGCGGGTTGAAATCCGCCCCACCGACAATCTGCAATTCGTCAACCGCGTACGCCTCGATCATGACACCCTGAAGCTGGCCCGCAACGAGGTGACCCTGAAACTCGGAGATATGGATAACTTCTTCGATCTGGGATATGTCTTTCTGCAAAATGACATCAACGGCCTGACCGGGTCCAAGCGCGAGGAAATCTATGTCGCGGGCAAAGTCAAGATTGCAGAATACTGGAGCACCTATGGCAGCTACCGGCGTGATCTGGTCGATGCCGGCAATTCCATTGAAGGGCGGATCGGCATTGAATATCTCGATGAGTGTTTCGGCTTTGCGCTGGAGGCCAAGCGAACCTTCACCCGTGATCGCGATGTGGAGCCGGAAACCCGCTTCAGCGTCAAAATCCGACTGCTGCCTTTCAATTAGGGGCGGAGATGGCTATTCTCTGCCCTGCTGCGTTCTTGCCATATCTTAATGCGACACTAGGTTAAAGACTGTATTATGCTGATGCGTTCCCTGCTGAAGAAATCGCTGCTTACCATTGCCCTGCTGATGCTGGTCGTTTCCCCGCGCATCGCTACGGCGCAGAATGTCCAAAATATTGTCGCCGTCGTCAATGATCAGGTGATTTCCGGATACGACCTGCGGCAACGGATCGCCCTGACCATTGCACTGTCCGATTTCCCCGATACCGAGGAGACGCGTAAACAGCTTGTCAATCCGACCATTGCCCGCCTGATCGATGACGCGCTGAAAATACAGGAAGCCGAGCGTTTCAATGTCACCGTCGGCGATGAAGAAGTGCTAAAGGCGATTGAGTATCTGGAGCGTAACAACAATATGGCGCCGGGTCAGATTGCCCGCATGCTTGAAGAAAACAACATTGATATTGCCACGCTGATGGCACAGATCAGGGCCAACCTCACCTGGAACCGGCTGATTGAAGGCCGCATCCTGCCGCGTATCATTGTCTCTGACGAGGAGGTGGCCGCCGTCCAGGCCCGTCTGGAAAATAACAAGGGCAAGACGGAATATCTGATGAGCGAGATCTATATTCCGGTGGAAAACGCCGCAAATGAGGATCAGGTGCGCAATGGCGTCGCCAACCTGATTGGCCAGATCCGCGCCGGCGCGCCCTTTCCGCGCGTCGCCGCGCAGATCAGCCAGGGATCGACCGCGGCCTCCGGCGGTGTTGTCGGCTGGGTCCTGGCAAGCGAGGTGGAGCCGGAAATCGGCGCCGCGCTGTCGCGCCTGCGTCCCGGCGAAGTCTCCGACCCCATTCGGGGCGCTTCCGGCTATTTCATCATCATGGTGGAGCAGACCCGCACCATCCTTGACAACAACCCAGATGATATTGCCCTTGATCTGACCCAGATCATCGTACCGCCCCCTTCCGGCAATGGCGATGCGGCAACGCAGGAAAAACTCGCCCTCACCGTCAGCAACGTCATTGAAGGATGCAGCGACCTGCCGCCCCTGCTGACCGAATTGAACAGCCGCGACAGCGGACAGATTGGCCGATTGCGGCTTGGCGATTTGCCCGATCATATTCGCGAGCTGGTGAAAGACCTGCAGCCGGGAGAGGCCAGCGAACCGTATAAGGACAGCGACCTCTATCGCATTTTCGTTGTCTGCGGACGGAACGATCCGCAGTCGCGCAGCAATGACCCGGAAGAAATCCGCCGTGAAATCATGCTGCGCCGGGCGGAAAACCGGGCCCGTGGCTATCTTCAGGATATCCATAATGCGGCCACCATCGAAACCCGCTGACCGGGGGGAGCCAACCGCGCCATGACCGCAGTTCCGCTCCTCGCCGTCAGTCAGGGAGACCCCGGCGGCATCGGCATCGAGATTACCGCGAAAGCCTGGCGGCGGCGGCAGGATGACGGGCTTGACCCTTTCTTCCTGATCGGCAACTCGCAGACAATCATTACACAAATCCAAGCCCTGCTTCCTGATGTACCGGTCATCGACATCGACACGCCAGCCGCGGCACGCGAGGTTTTCACCCGCGCCCTGCCCGTCCTGCCGCTGGATATGGCGCTGTCCCCCGCCGCCGCCACGGTTGCAGCCATCCGTCACGGCGCCTTTCTCTGCAAAAAGGGGGAGGCCAGCGCCCTTGTCACCAACCCGATCCATAAGAAACGGCTCTATGAGGCCGGGTTCGATCATCCGGGTCACACCGAATATCTCGCCGCTCTCACGGGGCGACCCGGCAAATCGGTGATGATGCTCGCCTGCCCGGAGCTGAGAGTTGTCCCCGCCACCGTACATATCCCGATCAGCGAAGTGCCCCAGCGGCTCAATCAGCCGCTGCTCCGCCATGTGATCGAGACCACATATCATGATTTGCAGCGCTGTTTCGGCCTCAAAAACCCCCGCATCACCGTTGCCGGGCTCAACCCCCACGCCGGGGAAGGCGGGACAATCGGACGGGAGGAGGAAGAGATCATTCGCCCAGTGATTGCGGAGTTTGCGGCGCGCGGCATGGCCATTACCGGCCCGTTCCCGGCTGACAGCCTGTTCCATCCGGCGGCGCGGGAACGCTATGACGCGGCCATCTGCATGTATCATGACCAAGCGCTGATCCCGATCAAGACCATTGATTTCGACGGCGGGGTGAATGTCACGCTCGGCCTGCCCATTATTCGCACGTCTCCCGATCATGGCACGGCGGAAGATATCGCCGGAAAGGGCATCGCCAACCCTTCCAGCCTGATTGCCGCCCTGCGCCTCGCCGGGGAGATGGCCCGGACGAGTTGGGCGCCTGATCATGGCTGAAGAGAAACCCCTGCCGCCGCTGCGTGAGGTGATTGCGCAATATGGCCTCAATGCCGACAAGTCGCTCGGACAGAATTTCCTGCTCGATCTCAACCTGACAGGCCGCATTGCCCGATGCGCAGGCAAGCTGGAAGGCGAGACAGTGATCGAGATTGGCCCCGGCCCCGGCGGCCTGACCCGCGCGATCCTGAACGCGGGCGCTGCCCGGCTTATCGTCATCGAGAAGGATACCCGCTGCCTGCCCGCCCTCGCCGATATCGCCGCCGCCTTTCCCGGCCGGTTGGAAGTGCTGCACGAAGATGCCCTTGAAATAGACGAGACAACCTTTTTTGAGGGCAAGGCGAAAATCATTGCCAACCTGCCCTATAATGTAGCGACGCCGCTGCTCATCAAATGGCTGCACCGGCGGGAGCGTTTCTCCTCCCTCACCCTGATGTTCCAGAAGGAAGTCGCCGACCGCCTAACGGCCATCCCGCGCACGAAAGCCTATGGGCGACTCAGCATTCTCTGTCAGTGGTTATGCGAAACCCGCCGGGAATTTGACATCTCGCCGCGGGCCTTCACCCCGCCGCCCAAGGTAACCAGCACGGTTGTTACCCTGATCCCACGGGTGGAGCCGCGTTACCCTGCTGATCCGGCCATTCTGGAGAAGGTTGTCGCCGCCGCCTTCAATCAGCGCCGCAAGATGCTGCGGGCGAGCCTCAAACCGCTCGGGCGGCCACCGGAGGAAATGCTGGAAAAAGCCGGAATAGATCCGACCCGCCGCGCCGAGGAACTCACAGTCGAGGAATTCTGCGCGCTGGCAAGGGCCTATAAAACGACCTAATACCCCTGCCGCAGGCGGCTCACGAAATCAATCAGCCCGATGCGGCGGGTGCGGCGGACCCGTTCGGCATTGAGGATGGCCTTCACCTCATTCAGGCAGCGGTCGAAATCATCATTGACCACAACATAGTCATATTCGCTCCAGTGACTGATTTCCTCCGACGCTTTCGCCATCCGGCCCGCGATCACCTCGGCGCTGTCCTGGGCGCGTGTCTTCAGCCGCTGCTCCAGCGCCTCAGTAGAAGGCGGCAGGATAAAAACGCTGACCAGATCGGCGCGCGCCTTGTGGGCAAGCTGTTGCGTGCCCTGCCAGTCGATATCAAACAGAACATCCTGCCCGCCTTCCAGCGCCTTTTCCACAGGCGCGCGCGGCGTGCCGTAATAATGATTGAACACCTTGGCATGTTCCAGAAGTTCGTCCCGATTGATCATCAGGTTGAAATCCACCGGCTCGATGAAATAATAATCCCGGCCATGTTCCTCACCGGGGCGACGGGGTCGTGTGGTGGCGGAAACCGACATGACCAGTTGGTCATCCTCCTGCAACAGGGCGCGGGAAATGGTCGTCTTGCCCGCTCCGGAGGGTGAGGACAGCACCAGCATCAACCCCCGCCTTTTCAACACCTCGCCGCCGCTTTCCATCTGCATATCCTTACCCTTACTCGATGTTCTGGACCTGCTCGCGCATCTTGTCGATGGCAACCTTGAGGTCGAGGCCGATCTGAGTCAGCTCCCTGTCATTGGCCTTGGAACAAAGCGTGTTGGCCTCGCGGTTGAATTCCTGGCAGATGAAATCGAGCCGCCGTCCGACACTGCCCCGCGCCGTGGCATTCAGAATATCACGGGTGGCCTTGATATGACCGGTCAGCCGGTCCAGCTCCTCGGCAATATCCGCTTTGGTGGTCAGCAGGGCGAGTTCCTGTTCCAGCCGCCCCTCGTCCACGCTGCCCGCCTCCAGGATCAGCGCCATCTGGCTCTGGATTTTCTCGCGGATCCGCTCCGGCCATCCGGCGGCGAGAATGGCCGCACGCTTCACCAGGGTGTCTACCACATCCAACTGGGACAACAGCACGGGGCGAAGCTGCCCCCCTTCCTCCGCCCGAACACGCGCCATCTCCGTCATCAGCAGATCAGCAGAGGCCAGCAGTTCCCCCTCCAGCGCCTCCATGTCTTTGCCCGCGAGAGGATCGTCTTTGAACTCGATCACCCCGCGTAGCGCTAACAAACCATCCATGCGGGGGGCCTGGACTGTGCCTTCGGCGACATATTTGCCGGACAACGCAATCAACTCCCGCAGAAACTCTTCATTGACCTGATGGGCAGCGGCAGCGCTACGGTTCTCAAATTGCAGATGCAGATTGACGGAACCCCGCTCAAACCGGGACTTGACCAGCTTGCGCAGCCGGTCTTCCAGAAAGTCGAAACCGGCCGGGAAACGGCAGCGGATTTCAAGACCGCGGCCATTGACGCTTTTCATTTCCCACAGCCAATTGACGCCATCATGGGCGCCGCTCGCCCGGGCAAACCCCGTCATGCTGTTAATGCTCACGTCCCGCCCCTCAGCCCCGCTGTCCGTTCATGGATAAAACACCGCCTTGTATAGCTTTATCCATCCGGCGCGACAAGCGCGGGTACGGTTATTTTTTGGCTCTCTGTGCTGCGGCAGGCTTCGGCTCCCTCGGCTCCATCAGCCCCGTCAGAAGGCTGATCAGGCCTTGCAGCGCGGCAAACAACAAAGTCGAGAAAAGCCCGCCCGCAAAGGCCGCCATGTCGAGCATGAATTCCGCCGCCGCGCTTTCCATTGGCAGCCAGACCTCAAGGGCGAGAAAGACCAGCGCCCCCGTCACCCCGCCGAGGGCCGCCCTGAGGAAGGGGGATTGACGGATACCACCATCGAAACGGCGGCGGCGGACGGCAAGCGCGGTATTCAGCGCAATCTGCGTCAGGGCCCCGACGGCACCCCAGAGAAATCCCGCAATTGCCCCGATGGACCAGATGACATCCGTTGCGAATTCCTCCGTGAACATCTGCGCGGACAGGGTGCGCAACAGCAGCAGCGCGGGGAAGATGATCAGGATCAAAATTGACAGGGCAAAGGGAATGGTCCATAGAACCGGCGCGCCCGCGGCGCTGTCCTCCAACGTGGTGCCGGTGACGCCACTCGCCGCAAAGCTTACCCCCGCCACTTTCCGATAGGTCGCCTGCAGGGTCTGATGGCAGGCCGCGCGCTCGGATGCGGTGGTCGCCTTCTCTGAAATGGCGATGGCGGCATCGAGCGCGTCCAGCTCGGCCGGCGGCACCGGCGACGGATGCTCAGCCAGATAGGCGGCCAGCAGGGACGCCTTGCCGAGAAGCGCCCTTCGCGCCGTGTCAGAGGTTTCATTGGAGGTGGCAGGAACCACCGGCGCGGCGGAAGGCATATCCGGAGCGGGAGCATCCTTCTGTTTCGCTTCGGCTTCAGGCCCTGCTGCGGCGTCCGTTCCGCTGTGCGGGTCGGCCTCGGGCGCTGTTACGGTTGTGGGCGCGGCGGCGGGCTTTTCCTGCGCGATCTCGGTGTCCCCTTCACTTTCGGGGGAAGTCGCTTCTGCGGGACTTTCTGTCGCCGTCTCCGCCGATGTTGCCTCTCCGCCCGCTGTCTCCGTGGCGGCGTTTTCCGGTGCTGCGTCAACCGCGGTAGCCACCACAGATGCCTCCGCCGCCTCACCGGCGTTCGCCGCTTCCGGCTTGGACGTTTCCGGGCGCGGGGGAAAGGGCGCGTCAGTATTCTCCGGCATCGGCGTCCCGGATGGCGCGGTCTGGGTTGCCGGAAAAGGCGGCGGCGTCGCTGTGGTTGAGGGAGGGGACGCGGACGCCGCCGCTGGCGCAACAGTCGCGCCGGAAGCCTCCGGGCCAGAGGCAGGTTTCGGGATGCTGCGTTCCACCATCGCGCGCGAGCTGGCGTCCAGCGATGCGATGTCGCGGCGTAACTCCATCAGGCTTTCGCGCAGCTCCTGCCGCTGTTTCAGCAATAGTTGAATGGTATCCGTACTGACCATGCGCGCCACCCGCTCCTCTGATCGCCCTTGTTTGGGGAGAGACGCGCCGCAAGCGGATTTTGTGTCAGGACGGCGACGGAGCCCGATTATTTCTTCTGGTTAAGCTGCCGCCATTTGCGAACATTGCGGTTATGCTCTTCCAGCGTCCGGGCGAAAGCGTGGCCGCCCGTGCCATCCGCAACGAAATAGAGAAACTCTGTGTCCTCCGGCTGCAGAACAGCGCGCAGGCTCAACAGCCCAGGATTGGCAATCGGCCCTTTCGGCAATCCGGCCCTCTGATAAGTGTTATAGTCATTGGCCGCATTCAGATCCGCGCGGCTGATCAGACGGCCCAGATCCTCCTGCCCCTGCGTCACGCCATAAATTACCGTCGGATCCGATTGCAACATCATGCCGATGCGAAGGCGATTGAGAAAGACCCCGGCCACCAGCGGCCGCTCCGCCGCAACGGCGGTTTCCTTTTCAACAATGGAGGCAAGGGTGATCAGCTCCTCCGGCGATTTCAGCTCCGGCGGCAGAGGCGCTTCGGCCAGCACCATCTCGACAGCGCGCTGCATGGCGGCCTGCATCCGGCCGATCAGCGCATCACGGCTGTCCCCAAGGCGATACTGGTAACTTTCCGGCAGCAGCGACCCTTCCGGCGTGGCGCGGGTAATTTCTCCCTCCAGCCCCTCCGCCGCGTCGACAAGGGCGCGGATCTCCCGGCTTTGCAGTCCCTCGGGGATGGTGATCAGCCGCTCGATCACCTTGCCGGAGGCAAAGAGATCCATCAACTCCTGCCCCGAAATGGCCGCAGGAATACGATATTCTCCGGCCTGCAAGCGGCCCGCCTTTCCTTCCAGTCTTACACCAAGAAGAAACGCGTAGTTATTGTTTATAATAGATTTTTCGTGAAGTTCGATCGACAGCGCGCGAAGCCCAGTCCCTTTTTTGAGGACATAGATCGTCTCTTGCGGATTGGGTCCGGGCGTGGTGAACTGATGCCAGCCGTAGGCGGCGAGCCCGCCCGCAGCAATCAGACAGAGGAAAGCGAGAGCAATCAGGCCATAAAGAAATTTCCGCATGGCCCCGCCCCCGGCCCGAAGGTCAGACGCGTTTCATGACGAGGCTGGCGTTGGTGCCGCCGAAACCGAAGGAGTTGGAAAGAACCGCATCCAGCTTCTTTTCCTGCGCCTTATTGGGCACAAGATTGATTTCAAGTCCGTCGGACGGATCATGAAGATTGATTGTCGGCGGCATGATCCCATCGCGCATGGCGAGGATGGAAAAGATCGCCTCAACCCCGCCTGCGGCGCCGAGCAGATGCCCGATGGCTGACTTGGTGGAAGACATGGCGAGATTCTTCGCATTGGCGCCGAACAGCCGCTTCACGGCATTCACCTCGATTTCATCGCCAAGCGGAGTGGAAGTGCCATGGGCGTTCACATAGCCAATATCTTCCGGACGGAGGCCGGATTTCCGGAGCGCCATCTGCATGGAGCGATAGCCACCGTCGCCATCGCTGGCAGGCGCAGTGATGTGATGGGCATCGCCGGACAGGCCATAACCGACCACTTCCGCATAGATTTTTGCGCCGCGCTTCTTCGCATGCTCATATTCTTCGAGCACGACAACGCCCGCCCCTTCGCCCATGACGAAGCCGTCACGGCCCTTGTCATAGGGGCGCGAGGCCGTCTCCGGCGCATCGTGATAGCCCTTGGAGAGCGCCTTGGCAGACGCAAAGCCGGCAATACCGAGGCGGCAGATCGCCCCTTCCGCCCCGCCCGCAATCATCACATCGGCGTCATCGCAGGTGATCATGCGCGCCGCATCACCAATGGAATGGGCGCCGGTGGAACAGGCGGTAACAACCGCGTGGTTCGGCCCCTTATAGCCATGGCGAATGGAAACCTGCCCGGAGACGAGATTGATCAGTGCGCCGGGAATAAAGAACGGACCAATGCGACGGGGGCCGCGTTCATGCAGGGTTATGGCATTTTCTTCGATTGACGGCAGACCGCCGATGCCGGAGCCGATGGAAATACCGGTGCGGCATTTCTCTTCCTCGGTTGTCGGCACCCAGCCGCTATCCTTGATCGCCTCTTCCGCGGCGGCAATGCCAAACAGGATGAAGCTGTCGACTTTGCGTTGTTCCTTGGGCTCGAGAATGGCGTCGGCAATGAACGCATCTGAAATGGCCGGATCAACCGGCACTTCACAGCCATAACGGACCGGCAGATCGGTCGTATCGATCTTGGTGAGCATCCCCGCCCCGGATTCGCCATTGATCAGACGTTTCCAGGTCGCTTCCACACCATTTGCCAGCGGGGTCACAAGCCCCAGCCCGGTTACCACCACTCGTCGCATGAGTCACCCAATGGTTGTTGCAGTATAAAGAAAACCGGAACCAATGGTCCCGATGGATCAGGCCGCTTCGATATGCGTGATCGCGTCTTTAACTGTCAGAATCTTTTCGGCCGCATCATCCGGGATTTCGATGCCGAACTCTTCTTCAAAGGCCATGACAAGCTCAACCGTGTCCAGGCTGTCCGCTCCCAGATCGTCAATAAAGCTCGCTTCGTCCGTTACCTTGCTTTCATCAACACCGAGATGCTCTACGACGATTTTTTTTACGCGCGCTGCGATATCACTCATAGCTGTATCCTTAGAAAATCCGACAGTCCAAAAGTCAATTGCTCTTCCTTACCCTCAAGGTGCCAAAAATTCAAGCACCATCGGAGGGCGTTCAGGTGCGGTTTCCTAACACACTTTGTTCCGCTTGCAAAGGAAACCTCGCCCCGCCCGGCATTTTTTGATCATGGGCGGAAACTTGCACTCAGATCATCACCATACCGCCATTGACATGCAGCGTCTGGCCCGTGATATAGCCTGCCTCGTTCGAAGCCAGATAGACGACAGCGGCGGAGATATCCTCCGGCCGACCTAGGGTACCCGTCGGGACGCCTTTCAGCATCGCCTCCTTTTGCGCATCCGTCAGGGCGTCGGTCATCGCCGTTTCGATAAAGCCAGGCGCGATACAATTCACTGTGATGCCGCGACTCGCCACCTCCTGAGCCAGCGATTTTGACATGCCGATCATCCCCGCTTTCGAGGCGGCATAGTTCATCTGGCCGGGATTGCCGGTTACCCCGACGATGGAGGTAATGCCAATGATGCGGCCGAAACGGCGCTTC
This sequence comes from Sneathiella sp., assembly GCF_002694385.1. Classification (GTDB taxonomy): domain Bacteria; phylum Pseudomonadota; class Alphaproteobacteria; order Sneathiellales; family Sneathiellaceae; genus Sneathiella. The sequence continues at coordinate 59,180 of NZ_NZMB01000018.1, forward strand.
ATCATCCCGCGCAGCGCATTTCTGGATAACTTGAAAGCCGCTTTCAGATTGACATTCATCACAACGTCCCAGTCGTCATCCTTCATGCGCATGGCAAGGCCATCGCGGGTCAGACCAGCGTTGTTGACAAGGATATCGAGCTGACCCATGGCGCTCTCCGCCGCTGCAATGAGGCCATCCACTGCCGCATCGTCGGCAAGGTTGCAGGGCAATACATGCACCCGGTCTTTCAGCTCATCGGCGACCTTTTGCAACGCTTCCTCCCGCGTGCCGGAGAGGCCGACGGTGGCGCCTGCCTTATGCAGATCGCGGGCGATGGCAGCGCCGATGCCGCCCGATGCGCCGGTGACCAGCGCGCATTTTCCTGTCAGTTCAAACATCTGTTATCTCTCCCGGATCCTGTCAGAGTTTCGCCAGAAAGACGTCGATATCGGCGGGCGCGCCAATGGCCGAGCCGGTCATGTCGCGGTTGATGCGGCGGACCATGCCGGTCAGGATTTTGCCTGCGCCCAGCTCCACCAGCTCGCTGACCCCTTGTCTGCCCATATAAAGCACACATTCACGCCAGCGGACCCGGCCCGTCACCTGTTCCACCAGCAGACGGCGGATGCTGTCGGGATCACGGACCTCCTCCGCCGTGACATTGGCGATCAGCGGCACTTTCGGCGGCGCGATCATCACGTCCTTCAGCCGCTCCGCCATGACATCGGCGGCGGGCTGCATCAGGGCGCAGTGGAACGGCGCACTGACGGGGAGCAGCATGGCTTTCTTCGCGCCCTTTTCTTTCGCCACCTCAATGGCCACCTCGACCGCGCCCTTGTGACCGGAGAGAACGACCTGCCCATCCGCATTGTCATTGGCGGCAGCGACAATCTCACCGTTCGGGGCCTTCGCCATCGCTTCGGCGACAACTTCCTCGACCGGGCCGATATCGAGGCCGAGCAGCGCCGCCATGGCGCCGACGCCGACCGGCACCGCCTGCTGCATTGCCTGCCCGCGCGCCTTTAAAAGCCGCGCCGCATCCGCCAGCTCCAGCGCCCCGGCGGCAGTCAGCGCAGAATATTCCCCGAGCGAATGTCCCGCCACATACCGGGCGGTTTTCGCAAAATCCATATTGCCGTCCTTTTCCAGAACGCGAACCACCGCCATGCTGACCGCCATCAGGGCGGGCTGCGCATTTTCGGTGAGTGTCAGCTCCTCGATCGGGCCTTCAAACATCAATTTCGTGAGGTTCTGCGAAAGCGCCTCATCCACCTCCTGGAAGACTTCGCGGGCGACGGCGTGGGATTGCGCCAGCTCCTGCCCCATACCGACAGCCTGGCTGCCCTGGCCGGGAAAGATAAATGCACGTGTCATGTTTTCGGGTCCGTATCTGATCAAACTACTGTCACAGTCATATTGCAGCAAAATTTCCTGTCAAGCAGACTTGCATCCTTTGGTAAAATCTGTATAGTCCGCCGCCTCGATAACTCCTTGCCGACGGAGGTCGGCTAAGTCCGGGCGGTTACCTTGGTAACTCCGGACATTCAAGAGCCATAAGGAGCTTTTAAAGATGCCTCTGTATGAGACAGTTATTATTGCGCGTCAGGACATCTCCACCCAGCAGGTGGAAACACTGACCGAAAACATGTCCGCCTTTGTCACCAATGGCGGCGGCACAATTGCCAAGGTTGAAAACTGGGGCCTGCGCAATCTTGCCTACAAGATCAAGAAAAACCGCAAAGGTCACTACGTCCTTCTCAACATCGACGCGCCCGCGGATGCGGTCAAGGAAATGGAACGCAACCTGCGTCTCAATGAAGACGTGCTGCGCCACATGACCATCAAGGTGGAAGAGCTGGAAGAAGGCGACAGCGTCATGCTGCAGAGCCGCAGCGGCCGCCCTGAACGCCGTCGCGATTACGATGATGACGACAATAACAGCGCGGATAAGTCCGATGATGATTCCGCCGATGACAGTGAAGGGGATGCATAATGGCTGACGCACAACGCCGCCCGTTTTTCCGCCGTCGCAAGACCTGCCCGTTCACGGGCGAAGGCGCACCGAAGATTGACTATAAAGACGTCAAGCTGCTGCAGCGCTATGTGTCCGAGCGCGGGAAAATCATGCCAAGCCGGATTACGGCGGTTTCCGCCAAGAAGCAGCGTGAGCTGGCGACCGCCATCAAGCGGGCGCGCCATCTGGCCCTGCTGCCGTTTCTGGTAAAATAAGAAAGTCCGGAGCCGGTCCTGACCGGCTTTGGAATGTCCGATGGTCAGGGAAATTATCATTGCCGTCGCCCTTGGTATCCTGAATACCGCCTTTGTCTCGTTGTCCATTCTCGGCAATACGGGCGGGACAAATTTCGGGACGGCGCTGGCGACCCTGGTCTTCTGGATTTTGTCACTGGTTCCGCTGTTTGTTTCCGGTCTCGGATATGGCGTCAAAAGCGCCGCTATCTCGGTGGGGACATCGGCGGTGATCGCGGCACTGGCGATTGGCGTTCCCTTTGCCCTGACCTATCTCGGGGTGGCCGGTCTTCCGGTTATCCTGCTGGTGAGGCAGGCGCTGCTATGGCGGCAGGGGAATGGCGTGACATACTGGTACCCGGCCGACCGGCTGCTGCTGTGGTGGGCCGGAATCTGCATCATTCTCACCGGGCTGGCGATGGCGCTGCTCGGTTGGGATGATGCAATGCGTCAGGGGCTGATCGACGGGTTCGATCAGATGATGGCGCAGGTGGCAGAGATGCAGGACGCCGCGCCGCGCATGACGGGCGAAGCGTTCGTGGCTCTGATACCGCAATATATGGGCCCGATGTGGGGGCTGTTTATTCTGTTGAGCGGGTGCCTGGCGCAAGGGGTGCTGGTCCGCTTCAAAAAGAATATCCGCCCGACGCCGGAGCTGTCGAAAATGGTGCTGCCTCAGTGGCTGGCCATTGCCTTTATCGGCGCGACGGTTTTGAGCGTTCTGCTTGACGGCACTTTCCCCCTGCTGGGGGCGGTTGAAATCACGCTGGTGACGCTGTTTTTCCTGCAGGGAATGGCTGTCATCCATGTGGTGTCGCATAGATGGAATGCCCGGGCAGCTATCCTGGGCGTCATTTATGTGGTGACGATTATGATGTTATGGATGGTCCTGCTCATCGCGATTTTGGGACTGATGGAAACTTGGGTCGGGTTCAGGCGCCGCTTCGCCCCACCCCCCCGCCAGGAGGAAGACTGATGGAAGTAGTATTGTTGGAACGGGTTGAAAAACTCGGTCAGATGGGCGACGTCGTAAAGGTCAAGAACGGCTATGCCCGCAATTACCTGTTGCCGCAGAAGAAGGCGCTCCGCGCCAGCAAGGAAAATTTGGCGGTTTTCGAATCCCAGCGCGCCCAGCTTGAGGCCGATAACCTCAGCCGTCGGGACGAGGCTGCAAAAGTCGGCGAAAAGCTCGATGGCGAAGCCGTCGTGCTGATCCGCGCTGCCTCCGATTCCCAGCAGCTTTACGGCTCCGTCAGCACGCAGGATATCGCCCGTGCCGTGTCCGAGGCCGGTTACACCATCAGCCGAAAGCAGGTGGTTCTGGACAAGGTTCTCAAAACTCTCGGCCTGCATGACATCAAGGTGCGGTTGCATCCGGAAGTGACGGTCAATGTCACGGTGAATATCGCCCGCTCCAACGAGGAAGCGGAAATTCAGGCGCGCGGCGAATCTGTCGAGGAAGTCGCCGAAGCCAAACTTGATGCCCGTGACGAAGCCGTGGCCGATGTGTTCGAATCGACCGCCGAAACGGAAGACGAAGACAACGCACAGTCATAATCCGCCGCACGCCCGGACAAGGGCGCAAACGGGTCGCAGGACATGCAAAAAACGGCGCATCCGCGGATGCGCCGTTTTTTATCCCCGCACTTAACAGCCTGTGGATAGAATCTGTCCACAGATATCCGCAGCCCTTCCCGACAATGCGATTGGCTATCAAAATTCGCCTATGCTAACATCCGCACATGGAAACCCTATCGCTCAGCAACAGTTCCCTTTCCGACGCCGATCAGGATAGTCCCCGCTATCGCAGCGCCCCCCATAATATCGAGGCGGAGCAGGATCTGATCGGCGCGATCCTCGTCAATAATGACGCCGGAGCAAAGGTGTCGGGTTTCCTCGCGCCGGAGGATTTTTACGAACCTGTGCATCAGCGCATCTACGGCGCCGCCATGCTGCTGATAGAGCGCGGCGAGATTGCCGACCCGGTGACGCTGAAGTCCTATTTCGAACGCGATGCGGCGCTTGCTGACATCGGCGGCGCGCAATATCTCGCCCGCCTCGCCGCCGCCGCCACCACCATCATCAACGCGGAGAATTACGGCCGCCTTGTCTATGATCTCGCCATGCGGCGCGAACTGATCCAGCTTGGCGAGGAAATTGTCAACACCGCCTATGAGGCGGAGCTGGACGAAACCTCGCAAAAGCAGATTGAAAATGCGGAGCAGAAGCTGTTCTCCCTCGCCGAGAATGGGTCTCATGAAGGGGCGCTGATGCCGGTCCGCCTGGCAGTGGACGAGGCTCTCAAATCCATTGAGGAGGCATTCCAGCGCGATGGCAACATCGTTGGCGTGACAACGGGCCTCAAGGATATGGATGGCAAGCTCGGCGGGCTGCACAAGTCGGATCTTCTCATCCTCGCCGGACGCCCTTCCATGGGGAAAACGTCTCTTGCCACCAATATCGCCTATAACGCCGCCAAGGCCTATCACGCCAGTCAAGGCAAGGAGGGCGCGGTCGTCGGCTTCTTCTCCCTCGAAATGTCGGCGGAGCAGCTTGTCGGGCGTATCCTTGCCGAAGCCACCGAGATCAGCTCTGAAAAGCTGCGCCGCGGCGATCTTTCCGATGATGAATTTGCAACCCGGCTGGTGCCGCAGAGCGCGCTGCTCTCCGAACTGCCGCTCTTCATTGATGACACCCCTGCCCTCTCCATTGCCGCCATGCGGACCCGGGCAAGACGTCTCAAGCGCAGCCATGGCCTCGGCCTCATCATCGTCGACTATCTCCAGCTTATGCGCGGCTCGGGGCGCAAGCAGGACAACCGGGTGCAGGAAATCTCGGAAGTGACGCAGGGCCTTAAGGCCATCGCCAAAGAACTGGATATTCCCGTCATCGCCCTTTCGCAGCTCAGCCGTCAGGTCGAAAACCGCGACGACAAGCGCCCGCAGCTTTCCGATTTGCGCGAATCCGGCTCCATCGAGCAGGACGCCGACGTGGTTATGTTCGTCTATCGCGAAGGCTATTACGAAGAGCGCAAGGAGCCCGCCGAAGGCACGCCCGAACATGCCGACTGGCAGGAGCGCATGTCGCGCCTGCATAACCTCGCCGAAGTTATCATCGGCAAACAGCGGCACGGCCCCATCGGCATTGTGAAGCTGCACTTCAAGCCCGAATTCACCCGCTTCGGCAATTATGTGTCGGACGATTACCTGCCCGAACATCACTGAGCGATGCGGATATGAACAAACGGCTGGCCGGGGCGCATCTCACCATCGACCTTGGGGCATTACAGGCAAATTACCGACTGCTAGCGGACAAAGCCGCCCCTGCTGAATGCGCCGCCTCCGTCAAGGCGGATGCTTATGGCCTCGGGATTGAGGCCGTGGGTCCTGCTCTGTACGCGGCCGGGTGCCGCCGCTTTTTCGTCGCTCTGCCCGATGAGGGAATCACGCTGCGCCGCCTGCTGCCGGACGTGATTATCCATATCCTCGCGGGGCCGCTGCCGGAGGCGGAGGAAATTTATCTGGAACACCGGCTGGTGCCGGTTCTCAACTCGCTCGCAGATATAAATCGCTGGGCTGGCTTCGCCGCCGCAAAGGGGAAGACGCTTGCCGCGCTTTTGCATATTGATACCGGCATGACGCGTCTCGGCCTGCCGGAAGCGGAGATTCAGGCGCTCGCCGCCGATCCGGCGCCGCTAAAACATCTGCGCATTCATTTTGTCATGAGCCATCTTGCCGCGGCCGATCAGCCGGAGCATCCGATGAGTGCGGAGCAGCGCAACCGGCTGCTGGCGCTGCGCCGCCTGCTGCCGCCGCCGCTCGATAGCGCGCCACTGTCCCTCGCCAATTCCGCCGGGGTGTTCCTCGGCCCGGATTACCATTTCGACATGGTGCGGCCCGGCATTGCGCTCTATGGCGGCAACCCGCAACCGGGCCATCCCAACCCGATGCGCGAGGTCGTGCGGCTTAAGGGGCGGATCCTGCAGGTGGCGGACGTTGACAGCGAAATTCCCGTTGGCTATGGTGCCACCTACCGCACCGGCAAACCGGCCCGGATTGCTACCGTTTCAGTCGGTTATGCAGATGGTTATCTCCGGGCGCTCGGCAACCGGGCGGAATGTGCGGCGGGCAGTGTCAGGGTACCGGTAATAGGGCGCGTTTCCATGGATATGATCACCGTTGATGTCAGCAAGGCCCCGGCTGATGCCTGCAAGCCCGGCGATTTCGTCGATCTCATCGGCGGCGCCATCCCTCTGGACGAGGTGGCGTCACATGCAGGCACCATATCCTATGAAATCCTCACCTCTCTCGGTCGCCGCTTCCACCGCGACTATGTGACGGCGGCGGGCTGAGGCATGGAGCGGAACTTCCTCGCCACCATCGGACGGGTCTTCATCGCCTTCATGGCGGCGGTCGGCCGCATCGCCATTTTCACCGCGCAGGCACTGCGCCATTGCTTCGCGCCGCCCTTCTATCTGCGCCTGATCGGCAAGCAGATGATGGATATCGGCTATTATTCCCTGCCGGTCGTCGGCATGACGGCGCTGTTCACCGGCATGGTGCTGGCGTTGCAGATCTATGTCGGCTCATCCCGCTTCAATGCGGAAAGTGCGGTGGCCACCATCGTCGTCATCGGCCTCACCCGGGAACTCGCGCCGGTGCTCTCCGGCCTGATGATCGCCGGGCGCGTCGGGGCCGCCATTGCCGCCGAAATCGGCACCATGCGGGTGACGGAGCAGATCGACGCTCTTGTCACGCTGTCCACCAACCCCTTCAAATATCTGGTCGCGCCGCGGCTGATTGCCGGGGTCATCACTCTGCCCATTCTGGTGCTGATCGCCGATATCATCGGTGTTTCCGGCGGCTATCTGGTGGCGACGGAAAAGCTCGGCTTCAACGCCGGAACCTATTTGCAGAACACCTTTGATTTTCTGGAAACCAACGATGTTGTCTCCGGCCTTATCAAGGCCGGCGTGTTCGGCTTCATTGTCACGCTGATGGGCTGCTATCACGGTTTCAACTCAACCGGCGGGGCGCAGGGCGTGGGCAAGGCAACAACCAACGCCGTCGTGTCCTCATTCGTGCTTATCCTGATCAGCGACTATTTCCTCACCGTCCTGCTGATCGACTAGGAGGCACGGGCCATGAGCGAAACCCCGAAAATCGAACTTCGCAACGTCTGCAAGTCTTTCGGCAGGAAAGTCATTCTCGACAATCTGAATATTTCCATCGCGCCGGGGGAATCGCTGGTCGTCATTGGCGGGTCCGGGACCGGGAAGTCGGTGATGCTGAAATGCATCCTTGGCCTGCTGACGCCGGAAAGCGGGGAGATTTATATCGACGGCGAGGAAATCACCAATCAGCCCGCCCATGTGCGTGAAAAACTGCTACTGAAAACCGGAATGCTGTTTCAATATGCGGCTTTGTTTGACAGCCTGACGGTTTGGGAGAATGTCGCCTTCGGGCTTATTCAGGCGCATGGCATGAAGCGCGGCCCGGCGAAGGAGATCGCCATTGAAAAACTCGCCCTCGTCGGTCTTGCCGCCGATGTCGCGAACAGGAAACCGGCGGAACTCTCCATGGGCATGCAGAAGCGCGTCGGCCTTGCCCGCGCCATTGCGGCGGACCCGGAGATCATTTTCTTTGACGAGCCGACAACCGGCCTCGACCCGATCATGGGCGATGTCATCGACACGCTGATCCGCGACTGCACCAAGGCGCTGGGCGCAACCACGCTGACCATTTCCCATGACATGGAGGGCGCGCAAAAAATTGCAGACCGCATCGCCCTCCTCTATAAGGGGAATGTGGTCTGGTCCGGCCCCGCCGCAGAGATAAATACATGCGGCAATCCGTATGTGGAGCAGTTCGTGCATGGCGATGTGGACGGACCGATCAAGCTGGATATTCTGAAACCCTGATTTCATGGGCACGCGTGCCCTCATTGATGATGTAACGGCTCCGGCCGGCAATGGAGAGACGGAAGCCTCTATGGCGCGAGAACGCGAACAATTCACCTGCCAGAACTGCGGCGAGACTTACCATAAATGGCAAGGTCGCTGCGACGCGTGCGGGGAGTGGAACACGCTTCAGGCCTCCACGCCCGAGGCTGTCATCCCGAAGGGACTGAGCGAGGGCAAGGGCCGCACGCTCACCTTCACCGCGCTCGATGCCGATATCTCCGATTACAAGCGCAACCTGAGCCATATCGGCGAGTTTGACCGTGTTCTGGGCGGGGGCTTCGTGCCCGGCTCCTCGATCCTCATCGGCGGCGATCCCGGCATTGGCAAATCCACCCTGCTGTTGCAGGCCGTGGCGCAGATGGCGATGAAGGGCGCGCCCTGCATCTACATCTCCGGCGAGGAGGCGACGCAGCAAATCTCCATGCGCGCCGCCCGTCTTGGCCTTGCCTCCGCGCCGGTTCGCCTTGCCTCCGCCAACTCCATCCGCGATATCATCGCCAGCGTTGAAAAAGCAACTCCGATGCCGAGCCTGCTGGTCATCGATTCGATCCAGACCGTCTTTGCCGACAATCTGCCGAGTGCGCCCGGAACCGTTGCGCAGGTCAGGGCCAGCGCGCAGGAACTCATCCGCCTCGCCCGCAAGACCGGCACCAGCGTCATCCTTGTGGGTCACGTCACGAAGGACGGACAGATCGCCGGTCCCCGGGTGCTGGAGCATATGGTCGATACCGTGCTCTATTTCGAAGGCGACCGCGGCCATCAGTTCCGCATCCTGCGCGCGGTCAAGAACCGCTTCGGCGCAACGGACGAGATCGGCGTGTTTGAAATGTCGGATGCGGGCCTGCGTGAGGTCTCTAACCCCTCCTCTCTTTTCATCTCAAGTCCGGACCGGACCATCAGCGGCGCCTCCGTTTTCGCCGGGATGGAAGGAAGCCGCCCGCTGCTCGTTGAAATTCAGGGCCTTGTCGCGCCGACCCCACAGGCGACGCCGCGCCGCGCCGTGGTCGGCTGGGACAGCGGACGGCTCGCCATGCTGCTGGCGGTGCTGGACACGCGCTGCGGCCTTTCCTTTTCAGGCAGCGAAGTGTATCTCAACGTGGCGGGAGGACTGCGCGTGCAGGAACCGGCGGCCGATCTGGCCGTTGCGGCTGCGCTCGTCTCCTCGGCCTCTGACATTCCGGTGCCGCCCGGCAGCCTGTTTTTCGGCGAAATCGGGCTTTCGGGGGAAATCCGCCCCGTCGGGCAGGCCGACGCCCGCCTGAAAGAAGCGGCAAAGCTCGGCTTCACCACAGCCGTCATCCCGGCGGGCAGCAAGGTGAAGGGGGCGAAGATGAAGATTATTGAAGTTGGGCACCTGCGGGAGATTGTCAGCCTGTTTACCGGCACGGCAGCCCCCTCCCGCGCCGCCAGCGTATAGGAGTAGCGTATGGAAAACCTTCCCATTCAGGGCGCCGATATCGTTTTTCTGGTGATCCTGCTGATCTCCGCCCTGTTCGGTTTCCTGCGCGGTTTCGTGAAGGAAGTGCTGTCGGTGGCGGGCTGGGTCGGCGCGATTTTCCTCGGGCTATATCTGTTTCCCATCGCCCAGCCGCTGGCGCGACAGTTCATTCTCAACATGCTGATTGCAGATATTTTGACCGGGGCGGTGATTTTTATTCTCTCTCTCGTCATTTTGTCCTATATCAGCCATGCGATCTCGGAAAAGGTCAGGGCGTCGAGCCTCGGCGCACTGGATCGGTCGCTCGGTATCTTTTTCGGCATTGCGCGCGGGCTTGTCCTGCTCGGCATCGGCTGGCTGATTTTTGTCCAGTTCATTCCCGAAGAGGACCGGCCGCAATGGATTTTGCAGGCGAAGATGCTGCCGGTGATCGAGGCGAGCGGTGAATTCGTTGCCCGGCTGCTACCGCCCGACATGCAGGAGAATCTGAATATCTCGAAGGAAAGCGACAAGGCCACTATGGACCGCTTGAAAGAGAAGTATGACGGCCTGCCGGACAATGTGAAGGACGGGCTGAAAAACACGATGGAGGATGCGGTGAAAATCCTCGACAAGGGCTATGACGATCAGGCCCGCCAGCAGATGGAAAACCTGACCAAAAGCACCACACAGGACAAACCCAAATGACAGACCGTTCCGCCCCCCAGGAGCTGCGCAGTACCCCCTTTGATGACGACAAGCTGCATGAGGAATGCGGCGTTTTCGGCATCTATGGCCATCCGGAAGCGGCCGCCCTCGTCGCCCTTGGCCTCCATGCCCTGCAACATCGCGGGCAGGAAGCCGCCGGGATCGTCAGCCATGACGGCCGCCACTTCCACAGCCACAAGGGCATGGGCAAGGTTGGCGATAATTTTTCGACCGAAGAAGTCATCAAAAGCCTGCAGGGCAACGCCGCCGTCGGCCATAACCGCTACGCCACCACTGGCGGCACCGTGCTCCGCAATGTGCAGCCCATCTTCGCCGATCTGGCAAATGGCGGCCTCGCCGTCGCCCATAACGGCAACCTGACCAATGCCTCCACCCTGCGCCGCCGCCTTGTGCTGGAGGGCAGCATCTTCCAGTCCACCATGGACACCGAAGTCATTATCCATCTCATCGCCAACAGCAAAAAGACCCGTATCGTCGATTGCCTGGTCGATGCCATGTCGAAAATCTCCGGCGCCTATTCTCTCGTCGCGCTGACCAGCAAGAAACTGATCGGTATGCGCGATCCTTACGGTGTGCGGCCATTGGTGCTCGGCAAGCTCGACAATGCCTATATTCTCTCCTCTGAAAGTTGCGCGCTCGATATCATCGGCGCCGAATTTATCCGCGACGTCTCTCCGGGTGAGGTCGTGGTGATCGATGAGGGCGGGATCAGCTCGCATTTTCCCTTTTCCACACCGCCCAAGCGCTTCTGTATTTTCGAGCATATCTATTTCGCCCGGCCGGACAGCGTGGTGGAGGGTCGCTCCGTCTATGAGGTGCGAAAATCAATCGGCAGCGAGCTTGCGCGTGAAAATCCCGTCGACGCCGATCTCGTCATCCCCGTGCCCGACAGCGGCACCCCCGCCGCCATCGGCTATGCCCAGGAAAGCGGCATCCCCTTCGATCTCGGCATCATCCGCAACCATTATGTCGGCCGCACCTTTATTGAGCCGACGGACCAGATCCGCCATCTCGGCGTCAAGCTCAAGCATAACGCCAACCGCAACATCATCGACGGCAAACGTGTTGTGCTGGTCGATGATTCCATCGTGCGCGGCACCACCTCGACTAAAATCGTGCAGATGGTGCGCGAGGCCGGCGCGCGTGAGGTGCATATGCGCATTGCCAGCCCGCCGACGACCCATAGCTGCTTCTATGGCGTCGATACGCCGAGCCGCAACAAGCTGCTGGCCGCGCAATATGATCTCGCCGAAATGTGCGCCTTCATCGGCGCGGACAGCCTGTCCTTCATCTCCCTTGACGGGTTGTACCGGGCCATGGGCGAAAATGGCCGCAACGCAAAACAACCGCAATATTGCGATGCCTGCTTCACCGGCGATTACCCGATCGAATTGACAGACCATGAAACCGGGGCCGAGCGGGAGCTGACCCTGCTCGCCGAGCGTTTTTAAGAATTCAGAAGAAATATATTTCCTATGTCCCAGAAGTTAAAAGATAAAGTTGCGCTGATCACGGGCGCCTCCAGCGGCATTGGCGCCGCCGTCGCCAAAAAATTCGCGGCGGAGGGCGCGCATGTCATCCTCGTGGCCCGCTCCGTCGGCGGGCTCGAAGAAGTCGATGATGAAATTCAGGAAGCGGGCGGCAGCGCGACGCTTGTCCCGCTGGATCTCACCGACACGGCGGCCATCGATGGCCTCGCCGCCCCGCTGTTCGAACGCTGGAAAAAGCTTGATATTCTGGTCGGTAATGCGGGCATGGTCGGCAAGCTGATGCCGATCCAGCAATATGTACCGGAGTTGTGGGACAGCGTGTTCAAGCTGAATGTGCATGCCAACTGGCGGCTGATCCGCGCGCTCGATCCCCTGCTCCGGGCGAGCGAGGCGGGCCGCGCCCTGTTTGTCACCGCCTCGGTCGCGCGGGAGACCAAACAGTTCTGGAGCGGCTATGCCGCCAGCAAGGCCGCGCTGGAGACAATCGCCAATACCTATGCGGCAGAGGTGCAGAAAACCAGTCGCCTGCGCGTCAACCTGATTGACCCCGGCCCCACACGCACCCGCCTGCGCGCCGTCGCCTATCCGGCGGAGGATGCCGCCCTGCTGCCGTCGCCCGAGAGCAAAACCCAGCTTTTCCTCGATGCCGTCCTCAGTGACGCGAATGGCACCCTCTTCACCGCCTGAAACGGCAAAGACCGCGCCACCAGCAGCCCGCCCCTCCCCGCATAAAAAAAGCCAATGCCCCCGCCGCGAACGACGGGTGGCATTGGCCAGGAACGGGAGCGGCCGAGGATTTCAGGCGGCTCCCAGGGAGGCTCAACCAGAAAGGTACAGTCTCGCCTCTAAAACCGAATACCGGCGTAAAACGGGTAGCGATGCCCCAGCGGCGCCTCCGTCTTGCCGGGCATTCTAGGTCACGGTGTCGCGCACCGCATCGCGCAGGGCCATATTGGGACCAATCCGCACATGTTTCCGTAATTTGCGATAGGGCAGTTCGCGCGGATCGGCAATCACCGGTCCCGGCGACAGCGCCAGGATCACCCGCTCCGCCAGCGGCTCGAAATCCGCCCGGAAATGCACCGAACTCTTCACCGCAATAATCGACATCCTTTCCAGCTCCACCCCGAGATGGCGGAACAAGGCGGTATCCCCCGTCTGCACCGTCCTGCTGGAGATGGCGATTTTGACGCCGCCCTGTTCCAGCAGGGCACAAGGGCCAAGCTGCATCCGCGCGCCCCTCCACATCGGCCCCGTGCCGACCACCTGACCATTGCCGAGCGCGAGCACGCGAAATGTTCCGTAAAAAGGCGTATCCCCGGCGAATTCCTTGCCTCCGATACCAATTTCAATGGTCGCCCCCACCCCCTCCTGAACCGCCATATTTGCCGCCTGCGCATCGGCGATAAAGCCGATAACCGCATTTTCCGCCCCGCATTCCACCAGATGCCGGAGCAATCCGGTCGTATCCCCGGTGCCGCCCGCGCCCGGATTATCCTGGGCATCCGCTAGAACCACCGGCCTTAAAGCCGTGCGGCTGATCTCGATGGCCTGTTCAACGGCGCGGCGGGCAGGCAGGCCCGGCTCGCTGAAACCCGCCTCCGCCAGATCCAGACACTGCTTGAAATCATCCACAGCCTGCTGGATCGCCTCAATTTTAAGGCCGTATGCAACGATGGCCGGGCCCGCCTCCTCTATATCGGAAAGGGCGAAACCGGCGGCGAAAGAGATATGGCATCCCCTTGGCAGGGCGGCGCGGATGGTGGCCAGATCGCGGAACAGCAAACTCAGGCACGGCTCCTGCGTCGTGCAGCCGAGCGACAGGGGAATGAGATAATCCGATTTCACAAGCAGTTTCAGAAAGCGGTTTTCCTCGCGGATCAGATGCCCGAGGACATCCGCCGCCCGCCTGCCCGTTTCCGTCATATCCGTATGCGGATACTGCCGGTACACATCCAGATAGTCGGCATATTCCACCATCTGCTCGGTGATATTGGCGTGATAATCCAGGCTGGCCACAACCGGCACTTCCGATCCGACCCGCATCCTGACCCGGCGCAACAGCTCCCCTTCCGCATCGTCAAAATGTTCCGTCACCATCGCGCCATGCAGATCAAGGTAGACACCCGCAATCCCGTCCGCCTCCCCCAGCGCATCGAGCATCATTGTCGCAATCCGCTCATAGGCTTCCCGCGTCACCACGCCGCAGGGCACGGCAAAGGCCCAGCACAGCGGCACAATCTGGAACTGCTGCGCCGTCAGGCTGTCAATGGCGCCGGTAATCGGCAGGTTAAAGCCGCGGGTTTTTTCGAACACTTCATCCCCGACACAGAGGCCGGGCCAATCCTTGGCGATTTCGAACGCCAGAAAATCGGCTTTCCGGCTCGCGAAGGTGTTTGTTTCATGCTGAAAACCCGCGACGGCAATCTTTTTCATATACGCATATCCTCGACGGCATGGCAGGCGACCTTCGCCATGTCATAGCCTTTGAGCACGGGCCGCTCACGCGTGCATTTTTCGGTCGCAAAAGCGCAACGCGGATGAAAGGCGCATCCGGACGGCGGGTTGATCGGATTGGGGACTTCCCCCTCCATCGGCTTGCGTTCCGTCCCGCCTTTCAAATCCGGGATGGTTTCCAGCAGCATCCGCGTATAGGGGTGCCGCGGCCTGCGGAACAATTCGGATTTCGGCGTAATTTCGCAAATACGGCCGAGATACATGACGCCGATCCAGTCCGACACATGGTCAATCACCGCCAGGTCATGGCTGATGAACAGATAGGTGAGGCCCAGATCGTCCTGCAGCCGGGTCATCAGATTGAGGATCTGCGCCTGCACCGACACATCCAGCGCCGATGTCGGCTCGTCACAGATGAGAAACTCCGGCTTGCTGGAAAGGGCGCGCGCAATGGAGATGCGTTGCCGCTGGCCGCCTGAAAATTCATGCGGATATTTCTCCCCGTCCCGCGGCGATAACCCGACCTGCAGCAGGAGCTGCGCCACCTGTTCGCGCTCATCCTCCTTGTTGTCGGCGAGGCCATAGGCGCGGATCGGTTCGGCGATGATATCCCGCACCCGCCAGCGCGGATCAAGGCTGGCGTAGGGCGACTGAAACACCATCTGCATCCGCCGCGCGATATCGGACAGGCTGGATTTTTCCTTCTGCCCGGTCAGATTTTTTCCATCAATGAGGATTTCACCGGAGGTCGCGGCATTGAGGCCCGCGATGGTCCGCGCCACGGTCGATTTGCCGCAACCGGATTCGCCAACCAGCGAAAAGGTCTCCCCCCGCTTGATCGAAAAGGTCAACCCGTCCACCGCCTTCAGCACATGCTTGGGCAGCCTGTTCATCAGGCGGGTGACCAGCGGCTTCGACACATCGAAATACATTTTCAGGTCGCGAACTTCCAAAATCGCCTGTTCAGACATATTTGTGCCCTCCGTCATAAATCCAGCATGCCGCCATCTGCCCGGCATTTTCCGTCGCCCTCAATGCCGCAATCTCTTCCCGGCACACCGGCTTGACCATTTTGCAACGGGGATTGAAGGCGCAGCCATCCGGCCGACCATCCAGCCGCGGCATGGCCCCTTCGATATTGGGCAGATATTTCAGATTCTGGCCGATTTGCGGGATCGAATCCATCAACCCCCGGGTATAGGGATGCTTCGGCGCGTCAATCACGCTTCTGACATCGCCGATTTCCACGAGACGCCCCGAATAGATCACCGCGACCCGATCCGCCGCCTCGGCGATCACCCCCATATCGTGGGTCACCAGCATGGTCGCCACGCCCTTGTCGCGGGACAGGTCTTTCAAAAGCGCGATAATCTGCGCCTGCACCGACACATCGAGCGCCGTCGTCGGTTCATCGGCGATGATCAGGCTGGGATCACAGCACAGCGCCAGCGCAATGACGACCCGCTGCCGCATGCCGCCTGAAAACTCATGGGGGAAGGCGTCAAAACGCAGCTCCGGCGCCGGAATCCCCACTTCCGTCAGCAGCTCGATAGCGCGATCCTTTGCTTTGGAATAGGAAATATTCCGGTGCGTCAGAATGGTCTGGGTGAGCTGCTTTCCGACGGTGTAAAGCGGATTGAGGCTGGTCAGGGGGTCCTGGAAAATCACCCCGATTTCCGCCCCTCTGACACGCCGCATCTCGTTTTCGGACAGATGGGTGATGTCCCGCCCTTTCAGGGTGATCTTGCCGCCGGAAACCCGCCCCGGCGGCTCCAGCAGGCCGACAATGGCGTTCCCGGTCAGGGATTTTCCCGCCCCGGATTCGCCGACGACGCCGAGAATTTCCCCCGCCTCAATCGAGAAGGACAAACCTTCGATGGCTTTCAGAATTCCCCGCCGCGTCGGGAATTCAATGCTCAGATTTTCAATATCGACAACAGACATAACGCCCCCTCTCCGTTAGCGCAGTTTCGGGTTAAATGTATCGCGCAGCCAGTCGCCGATCAGATTGACCGACAGAACCAGGATGACGAGGGTGAACGCCGGGAAGAAGGTGATCCACCATTCGCCCGAAAACAGGAAATTATTACCGATGCGGATCAGGGTGCCGAGCGACGGATTGGTCGGCGGCACGCCCACGCCCAGGAAGGACAGCGTTGCCTCGATGATGATGGCGACGGCCACCCCGATGGTCGCGACAATCAGCGTCGGGCCGACCACATTCGGGAAAATATGCCGCAGCAGGATCAGCCATGCCGGCGTCTGGATCAGCTTCGCCGCCGCGATATAATCCTTGCGCCGCTCCACCATCGCGCCGCTGCGGGTGATGCGCGCATATTGTGGCCAGCTCGCAATGCCGATGGAGAAGATCAGCACCGGGATCGCCATTTCCTCATGCAATTCATTGCTCATGGACGTGCGGACAACCCCGTCAATCATCAGTGCGATCAGGATCGGCGGGATGGTGAGCTGGATATCGGCGACACGCATGATCAGGGTGTCGATCCAGCTTCCCGTGGCGTAGCCCGCAATAATGCCGAGCGGAATGCCGATCGCCACCGACAGCAGCACGCTGAACAGCCCGACGATCAGCGAAATCTGCGTGCCATACATGATGGCGGCGAGAACATCGCGCCCCTGCCCGTCCGTCCCAAGGAAATGAGCCGCCGATCCGCCCGCCTCCCAGGCCGGCGGCAGGAACGCATCCATCAGGCTGAGGCTGCCGGGCTCAAACGGTGTGTAGCTCGTCAGATACGGCGCCCCGAAGGCCGCGCCGACCAGCAGCAGCGTGACCAGACTCGCCAGCATGGTGAGGGGCGAGTGAAGAAAGCTCCAGGTCACATCGTGGTCGTAAAAACCCGCCCACCATTTCGATAATTTTGCCGTTTGCATGTTGATATCTCCCCTTATCCCCTGACCTCGACGCGAAGCCGCGGGTCCACCACAAAATACAGCAGGTCAACAATCAGATTGATCATCACGAAGAAGAAGGCGACCATCACCAGATAAGCCGACATGACCGGCACATCGGCGAATTGCACCGCCTGGATGAACAGGCTGCCCATCCCCGGCCATTGAAAAACCGTTTCCGTAATGATCGAGAAGGCGATCAGCGAACCGATTTGCAGGCCCGCCACCGTGATCACGGGGATCAGGGTGTTCTTGAGGGCATGGCCGAAGTTGATGTCGCGCTGCCGCAGACCCCGCGCCCGGGCAAATTTGATGAAATCCGCCCGCATCACCTCCAGCATCTCGGAGCGGATGATGCGCAGGATCAGCGTCGTCTGATACAGCGCCAGCGTGATGGACGGCAGAATGATGGCCTTCCAGCCGCTCAGCGTTAAGAGGCCGGTTGTCCAGCCACTGTCCAGCGTCACCACCTCACCGCGGCCAAAGGACGGCAGTATCTGGAATTTCACGGCAAACACATAAATCAGCAGGATGCCGATCACGAAGGTCGGCAGCGACACCCCGACCAGCGAGCCGGTCAGGATCACCTTGCTGAACCAGTGTTTTTTCTTGAGCCCCGTAAACAGCCCCCCGGCCACGCCGAGCAGAATGGCGATGATCGCCGAGACAAAGACCAGCTCCAGCGTTGCGGGCATCCGTTCGGCGACGACATCCTCGACCGGCCGTTGCAGACGGTAGGAAATCCCGAAATCGCCCTGCACGGCATTCACAACGAAGCGGCCGAACTGCACAATGAAGGGATCGTTGAGGCCAAGCTGGTCGCGCAACTCTTCCATGTCCTTGGTCGTCGATTCCTGCCCCACCATGTTGCTGATGGGATCGCCGACAAAATTGAACAGGAAGAAACTGAGCAGCGCGACAACCAGCATGACAATCGCCGACTGGACCAGTCGTTTCAGAATAAAATTCAGCATGATTTTGCTCCTGTTATGAAAGGGAACGGACAGGCGGCGCCCTCATACGGCCCGCCTGCCCGTCACAGTCGCTAGTTGCTGAAACTCGCCCAGTAGAAGCGGGGCATATCGTTCGGCTCGATCGGGATATTCAGGTTTTTCGACATGGCCCAGAAAATCATCTGGTGATGCAGCGGCAGATACGGGATATCCGCCTGAACCTGGGTCCAGATCTCCTCGATGATCCTGTTCCGCTCCTCCACATCCACGATGCCGCGAATAGCCTCGATCTTCGCGTCCAGTTCGGGCGTGCCATAGTGGGCCGCATTCCAGGAGGCTTCCGAATGCACCAGATAATCAAACGCAAAACCCGAATCCATCGTCGGGACGCCCCAGCCAAGCAGGAAGAAATCCGTCGTCTTGCCGGTAATCAGCGGGAAGAACTGTGTCTTGGGCTGCGCATTCAGGCGTACCTCAACCCCGATTTTTGCCAGCATGCTGACCGCGGCCTGACAGATGGCCTCGTCATTCTGGTAGCGGTTGTTGGGACAGTCGAGCTGCACCGAAAATCCCTCCGGATAACCAGCCTCGGCCAGCAGCGCCTTGGCCTTTTCCGGATCAAACGGCAGGCGGTTTTCATCCCATTCCGCCTTGTAGCCATTGATCGGCGGTTCGATAATCATTCCCGCCGGGACCGACATGCCGCGCATGATCGCCCGCTTGATCGCCTCCACATCGATGGCGTGATAGAAGGCCTGGCGCACCTTCACATCCTTGAAGGGGTTCTTGCCCTTGACGCTGGAATGCCGCAACTCGTCGGCCTTGACATCGAAACCGAAGAAGATCGTCCGCATCTGCGCGGTCTGCTCCACCTTGAGATTACTGCTGCCGAGGATCCGGTTCAGATCCTGAATGGGCGGATCGGTCACCAGATCTACCTCCCCGGACAGCAGCGCCGCGACGCGGGTCGCGTCATTGGTGATGGGCGTCCAGACGACCTTGTCAATATTATGCTTGTACTCCTCGTTGCCCCACCAGTTTTCATTGCGGACCAGCACTGTCTTGACGTCCGGCTCCCGGCTTTCCAGCTTGAACGCGCCGGTGCCATTGGTATGGCGGACCGCATAGGTTTCCTGGCTATCCTTGAAATTCTGTGGCGCTTCCACGCCATGCTCCTTGGCCCATTCCGCATCCATCATGAAGATGTTGACAAGCTGGTCGAGCAGAATGGGGTTCGGCTTGTCCGTGACGAATTGAACGGTGTAATCATCTATCTTGCGGATTTCCGTGATCGTGTTCACATAGCCCTGCATCTGGCTTGTATCGGCCTGCGCCCGCTTGATCGAAAAGATAACATCGTCGGCATTGAAGGGATTGCCGTTATGGAACGTCACCCCTTCGCGCAGCTTGAATTCCCAGGTGTTCGGATCAAGATTTTCCCAGCTAACCGCGAGCCCGGGAATTTTGACCATGCCGGGGTCGCGCATCACCAGCGCATCATACATCTGGATATCAATCATCAGGGTCACCAGGGCATTCAGCGCATGCGGATCAAGCGTCGACGCATCGCTGACACTGGTATACCGCAGGACATTTTCCGCCTGAACGGGCGCCGCGAAGGGGGCTGCGGCAGCCCCCAGAACGAAACCCGCCACGGCAAGTTTCCTTGTCAATTTTAGCATAATACCTCCTTGTTTTCACATCTGTCGGAGGCAGCCCTGGCATCAGGACCTCCCTCGCCCCCATTTTGCGTATCCCGTCCCGGTTCAATCAAAGGTAACGAAATTCGCCTGCAAAATTATTTTGCTAATATTCACTTCATAAGTAAAATACGGTTTCATAAATTAATTCATGAGTTTTTCAGATGAATGTTTCCTACAAGGTCATGAAGTATTTCGCCGCGGCGGCGCATCACAAAAGCCTCTCCAAAGCGGCGGCGGAGATGAATATTTCCCAGTCGGCCATCAGCCTCGCCGTGGACAGCCTGGAGCGGGAGCTGGGGCTGTCCCTGCTCAATCGTCAACGCTCAAAAGGGATTTCCCTGACCGTCAAGGGGCAGGAGGTGCTGACCCGTATCCAGAGCATTCTTGACCAGGTGGATAATTTCGAGCGCGACATGCTCGGCCTGCAGGAGGATATCTCCGGCGATCTGCATATCGGCTGTTTCACGCCGCTGGCGCCCATCGTTCTGGTGCCGGTTCTGAAACGGATGATCACGGCGCATCAGGCCATCCGCGCCAATATTATCGAAGGCAATGTGCGGCATATTTTTGACTGCATCCACCGCGGCGAGGTGGATGTCGGCATTTCCTATGATGAGGCGGATATCAGCGCGGGGCTCAAAACCCAGACGCTGGCGGTGGTGCCGCCGCATGTGGTCGTGCCCTATGATCATCCGCTGGCGGAAATGCCGACAATCCCCATCTCGGCGCTGATCAATCAGAACCTGATCCTGCTCGACCTGCCAAGCTCGCGGCAATATTACACCTCGCTCTTTGAAACCGCCGGTTTCCAGCCGAAATTCGCCTATAAATCCGGTAATTACGAAATGATCCGCAGCATGGTGGGGGCCGGGATCGGCATTGCCATCCTGCAAACCTGCCCGCCCATCGACTATACGCAATCCGGGACAAAGGTTGTCTGCAAGCCGATCCGGGAAAATCTCCGTAAATCCCGGCTGGTCGTCGCCTATACGCAGCAGGCCATCAAGCGCAACTCCGTGAAAGCCTTTGTGCAGCAGTGCGAAGCCTATTTCACAACGGAAGCGAGCCGCCGTCTGATCGTGTCACGGAAACTGGCGTAATACCGGAAAGAAGGATAAATTTCACAGTACAGACAATAATACAAAAGTAAAAATCAATTAATTACTGAAATATAAAATCACATTTACTTGTCTCTGACGTTTATTTCCAGAAATTTGTTTTTTCTAAAGATAGGAAATATTATGTCAGGAGCCTTTAAATCTAAATTCCCCGTTGTCTCAAGCCTTCAGCGGGCGCTTGTCTTGACGCGCGGCATGAACCGGCTGTTTTTCATGCAGAGCCGGGGATACCGCTTCACCAGCCTGCCCGACTATGACATGACCAAGGCAAAATACCGCACCAAAGGCGGCGATATGTTCGGCTGTTATATGGAAGAAGCCGCCTTTGAAAAATATTACAAGGATGTCTGCAAGCGGCTCGACGTGCCGGTGGAGCTCGACAGCGCCACCAGCGACCTGATCAACATGCTGACCCTGTCCAAATATGACGATATCGTCGATATCCACGGCCAGATATCCTCCCCGAAAGAGAATGTTCGCGCGCCCATCCAGAATATCGGCGGGCAGGAAGAGGATGCGCCGAAGGAAATCACCTGGCCCGCGCAATATTCCGATCCGGTGGCCTCCGTCGGCGGCATGATCCGCAATGTCCTCTATGCCTCCCTGCAGAGCGAGGTGGAGCGTAATCTCAAATTCGTCGAGTCTCTGGCCGGCCAGATTGACGAGGGCGAAGGGCAGATGGGCTCCGTTGTGCAGTATTATGTCGGACGCGGGCCCAATGTGCCGTTCAGCGCGCTCAACTTCCTGCTGAAGCAAAAGAGCGGCAAGGCCCTGTCCGAAGAGGAGCTGCAGGAGGAGGGGGCCGTCACAAAAATGATCAATGCCTATCTGAACGGCATTCTGCCCGGCGCTGCCGCCAGTTTCAAAATCGACATGAAGAAGCAGGGCATCTCTGCCGTGCATATCCAGTCGCCGCATTCCTCCGCCGTTGTCAAATACCGTCTCAAGAACGGCAAGAGCGGCTATATGGGCGCGGAAGTCGGGCGCCCGAGCTTTACCTATGTCAATGGCAAGCTGGTGATGAATGCCCATGAGCAGGTCGTCGATCCGGCGGTGTTCCAGTCCATGAACCGCCAGCGGCTCGCCCCGAAAGACCTGCCGCTGACCATCGAGGATTACAGGAAACGCGAGACCGGCGTCACCCTTGAAAATTTCTTTTTGCAGGATGCCTCCGTCAAATATGACCAGCTCAGCGCTGAAAACCAGCCACTCGTCAAGACGGTCAGCCTGGTGGATCATGAAACCGGCAAAGGCCAGGCCGTTTATCTGAGCGATGGCGTGCCCGCCGCTTCGGTGATCCATAAGGTGCCCTATGCGGGCCGCCTCGCCAAGGTTCTCTACTTCCTCACCGGCCAGTATCCGTGGGAGGCGCTGCGTTTCGGCGGCTATTTCGCCCATGACGCCCTGACCGGACAGAGCCGCGCCTGCGAGGCCCTTGTTGTTTTCGGCAGTGATATTGCCGGGATCAAGCCGCAGGAGCTGCTGCCGGTGCTCGCCGGTCTGGATCAGTATGACCTGTCCCAGGAAATGCGCGAATCGGTGTATGAGAATATTCTCTTCGCCGAACTGGCCGATCCGTCCAAAAGCGATGTGTCCTCCAGCATTTTCAGCGAAAAGGCCGCGAAGGACTATCTGACCCTGTCGGCCAACGCCTTTGTCACCATGCAGCTTTACAAGGATCTGCTGCAAACGGCCGAAAGCGCGATCAAGGCGGCGAAGCTGCTCGGCAAGACGGATGTGGAGGCGGAAAGCGTGCGCGATCTCGTGCTCTCCCAGACCAAGAACTTCATGCGCCGTTATGCGCATATGTGGGCGATCGGCGCCGCGCTGACCATCAACCTGCATAAAAACTACGGCGCGGCCCTGTTCCTCGATACGCCGCCGAAGGAGGTCTCCATCGCCGACGCCCTAAAGGAAAAGGCCCCGAGCAGCGGCACGCTTCTTTTCATGGTCAAATTCGTCACCGAGAAGCGCGATGCCCTGAAAACCGCGCCGGACGGGGAAAGCGAGAAAAGCCGGAAGGTGCGCGAAAACTCCCTCGATCTCGCGGAAAAATCGCTCAAATACATCGCCGGGATCAAATCCGAACTGGGCATAAAGGACTGATCATCCACAGATAAAGGCAGGGCGGCGCATCCGCTGTCTCGCCCTGCCCCGTTCACCTCTTTTCAGCCTCTCGCGTGTTTACTGCTTCTTGATGAATTTGTTGATGATCAGGCCGGCGACGATCTGGACAACGGCGCCCGCCACACCGCCGCCGACGAACTGACCGGCGAGGGCGGCTATGTCAATGCCGCCTGCGGCCATGCCATCTGCGGCCATGCCGCCCGCGCCCAGAATGGGGCCGAGCAGCGCACCGCCCCCGACGCCGCCAACCGCGCCCGCAATCAGATTGCCAATATTGCCAAGATCCGCGGCTTTCACCGCCTTACCGCTGACGCCGCCGCCGACAAGGCCGCCAACCAGCTGCGCAATGAGTGCTTCCATCGTCATACCCCCCCTGTTGCCAGTCCCATTTCGCCCATCCTTCATATTAACATGCTCTAATATGTCGGATAAGGCATTATTACGGCCTCACCGGGATTGCGTCAATCCTGTTGCGATGATGCAGCATCATTATACCAGATGTGCCCTGTAATCGGATACAAAAGCGCAGATGTTCTTGGGCGCGGACTTGAGTGATGAGAGTGGTGTGGTGATTACGGGACAGATTTTGATCGATTTATTTGTTCTGGACCATTAGAAATGCCAAATAGTAGACTCGTCGTAGGATATTCAATTGGAAGCTATATTAGGTCTATGTAGATGGAATTAATTGCTAAGTTTCTAAACTTATTGAATGAGAATGCAGCAGCCTTGACTGCAGTAGCGACCGTCGCAATTGCTTGGCTGACGTTTACGCTTGCAAAAGAAAACAAAAGACTGCGAAAGGCAGGCACTGAACCGGAAGTTATTGCCTCTTTAATTCCCGGTCCCGATGGGAATGGAGCCGTCAATTTTATTTTAGCAAATATAGGCCAAGGGCCCGCTTTAAAAGTAAAATTCTCACTAGAATATGATGAAAATGATTTTAGCAATCACAATGTACTAGTTCAAAACTCACGTGACCGTTCCGCAATGACGGTCATTCCTCAAGGAGAAAAAGTTTCCGTATTATTCGGAATTTCGTATGTGCTATTCGGCACAGAAAATCCCAAAAACGATCAAATTCTTAAGCCTTTCAAAGTGATTATTACTTATAAAGATCTAAGAGGCAAACGGCGTAAGTCTGTTCATGAAATTGATATTTCACAATATTCCGGCTTGCGAGGACTCTTATCAAAGCCTGCCAGTCGCGAAATAGCAGACAACTTGAAAAAGATCGAACAGCACCTATCCAAGATTTCACGGCAAGTTGGGCCAATTTTAAATTCAGTAGATGCCAGCACTCCTGCCGATGCGCTTAAACAGAAAATATCAGGAAGCAGCATTCAAACAAATGATGAGAAAAACACCTGTAACTAATTGTTTGAAAATTCAATTTTTAAAATTCATCGGGGACACAACCTTCACCCCTTCTCCGCATAGGGGTTTTTGCCCGTGCGGGTCATGATGCGGATCGGCACGGCGGGGAGGTTGAAGTCGGTGCGCAGGCCGTTGATGAGATAGCGGATATAGCTTTCCGGCAGCTCCCCGCGCGAGGACATGAACAGGCTGAAGGTCGGCGGGCGCGCCTTCACCTGCGTCATATAGCGGATTTTGAGGCGGCGTCCCTTGACCATGGGCGGCGGATGCTGCTCCAGCATCACTTCCAGCCAGCGGTTGAGCCGGGATGTCGGAATGCGGCTGTTCCACAGATCATAGACTTCCATCACCTTCGGCAGCAGTTTTTCAACCCCGCGCCCGGACAGCGCCGAGAGCGTCACCACCGGCACGCCGCGCACCTGTGGCAGCGAAATCGCCAGCCGGTCGCGGATGAGTTTCAGCGTCGCCTGCCGATCCGCCACCGCATCCCATTTATTGACCGCGATGACGAGGGCGCGGCCCTCCTCGATCACATGGGCGGCGATGTTGAGATCCTGCTTTTCAAACGTCTCCACCCCGTCGATCAGCAGCACCACGACCTCGGCCATGCGGATGACGCGCAGGCTGTCGGCGACCGAGAGTTTTTCGAGCTTCTGCTGCACCCGCGCCTTTTTGCGAAGCCCGGCCGTATCGACCAGCCTGACCGCCCGCCCTTCGAATTCCCATTCAACGGCAATGGAATCGCGGGTCACCCCGGCTTCCGGCCCGGTCAGCATCCGGTCCTCCCCCACCAGCGTATTGACGAGGGTGGACTTCCCCGCATTGGGGCGGCCGACAATGGCAAGCTGCAACGGCTTTTCGGCCGCATCCTCTGCGTCCTCCGCCGCCGCGTCTGCCGTCTCCTCTTGCGCCGCCTCCGCCGCGGCCTCAAAGGGCAGCAGCGCCTCGAACAGGTCCGCCATCCCCTCGCCATGCTCCGCGGACAGCGGCACCGGCTCGCCGAGACCAAGGCTGAAACTCTCCATCAACCCCGGCGTCCCTGCCTTGCCCTCGCATTTATTGGCGACAAGGATAACGGGGGTCTCGCTGCGCCGGAGCCACCCGGCGAAATGCTCATCAAGCGGCGTCACGCCCGCCTTCGCGTCAATCAGCATCAGGACGACATCCGCCTCGGCCAGCGCCAATTCCGTCTGGCGGCGCATCCGCCCTTCCAGGCTGTCATCGAATTTCTCTTCAAGACCCGCCGTATCAATAATGCGGAATTTGAGGGTGCCGATGCGCCCCTCCCCCTCGCGGCGGTCACGGGTGACGCCCGGCGTATCATCGACCAGCGCCAGCTTTTTCCCCACCAGCCGGTTGAACAGGGTCGATTTGCCGACATTGGGACGGCCGAGAATGGCGACGGTAAAGGTCATTTCGTTATCAATCGTCCGCGGGCGCGGCCCGGAGCGCCACCAGTTCCGCGTCATCCGTCAGGATGTAAAGGGTGTTGCCCGCCACCACCGGCGGGATGGAGGCCTTGTCGGACAGTTCCATCTGTCCCAGAATGCTGCCATCATAGGGCGAAACCGAAATGGCGACGCCATAGTTGGAAACCAGGATCAGCCGGTCGCTGGCGAGGATCGGGCCGGTCCAGACAATCAGATCACGGCGGTTCTCCGGATCCTCATATTTACCGAGCGGGCGAACCCAGCGGATCAGACCGTTGCGCCGCGACAGGCACAGAAGATCCCCGTCCGTCGTCACGACAAACATGAAATCCCCGGCGATCCAGGGGGTCTGCAAGGTTGAGATTTCCTGATCCCACAGCCGGTTGCCCGACCGCAGGTCAATGGCGATCATGCGCCCCGAATAGCTGGCGGCATAGACGACGCCGCGGTCGATCACCGGAAAGGCGTTGATATCCGAAAGCGACGTGAGGGCGCTGTAGACGCGGCGGCGGGCGAGCTGATCGCTCCAGGCCTGCTGACCGTTATCGGCGCGGAGCGCATAAACCTCGCCATTGGCGAAAGGCACCACCACCGTGCCGCTGTCATAGGCGGGGCTGGCCGCGCCAAGCAGGCCGGTGGTTTCCACGCCGCCTTCGAAATTCCAGCGGATTTCGCCGCTTGCCGCATCCAGGGCGAAAATCCGGCTGTCGAATGTGAGGGCGAGCACCTGCCCGTCGGCCACCGTCGGCGCCGCGCGCAGCGGCACGCCGAGATTGCGGCTCCAGAAAATCTCGCCGCTCTCCCCATCCATGGAAACCACATCGCCGAAGGAGGTGGTGGCGTAGATGCGGCCATATTCAAAGGCGAGCCCGCCGCCGATATTGCCTTCATCCTCATCCTCGGGCGTCAGGTTGCGCGACCACAGCTCCTCGCCCGTCTCCGTGGAATAGGCGGTGACCTGCGCGGCCGAATCCATGGCGTAGACGCGCCCCTCCGCAACCACGGGGGAGGAGAACATGCGGTTCTCATCGTCGGATTCCTCCCCGATGGACACCCGCCAGGCTTCCGTCAGCTCATCCCCAAGGGACAGATGATACATGGCATGGGCGGGAACGCCGCCGGGCTGCGGCCAATTGGCATTCTCATAAGGGGCGGGCAGGCGGACCTCCAGATCGGCAAGGCCCGCATCGGCTTCCAGATTGCGTTCCAGCGACAGGATGGAAATACGGTCCCCCGGCAGCGGCGGCGGTTCGTCATTGCCGAACCAGCTACAGGCGGAAAGGCCGAGCACCAGCGCGCCCGCGAAAAGCGGCCGCAGCAGGACGGCGGTGTTCTGACATGTCGCGCCACGTTTTAGCATCACTCTACTTGCCTTCCAGCGCATCGAGAAGCTGGCTGGCGCGCCCCTTGATCATATCCGGCGCCTCGGCGTCATTCTGGATGAGGCTCAGCACCTCGCGCGCTTTGGCCGCATCGTCATCCTTGATATGGCTGAGCGCCAGCAGTTCATTGGCCGAGGCGTTCCACAGCGCGCCGGGTTCGATCAGCCCGGCAATGCGGCTGCGCACCTGATCCGTGGTGCCGTTATCGAGCAGGTAATAACCCGCCATCAGATCGGCGAGGGCGGCAAAGGCCGGTTCAACGGAGCTGTCGGCGGCGAGGCGGTCATAAACGGCGAGAGCCTTGGCTCCCTCTCCCGCGTCGATCAGGGCGGCGGCTTCGCGTAAGGATGCCAGGGCGCTATATCCTTTGCTGCCCTCTTCGGCGAGATCGGCGAAGGCGGCTGCGGCGTCGGCGTTGCTGCCCTCCGCGGCGAGGGTCGATGCGGCCTCGAACGCGGCGCCTTCGGCCTGGGCGCGGGATAGCTGGTAATTCTGCCAGCCGACATAGGCGGCCGTTCCGGCAACGATCAGGATGACCAGCGCGATGACATATTTGCCATAGGCTTTCCACAGCGCCAGCGATTTATCCTTGCGGACGTCTTCATCCACTTCGTTAAAGATATCGGCCACAAAAAAACTCCCGTTCCGGCATTCAAAATCCGCTGCAAAATAACCCCCCGGACCGAATTAGGCAAATGTTGTCTCGCCCTTTGGCGAAAATTTGATATTTTGCGGAAGGCGCGGAAAAAAACCGCCGCCGCGAATTTCGGACGCTGCAAGCAAAGGCAGGCAATTTTATGGCCGAAGGACAGATTTTACAACTTGTCGCCCTTTTGATGGTGCTCGGGCTGGTGTTGCCGGGCTTCCTCTACTACACCCGGCGCGCCGGCAAGGCGGCCCTGCTGCGCAACATCGCCCTGTGGCTGGCCGCGGCGCTGGTCATTGCGATACTCTACCGGACGTTCGGCGGCGGCTGAGCCCCAGCGGACGGCCGATCGCAGTCGCGGCGTTTGCCAAAGACGCGCCCCCTATCAACGGCGGCGGAGCCTTGCGAAGGCACGGCTGACAATCGCAAGGGACCCGTGGGCCCGGCATCGGCAGCCATGGGCTCGGCAGGAGCGATCATGGCCGATAATTTGGGTGCAGCCGCCCACGCTCCCGGACGCAGCCCGCGCCCTGGCCAGAAATTCCATTTCCCCCGACGCATCGGCTGACGCGCGCGGGTTCTTCAAAAACAGGGCGGATCACGATCAAAAACAACAGACCGCACGTCCAGGCATGCATCGGCAAACGCCGCCGCACCAACATTCCGGCGAACGACAGGACCCCGCTGATGGAAAAACAGCCTTCTCACAAAAACAGCTGCCTCACAAAAACAGCCATCTCGCGGAAACAGCCATCTCACGGAAGAAGGGATCCTGCTCCCCTCCGCCGCTGTGGCATCCGCCATCAACAGGTCGCGTCAAATTTCGTCCGAGGGGTTTCACCTGGGCGTCCGGTTATCACTCGAAAATCCGGCCCTATGCTCCCGCCAGAGCGGCATTGGATTTACGGCGATTGCGATACCGCTTTTTTCTCGGCTCCGGGACATCCTGATTATCCGCAAGGCGCCATTCACAGCAGCGTCCTGTAAAATTTGTCCCGTGCATCCGGCAGCGCCTTTTCAAAACCGTTTCCGTTTGTCTCATGGCTGGACCACCGGGGGTTTCGACATTGCGCCAACAGCATCGCTATGACGGAGGAAGCGGGGCATATCGCCATCCCATTCATCCGGTCGTTTCCTATCGCCTTCCTGGCATCCCTCCCCTCCGGGAGGGGGAACCGCCGGGGATGACATCCACTTCCCCTAGACCTTATATTATAGCAGCATCAGCCCGTATATTCAATATATCTGATGAAAAAAAGATACATCCGACGGCATCTATCGGCAAAGGGCGCGCGGACCGTCACGCAGCCGCCCGATGCAAGGGAGCGGGATTAATTCTTTACACGCCATCAGGGTGCGCTAAACTGCGTAAAATTTTACACAGCGGGACCCGCGCCGGAACCCTCGCTCGAAGAGTAAAATGTCGGCTTCCTGCCGGATCAGGCATCCGGCTTGCGGCGGACGCGAGATAGAAAGGACACCATGACACGCCTTACCGCCTGCCTGCTGGCCGCCTTCCTCACCCTCGCCGCCATCCCCGCCCAGGCGAACTGGCTGGATACGCTGAAAGACGCCGCAAAGGAAGTGACCGACAGCGCCGTTGAGGCTCTCAAGGATGCCGAAGGCGAAGCCCCGACAACCACCGGCGACCCCGGGGAACAGGGGGCCAATCCTTCGGGCACGGCAAAGCCCGCCTCCCCCAAGGCTCCGACCAGCGGCACAGTGGCGACACCCGCCGCGCCGACGGCCGCCAAACCGGCGGCGGTGACGCTCAATGGCAATAACGATCCCACGCTTGTCAAGGCGGCGCAGGCGGAGTTGCAACGGCTCGGCTACAAGGTCGGGGTGGACGGCGCCTATGGCCCCAATACAAAAAAGGCGATCACTGCCTTCCAGGCATCACACAGCCTTACGGCGGACGGCAATGTCTCGCCGGATCTTGTCAGCGCCCTGAAGGCTGCGCCGACGCCGATGGGGACCGCCACCTCAGAGAAGAACGAAATGGCGGCGGAAAAGAAAGCGGAACCTGCAGCCGCGCCCGAGAAAAAGGCCGCAGCTGCCCCGGCACCCCAGCAGAAAGCCGAACCGGCGGCGACCCCGGCTAAAGCTGCGGATTATGACAGATTTTATCAATATGAGGGCAGCTCCAAACAGATGCAGGGCGCCTGGCTGATCATCCGCGACAAGGCGGAACCGATCCGCTTTTATGGGGAAATCCGCGGCGACGAGTTGATCACGCAGCAGGATCTGCGCAGCCTGACACTCGCGCCCGGTGCGAGCGCGGACTTGCGGGAGCTGGTTATGGGCCCGTTCCGCAAAACCGACAGCTATACGCCGCCGTCCATTGTTATTCTCCGCTTTGACGGGGAGGAAATTACGGCCCGGAATATCTCCAATGGCGGATCTGCCAAACAGACCTTTCAGGCAAAAGGGCCGGAAGTCACCAAACTGCTGAATCATCTGCAGGACGGCAATAATTTCGACTATCGGATTGAGCATTTCGACCCCTTCATTTCTCCGAAGGAGTGGGCGACTTTCCATGCGCCACCGCCCAGCATCGCCGCCGCGAAGCAGGCTGAAAAAGACAAGCAGGCCGCCGCCATGGCCGCGGAGAAAGCGGAGCAGGAGAAGAAGGCCGCCTATGCCGGCACTCTCACCCCGGAAGCCAAAATGGCCTATGAGCAGTGCAATCAGAACTACGCGGCCGAAAACTTCTATGACTGCCAATGCATAGCCCAGAATTTGGAAAAATATATGGGCCCGCAGATTGATAGCAGCGCGGATTACTGGAAGAAACGCATCGCCGGTTATGAGGGTGCCATCGAGACGAATAATGCCAGCACCAAGCTGACGGCGGAGAGGAAAGCGCAGCTGGAAAAAGGCATCCGGCAACAGATCGAGCGGGCCAAAGGGGAGCTTGCAAAGATCGAAGACCGGGCCAACTGGGACAAATCACTACAAAAATCCATGGTGCAGGGCGCCCAGTTGCAGCTTTATAAGGATCCCGCCTGCAAGGTCGGCGAGGGCATGCGCGAGAAGGAGTATAAAGCCTGCCTGGCCTCTGCCTCACCCAATATTTTGAAGGGAAAAACACCGGAGGAATTTTGCAGCTGCTCGGCCAAGACAGCCGCCGAGCTCTGGCTGGCGTCCACGGAGGCCTATAGCTCCAAGGTCGCTGTCGGTATTCCCGTGAAGGCCCGTACCCAATGCCGGAATTAGCCCAAAACAACAAAAGAAGAAGACTGCCGTGCTGAAACCTCTCCTCTCGATCCTCACCCTCGTCACCCTGAGCCTTCTCACCCTCGGGAGTGCGACCGCATCCGGCGCGCCCGATCTCGGCCAATGGACACAGACCTATTGCGACGGCTACAGGGCGGCGAAGAACCTCTATGACTGCCAATGCGTCGTCGATCAGGCCCCGGCCTATGTGGAGAAGGAAGTCGCCAAGCAGGTCGCGATGAAGGAACGGGCCATCGGCAATTTCGAGGCCGTCATGAAGAAGCATCAGTCCGACGACCGGCTGACCGCCGAGCAGAAGGCGCAGGCCAAAGCCGGTTACCAGAAAAGAATTGATCAGGAGCAGGCGGCCATCGACAAGCTGAAAAACCGGTCGAGCTGGGATACGAAGACGATGGACAGCATCGCTTCCGCCGCCATGATCGAGGTCTATACCGCGCCCACCTGCAAAACCGGCGCGGTCTTTCTGGACCCGGCAACCCAAATCTGCAAATTCAAGGGGGAAAAACTCCAAAAGCAGTTGAAAAACAAGACCGTCGAGGAATATTGCGACTGCCTCCGCGAGACGATGGCAAAGACATGGGAGGCCTCAACCGGGCAGACCAGCGCGAAAGTACAGCGGGACCTCTTCTCCGAGGCCAACAGGAGCTGCAATCAATAGTGCTGCGCGGCTGCCGGGCGGCCGCAAACCGCTCCCGCGCCTCTTTACGCAAATTTCACGATTTGGCCTTAATCTTCCCCGATATGCAGCGCTTTTGCATGAAGAACCGGAGTAAGAGAGATGGCCAGTCAGTCCCTCGACAAACGCAAGCAGCAAATTGCGCAGAACCTCATTGATACCTGCGGGTTGCAGCGCGCCCTTCACGCGGCGCGGCAATATGGCTGGAACGATATCGCCGAGGAGATCAATGACGAGATCATGCGCGGCAGCAGCCATAACCGCCGCCGCACCGATCCGCCCGTGCAGCCCTGAACCCCGCCCTCACTCCAGATATTGCGCCGCGAATTCGGGGCTTGGCGGGATCGGCGTGATCAGGTCAATCAAGACGCCATTCGGATCAGCCGTGATAAAATGACGCTGGCCGAAGGCCTCATCGCGGAGCGCCAGCAGGATCGGCAAGCCCGCTTTGGTGGCCCGCGCATATTCCGCATCCACATCCTCAACCTCGAAATTGAGGATTACGCCGCCCGCCACGCGCCCCCGCCCCGCCTCGGGGATGGTCTCATGCGTGCCGTCCAGCACCGCGATATTGACGGCTTCATCCTCCGTTGACTGAAGATGGATATACCAGTCGCTTGCAAAAGCCGGGCGGAAGCGGAAATGCGAGATGTAGAAATCCGCCGTTTCCTGTACCTTGTCGGTCATGATCACGGGATAAAATTGTGTGCATTTCATTGTTTGCTTCCTCCGTTGGATGGGGTATAGTCCGGTCAGGCTTACTTTACATACAGGCTGCATGTATGCAACAGAAAAAAACCGTCCGCTCGAATAAAGCGCGTAGCGAAGCGACCCGCGCCGCGCTGATTGCCGCCGCCCGGGCGCTGTTTGTGGAAAAGGGCTATGCCGAGACCGGCACGCCGGAGATTGTCGCCCGTGCCGAGGTCACACGCGGCGCGCTCTATCATCATTTCCCGGACAAGGCCGCCCTCTTCCGCGCGGTAATCGAGGCGGAAATGACGGAGATTGCCGCGGCGATCAACCACCGCACCGATGGCATGACGGACCCGATGGCGGCGCTTAAAACCGGCAGCGATGCCTATTTCGAGGCGATGATGACGCCCGGCCGGGCGCGGCTTGTCCTGCTGGAGGGACCGGTCGTCCTCGGCGTGCTGGAGATCGAGCGGATCGACCGTCAGACCGGCGGCGAAAGCCTGCTTGCGGGGCTGGAGGAAGCCGCGCGGCAGGGCCAGATCCGGACGAATATTGCGCTGAGCCCCCTTGCCGATCTTCTCTCCGCCGCCTTTGACCGGGCGGCGCTTGCCATCGCCGAAGGGGAGCCCCCGGCCCCCTACCGCGCCGCCATCGACGCGCTGCTCGCGGGGATAGCAAAAGCGTAAAGCGCATCCCGATATTGACATCGCCCCGCCGTCCCCCGATACATAGGGCGTTGCGTTCGGGGTGAGTAAATGCAGTACAGACCGGAAATTGATGGGCTGAGGGCGGTGGCGGTGCTGCCGGTACTGTTCTTTCATGCAGGCTTTCCGGCCCTTGCCGGT
The DNA here is from genome assembly GCF_002694385.1 of Sneathiella sp. Lineage (GTDB taxonomy): Bacteria > Pseudomonadota > Alphaproteobacteria > Sneathiellales > Sneathiellaceae > Sneathiella. The sequence continues at coordinate 92,564 of NZ_NZMB01000018.1, forward strand.
GGTTTTATCGGCGTCGATATCTTCTTTGTCATCAGCGGCTATCTGATCACCTCGATCATTCTGGCGGAGCGGGCCGCCGGACGTTTCACCCTTACCGGATTTTACGAACGCCGCGCGCGCCGGATCCTGCCGGCGCTGTTTACCGTCGCGCTTTGCTGCCTCCCCTTCGCCTTCGCCTGGATGACGCCGCGCCAGCTTGAGGATTTCAGCGAGAGCCTGATGGCGGTGGCGCTGTTCGGCTCCAATTTCCTGTTCTGGCAGGAGGAAGGCTATTTCCAGCTGACGGCGGAATTGAAGCCCCTCCTCCACACCTGGAGCCTTGGTGTCGAGGAGCAGTTTTATATTCTCTTTCCGCTGCTGATCCTGCTGCTGTGGCGGTTCGGGCGCGGACGGGTCGCCGCGGCGCTTTTCCTGCTCGGCATCGCCAGCTTCATTCTCGCCGAATGGATGTCGGGCCATGCGGCATCGGCGAATTTCTATCTGCTGCCCTCCCGCGCGTGGGAGCTTTTTACCGGCGCTCTCTGCGCCCTTTATCTGGCGCGGGAGGAACGGACACCGGAAAACGGCGCAACAATTCCGTGCAGCGTCCGGAATATTCTCGCTCTTGTCGGGATTACCCTCATCGTTGCGGGACTTGGCCTGATCGACAATTCCACGCCCTTCCCGTCCCGCTATACTCTCCTGCCCGTGCTCGGCACAGCGTTGATCATCCTGTTCGCCCGGGGAGATACAATTGCCGGACGCCTCTTGGCCCGGCGTCCGCTCGTTGCCGTCGGGCTGATCAGCTACAGCCTCTATCTTTGGCATCAGCCATTGTTCGCCTTTGCCCGGCTGAGAAGCGAAGAAGACCCCGGGCCAATGCTCTATCTCCTACTGATTGCCGCCGCCTTCCCGCTGGCCTTCCTTTCCTGGCGATACATCGAAAAGCCGTTCAGAAGCCGCGACCGCTTTACCCGAAAACAGATATTCACCTTTTCCGGCGGCGGTATATTGCTGCTCATCTGCCTTGGCGCCGCCGGTGACATCGGCAAGGGGTTTCCGAACCGTCTGGGGGCGGAGGGGCGCACTCTCGCCTCGCTCGAAGAACGCCTCCGGCCCAACAACGGGCTCAGCTCCCTCTGTGATCATTCTTTCCGCATCCGCCCGGAATGCATGAGTGGTCAGCCCCCCGAAATCGTGCTCTGGGGGGATTCCTATGCCATGCATCTCGCCGATGCCCTGACGGCAGGCGATAACCCGCCCGCCCTGATCCAGCTGACAAAAAGCGTTTGCGGCCCCCTTCCCGGCCTCGCGCCCGTGATCGCCCCGCTCTATATGGAGAGTTGGGCGGAGGGGTGCCTCACCTTCAACCAGCAAGTAATGGCATGGCTGCGGGCGCAGAACGGCCTTAAATATGTCGTTCTTTCCAGTCCGTTCAGCCAGTATCTGGGCGAAGACGCCGTCTTTCTGGACGACACGGGCAACCGCATACAAACAGGCAATGCTGCGGAGAATATGGAGATTGTCGCCGCTCATCTGACGGCCGCGCTTGAATCGCTGACGGCGGCAGGCCTCCGTCCCGTCGTCATCGGCCCACCACCACAGAGCGGGCGCAACATCGGCCAGTGCCTTCTGCGGGCAGAAATGTTCGGCTTCGATCCGGCCGGATGCGACTTCGCGATGACGGAGGTGGAGGAGAGATCGCGCATGGCGGCCACCCTTCTCGACCAGGTTGCGGACAAATATCCCGTCATCCGGCTGGAGGATTTTATCTGCGCAGAGGGCAACTGCCGCGCCATGAAAGACGGTGTCTTCCTCTATCGCGACGCGGGACACCTGTCTCATGAAGGCGCAGCGCTCATCGGCCGGGAAATGAACCTCCCCGCCCGTATCCGGGATGAAAAATAACTCGCGCCTTGCAGAACGGACCCGCCCATTGCATCATCCGGGCAGAGAACCGGTCAACAATGGGGAGGAAAAGATGAAGCTTTACTGGATCAAGGCGCAGGCGCCGCTGCGGGTTCTGGCGCTGATCAAGCATCTCGGCATCACGGTGGAACTGATCGAGATCAATCTCACCGCCGGGGGGCTGCGCGAGGCGGATTATGTCGCCCTCAACCCCAACAAGAAGGCGCCGACGCTGGTGGATGGCGATCTGGTGCTGTGGGAATCGGCGGCGATCATGGCGCATCTGTGCATGAAGGCCGGATCGGACATGTGGCCGACAAAAGATCCGCGGGAACAGGTGGAGGTGCTGCGCTGGCTCACCTGGAACGAGGGGCACTGGGTGCGCGCCGTCGGCGTTCATTATGTCGAGAATATCATCAAGCCACAGTTCAACATGGGCCCGCCGGACGCGGCGGCGCTGGAGGCCAATATCGGCAATTTCATGAAATTCGCGAAAGTTCTGAATGCCCATCTGGAAGGCAGGGATTTCGCCGCCGCGAACCGCCTGACCATCGCCGACTTTTCCCTCGGCTCCATGGCGCGTTACTGGCGGGAGGCGGAGATGCCCATGGAAAACTTCCCCAACATTCCCCGCTGGCTGGACAATCTTATGAAAACCCCCGCCTGGGCCAACCCCTGGCCGGAGAAAGTAGAAGCGGCCTAACTGCCCCCTCACCCCATGGGGACAAAGCCCGGTTGCGATTTGACCCGGTCGATCCAGTCGCGGATTGCCGGGAAGCGGGTGAGGAAAGCCTTCTTTCCCTTTTGAATCCGGTCACGGAAAAATCAAATTCCTCTTACTCTCCGTGCCCTTATGCCCACCGCAAGTGGCTGCCGCACACAACGTCAGCCGCTCATGCCGTTCTTCGGCTTCGGTACCCTTCAACTAACAAACACGGCACAACCATTATCTTATATTAAGAATGACGTTTGACATTATGCTTTATGTATGCAATAAAGATTGACATTAAGCAATAAGGATAACTAGATGCAGATCACCGCCGATCAATGCCGCGCTGCCCGTAGCCTGTTAAACTGGACTCAGAACCAGCTTGCTACGAACGCCAGCGTCTCCCGCGCAACCGTCGCCGATTTCGAATCCAACACACGGCAGCCGATGAAGAACAATTTGCGCTCCATCGCGGATTGCATGTTCGCCGCCGGGATCGAGTTTGTCCCCGAGGACGGTAATTCGGGTGTCGGTGTCCGTTTCCGCGAACGAAAGCTTGAATACACCAGCAACGTGAGGATCGACCGGTTCAATCGCGCTGCGACGATGCGGATGCGTTACGCTGGCGAAGATTTCCAGTGCATTGTCGATCTCGACGCCGTTGACGATTACCACCGGGCGAATTTTGCTACCGATGAAGAATTTGGGAAGGCGATCAGCGACATCCTGCACATGATCCTGACCGCGGCCGAGCGTTTTGCCCCGACCAACGTCAAGGACGGGAAGCTGGTCATCACCTACGACATGCTGCAATCAAACTGACGAGGGTTGAGCATGGACACCGTGCAGCAAAATCTCGCCAATTGGGATATCTCGCGTATGGCCAGCATCCCTGTCGCGGGCCTGCTGTCGCGCAACCCCGTGGCCTATAAGTGGAAGGCACCATTTCGGAGCTGGATGCTTCGGGAAGCAGTGTTCTGGCGACTGCATGACCTGCTTACGCAATCCTATGCGCTATATCAGCAAGGCCACGGCTTAGGCGCCCGTATCCTTCTTCGCAGCGGCTTCGAGACGCTGGCGGTGTTAATCTATTTGAACCAACTGATGCAGCAGGTCCTGGACAGGAAACTGAACTTCCACCTATTCAGCGACACGACGACCAAACTGCTAGCCGGTTCTCGGGACGGATCGACCATGCATCAATCACTCAATATCATGACGATTCTTGAGAAGTGCGATAAACGGTATCCCGGCCTTGCGAAGTTCTACGCCATCCTCTCGGAAAGCGCCCATCCGAACTACGAAGGCATGATTACGGGCTATTCGAAGGTTGATCACGACGAATACGAAAATCACTTCTCGAACCGCTGGATGGAGTTATACGGTGACAAACACCTCGGTTCCATGGACCTGTGCATGAAGACCTTTCATCATGAATACAACGAAGTCTGGGCGGACCTAATGGAGAAACTGGAAGGCTGGATCGAAGAAAACGACGCCCGGCTGGAGATGACCAAGAATGACCCACCGCCCGAATGATCAAAGATGGCAGACGAGCCTCGCCTACAACAGATAGGTGAGCAGCAGCCAGAGGCTGCCGACGATGAGCGCAATAAAGGTGCAGATCATGCCGATCATGCGGAAAATCAGGATTTCTTTCATGCCGCTGATGCCGATGGCATGCAGGATGCGGCCAACGAGCAGAAGCGCGCACAGAATGACGATGACATAAACGCTGACCGTCCGCATTTCGAGAAACATGAGGATAATCAGCGTGATCGGCACATATTCGATGAAATTGCCATGGGCGCGAATGGCCTTTTGCAGGGCGATATCGCCACCATCGCCAATGCTGACCTGCGCTTTGCGCCGCAGCCGACTGACCTGAAGGCTGAGGAGGACATAGACCAGCGCCAGCAGCGCCGCAAAGAACGGGGTGATCGAAACAATCATGATAAACTTCTCCCTCTGACATGCGCCGCCCGGGTCAGGCGCTATTCCCCTCCTTCAATAGCATATTTTGCGGGGAAAACGGTATCTTTCACGCAGCGCCGGAGAAAATGACACAGGCTCCGTCAGTCGCGCCCCTCCGGCGCGCCCAGCGGAAACAGGTGCCGGTATGGCCGGGCCTCGTCCAGCGCCCGTGCATAGCTCGGCCGGGCCAGCAACCGGGCGCGATAGGCCCAGAGGTGCGTATATTTTTCCGGAATGGCGTAGGTCCAGTCCGCATAGAGAAGCGCAGGCGCCGCCGCGCAATCGGCGAGGCTGAACGCCTCCCCCGACGCCCATATCCGCCCCTTCATACGATCATCAAGCACCGCATAGGCCGTATCCAGCAGTGTTTTCGCCCCCGCCTCATCTGCTGCGCGGCCGAGCGCCTTGTAGATCAACTGCTGCTGGGGGGTGCTGACATAATTATCAAAGAAACGGTCCCACATCCGCACCTCCGCTGCCGCGACAGGCTCTTTCGGGACAAGCGGCGCAATGTCCGGATACCGCGCCTCAAGATATTCGATAATGCCTGTTGCCTCGAATACAAGCAGCTCATCATCCGCCAGAACGGGAAATTTCCCGATCGGCCACAGCTCCGCAAACTCGCTCGCCACCGGCTCACTCCCGTCGAGCATTCTGGTCTCAAACTCAATGCCCTTTTCATAAAAGGCGGTCTTCGCTTTATGGCAATAGGAGGAAAACGGATGCAGATAAAGGACGGGGGACATGTGAACATTCCTTTCTGTGTGGCTGCGTTGCCGGCAAGGCGCATCGGGTCAGACAAGCTTGAATGAGGCATTGGCCCGCGCAATCAGCTTTTCCGCCCCGTCCCGGATGACAATCACTTTCATTTCGGTAAAGCCGATGGAGCGGCCGGTTTTCAGCACCGCCCCCCTGAATTCCAGCCAGTCGCCAATTTGCGCGCTGTCCGTAAAATCGGTGGTCATGCTGAGGGTGACGGCGCCTATCTTGTCATTGGCAAATATCGCCCGCGCCTGCGCAAGCAGGGACATCCCCATAGCCTTGTCACTGAGGGCGGCGATCAGTCCGCCATGGGCGAAGCCGCGGGCGTTGCAATGGGCCTCCCGCACCTCTATGCCAAGGATCATCCCCGCCACCACCGGTTTGACGTAGATCGGCTCCCACGGATCGGTCAGCGGGCTTTTGCGGTGACTTGCCGTAAAACCATCGGGGATCTTGTTCATTGTTTTATTCCGCCATGTCCGCCTGTGATGCCGGGTCATTCACGCCCTGTTCACCCAAATTTGACCGCCCTGACAGGCAGGGCGCGCCCTCTGGACAATAACAGCGGAGGGCACCGATTGGCAACTCCGCCGGATCAGCGGCCTCATCAGCCAACCGGCCCTGCTGACCCGGATCACCGCATGAGGCGCGTTAAAAGTCGAACAGTTCCGACAGCAGGCTGGATTTCTTCTTGCGCTTGTGACCATAGCCCCGGTCATCATGGGAGCCGTGGGAACGATGCTGGCTGTCCCTCTGGCGCGTGTCATACCCCCGCTCCGGCTCCGGCGCGGCGGCATTGGTGCGGTCGATAATCTTGTCGAGCTCTCCCCGGTCGAGCCAGACACCCCGGCATTTGGGACAATAGTCAATTTCCACCCCCTGCCGGTCCGCCATCGTCATATTTACATCTTCACATACGGGACATTGCATACATATCTCTCCTGTCATTTTAATGACCGGGATGTAGGGACATGACCCGGCGATTTCAATCCCGCCTTTCCCGGACGCGGGCGCGCGCATCGGCCCTTTTGCGGCTGTTCGCATCACCCGAAACCGGAATATGGCAGGCGAAGCAATCTGCTTGACAAACAACTCCTTATACTTAGCATCAATTGCTCATATCGCCGGATCGGGAGCATGAACGATGCCGTTTCTGAGAAAAATTACCTCTTCTATATCCGTTATCCTGTTCACGGGCATGATGGCCCATGCCGCCCCGGCCGCAGATAACGATAAGTTTGATGTTGTTGGCTTTAAACTTGGCATGACGACTGACGAAGCCCAGCAGACACTTCGGGATTATGGCGCAGATGAAGCCTCGATCAGCATTTCACGCGTCGCGTTCACCTATAGCGATGGCGTCAATCACAATCACAAGACAGAAGACTTCATCTATCGCATCTCGGCAGGCAAACCAGTCCTCAACCAGGATGGCAAGCGGCAGGAAGATAGCATTATCCTTTACTTCTCCCCGCCTCCACAGGGCGGACGCCTCGTCGGGCTGCAGCGCCTGCTCAACAATGAGATTGATCCGATAACCGCCAACGAGTTTCGCGCCGCCGTGATTGGCAAATATGGCGAACCGCAGGGAACGAACTTCGCCGCCATCAACTGGAAATTCGGCGGCGGCACTCAGAACTGCGTCTCCAACGACACCAAAGGAATGGGGATTTCTCTGCCCGCAACATCGCGAAACCAGAGCATCCTCGATCTGGTCTATGCGAATTCCGGCACCGGATACCTGCTGGATCGATTCAGGATAGGCCGCGTCAAAAGTCTCGATCAATGCGCCAATATGCTGGAATATACCATCGCCGCACAAGGCGACATGCCAGCAACCCGCGTTCAGGCCACCATGATCGACGTGCAATCCTGGGTCAAAGCCGAGCTGGCGGCGGGCGAGGAAGTGGAAAAACTGCGCAAGGCCGCCGTTGAAAAGCGTATGGGCGGCGGTAAAAAACCCGCCCTCTGATCATCCCGCACTATCCACCGCAAATGTATCGGTGACGGCGGCCTCTATCTGAAAGAGGCCGCGCGCTGGTATGACCGGGATTGGGCAAACAGATGTACCCGCGGTGGTTATCTGCCAGCACTTCCCCGAAAGGGGGCGTTTTTTTTATTTCGCGCCTGCCTTTTGCGCATATTCCCAGGCGGATTTCGCCAGCGGCACAATGCGCTTCACCGCGACATGCGCCTTGTCGGAGGCAGCGGTTCCGTCCTTGATGCGGGCCGCAATCCCCTGCGAAATGGCGGCCAGACGGAACATGTTGAAGGCAAAATACCAGTCCAGATCGGGCACCTCATCATAGCCCGCGGTGGCGCAGTAACTCTCCAGCATCTCCTGAACGGTCGGGATGTTGAGCCCTTCAAAATCCGCGCCATGAAGTCCGCCAAACAGGTCATCATTGCGGATCCATTGCATCAGCATATAGCTGAGGTCCGCCATCGGATCGCCGAGCGTCGAGAGCTCCCAGTCAAGGACCGCGGCCACCCTCGGCTCCGTTTTATGGAACATGACATTATGCAGTTTATAATCGCCATGCACGATGGAAAGCCGCTGCTGCGGCGGCACGGTGCTCGGCAGCCATTCCAGCAGTTTTTCCATATCCGGAATATCCCGATCCTGCGCCGCCCGATACTGCCGCTCCCAGAGGCGGAGCTGACGCTCAAAATAATTCCCCGGCTTGCCATAGTCGCCCAGGCCGATTTCCGCCGGTGTGAAATTATGCAGCTTCGCAAGGGTTTCCGCCTGCGAGGTGAAAATGGCGCGCCTGTCCTCCCGGCTCACATCCGGCAGGAGCTGGTCCGAAAACATGCGCCCGTCCACCATGGACATGACGTAGAAAGCCGAGCCCAGAACAGCATCATCCATGCACAGGGCATAGGCGCGCGGAACCAGAAAATCCTGCGCATGCAGGGCTGATATCACCCGAAATTCCCGATCCACGGCATGGGCCGAGGCCACCAGCTGGCCCACCGGCTTGCGCCGCAAGACGTAGGATCCGCTGGCTGCCGTGATCCGGTATGTCGGATTTGACTGGCCGCCTGCGAATTTCGACACCTCCAGCGGACCGCGATAGCCATCGACCTGATCGCGCATCCAGCCATCCAGCTTCTCAACATCTATCGCCGGCTGCCCGCTTGCGGCTGCCTTGTCCGTATTCTGATCGTCTTTACCGCTCACTTTTTTTACTCCCTTATCTTTTAACCCCGAAAAGGTTTGAATGATTTATCATGTAATCCGGAGAGCCGCCTCCCCCTTCAGTAGAGAAAACGGCGTCCACATCAGCTTATTTGTCTGCGCCAGCATTTCGGAACCACGGCCCAAGTCTCTCCATAATCCCGTTTGTATCTGTCGTGATCGGCACGCTCGCTCCTCTTTCAACTTTTGAGCAGCCTTTTTCGCGTCACACGCATCGTCATCCTGACATCGGTATAAATAAATAGGTTGACCAATTTATTTATACCGATAGCTGTTTTTCTATGCAACTGATGTCCGTTTATTCCGCCAATGGCATCCTTGCTGGAAATCAATTCGCCCGCCTCACAGATCAAATAGAGTGATCAGCCCGGCCGTTTGAGCATGCCATTGAACAGCACATCAATATAGGTTTCGCACAGTCCGGCCATATATTCATGGGCGGGCGTGTCGATCTTGTGGATATCGCTGACCACCGCCTCAAAGACAATGCTGAGATAACGGGGAACCGAGATAATGGCGGTGAGATGCTCAACCGGCAGATCGCGAAGCTCCCCGCTTTCGACGGCCTCGGCAATGGTTCTGTCTATGATGGCAACAGAACGGCGAACATACTGATCCATCAGCCATTTGAACCGCTCCCCCCGCACGATTGCCTCATACTGGAAAATCCGGCCATATTCCGGCTCCTTTATCGAGGCGTCGAACAGCAGCCGGATATGGGTTTTTGCCCGCTCAACCGGCGGCAGCGTCGCAATCACCGGGTCATTGATCGGAAACACCGCCTTGCGCCGCCGCATGATGTAATGAATGGTTTCTTCCCAAAGCAGCGCCTTGGATTTGAAATGGTAGTGGATCATCGACTGACGCACGCCAACGGCCTTGGCAATGGCCACCGTGGTTACCCCGTCATAGCCGTAACGGGCGAAAAGTTTCGCCGCGACAGCCAGCAACTGTTCTCGAGAATCCCGATCCTGAGCCAACGCCTTATTGGGACGACCCGGCCCCTTGCTTTTCTTTCTTTTAACCAGCTTCATTTCTCTCGAGTTTTCATGTTGAGCCCGAATATACAAGATGCATGCCCCCGGACAAGGTATAAGTCAGAGATAGCCCCCGATATCATACCTTGTCTTCAATACAAAATTCTGAACTCACACGTAACGCCAGACAATATCCGGCCCCTCTTCTGTCCGCCCGTACTAACCAGACAGGCTCGGCAAGTAGAGCACCAGTTCGGGGTAAAATATCATGAGAAGCACAACCAAAATGTCAACGGCGATAAACCACATAACGCCCTTGAAAATAATCCCGAGGGTTATTTCTCGCGGCACCACTGTTTTCAAAACAAAGACGTTGAGCCCTATGGGGGGTGTTATCATGCCAATTTCCAGCATTTTCACAAGAAACACGCCAAACCACAACAGCGGGATATCCAGCTTGTCCAATACCGGCATAACAAGCGGAATGGTCAGCAGCATTGTCCCCAGCGGATCAATGAACATCCCCATAACGAGATAAACACCGATCAGGCCCAGAATAAGCAGCAGGCGGTCTGTCCCCAGTTGCAGAATGATGTCGGCAATCAGGTCATCCGTTCCCGCGAACGTCAGGAAACGGATAAAAAAGCTCGCCGCGATGGCAATGAAGAACAGGCTGGCCGTGGTGGTCAAGGTCTCAACCAGAGTTGCCTTGATGGCTTCGAAAGTCAGCGTTTTCTTGACAAAGCTGATGACGATTGTCATGAGAGCGCCGACCGCGCCTGCCTCCGTTGCCGTAAACAGGCCGGTGAACATACCGCCCAGCACGACGCCAAAGAGAACGATGACCGGCCAGACTTCCGTCAGAATGGACATCCGCTCTCCCCAGGTCGGATTGTCATCCACAGGCGGCGCCAGTTCCGGGTTAAGCCAGGCGCGGATCACGATCATCAGGACATAGGCGAAAGCGGAAAAGAGGCCGACACCAATCGAGGCGACGAACAGCATATTAATGGATGTTTCTGTGAAGATACCAAAAAGGATCAACAGAATACTCGGCGGGATCAGGGCCCCGAGCGTACCACCCGCCGCGACCGAGCCGGTGGCCAGCGTCGGCGCATAGTTATATTTCAGCATTTGCGGCACCGAAATTCGGCCCATCGCCGCCGCGCAGGCCACACTGGAGCCGGAAACCGCCGCGAAACCCGAACAGCCAAGCACCGCCGCAACGGCGAGCCCGCCCGGCAGTCGCGATAACCACAGACGCGCCGCCGCAAACAATCCGGAGGTCAACCCGCCATGGTGCGCCATGAATCCCATCAACAGGAACATGGGAATTGAAGACAATGTCCATTTTGCCGCAAAGTCATATGGAATGACCGACAGCATTCCCCACGCCTGTTTCGTGCCCAGGATCAGGCTGATACCAACGAATGACACGCATATCAGGGCAACGGCAATCGGAACACGCAACAGCAGCAGCCCCATCACGGTGAGCAGGCTGATCAGTCCGATGATTTCACTTTCCAAGGTTTCCCTCCCCGCTTGGTATTTTTTGATTGTTAAAGGCCGCGTCTTAACGCTTCGGCCTCGACGGTTTCGGGGCCCTTCATTATATGCCGCACGATTACGAGGGCCATGAGGGCAAAACTAACCGGTAGAATGAAGTATGTGGGCCAGGTTATCATGTTGATTTCCTGTTCCAGCACAAAAGCGCCAGTATGATATTTCTTCATTGCCAATTCCCACAGGCTGACAATCAGGGCGAAACAGACGATCAGGCTGAGCGCCCAGGAGAAATACATCGCCCAGTTTTTGGCTTTCCGTGACATCATCTGAAAGGCGATCTCGACGGTGATGTTATCGTCCCGCATTTCTGCCAGTGCAATGGGCAGGAAAACGACGGCAACCATGTAGTAATTGGTCACGATAACGGAATTTGCGGGTATGGGGCTATGGAATACATTACTTGCGATCACATCCGCCACGACCTGTATCATCATCAGGATCAGGATTACCGCCCCGACACCTGTCGAGGCGGCAACAAGCCTGCTGATCGTTTTGTCAAATAAACCGATCATTGGGTTTAGTTTAACTTGGAAATGTCAACTTTCGAGAAAACTTCATCATTGTAAAGTTTCCCCAGAGCGTCAGAATCCTTGTAGTCGATGGTTTCGACCAGCTTTTCCCATTTCGCCAGCAGTTCCAGGAAGCGATCCTTGCGTGCTTCGGCATCCGCAATGCCATATTGCTCAACCGCATTTTTCACGATCAGATCAATATCCTTCTTGCGAAACTCTTCATGCTTGGCCAGCAAGTCATCCTTCGGCTTGATGATCTCGACGCCATATTCGCCCGGCTTGCTCTCAAGAACAATCAGGTTATCCGCCTGATATTCCACGGTCGCCGTTGCATGGCCATAGGCCACCGCCTTCAGAAAGGCGCGCTTGTCTTCATCTGAAAAGCTATTCCAAAGATCAAGGTTCGTGCTGAACAGGGAATTGCCCATCCCGAGGCCGATCGGCGCATCCAGCAGATAATCGGTGACTTCACCCATGGAGAGGTTGATGATTGTATAGGCGGTATGGGTTGATCCGCTCAGAACGCCCTGGCTCATCGCACTATAGACATCGTTGGACGAAATATTGGAAGCCGAACCGCCCATTTCCGTAACCCAGCGGCCGAATGTCCCAAACCCGCGGATTTTCTGACCTTTCATGCTTTCAAGCGAGTCAATACGCGGCTTGGAATACATATAGTAGGGTCCGATTGCCATCGAGCCGGTCAGCAGCTGATTCTGCGCCTTGAATTCCGCAATGCAGGCTTCGCAGCTCATGTAATATTCGTTCAGGGCGCCCGTTGCGGCATAAGGGTTGGCGCTGGCTGTGGCCAGATCCGCGATCAGGTTGGTCTGCGGATATTCAGCACGGAAATAGGGTGCAATAACGAAGCCGACATCGCCCAGCCCCTGGCTGAGAGCGCCGTTGGTTTCTTTATAGCCGAACAGATTCCCGATATAGACCTTGGCCGTATAACGGCCGTCCGTTTCCTCGGCAAGGACTTCCGCAAACTTGTCACCGCCTCTGGTCAAGCCCGATTCATTGCCACCGAAAACATATTTCAATTCCTTCGCTTGAACCGAAGCGCTCATCCCGGCGACCATGGCGACGCCAAGAACCAAGGAAATATACTTTGACTTTTTCATTATGTTCATTCCTCCCTGAACTTTAGGACTGCAATGTTTGTTAATTTATCTGGATCCGGCGCTTTTGCCTGCGCCAGCCCGCTAGCTTACCGTAGTCTTCTTATTTATTTTTACCGCATATTAACCATCGGTCCTTTCCTGTGTCAATATTAATTGGTCAATCTAACAATTTATTTATCTGTGACACACCAAATCTGAAATTTGCCATTTCTCCATTACCCGGATGACTTTCTGCGCTGTCTTCATTTTCTTTAAATTGGCGAAATGGACCGGAATTTTGGCGGCATCCGGGAGGGGCGGCGGGCGGGCGCGCGCTCCAGAATATCCGCGATCCGGGACCGGGTTTCCGACGGCAGTATCAGCTCATCGGCGCCAAATCCCTCCACCGCCTTCAGCGGGTCGATTTCACGGCGCATTTCATCAATCAGCTCCTGTCGGCGCGCCTTCGGATCGGGCGCATTCTGATAGAGCTTGGAATAGGCCACATCAATCGACCCCTCCACCGACATTGCGCAGATTTCGGCGGTTGGCCAGATAAGGCAGGCGTCCGCGTCAAAACTGCGGCCACCGGCCATCGCCACATATCCGAGCCCATAGCCCTTGCGCAAAACGATAGAGATGCGCGGCACTGTTGACTGTCCGAGCTCGAACAGCATCTTGGCGCTGCGCCGCCCGAGATTAGAATCCTCCGCCGGGCTGCCGATGGACATCCCCGGAATATCCACCAGATAGATCAGCGGCACACTATAGGCATCGCACAAGGCGATAAAATGCGCCGCCTTTTCGCAGGCATCCGCGTTCAACATCCCGCTCAGATGCAGGGGCTGATTGGCAATGATGCCCACCGGCCGACCCTCTATCCGGGCCAGCGAGGTGATGATATTTTTTGCAAAACCGGGTTTGATTTCAAACACGCTCTCCGCATCGGACAGGACCTCGATCACCCGCCGCATGTCATATGATTTGCGGGTATTGGCGGGCACGATGCTTTCCAGGAGTATCTGATCTTCTGCCGCGTCCCGCGTCGCTTCGATATTTGCCGGTGCCTGCGCGTTGGACGGCAGATAGGAAAGAAACCGCTTCAGGGCGTCCAGCGCCTCTTCCTCGCTTTCCACCGCCGCATCGGCGAGACCATTCCGGTCCACCTGCCGCGCGGTACCGCCCAGATCGTCGGCGCTGATCACCTCGCCGGTCCCCGCTTTCACCAGCGCAGGACCCGCCAGCCCCATGGTGGATTTGCCTTTCACCATCATCACCAGATCGGCCATGCCGCTATAGTTGGTATTTGCCGCAAAGCCGAACCCCAGCACGGCGGACACCATTGGCACCCATCCCGTCATGCGGGAAAATGTTGCAAACAGATCCCTTGATCGCGCGTAGGAACGGGAATTCTGGCCGTCCTGAATGCGGTGGCCGCCGCCATCGAGCAGCATGACCAACGGGCAGCCATACTGTTCGGCAAGTTTGGCGATACGGACAAATTTCTCACTGCCAAGATGCCCCGAGCTTCCCCCGTACACGGAAAAGTCCTGCGAGACGATCATCACGGGGCGGCCCTCAATCCGCGCCGATCCGGCAACGATGCCATCGGCCGGCGCTTCACGCGTCAGGGCCGGGTTACGGATCAGGCTGCCGATTTCCTTGAAGCTGCCCTCATCACATATATAGGCAATCCGCTCGCGCGCCGTGAGAGAGCCCCGCTTGTGCTGGCCTTCAACCACCTCGGCGCGCGCCTCATCAAGAACCGATTGTCTTGCGGCGCGGGCAATGTCGATGGCCTTTTCGGTTTCCGCATCCGGCCCTTCTTCCTCCTGGCTCGTCTGCTCCATCTCTCCGGCGTCAGCAGGCTCGAAAAAATACAGCGCCTCCCCGCGCTCAATTGTCCCCCCCTGCGAGACGGGCACCAGACGGACAATGCCGGATGTTTCCGCCGTAACGACATGCTCCATTTTCATGGCCTCGATCACCGCCACCTTGGTCCCTGCCGCAATCAGCGCCCCCTCCTCGGCTCGTATTTCAACCAGCAATCCGCCGATGGGCGCGGACGCGGCCTGCGTGCCGGAAGGGCCGCTGGCGGCCTGCGTCGCCGCTCCCTCCTCTGCTGCCGCCACGATATCTTCTCGGAACAGCCGGGGATGTTGCACCCCTGCTTTGACGATTTTCGGCGCCTGCTCCCCGACCAGCCCGGTCGTCATCCGCCCGTCGCGCACGTCGGCAAGTTGCATCAGGCTTTGCAGAAAGCCGATATTCGTATCCAGCCCGTCAATGTGAAATTCCGACAGGGCGCGATAGCCGCGCGTCAGAACATCCCGAAGCTGACCTGACGGGGCAAACGCAATCACCTTGGCAAGCAGTGAATCAAAAGCGGATGTCGTGCGGTAGCCCGGATAACCGAACGTCTCGACACGGACGCCCGCGCCACCGGGGGGAGAAAAGGCACGCAAGGTGCCCCCCGATGGCACGGCCGTACCGTCGTCCGCGATCTGCTCCATGTTCACCCGAAGCTGCACGGCCATACCGCGCGGGCGGCCGACCGCCACCTGCGTCAGCCCGAGTGAGGGCAGGCTTTGTCCTGCTGCAAGCCTGACCTGGGTTTGCACAAGATCAATTCCCATCACCTCCTCGGTCACGGTGTGCTCAACCTGCAAGCGCGGGTTGGCCTCCATGAAAACAAAGCGCTCTGCCGCCGGATCGGGGTCAACCAGAAATTCCATTGTGCAAAGCGTATGTATCTTTGCCGCGCGGGCAAGCGCGACGGCGGCATCGGCGATCTGGTCCCGCAGGGCCGGATCAAGCCCCGGAGCGGGCGCAAATTCGATCAGCTTCTGGTGCCGACGCTGAAGGCTGCATTCACGCTCAAACAGATGAATGACATTGCCCTCTTTATCCCCGAGCACCTGAATTTCCACATGTCGCGCAGGCCGGATCAGCTCCTCGATATAAAGCGCGTCCGAACCGAATGAAGCCTTCGCTTCAGAACCGGCGCGCGCAAATGCCTCTTGCAGATCAGAAACCTGCTCGACAATCCGCATGCCGCGCCCGCCGCCGCCGGCCAACGCCTTGATCATCGCGGGCCTTCCGGAAAACCCTTCCATGATCCGCCGGGCGTCTTCCAGGCTGGTCGGACCGACACTTCCCTCGGCGAGTGGCACACCAATCTTTTTCGCCAACTCCCGCGCCCGTCCCTTATCCCCCAGCAATGCGAGAGCCGCCGGATCAGGACCGATGAACGTCAGCTTTGCGTCCGCACAGGCTTTCGCAAACTCCGCGCTTTCGGACAGGAAGCCATACCCCGGATGGATTGCATCACAGCCGCTTTCCACCGCCGCGCTGATTATCGCCGGGATGTCGAGATAGGCCGCCGCCCCCCGCCCCGGCAGGGCGAGTGACTGCCCGGACTGGCTGACATGCAGTGATGTGGCATCTTCCGGCGCATAAACCGCAACCGTCGCGATATCCATCTCGTTCGCCGCGCGGGCAATACGGATGGCAACCTCTCCGCGGTTTGCAATGAGTATTTTTTCAAACATCTGTTCTCTGCCCACGCACTGTTTCCGTGCGGTGCTCCCTTTACTGGTTATTGTTCTCTTACCACGGATCAATATATCGCTGCGGGACGGACCCCCACGGCTTCGCGACATGACCTGCCAGCATCACCGTGATCAGCCTGCGGGTATCTTCCGGGTCAATCACGTCGTCTATTTCAAAATGGCTTGCGACATTGAGCCCTTTCCCCTTTTCATAGGCGGCGGCGACCATTTCCTGATATTTTGCTTCCCGTTCGGCCGGATCTTCAATCGCCTCAAGTTCGCGCCGGAAACCGAGGCGGACGCTGCCTTCAAGGCCCATGCCGCCGAACTCACCGAGTGGCCATGTGACCGCATATTGCGGGACAAAAAAGTCACCGCCCGCCATCGCCATGGCGCCGAGCCCATAGGCCCGCCGCAACACCACCGTCATCAGCGGGGATTCCAGCGCCGCCGCCTTGATAAAGAAGCGCGAGAACTGACGCACCGCCGCCTCCTTCTCGGAGTCGGGGCCAACCATAAAGCCCGGCGTATCGCACAGCGAGACAACCGGCAGGTCATAAGCATTGCAAAGTTCAATGAACCGGGACGCCTTGCTGGCGCCTTCACTATCAATTGCGCCGGACAGATGCTGGCTGTTATTGGCGATCAGGCCGAAGGGCCGCCCTTCAATGCGGGCCAGCGCCGTAATGATGCCCGCGCCATAGCTCGGCCGGATTTCAAGGACGGTTCCCGTATCGCAAAGCGTCTCGATCACCCGCCGTACATCGAAGGCGCGCTTGCGGTTTTCAGGAACCAGATGACGCAGCAACCGCTGATCCGCGCACTCCCACTGATCGACCGGCCCCTGGAAATAGGAAAGATATTTGCGGGCGACAACGGCCGCCTCGGCTTCGTCCTCGACCAGAATGTCAATGACACCATTGGCCGTCTGCACATCGACCGGACCGATGTCCTCAGGCTTGAAAACACCCAGTCCGCCGCCTTCAATCATCGCCGGCCCGCCCATGCCGATATTGGCGTCAGGCGTCGAAATGATGACATCGCAACAGCCGAGCAGCGCCGCATTCCCGGCGAAGCATCGGCCGGAGACAATGCCCACCGACGGCGCCTTTCCGCTGCGTCGGGCCATCATGGTGAAGGTCGAAAAATTCAGACCCGCCACCCGGATATTATCCACATCGCCCGGACGGCCGCCGCCGCCTTCCGCAAACAGGATAAGCGGCAGGTTATCGCGGGCGGCAATATTGAAGACCCGATCCATTTTCTTGTGATTTGCCCGCCCCTGCGTTCCGGCAAAGACGGTATAGTCATAGGCGATCACGGCGCAGTGGCTGTTTCCTTCAGGAAACAGATCGGAGTTGACGCGTGCCGTTCCGGCCACCAGCCCGTCGGCCGGGCTCATCCGGATCAGCTCCTCCAGGCTGCGCCGCGTGCGCTGCTCCGCCAGTACCAGGGCGCCATATTCACGAAAGCTGTCAGAATCGCATACGGCGGCAACATTTTCACGCGCCGTCTGCTGCCCGGTTTTCCGCCGCCGCGCAACCGCATCCGGACGGAATTCATCCTGCAACATATTCTTGCGCTCGATCACTTCCGCGAGCGAGGGCGGAATGGCCTCAATGGATTGTTCAGCCGCATCAACTGCTTCCGCCGCCGTCCCCCCTTCAGGGTCGATGAAAAGGATTGCCGAGCCAAGATCAAGCTGCACGCCATCCTCCAGCAGGACTTTCGTCACAAGCCCACTTTCCGGCGCCGTTACCAGATGCTCCATCTTCATCGCTTCAAGGATGGCAAGCGGCTGATCCTTGCCAATGACATCGCCTTCAGACACAAGGACTTCCGCCAGGTAGCCAACCATCGGGGCGGAAACGGCCACGTTGCCCGGCGGCACCTCGATGGCGTGCGTAGCTGGCTTTTCGCTCTGCTCCTCCGGCGGCCGTTCCGCATTTTGCAGATCAAGCGCGCTTGCCACCAACTCGCCCGTATGCTCTTCAATGAAACGGGTAAAAACTGTATTGGCTGCCAGCGCCGGGTGGGCCAGCAAAGCCCGCTGGAAAAACAGATTTGTCTCAACGCCGCCAATGCCACATTCCCTGAGGGCGCGCTGCGCCTTGACGAGCAGACGGCGATAGCCCGCCTCACCGGATCCATTCACCGAGACGATCACCTTGGCAAGCAGGCTGTCATACGTCGGAAGCGCGCGATACCCCGAGTAGCCGAAGCCGTCTATCCTGACGCCCGGTCCGGAGGGCATGTCATAACGGGACAGGGTGCCGCTGGCCGGGAGAATCTCTCCCGATGCTTCCACCCTCTCCATATTCACGCGGAGCTGCACCGCAAATTTTGACGTTTTGGAGAACTGATCCTGCGACAGACCGATGTCGGCAAGGGTCTCCCCCGCCGCGATGCGAAGCTGCGCCTGCACCAGATCGACGCCGGTTACTTCTTCGGTCACCGTATGTTCAACCTGAATACGCGGATTGACCTCCATAAACCAGTAGCGGTCGCCCTTGTCCGCATCCAGCAGGAATTCAAAAGTCGCCGCGCCGCGATATGCGACATCCGCCGCCATTTTCAACGCATCACGGCACAGCGCATCGCGGGTTTCTGCGGCAAGGCCGGGAGCCGGGGCAAATTCGACCAGCTTCTGATGCCGCCGCTGCAAGGTGCAATCTCGCTCCCCGAGATGGATCAATCCCCCCTGTCCATCGCCAAGGATCTGCACTTCGATATGCCGGGCGCGGGGCAAATATTCCTCGATATAAAGCTCCGCGCTGCCAAACGCCTTTCTGGCTTCCGAGGCACAGGCGGCATAGGCAGCCTCCAGATCCTCCCCCTTATGGACAACCCGCGCACCGCGACCGCCGCCACCCAGCAGGGCCTTGAGAATAATACTGCCATTTCCGCCGGCCTTTTCAAAAAAGGCGCGCGCCTCTTCGGCGGTTGTGGGCTTGCTGGTGCCCGGCAACAGGGGAACGTCGAGCCTCATCGCCAGCGCCCGGGCCGCGGCCTTGTCGCCAAGCTGCCGTAGCATCTCGGGCGTCGGACCGACAAAAACAAGGCCTGCCTTCTCACAGGCCGATGCAAACTCCGCGCTTTCGGACAGGAATCCATAACCCGGATGCACCGCCCTACATCCCGCGTCTTTCGCGGCGGCGACAATCGTTTCAATATCCAGATACGCCGCCACGCCCCTGCCTGGCAACGCAACAGACCGATCCGCCGCCGTGACATGCAGGGAACCGCCATCATCGGAGGCATGAATTGCAACACTTTCGATGTCCAACTCAGCAAGGGCGCGCGCAATACGCACCGATATCTCACCGCGATTTGCAATCAGTACAGGTCCAGGTGACAAGGCAGGCTCCATTCGGTTCAGGTCAGTCTCAGAAATTTTTTTGGACGAGCAGTTTTGTTTTTCCCGTTCTTCTCCACTCGATTTTCATCATCAATTATCAAAAAATAAATTGATTTGTCTACCAATTTATTTTTAACTGATGTCCGCAAGGGATAATCGGCACCCGCCTGGAACTGGCGGCGGCGGGCCGCCCTTTCGGGAACTAAAGAGAATGCCGATATATCGGGCACAGATACAGGGGAAAATTCATGAGCTCTCAGCCGCAGCATCGATTAAAGGTAAAATTACCTCCTATGATGGAACGGACGGCCAGTTCCGTTATGACATCGGCATTGGAAAGGATCCCCGACAAAATCGCGCTTCGCGATCCGGCGCGTGAGTTCAGCTACCGTGGGCTGGTCGAAGAAGGGCTGAAGCTGGCCGGAGCTCTCATTGATCTCGGGTTGAACCGGCAGCAGACAGTTCTAGCCATGCTGGATAACTCGGCAGATTTTGTCCTGCTTTCGACCGGGCTTTCCCTGACCGCCCGCATCGAGGCGCCCGTCAACACGGCATATCGCGGGCCCCTGCTCGCACATGTGATCCGGACTTCCGGCGCAAAAATCATGATTATCGAGGAGAAATATCTCGAACGTCTCATTGAAATCGGCAACGATCTGGAAACTATTGACACCCTGATCATTCGCGGCGCAGGCGACACGGCCCCCGACCTGCCGCCCCATATCAAGGTGCTCGACTTTGACAGGCTTGAACGTCGGCCGGAGCCCATGGATGATGTCAAGCCCTGGGATATTATCTGCATTATCTATACATCCGGTACGACCGGCCCGTCAAAAGGGGCGCTGATCAGCCATGCGCAAGCCTACAGCTACGCCTCCATCGTGCAGCAGGAAAACCTTGATTCTACCGATGTCAGTATGGTTGTGCTGCCGCTTTTCCATGTGACCGCCAAATGGGCCGGTATCTATGCCGCCTTTATCTACCAGGCCTCCGCCGTCATTTTGCCCGGATTTTCCGCCACCACCTTCTTCGATAGCGCCCGTAAATACAAGGCGACCTCTGCCCGGATGCTGGGCACCATTGCGCAGTTTCTGCTGAACCAGCCAGAGCGGCCCGATGACAAGGACCAACCTATCAAGAAAGTCGGCATCACGCCCGTCATCGCCGATCTGGAGCGCTTCAAGGAGCGGTTTGGCATCAGCGGCGTTGCCACCGGTTACGGCTCGACAGAGGCGTCCGTCATCGCCACCGCGCCGATGGGAAAAGGGATGAGCGGCTATGCCGGTTACGTCCGGGACGACTATGAATTCCGCATTGTTGACGAATATGATATGGACGTTCCGCCGGGCGAGGTCGGGGAAATGGTTGTCCGTTCCAATGAGCCATGGATGATCATGCAGGGCTATGTGAACATGCCCGAAGCGACCAACAAGGTCATGCGAAACGGATGGTTTCACACCGGCGATCTGATGCGGGTTTCCCCGAACGGCCAGCTTATATTTTGCGATCGCAACAATGACGCCCTTCGCCGGAAGGGCGAAAATATTTCGAGTTTCGAGATCGAACGGGAGATCAATGCCCATCCTGCGGTCATCGAATCGGCGGCCATCAAAGCGCCGAGCAACCACACGGATGATGACGTCAAGGCCTGCATCGCGCTCAAGCCGGGGCAATCAGTCTCTCCTGAAGAAATAATTACGTTTCTAAAGCCACGCCTGCCGGGATTTATGCTGCCCCGATATGTGGAGTTCCTTGACGCCCTGCCTAAGACGCCGACGGAAAAAATCCTGAAAGCCGAGCTCAGGAAAACCCCTTTCACCCGGCAGACATACGACTGCGAATCCGGGCGGTACATGGCACAGGACGACCCCGCCTGATATTGCCCGCCGCCGCGACACATAATAAATATTGATCCAAGGAGTAATAATATGAGTGGCCCTCTTACAGGTCTTAAAGTGGTTGAATTTTCCGGCATCGGACCGGGGCCGTTCTGCGGCATGCTTCTCGCCGATATGGGCGCGGATGTCATCTGTATTGACCGGAAATCGTCAGAAAATGGCTCGGCCATTTCGGTACTGTCCCGGGGCAAACGCTCCATCGCTCTGAATCTTAAGGATCCTGCGGACGTTAAAACCGCCCTGCGGCTTGTCAAACGCTCCGATGTTTTGCTGGAGGGCTTTCGCCCCGGCGTCATGGAACGGCTGGGTCTTGGCCCGGATACTTGTCTTAAAACCAACCCCGCCCTGATTTATGGCCGGATGACCGGTTGGGGACAGGAAGGCCCCCTCGCCCATGCCGCAGGTCATGATATCAACTATATCTCCCTGACCGGCGCCCTCGCCGCCATCGGACCGAAGGACGGTCCGCCGTCCATCCCTCTCAACCTGATCGGAGATTTTGGCGGCGGCGCGCTCTATCTCGCCATGGGCATCTGCGCGGCGCTGTTTGAACGTTCCCGTTCCGGCAAGGGGCAGGTTATCGACGCCGCCATGGTTGACGGCGCAACCTCCCTTGCAGGGAGCTTCCTTGCGCGGGCGCTGGAAGGCAAATGGAATAGCGAACGCGCCTCAAACCAGATCGACGGCGGCGCCCCCTACTATAATGTTTATGAAACGGCCGACGGCGAATATATCTCCATCGGCAGCATCGAACCGCAGTTTTTTGCGATGCTCAAAGACAAGTTGGAACTTGATGGCCCACTCTGGGAACAGCAGATGAACCAGGATAACTGGCCTTTGATGAGCGATGAGTTGCGCAAAGTATTCCGCCGCCGCACGCGCAGTGAATGGTGTGATCTGATGGAAGGCACGGATATTTGTTTCGCCCCGGTCCTTTCCTTCTCGGAAATCACCAGCCACCCGCATATGAAAGCGCGGGAGGTTATCGTATCGGTGGATGATACGCCGCAAAGCAACGCCGCCCCCAGATTTTCCAGAACACCGTCCAAAGTTGGTCGGCCACCTGAAAAAACCGGCATGCACACAGAAGAAATTCTCAAGGAACTGGAAGGCGAAGCCGTCGGATAATAACAATCATAAATTGAATATTTATGATTTTCCCGACGTCCTCGATTTCTCTCAGAAAATCGCAGAAAGCTGAAAAATATGTAAAACAGAACGGCTCACTGATCCATCAGAAGAAAGTCGGGACGGAATCCGGTCCAGACCATCATCCGAACACCGTCACCGAAAACTTGCTAGATCGTCCGTTTGTTGATATTGATTGATGTACCAATAAACAACTAAAAACGGCTAGCTGTTTTACTCAGAACTAAATGCGGGCGTATCGGGCAAACAGGCTGGGAATGGGGAAGATTTCTGTGGCAAGAGGCATAGGCAATATGGCCATTCGGCCTCGGCAACAATGATAGAAAACAGCAGTATCGGAAACCACGCAATATAAACGAAAATAACCGCGCTGCCGTTTACATAATATTCTTAAGAAGAAAACAGGCGAAAAACGGATCCGTCGAGGAGAAAAACATGCAACCAACAGAGTCAGTCTCAGCGCCCTTTTCTGATCCGCGCATTCCCCCGCGGAATCAATGTGTGCTGCGGCACATTCTCGACCGTTCCGCTGATGAGTTCCCAGAACGCGAATTCGCCTGGTTCGAAAATGACGACCCCTGGTCTTACCGGCGGATGCAGGAAGAGACGCAGAGAACTGCGGCGGGCCTGCAAAAACTCGGCGTCAATCGGGGCGACCGGGTATTGGTCTGGATGCCCAACGGTCCCCTGATTCTGCGCTGCTGGTTCGGGATCAATTATATCGGCGCTGTATTCGTTCCCATCAACATTGCCTATCGCGGGACATTGCTTGAACATGTTATCCGCAATTCCGGCGCAAAAGTGCTGATTGCCCATGCCCAGCTTATCGAACGGCTTGACGCCGTCGACCTCGCCGGTCTTGAAATGATCATTTCAGTTGACGGAACCACCGATTTTGACAGGTTGACGGTCCGCGGCACTGACAGTCTCGGCGCAATGGGGGATATGCCCGAACCGCTGGACCAGCCCGTTGATCCGTGGGATCTGCAATCCATCATCTATACCTCCGGCACGACGGGGCCATCCAAGGGGGTTTTATCGTCCTACCTGCATCTTTATACCATGACGACCAGTTTGCAGGTGATGCTGACGGCCGAAGACAGACGCTTAATCAGCCTGCCCATGTTTCACGCCAGCGCGACAAACGCCATATATGGCATGCTTGTAAAAGGCGGCTCTATTGCCATCGTGGATTCCTTCAAGACAGATCGGTTCTGGGATACAGTCCGGCAGGCGAAAGCAACAAGCTGTACATTGCTGGGCGCGATGACGCCCTTTCTCATCAAGGCCCCCGAACGCCCGGATGACCGCGATCACCCCCTCAAGTCGGCCATGATGGTGCCCCTGTCCGAAGACGCCGGCGCCTTTCATGAACGCTTCGGTGTCGATATTTATACCGCCTTCAACATGTCGGAAACCAGCGGGCAAATCCTGTCGGAGAAAAACCCGACAAAAGCCGGAACTTGCGGCAAGGCCCGCCCGGGCACACAGGTCAGGCTGGTCGACAAGAATGATTGCGAAGTCCCGGTCGGCACCATCGGCGAGATGGTTATTCGCGATGACAGGCCCTGGGGGTTGAGCCACGGATATAACAACAACCCCGAAGCGACCGCCGCTGCCTGGCGCAACGGCTGGTTTCACACGGGTGATCTGTTCTATCGTGATGAAGACGGCAATTACTTCTTCATGGACCGGGCAAAAGACGCCATCCGCCGCCGCGGCGAGAATGTCTCCTCGTTCGAGGTTGAAAATGACGTGCTCGCCCATCCGCACATCCGCGAAGCCGCCGCCATCGGCGTGCCCAGCCCGCTTGGCGAGGATGAAGTCATGATTGTCGTATCACCGACACCAGAGCGCGTCATTGATCCGGTAGAACTGATTGAATTCTTGCGCCCCCGCATGGCGCATTTCATGATCCCCCGCTACATCAGGATCATGGAGGCGCTGCCCAAAACACCCACTGAAAAAGTCCAGAAACATCTGCTCCGTCAGGACGGCGTAACGGACGATACATGGGACAGGGAACAGGCGGGCATCCGGATCACCCGCGATAAAATAGTCAGCGCAACGTAAAGGCAAACGGATATAGCTTTCCCTGCGGGGCGGTCCGATAACCGATACTGGATAACCGAGACCGCCCTTTCCGCTTTTATCCCGAACTGGGAGGGGTTCGCGACAATGCGGAAAATACAGATCACGGAAATCCAGCATCGACCCCGAAATAGCGGTCAACTTTCATACCGGCCTTCGGAAGAACAACTACTGCGGCCAGAACTGATACACTCCGGATTTTCGAAAGAATGCCTATCCGGTTTGCTTTTTGGCCGCTTCATCGCGTTTTTTCAGGCTCTCCCGAAAGGCCGGAGAAACGCCGTTTGGATGGACGGGCAATTGCCATTGCATCTGATTGTTGGCATGGCATAGCTGGTGCAGGCTGAAGACATGCATCATCGCGTTGCGGCGTCCCTGAACATCCTGCACGTGATTGATGGCTTCCTTTGTCGCCTTTAACGCAAAGGCAGGCTTGCGGGCAATCTGCGCCGCCAGATTAAGCGTGAATTCTTCCAGCTCCTCTTCCGGCACGACTCTATTGACCATGCCGAGGGCCTTGGCATCGTCGGCCGACAGCCAGTCAGACGTAAACAGCCATTCTTTGGCCTGACGGACACCAATTTCCCAAGGGTGCATGAAGAATTCAGCGCCGCAGACCCCCATTTCCAGCGTGGGATCGCGGAACTGGGCATCCCGCCCCGCCACGATAAGATCGCAGCACCAGGCCAGCATCAAACCACCGGCGATGCATTTTCCCTGCACTTGCGCAATCATCGGCTTGGGAAGATTGCGCCAGCGCTCGGTCATTTCCAGATAAATTTCCTTTTCACGCGCATAACGCCCTTCGGCGCCGCCCAGATCAAACCCACCCCATGTTCCAATGACGGGAAAATCGCGCCAGGTCTTGCCCCGGTCTCCACCCAGATCATGCCCGGCGGAAAAATGCGGCCCGTCACCGGCAAGAATGATCACCTTGATATTGTCATCCTGCGCCGCATGATCAAATGCCGCATTCAATTCATACGTCATCTGCAAACCTTGTGCATTCCGGGCATCCGGCCGCGCCATCGTCACGCGCGCCACATTCGGTATCGGCTCATCATAGCGAACCTGCTCAAAGACCGGCAATTCTGCATTCCCTGCGGTTGTCTGTTCCATAACTCACCTCCTTTGTTGTTTTCCTGCCCATTCGCCCGGAAGCATTAATCCGACGGGTGACTAGTTTACCCGGCGTGACTGATCGCTCCAAAAGCGCTCCCGCAGTTTGTTTTTGAGAATTTTTCCGGGACCGCTTTTCGGCAATGCGTCGGCGCTGAATTCCACCGATTTCGGGCA
Source organism: Sneathiella sp. (assembly GCF_002694385.1). Lineage (GTDB taxonomy): Bacteria > Pseudomonadota > Alphaproteobacteria > Sneathiellales > Sneathiellaceae > Sneathiella. The sequence continues at coordinate 118,599 of NZ_NZMB01000018.1, forward strand.
TTTATATCCCGCAATCAGCGTGCGGCAGTGGGCAATGACATCCGCTTCCTGCAGAGTGGCGCCTGACTTGAGTACGATGATCGCCCGGACCGCCTCGCCCCATTTCTCGTCAGGGATGCCGATAACCGCGCATTCCGCAATATCCGGATGCTTGTAAAGAGCATTTTCCACCTCGGCGCTGTAGATATTCTCACCGCCACTGATGATCATGTCCTTGATACGGTCGGCAATGAACAGATAGCCGTCTTCATCCATATATCCCGCATCCCCGGTATGCATCCAGCCGCCGCGCAGTGTTTCGGCCGTCAGTTCCGGCAGTTTCCAATAACCTTTCATCACGGTCGGCCCGCGCACCACAATCTCCCCGACTGTCCCCGCCGGTACTTCGCGACCATCAGGATCCGTGATCTTTATCTCTACAGTCGAAATCGGCTGCCCGGCAGAGCGGCGCCTGCTTTCCTTGCCCTCCGGCGGCATATGGTCTTCATGCCGCAATTGCGAGACAGTCGGCGACAGCTCCGTCATCCCGTAGGCCTGCAACATTCGGGCCTCAGGAAAAACCTCCGGCAATTTGAGAAGCAGTGACTCTGGCATGGGCGATGCGCCATAAACCAAAAGACGAATGCTGCTAAGATCGTACTTCGCCAATTCGGGCCAGTTCATAATGCTGTTCAGCATCGTCGGCACAAACGTCACATGGGTAACTCGTTCATGCTGGATTGCATCCAGAACATCAGGCAAGGCAAACTGCGGCAGAATAACAAGTGTCGATGCCGCAATAGCGGCGCTGTAAATGCGCCCGCCGCCAGCCAGATGGAACAACGGCCCGCTTAACATCGCAACCGAATCGACGTTCATCCTCATTTCACTGGCGGAACCGACATGATTCCACCATATATTATCATGGGTTAGCATGACCGCCTTGGGCGCGCCTGTCGTGCCGCCCGTGTAATAAAGACAGGCCACATCATCGCCCCCGCACATGGCATCTTCCGCCGGCTTGGACTTGGCCAACAGTTCATCATACGACAAAACACCGTCAGGCGCAGGGCCGTCATCGATATACACAACATGCAAAAGCCCCTTCGCCTCCTGGCGGATCTCCGGCAGCATCGACAGATGGTTGCTATCAACCATCAGTATTCGGGATTCACTGTCATCAAGGCAGGCAACAATCTCTTTGACTGAATGCCGGGTATTCAACGGACAGATGCACCCACCCGCCCAGACAGAGCCAAAATAGATTTCGATATAACGGTAGTTGTTGTTGGAGAGGACGGCGACCCGATCCCCCTTTTCAAAACCCAGTGAGTGCAGCGCGCCCGCCTGCCTGGCGACGCGGTCAACATACTGATCCCATGTTATCCGGTGTTCACCGTCAACGACGGCGGCTTCATTCCGCCTTAACCGACGCCCCCGGCGCAACGTATTCGTTAAATGCATACGGTAAGTGTTTTCAGACATTTTCCCTGACCCGTTCTTATTATTTTTATAATTGACCCACTCCCATACCGCACGGTCAATCAGTGTTTTAAAACAAGGTATCGCAGCGTCTTCAAGTAAACAACATTTTTCCCATATCGTATTTCATTTTCTATATAGAATACCTCTATTTGAACGTCATGCGTGAGGCGACATCCGAGACATCTTTCATGGCCGTGACAAGGCGGCCGATTTCATCGACCGTGTGCTGCCCGCTAAACATGGTGGCGACGAGACAAAGCTGGGGCTGATCCTGCTCTTCCTGGAATACCGGAACCGCCAATGTGGTGACCCCTTTCACCTGGCTGTTTTCATCCATCGCGTAACCCAGCGTCCTGACATCGCGCGCCTCGCGCATGAACTTTCGAAAATTGGGAACTTCGCCCCAGCGCAGCGTTTCAAAACGGGAGCGAAACTCGCTCTCTGTCAGGTCACTGTAGGCGAGCATGCAGCGACCCATGGCACCTAGCCACATCGACAGCCGCTGGCCGGGTGATAAATGAATACGCACGGCCGCATCGCTGTCCGCTTTCGCCAATAATGACATCTGCTCATTATCTGTGCGTCGCCAAAGGGAAACCATAATGGTGAATTCCGTCGCGACCTGCTTCATCCTGGGCTGGATCAGCTGCAAATCGTTATTTGCCGAGATAATCGGCTGAGCAAGATCAAGAAGGCCCAGCCCCAACGCATAGCGCTTGGTCTCACTATTAAAAGAGACAACCTCTTCCGCTAAAAATGTCTTCAATATGTTGTAGCATGTACTCGCATTGATCCCGACATCCCGCGCAATCTGGGAGACGCCAACAGGTGTATTCCTGTTCCCCAAATAGCGAAGAATGCTGAGCCCGCTGATAACCGCGCCCACCGGCTTATACGATGTCTTGTCTTTCGATGCCTTATCAGTGCGGATTTCCTTGAGCGACACGCGCGCCTCCAATTGTTTTCTGTGACCGGCGAGACATCCGTCTTTCGCTATATAGAATTTGTATCTTCCAAGAAAATATATATACTTGGCTGAATATCAACAATAATACATGGAAGCACCATGATAACCCGCACAATTTTCAAGCATGAACACGAGCTTTTCAGGCAAACCGTCCAGCGATTTATCGCACAGGAAATCCAACCCTATCATTCGGAGTGGGAGGAACAGGGCAAAATTCCACGCGAGGCGTGGTTGAAAGCAGGTGGCGCGGGACTATTATGCTGTGCAATTCCTGAGCAAAACGGTGGCATCGGCGGCACATTCCTGCATAGTGCGATTGTCATGGAGGAACTGGGCCGCTCTGGAGCCAGCGGGCCATCCTTCTCCCTGCATTCTGATATTGTCGCGCCCTATATCCTGACCTATGGCACGGAAGCCCAGAAACAGCGGCTTCTTCCCGGCATGGCAAGCGGTGAAATCATTGGCGCCATCGCCATGACAGAACCCTCCGGCGGCAGCGACCTGCAGGCCATGCGAACCACCGCAATCCGGGACGGCGATGACTATGTCATCAATGGGCAAAAAACATTCATCAGCAACGCGCAAAATGCCGATTTCATTATTCTGGCGGCCAAAACTGACCCGACGGCACGCGGCAAAGGCGTCAGCCTTATTATCGTTGAAACCAACCGGCCAGGCTTCAAACTGGGCCGACCGCTGCATAAAATTGGCAGCAAGGCGATGGACACGTCTGAACTGTTCTTCGACAATGTCCGTGTCCCGGTCGACAATCTGCTGGGGGTCGAGGGCAACGGCTTTCTCCAGCTCGTCACAGAATTGGCGCAGGAACGGCTGCTGCAGGCAATCCGATCCACCGCCGCGTCGGAAGCCGCCCTTGAATGGACCGTGGCCTATACCAGCGAGCGGCAGGCCTTCGGCAAACGGCTGGCGGACTTTCAGAATACGCAATTCAAGCTGGCGGAAATGAAGGCGGAGCTGATGCTGCAACGCGTTTTTGTTGACCGCTGCATTGAACTCCACCTGGAGCGAAAGCTGGATGCGGTCGATGCGGCGGTTGCCAAGATGACATCAACAGAGTTGCAGGGCAAAGTTATGGATCAGTGCCTGCAGCTGTTCGGTGGGTGGGGCTACATGTGGGAAGTGCCGATTGCCAGAGCCTATGCCGATGCCCGCATGTCCCGTATCGCGGGCGGTTCGATAGAGATCATGAAGCAAATCATCGCCCGCAGCATGTTGTCATAGGTATGATCCGCGCGGCCACACGATGCGTAAAAACCATAGGCGGTTTGTCGGCAACACAGATAAGCTCCCATGCCGCATGGCAGCTTGCTGCGCCCCTAAACCAAACCGCCTCCCCTTCCGTATAGAGCGCCGGAAGGCTTGTCCCAGATCTATTGCATCATCAACGATGGCAAGAAATATGATCGCCACCATTTAATAATTGGAAACCATTTCCAATGTCGCCACGATGGGGCATTCAGGAAGTATTTGCTGAGCACATCCGCCAAAACACAGCATCATGACCGCGGTGAGAAGGCCGCCCCCCCCCAGTATCCTATGCGGGCCATTGCATCAACTACATGCATTATCCACTTCATAACAGGCTTCCTGACTGTGGCCAAATCAGCTTCTGTTCTTGATATGCAGCCTTGGCGTCGGTCGAACCATTCTTGAGCCCGCTATCAAGAAAGCAACAGCACATCAAGAAGCAAATTCTTGCCTGTTTACCTGTGATCATGTTGATGGCGGGTATGATTGCGGGCTATTGCGCGTGTCCTGCTTTCCGCCGCCCTATCGGATGGATTAGGAGACCTTCGCGCGGGCCCCTTCGGGCAGATAGGGCGTAATATTCTGCCGGGCGCGCGCGAGAAACCCGTCTTTCTCCCCCACCGGCGCGAAATAATGCAGCGCTCTTGATGCGGTCTCCATCCCGTCCAGCATGGCGATGACCCAGCCGGTCAGATAGGCCGAGCCGAGACAGCCGCCGGCCGTCGCCACATTGCCATGTGCGACGAGGGGCTGGTTCAGAACCTCAACCCCGGCCTCTTGCACCCATTCCTTGGTCGCGCTGTCCGTGCAGGCGGGCACCCCGCCGAGCAGGCCGAGCTTTGCCGCCATCAGTGTGCCGGAGCATTGCGCGGCAATCACCTGGCGCGCGGGATCAAGCCTTATCCGCTTCATGATCGCCGCCTCCTCGACAATCTGGCGGGTCATCGATCCGCTGCCGATCATCACCGCATCGGCGTCGCTCGCCTCCTCCAGCATGGATTGAGCACGGATCGTCAGCCCGCCCATGGAGGTCACTTCATCCTCCGGGCAGCAGACGGTAATCTCCCAGTCCGGCTTTTGCAGCCAGTGCAGCATCCGGTACGCCACGAGGGAATCGATCTCGTTAAACCCTTGAAATGTGAGGATCGCGATTTTCATGACAGCCCCCTACTCCCACTCAATGGTTCCAGGGGGTTTGGAAGTGGTGTCATAGACAACGCGGTTGATGCCCTTGACTTCATTGATGATACGGGTCGAGACGCGGCCGAGGAAATCATGGGTGAAGGGATAGTAATCCGCCGTCATCCCATCTGTGGAAGTCACGGCGCGGAGCGCGCAGACATAGTCATAGGTGCGGTTATCGCCCATCACACCGACGGTCCTGACGGGCAGCAGCACCGCGAAGGCCTGCCAGATCTCGTTATAAAGCCCGGCCTTCCTGATTTCATCGAGATAGATGGTGTCAGCCTTGCGTAAAATTTCCAGACGGTCGCGGGTGATCGTGCCGGGAATGCGAATGGCGAGCCCCGGCCCCGGGAAGGGATGCCGGTCCACCAGTTCCGCCGCCATGCCAAGCTCACGGCCGAGATCGCGCACCTCGTCCTTGAAGAGCTCGCGCAAGGGCTCCACCAGTTTCATATTCATCCGCTCCGGCAGGCCGCCGACATTATGGTGCGACTTGATGGTGACCGAGGGTCCGCCAGAGAAAGAAACGCTCTCGATCACGTCCGGGTACAGCGTGCCCTGAGCCAGGAATTCCGCGCCGCCGACCTTGCTGGCCTCCTCGTCGAAGACATCGATGAAGATCCGGCCGATGGTCTTGCGCTTCACTTCCGGATCATCGACCCCCTCAAGCTCGCCGAGGAACAGATCGGAGGCATCGCGGTGGATCAGCGGAATATTGTAATGATCGCGGAACAGGCTGACCACCTGCTCCGATTCGCCGGCCCGCATCAGGCCGGTATCCACATAGACGCAGGTGAGCTGATCGCCAATCGCCTCATGAATGAGGACGGCAACGACAGAGCTGTCCACACCGCCCGACAGCCCGCAAATGACCTTGCCACTGCCCACCTGACGGCGAATGCTGTCTATTGCCTGATCCTTGAAGGCGGCCATGGTCCAGTCGCCCTTAAGGCCACAGATTTTATGCACGAAATTGGCAAGTAATTCGCTGCCGCGCGGGGTATGCACCACTTCCGGGTGAAACTGCACACCATAGAACTTACGCGCCTCATCGGCGATGGCGGCAAAGGGCGCCCCATTCGATGTGGCGACAACCGTGAAGCCCTCCGGAATGGCGACCACATGATCGCCATGGCTCATCCAGACCTGATCGCGCCGCCCCGTCTGCCACACTCCGTCGAACAGGGAGCAATGATCAACAATGTCAATATTGGCGCGGCCGAATTCACGGTGATCGGGCGCCTCCACCTTGCCGCCAAGCTGATTGACCATGGTCTGCTGCCCATAACAGATGCCAAGGACAGGCACACCCATCTCGAAAACCTCATCGGGTGCGCGCGGTGTTGCTTCGCCGATGACGGAGGCCGGACCGCCGGAAAGGATGATGCCCGCCGGGTCAAACTCCTTGAGCCGTCCGGCGGCATTGTTGAAAGGAATGATTTCGCTGTAAACCCCGGCCTCCCGGACGCGTCGCGCGATCAGCTGGGTGACCTGACTGCCAAAGTCAATGATCAGAATACTGTTCTTCATAGACGGGGTTTAGACAAACTCACAAGAACTGTCCAGCCCGTTTGTGACCGGGCTGGAAAATTCCGCAAAATCAGGGGAAAAGCTCAGCTCTGCTTCGCTTTATAATCGTCAACCGCGCGTTTCAACATAGTGTATTCCGGACATCCAAAAAAGCAGATGGCGTCCAGCTTGACCAGATGTTCCTCCGCCTTGGCGAGATTCCCGGTCTGCAGATAGGCTTCACCGATATATTCATTGGCGCCCTTGTGCTCCGGATCAATGGCGAGGGCCTTGTTATAATAATCAAAGGCCGCGTCGTAATTCTTCAGCTTGCGGTTGGCAAAACCGAGATAATTCAGCGCATCGGCGTTTTTCGGGTCAGCTTCCGCGACCTTGGTAAAGGCAGTGATGGCGGCATTCCAATCCTGTGCATCAATGGCCGTCTTGCCCGCCGCAAAATCAGGATTTTCCGCCGTCTCCGATGATGAGCTGCTGCCCATGGCGAACACGATCTGCGCCGCGAGAAGCTGCGCGGCGAACAGGCCAAGGGCGGCCTTGATAAATGTTCTCAGTGTCATTGTCCCAACCTTTCCCTGAAGCGGATCCTGTCCGCCAATTTCCCGTCTGCGCCATTATACGGCATATTTTGTGGCAACACCATGTCACGAGATGGTGACGCGCCGGGCTTTGAGTGTAAATAAGGATTTAATCGCGTTTTTGTAGAAGGGCGACAAAAAATCCGTCGCTGCCAAAATCCGCCGGGGTGAGGCTGAGGAAATCCTGATCCCATTGACCGCCAAGCCCCGCAGCCGTCCAGATCATCGATACTGGCAACAGATCAAACTCCGTATGGGTGGCAAGAAACGCCGCCACCTGCTCTTCATTCTCCTCCCGCAGGATGGAACAGGTGGCGTAAATCAATATCCCGCCCGGCGCCACCAGCGGCGCGGCCCGCGCAAGAATTTCCTGCTGTATTTTCACCAAGATATCCAGCCGCTCGCCGGAGAATTTCCACTTCTGGTCCGGTTGCCGCCGCCAGGTGCCGGACCCTGAGCAGGGCGCATCGACAAACACCCGGTTCGCCGCACCTGCAAGAGGGAGCAGCACCTCATCCGCATCATCGCGCAGCACATGGGGGTGTATAATTCGTACGCCCGCCCGCCGGGCACGCCCCCTGATATCGCGCAGGCGCCGCCCCTCGATATCAAAGGCGTGAATCATTCCGCTATTCCCCATCATTGCCGCCATGGCGAGGGATTTGCCGCCGCCACCGGCGCAAAAATCAATGACCATCATACCGCTTTCGGCTCCAGCGAGGCGGGCGGAAATCTGCGCCGCCTCATCCTGCGGCTCGATCAGCCCGCCTTCCACAAACGGATGCCGGGAAAGATTGATCCGGCCATCAAGCGTGATCCCGTCCGGCGACAGGGCTGTCGGCAGGGCGTCGATCCCTTCCTCCCGCAGCAGATGCAGCAGATCATCGCGTGTCGCTTTCAGGGCGTTGACGCGAAAGGTGACCGGCGCGCCCTCATGATAGGCCGCCATGACCGCCGCCGCTCCGTCGCCATACTGATCAGTGATTTTCTGGTAAAGCCAGTCCGGGAAATTGCTGAGCGCAACATCACCCATCGCCTCGTCATCGAGCCGGGCGGCGCGGGAGAGCGCCAATGCCTCATCGTCGTCCGGCACGGAAAGGCCGTGCGGTCCGCCGAACCAGCCCGCCGTCACATCCGCCATGTCCAGCCTGTCAATCCGCAGCAGATAAAGAAGCGCAAGAACACGCCCGATCGTCGGCAGGCCAACCGCCGCAGCCGCTCCGGCAAGCTCTCCCTGACGCCGCAGGGCTTCGAACACCCGCTCCGTTATCCAGCGGCGATCCTTCGATCCGGCAAAGCGGCGGGACCGGAAATAGGCCGCAACGATTCCTTCGGCAGGACTGTCAGTGGCGGCAATCTCTTCCAGCAGCTCAGCAAGCGCCGCCAGCCGTGCGGCCGGGGTCACCCGTCCTGCCGGTAGTTGGGCGCTTCGCGGGTGATGGAAACATCATGCACATGACTTTCACGCAGACCCGCATTGGTGATACGGACAAATTCCGCGTTCTTCTGAAGCGCCGTGATATCCTTCGACCCCGTATAGCCCATCGCCGCTTTAAGACCGCCGACAAGCTGATGAATAACCGCATTGGCGGGACCGCGATGGGGCACCCGCCCTTCGATCCCCTCCGGTACCAGCTTCAGATTATCGGAAACTTCCTGCTGGAAATAGCGGTCGGCCGATCCGCGAGCCATGGCACCGAGCGAGCCCATGCCGCGATAGGATTTGAAGGACCGGCCCTGATAGAGGAAAACCTCTCCCGGGCTTTCATCGGTGCCAGCAAGCAGCGAGCCAACCATGGCCGATGATGCGCCACCTGCCAGCGCCTTTGCCAGATCGCCGGATGTCTTGATACCGCCATCGGCGATAATGGGCACGCCGCTCGCCGCTGCGGCCTCCGCCGCATCCATGATGGCGGTCAGCTGCGGCGTACCGACGCCCGCAACGATACGCGTTGTGCAGATGGAACCGGGGCCGATCCCAACCTTCACCGCATCCACCCCGGCGTCAATCAGTGCCTTTGTGCCCGCCGCGGTGGAGACATTACCACCAATCACCTGCGTCGAGTTGGAGAGTTTCTTGATGCGGCTCACGGCCTCCAGCACGCGGCTGGAATGGCCATGCGCCGTATCGACAACCAGCACGTCCACCTCGGCATCCATCAGGGCTTCGGCCCGCGCAAATCCGTCATCGCCGATGCCGACAGCCGCGGCAACGCGCAAACGGCCCTGATCATCCTTGTTCGCATCAGGGAACAGGGTGGAGCGTTCAATATCCCGCACCGTGATCAGCCCCGTACAGCGGTAATTCTCATCCACCACCAGCAGCTTTTCAATGCGGTGGCGATGCAGCAGCTTCTTCGCTTCCTCCTGCGTCACGACTTCCCGCACGGTCACAAGATTTTCGCGGGTCATCAACTCGCTGACCGGCTGGCGGGTGTCGGTGGCAAAACGCACATCGCGGTGGGTCAGGATGCCGACCAGCTTGCCGCTGCCCCGCTCCGTCACCGGGATCCCGGAAATCTTGTGCGACTGCATCAGAAAGAGCGCATCAGAGAGCGGCGCATCCGGCGCAATGGTCAGCGGGTTGACGACCATGCCCGCCTCGAACTTCTTGACACGGCGGACCTCGTTGGCCTGCTCCTCAACCCCGAGATTCTTATGCACGACCCCGATACCGCCGGCTTGCGCCATGGCGATGGCCATGGTCGCTTCGGTCACCGTGTCCATGGCGCTGGACACCAGCGGAATGCCGAGCGTAATGTCCCGCGTCAGCCGCGTTGCGGTACTGACATGGGAGGGGAGGATTTCAGAAGCCGCCGGTTGCAGCAGCACGTCATCGAATGTATAGGCTTCGCGGATTTTCATCGGGCAACTCCATGAGCCCTTGGCTCACTATATATGGTGTTGATCAATTCCTGCCAGCGCAGATATACGAACCCGTGGGCGAAATGATCTTGGGAATTGCGGCGCAATCATACAGCGAGATTTGAAAATTCCTAGCCGGAAATTTGCCTGATCCGCATTTTTTTTGGCATTGCAGCAATGGCCCGGATGTTTTCCATCCCGCCGTCCCTTTGTTCCTCTTCGCATGGCTTTTTCTTGAAATGACAAATGGTTTCAGTCTCAATGATGAAAAAGGAGAAGTTCATGCCGACTATTGCCGCCTATATCGGTGCCGCTATTGCCGAAATTGCCGGATGCTTTGCCTTCTGGGCATGGTTGCGTATGGATAAGCCGATCTGGTGGCTTATCCCCGGCGTTATCTCGCTGGTCCTGTTCGCCTGGCTGCTCACACTGGTGGAGAGCGCCGCAGCAGGTCGCGCTTATGCCACCTATGGCGGGATCTATATTGTAAGCTCGCTCGCCTGGCTCTGGGCGGTGGAAGGGCTTCCCCCGACCGCTGGGACATCATCGGCGGCATCATCTGCCTGATCGGCGCCGCGGTTATCCTCTGGGGTCCGAGAGCGGCAGGCTGATTATTCGTCCGTGTTTTTCTTCTGCGTACGCCCCGTATAACTTGGAATCTCGCCCGCATTGTATTGTTGCGTCCAACCGCGATGTTCTTCTAACTTTTTTATTAAATCCTGCTCATCTCCCGGCCCCGGAATCCAACTCATATCCAAGGGCTGTAAGTCTTGCAGTTTCGCGTCCTCAACACCACGGTTTTTATAGGATATACGAAGAGATTCGGCGACAGAATCACAATACTTATTAAGATTTTTAAATAATTCATCAATATCTTTTTGTTCATGAGCACCAAGGCTTATCAGATTACGAACAGTTTTTTCATCCCGATGACCAATCAGCTTGTTTCGAGCAGGAAGAACAAGTTCTCGATACCTATCCAATCCTTTTGAAAAATTTTTGATCTCACTGGTCAAGAGATTATTTTCACATAGCAATTGATTTAATCTCTTGTGAGTAAAATTCGTAAAACCTCCTTGCCTCGCCGGATCTGTCAGTCGGCAAACCTGCAGTATATAATATTCTTGCAAGGCCCTTCCAATAAAGTCAAAGAATTGGGCGGCTGCCTCATGAAGCAGTTGAACCGTCCCGTCATCCCTTTCGAAAAGTATATGGAAGGTCTGATAGGTAATACGCAGTTCAATGCACTCTTCCCGAAATTTTTTCAAAAATTCGCGAATACCGTCTATTTCTTGACAGTTATTCATTTCGCCCGCGAAAGCCGGTGGCGATGACATAGGCCTCACGGCTATCGGCGCGGCTGGCTTCGGGCTTGGCGTGGCGGACATTTTCGAAATCCCGCTTCATCAACTCCAGCAGGTCATTCTCCGTCCCGCCCTTCAGCACCTTGGCAATAAAAACTCCGCCCGGCGCCAACACATCAATGGCGAAGTGAAGCGCCAGTTCACACATCATGACAATACGCAGATGATCGGTCTGCCGATGGCCGGTTGTCGGCGCCGCCATGTCGGAGATAACCGCATCGACCGGACCGCCAAGCGCCGCCTTGACGCGGGTATCCGCATCCTCCGCCGTGAAATCGAGCTGCATCACCGTCGCACCCGGAACCGGCTCCATTTCCAGAATATCGACGGCGAGGACCTTGCCCTTGCCCTTCTCCGCGCCGACACGTTCCACGGCCACCTGCGTCCAGCCGCCTGGCGCAGCCCCAAGGTCAACCACCGAAAAGCCGGGTTTCAGCAAGCCATAGCGATCATCTAGCTGCATCAACTTGAACGCGGCGCGCGAACGCAGGCCACGTGTCTTCGCCTCCACCACATAGGGATCATTAAGCTGTCGCTGCAACCAATGGGTGGAGGAGGTTTTGCGCCCCCGCGCTGTCTTCACCTTGGTATGAAGAAGACGGCCGGTCATACCTGAGGATTTACCGCCCCCCCGGCGGCTCCCCCGCCCTGCTCTCTCACTCATGATGCTGCCTTCTGTTCATCCGTCATGACGGCTGTACTCTTGTCCGCCTGTTTCTCCTGCTTCGCCTGACGGCGGGCTTCCGCCGCCTCCTGCCGCTCCCGTCCGGCGCGCCGCATCATGCCAAGCAACATACCCTCGCGCAGGCCCCGATCGGCCACGCGCAGTTTCTTGACCGGCCAGCGGCTGTGCATGGCCTCGACAATCGCGCAGCCGGAAACGACAAGATCCGCCCGCTCCCGTCCGATGCAGGGCTCTTGCAACCGCTGCTCATAATCGCTGCGGGCAAGGCGGTGACAGATATCGAGCATGGCGGACGCATTGAGCCACGCCCCGTCAATACGGCTGCGGTTATATTTCTCAAGCCCGAAATGCACGCCGGCCAGCGTCGTGACCGTGCCGGAGGTGCCGAGCATCTGCACCCGCCCCTCCCGAATGCGCGCAGCGATGCTATGCTCGGCCTCAAACGCATCCACATGGCGCAACACCTCTGTCATCATGCCCTGATAAGCGTCCTCCGTCACACGGATACCACCATGCCGCTCGGTCAGGGTGACCACACCGACGGGGATCGACATCCAGCCCAGCACCTCGCTCTGCTTGCGGCCCTTGAGGCCAAGCCAGACCAGCTCCGTACTGCCGCCGCCGATATCGAAAACGAGCGCATGCTGATGCCGATAGTCGATGAGCGGCGCGCAACCTTCGGCGGCGAGCGTCGCCTCCTCCGCCGTGCTGATGATATCCAGTTCAATGCCGCAATGCTGCTGCACGCGGCCGAGGAAATCGTCGCTATTATTCGCCTTGCGGCAGACTTCCGTTGCCACACATCGCATATGGGTGACGCCCGCGCGGCGCATTTTCTCGGCGCAGATACGCAGCGCATCGACAGTCCGCTGCATCGCATCGTCGGACAGGCGGCCGCTGAGGCTGACGCCTTCTCCAAGACGGACGATCCGCGAAAAACTGTCAATGACACGGAACCCCTTGCCCTGCTGCCGGGCGATCAGCAGCCTGCAGTTGTTCGTACCAAGATCCAGGGCGCCGAACACTTCCGGCTTGTCGCCCCTGCCATTCTGAAACCTGCGTCGATGTTTTCCGCGCTCACCCTTTGCTGTTCTCCGGGGTTGTGATGTTGCCACCCAGGACTACCTCCAGGTAAAAATTTGCGGCCTACGGGCTTATGGCCCCGGCCTGTTCCCGCCATGCTAACAGGTTTCCGTGCGACGTTCATTTATAATTTGCGCAAACAGTTTTTTATCGAACGTTGACAGGCCGCTGCGGAATTGCTACTAGAGCCGCCAGCCGCACCATATCGGTCGCGCGCGCCGCCTCAATGGTGGGGAATCGTCTAATGGTAGGACAGCGGACTCTGACTCCGTCAATCCTGGTTCGAGTCCAGGTTCCCCAGCCATCCGCCTTCGCTGATTTTACCGAACAATCTCTACAGTTGTCATACCAAAATTTCGCTAGTCGGCAATTCTATTAGTCAGTTCAAACAACCTCATGCACAGTTGATTTTGTTGCACTTTTTCTCCAATAAGTAGTTTTTCATAAAAAAAGGCCAGACAAATACTATATATGGTGTAGTGCTTTGGCCCCTAATACTATTTTCTTGACAAGCAACAACAGCCAACGTACTCTCTTTGTTCTTGCCTAGCCTGAGAGGGGTTTATTGAACACAGAGAACGCAGAAACAGGTATATGGTATAATGTGGATCCCGAGAAAATCGGGAGGGAATTTGATGATTTTCGAAAATCAAGCTATTTCCCAGAAGACTTCCGCGGAATTCTGAATGGCATAGTCCCTTCAAAAGATAGAGAAATCCAAATTATCCGTAAAAATATCAACGTTGACCTAAAAAAACGTGATGGCAACTATGCCCCATGCAACTTATGTCACACCAAAGCCAAATGGCTCCGTAGCGGATATTTGATTTTGGACGAGCTTGGTCATCTCTACTTAATTGGCCCTGATTGTGGTAACGGCCATTTTCCTGATTTTGTTGTTATTGACCACCAATTCGATAAGGACACAGCCTACAATCGTGCTTACGATTTTTTGTTGGATGAAATTACACATATCATCCATATGGTTGAATATATCAGGCAATTATTACCTTTTGCCGAAACTTTTGAGAGTGCACTATCGAAATTAAAGAAATCTAGTACGGTCTTAGACACATTTCGGAAAATAGTTAACAAGCAAGACGGCAATATGTTGGTTTATGCACGTCGGCAGGTGATTGCCGCGAACGGGAATGCAGTGCCGGAAGAATATTTAGAGACATATGGGAAGTTGTCTGGAGGGAATTCGTTAAATGCCTTTGGGAAAAATAGCCCCGTAAGCCAATTATATGATGCAATCGAAATTTTTAAAAAATTTGGACACAATGAAAATACGGCGTTTACTTTTTTAGCCGACACTGAGGCAAAAAACAAAGACTTGATCGCAGAGCTAGCATCAGAAATTCGAGGCGCAAATGCCAAAGTTGCTGAAGCTTACAAAACACTTGAGACGGCTCAGATTTTTTTCAGTGTTCGAAATTTTAACGTGATTAAAGGTTGGGTTGAACATCCAGATTGCCCAGAGGATTTTGAAATAGAAATACAGCAAAACCATAGAATGATATGGGCATCAAACGCTCGAAAACACTATCGGATTGATGTGCAAGAACTTCTTAAACCACTTCCCTCTTCACCGATTAGGTAACCCGAACTATATCTCCACATCCCCCTTCAACAACCGCTGCGCAATGGTTTTGTTGAGGATTTCGTTGGAGCCGTCGGCGATATTGACGATGCGCAAATACTGCCAGGCTTCGGCGAGGCCGACTTCGTTGGTGAGGCCGATGGCGCCGTGGGCCTGAATGGCGCGATCCACCGCCTTGAGGCCGACCTGCACCGAATAGGCCTTGGTCATGGAAAGCTCCTTGATCGCCGCCTCCCCCTTATCGAGCAGGCCGGTTGAGTTCAGCCCCATCAGATGCGCCGCATGCAGCTCCGTCGCGGCGGTGGCGAGCGGGAAGGAAACCCCCTGATATTCCGCAATCGGCTTGCCGAAGGCAATGCGCTGCTTGGCATATTCAAGCGCCAGCTCAATCGACCAGCGGCCGATGCCGACGGCGCGGGCGGAGTTGTAAATACGCCCGAGAGACACGCCGTAAAGCGCCGCGCCGAAGCCGTTATCCAGCTCCCCCACAAGTTGCCAGGGCTCGACCCAGAGGTCTTCGAACACCAGCTCCGCCTCGTCCCCGCCGATATGGCCGAACAGCTTGACGACGCGCTGCACAGTGAAGCCCGGTGCATTCGTCGGCACGAGGAAGGCAGAGATGCCGCCCTTTTTCGCCGCTGCCTTCTCGCTGTCCGTCACGGCGAAGAGGATGCAGTAATCAGCAATCGGCGCGTTGGAGGTCCAGATCTTGCGCCCGTCAATGACCCAGCCGTCGCCATCCTTGCGGGCGCGGGTCTTGATCATGCTGGCGTCCGATCCCGCCCCCGGTTCGGAAAGGCCGAAGCACATGGATTTCTCACCGCTCATGAGGGGCTCCAGAATCTCCTCCCGCGCGCGGTCCGTCACCTTTTCGAGCAGCCGGCTCGGCCCGAAGGCCCAGTGCGAGAGCGCATAGAGCATCATCCAGTTATGTGGTCCGCAAGTATGGAACAGCTCTTCCCAGCAGACATAATAGGCCTGCATGCCAAGCCCGCTGCCGCCCAGCGCCTCCGGCACGCACATCTGGTAATAGCCCGCCCGGGCGGAGGCCATGCGGATTTCCTTGATCAACTCCCGCACCGGCGCGGAAAGTCGGCCATCCTCCTCATATTTGAGGCGCGGATTCTCCAGCAGCTCGCGATTCTTTTCATGCCGCGGGATGACCTCCTGCAGGGCGAAATTGCGAATGCCGTCCCGTACCTCGGCAATGGATTCCGGTAGATCAAAGGCAATGGCGGTCATTCTTCTGTTCCTTCCAAATCTGATGCCGTACGGAGAAACATGCGCACAAACCGCAGGGCACCCTATTGTTATTATTGAATTTTTTCGCGCAAATCTGATTTTTCTTGCTTGTTTTCTCAGAGGCGAAAATTGTGCCGAAGTCCGCCTCTAAAGTAAAGCGGGAAGTCGTGGCGCGGAACCCCGTCGGACCAAAACATCCATTGGGAGCATAAAGGGCTTTACAGATAATTTATTTAAGGATATTTAATATCCTTATGGATATATTTTATCCTTAAATAAAGGAACCTTCAATGACCCAACGACTGGACTACGCGAAACAATCCCCCCGGCAATTCAAAAAATATGTGGACTTCTCCATGAGCCTGCGTGACATCTCCATCGACCAGACCCTGCATAGCCTGATCGAATTGCGCGCCTCCCAGATCAACGGATGTGGCTTCTGCGTGGATATACATTCCAAACAGGCCAAAATACACGGCGAGAGAGAGTTACGATTGTATCACGTGCCGATCTGGCGGGAATCACCCCTGTTCAGCCCTCGCGAGCGGGCGGCCCTGGAATGGACCGAAGTTCTAACCAGGCTCCCGGAAGGCGGCGTGCCCGATGAAATCTATGAACTGGTGCGCAAGGAATTTTCAGAACAGGAAATTTCCGACCTCACCTTCTGCATCATGGCCATCAATGGCTGGAACCGCGTCAGCATCGCCTTCAAGAGTGTCCCCGGATCCATGGACACGGCCAATGGCCTCAACAAGGCGGGCCTGAACTGAGGTTACGCACCTATCCCGCCGGAACAGAGACAGGGTTGCGGCGGGATATCAAATGGCATGATTTGCGGATACATTCATTTGCGGATATCCTTGCGCCTTAATTAGGAGCCTGTGTCAGGCATATACCGCGGGGATCAGGATGATACTGAAAAGTCAGGTTGAATGGGCGCTGCATTGCTGTGCAATCCTTGCCAGGTTGCCAGAGGGCCGATACCTTTCGACCAAGGCGCTCGCCGAATTTCACGGCATCCCCAAAGAGTATCTGTCAAAAGCGCTACAAGCGGTTTCTCAGGCTGGCCTGGTTGAGACGACATTGGGGCCAAGTGGCGGCTACCGACTTGCGAAACCCACGACAGACATCACCTTTCTGGATATCGTTGAGGCTGTTGAGGGTAAGGCCCGCACCTTCACCTGTACCAATATCCGCGAAAACAATCCCTGCCTGCCCAAAGGCTATTGCGACGACAGGCCCTGCGCCATCGCCCGCGTCATGTGGCAGGCCGACGAGGCCTGGCGCGCTTCTCTCCACTCTGTCCGTCTTTCCGATCTCATGACCACACTCGCCGAGGATATTCCGCCCGACATATTCAGAAGCAGCGCCGACTGGGTGCAAAGGCGTTTGAAGTAACGTCTCGCCCCTCAACGCCGGAATTATGTTCTGAGCGCATCCTTATCCTCATCGGGGGCAGTGGAAGGCACCGTCGGCGCACCAAGAAGCTTTTGCCCACGAGCATTGAAGCGCCCCGGCGCCGGTAGCATATTCCTTGCCTGTGCGCCAATCTGCACCGTGCGGTCACGTATTTCGGCGAGTTTTTCATCCTCCGGCAGGAACGACCAGGCCAGCAGGGTGAGCAGCACAGTGAAAGGCGAGAGCAGCAGGCTGAGCATCGCCCAGGTAATCAGTGCCGACCCGAAACTGGCAATCGTTTCCGAGCCTTCCAGCCGGGCGATCAGGATGACCAGCATGGCGAAGGCATGCGGCACATAAAGCCCAAGTCGCAGCGCATCCATAAACCGGCGCTCCCGCAGCCGGGGACGGATCAAGCCATACAGCCAGACGCCGACATAAGTGAGGGGGGCAAAAAAGAAAAAGAGAAGCGCGCAGTTACCGAGCAGGGAAAGCCCCCAGCCATCCGTAGCTCTGCCACGATAGAAAATATCCAGCAATACCACAGCCCCGGCCATAAAAAGGGCGGCGATAAGCGGCGCGGCGGTGACTAGGCGTTCTTTGACGCTACTGGCGCGAAGACGGGCATGAGCCGTTGCCAGAAACACCCGCAGCTTTGCTTTTAACCCTGATTTCTGCGAATTCTGCATGGTACCCGATCAGCTGGAAACGCGACACAGCCATCCGATGGATGGCTGACGCACAGATTTACCATAATCGGCAGGATTGCCAAGGCGGTTTTTCGGGCACACATGCCCCCGCCCCGTCGGGATCAGTTGATGCCGCTGTTCAGCGGGCGGACAGGCTACGGATAGCCGTTGATACATCCACAAATTCATGGGACAGCACCTTCAAGGTTTTGGCATTCTCCCTTCGCGCAGGCCCGCCTTTATCCGCATCACTGCTTTCAAGCATCAGGTCCAGCGCCGCGAGATTGGCCGCCGTCGCCCGGTCCGCAACAGATTTGCGATTAAGCCGCGGGGAATTGGAAAATTCCGCTTTCAGCCCCTCAACGATGGCCGTCAAATCCTGTTGCCGCATGGCTTTACCCTTTCCTGATAACCGGAGGCCATCTTAACGCGCAAGCATGAAGGAAATCTTAACGGGAAACTCCTCTAGTGCCGGTTTATGGCCATTTGAAGGCGTCATCGGCAACAGAATATTAACCAATATACAGGACACTCCCCTGTCATCAGCCCATGCAATCATGCCCGCTCGTTCGGAGGCAAAATGTCAGAATGTGAGAAAGAAAACCGTCGCGCCCATCGCCGCATTGCGATGTCACGTGAGGGCCGCATCCATCATTTTGCAGGAGATGCGCCTGCGCGAATCCTCGACATATCCGTTGGCGGCGCGGGCCTTCAGATGGAGATGCGACTGCCCGACGGGACGGAAATGACGCTGGAAATTGATAATATTGGCCTGATTCCGGCGCGCATCGTGCGTCAGATGCAACAAGGGGTCGCCGTTAAATTCGAATTTTCAGTAGAAAAGGAACAGGAACTGATCCAGCGCATTGCCCATCTGGTCGCCCGGAAACGGCGCGAAGCTTTCCATATAGTGGGCAATACCCCCGCTTCTCCCGCCTCCTGACGTCAGCGGAATAAACTATTCAAAACGTGAGGTCAGCCGCCCTGCCGACCGGCATGGAGAATCTGCTTGGCATCACGATGAAACATTTCTGCCAGATCATATTCCTTTTTAAGATCCATCACCGATTTGGCCGTATCCTCCGGTTTGAGTCCGCCATCGGCCGCATAGGCGGCAAGCGGCGTGGCGCCGGCAACAGCCGCCATCTGGAACCCCTTCCGCAAATAGGCCTCGCGGCGATCCCGGACCCAGATTTCCAGCGCATCCACCTGTTCCTGTGTCACCCGAAACATTTTCCGAATTCCCTCCATATGGCCTGAGAATGATGCCGGACGGCAACCAGTTCTTAACCTTGTTCCCCTATAAGGAAAGCCTGCCGTCATACAGCGCGCAGTATGCGGGGCAAAGGTTAATCTAGTCTTACGGAAGGTCAGGCCGACCATCATGAAGACAAAGGAAAATGGATAAGAGACGTTCATGACAACAATGACGCCGCAGGAAATTCTGGATATTCTCGCGCAGCATCGCAAATGGCTGATCAATCCAAAACAGGGTGCCCGCGCCGACTTCCGCCATGCGGATTTTACTGGCGCCAATTTTGCGGGAGCCAAATTGCAAAAGTCGCGGCTGTCGGGCTGCAAACTGTCGCGCTGCATCTTTCGCGGCGCCAATTTGATCTCCGCGGATTTGTATGCCGCTGACCTGACCCGCGCGGATTTACGCGACTGCCTGTTAATCCGCGCCGATTTGCGCGGGGCGGAGCTGAAAGGCGCAAAACTGAACGGCGCCAATTTGCAGGAAGCGGATTTCCGCGGCGGCTCGCTGATTCTCTCCGGCGGCGAAACCGTGACCTTCCCCGCCAGCGATCTCCGCGAGGCGGAGATGGAGGATGTGGTGGCCGAAAAAGCCAACCTTAACGGCGCCAACCTTGCCGGNGCGNCCCTCGGNAATGCCAATTTCGCCTATTCCCAGTTGCGTGGCGCCAACCTCTCNAATGCGGANCTGGCCGGGGCNGGCTTCATGGGGTCGGACATGGCGGGCTGCGANCTCTCCGGCGCCAATCTTGCAGGAGCCGATCTCTCCAATGTCAATCTCGAAGGCGCNAAGGTNGAAGGCTGCAATTTCGAAAATGTCCGNCTTGATGGNGCCAANCTNGATAATATCGACTTTTCCAAATCAAAANCNGTNGCACCNCANCTNATGAAACAGGAGGAAAGCACGCCGTTGCCGCCCAANCTGCAGGCNCTGCTCAAGAAACATTTCNTGTGGGTGGAGACCAANGGCCTTAAAGGGGAACGCGCCGATCTGTCCGGNATGGATCTCTCAAACATGGATTTATCTGGCTGCGCGATGAGCGGAGCNACCATGAANGGGGCAAATCTCAANGGNACAAACCTGCGCGGCAGTCAAACCGTGATGAGCGACATGTCGCAATGCATCATGGAAGATGTGGACCTCACCGGNGCCATGATGGANGGGGTCAACCTGTCCCGTTCCAANCTCAGGAATGCGCAGTTGAAAGGTGCCATTCTCACTGCCGTCGACCTTAAGGGGCCAAATGGNGAANCGCTCGGNAAACANTGGCCTGCCAATCTNTCCGCCGCCAATTTCACNGGCGCCAANCTGGANGGTGCNAATATGAGCGANGCCAATCTCATCGATGCNAANTTCACCGGCGCAAGNCTGAAAGNNGCCATCTTCGACGGCGCNGANCTGGAAGACGCCAANTTCGATTCCGNGCATAAAGCNAGCGCCTGACCCGGANAANCTCAANCGCGCCGATCTTCAAGAATCATATCGGACGCNTTTTCNGCAATCATNATNACNGGGGAATTGGTATTCCCGGACGTGATTGTCGGCATGATCGAGGCATCGACAACACGCAGCCCNTTAAGGCCCCGCACGCGGAGCCGGTCATCGACCACAGCCATGTCATCATTCCCCATTTTNCAGGTGCCGACGGGATGGAAAATCGTCGTTGCNATATCCCCGGCGGCNCGGACGAGATCCTCTTCCGTTTCCAGNTGNGGCCCCGGCAGCATCTCTTCGGGCTCAAACGGCGCCACCGCTTTTGCNGCCATCAGCCGNCGCGTCAGCCGGATGGAGGTTGCGGCAATCCGNCGATCAAATTCCGNGGAAAGATAANTCGGCCGGATGGCGGGCGGGATTTTCATATTCGCATCGGCGATATGNATNCTGCCCCGNCTTTCGGGCCGCAGATTACAGACCGAAGCGGTCACCGCCGGNAAAGGATGCANNGGNTCCCCCAGCTTGTCCGTNGATAGCGGCTGCACATGNTATTCAAGATCCGGCGTTTCCAACCGGGAATCNCTTTTCGCGAAAATACCAAGCTGGCTGGGCGCCATGGACAGCGGNCCGCGGCGATACAGCAGATAGTCCANCCCCATGCNGATCTTCCCCATCAGACTGTTGGCCTTCTGGTTNAATGTCTCTACATTTTTTACTTTAAAGACAGTCCGNATCTGTAGATGNTCCTGCAGNTTTTCGCCNACNCCCTTCAGTTCATGAAACAGGTCAATTCCGAAGGCGGAAAGCACATCTGCGCGACCGANGCCAGAGAGTTCCAGTATTTTCGGGCTGTTTACCGCCCCGGCGGCNAGGATAACCTCNCCGGCATCGGCGACACTCGGCATCCCTTTATATGTAAAATCAACACCCGTCACCTGTCGCCCNTCCAGCGTCAGCCGNTCCGTCTCAGCACCGGTCAGNANACGGAGNTTCTGGCGATGCATGACNGGTTTTAGAAAGGCTTTCGAGGTATTCCAGCGGATGCCGGATTTCTGGTTCACCTCAAAATATCCGGCGCCTTCATTNNTNCCNCGATTGAAATCNTTNGTGGGCGGGATGCCNATNTCNGCNGCGGCNGCCCGGAAGGCATCCAGGATAGACCAGGACAGGCGCTGTTTCTCCACCCGCCATTCNCCGCCCGCGCCATGCATCTNGTCAGCGCCGCCATGATAATCCTCTGATTTCAGGAANTAGGGCAGNANATCNGACCAGCCCCAGCCGTTATTGCCCATCTGCCGCCATTGGTCATAATCNCGCGCCTGCCCACGCATATAGATCATCCCGTTGATGGAGGAACAGCCGCCCAGCAGCTTGCCNCGCGGGTAGCTGAGGCTGCGGCCATTCAGCCCGGCTTCCGGTTCCGTCGACATCATCCAGTCAGTNCGCGGATTGCCCATNCAAAAGAGATAGCCGATGGGGATATGCACCCAGTGGTAATTATCCGAGCCGCCCGCCTCCAGCAGCAGGACGCGGGATTTCGGATCGGCAGACAANCGGTTGGCNAGAACGCAGCCCGCACTGCCCGCCCCGACGATGATATAGTCATATCTGCCNAGGTTCTGNCGTTTTTTATGCACTGATCGTCACCCTGTTCCCTCCCCTTTGNCGTNATTATCCGGCCGCAGGCGNNGGAATGTCTAATGGATCTTGCGNTCCCCTGCTCCGCTCTCCTGTTCATAGACATGCACATAATATCCGGCCATNGGGTTGCGGGTGATGTATTCGATCAGATAATCCCNCGCNGCGCGGCTGGCATTACGGATAAAATACTGCCACAGCGGCTCCATCGGGCGGGTCACGCTGTCATGNTGGGGCATACTGACCGAACCACCCCACTCAATCTCGAANCCNGCGAGNTAATTCTCCGCATANTGGCGNAAAACATCGGCTTCGTCGATATTCACTCCGGCCTTGCTTTCAAAACAAAGTCGCAAATTCATCTCATCAGNCTCCCCCTGTCANATGGCAATGGTANTGTTNTTAATGTAGGAGNTNGGGCANGGAAAGAAAAGATGCGCCGACACGGGCGATAAGGNGATGGCATCCCCTAGGAGAATCGAACTCCTCTTTCCAGAATGAGAATCTGGCGTCCTAACCGATAGACGAAGGGGACGCAACGAGAAGGTTCACCGTGCAGCAGGATGGTATCCCCTAGGAGAATCGAACTCCTCTTTCCAGAATGAAAATCTGGCGTCCTAACCGATAGACGAAGGGGACATATCCCGTTGCTCGAGGGAGGATTTAACGATTCTGGAGAGGGATATCAAGCAAAAAATTGGATTTTTCCAATTTTGAATCAAGGAATTCTCACACAGCCGCATGAAAAGGCGCATTCCTGCGCATCACACTCAAAAACAATGATCAGGTGAGACGATATGCATCCTCGATCAGCAGTTGGGCGGTGACATTTCCGCGCCAGCTATTCTTTCTGAGATGGCCGGCAATATGAAAGCTCGCACCGTTATGACCAAGCAGCGCATCCCCCAGCGGCGTGTCCAGGGAACGGAAGCTGATCCCCGCCAGACGCCCCCGGTTGCCGGGGCCTGTCAAAATAACGCGTACATGGCTGTCGCCGACAATACTGGCCTGCACCAGACGCACATTGGGCAGAACGAATCGCGGTTCGGGGTTGCCCGCCCCAAAAGGCCCGGCCTGATCCATCAGATCGATCAGCTCCGGCGTCGCCCCGTCGATAGCAAGGGCGCCATCGAGACCGAGGCTGGCGGTTTTCGACGCCTCGCTCACATCTTTTGCGAGCCGTTCATTGAGAAAGGCGCGGAGGGCATCAATTTTCGGCCGATTAACCGTCAGCCCAGCCGCCATCAGATGGCCGCCGCCCGCGACAATAATTTCCTTATGCCGCGCCGCGCCGACGGCCGCCCCCAGATCCACTCCCGGGACGGACCGGGCGGAGCCTTTGCCCACATCACCATCCAGCGCGATCACAACGGCAGGGCGTTGGTAGGTATCTTTCAGGCGGCTGGCGACAATGCCGATGACGCCGGGATGCCATCCTTCGCCCGCAACGACGATTACCTTGTCATCCTTGAGGCTGCTTTCCTCGACACGGGCCATCGCTGCATGTTGAACCTCGGCTTCAATTTCCTTGCGCTCCTGATTATAGCGATCCAGCTGGGCGGCCAATTCCCGGCATTTATCAGGGTTATCAAGGGACAACAGTTCCGGCCCGTATTCAGAACGTCCGACGCGTCCGCCCGCATTGACCCGAGGGCCAAGCAGAAAGCCGGTGTGATAGGTCCCGGGCGCCTCATCCAGCCCAGCAACATCGGCGAGCGCCGCAAGCCCCGGATTGCCGCGCCGTGCCATGACTTTCAGGCCCTGCGCAACGAAGGCCCGGTTCAGCCCGACAAGCGGCACCACATCACAGACGGTGCCAAGCGCCACCAGATCCAGCCAATGGCGGGGGTCCGGCTCCCGCCGCTGATCAGTGTACCATCCCGCCTGCCGCAAGCTGCGGTTCAGCGCGACAACCAGCAGGAACACCACCCCGACAGCCGCAAGATATGTAAATTTCTGGCTTTCATCATGGCGCTTCGGATTAACAATTGCGACCGCATCGGGAAGGCGCGTTTCCGCCTGATGATGGTCAATGACGATGACATCCAGTCCGATGTCTTTCGCATGGCCCAACGCATCGAAGGAAACAATCCCGCAATCAACGGTAACAACCAGATCGGCCCCGCGTTTTTTGAGGATTTCCATCGCCTCCGCGTTGGGGCCATAACCTTCCTTCATGCGGTCGGGAATATATATTTCACTGGGAACGCCGATTGCATTGAAGAATCGTTTCAACAGGCCGGAAGAGGTGGCCCCATCCACATCATAATCCCCGAAGATGGCAATCTTCTCACCGTTACGGATAGCGGCCGTGATCCGTTCCACCGCCCTGTCCATATCCCTGAAACTGGATGGGTCAGGCAGCAGGTGACGAAGCTGCGGTGTCAGATACTGCTCCGCCTGCTCCAGCGTGACACCGCGCCCGGCCATAACCCGGCCGACAATTTCCGGCACATCGAGCCGCTGGGAGATGGCGAGGCCCAGCCGTTCATCGCCCGCGCGCAAACGCCAGCGCTTGCCGCCGAGCGAACATTCCACATCCAGAAAGGGAGGCGCGACAGGCGCATCCATAACAGGCCCCGCTTATTTGACCTTATGAACGCCCCGGATATAACGAACTGTGCCGCTATGCGAGCGCATGACGATACTTTCGGTATAAATCCGGTCGCCAATCTGACGCACGCCTTTCAGCATGGAGCCGTTAGTGACGCCCGTGGCGGCAAAGATCACCTCACCCGCCGCCAGCTCTTCCAGCTTGTAGACGCGATGCAGATCGGTAATGCCCCATTTTGCGGCACGCGCCTTTTCATCATCATTGCGAAAAACGAGACGGCCCTGCATCTGGCCGCCGATACAGCGCAGCGCCGCCGCCGCCAGCACACCTTCCGGCGCACCGCCGGTGCCGACATACATGTCTATACCCGTTTCGGAATCAGCCGTCGCCATCACGCCTGCGACGTCCCCATCAGAGATAAGCTGGATACGGGCGCCGGTCTTGCGGATATCGGCAATGATATCCGCATGACGTGGCCGGTCGAGAACACAGGCCATGGTCTGGTTAACCGGCACGCCCTTGGCTTTGGCAATCGCACGGAGGTTTTCACCGGCAGGTTTATCGATGTCGATAATGCCTTCGGGATATCCCCCGCCGACGGCGATTTTTTCCATATAGGTATCCGGTGCATTCAGAAAGTTGCCGGATTGCGCAAAGGCAATAACGGCCAATGCATTCGGCCCACCCTTTGCGGTCAGCGTCGTGCCTTCCAGCGGATCCAGCGCAATGTCGATCTCCGGCCCTTTGCCGGTGCCAACCTTCTCGCCAATGTAAAGCATTGGCGCTTCATCCCGCTCCCCTTCGCCAATGACGATAGTGCCGTCGATATTGAGCTGATTGAGCGCGGTGCGCATGGCGTCAACGGCGGCCTGATCGGCAGCCTTTTCATCACCAAGTCCGACAAGGTTGCAGGCCGCACGGGCGGCGGCCTCTGTAACACGGACAATTTCCAGCGTCAGATTTCTATCTAGTTTCGAGGATGTGCTCATTTTCTCTCTTCCAAAACCTTAATAACGAATGCGAGTCATTCACAACGAGGCAATGCGGATCATCCGCGGCTTTGCCACACTATGGGTGAAATTTTCAATCTTTCCAAGCGCCCGGACCAGCGCATCTTCCTTTGCCTCATGGGTGACGAGGATGACGGAAACCGCCTCACCGGAGGCGCGGCCGCGCTGCAGCAGGCTTTCGATGGAGATATTCTCATCACGGAACACCGCAGAAACATCAGCAATCACACCCGGTTTGTCATGCACAGTCAGGCGGACATAGTAACAGCCTATATGCTCAGCAATCGGCACTGTCGGGATCGGCGTCATCCTGGCCACCGGAATACCAAAGGTCGGCGTATGGCGGCCCTGTGCGATATCAATGATATCGGCGACTACAGCAGAGGCCGTCGGCCCCTCGCCCGCGCCGCGCCCGACATAGCTCGTTTCGCTGACAAAGTCGCCATCGACAACCACGGCGTTGAACACACCGTTCACATGGGCGATGGTGGTATCGCGCCGCACCATGCAGGGATGTACACGCTGTTCGATCCCCTTCTCCGTCCGACGCGCAACGCCCAGCAGGCGGATGCGATAGCCAAACTCCCGCGCCGAGGCAATGTCTGCAGCGCTGACCTCCCGGATGCCTTCAATATAGATATTGCTGAAATCGACCGGCGTGCCGTAGGCGACGCTGGACAGGATGGCCAGCTTATGCGCCGCATCCACCCCATCAATGTCGAAGCTCGGATCGGCTTCCGCATAGCCGAGATCCTGCGCGTCTTTCAAAATGGCGGCAAATTCGCCACCGGTTTCCTCCATCTCTGTCAGGATATAATTACAGGTTCCATTCAGGATGCCATAAACGCGGGAGATGGCATTTCCGGCCAGCCCTTCCCGCAGCGCCTTGATGATGGGAATACCGCCCGCGACCGCCGCCTCATAGGCAAGCGGCGCGTTGTTTTCCTCCGCAAGGCGGGCCAGCGCATTGCCGTGCTCGGCCAGCAGCGCCTTGTTGGCGGTGACGACCGGCTTGCCTTTAGCGAGAGATTTTTCGCACAACTCCCGCGCAACGCCGTTGCTGCCGCCAATCAGTTCCAGCACAATATCCACGTCCGGATCATCGGCGAGATCGCGGGCATCGTCATACCATTTAACGCCGTCCAGCGAGACACCGCGATCTTTCGTCCTATCCCGCCCGGAAACAGCCGTCACCACCAGATGCGCGCCGGAGCGCGCCTCCAGCAGATCACCATGGGCCTTGATAATCTTAAGAACACCTGCGCCGACCGTCCCGAGGCCGGCAATACCAATTCTTACATGTGAAGCCACGATCAGGACGCCTCTCTTTTCGCCAGATGCGCGGACGCATTGGACATGAATTTTTTGACATTGCGGGCCGCCTGACGGATCCGCTGTTCATTCTCCACCATGGCAATGCGCACGAAGCTATCGCCATGTTCCCCGAAGCCAAGGCCCGGCGCAACGGCGACATTCGCTTCGCTCAGCAGCAGCTTGGAAAATTCCAGACTGCCGAGATGACGGAAGGGTTCCGGGATCGGTGCCCAGGCGAACATGGTCGCTTCGGGCGACGGAATATGCCAACCCGCCGCCGCGAAGCTGGAAATCATCACATCGCGCCGCTGCTTGTAAAGCTTGCGGAATTCCTCAACACAATCCTGCGGACCATTAAGGGCCGCCGTTGCCGCGACCTGAATAGGCGTAAACGCGCCATAATCGAGATAGGATTTGATGCGCGTCAGTGCACCGACCAGACGCTTGTTACCGGTGGCGAAACCGATACGCCAGCCGGGCATGGAATAAGTCTTGGAAAGCGAGGTGAACTCTACCGCGATGTCGCGCGCGCCTTCCACCTGAAGGATGGAGGGCGGCGGCACATCGCCGAAATAAATCTCCGCATACGCAAGATCGGAAAGAATATACATATTATGCTCTTTCGCGAAATGGACGACTTCCTTGTAGAAATCAAGATCCACTGTCATTGCCGTCGGGTTCGACGGGAAATTGAGGATCAGGCAGGTCGGCGCGGGTATGCAGTGACGTACCGCCCGCTCCAGCGCGGCGAAAAAATCAATGCCAGGACCAACCTCGAAATGCCGGACAACGGCCCCGGCAATGATAAAACCATAGGGGTGGATCGGATAGCTCGGGTTCGGCGACAGGATGACATCGCCCGGCGTGGTGATTGCCATGGCGAGGTTGGCAAGCCCCTCTTTCGAGCCGAGCGTTGCGATGGTTTCCGTCTCCGGGTCGATATCGACGCCGAAACGGCGTTTGTAATAGGCGGCATTGGCGCGGCGCAGACCGGGAATGCCCCGGCTCGTGGAATAGCGATGGGTGCGCCCGTCGCGTACCGTCTCCACCATCTTGTCCACAATATGCTGCGGCGTCGGACAGTCGGGATTGCCCATACCGAGATCAATGATATCCGCGCCCGCCGCTCGCGCCGCCGCCTTCATCCGGTTGACTTCTTCAAAGACATAGGGAGGCAGACGTTTAATGCGGTGGAAATCGGGATCCATCAATCAAGTTCCTGTT
Organism: Sneathiella sp.; assembly: GCF_002694385.1. GTDB lineage: Bacteria > Pseudomonadota > Alphaproteobacteria > Sneathiellales > Sneathiellaceae > Sneathiella. Next base: position 146,947 of record NZ_NZMB01000018.1, read on the forward strand.
AAAAATGGTATCGGGGAGGGTTAGGACATTCCGCCGCAACGGGCCCCGAATTTTCCTGTTACGGCTGTTTATACGAATTTGCGTTAATTTAGAATAAAGATTTCAACGCGACGGTTTCTCGCCTCCGCGCTCGGCATCGGCTCGGTCGCCACCGGCTCGCTGTCGCTGACGGATTCAACAATCAGGCTGTCCGCTGTGATGCCCGCGTTCAGAAAATATTCCGCGACCGCCGCCGCACGCGCCTGCGAGACGCCGAAATTTACCATCATATGCCGTTCTTCGGGCATTTCACGGGTCCGGCTGGAGGCATGCCCAACAATGCGGATCGTGCTGTCAGCCGCTTTCTGTGCGCGGGCTATCCGGTCAAGTTTTGTCCGGTCCGCCGCCCCCAGTCGGCTGGAGCCTTGGGAAAAATACAGCGTTTCCACCGGTGTCGTCCCGCTGGCGGCCGCGTAGTTGGGGATCACCCGGCCCCCATCCTCTGAGGGCGGGGATAGCCGCGGCGCCTCGTCTCGAGAAGGGGCCGGGTCACTGCCCGAGTTCCCGCCAGCCGATGCCTCCGCACTCATACCATCGGGCAGGCGCGAGGCGGCCGAAGCCGCGAGCTGTTGTTCATAAATGCCTGCAACCGTTGTCTCGCGGACACCTTCGCTGCTGATAACCGTCGTGGTTTCTTCTTGCGTGCTTTCCCTGTCCGGCGCCGCCTCGGAAGGGGCCTGTTCCTTCGGTTCCGCCCCTTCAGCAGGGGGCGTCAGATTTTCCTGCTGCACCGGTTCCTGCGGCACGGCGGCAACGACGGGCTCGGTCGTCTCTTCAACTGTTTCCTGGATCGTTTCAGTGGCTTCCGTTGCCGTCTCCGTCACAGTTTCGGTAACCGTCTCCGTTTCACTCGCCGCCGGTTCGGGCGCAGGCGGCGGAGCCAGCGGCGGCTGAACAGACGTATCGGCGCGCAAATTTTCATCGGTATAACGGGCTTTGTCGCGATCCGCCCGCAATCCCTCGCCAATCTTGTCGGCTTCGGCAAGGCTGGCGACGGTTTCCGGCTTTTCCGGTACCGTGTTAAGATTTGGATATTCGGCCGCCTCCTGCTCTTCCGTATTATCAGTGGAGCAGCCCGCCCCTGCCAGCAACGCGACGGCAAGCATCGCCCCCAGCAGAAGCTTTGGTGCAGCCTGAAGGCGGTTCTTGGTGAGGAAAGCAATCCTGATCATTAAAATACCCGTCCTGCCCTCCCCGGCCTGCCCCTGACGGGCTCCATTGAGATCGGCAAGTTTTTGATATAATCTGGTAAAAAACGCAGCTATCATAAAACATATGGGGGAGAATTTCGCAACGTTTTCTGACGATTTCAGGGCAGGCTTGCGAAAAAAGCAGGACCGGTAATCAAAGTTGTCGCCACTCGAACACAAGACAGGGAGAAGAAGCTGACATGCCGAACAGGGAACCATTGCAAACAAACCAGGAAGCGCTGGAATCCTCCCGCGAGTTTGCGGAGAATTTTGCCAAGATAGCCGCCCGCAGTCAGGAGCTGGTCACGGAATTTCTCGCCAGCCAGCAACCCACCCATATCGATCCGGACCCGGCGACCGTTGCCCGCACCTTCATGGAGCTGATGAACAAGATGATGGCCGACCCGGCCCGCATTATCGAAGCGCAGGCGGCGCTGTGGAAAAATTACATGGATCTGTGGCAGAATGCCGCGCGACGGGCAGGCGGCGAGGAGATAGCCCCGATGGTGGTGCCGGACGCCGCAGACAAGCGTTTCAAGTCGGAGGAATGGAGCCAGAACCAGATCTTCGACTATATCAAACAATCCTACCTGCTGACCGCAAACTGGCTGCAGGACACCGTTGCCGAGGTGGAGGGGCTCGACAAACAGACCCGCAAGAAAGCGGATTTCTATACCAAGCTCTATACCGACGCCATGTCACCGAGCAATTTCTTCTGGTCCAATCCGGATGTCCTGAAAACCACCATGGAAAGCAAGGGCAAGAATCTGGTCCAGGGCCTTGAAAACATGCTCGATGACATGAAGCGGACCAAGGGCACCATCAGCCCCAAGATGACGGATGATGCCGCATTCGAGATCGGCCGCAATATCGCGGTGACGCCCGGCAAGGTGATTTTCCAGAACGACCTGATGCAGCTTATCCAGTATGAACCGACGACAAAAGAGGTTTACAAGCGGCCGCTTCTCATCACACCGCCCTGGATCAACAAATTCTACATCCTCGACCTGAAGTCGGAAAATTCCTTCATCAAATGGTGCGTTGATCAGGGCTATACGGTCTTCATCATCTCCTGGGTCAACCCGGACGAGCGACATGTGGACAAGACGTTCGAAAGCTATATGTCAGAAGGCATTCTCGCGGCGCTGGACGCCATTGAGCAGTCCATTGGCGAAACCGAAGTAACGGCCATCGGCTATTGCATTGGCGGCACCCTGATGGCGGCAACGCTTGCCTATCTCGCAGCCATAGGGGAGGACCGGATCAAGGCGGTAACCTTTTTTGCGGCTCAGCTCGATTTCGAGGAAGCGGGCGATCTGCTCGTCTTCACCGACGAGGATCACATCCAGCTTGTCGAAAGCAAAATGAAAGGCGGCTATCTGGAGGGGAAGGAAATGGCCAATACCTTCAACCTCCTGCGATCCAATGATCTCATCTGGTCGTTTGTGGTGAATAACTATCTGCTCGGCAAGACGCCGTTCCCGTTCGATCTGCTCTACTGGAATTCGGACGCTACCAACATGCCGCACAAGATGCACAGTTTTTATCTTCGCAACATGTATCAGAAGAACCTGCTGCGTCAGGCGGGGTCGCTCACGCTCGGCGGGCAACCCATTGACCTGTCAAAAGTGACAACGCCGGTCTTCATCCAGGCCAGCAAGGAGGATCATATTGCCCCCTTCAAATCGGTTTTCAAGAATCTCAAACTGTTCGGCGGGCCGGCCGAGTTGATGCTGGCGGGCTCCGGTCATATTGCGGGCGTAATCAACCACCCAGATGCGAAGAAATACCAGCATTGGACCAATACCAAGAAAAAGGAATACGCAAGCGCGGAGGATTGGTTTGCCGATGCAACGCAGCATCCCGGCAGCTGGTGGCCGTACTGGGATAAATGGCTGTCCAAGAAGTCGGGGCCGAAGGTCCCCGCACGCGATCCGGCGAAAGGCAAGCTAAAACCGATCGAGGATGCGCCCGGCAGCTATGTCAAGGTGAAGGCGAAACCCTATGCGGATATGACGGAATAATGCAGGCATACCTGCGCCTATAATACCAAAAGAAAGCCCGCCTCTTACGGCGGGCTTTTGCATGACATGGCGCAGATGTGTATCAGCTCGGCCGGTTAGAGGCCAAGCGCCTTGCGATATTCCTGCGACAGCTCGGCATAATGATCGGCGCCCGAGGTCAGGTTCGCCCGCTCCTCCTCGCTCAGCTTGCGAAGGAAGCGCGCCGGCGATCCGCCCCATAGCTCTCCGCTCGGGATACGTTTGTTCGGTGTGACAAGCGCCCCGGCCGCCACCATGCCGCCGCTTTCAACGACCACCCCGTCCAATATTGTTGTTCCCATACCAACGAAACTGGCATCTTCCAACGTACAGCCGTGTATAATGCAGTTATGGCCGACCAGAACATCATCGCCGATAGTCGTCGGATGCGTCCCGCCGGAGACATGAATAATCGTCCCATCCTGAATATTGCTGCGCTTGCCGATACGGATGGAATACACGTCGCCGCGCACGACACAATTGAACCAGACACTGGACTTTTCGCCGATAACCACATCTCCGATCACATCGGCCGAGGGCGCAATAAAGGCATCCATCGCGATGACGGGAGTCTTTCCTTTGATGGAAATGATGTTTTTCGTCATATTTCTTTCCGCTTTCCGTTTCTTGTGTTTCTTTTCCGGCAGCTTACGGGAAAAGCGCCACCTGTTCCAGCCCGCAGGTTTCGCGCAGCGAGAACATCAGGTTCATATTCTGCACCGCCTGCCCGCTGGAACCCTTCACAAGATTGTCGATGACTGCAATCACGATGGCCCGGCCGGGAATACGATCTTCAAACACATTGATGACGCAGTTGTTGGAACCGCGCACCATCTGCGTCTGCGGGATATCCTTCCCCTTTAGAATGCGGATAAAAGGCTCGTCCGCGTAAGTTTTTGCGAGAGTCTCTTTGAGATCCGCAGCCGTCGCGCCGCCCGTCAGCCGGACATGAGACGTGATCAACTCCCCCCGGCTCATGGGAATGAGATGCGGCACGAAATTGACCCGGATGTCGGCGGTCGGGCATCCGGCGGCCTTAGCCACCTCCTGCTCAATCTCCGGCGCATGGCGATGGGATGCAATGCCATAGGGCGACAGCCCCTCACCCGCCTCGCTGAACAGGGTATTCTGCTTCAACCCTCGCCCCGCACCGGTGACGCCCGATTTCGCATCAATGACGAGATCGCGGGCATCCACCTGCCCTGCCGCCACCAGCGGTACGAGCGCGAGCAGCGTCGCCGTCGGATAGCAGCCCGGACAGGCCACAAGCCGCGCGGATTTGATTTTCTCGCGATAGAGCTCCGTCAGGCCATAAACGGCCTGTTGCTGAAGATCAAGGGCGCGGTGCTCATGACCATACCATTCGGCATAGGTGGCGGGATCATCGAGCCGGAAGTCAGCGGACATATCCACGACCTTCACCGCATCGGGAAGCGTTGCGATAATCTCCTGCGTGGTGCCATGAGGCAGGCCGCAGAAAACGACATCGACGCCGCTCCAGTCCGCCTCCTCCACCGATACCATATCCGGCAAGCCATAACCACCGAGATGAGGATATACCTCCTCCACCGGCTGGCCAGCCTTGCGGTCAGCAGTCAGCAAGCTGATTTCGACATCCGGATGGCGCAACAAGAGGCGCATCGCTTCTGCGCCCGTATAGCCGCTCGCGCCAAGAATACCGACCTTTATCTTCTTTTCCGAATTTGTCATACCCTTCTTCCGGCCGTTGCCGCGCCGGACCCCTTAAAGCGTTACTTCGCCAGATATCCCTGATGCGCGCCCTTCAGGGCCTTGTCCGCAAACCAGATCAGCACATTAAGATCAAACGCCGCCCGCGCCTCCCCGTCAAGCCGCTCCGGCCCCTTTTTAAGTCCGAAGAGGATATCCTTCTCCGCCTTGCGCAGCAGCGCGCCGCGTACCGAACTGCGAACATCAAGCTGATCGCGCATTTCCTCTAGCAATTCCTCGCCCGTCAGGCGATGGGAATAGCCTTTGATGGTCAGCGTAAATGTCCCCTCGTCATCGAGGGCAATACCGAGTGTTTCAATGTCAACCGCATCCGCATCCTTGATCGGAAATGTCATCGCCTATCCTCGCCTTTCCCGGCTGTTGAGTAGAGCGGCGTTTCTGACATAAAATGCGTCCCTTGGCAAAGATTTCCGCAGCCGGACCATCGTCTTCAGACACAAAAAAAGGCGGCAAACGCCGCCTTTTCTCTTTCGTATCGGAACCTTTATCTCAGTCCAGAAGCACGAGATTTTCCGCAGAAGTTTTACCGTTGCGCCCCGCGACGAGTTCGAATTGAATCTTCGCGTTTTCCTGAAGGGTCGTCAATCCGGCGCGTTCAACTGCCGAAATATGCACGAAAGCGTCTGACCCGCCCCCATCTGGAGCGATGAAACCGTATCCTTTGGTCGGGTTAAACCACTTTACTGTACCTGTAGCCATTATTTAGTCTCCTGGACACTCAATAGATATATCAGGACCTCGCGCCTAAAGTGCCCAAATGCAGCGCCTGAAATCCTCGGAAGTTCCGCTGTCGGCATTTCACCGACCATAAAAAACAGGCTCCCTGCGACTCCGGTAGTTTATAATCGCAATTTTTGCAAGAAACATTTCAGCTATATCAACATTTTGTGAAAGGTTTGGCGAAACGTTGCATAAATGCTATCTACTCCGCCCAATTTTTAGTCAACCCTCATTCTTTCCGCTCTCATCGCCGGATTTCCGCCCATTCCGTATGCAGATCGAAAAACAGCTTCCTTTGCCCGGCTGACGTCGCCGCTAAAGCGGCGTATGCTGTGGACAGGTAACACTGAATCACCGGAGTGATAGCCATGACCGAAACAGAAATCAATCAAGGGGGGTGCCTCTGCGGCGCCGTTCGTTATGAGGTGGATGGTCCTTTACAGGACATCTGCTATTGCCATTGCGGCCAGTGCCAGAAAGCGACAGGGCACTATTACGCCTCAAGTGCGGCGACGACAGGACGCTTTCGCCTGACGCGCAGTGATGGCCTTAAATGGTATAAATCCTCCAATTGGGGGGAGCGAGGCTTTTGTGGCGATTGTGGCAGTTCGCTTTTCTGGAAGTTGCAGGGGACGGAAGACTATAGCTTTCTTGTCGGCAGCCTGGACGGAGACCCGACACTCAAGGGCGGCATGCACATCTTTGTGGATGACAAGAAAAGCTATTATCACCTTGATGACGGGCTGCCGCAGTATGGCGGATTACCGGACAGGGCAGAACAGAAGTAAACCGGCTCACCGCTCTTATCTTGCGGTTATTATCCGCAGCCTCTTGCATATCTGCCGCCTCCCAACGCGGTCTGTCATAAAGCGCCATGATCCTGTCATATAATCTCCATGCCGGTTTGCTACCTCGCTCCCACCCACGGGAAGGAAGAAGGAAATCATGCGGGAACTGACATTGCTGCGCCACGCCAAATCAAGCTGGTCGGATCGGACGAAGGCGGATATTGACCGGCCCCTCACCTCGCGCGGGCGGCTGGCGGCGCTTGCCATCGGCACCTATATGGCGCGCCACAAGATATTCCCGGATATCATCCTCTGCTCGCCGGCCAGACGAACACGCGAGACGCTGGCGCAGATCGAACCCGCCTTGCCTGACGGGATTGAACGGCGCTTCGATCCGGCCATCTACTCTGCCGGCACAGGCGACGGGCTTATCGCCTGCCTGAAAGGCACCGCCATTGACGAAGCCCATGTGATGATTATCGGCCATAACCCGGCGATGCAGCAGCTTGCCCTGTCCCTCACCACCGCAACCAGCGGCGTCCGTAAGCAGATTGAGCGTAAATATCCGACGGCAGCCCTCACCCATATNGCCTTTNANATTGATGACTGGCGTANATTGGANGGGCAGGGGCGGATTTTACATTACACCACNCCGAAAATGCTNATCCGGACAGANAATGAGAACGACGGCTAGAACGGNGTTCTCGNNTTNCGANNCGCNGNNGCGNCNCGCTTNNNAACGGGTCAGGTCAATAAACAGATTCTTCGGGGCTTCGAAGCGNCGGATCTGATCCTCTCGCGGGATACGTGTCNGNTGCCCCTGCATGTCGGAGGTGAAAAACAGCATNCGTCGACANTCCCCGTTATCATCGCNCATCGGGAATCCGATGGAGACATTCCTNTCAATAATTCCCTTGTCGGAAATNCCNACGATTTTGGANAGAATACCNCAGGGACGTGTCACGCATTCCATCATNGCCGNTGCCGCCATCGCCCNCNGNTCCCCNGGCCAGAAATCAAGAAAATTCTTGCCCGTNACCTCNATNCCNAGGCGATCNACAATGGCCGTTCCGGCCANNCTGTAAATAATTTCATCGGNAGATAAAATTTCATAAATCGCAACGGCAGGCAGTAAATTAGCGATACGAGTCGGATCAAANCTGCGGCGCTTTGGNACCATANTCTCCGGCTCCAGGCTGCGCCAATATTCNGCAAACTGTTTCGCTTCNGGTGATCCCCACCTGATATTGTCAAATTTCTCGCAGAGCATATCTCTTGCGTCTCCTCCCGGCCAACAATCCGTTTGATTGAAGTTCCCCCGCANGNCGGGGCGCCACGTAATATAATTTCGTTTTTATAAGCGGCCGGGAATATACTCATTTATTCATTGCATGCCAAGCANCAAAATACATCTTTTGAGTGCTCAATATAGAGGCGGCGGCAGANAGTATTCACGCCGCCGCCCCGATGAGTATTTTTTACTTTTATTTACTGTAACTTACCGCCAGCCCGGCNCGCGCATCATTNTGNACGCCATAGGGCGGAATGGGATAACGAAGACCGTTTTTCGCCAGCGCNGCCAGCCCNTCAATNACTTTTGGCAGNTAAGCAGGCGGGATCGCCATCAACAACTCATCNTCCTGCACACCGCCGTAGCGGCGCTCGGCAAAGCAGGGCAGCGACAGGCTCGGCTCCCCCTTGGATAACGCCCGCCCCCAACTGTCGGCGCAGGANGATTCGCCCACCACCGAGAAATCCAGCTTCTTGTATCCNGCCCANTGCANNCCGTTAATAAACAGGATCATNTGCGCCGGNGTGGCATAGATCAAACAGATATCCGGCGGNTTAAGNCGTTTCGACGCAAGCGGAGAAACCGCCATCGCCCGAAACTGTCCGGCGGGCATGACCGTCATNGCCGCCTGATGGTTGCGGGCATCTTCCGGCGTTTCATACCAGACGCCNGCATAGCGCGCGCCTTCGCGCCATTCCGCATCCTGCGGCCGCAGNCCCATCACNGCACCGCACTGGGACCCCACGAAATCATCNGCCGTTGCCCCCACCGTCCAGCCGAGACGGCACGCCTGCCCGACAATCTGATCGGCGGTNAAAATNCCCTTCGGGCGGCGAATCTTTTCCACCGCTTCCATTTCCTCNACCGTCTCGAACAGCTTCATGCCTATCGGCGTCGCCCGGATACGAAGATATTTCGTCAACCCGTCGAGAANGGCATCCCAGTCATAAAAATTNTCAAGTTTTGTCATTATTATTCTCCTTGCTACGCGGGAAGACGAAGCTGATNTCTGCCGGAACGTCCCNTAACCCANCCCGACGCNCCGCANCAGCCANTCTCTNNACCTATCCCGCTCCACCACAATCAATCATATGTAATGCCACCAGTTATTGAAATGTTTTTGATCAAGGATGCGTGATATGTCTNATTCCATCGCAGNCTACCATCCTTTTCAGTTGAAAATTTCATATCCNTTGCAATGTTATAAGAAAGGNCTNTGNANAGATTTTNNATTTAACCGGTTAATNTATTNAATATGAGTTTNNNAAAGCAATCTNGCGNTATGACANAAACTCCCTATCACCACGATCCGAANGGCGGNTTTCGTAACCCGGAGGGNAGNCCGAATATGCGGCTGCGCAAACGGCGNATGACCCGNCTTGCCTATCGGCTGCTGAAAAAATCATCGCCGCCNGNCGTACCGGACGGNCATGTGCTNTCGCGTCGTGAGGTGGATGACGGCATTCTNGCGGGCGGCAACCCGAGTGTNACATGGCTCGGCCATGCGGCCTTTATCATCCGCAGCGGCGGCAAGGTCATTCTGACCGACCCTTACCTGACCGAGGTCGCTGGCCCCGGCCGCGTCGGACCAAAGCGCTATGTCCCGGCAGCGCTTGGCGTTCATGAACTTCCGCGCGCCGATGTGATGCTGGTCAGCCATAACCATTACGATCATCTGGATGCCCGCGTCATCCGCGCCTATCCCTATAAAGACAGTACGCAGGTTATTGTTCCGCTCGGGCTGAAAAAATTTTTCACACGACGCGGCTTTAAAAAGGTCATTGAAATGGACTGGTGGGATAGCTGGACCGAAGACGGCCTCGCCATTACCACGCTCCCCGCTGTGCATTCCTCCGGACGGGGTGTCCATGATCAGAAGAAAACCCTGTGGGCCAGTTTCGGGATTCGCACCGCGGAAGAAAATATCTGGTTCTCCGGTGATACCGCAAATGGCGGCATTTTCGAGGAAATCGGCCAACGCGAGGGACCGTTCGATCTCGCCATTGTCGGCATTGGCGCGTATGAGCCGCGCGAGATCATGAAGATGGTCCATGCCAGCCCGGAAGATGCGGTGGAGATTGTCCGCGCTCTCCGCGCCCAACGTGCTGTCGGTATGCATTGGGGGACAATCCTGCTTACCGCCGAAGATCCGTTCGAAGCGCCGGAGCGGTTCAGGCAGGCAGCGGAAAAGCAGGGCTTTGGCGCCGAGAACGCCCTGACTTTACGGATCGGGGAGACCCTGCCGCTCAACGCCGCGTCAGCAGCAGGTAAATTTCGTGGTGGCCCAGCAGGTAAATCCCGCTCAACGGCTGGGCAACCACCTTCGTAAACGGTGCCTCGCAGTCCAGTTCCGTCATAAGGACGGCATACTCCCGCCGGTCATTGCCTGGCTGCAAGCCGAGTTCCGACCAGGACCCGCCGGAGGAGCCAAAAGTCTCCATGTCATCCTTAAGGATCACGGGTTTTAATGGGGGTATGTTGCAATCTGGAGCGAACTCTGAGGAGAGGACACCGTTCCGGATGATCACCTCACGCCCGACGAGTGCTTGCGCCGTTTCGATCGATTCCCCATAGATACCAGCCGCACGCATTTCAGAGAGGATCCACTCCCCACTGAGGTCATCCTTCGCCGACGGCTCCTGTTGCAAGGCATCCCATAGGCCTTTTGCCCCAAACAACAGGGCCAACAGTATGGCAACTATCAACAGCTTCCTGATCATCCGCTGTCTCCTCTGCTTGCTGATACTGGCGGATATCATAGCAACAAAAAAAGGCCGCCCGAAGGCGACCTTTTTTCTGTTTCTGTTTTCCGCGTGATTAACGCTTGGAGAACTGGAAGCTGCGGCGGGCTTTCGCACGGCCGTATTTCTTACGTTCAACGGCCCGGCTGTCGCGGGTGAGGAAGCCTTCGCCCTTGAGGGCCGAGCGCAGAGCCGGCTCATAGTAGGTCAGCGCTTTTGAAATACCATGGCGAACCGCCCCGGCCTGACCGGAGAGACCCCCGCCCTTCACCGTGCAGACAACGTCGAACTGACCGACGCGATCAGTCACTTCAAACGGCTGCAACAGGATCATGCGGAGCACGGGACGCGCGAAGTAAATTTCCTGGTCCCGGCCATTGACGGTAACCTTGCCGCTGCCCGGCTTGATCCAGACGCGGGCGATGGCGTTTTTCCGCTTGCCTGTGGCGTAGGAACGGCCCTGGCTGTCGATCACCGGCTCGGCGGTGACCGTTTCAATGACTTCGGCAGCGTGAATGACTTCCGCGCCCGCTTCACCGCCCGCGGCGCCCTTGCCGCCTTCGGTCAGCTCTTTCAAATCCTCAAGGGAGTTTGCTTCATCAGCCATGCTCAGGCGCTCCTTACATTCTTGGTGTTCATGGATGCGACATCCAGCACTTCCGGGTTCTGGGCTTCATGCGGATGCGAGGAACCGGCATAGACGCGCAGGTTCTTGAACTGCTTGCGTCCCAGCGGGCCGCGCGGAATCATCCGTTCAACCGCCTTTTCGATCAGCCGTTCCGGATGCGCGCCGCCAAGCGTTTTTCCTGCCGTACGGCTCTTGATGCCGCCCGGATAACCGGTATGCCAGTAGAACAGCTTGTCCGACAGCTTCTTGCCGGTCAGAGCGACTTTCTCCGCATTGATGATGATGACATTATCGCCACAGTCGATATGCGGCGTATACATGGGTTTGTGCTTGCCGCGCAGGCGGTTTGCAACAATCGCGGCGAGACGGCCGAGAACGATGCCTTCCGCATCGATCAGCAGCCACTTCTTCTCCACCTCGGATGGTTTCGCAGAATAGGTTTTCATTATTTCCAGCCTTCGCATCAAGCGTGCCAAAACAAAAGAAAGGGAGCAACAGGCTCCCCGATATGATGGGCGGGTATAAACGCAGTTTGTTGCGACGTCAACCGAAATAAGGCTGTTATTTCACTTCTTTAGGATTGAGGTGTTATAATACCTTATATTTTGACAACTCACGCCCCATCCCGTTTCGGCGGAATTGAATAGGTTGCCGTGACATGAGCGACCGGATCATCGGAAGCCTCTGAAAAGAGGCCGAATTCCCCGACGGCCAGCGCCTTGCCGAGCTTCAGCAGTCGCCCCTTTGCAGTCATCTTGCCCGGCACGGGCTTGCGCAGGAAATTGATATTGAGGCTGGTGGTGACGGCTAGGGCCACAGGCCCGATCTGCGCCAGCAACAGCATATACATGGCCGCATCGGCCAGTTCCATCATCGTCGGGCCCGACACGGTACCGCCCGGCCGCAGGTGTCGATCCGCCGTCCGCATAGAGATGATGATGCTGTCATCATCCACATGCTCCACTTTCAAATTCATATGGCCGATTTGCGGAAAAGTATCCCGGTTGAATTGCTCAAGCATCTCGGCGGTCATGATGGGCACGGGTGGTTTCTCCTTCTTTAATATCGTTGAGAGAGGATAACCACCCCCAATTCACCCGGCAAGAGAAAGCACCCGGGCGACATGCCTTTTCATTGGAAAATCACAGATACCCGTTGATCCGGGCCGAGAAAGGATTAAGCTGTTGACAGATTATCAACAAGCAGCAGGGAACAGGCATGCCAGCGAAGGAAGCGTCGCGGGGGAACAATCACAGGATCATCGATATGACCGTCAGAGATCATGTCGCGACCCTGACGCTGAATGATCCGGCGAGCCGCAATTCTCTCTCCCGCGAAATGATGACGCAGCTACAGGAAAATCTCGACGCCATCGCGGCGGACAAAAATATCCATGTGTTAATCCTCCGCGCCGAAGGGCCGGTCTTTTCCTCCGGGCATAACCTCCGTGAAGTACAGGGCATGGCGCGGGATGAAACACTCGCTGAACTGTTTGATCAGTGCAGCAAGATGATGCAGGCGATTGTTCATCTGCCGCAGCCGGTGATTGCCCGCATAGACGGCATGGTGACAGCGGCCGGCACACAGCTGGTCGCCTCCTGCGACCTGGCCTATGCTTCTGAAAATTCGAAATTCGCCACATCAGGGATCAATTTCGGATTATTCTGTTCAACGCCCGGCGTCGCGCTTGGCCGCAATGTTTCCCCTAAGCATGCCATGGAAATGCTGCTCTCCGGTGACTTCATCAATGCCAACCGCGCAAGGGAGATTGGACTGATCAACGTCGCCCTGCCCGCCGACAAGCTGGATGCGCATATCCATACCATGGCGCAAAATATCGCCGCGAAATCGCCGGTGGTCGTAAAAATGGGCAAAGCCGCCTTCTATCAACAGCTTTCCCTCCCCCTCGATGAGGCCTATTCACTTACCTCCGGGGTGATGGTTGAGAATATGCGCACCCATGACGCCGCCGAAGGGCTGACCGCGTTTTTTGAAAAGCGCACGCCAGAGTGGCGGGGAGAATAATATATGAACCATGACAGCTACACCGACGATTATATCGTCGGCATTTTCAATGACGTCAAAAGCATTGCCGTTGTCGGCATGAGTGCGGACCCGACACGGGCCAGCCATTATGTCGCGGTGTTTCTGAAATCTCAGGGCTATCGGATCATTCCGGTCAACCCGGGACTTGCGGGGGAAAAACTCATCGGTGAGGCGGTTTACGCCTCTCTCCGGGACATCCCGGAGCCTGTCGATATGGTGGATTGTTTCCGGGTGTCGGAGGACATCCCACCCATCGTCGAGGATGCCATTGCCATCAATGCCAAAGTTGTCTGGATGCAGATCGGCATTCGCAACGATGCCGCGGCTGCCGCGGCGGAAGCGGCGGGGATGAAAGTGGTGATGAACCGATGTCCGAAGGTAGAAATCGGCCGGCTTGGCCACCGGATCACCGTCCGGAGCTGACGGCCAGCAACAATAACAACCAACATTATCATCCAGAGTAGGGAATAATCATGAGCAACCAGAAATTCGAAACGCTTGCCGTCCATGCCGGCGCCGTGCCGGACCCGACCACCAAGGCGCGGGTCACCCCCATCTATCAAACCGCCTCTTACGTGTTTGATGACGCGGATCACGCCGCATCCCTATTTAACCTTCAGGCCTTCGGCAATATCTATTCGCGCCTGACCAACCCGACCAATGGCGTCCTGGAAGAGCGGATCACGGCCCTTGAAGGCGGCGCGACCAGCCTCGCAGTCGCCTCCGGCCATGCGGCGCAGATGATTGCGCTGCATACGCTGATGGACAATGGCGATGAATTTCTCGCCTCCACCAAGCTCTATGGCGGCTCCATCAACCAGTTCAGCCATTCCTTCAAGAAGTTCGGCTGGAATGCCATTTTTGTCGATCCGACAGACCCGCAGGATTTCAAAAAGGCACTAACGCCGAAATGCAAGGCGATCTTTATCGAAAGCCTCGCCAATCCGGGCGGCATCGTGACGGATATTGAGGCAATCGCCAAAATTGCCCATGAGGCAGGCATTCCGCTTATCGTCGATAACACGCTGGCGACGCCATATCATTGCCGTCCGATCGAGTTCGGCGCCGACATCGTTGTGCATTCAGCGACAAAATTCCTCGGCGGGCATGGCAATTCCATCGGCGGACTGATCGTCGATGGTGGCAAATTTGACTGGAGCGCCTCTGACAAATTCCCGACGCTCAGCAAGCCGAACCCGTCCTATCACGACATGGTTTTTCATGAGGCGTTCGGCAATATCGCTTTCGGCATCGCTTGCCGGGCGCTGGGCCTGCGCGACCTTGGGCCCGCCCTCTCCCCTTTCAATGCTTTCATGATCCTGACCGGCATCGAGACGCTGGCACTGCGCATGGAGCGGCACAGCGCCAACACCCTTGCCGTCGCCAAACATCTGAAGGGCCATGACAAGGTATCCTGGGTGTCCTATGCAGGGCTTGAGGGTGACGCCTATTACAAGCTCGGCCAAAAATACCTCTCCGGCGGGGCCGGGGCAGTCCTGACCTTCGGTGTCAAGGGCGGCTATGAAGCAGGCAAGAAGATTGTGGAGAGCGTCGAGCTGTTCTCCCACCTCGCCAATATCGGCGACACCCGCAGCCTAATCATCCATCCGAGCTCGACCACCCACCGCCAGCTCAGCGAAGATCAGCAGAAAGCGGCCGGCGCCGGCCCCGATGTGGTGCGCCTCTCCGTCGGGATCGAAAATGTCGCCGATATTATCGCCGATCTAGATCAGGCCCTGGCCAAGCTCTGACCAGTCCTGCCATACGATGAAACTGTCCGTCTATTCGTAGACGGACAGTTCGATCAGATTGAGATCAGGATCACGCACATAGATTGACGTGATCGGCCCTCTCGCGCCCGTGCGGACAACCGGGCCCATCAGGATAGACACCCCGGCAGCCTCAAGCCGGGCCGCCATCGTCTCCAGCTCTCCCTCGATAATGAAGCACAGATCCGCCGTCCCTGGCCGGGCAAGATGCGCTTTCGGCTCAAACTCATGCCCGGCCAGATGCAGATTGATCTTCGACGCACCGAAGTGAAGCGCACGCCGTCCCTTTCCCGGCTCCTGATACGTCATCCCAAGTAATGAACAGTAAAACTGCTTCGTTTTGTCAATATCCACAACAGTCAAAACAAAATGATCGAGATTTTTAATCATTTTTCTTGTCTCCCTTCAATATTTAAATTGAATATATTATTCTAATTACTACTTATACGGGACATTAACTAAGCCGGGAAGCAGAATATGAATAAAATCACTCTTGCAGCAGCCGCCATCTTCCTTGCCCTGCCGCTTCTGGCGCAGGCCAAGGATGGCACCGTGACTGCCGCCGTCGGCTGGAATAACAGCGCCGGTTTCCAGACTTCCTATGACATCAGTTCCAAAGCGGCAATCGCCGACCTTATCGAGAAGAAGGAGAATGGATATTACGACCAGTGGAAACGCCCGATCAACTATAATACCTATATCGGCGCACAGGTGACCACCATTGGCGCGCAGACGATCTTTCAGGACAGCAACCTCGACAACGTCATCGTCACCACGACCAACTGCGGCGAGGTAGTTAGCGCCACCTCTGTCAAATCCGCTGACAGCAATCAAATCAACGTCACAGGCAGCGGCTGCAACGTCACCACCAACAATATGAGCAATCCAAATGAATACTACCCTTATTAAGGTCGTCCTTGCACCGCTTTTTATTTCCGGTTGCATCGCGACCAGCGGTGAGAATGTGACATTGATCAAGGGACCACCGGTGGAGACCGTGCAAACGCCCTATGATCGTCTGGTTGGCTGTATCGCGGCGGCTCATCCGATGCGGGGCGTCTGGGCCGTTGGCGATATCGTCGATGCCACCGGAAAATTCAGCGCCGAATATGCCGGGACCGGAAAATATATCACGCAAGGGGCAGGCGACATGATGCAGACGACTTTGTTGCAGGCAAAGGCGGAAACCATCGTCAACCGCCGTGATCCCCGCCCGCTTCTCGCGGAAATCAACCTCGGCATTCGCAATCCGAAAAATTTGATGGTGATGGATTACTATATTACCGGCTCCATCAATACCCTCGATTTCATTCCCGGGGCCGCTGCGGAGGTGACGGTTGCGGGTATCGGCCCGCGCTATCGCCAGAACCGCGCCGTGGTCGGGCTGGATCTGCATCTGACCGAGGCGGGAACCTCCCGCGTGCTGGCGGCGACGCAGATCTCGAAGCAGATCTACGCCGATGAGGCAGGCTTCGGCATTGGCCGCTTCTTTGGCGATACGCTAGTCAATCTCGACATATCGGGTCAGAACCGCGAACCGCTCCAGCTCTCGCTTCGCGCCATGCTGCAATTCGGTCTGTATGAGATGCTGGCGCAGCTTAATCCCGGACTGCGCCCTCAGTGCCAGCCCATCGTCGAGGCGATTGAGGGGGTTGAAGATAATTCATAACAAGAAGCAACCGGACAGGTTGCCTGTCATAACGTTAGCTCATTTCATGAAGGAATATTGAATGAAGAAGATGATTATCGGCGCATTCGCGCTTTCTCTGATGGCGGCTCCGGCTCTTGCCGACAGCACGATCGACACTGGTTCCATTACCTCCGGTGACGGTCATGTCGGTTTTAACTATTCGGAAGTCAGCGTCTCCGGTGGCAATCATATCATCACGACAAATGGCAACTATTCCGCCAATTTCGGATCGATCAACGCCGGGCATGTGGTTAACATCACCAGCTATACCAACTCCGATATCGGCGCGCCGTCGCTAACCTTGCCGGCAGCGAGTGAGGCCTTCGAGATGCCGGAAATCAGCCTGTACACCACAGGCACCACGGCCGTTGGCGCGACCACCTATTACGAATCCGGCTTCAGCCCGGTGATCACGCTCGGTAATGGCATTGTCGAACCGTTACTTGAGGAAGAAGTCAGCTTCTGATCCATAAGTGCCTCCGCCGTCCGATATCTGCGGGCGGCGGATCAACCTGCGCACCGTTCACCCGGCGAGCACGCCGCCAGCGGATTCCGACTGCCGTCCCCTCGCCCGCACCATATGCAACACATAGACGGCGGCGGCCAGCACCAGCATACCCCCCGCCTGATGCTTCGCCCCCAGATGCACCGGCACAACATAGAGCAGTGTCAGAATACCGATAGCAACCTGCAACAGGATCAGCACGAGCAGGAGCGTGACGCCCCGACGAAGGGGCGCGTCCGTATCCTCGCCCCGGCTGATGAGATACAGCCAGATACCGGCGATCAGGATGGCATAGCCCAACATACGATGGACGAACTGGATCGTTGCCGGATTTTCCAGGAAATTATGGAACCACGGCTGCAACTCCATGCCGCCCGGTGGGAAAAACTGCCCGCCCATCATCGGCCAGTCGGTATAGATAAAGCCCGCATTCAGCCCCGCGACAAAGCCGCCAACAAGGATTTGCAGAATAATCAGGCCCATCAGAAAATAGCTTGTCTGCCGCACCCGCGCACTCACCATGGCAGGCGCTTGCGTGCGATCCGACAGATCGAAAATGGTCCAGAGCAGCGCGGCGAAAATCAGGCTCGCCAGCCCCAGATGCGCCGTCAGGCGATAATGGCTGACATCGGGATGATCGACAAGGCCGCTCATCACCATGAACCAGCCCATACCACCCTGCGCCGCGCCGAGCAGGAAAAGAAACGCCAGCCGCGGGATGAGCCCGCGCGGGATTTTCCGAAACAGCAGCAGCAGCACAAAAGGCACGAAGAAGGCCAGGCCGATCACACGCCCCAGCACCCGATGCGCATATTCAAAGGCGTAGATGCCCTTAAAATCATCGAGGCTCATGCCCTTGTTGATCTTCTGATATTCGGGGAAGCTCTTGTAGCGCTCGAACTCCGCTGTCCAGGCCTCCTGCGTCAGGGGCGGCAGCCAGCCCGTCACCGGCTTCCATTCCGTCATGGAGAGGCCGGAATTGGTGAGCCGCGTGACGCCGCCGAGCACGATCATGGCAAAGACCAGCACGGCCACCACCGTCAGCCAGACAATCACCAGCTTGCGCCCGTCACGGCTTTTCCGGCCCTGATCCAGCGCCGCGCCCGGAACGACGCCCTTTTCCATATCCATTGTCATGGCCCGCAAAATAGCCGAATTTCCCGCGATGGCAATATCCGACGGCCAAATGCGGCACTCCGTCGCAGGGGTGACGGTGGATAGCTTGCCAAACCAGTAGATACTTGCATTGCGGGAATAATTGCCAGATATTTTAGGGCATGGATCATCTTAGAAAATGGTTTGCAAGACCGCTGGACGAGGGCGTCACCGCATTTGGCTGGCTCGCCTTGATAGTTGGCGGAGGGCTGGCTTTATCTTTTTTCGTCCCATGGATTTGGTCAGAAGTAGACGGCAACGAAGGCAAAGGCGCTTTCCTTGGCGCATTAATTGGCTTTTCAGGTCTTATTTATGTTGCACACATTACGGGACGGCAAAATAGTAACGCTTTGGTCGAGCAGGCGGAAATAGACAGAAAAAACAAAGAAGTAGCTGAAGCAGAAAAAAAGGAACAACAGCTAGCCTACGTCATTGGTGCAATTAAAATAACATATGCCGAGGAGAAGATATTAATTGGCCGGCTCACCCATGCGTATGGCCTAATACTCAAGGGAGAAGCTTTACCATTAAGTCTGTTGGCAGATGCGTTAGATAATGAAAACTTTGGTCATATACATCTATCAGACTACAAATTGTTATTCGGACTTGATAGTAAGATCATACAGTTAGCGTTACACACAGCTCTAGTGTTTTCTGAACAAAAAACAACAATGAGCAAATATCGCGAAAATATTGAATTTGACAGACTCGTATTTCGCAATTTCCTTGAAAATACACTAATTTCTGTACAGTCACTCTATCTATTACTGAAAGAGATAGCGGGAGTTCAGGACGACTCTGAATTCCTAAATGACACACTAAATGAGATAGAAGAATCCGCAAGAACTATACAGCTTATGTTGCAAAAATATCAGCCGCCTCCAACCCACTAAAAAAGCCCCGAAACTGCATGGTTTCGAGGCTTTTTACATTGGTCGGGCAGGCCGGATTTGAACCGACGACCCCTTCACCCCCAGTGAAGTGCGCTACCAGGCTGCGCTACTGCCCGTCATGTCCTGATGGGGCCATTCCGGCCCAAGGCTGGCGCACTATACTGAGCGCCGCAGGGAATGGCAACGCCCGTTATGCCGATCGGGCGTTATTTTTTAAAGGAGATGAAAGACACGCAAATCCGGGCGGAAACCGCCATCTGCATCGTGCTCCCGCCTCCTCTGTCAGGCCAGCATTTCCTTCAGCGCCTTGAGATCTGCGAGCACGCCGCGGAGCTGGGCCTTCGCGTCATCGGAAAGCGGCCCCTCGGTCGTTGCCGCCGGGTCATTGGCTGCGCGGACAAGCGCCGGATTCCCCTCCGACCGGGTGGCGGAAATGAGCGCGTCCACATTGTCGATGCGCCCGCCCTGCTCTTTCAGCAGTTTCTGCGCCCCGCGAATGGTGAAGCCATGCTTGTAGAGAAGGTCGCGAATACCGCGGATCAGCTCGACATCGGAGGGACGATAATACCGCCGCCCGCCGCCGCGCTTGAGCGGTTTGACGACCTTGAATTTCGTCTCCCAGAAACGCAGGACATGCTGCGGCACGTCGAGCTCTTCCGACACCTCGCTGATGGTGCGGAACGCCTCTGCCGACTTTTCCCGTTTTTCCGCCTCTCTCGCCACCTTATGCGCCACCGTTACCCTTGTTGATCTTGTCCTTCAGGACATGGGAGGCACGGAAGACAAGAACCCGGCGCGGATTGATCGGCACTTCTTCTCCGGTCTTCGGATTACGACCCACGCGGCCCGTCTTCTGACGGACCTGAAGGCTCCCGAAGGAGGAAATCTTTACTGTTTCACCGGCCACCAGCCGGTCTGCGATTTCGGACAGGACTGCTTCGACATGTTCAGCGGATTCGTTGCGTGACAACCCCACTTCCTGATAAACAGCCTCCGCCAAATTCGCTCTGGTCAATGTATTTTTCGTCATGATGATACCCCGTTAGTCTCTACAGGATTATCAAAGCAAGGGGACGCGTCAATCAGAAAGCGGCGATTTGGGCCTGCAAGCTGAAGAAAAGCCGGTTTTTTGGCAAAAACGGTCGATAACCGATTGAAATTGATCAGGGAATTAGCAATGGAAAAGCCTTCGCGCCAGAGAGATTCGCGATTCCTCCCGCCCTTACCAGCGAACCAGCGCCGAGCCCCAGGTAAATCCGCCGCCCATCGCCTCCAGCAACAGAAGCTGCCCCCGCTTTATCCGTCCGTCGCGCACGGCTTCATCCAGCGCGAGCGGCACAGATGCAGCCGAAGTATTGCCATGTTTTTCAACGGTTAGAACTACTTTCTCAGGATCGAGTTTAAGTTTCTTACCGGTTCCATCGATGATCCGCTTATTGGCCTGATGGGGAATTAGCCAGTCAATGTCAGAGGTTTCGAGCCCCGTCGCCTCGAGCGCCTCATGGACCACGCTGGCGAGGTTGGTGACGGCATGGCGGAAGACTTCACGCCCCTCCATCCGCAGATAACCGGTCGTCCGCGTCGAGGACGGGCCACCGTCCACATAAAGGAGGTCATGCTTTTCCCCGTCTGAATGCAGATGGGTGGTGAGGATGCCGCGATCATCGGACGTTCCAGCCCCGTCCATCGCCTCCAACACAATGGCGCCCGCGCCATCGCCGAAGAGGACGCAGGTGGTGCGATCCTCCCAGTCGAGAATGCGCGAAAAGGTTTCCGCCCCGATGACGAGCGCGCGTTTCGCCTGACCGGCCTTGATGAAATTATCCGCCGTCGCCAGCGCGAACAGAAAGCCGCTACACACTGCCTGCACATCGAAGGCGTAGCCGCGCGACATGCCGAGGTTCTTTTGCACGACCGTCGCACTGGCCGGGAAGGTTTCATCCGGCGTTGCAGTGGCAAGCACAATCAAGTCGATGTCATCGGCCTTGAGGCCGCCCATTTCCAGCGCCGCCCGCGCCGCATGGGTCGCAAGATCGGAGGTCAACTCCCCCTCAGCCGCGATATGACGTTGGCGAATGCCGGAGCGGGCGACGATCCACTCATCGGATGTATCGACCATTTTGGCCAGCTCATCATTGGTCAGGATGCGTTTGGGGAGATACGATCCGGTGGCGGTAATAACTGAACGACGCATGGGTTTCCTGTTCTAACCGGCATCCTTGACGGTGTCTGTGGCTTCAACGGACGTGGCTAACTTTTTCGAAGACGGGACAGCGCCCTCACGCTGATTTTCCCCGCTATCAAAACTGGAAGCATTATTGCTCATTTTCTCCGCCATATCAAAGGTCTCGAAATTTGAGCGCATTTTCTCGATCATATCATCGGATACCATTTCAATGGCAACCCCGATGGCGTTGGCGAAGCCGGTTTCATCCGTGCCGCCATGGCTTTTCACGCAGAGGCCGTTCAGACCCAGCAATACGCCGCCATTATAGGCGCGCGGGTCCAGCCTTTCCTTCAGGATGTTCAGACCGCCGCGGGCAAAAAGATAGCCGATCTTTGACATCAGGGAGCTGCGGAAACCGGCCCGTAGAAAATCAGTGAACAGCCGGACCACCCCTTCGGCAGTCTTGAGTGCGACATTGCCGGTAAAGCCGTCCGTCACAATCACATCGACAACGCCGCGGGTGATATCGTCCCCCTCGACAAAGCCATGATAATCAAAGGGCGGGTTTTCAATGGCCTTCAGCCGCTCCCCCGCCTCGCGGATGGTATCGTTGCCTTTCAGGTCCTCGATCCCGACATTGAGCAGCGCAACCCGCGGCGGCACACGGCCCAGAACGGCGCGGGCAAAATCGGCCCCCATGAAGGCGAACTGTACAAGATTGTCGGCATCGCACTCCACATTGGCGCCCAGATCGAGCATAACCGTCTCACCGCGCGGCGAGGGCAGCACGGAGGCAATGGCCGGGCGGTCAATGCCCGCCATCATACGCAGGGAAATCTTCGCCATTGCCATCAGCGCGCCGGTATTCCCGGCCGAGACAATGGCCCCCGCCTCTCCATTGCGCACAGCGTCAATGGCAAGGCGCATACTGCTCTTGCGGCCCTTGCGAAGCGCCTGGCTGGGCTTGTCCTCGGATTTGACAGCCTCATCGGTGTGGCGAAGCTCACAAAGCGCGCGAACAGATGGATACGCCCGCAGGAGTGGTTCCAGCCGCGCCTGATCGCCGAACAAAAGATACCGGGCCTTGGGAAACTGCACACGCACAATATCAATGCCCTTAATAACGATGTCAGGAGCGTGATCTCCTCCCATCGCATCAAGGGCAATGACAATATTATCGGGCATATTTATATCCGGGTCCGGCTGTCCTGGTCAGCAGACGCCGATCAGAGGATTTCGCTCGTTTCCAGGACCTCACGGTCACCATAATGACCGCAGGAGGAGCAGATATGGTGTGAACGCTTCATTTCGCCGCAGTTCGGGCATTCCTGAACCTGCGTGCCAACCAGCGCATCATGAGCCCGGCGCATGTTGCGCTTGGATTTGGTGGTTTTCCTTTTTGGTACTGCCATTTTCCTAGTCTTTCACTTCAGTGCCCTGCCGCGGCGGGGCGGTATCAAAATCCACAGTGAGATGAAACGCCTCTACTCTTCATATCACTTCTTGTTCATCAAGTCCTTCAAATTTGCAAAGGGTTTGTGCACCCCCTGCTCTTGTTTGGCCCTCTCCAGGGTTTCTTCGTTATCCATCAGCTCTGGCGCGTCCGCGCTACGCGGATAGGGGTCAAGCGCAAGCGCGATCTGTTCCGTTATCATATCCGCCAGATTCAGGCGACTGCCCACAATCAGCTCCGGCAAATCCGGCTCTTCCATGCCAACGACTTTTTCCGCCTCCTCGATCACGAGGTCACCGGGGTCGAAGGTGTAGAACACCGTAAATTCCACGTCAATCGCCTGCGAGACCGGTTCTAACGTCACCACACAGGCCTGGGTCGCCGTTGCCGTCAAACGTCCCGTCAGCTCGATCTGCCCGCTGGCGCCGCGCCGGGACAGCGATCCGCGCGCATGGACATCAGAAACCCCTTCAATATCAAGGGACTTAGCCAGCGCCGCGTTTTCCGATTCTGTCGCAACGACATCGAAAGTCATGGGCTCTCTCCCCAGACGTTCGACATTAATCCACCGCGCGAAATCTCCGCCGGTCTCCTGCATTGCGACAATTCCTTTCAAAACCCGCACCCGTTTGGCCCGCAGGAGCGATCCGGCGGGCAGGCGATTCGAAGGCGCGAAAATACTGGTTTCGCCGTCTGCGGTCAATGTTTTTGTCGCCCGGCTAAAATCCCGCAGCGGAAGCGGCCTTTTCCATCCTTCGGATCATCAGATTGTGCGCCTCACTCCTCCGGTACCGGGCCGAAATCAGCCCGCCCGGCCAGCAGCGGCGCAGCACCGACGGCCGTCATATATGCATCCGCCGACCGCACATAATCGGCCAACAGCCTGACAGCCGCATCCGGCACTTCCTCCGCCGTGCCGTAGTGATTGCGCCGCAGCGCATCTTCCAGCGGCTCCGCCCCGCCATCCAGCGCCGCGTCATATGCCGCCACCCGGCCATAGAAGGCTTTGGCCATCTTCTTGATATGCTTGCCGACACTGAGATCGCCAATTCCGATTTCGCGCAGGCTCTGATCCATATCGGCGAACATCTGATCAAACAACGTCTGAGAAAGTTTCTGCGCCTGCTCTCCGCCCCGGCGAAGGTGGCGCATGACAAGAAAGGCATGCAGCGTGATCATTTCGAACCGGCCATCGACCGTATCGGGCACGCCCGCCTGCTCATAAAAGACCGGCGTTCGCGCGCGGCGCACGATATCGCCATAAAGCGCGGCCGCCGGTTTTTCCAACGAATGACGGCGAAACAGTCTTGAAAGGATCATACGACTCCCCTGCCCTTGCGGCGCATATCCGGGCGGTGTTCAAAATCTGCCTGCATTTATCAGAAAATTTGACATTTCCCAAGCGTCAGGCCATTTATATGCCTGAATTACGCATTACCGGGTAGATAGTCAACCGAAAGCCGCGCCGATCCATGAACACAGGGAAACTGACGACAGGATTCTGCATTGCCGCCCTCGGGCTTGCCCTCGCGGCCTGCGAACCCATCAAGTCCGATCAGGGCTATCATTTTGATGCGGAACAGGTGGCGCAGCTTCAGGCGGGCGTCACCACCAAGGATATGGTACAGGAGATCATGGGCTCACCCTCCGCCATCACCACCTTTCAAACTGAAGGCGATTCCTGGTATTACATCAGCAGCAAAACAGAACATCTCGCCTTCTTTGCAAAGGAAGTGACGGAGCGGGAGATTCTCGTCGTCAAGTTCGATCTCAATGATGTGGTATCAGAGCTTGAAGGTCTTGATCTCACGGCCGGAGAGGAAGTCCAGATTGTCGAGCGGGAAACTCCGACCGGCGGCCGCAAGCTCGGCCTTCTGGAGCAGCTTTTCGGCAACCTCGGCCGCTTCAACCAGGGCGGCGAGGGCCAGTAGTAGCGCTGCTCTCTCACATCGGGCAGGCTCAAGCAAAGCCGCCTTCCCGCGTCAGCATATATTCAGAAGTAAAAACCCCCGGCCCAAAAGCCGGGGGTCGTTTTATCCGCTCTGCTCTGCTGCTTAATGGGCCAGAGAGGCCAGCAACAGCAGTGCGATGATGTTGGTGATCTTGATCATCGGATTGACAGCGGGACCCGCTGTATCCTTGTAAGGATCGCCGACGGTATCGCCGGTGACCGCCGCCGCATGGGCATCCGTGCCCTTGCCGCCATGATGGCCATCCTCGATATACTTCTTGGCGTTATCCCAGGCACCGCCGCCCGCCGTCATGGAGACGGCAACGAACAGCCCCGTGATGATCACACCGAGCAGCATGGCCCCCACTGTCGCGAAGGCCGCCGATTTGTCGGCAATGAACATCATGACAAAGAACACCACGATGGGCGCCAGCAGCGGCAGGAGGGACGGAATGATCATCTCCTTGATCGCGGCCCGCGTCAGCATATCCACCGCGCGGCCATAATCGGGCTTGCCCGTGCCTTCCATGATGCCGGGGATTTCCTTGAACTGGCGCCGCACTTCGCGCACGACGGAACCCGCCGCGCGACCGACCGCCATCATGCCCATGGCCCCGAACAGATAGGGCAGCAGCCCGCCCAGGATCAGCCCGACCACGATGTACGGATTTTTCAGACTGAAATCGAGGGTCACGCCCTGGAAGAAGCTGAACTGATCCGCCGTTGCGTTGGCAATGAAGTAAGTCAGATCCTCCGTATACGCAGCGAACAGCACCAGCGCGCCGAGACCGGCGGAGCCGATGGCATAACCCTTGGTCACCGCCTTGGTGGTATTGCCAACGGCATCGAGCGCATCGGTGGTCTTGCGCACCTCATCGTCCATCTCCGCCATTTCGGCGATACCGCCGGCGTTATCGGTGACGGGCCCGTAAGCGTCGAGTGCAACGATCATTCCGGCCAGCGCCAGCATGGTCGTCACCGCAATGGCAATGCCGAACAGCGCCGCGAGGTTATAGGAAACGATGATCCCGGCCACGATGATGATCGCGGGAACTGCCGTTGCCTCCATCGACACGGCGAGGCCCTGGATCACATTGGTGCCATGCCCGGTTTCGGACGCGGCCGCAATGCTGCGCACGGGGCGATATTCTGTCGAGGTATAATATTCGGTAATCCAGATCAAAAGCCCGGTCACCACCAACCCGACAATACCGCAGAAAAACAGGCTCCATCCCGTAAACTGAGTAGCGCCGATGTTATAGACAGTGTTCATCCCCACGGTGAACTGGGTAATCGGCCAGAGCGCAAGGGCGGACAGAACCGTCGTGACGATAAAGCCCTTGTAGAGCGCGCCCATGATATTGTTGCTCGCCCCCAGCTTGACAAAGAAGGTGCCGATGATGGAAGTGATAATGCACACCCCGCCAATCATCAGCGGATAGGCCATCATCGCCGCATCGCCCGTGAAATAGATGGACGCCAGAACCATGGTGGCCACAACCGTCACGGCATAGGTTTCGAACAAATCGGCGGCCATACCGGCGCAGTCGCCGACATTGTCCCCCACGTTGTCGGCAATCACAGCCGGGTTGCGGGGGTCATCTTCGGGGATACCCGCCTCGACCTTGCCAACCAGATCGGCGCCCACATCGGCGCCCTTGGTGAAGATGCCACCGCCCAGACGGGCGAAGATGGAGATCAGCGATGCACCCAGGCTGAGAGCCACAAGACTGTCAACGATGCCGCGCCCCGTCACGCCGGAGGCCAGCAGATACCCATAGTAGCCCGCCACCGCAAGCAGGGCGAGACCAACCACCAGAAGCCCGGTAACGGCGCCTGCCATGAAAGAAACACTAAGGCCTTCTTTCAGGCTTTTCGCCGCCGCCGCCGCCGTCCGCACATTGGCGCGCACCGACACATTCATCCCGATAAAGCCCGCCGCGCCAGAAAGAACGGCGCCAATGGCAAAGCCGATGGCCACATTCAGATCCATGAGAAAGAAGAGAAGGACAAAAATCACGACCCCGACAAGACCGATGGTCAGATACTGCCGGTTCAGATAGGCAGATGCCCCTTCCTGAATGGCGGCGGCAATGTCCTGCATCTTCTGCGTGCCCGCATCATGCGAGATCACTGCGCGCGCCGCATAGGCACCATAGCCGAGCGCAATCAGCCCGCAAATGATCGGAATCCAAATTACTACTGACATTATTCTAAAACCCCCTGATTGTTACGAACCCGCCATGACGCGCATGGCCCTTTTTTATTATAGGCCTTTGGGGCATCCCGGACCGGTCTGTTCTTACCCCCTTAATATCGGTCGGAAAGCCGGATGCCGGATAAGCCCGCAGGCGGCAGAATATAGTATCCAACTAATTTAGTATATTATATTTCAACATTTTTTTTCGATTAGCAGGTGCAAAAATTTGTGGAACATGGTATCGCAACGCCAGAATTTTCAGGAGACAACAAAGCAATGGATGTTTCAAAAATCCCGGCTGGCAAAAATGTCCCGTGGGACGTGAATGTGATCATCGAAATTCCGATTGGTGGCGTGCCCGTTAAATATGAAGTGGACAAGGATAGCGGCGCGATGTTCGTCGACCGTTTTCTGCATACGGCCATGTTCTATCCGTGCAACTACGGCTTCATTCCGCAGACCCTCGCCGATGACGGCGATCCGGTCGATGTACTGGTTGCCGGGCCGATCCCGGTCATGCCGGGCGCCATCATTCGCGCCCGCCCGGTCGGCGTCCTGATCATGGAGGACGAAGCCGGTCAGGATGAAAAGATTCTGAGCGTGCCCGTTGATGCGCTGCACCCCTACTATTCCAACATCAATAACTATACCGATCTGCGCGGCATTCTACTCGACCAGATTTCGCATTTCTTCGAACATTACAAAGATCTGGAAACCGACAAATGGGTCCGTATCAAGCGTTGGGGTGATGCCGAGGAAGCAGCGGAAATCATCCGCAAGTCTCTTATCAGCAAGGGCTGACCACAACCGTCTGCCAGCACAAATTCGGCGGGCCTGTCCATGCGAAGGCCCGCCTTTTTCATGCCTTATTCCGCCGCCGCAATCTGCCGTCTGCCGCCGCGCATGTTAAGCAGTGCCATCAGGATCACCAGCGCGAACATCGGCAGGGCGAAGTAATTCACCATTTCCCAGCCAAAGCGCTCTTGCAGTTGACCGCTGAGCAGCGATGCCGTCGCCACCGTGCCGAAGACGAGAAAATCATTCATCCCCTGGACCTTGGCGGCTTCCGACGGGCGATAGGTGGTGGTCACCAGCGTCGTACCGCCGATGAACATGAAATTCCAGGACACCCCGAGCAGGATCAGGGCAGTGTAGAAATTGACCAGTTCCAGTCCCAGAAGGGAAATGGCGACACAGACAATTCCGAGCAGCGCGCCGGTAATGATGATGCGATATTCGCCAAAACGTGCGATCAGCGAACCGGTAAAGAAACTCGGCCCGAACATGGCCACCACATGCCAGCTGATGACATTGAATGAATCGGACGCATCATGACCGCAGCCAACCATCGCAAGCGGCGTCGCCGTCATGATCAGGTTCATGGCGCCATAACCGATCATGGCGCTGAGCGCGGCGATAATGAAGGTCGGCTGGCGGATAATCTCCAGCATCGGACGCTGCGGCTCGTCCGAGACAGCCGCCTTCATCTTCGGAATACGCACAAGGCTGATCAGCAAAATGGCGAGAAACCCGAGCAAGATCACCGAAAGATAGGTACCGAGATAAAGGAAGGGCACGAACAGCTCGCGGCTATGGCTCGCGATCTGCGGACCGAGAAACCCGGCGATCAGCCCGCCCGCCATCACATAGGAAACCGCTTTGGACCGATTGGCCTGTCCGGCGACATCAACGGCCGCAAAACGGTAATAATTGCCGAATGCCGTGTACATACCGACAAACATGGCGCCAATCGTGAAAATCCAGAAATTGCCGACCCAAACCGCATAGCTACAGATGGCGGCGCCGAAAATACCGAGCCCGGCACCAAAGATAAAGCCAGACTGCCGACCAACCCGCCGCATGAAAAGCGAGGCCGGAAGCGTGGCAAGGGCCGTCCCCGTCACCACCGCCGTCACCGGCAGCGTCGCCAGTGACTTGTCCGGCCCCAGCAGAATCAACGCCACCAGCGCCGCC
The DNA here is from genome assembly GCF_002694385.1 of Sneathiella sp. Lineage (GTDB taxonomy): Bacteria > Pseudomonadota > Alphaproteobacteria > Sneathiellales > Sneathiellaceae > Sneathiella. The sequence continues at coordinate 175,938 of NZ_NZMB01000018.1, forward strand.
GAGGAAATCATGATGGCCGTGGTGCTGTTGAGCAGCGCCTGGCAGCCGGACATCAAAAGAATGCTTATCTTGGTCCGGCGATCCATCATGCCGATATTTCCTGTTGTTACGGATTAAATTGAGAAAACCAGCGCCCTCAAGCGGCCCCTTCAAGATGGCGATAGCTTTTCAGGACCGTATATTCATCAATGCAGTCGGCATTGACGGGGCTTGCCTGTGTCCGGCTGCCCCAGAGGCTGAAATGCCCGACTTCCCAGCGGTCGGGATCGAGCAGCACCATATGCGCATAAAGACCCGCCGCATTAAGTAACTTGTCGTGACGCGCCTTTTCCCGGTCCATCTGCGTACCCACCGACTGCCGGGCGGACACCTTGTCAATGGCGCTGCGCATATATCCCGGATCTTCCTTCAGGTTGCCATAGTCAAACGCCACAACCTGCCAGCTACGAACACGCGGGCGGCCAAATTTCTGCGAAACCCCATTGAACAGATTATCGAGCAGAAACTCCTGCGCATACTGCGCATTTTCCCAGATATAAAAGGGGGCATAGACTTTTTCTTCAGAATCATACAGGTAGAATTTATGCCTTAGCCCCGGAAAGCCGTTAAACAACGGGCTGCGTATCGCCACATGCTTGCGGATCTGGGTTTCGTCGAATTCCTGCGGCAAGCGAACCGAATATTGCATCGCCAGCATATATGTCTCCCGTTATACACGAAATTTTCGTGGAATATGTCAAGAATGTGACGAAAAAACAACCCACACATATGCATAGCTAATATGCAGATGGCGCCGCATCCTAAAAATGTCGCCACCCGGCGGTCGCCAATGGCAGTTCATGACCATCCGGTCCGCGTACCGTGACACCGCTGCCGCCCGTCATTTCCCCGACAATGGCCAGCGGCACCCCCGCCTTGCCGGAGATCGCAGCCAGCGCCTCCGCCTTGGCGCGCGGGAAAGTAAAGGCCAACTCATAATCATCCCCGCCGGTCAGCAATGCCGAGAACAGCCCTTCATCCGCCGCAAGAGCTTCACGCGCCGCTTCGGAAAAGGGGACCGTCTGCCAGTCAATAATTGCGGCCAGGGAAGATTGATCTGCAATATGGCCGATATCGGCGATCAGCCCGTCAGAGATATCAAGACAGGCGTGGGCAAAACCGGTTATCTGTTGCCCCAGCGCAAGACGCGGCTTTGGTAAATGATAGCGGGCGATCAGATAGTCGCGTGCCGCCGCCGAAAGGTCAGGAAGCTTTCCGCCCTGCAAGATCATCAGCCCCAGCGCCGCATCGCCGATACTGCCCGAAACCGCGATCAGATCCCCCGCCTCCGCCCCGTTGCGGCGAAGCGCCCGACCACTATCCACCTCGCCAACAGCAGTGAGCGAAAGGCACAGCGGACCCGGCGTGCGCACCGTATCACCGCCCAGCAGCCCGATATCAAATTCCGCCTGATCGGTGGCCAGACCGGCGACAAAGCCCTCTATCCAGCCGCGGGCGATTCCCTCCGGCCAAAAGGTCGCGAGCAGATAACCGACCGGAACCGCTCCCATCGCGGCAAGATCGGACAGGTTGACCCTGAGCAGCTTGCGAGCCACATCGGCGGGATCATCATTGCTCAGAAAATGCACCCCTTCGACCATGGCATCCTTGGTGAAGACAAGATCCCGGCCCGGACGGGGCGTCAGGACCGCCGCATCATCGCCAAGGCCAAGGGCGGCGGGAGTGGCAGCGGCAAGCGGTTTGAACAGCGTCTCGATCAGGGCGAATTCGCCCATATCCTCGCGGCCCGTATCGCCCGGTCCCGCCATCATCTCACCCGAATTCGCCGGGGCGCAGCTCTTTCGCGATCTTGTCGAGAACCCCGTTGACCAGCGCCGGTTCCTTGCCCGTGAAGAAACTCCGGGCGATGCCGATATATTCCTTGATCAGGACCTTCGCCGGACTGTCGATACGAGCGAGAAACTCATATGTCGCGGCGCGCAGCAGGCACAGCAGTACAACCTCCAGCCGGTCCGTCGTCCGATCCTTTTCCAGCCGGTCGGCAATCAGCGCGTCAATTTCCGCCTGCCGTTCCCGCGTATGTATGACGATATCGCGAAACAGCGGCTTATCACTGTCTTTGAACTGGTCGCCGTCCAACTCCGCCCCGACGCGATGCAGCAGGAATTCCTCCACCACCTCTTCGGCGGGACGCGGATCATGCTCAAGCTGATACAGCGCCTGCACTGCATTGAGCCGGGCCAGTGTGCGGCGGCTGTGCTTGTCGCCCCGTTTTTCGCTACGCGCATTCATCGCGGGTACATTCCGAATTTTGCTTTGAGTCTCAGCATCTGAAGCGCCGCCACCGCCGCCCCGCCGCCCTTGTTCTTCTCACCCTTGCGGGCCCGCGCCCAGGCTTGCGCCTCATTCTCGCAGGTGATGATCCCGTTTCCAAGAGCAACGCAATAATCGGTGGAAATATCCATCAGCGCACGGGCGCTTTCCTCCGACACCGTATCGTAATGGGAGGTTTCGCCGCGGATCACGCAGCCGAGCGCGACATAGGCATCATACCGCCGCCGTCCGCCCGTAAACTCCATCGATTTGATGGCGAAGCGAATGGCCGCCGGAATTTCGAGACAACCCGGCACCTGTATCACATCGTAACTGGCCCCGGCAGCGTCCAGCGCCTCTTTCGCTCCGTCCAGCAACGCATCGGAAATATCGCGGTAGAAATCCGCCTCAACGACCAGCACATGGATATCGCTGTTCATGGATCAACCCTTTTTGGTGATGGCCCGGGTTTCGGCAATGGTCAGGCCATAGCCGTCCAGCCCCACCACGGTGCGTTTGTTATTGGAAAGCAGGATCATATTGCGGACCCCGAGATCCAGAAGAATCTGCGCGCCGATGCCATAGTCGCGCAGCTCCTGCGGTTCTTTCAGCGGCTTGCCGAGCTTGCGGCGCACCCGATCGGACATGGCCATCGGACGCGGCTCACGTATGAGGACAACGACACCCTGACCCGCTTCATCAATCTGCGCCATGGCGTCATGCAGGATATCGGGGCTTTCATCGACCTCGCCCAGCACATCGCCGAGCAGATTGAGCGCATGCATCCGCACCATCACCGGCTCCTCACCGGAAACATTGCCCTTCACCAGCGCCACATGCTCCGCATATTCGGGCTTGTTGGAGAAGACAATCATCCGCCAATCGCCGCCATATTTACTGCTGATATCCGCTTCCACCTCGCGCGTAATCAGGCTGTCATGACGGCGGCGATAAGCGATCAGATCGGCGATCGTGCCGACTTTGAGGCCATGGAACTGGGCGAACTTCACCAGATCGGGCAGCCGGGCCATGGTGCCGTCGTCATTCATGATCTCGCAGATCACCCCCGCCGGGTTAAGGCCGGCAAGGCGGGAGATATCAACCGCCGCCTCCGTATGGCCAGCGCGGCGCAGTACCCCGCCTTCGCGCGCCACAAGCGGAAACACATGCCCCGGCGAGACAATATCGACGGCGCCCTTGGTCGGATCAACCGCGACGGCAATCGTATGGGCGCGATCCGCCGCCGAAATGCCGGTGGTGACGCCTTCCCTCGCCTCGATCGAGACCGTGAAGTTGGTGGTCAGGCGGGACGCGTTATCCTGCGCCATCAAGGGCAGACCCAGGGTATTGACCCGCGCCTCCGTCATGGACAGGCAGATCAACCCGCGGCCATGCTTGGCCATGAAGTTGATGGCATCCGGCGTTGCGAACTGGGCCGGAATGACAAGATCGCCCTCATTCTCGCGGTCTTCCGCATCGACCAGCACGAACATCTTGCCGTTACGGGCGTCTTCAATAATTTCCTCTGCCGAGGCGAGGTATTCCTTATAGCTCATTTTTTGTTATTTACCTCAGTCATGCGCGCGACGTAACGCGCCAGCACATCTATTTCCATATTGACGCGGCGGCCGATGGTAAAACCGCCGAAAGTGGTATGATCCTGCGTATGGGGGATGATATTGACGGTGAAGTGATCGTCCGTCGCCTCGTTGACGGTTAAGGAAACCCCGTCCAGCGCGACTGAACCCTTGGCCGCGACAAACGGCGCATATTTCGGCGGCAGGGAGAAAACCAGCTTGGTGGAATCGCCAATCTGCTCCTGCATCAGGAGATTGACCACGGTATCCACATGGCCGCTGACCATATGGCCGCCAAGCTCGTCACCAACCTTTAACGCCCGCTCCAGATTGACAGTCGTTCCGACGATCCAATCGCCGACATTGGTGCAGGACAGGGTTTCATCGGACGCTTCGACGGCGAACCAGCCCTCCCCTTTCTCAATTACCGTAAGGCAAGGCCCCGAACAGGCAATAGAGGCGCCGATATCGACAGTCTCCAGATCATAAACAGTCTCGATCTCGATCCGGGTATCGCCTGCTTTTTCGATGGCGCGCACCCGCCCGACATCGGTGATAATGCCTGTAAACATAATGCTCAATTCCGAAGAAAATAACTTTCCAACAAATCTCTTCCCAACCGGCGTTCCCCGATCAGGTCAAGTTCCGGCGCGTCGCTGATCCGTTCAAGCCCGATGGATTGCAGCGCCGGGATACCGTCACCGCCAATGATCGAACTTGCCCGAAACCATTCCAGCCGATCCGCCAATCCCTCTTTTATCAAGCTTGCCTGAAGATGGGAACCTCCCTCGACAAGTATTCGCGTCATTCCCCGTTCGGCCAGAGCGGAAAGCGCCTCCGTCATTTCCGGCAAGCCCGAGGCATTGGCTGTCACTTCAATAATAGTGACGCCGATATCTTCCAGCGCCTTCAGGCGGTCACGGTCATTGTCCGGCACTGTGATAATCCAGAGCGGCGTCTCTCCCGCACTCGCCACCAGCTTCGAGGTGAGTGGCAGTCTAAGTCGCGAATCCGCAACGATACGCACCGGTGAATGCTGCGTGAGGCCATCAATACGACAGGTTAATTCGGGATTGTCCACAAGCACCGTATTCACCCCGACCATGATGGCATCATTCTGCGCCCGCAGGAGATGCCCGAAACGGCGCGCTGCCGGAGAGGTGATCCATTTGCTGTCGCCGCTGGCCGTTGCGATGCGTCCATCCAGGCTGGTTGCCATTTTCAGCGTGACCAGCGGCCGACCCTGCCGCCGTGTCATGATGAAACCAGCGTTCAGCTCCGCTGCCGCTTCCGCGCAGATACTTTCCGTAACCCGGACACCTGCCTTTTGCAGCATCTCGATGCCAAGGCCATTGACCCGTTCATCCGGATCACGCAACGCAATCACCACACGCGCCAGACCGGCCTTGATCAACGCCTCTGCGCAGGGGGGTGTTTTCCCGTGATGCGCACAGGGCTCCAGCGTGACATAGGCCGTGGCGCCACGTGCCTCCTCCCCCGCCCTTTGCAGGGCCACCGTCTCCGCATGGGGACGGCCGCCATCCTGTGTCCAGCCCCGGCCGATAACCTGACCAGCCTTGACAATAACGCAACCGACCGCCGGATTGGGCGCGACCCGGCCCAGCCCGCGCCCCGCCAGGCGAAGCGCATTTCGCATATGTCGTTCGTCACGTGATTTTTCTTCAGGATTCATAATGATTCAGGCTTTCAGACGCCGCGTTCAGCTTGAAACGTTGCCGGATAGCTCGCCGATAAATTCTTCAAAATCCTTCGCTTCGCGGAAATCCTTATAGACGGAGGCGAAGCGTACATAAGACACACTGTCGAGCGCCGCCAGCCCTTCCATCACCAGCTCGCCGATGCGTTCCGATGGCACTTCCTGGTCACCGCTGCTTTCAAGCTGACGAACGATGCCGTTGATCATGCGGTCGATCCGGTCCGGATCAACGGGGCGTTTACGTGTCGCGATGCTGATGGACCGTTCCAGCTTCTCCCGCTCGAACGGGGTGCGCTGGCCATCTTTCTTGACGACAGTCAGCTCACGAAGCTGCACCCGCTCGAACGTGGTGAAGCGGGCCCCGCAGGTGGCACAGGCGCGCCGCCTGCGAATGGCCGTATTATCCTCTGTCGGACGGCTGTCCTTAACTTGCGTTTCTTCACTACTGCAAAATGGACAACGCATTCCGATCGCTCCTTATTCGCTTGTCAAAACCGCTGTACCGTCCGGCATGGCCGACCTAGAGGCCCGGATAGATCGGGAAAGCGTCACACAGCGCCTTCACCTCTTCACGAACCCGTGCCTCGACAGCCCCGTTATCCTCCGGATTTGCGGCCAGTCCGTCAAGCACTTCGGCAATCAGATCGCCGACTTTCGTAAATTCAGCAACGCCAAAGCCGCGCGTTGTCGCCGCCGGGGTGCCAAGGCGCACACCAGATGTCACCATCGGCTTTTCCGGATCGAACGGAATACCGTTCTTGTTGCAGGTGATATGAGCATTCTCGAGCGCCCGTTCGGCGATGTTGCCGGTCAGCTTCTTGGGCCGGAGATCAACCAGCATCACATGAGTGTCTGTACCGCCGGACACGATATCGAGGCCGTGGCCGACCAGCGTCGCCGCCAGCGTCTTTGCATTTTCAACAACCGATGCGGAATAAGCCTTGAAGGCTGGGGTCAGCGCTTCGCCAAAGGCAACCGCCTTGCCCGCGATAACATGCATCAGCGGGCCGCCCTGCATACCCGGGAAAATGGCTGAATTGACTTTCTTGGCAATTGCCTCGTCATTGGTGAGGATCATCCCGCCGCGGGGCCCGCGCAGCGTCTTGTGGGTGGTGGTGGTGACGATATGTGCATGGGGGAACGGGCTCGGATGTACGCCGGCGGCGACAAGGCCGGCGAAATGCGCCATATCGACCATCAGATACGCACCGACTTCATCAGCAATCTGACGGAAGGTCGCAAAGTCCAGATGCCGCGGGTAGGCGGACCCACCTGCGATGATCATCTGCGGACGATGCTCTTTCGCAAGGGCGCGGACCTGATCAAAGTCGATCTGGTGGGTTGTCTTGTCAACGCCGTAATGAATGGCGTTAAACCATTTGCCCGACTGGTTCGGCGCCGCGCCATGGGTCAGGTGCCCCCCGGCGGCGAGCGACAGGCCGAGAATGGTGTCGCCCGGCTTGATTAGCGCCATGAAAGCGCCTTGATTGGCCTGCGAACCGGAATTGGGCTGGACATTGGCGAAGTCGCAACCAAACAGTTCTTTCGCCCGGGAAATCGCCAGCTCCTCGACAATATCGACAAATTCACAGCCGCCATAGTAACGACGTCCCGGATAGCCTTCGGCATATTTGTTGGTGAGTACCGAGCCCTGCGCGGCCATCACCGCCGGGCTGACGATATTTTCCGAGGCGATCAGCTCGATCTGGTCGCGCTGACGGCCCAGTTCCAGCCCGATCGCCTTGAAAACATCCGGGTCGTCCCGCTCAATATCCGCTTTGAAGAATTTTACAGTTTCAGCAGTCTGCTTCGTCATCTGTCGCACTCCTTATAGGACCGCCCTGCCTCAAACGGCAGGCCGGCGTCGCCAATCATCCGTGTCCCGGTCCGCCCGCCGGCATCCCCGCCCGGCACCCGCATCAATTGCCTCCCGCGCTTCGTTGCCGACAGCGCGCCTGCCCCAGAAGGCCACTCATTTTCAGGCCAGCGAAATCCGCGCCGGATGGATAGCACAGGACGTTCAGGGTGCATAGAAAAACCCGGCGCCCGTATCGGTTTTTTTCACAATCCGGAGGCTGGCAATTTCCGTCCGCCTCCCTATATGGACAAACAGAAGGCATTTGTGCGCGATTACTTGAAAAAAAACAGATAAAATGCAAAGGAACGGTTGAACTAAAGGCAGAAGCACCTTAGATTAGCCGCCGTTTCCGGAGAAAATAGAGAGACATCCATTTACGGATAACCAGTTATCCCGGAACCGTTTTCTATTCAGTAGTTTTTTTGTCATATATTATCGCAGCACCACGACAAAATAGCGCCATAATTTGCAATAATACTGACACTCCGGTGCCATTGGCGGGTTTTATGTCCGGTTTTTCGCAAGCCCGATGAATATAATAGAAATTATATTGATCTATTCTGACAATGAAGACTAATGATTGGAATCGGATAAGTTTCTGTTAAGTATCAGGAATGTAGTTTTTAAGAAAATTTTATGTAATTCGGAAGCCAATGTATTGACATATACAGTCAATCGTTGCATGTATTCACGCCGATTGGCACCTAAACAACCCAAAAGCGAACGAAATATAAAAATGACACAGAACTTCTTAAAGGAGGGAGGTCCCTCACCCCTCACAGAACGTGAGGAGTTGCTGCGCATGACTGCGGACATCACTGCGGCCTATGTCAGTAACAACCAGATCGAAAACTCGGAAATCGTTGATGTCATCAAGGCTGTCTACAGCTCTCTCGCTTCTCTGGAAACGGAAGCAGTGACGGACCAGCCATCGGAACCGAAGCCCGCTGTCCCGATCAAGCGGTCGGTTCAGAATGATTACCTAGTGTGCCTGGAAGACGGCAAGCAGCTTAAAATGCTGAAACGCTATCTGCGCTCCAACTATGATATGACGCCGGAAGAATACCGGGCGAAATGGAATCTACCGCCCGATTATCCGATGGTCGCCCCGGCCTATGCAAAACGCAGATCGCAGTTTGCCAAGGAATTCGGATTGGGCCGCAAAAGAAAAAGCGCCTGAACGCCGTTCTGGCCATCCCCGACTTCCAGACACAGGCCCTCCCTGTCCAATCGCCTGTATGATCCCGGCTAGACTATGATGCCGGGTTTTTTTTGCGCCGTCTGCCCGCGTTTCTCATCGGCGTCCGCAGTCTCCCCCGCCTCCCGTTTCAGCACATAAGCAAGCCTGGCGATGACCGCCCGCTCCAGTTCCGCCCGCGAAGCGCTGGCCGCGCCAACGATTGACACCTCCGTCATCGTCGCCGGATCGAACAGCGACACCTTTACCGAAACCCCGTGCGCCTGATATTCGATAATATAGCCTTCCATATCCCGATCCGCCGTCATTCGCCTCTCCGGCCCGCATAAAACTGGCATAGAACATACCATATTATGGCGACAGCACCATGAAGCATATTGATGTCGTCTCGTAAAGCGGTTAAACAGACGGACTTGAATTACCTCTTTGCCGTGCAAACAGATATCTAACCGGAGAATAAGATGAGCAGCGCCGCTTCCAGACCCGCCTTTAATCCCGTCGATCCCTTTCTGCTCAATGATCAGCTGACGGAAGAAGAACGTCTGGTGAGTGAAACGGCGCGGGAATATTGCCAGGAAAAGCTGATGTCCCGCGTTCTGGAAGCCAATCGTCATGAAACCTTTGATCGGGAAATATTCACCGAAATGGGCGCACTCGGCCTGCTTGGCACCACGATTGAAGGCTATGGCTGCGCCGGGCTCGGCTATGTGTCCTACGGCCTTGTCGCGCGGGAGGTGGAGCGGGTGGACAGCGGCTATCGCTCCATGATGAGTGTGCAGTCCAGCCTTGTCATGCATCCCATCTATACTTATGGATCGGAAGATCAGCGCCAGAAATACCTGCCCAAGCTGGCGACCGGCGAATGGATCGGCTGCTTCGGCCTGACCGAGCCCGATCACGGCTCCGACCCCGGCAGTATGGTGACCCGCGCCCGCTCTGTAGATGGGGGATATCGTGTCAGCGGCGCCAAGATGTGGATCACTAACTCCCCCGTCGCCGATGTCTTCGTCGTCTGGGCCAAGACCGACGACGGCGTGATCCGCGGCTTCATCCTTGAAAAGGGCATGGAAGGCCTCAGCGCGCCGAAGATTGAAGGAAAGTTCAGCCTGCGCGCCTCCATCACCGGTGAGATCGTCATGGACAATGTATTCGTGCCGGAAGAAAATCTGCTGCCGAATGTGCAGGGCTTAAGCGGCCCGTTCGGCTGCCTGAACAGTGCCCGTTTCGGTATTGCCTGGGGGGCGCTTGGCGCCGCAGAATTCTGCTGGCAGGCCGCGCTCAACTACACGCTGGAGCGTAAGCAGTTCGGCCGCCCCCTCGCCGCCAACCAGCTCATCCAGAAAAAGCTCGCCGATATGCAGACGGAAATTACGCTCGGACTGCAGGCCTGCCTCCGCGTCGGCCACCTGCGCGATCAGGGGAACGCCGCGCCGGAAATGATTTCTCTCATCAAACGCAATAGCTGCGGCAAGGCCCTCGATATTGCCCGGACGGCACGCGATATGCATGGCGGCAACGGTATTTCCGACGAATATCACGTCATCCGCCATGTCATGAATCTGGAGGCCGTCAATACATATGAAGGCACCCATGACGTGCATGCGCTGATCCTTGGCCGCGCCCAGACCGGCATTCAGGCCTTTACGGGGGCCTGAAGACACGCCACAATCGCCTGCACATCAATAACAAAAATCGAGACGGCGCCACGCCGCGGGAGGATAAAATGAAGATTGCGGGCAAGAATATTGTGATTACGGGCGGGGCGAGCGGCATCGGCAAGGCGCTGGCGCTCCGCTTTCATCAGGAAGGCGCGAAATCCATCACCGTCGCCGACCTGCAGGAAGGTCCGCTCAACGAGGTGGCTAAGTCAGTGGGCGGCCTCGCCGTTCCCTGCAATGTCGCAAAAGAGTCGGATATCCAGAATCTGGTGGCAAAGGCCGAAGCGGCCTATGGCCCGATTGATATTTTCGTCTCCAACGCCGGGATTGCCCGCTACGGTTTCGAGGAAACGCCGGACGATATCTGGCAGCAGAACTGGGATATCCATGTGATGGCCCATGTCTATGCCGCCCGCGCCGTGGTTGACAAGATGCTCGCCAATGGTGGCGGCTATCTCGTCAACACCGCCTCTGCCGCCGGGCTGCTGACCCAGATCAACAGCTCCACCTATTCCACCACCAAGCATGCCGCCATCGCCTTCGCCGAAACCCTGCATATCCGCTACAGCGACAAGGGCATTCGCGTTTCTGTCCTCTGCCCGCAATCGGTGCGGACGGCCATGACAGCGAACAATATTGATGGCGTCGCGTCCGTTGACGGGGTGATGGAGCCGGAACAGCTCGCCGATTGTGTGGTTGAGACGATGGACAAGGAAGAATTTCTTATCCTGCCGCATCCGCAGGTGCTCGAATATATGCGCCGCAAGACCAGCGACTATGACCGCTGGCTGAAAGGCATGCGCAAACTCCGCGATATCTACGACAAGCAGTAACCCTGCCCCGCCGCCCGCAGATCGTTGCGGTAGTAGAAGATAATCAGCTATCGCCGTCCGATACCGTTCGGGCGGCGTTTTTCTTGTGGAAAAAGGTTCTCACCATCTTCATGTCGCCATACTGCCCGAGATCATTATGCCCGGCCTCGTCGATCTTGATAAACGCCGTCCCCTTCGGGGCGAGGGTGGCGAGCTTTTCCCCCTGCCGGAAGGGCACCACCTTATCCTCACTGCCATGGATGATCAGGATCGGCGCCTTGACCGCGCTGATGCGCCGGTCGGAATGGAAAGGATATTTCATCATGAAATCAAACGGCACCCAGCCGACGCGATAACGCGTCACCTCAAGAAGAGAGAGGAAGGGCGATTCCAGCACCACCGCAAACGGATCGCGCGCCGCAGCGACAGGCACAGCGATGGCCGCCCCCATCGAATGGGCGAGGAGGCCGATCGGCCCGCCCGCCTTCGCCGCCAGGAAATCATAGGCAGCGATGCCGTCCGTGATCACCCCTTCTTCGCTCGGGCTGCCCGAACTGCCGCCATAGCCGCGATATTCCGCGATCAGCACGCCATAGCCCGCCGCGGCGAGGGTTCGCCCGCGGTCAAGCTGATCGGCCGCGATTTCGGCGCTGCCATGAAAGACGAGGATACTGGCTGCCGCCGCTCCTTCCGGATGGTAGAGCATATTCAGCCGCTCCCCGTCCGGGGTCTCGACAACAACAGGCGCAAAGCCGCCTCCCGGTTCCGCCGGACCGGCATGCTCGGGGATAGGAAAAACGATGGCCCGCTGGATAATGTAAATCCCCGCAAAGGGGATCACCACAAAGATCATCAGCGCGGCAAACAGGGCAATATATATTTTATGTCGCAGGGTCATCCGCGCTTTATACAAGAGAATGATGTGGGGGGATAGAGTGCCCGCTGCACATAAATAAGCTGGATAGACAGCCGATAAATTGGCAAGATCGCCATATATTCCGTCAAACAACAAAAACAACAGGTGGACCGATGAAAAGCTACGCAGATGGAAAAATCAAAGTTGAAAACAGGGGCGCCGTCACCATCGTGACCATCGACCGCCCGGCGCAGCGCAATGCCTGCACCGTGGAAATGGTGAAGGCCCTGCATGATGCCTTTTTGGCGTTCGAGCAGGACGCGACATCCCGCGTCGCCATCCTGACCGGCGCGGGCGGCTATTTCTCGGCGGGCGCCGATCTTGAGGAAATTTCCAGCGGCAGCGCCATCGGCTATAGCTGGGCGGGGAAGGATAAAGGCGCGACGCGACGCCGCCTCTCAAAACCCGTAATTGCAGCGGTGGAAGGGCATGCGGTCGCCGCGGGCCTCGCCCTCGCCGTCTGGTGCGACATGCGCGTTGCCAGCAAAAGCGCGGTGTTCGGCGTGTTCTGCCGCCGCTTTGGCGGACCGATGCCGAACGGCGCGACCGTCCGCCTGCCGCGCATTATTGGGGAGAGCCGCGCGCTCGACATGCTGATGACCGGCCGCCCCGTCAAGGCGGAGGAGGCCTATCATATCGGCCTCGCCGACCGGCTGGCGGAGACGGGCGAGGCACTCGCCGCCGCCCTCACACTCGCGGAGCAGCTCGCCGCCTTCCCGCAATCGGCCCTGCTGTGCGACCGCAAGTCAGCCATCGAGCAATGGGACTACCCGGAGGAAGAAGCCATCGACCGCGAGATCGAAGGGGCGAAATTCGCCTTCCGCGACGCCTTCCAGTCCGGCGCCGGAACCTTTGTCAAAGGCATCGGCCGACATGGGGAGTTTTCTTGATAAGTTAGTTAGCGACCAAACCCGGCGGGGCGGCAGACAACCGTCACGCTGGGATTTCTTAGCATTTGGAGAGAGTGATTTTACGGCATGAGGTCATTGAGAATAAAGGAAAATGATTGGAAATATAACATTTCAAATAAACCTTTACAATAAAATCACACTTTCAAGGTGATAAAATTAACCGCATTTTTCTCCTATGCTGGTACTCAAGACCAACATCTAGTAAGATATTTCTTAAGGACAAGCGTTTATCCAAAAGGTTATGCTATGGATGATAACGAAACCAAACCCTCTAAAATAAAAGATGCGACGGAAGCAGTAGCCGCGATAGCAAAAGCAGTTCCAGTATATCAAGATGCAATACAACCCGGAGCTAGGGAGCTTGGCAAAAGTTTAGAGACAATCGGTAAGTCGGTAAATTTAGCACTTGCTCCTCTTAAGGCGGTAGTTTGGGGCTACGAGCAGATCGAGGTTTTCTTGACTAAAGAAGTGGCAAAAAAGCTCCAAAATATACCCGAAGAAGATATTATTACTCCAAAAATTAATGTTGCAGGCCCACTTCTTGATGCACTGCGATATTCAGCAAAAGAGGAAGAACTGCGAGAAATGTTTGGTAATCTTTTAGCAAATGCAATGGATAAGTCTACTGCACACAGTGCCCACCCATCATTTGTTGAAATACTTAAACAGATAACATCTGATGAAGCCAAAATTATGCAGCATTTCAATTCAGTAAAAGTACTTCCCAAAATTGACATCGTTTCGAAACAAAAAAATCAGCCACATTATGACATATATATGAAAAACTACTCCTTAGTTAATATTAAATCATTAGAAATAAAATCGGGAATGGCTCCAATATATGTCGACAATTTATGCAGGTTTGGTTTGTTGACAACTTATGACGGAGTAAAAATGATAAATCAAACAGTATACCAGCCTCTTTTGGAGCATAAGATGTTTACCGAAGCTGCGGACAAAATTAGCGACTGGGGCCACGAATGCCATATTTCAAAAGGATTCATAAGCAGAACCAATTATGGAACTTTGTTTTGCAATATATGTATAGACGACAAGAGCTTAAATACTACCGCCCCCTAAACTCAGGCTCCCGTTTTTCCATAAAGGCATTGATGCCCTCGGCGTAGTCTTCGCTTGAAAGGGTGACGGCGTATTGGTCGAGGTCCATATAGCTCACGGCATGGTTGAGGGCGTTCGCCGCGACGCTCGCGCCCTGTTTGATCATGCGGACGGGGAGTGGCGGCTGGGCCGCAATCTTGCGGGCATAGTCGAGGGCGAGATCATAGGCCTTGCCGGGCTCGGCCAGTTCCTCGATGAGGCCCCAGCGTTCCGCCCGCTCCGCGCTGATCTTGTCGGCGACGATGCAGAGCTGCTTGGTGCGCGCCGGGCCCATCAGATTGACCATCCGCGGGATCGACTGCCAGCTCATATTCATGCCGTTGCGGATTTCCGGCACCCAGAAGACGGCGTCCTTTGAGGCGATGCGCATATCGCAGGCGACCGAGAGCGCGACGCCGCCGCCGATGCAGTAGCCATCAATGGCGACGAGGGTCATGGGGGCGAGTTCCTCCCACGCGCGGCTCATCTTCGGCCCGACGGCGAGCATCTCCCGCCGCTCCATAATGCCCGCCTCGCCCCGCGCCTTCACCGCCGGGTCTTTCAGATCGAAGCCGACGGTGAAGTTTTTACCATTGCCGGTCAGGATGATGGCACTTATCTCCGTGTCGCCCTCAAAACTGCGGGCGACGTCGGTCAGCTCCTGCATGGTTTCCACAGAAAGCGGATTGAAGTCGATGCCGCGATCGATGCGGACCGTAACGATACGGTGATCACGCGTGACTGTCAGATTCTTGTATCCCATGCGGGTTCTCCCTATTGTTATTATCGTTCACGTCTGGCAAAGGAGCCGTTATGCCTGCCTACATCATCGCCCGGATCCGCGTCACCGATCCCGACCAGTATGAAGTCTATAAATCCCTCGCCCCGATCGCCATCAAAAAATATGGCGGCAAATATCTGACGCGCGGCGGGGCCATGGAAACGGTGGAAGGAGACGCGGAGACACGCCGCGTCGTGCTGCTGGAATTTCCCGATATGGCGGCGGCGCGGGCGTTTTACAAAAGCCCGGAATACGCCAAGGCGAAGGCCGCCCGCGAGAGGGCGGCAACCGGCGAATTTCTCATATTGGAAGGGCTGGAAACACCGCTCTGGTAAGGCGCGGGATTTCCAGTGCCGTGTCAGTACAGCTCTTTTTCAAGCGGCGCGAAATAGGCCTCAACATCCGCCGCGCTCACCTGCTCCAGCGTGGGCGGGTTCCAGTTGGGGGACTGGTCCTTGTCGATGACGGTGGCGCGGGTGCCCTCGTAGAAATCGACGCCCTTTACAATGCGGCTGACCATGCGAAACTCCATCCGCATGCAGTTGTTGAAATCGAGCGCCGCGCCGCGGCGAAGCTGCTGATAGGTGAGTTTGAGGCTGGTAGGTGATTTCGTGAGCAACGTCGCCGCCGTTTTCTGCGCGAACTCATCCGCATCCGATTGCAGGCTTTTGACGATTTCCTCCACGGTATCTTTTGCAAAATGCCGGTCGATCAGGGCGCGATGGGCGGCGAGCGGCATCTCCGGCGCGGGGGCGGCATGATCGCGGATGATCGCGTCAATCTCCGCCGCCGCATCCTCGCCAAAGCGGTGCGACGTCAGACTATCGGTCAATGCCGCCAGCCGGTCCGCTTCCACAAGGACCTGCGCTATACCGGCAAAGACCGAATCGCCTGCTTTCAGCCGCGCGCCGGTCAGCCCGAGATACATCCCGAGCTGCCCCTCAAGCCGCGGCAGAAAATAAGACCCGCCCACATCGGGGAAGAGACCGATCCCCGTTTCCGGCATGGCGAACAGCGTCCGCTCCGTCGCGATGCGGTGGCTGCCATGCACCGACACGCCGACGCCGCCGCCCATGACGATCCCGTCGATCAGGGCGATATAGGGTTTCGGGAAGTGTTTGATCCGGGTATTGAGGTAATATTCGTCACGATAGAAACTCAGCGGATAATCGCTGCCCGCCCGGCCTTCGTTATAAAGCTTGACGATATCCCCGCCCGCGCAAAAGGCCTTCTCCCCCGCCGCACGCACCAGCACGGCGCGGACCGTCGCATCCGTCTCCCACTCTTTCAGCCTGGCATCGAAGGCGAGACACATTTCATGGGTCAGCGCATTCAGCGCCTTCGGCCGGTTGAGGGTGACAAGCCCGATCTCGCCCGCCCGTTCGAACAGGATTTCTCCTTCCATACTCATCACTACCCTCTTCCCTGGCCTTCTTTAAGCTTGCGCGCAATAACAACGCGCATGATTTCATTGGTGCCTTCCAGAATCTGGTGCACGCGGGTATCGCGGACAAAGCGTTCCAGCGGGAAATCGCGCAGATACCCGTAACCGCCATGAAGCTGCAACGCCTCGTTACAGACATTGAAGCCGACATCGGTCGCGAACCTTTTTGCCATGGCGCAGTAAAGTGTCGCCTCCGGATCCTTGGCATCCAGCTTCGCCGCCGCCTGACGGATCATCAGCCGCGCCGCCGCCAATTCCGTCGCCATATCGGCAAGCTTGAATTGCAGCGCCTGAAACTCGCCAATGGGCTGACCGAACTGCTTGCGATCCGCCACATAATCCTGTGTCAGTTCAAGACACGCCCGTGCCGCACCGAGGGAACAGGCGCCGATATTCAGCCGCCCGCCATCCAGCCCCATCATGGCAATCTTGAATCCGTCGCCCTCGTTACCGATGAGATTTTCAACCGGCACGCGGCAATCATCGAACAGCACCTGCGCTGTCGGCTGGGAGTTCCAGCCCATCTTGCGTTCCTGCGCGCCGAAGGAAAGCCCTTCCGTCTCCTTCGGAATGGCGATGCAGCTCACCCCGCGCGGACCGTCATCGCCGGTACGCACCATGGTGACATAAACATCCGATTTGCCGCCCCCGGAAATAAACGCCTTGCCGCCATTGATGACATAATGATCGCCGTCGCGCACCGCCTTGGTGCGGAGCGAGGCCGCGTCAGAGCCCGCCCCCGGTTCCGTCAGGCAGTAGCTCGCGAAATGCTGCATCGTCGTGAGCTTTGGCAGGAATTTCGCCCGCACCGCGTCGGAGCCGAAACGGTCGATCATCCAGCTCGCCATGTTATGGATGGAGATAAAGGCCGCCGTCGAGGTGCAGCCCGCGGCCAGTTCTTCAAAAATGATCGCCGCATCCAGACGGGTGAGAGCCGAGCCGCCATGCTCTTCCCCCACATAGATACCCGCGAAGCCGAGCTCTGCCGCCTGCCGCAACTCATCAACGGGGAAATGCTTCTCCTCGTCCCATTTCTCCGCATTGGGGGCAAAGACTTCGGAGGCGAAGTTCCGTGCCATGTCGCGAAATGCCTGCTGGTCTTCGGTCAGATTGAAATCCATCGGAATCCCCTGATATATTACGGTCCCTGATCTGTTATAGCATGTTGATACGACCTTGCCGACAGGCTGTCAATGTCTACCAAACAGTCGTTAGGTATAAAAAATTGCAGCCCGACCGGCATGAGGATAGTATGCCGCCCCATACGATCTTGGATAGGAAAGCCCTAGGAAAACCGCTTATGACAAGCTTTGTGCCGCAATTTCCCCGCACCCGGATGCGCCGCGTGCGCCGGACCGACTGGTCCCGCCGACTGGTGGCGGAGAATCAGCTTACCCCCGATGATCTGATCTGGCCGGTCTTTGTGCATGAGGGCAAGGATCATGCCGTGCCGATCCCCTCCATGCCGGGCGTGAGGCGGCTCAGCCCCGATCTGCTGGCCAAAGCGGCGCGGGAAGCGTTCGCTCTCGGCATTCCGGTGATTGCCCTGTTCCCGGCGGTGGAACAGCATCTTAAAACCGAGGACGGGCGGGAGGCGCTGAATGCAGATAATATCATCTGCAAGGCCATCCGGGCGATCAAGGACGCGGTGCCGGAAATGGGCGTGCTGTGTGATGTCGCGCTCGACCCCTTTACCACCCACGGGCAGGACGGGCTGGTGGAAAACGGCTATGTGGTCAATGATCCAACGTTGGAGGTGCTCATCGGGCAGACCCTCAATCAGGTAAGCGCGGGCTGTGACATCATTGCCCCCTCCGACATGATGGATGGCCGTATTGGCGTGATCCGCGATGCGCTGGAAAAAGAAGGTCATATCCATACCCAGATCATGTCCTATGCGGCGAAATACGCGTCTGGCTTTTTCGGGCCGTTCCGCGACGCCGTCGGCTCCACCGGCAATCTCGGCAGCGGTGACAAGCGCACCTATCAGATGAACCCCGCCAACACGGACGAAGCACTGCGCGAGGTGGCCCTCGATCTCGCCGAAGGCGCCGACATGGTGATGGTGAAACCGGGCATGCCCTATCTCGATATCTGCCGCCGGGTGAAGGATGAGTTTGGCGTGCCCACCTTCGCCTATCAGGTCAGCGGCGAATATGCCATGCTCGCCGCCGCCGCCGACAATGGCTGGCTCGACCGCGACAAGGTGGTGATGGAAAGCCTACTTGGTTTCAAGCGGGCGGGCTGCGACGGCGTGCTCACCTATTTTGCGGTGGAGGCCGCGAAAAAACTATAGGGTTGAGCGTATGCGATATGGGTTCGCTACCGCCCGCCGGAAACATCAATCAATGATCCGGTGACATAGCTCGACTGCGGCGACATCAGCCAGAGGACGACATCGGCCACCTCCTCCGCCTCGCCGCCGCGGCGCATCGGCACCATGGCTTTCACACGGTCAACGCGGTCCGGCTGCCCGCCGCTGGCGTGGATTTCCGTGCGAATGACCCCGGGACGGACGGCGTTGACGCGAATTCCTTCCTCCGCTACCTCCATCGCCAGGCCTTTCGTCAGGGTATCAATGGCCGCCTTCGACGCCGCGTAATCCACATATTCATTCGCACTACCGAGCTTCGCCGCGACGGAGGACAGATTGACAATCACCCCGCCCGCGCCGCCATATTTGGTGGAAAGACGCTTCACCGCCTCCCGCGCACAAAGAAAAGGGCCCGTGATATTGGTCGTGAACATCCGCTCCAGCCGCGCATGATCCATCTGGTCAACACGGGCGGGCGGCGCGACAATCCCCGCATTATTGATCAGCGCGCCCAGCGGCGGCAGCTCCCGGTCCGCCGCCTCGAAAAGACGCAGGATATCGGCCTCCCGGCTGACATCCGCCTGCACGGCGCGGGCATGTCCGCCCGCCCGCTCTATCGCCGCCACCACATCGGCGGCGGCGGCCTCATTGCGGGCATAGTTGACGCAGATATGATATCCCGCGGCGGCGGCTTTCAGCGCAATGGCGCGGCCGATCCCCCGGCTCGCGCCGGTGACAATGGCAGTCTGATGTTGCGAAGGCATGGCGGTCTCCCTGAAGAGTGGATTATGAATTATGCGCGCCCCGTCCCAGATTGAGGATTGCAGAATTGCGCCCGCCGATCAAGCACTAGCCCATCAGGATGATTTTCTCACAACGCCGTCGCCCGAACGTCCTGTATCAGAGATAAAAGCATCGACAACGGCCCTGAAGGGAGGCCGAAAATGATATCCGACGTTCTTGACCAGCTCAACAAGGCGCGCGCAGAGGCGGGATGCACACCACTATCCCTCGATACCCGGCTGATGCAGGCCGCCGGGGCCCATGCCGATTTTATGGCGCGACGCGGACTGCTTTCTCACGAGGGAGAGAACGGATCAACCTTTGATCAGCGGATCCGCGCCGCCGGATATGAATTCACAAGCGCGGCCGAGAATGTCGCTTTCGGCGCATCGGATGCGGCAGGCGTCGTAACCCTCTGGATGAACAGCCCGCCGCACCGCGCCAATATCCTGAATGCGGATTTCACCGATGTCGGCATTGGCATCGCCAACTCGGCAGACAAGACGGCGCCGCTTTACTGGTCCCTCTCCCTCGCCACACCTACAGGCCCGGCAGAGGAGACAGCATAACGGCTATTTCGCCAGCTTGCGTAAGCGCTCAATCAGGCTCGACGTGTCCCAGCGATTGCCGCCCATATTCTGCACATCGCCATAATATTGGTCGACAAGCGCGGTGTTCGGCAGGCTCGCGCCGATCTGATCGCCGGTCTTGAGGCAAATGCCGAGATCCTTGCGCATCCAATCCACCGCGAAGCCATAATTGAATTCGCCCGCGATCATGGTTTTGTAGCGGTTTTCCATCTGCCAGCTCTGCGCCGCGCCCTTGGAAATCACCTCGATCACCTTTTCCGCATCGAGACCCGCCTTTTCGGCAAAATGAATACCTTCGGAAAGCCCCTGCACCACACCGGCGATACAGATCTGGTTGACCATCTTGGTAAGCTGCCCCGCGCCCACATCGCCCATCCGCATACAGGCGCGGGCATAGGCATCAATCGGTGTTTTCGCGCGCTCGAAATCGGCCTCCGCCCCGCCGCACATGACGGTGAGCACACCGTTTTCCGCGCCCGCCTGTCCGCCGGAGACTGGCGCATCGACAAAGCCGATGCCTTTTTCCTTTGCGATTGCGCCCAGCTCCCGCGCAACATCCGAAGAGGCTGTCGTGTGGTCGACGAAAATCGAACCCGGTTTCATCGTCGCGAGAATGCCGTCATCGCCGAGCACGACGCTGCGAAGGTCATCGTCATTGCCGACACAGACCATGACGAAATCGGCCCCTGCCGCCGCTTTGGCCGGAGTGTCGGCAGAGGAACCGCCATATTCCGCCGCCCATTTTTGCGCCTTGGCGGCAGTGCGGTTATAAACGGTCGTCGCATAGCCCGCCTTTTGCAGGAACCCTGCCATGGGATACCCCATGACGCCAAGTCCGATAAATGCTGCCTTTTCCGCCATTTTCCACCTCCTGTTGGCTCTCTTCTGTCGCGATGTGCGATGCGCGATGCGCGCGCCTCTCCCGCCCCTAAAGCTTGTGATATTGTCCCCGGTGAAAGAGTAGCGCATTCTCCTCCTCGCCGAGATGAACTTTCGTCACCCGGCAGATAAAGACGGCATGATCTCCGGCCTCATGCACCGCGAAGGTCTCGCATTCAAATACGGCAAGGCTGTCCTGAAAAACCGGACTGCCATTTTCGCCGATGTCATGCGCAATGCCTTCAAAGCGATTATCCCGCGGCATGGAAAATCGGTCCGACAGAGGCCGCTGATCGGGGGTGAGGATATTGACGGCGAAATATCCGCTCGCCAGAAATTCCTGGCAATGCCCGCCGACATGGGCGAGGCTGAACAAAATCAGCGGCGGATCGAGGGAGACAGAGCTGAAGGAGTTGACCGTCACCCCAAGCGGTTCGTCGCTGGCACTGCGTGACGTGACGACGGTGATCCCTGTGGCGAAGCATCCCATCGCATTTCTGAATTCTCTGACGTCAAAGCTCATCTGTTCGTGATACCTGTCCTGCGGATGCGGCCCACCAAAACGCATCGGTTCTCTCAATTGCGGGCACTTTCCCATATCAGCACGGCAAAATCACCCTTTTTCTTGACCCGCCCGCAACGCCACCTTGCGCCGATCATCCCGCAAGGCAGTCTTTAAAATGTTCCTAAAATTCCACACGCTTTATTAACCATTTTCGCGGCACAATCGGCGCTCAATTCCGTTTCGCTCGATTTGGGGACATCTGGATAAAGAATGTTTTGGATTATTGGTATCGTCGTGACATTCGGCTCCGTTGCCGGTGGCTACGCCCCGCACGGCAGCTTCGCTGTCCTTTTTCAGCCGCTTGAATTCCTGATCATTCTGGGCGCTGCGGCGGGCGCATACCTGCAGGCCAACCCGAAATGGGTTATCCTTGGATATCTCAAATCTTTCGGCAAGCTGATCAAGGGCACGCCCTATAATAAACAATCCTATACCGAACTGCTGACTCTGATGTATGCGATTTTCAAGCTGTCCAAGACAAAGGGCATGATCGCCCTGGAGCCGCATATTGAAAATCCTCATGAAAGCGAACTGTTCCAGCATTTTCCGAGCTTTATCAAAAATCACCATGCGGTGGATTTCATCTGCGACTATCTGCGGCTGATGACTATGGGGAGTGAAAACCCCCATGAGCTGGAAGCCCTGATGGATCAGGACATCGAAACCCACCATAACGAGGGACACGCCATCTCCGCCTCTGTCACCTCCCTTGGGGAGGCGTTGCCCGCTTTCGGTATTGTCGCCGCGGTTTTGGGCGTGATTGTCACCATGGGCTCCATCGCCGAGCCCCCGGAAATTCTGGGCGGGCTGATCGCCGCCGCGCTGGTCGGCACCTTCTTCGGCATTTTTGTCGCCTATGGCGTCTTTTCCCCCATGGGCCGCAGCCTGGAACAGTTCGCCGATGCGGACACCAAATATTTCGAATGCATGAAGCTGGGGCTGCTCGCCCATCTGCAGGGCTATGCGCCTGCCGTCTCCGTCGAATTCGCCCGCAAGACCCTTTATAATCACGAACGGCCGTCCTTCATCGAGGTGGAGGAAGCCTGCGCCGAGGCGCCGACCGTCTGATGATATACCGGGCAAACAGCAAAGCGAAAGGATGATCCATGGCGGATGAGATCGCCCCGATCATCGTCAAAAAGGTCAAGAAAGGCGGCCATGGTCATCATGGCGGCGCCTGGAAAGTGGCCTATGCCGATTTTGTGACGGCGATGATGGCGTTTTTCCTGCTGCTCTGGCTGCTCAATGTGACCACGACGGAACAGAAGGAAGGTCTCGCCGATTATTTCGCGCCCACCACCGCCAGCCTCAACCAGTCCGGCGCCGACGGAATGCTGGGCGGGCGCAGCCTGCAAACGGATGGCGCGCAAATCTCCAATCTCGGCGTTCCCTCCGCCGTGTCAAGCATCGCGCCGCCAGACAGCGGCCGCAAGAATGAAAGTGCCGACGCCCGGAAAACCCGCGAAATGGAAGAGGCAGAGCTGCTTGAAAGGCTTCGCCAGATCGAGGAAGCGAGCTTCGAACAGGCGCGCGAACAGATCCGTCAGGCGATCAATACAGATCCCAATCTGTCGGGCCTCAAAGACCATATTATCATCGACATGACACCGGACGGGCTGCGCATCCAGATCGTTGATCAATTCAATGAAAGTATGTTCGAAAGCGGCAGCGCCAATATCACCGCGCGCATCCGGTCCCTGATCGAAATGATCGCCAAATCCATCAAGGAACTGCCTAACGGCCTTTCCATCAGCGGTCATACGGACAGCGATAATTTCAGCACTGCGGGCTACAGCAACTGGGAACTGTCTTCGGACCGGGCCAATGCAAGCCGCCGGGCGCTCATCGAGGCGGGGCTGGATGCCGAACGGATCGAGCGGGTCACCGGCCTTGCCGATACCGACCCGCTGATTACCGACGATCCGTCGAACCCTGGTAACCGCCGCATCAGCATCATCCTGCTGCGGGAGACGCCGGTGCTGCCGCCCAATCTGAAATAAATCCTCCGCCCGGCCTACATCCGCCAGACAAGAAGCTTTGTCCGCCGCCGGTCCATGACCTCCACCACCTCGTCCGGCTGATGATCGGGCACGGTGAAGCTGTTGCTGATAAACAGGCTGCCAGGCTTCATCTCGGCGCGCGCCTTCTCAAAAAGGGCAGGCATCGGCACGGGGGAAAGGAAACAGTAAACAACGTCATATTGCGACAAATCTTCGCGGAAAATATCGCGGTAGCGCATCTCAAGATTGTCCGACCCGGAAAATTTGCCCATCAGCCAGGACAGAGCGAAGGGCAGCGGCGCCGTCTCCAGCCCGGAAAAACGCGCGTCCGGCCGTCGTGTCGCCAGATAGCGCAGAATTCCGCCAAGCCCGCTGCCCAGGTCGACGAAATGCAGAGGCCGGTCCGGCAGCACTTCCTCTATCGCCCGATATGTCAGGCGGTTGGTGAGGAACAGCGGCACCCGGTTTCCCGCCACATTCCAGAACAGCAGCACCAGCAGCAGCAGGACAAGTGGAAAGACCCAGCTCGGGATATCGAGCGCCAGCGCCAGCACCAGAAGCGGCGGCGCCCCCACCTGCCCGATGACCCAGGGGGCGGAAAAGCCAAAGCCACGGGTAACAATCCCCGCAAGCAGTCCCCCCGCCAGCGCGACCCAGAGGAGCGGCGGCATGTAGCCGAGCAGCTCCCCGGCCAGCGGACGCAGCAGCCACAGAGGAATGAAAATCACAAGCTGGATGGCCAGTGCGGCGAAAACCGGCGATTTTTGCCGCCCCGCTCCCGCGCTCATGCCGCGCGCCGTCCGGACGACAGAGCGATGGAGGAAACAACGCAGAACGGCATGATCTTTTCCGGCGGTTTTGCCGTCAGAAACCCACAAAAGACGGCCTGTTATTGCAATGATAGGCCACAACTACCATCTATTATCCCAATGCGATAGCAAATGTTGAGATGTGAAAGGCGTGATCCTGTATGAACAACTCCAACGGCCCCCTTGTTGATCTTTCCCCGCTGGACCGTGGTCGCAAGACAAGAGGCATGTCGAGTGACAGCTTCAATCCTGATGATTTTGAGGCAATCCGCCTGCGCCGGATTTTCGCCTATGCGATTGATGTTGTCTGCATTGCCATCATCACCTTTATCGCGACTGTGGTTGCAACGCTGCTGGGGGTGATCAGCTTCGGCCTGCTGTCGCCCCTCCTCGTCCTGATTCTGGCGCTGATCCCGCTCAGCTACCATACCCTGCTGGTCGGGGGACCGGGCAGTGCCACCCTCGGCATGCGTTTCATGAATGTGCGGATGGAGCGGATGAATGGCGACAAACCGGACTATCTTGTCGCGTTTATCCATGCGGTGCTGTTTTACCTCTCCGTCGGTGTCACATCATCGCTGATCCTGCTGGTCTCGCTGTTCAACCCGCGTGGTCGCCTGCTGCATGACTATCTGCTGGATACCGTGGTGCGGCGCATTCCGCTGCGTTCATAGGGCGTCGCGTATTTCATAATATAGCCGGGCGAGGGACAATAGCGGCAGGCGCAGCGCCGTGCCGCCCGGAAAGCGCTTGTGCGGAATGCGGGCGAAAATATCAAACCGCTCCGCCTGGCCCTGTACCGCCTCCGCCAGCAGACGACCGACGATGGCCGACAGCGGCACCCCCTGCCCGGAATAGCCCTGTGCATAATAGATATTGCTGCCGATCCGCCCGACATCGGGCAACAGGTTGCGGGTGATGGCCACCTTGCCACCCCAGACATAATCAACGGCCACATCGGCCAGTTCGGGAAAGGTCGCCAGCATATTGCCGCGCAATGCCTCTTCCGGCGCGGCGCGACCGATCAGCTTGTCCCGCCCGCCATAGAGCAACCGGTTATCCGCGGACATCCGGAAATAATCGAGATTATAATTCATGTCGGAGACGCAGGCCGCCGTCTTCATCAAGGCCTGCGCGCGCGCTTCGCCGAGTGGTTCGGTCGCGATGATATAGGCATCGACGGGGATGAAGCGGGCGGCAAGCTGCGGCTTGAGATCGCCAAGATAGGCATTCCCCGCCAGGATCACAAAATCCGCCGTCACGCGGCCCGCCGCAGTGGTCACGACGGGGGTGCTCCCCTCCGCCACACCCTTCGCCTCTGACCCCTCATAGATATCAACCCCCGCCAAAGCCGCCGCGCGGCCAAGGCCCAGCAGATAGTTAAGCGGATGCAGGTGCCCGCCCGCCGCATCATAGAGCGCGCCGCAAAACCGCTCGGAAGCCACCTGCCCGCGAAACGCGGCGGTATCCAGCCAGCGATACTGCTCATAGCCATAAACGCGCTCGCAATGCGCCTGCTCCTGCAACAGCCAGTCGCGATGGCGCGGTTTGATGGCGGCATAGAACTCTCCGGGGCGCAAATCGCAGTCAATCGCGTAATCCTGGATTCGTTCTTTCAGCAGATTGCTCGCCTCGATAGAGAACTGCCACAGGCGGCGGCCCTCCTCGCGCCCGACCAGACGCTCCGTCTCGATCATACCGGGGGTGTATCCGGTCGCAATCTGTCCGCCATTACGGCCCGAGGCGCCGTGGCCGATCCGCGCGGCCTCCAGCAGGGTGACGGAAAAGCCCGCCGCCCGCAGATCCAGCGCCGCCGAAAGCCCCGTATAGCCGCCGCCGATAATGCAGACATCGGTCCGGATATCCCCCTCAAGGCGCGGAAATGCATCACGGGCACGGGCCGAGGCGTCATAATAGGAACTGTGCATCCTGTTTTTCTTCAATGGTTTATGGCTATCGGGCAATAATATCGGGCTTGCAAGATCGCAGACTTTGCTCATGATAGAGAAGTCAGTATAGTGCCGCTCGCGACGCTTTTACTCCGAGTGGTTAAAACAGCAAGGATTTTTTTGTTACCAATGGAAGTTGCCGGCTCCCTTTTTCATATCTGGACCGTGTTCGCCCTGATCATAGCGGCAATCCTGCTGTTTGCGAATGAGCGGATCGAACTCGAAATCTCTTCCACTCTGATCCTTGCGGCCTTGCTGCTGTTTTTCTTTCTCTTCCCGGTCGAGGGGCCGTCTGGCGAGAATCTGCTGCCTGTCTCGAAAATCCTTGCCGGAATTGCCGATCCGGCGCTGATCACCGTTCTCGCCCTGCTGGTGGTCGGACAGGGGATTGTGCGCACCGGCGCACTGGAACAGCCGATCCGCCTGCTGGTGACGCTGCGCCGTCATCATCCGATGCTGGCCATCGTCGTTGTTCTGGCAACGGTCATGGTGATCAGCGCCTTTCTCAACAACACGCCGGTTGTCGTCATTTTCATCCCGCTGATGACCGCGCTGGCCGAACGGCTGCATCGCTCCGCGTCCAGCCTGATGATCCCGCTCAGCTATGTCTCCATTCTCGGCGGGATGACGACGCTGATCGGCTCCTCCACCAACCTGCTGGTTTCCGGCGCCGCCGTGCAGGCGGGCGAAGCGCCGCTTTCCTTCTTCGACTTCACCTTGCCCGGCAGCGTCCTCGCCCTTGCCGGACTGATCTTCGCCATATTGGTGATCCCCCGCATCCTGCCCGACCGCGCCTCCCTGAAAGGCTCGGTGATGGATGTGTCGGGCAAGCAGTTCATTGTCCAGATGGAAGTCGCCGCCGACAGCCCGCTGGTTGGCGAGGCGGCCGTTGCCGGACAGTTCCCGAGCCTGCGCAACATCACCATCCGCTTTATCCAGCGCGGCGAGCATATCCTGCTGCCGCCCTTCGATAACATCACCCTGCGTCCCGCCGATGAGGTGGTGTTCGCCGGAACGCGCAAATCCATCGCCGAGGCGGTCGCCGACAACCCGCAGATTTTGCAGGGATTTCTGGAGACCGAAGGCGCCGATGCGGAGGCGGGGGCGGAATTGACATCGACGCAGGACCAGATGCTGGCCGAGGCGGTCGTCGCCCCCGCCTCGCGCATGATCGGCCGCGCGCTTTACCAGATCAGCTTCCATTACCGCACGCGCTGCGTCGTTGTCGGCATTCAGCGCCGCTCGCGCATGATCCGCACCAGCCGCATGACGGATATCCGCCTCGAAGCGGGTGACGTGCTGCTGCTGCTTGGCAAGCGGCCCGATATCATGCGGCTGCGCAGCAATCCGGACGTCCTGCTGCTGGAATGGTCGGCCCGCGAGTTGCCGGCGACCAGCCTTGCCTGGCGTGCCCGCATCATCTTTGGCGCCGTTGTCCTGCTCGCCGCCACCAATCTGCTGCCCATCCTGATTGCCGCCATCT
Organism: Sneathiella sp.; assembly: GCF_002694385.1. Classification (GTDB taxonomy): domain Bacteria; phylum Pseudomonadota; class Alphaproteobacteria; order Sneathiellales; family Sneathiellaceae; genus Sneathiella. The sequence goes on from NZ_NZMB01000018.1 coordinate 203,593, forward strand.
GCGGCGCGGCCGCCATGGTGCTGAGCGGCTGCCTCAATGTTTTTCAGGCCGGGCGGGCCATTGACCGGAAGATTATCTATCTGATCGGCGCGTCCCTGGGGCTCGGCGCCGCGTTGCAGGCGACAGGCGGCGCCGCCTATCTGGCGCAAGGGACGCTCGCCCTGATGGAAGGCGCGCCAAACGCCGTCATCCTCTCCGCCTTTTTCCTGCTGGTCGCGATTTTCACCAATATCCTCAGTAACAATGCGACTGCGGTCCTGTTCACCCCGATTGGCATCGGCATCGCTCGCGAGCTGGGTATTGACCCGATGATCTTTGTCTATACGGTGATTTTCGCGGCCAACTGTTCCTTCGCCACGCCCATCGGCTATCAGACGAATCTTCTCGTCATGGGGCCCGGACATTATAAATTCACGGATTTTCTGAAGGCGGGCACCCCTCTTGTCCTGCTGTTGTGGTTGCTGTTTTCCTTTTTGGCGCCGATTTATTTCGATTTGGGATAGCTTGGCGAAAATTATTTTCGCCCCCTATTTGCGAAACCCGCGTTTAGCGTTACCTTTAAGGAATGCAAAGCAAACAGGATTAACGGCCAGGTGAAACGAGTGGAAATCCCCTCACGCTTCTTCTTCTCAACGCCGCCTGCGCCCTGCCCCTATCTTGAAAACAGGCTGGAGCGCAAGGTGGTAACGCTGCTCGCCGGTGAAGATCCGGACAGGCTGCATAACACCCTCAGCCTCGCCGGTTTTCGCCGCAGCCAGGACCTGGCCTATCGTCCGGCCTGTGACGGATGCAGCGCCTGCATCCCCATCCGTGTGCGGGCAGGGGAATTTCGCCCCGGCAAGTCCTTCCGCCGGGTGCTTCGCACAAATGCGGATATCAGCGGGCGCATCCTTCCCTCGCGGGCGACAGCGGAACATTATGAGCTGTTTCACCGCTATCTGCTGTCCCGCCATTCCGACGGCGGCATGGTGGATATGGATTTCGGCGATTATCGCGCCATGGTCGAGGAAAGCCCCGTCCGCTCCAATCTGGCGGAATTCCGAAAAGCCGACGGCAGCCTGTTCGCCGTGTGCCTGATTGATGTGATGGAAGATGGCTTCTCTCTCGTCTACAGCTTCTTCGATCCCGATGATGCGGACCGCAGCCCGGGCAGCTTTCTCATCCTGTGGCATATTCTGGAAGCGCAGCGGCGCGGCCTTGCNCACGTNTATCTCGGCTACTGGATTGAGGAGAGCCGNAAGATGGCNTATAAAAAGCGCTATTCTCCGGCTGAAATTCTGACGCGCACCGGCTGGCTGCTGCTTCGCGATTAGCNGCTCCTCTCNTCTTCACTCTNTATNNNNCTGNNGCCTCTCGCGCTGCCTCCGATAANCGNGANCNNNCNATCAGAATTTGGAAAAAAAGGCGGCGGACATTGCTGCCCGCCNCCCTGCCAGTTGACTAACAGACCGGCCAAGTAAANNCCCTGATCAGAAGTAATGCGACACATTGCGATGCGNCGCCTGNCAGGCGGCCACATCGAGCGCCTGTTCCTCATTCATCTGCCGCTGNTCNCGCAGGCCAAGCGTATCNCGGGTAACCTCTTCATAGCGGGCAAGCGTCGGCAGCAGATTGGNCTCCGCCCGGTTGCGCCAGTCCAGGGCGGCAGNGTAATCATNGACGGTCTCCGCCATNTCCGCGACCGCTTTCTCCATATCCGGCGTCTCCTGCCGCAGGCTGCGCCGCACNCNGGANAGGCCNGANGCGATATCCGATCCGCCCGGAATNTCGTTGAAACGGCCGGACAGCGCCTCAATCTCCGCGATCAGNGCGGCGACNTCGCCCGTCGGNAACGCGTCGGCGATCCGCTTCAGCTCTGCCCCCGCCTCCTGATAATCGGNATTTGCCNGCAAAATCGCGACCAGTTCGGCGNCCGGCTTGTACCCATCGCCAGCGGCTCTGCGGAACTGGNTGCGCAGGGCGCTTTCCTCCTTCAGGTATTTNCTGAANTCGGNNTGCACCGCCTTCCAGTCCGCCGGAATTTTANCGNCCANNTCGGCGCGCGCCGCTTCATCGGCCTCAACCCGCGCCTGCAACCGCTCCCGCGCNGCGGCGTCNTCGGCGGAGCGNAGGCGGCTGATCGCCGTCTTGAGCTGGCGGATATCCAGATCAANGGCNGNGATCTCCGCTTCAAGNCGGCGCACCTGCNTCTGCACCGGNCGATANGCGCCGATTTTCTCATTGATCACCGCCTCCGCCGCCCAGGCCCGGCTCATCAGATCCGGCGCGGCCACCGCCGCCTCAAANCCGTCCTCNAGCCCNGATTTGAGGCGCGGCGGCANATAATCGAGNTTAAGCTGCCGCGCCTCGGCAANGACGCTGTTCAGCAACGCCCCCTCNCTCACGAAGCGGNNATGGATATACTGGTCAACGCAGTAATCAAGCCGCGGATTGCGCGGCGGCGGCGCNGTCTCGGACAGCAGGGACGAGCGNTTCGGCAGGTAATTCACGAGCTGCGGATAGAAACCGACAATCATCAGCGCCANAATCTGCAAGGAAATAAAGGGNATGACACCCTTATAGATATCCAGCGTCTTGACAATCGCCGGNGCNACNCCGCGCAGATAGAAAAGCGCGAAACCNAANGGCGGNGTTAGGAAAGACGTCTGGATATTCANCCCGATCATGACGCCNAGCCAGACCGCCGTCACATTGGCGGANGGATCNGCCAGCAGGATCGGCGCNACAATCGGNACGACGACCACGGCAATTTCAATGAAATCGAGGAAAAAGCCGAGGATGAAGATGACCGCCATNACNATGACGAATTTNATCCAGAAGCCGCCNGGCAGNCCGCCCAGAAAATCACGCACCAGATCCTCGCCGCCNAAGGCGCGAAAGGCCGCCGTCAGCATCGCCGCGCCCAGCAGGATGATNAANACNAGCGAGGTGGTCTTGGCCGTCTCGATCATCACCTCCTGCAGCGTNTTGCCNATCCGGTAGGCGCGCCAGCAGGCCCAGCCGATGGCGATCATCAGCCCCGCGCTGGCAATCACGCCNAGCGTAATGCCGATGANNTCATCCCCGCTGCCCGCCGCCTTCACATTGATNTCGAAAAAATACATCACNANNANGATAANCACGAGGCTGACNAGCGCGAGAAGCACCGGAATATANGCCGNTTTATGACCCGNTTTCAGCCGGTANCTGGCCATCAGAAGCGCNCCGACGGCGCCGATGGCCCCNGCCTGGTTGACCGTCGCCACCCCGCCGAGGATGGACCCCAGCACGATAAAGATCAGGGCCAGCGGCGGCACCAGCGCGAGCGCNAGGCGGCCAAAGAANGCGCGGTCGAACGTGCCGCCATGCACCGCCGGNGCCACTTTCGGCCGGATCAGCGCATAGACGAGNATANAAAGCATATANAGNCCGACCAGCACCAGNCCCGGNACCAGCGCGCCCAGAAACATNTCGCCCGCGCTGGTTGACACCACATCGAAGGACGACGGCATNGNAATNTCNCCNGTNGCCGNTTTNTACAGGGCCTTGCGCGCCGTGCTGGCCTGATCNACCGCGCTGGAAAGCTGATCGGCGAGGATGATCAGCACGATGGACGGCGGAATNATCTGGCCGAGGGTGCCGGAGGCCGCAATCGTCCCCGTCGCGAGCTGTTTCGAATAGTTGTTGCGCAGCATCGCCGGCAGGGAAATCAGTCCCATGGCGACCACGGTCGCCCCGACAATCCCCGTCGTCGCCGCCAGCAGCGCGCCGACAAACACGACGGAAATGCCAAGGCCGCCCGGCACCGGGCCGAACAGCTGCGCCATGGTGACCAGCAGATCCTCGGCGATTTTCGAGCGTTGCAGCATGATGCCCATGAAGATGAACAGCGGGATGGCGATCAGCGTATCGCGTTCCACCTCCCAATAGACGCCGCGGAGGTTCGTCACCCCGGCGCTCAGCCACTGCCAGGGGCTGCCATGGGCAAAATAGGCATCGGGGTTTCCGTCGATGAAATAGCCGGCCGCCGCCGCAATCACAACCGATACAATGGCCGAGCCCGGCAACGCGAAGGCGACCGGAAAACCCGACCCCAGAGCCAGAGCCATCAACAAGATAAGAAGCGCGAGAAATAAAAGTTCCATAATAACCGGTTACCCTGCCGAAGGTGAAGCTTCGTGTTCTTTGTGACCTGGCTGATCCAGATAATCGGCCACCGCTTCCATCAGATAGCTGACGAACTGGATCAACATGGTGATGGCGAAAACCACCAGGAATGCCGCCATCAGATATTTGACCTGCATGCCGAAGCCGGACTGCGATATTTCAAAATTGGCAACCGGGCTGTAGACGATGGAGGTCGGCGTGCCCAGCCCGACGAAGATGATCGTCCAGCAAAAGGTGATGCCCATAAACAGGGACCCCACGGCATTGACAAAGCCCTTGGTTTTATTGGTGAAACCGGCATAAAACACATCGACGCGCACATGCCCCTCCTCCACCAGCGTATAGGCGCTGGCGAACAGGAACAGCGCCGCATACCAGAAGCGCACCAGATCGCCCATAAACGCCTGTTCATAGGAAAAGATGAAGCGTGTGATGACGATCAGCAACTCGGCCAGCACCACCAGCAGGGCCAGCCAGTGCACCCCGAGGGTTTTCGATTTTATGGCGATGATCAGCGCCACGAACATCAGCGGAATATGCACATAGGGCCCGCGGAAATGCACGCGGCCCAGCTCATCGCTGAGCCCGGCGCCCACAAGATAGGGGAGAATCCCCTCGATCCGGAGAAAGGAAATCGACGTGTCGATGATACCAATCAGAAACACCGCCCAGAAGGCGGCGCGGACGAGATAGGCATTGAAGGCGGAAATACGCGCCGCGTCATCCCGTAGATGCGCCGCCGCCGTCTTTGCCACATATAACAGGACCAGAAGGCCCCCGGCCAGATACAGGCCGAGCTGTCCCCAGGCGCGCATGTCCGCCGCACCCTCCGACATCCCGGCGAAGACCGGCGCAACCCCCGGCCAGCCCATGACAAAGGTCAGATAGTTATTCAAAAAATAGATCGGAACGGCGGCCAGCATAAACCAGCCGACGGCGCGGACCGACAATTGCAGTCCGCGCCCAGCCGCATAGACCTCACTCCCATTGGCCATGTGAGCCTCCCACTGAGGTAAGAAGCGGGATTTTCTCCCGCCCCCCTATGCAATGCGTGCTGGTTAGATTCCCAGAACCCGGTTTCGCTGGTTCGAGAAGGCGACTTCCGCAATCTTCTCATACCCGCCGATTTCCCTGAGGCTTTTCTGGAAGGCGTCATCCACCTTCGCCGCCAGTGCGCTATGGGCCCGGGTTTCCTCGAAAACGGCGACCGCTGCTTCGGCGAAGGCGTCATAGACATCATCGCTGAATTCTTTCAGCACCACCCCGTTTTCATTGACCATCTTTTGCAGATACATGCCGTTCAGCGCCATGGCTTCTTCGAACTGCGCCGCCAGCTCCTCATAGCAGCAGGCCGTAATCAGCTGCTGTTCAAAGGCGGACAGGCTTTCCCACCAGGATTTGTTCATGCCAAACGACAGCCCGCCACCCGGCTCATGCATGCCCGGATAGTAGTAGTATTTCGCCGCTTCATAGAATTTGAGGAAATAGTCGTTATACGGCCCCACCCATTCGGTGGCATCCAATGCGCCGGAGACCAGATTTTCATAAATCTGCCCGCCCGGAAGCGAGACAACCGACGCGCCAAGCTTGGCCAGAACGTCCCCGCCGAGGCCCGGCATACGGAATTTCAGCCCCTTGAAATCAGCAGCGGAATTCACTTCCTTGTTGAACCAGCCGCCCATCTGCGTGCCCGTTGCGCCGCACGGCAGCGCCTTCAGGCCAAATCCGCCGGAGACTTCATCCCACAGCTCCTGACCGCCCGCATATTTGATCCAGGCGTTCCATTCGGGCGTCGTCATGCCCATGGGAACGGAGGTGAAATAGGCCAGCGCCGGATGTTTGCCCTTCCAGTAATAATCCGCGCCAATATAGGCTTCGGCGTTGCCGGAGGCCACTTCGTCAAATGAGTCAAACGCGCCAACCCGCTCACCGGCGGCGAAATAATTCACCACGATACGGCCTTCACTGAGATCGGTAATGCGCTTGCAGAGTCGCTGGGCGCTAATCCCGAGGCCGGGGAAATCCCGCACCCAGGTCGAGACCACCGTGATTTCCTTACGCTCCTGCGCGATGGCCGGGGCCGCGAAGGGTGCGGCTGCAACCCCTGCTCCGGCGAGCGCAGCGCCCGTCAAAAACTTGCGTCGTTCCATAAAATGTTCCTCCCACTGAACAACCGGACGGATTTTCCGCCCTTCCATTAGCAACCTTAACAGGATTCCCGCGTTCTTATCCGAACAGCTTCGATCCAGGTTTCTTGTTGTTCTTATGTGTCTGGCCCGGCAACGATATCTGAGGAACGGTTGCGGGATCTCCCTGTCCCGGGCATTGTGCAGCATGGGAAAATCATGACAAGACGAAAAATGAATATTAATATTTCCGCATGTTAACAATCATGGATAGATTTAAGTCTGATATATATCCTCTAACCCATTGAAACATAATATTTTACTGATGCAATTATTGATCGAAAACATATCATTTTCATACATCCTTCATGAAGAAAAAAGATTGCGCGGCAGCCGGGGGAAGGGGCGGATCGGGCGGCCTGATCGCTCCAAATGCCGGATGCGGACTTCCGATTCAAGGCGGAGGAGCGGCTTTTTCGCCCTGCCTATACATTGCGAAAAGGGGCAATCTCGCCTATAAATCGACGGGTTACGTCTGCGGCTGGCGTGTGGCCGCGGCGCTGTCCTGTTGAAAGAAAGTCCGTGCCCTCACTCCTCTTCCTTGCCCATCACCTCGACCGTCTGAGCGCGCGCACCGGCCGATATGTCTACTGGCTGGCGCTGTTCATGGTTCTCGCCCAGTTCGCGCTGGTCATTGCCCGCTATGTCTATGGCATCGGGTTGATCGCGGTGCAGGAAAGCGTGATCTACAGCTTTGCGGCGCTGTTCATGCTCGGCGCGGCGGACACGCTCCGGCGGGATGGCCATGTGCGCATCGACATTCTCTATGACCGGCTGACGGAACGCGGCCGGGCGGCTGTCGATCTGCTCGGCACTCTGTTTCTTCTTATCCCGGTCTGCCTCGTGATCCTGCTGTTGAGCTGGGCCTATGTCGCCGGGTCCTGGACCATCTGGGAAGGCTCGCGGGAGAGTACGGGCCTGCCGTTCCTGTTTCTGCTGAAATCGCTGCTGCTCGTCTTTCCGGTCCTGATGATCCTGCAAGGCATTGCCAATGCGCTGCGGGCGCTTGACCGCCTGATCACGGGGGGGCGGCCATGACCCTCCCCGACATGCTGGCGATTGCCCTGTTCCTCGTCACCATCCTGAGCCTGCTCGCCGGATATTCGGTGGCCTTCACCCTGGCGGGCGCCGGGCTGTTCATGGCGGGGGTGGGCTGGTTTTTCGGCGTCTTCGATCCCTCCCTGCTCGGCGCCGTGCCGTCGCGCATTTTCGGCACCGCCATGTGGAATGAGACCATGGTCGCCGTGCCGCTGTTCATTTTCATGGGGCTGATGCTGGAAAAATCCCGCGTGGCGGAGGAATTGCTGGAGGCCATGGGCAGCCTGTTCGGGCGTCTGCATGGCGGGCTCGGCATTTCCGTCTTTCTTGTTGGCGCACTGCTCGCCGCCTCGACCGGGGTGGTCGGCGCGGCGGTGGTCACCATGGGGCTCATGGCGCTGCCGGTGATGCTGAAATCCGGCTATGATCCGCGGCTGGCGAGCGGGGCGATCTGCGCCTCCGGCACCCTCGGCCAGATCATTCCGCCGTCCATCGTGCTGATCATCCTTGCCGAGCAGATTTCCAACGCCCATATCAGCGCGCAGTCGCAGAAGGGCAACTGGGCGCCCGATCCCGTCTCCGTCGGGGATTTTTTCGCAGGCGCGCTGCTGCCGGGGCTGCTGCTGGTCGGGCTCTATATCCTGTATCAGATTTACATTGCCTGGCGGCATCCCGAACGCGCGCCGCCCATCCGCCGCGAGAGCATGGGACAGGGAGACCAGACGATGCCGCCCGGCCTGCTGCGGGCGCTGCTGCCGCCGGTCGCGCTGATCATCGCCGTGCTCGGCTCCATCCTGACGGGCATCGCAACACCGGGGGAGGCCGCCGCTGTCGGGGCTGCGGGCGCGTTGATGCTCGCCGCCCTGCGCGAAAAGGGCCGGTTTGGCGCGCTGCTGCCCATCGCCGTGGCGGCGCTCCTCCTGCTCCTCCTGCTCGCCCGTTTTACTGATCTTAGAAGCGTGGCGAGCGGCGAGACAGGCCCTGCCGCGCTGCTCTCCTTCGTCCTGCTGGCCGTAACGATCACCGGGCTCGCGCTCGCGCTTTACCGCCTCGGCCGGAGCGGCATTTTGCGGGCCGTCTGCGTCTCGACGATGGAGATGACGGCGATGGTGTTCGTCATCCTGATCGGCGCGACCATCTTCAGCCTCGCCTTTCGTGGCCTCGGCGGTGATGAGCTGGTCTATCGCTTTCTCAGCGACCTGCCGGGCGGGCATATCGGCGCCCTGCTGGTGGTGATGGCGGTGATTTTCCTGCTCGGCTTCTTCCTCGATTTCGTGGAGATTTGCTTTGTCGTCGTGCCCGTCGTCGCGCCGGTGCTGCTGCTGATGGATATCCATCCGGTCTGGCTCGGCATCATGATCGCGATGAATTTGCAGACGTCGTTCTTAACGCCGCCCTTCGGCTTCGCGCTGTTCTATCTGAAGGGCGTCGCCCCCGCCGGAATCACGTCGGCCATCCTCTATCGCGGGATCATGCCCTTTGTCGCCCTGCAACTGCTGATGCTGCTGATCCTCGCCCTCTTCCCGGCGCTCGCCACCTGGCTGCCGGGCGTGCTGAACGCGGGCGGATAGCCATAAAAAAAGGGCGGAGGAATATCTCCCCCGCCCCGGTATTTCAGTTGCGCGCGAGGTCAGCCGCGGAACTTTTCAACCAGTTTCCAGGCCATCGGCAGAACCGCAACGGCGAGCGCGATCTTGACGATGCCACCGGCGATGAAGGGATAGAAACCGGAAACGAGAGCGGCCTCAAACCCGATCAGGGTGGAGAGCCAGGAGATCCCGCCTGCGAACATCACGGCGGTGCCGAGCGTCATGGCCACGGTGCTTTTCAGGATCGTCTTGCCCCAGCCCTTTTCAACCATGAAACCAACCAGGACGGCCGCGGCAACGAAGCCATAGATGTAACCGGCCGTCGGACCGACGAGGGCGGCAGTCGCAACCCCGCCGGAGAAAACCGGCAGGCCCATGGCGCCCTGCGCCAGATAGAGCGCGACAGTCGCACCGCCGAGACGCCAGCCATAGGCCGCGCCGATCACCGTGACGGCGAAGGTCTGCATGGTCATCGGCACCGGCCACATGGGAACGGCAAGCTGCGCGGAGACCGCCAGAAGGAAGGTGCCGACAAGGGCGAGAACGGTTGCGCGGAACGCTTTTTCCAGCCGGGACGTTTCCGCGTCCACGGACCACAAAGCGCCAACCAGTGTGGAAGAAGTCCTGTTAGAGGCCATTATTGGTTCCTTTCATATACTGCCCGGAGGGGCTTATAAACACTGTCGGCGACCCTACCAAACAACTGTTTGGTATTCAAGATGGAAAGTCGGCAACCGCTTGTGTTATTTTGATTTTTTCTTGAGGCTCCGGAAGTCATGCGCGCCCGGCTGTTCCCGCGGATCGACATCGGCCCCGAAAATCCGTGTCTTCTGGATTTTCTGCGTGCCGGTCGTCGGCAGATCGTCCAGAAAAATGATCCAGCCCGGCGTCTTGAAATAGGCGAGCCGTTCTTGCGCATGGGCGAACAGCTTTTCCGCCGTCGCCTTTGACGCCGCCGCCCCGTCCATCAGGACGATGCAGGCCATCACCTCTTCTTCGCGCAGCTCATCCGGGACGGCGATGACCGCGATTTTCGCCACATCATCATGGGCCTGCAACACGGCCTCCACCTCGGCCGCGGCGATATTCTCACCGGACCGGCGGATGATGTTTTTCTTGCGATCCACGAAATAAAGCATGCCGCTCTCGTCCTGTCGCACCGTGTCGCCGGTATGGAACCAGCCGCCTTTCCAGGCCTCCGCCGTTGCCGCCTCATTCTTGAAGTAACCCGCGAAGAAACCGCGGCGCGGATCATCGCCGATGCAGCGGATCAGCATTTCCCCCTCCGCATTGGCGGGGACATCCCGGTCCTGCTCATCGACGACACGCACTTCAAGATCGCTGGCCGGGCGGCCGAAGGCGCGGGTATGGATCTGGCGCGGCTCGAAGTTATTGCAGATCAGGCGGCCGGTTTCCGACATGCCCCAGACCTCGACCAGCGGAAAGCCGTAGCGTTCCTCGAACACGCCATGCAGCTCCGGCTCCACCCCGGCGCCCAGGCCGAAGCGCACCGAATGCGCCTTTTCAAACTCATTTTTCGGCTGGTTCAGCAGCATCGGCGGGACAACGCCAAGATAATGTATGATGGTCGCGTGGGTTTCCACCACTTCCTGCCACCAGGTCGTCGGGTGAAAGCGATCGGGGATAATCTGGCAGCCGCCCGACAGCATCATGCAGATGAAGGACNCCGTCGCCGCATTCATGTGAAACAGCGGCAGCGGATTATAGAGGCGGTCCCGCCCCTCGTGAATGGCGAGCGCGCCGCCATAGTCGATATAGGCCTGCCCGGCCGTCAGATAATAGTCATTGGTGAGGATGCAGGCCTTGGGCCGTCCGGTCGTGCCGGAGGTATAAAGCAGGCTGACCTCGCTCATCAGATCCGGTGCGCCGGGCATCGGCGCCGGTCCCGGATCCGGCAGGCGGTCCCCGAACTCCTCATAAATCCGCACCGGCAGGGGCTTTTGGCATTCTGCCGCCACCGCCTTCATATCGCCCGCGCGTTCGCGGATCGTCACCACCAGATCGGCCTCCGAATGGTCCATCTGATAGAGCATTTCATCATGCAGATAGTCGGGATTGATCGGCACCACGGAAACGCCGAGGGCATTCGCCGCCAGCATGTGAAAGAAATATTCCGGCCGGTTTTCAAGAAGGAAGCCGATGCGGTGGCCATGCCCGAAGCCGGAGGCTTCATAAATTGCTTTTATGCGCTCAATCTCAGTGGCGGCCTCCGCATAAGTGAATTCGATGCCATCGGGATGATAGCTCCGCTTCGCATAGGCCGGGGCGCAAAGAAAGGCGTTGTCTGGAAATTTATCCGCTGTCTGGCAGAATGCTTTGTATACTGTGGTCATAAACCCCCCTTACAGATGTCATAATCCTCCTCCCTTCAACTGAATTTATTATTTTTATTAAAGCCGCGCGGCGGCAGCCGACCGGCATTGCCCCGTTTGGTGTACCAGCCGGTAAGGTCGGTTTCCGTGCGGGTGCGTTCGCCCGATTTCCAACTCAGCCCGTCCTCGCGGTTAAATGTTTTGATATCGGCCAGGCCGCCATCCTTGTAGCGTTGCAGGGTGACGCCGCGCCCGCGCGCCATTTCGCCGATTTCCTCCAGCGCGAAGCAGTTGAGACGGCGGTTATCGCCGATCACCGCCACGCTGTCACCCTCCGCCTCGATACAGAAGGCGGCCTCATGATCACCGGAGACATTGAGCACCTGCTTGCCGTTGCGGGTCTGGGCGATGACGCTGTTCTCATCGGTGATAAAGCCGCGCCCGTCGCTGGACGCGATCAGCAGCTTGCGGTCCGGTCGGTGCACGAACAGCGCGACGATATCCTGATCATTACCGAGATCGATCATCAGGCGGACCGGCTCCCCCTGCCCGCGCCCGCGCGGCAGCTTGTCGCAGCCGATGGTGTAGAACCGCCCGTTGGTCGCAAACAGCACCAGCTTGTCCGTCGTCTCCGCCGCAATCCAGAAGCGGCCGCGGTCGCCGTCCTTGTATTTTTCCGATCCGTTCTCCTCCACATGGCCCTTGAGGNCCCGAATCCAGCCCTTTTCGGAACAGATCACGGTGATCGGCTCCTTCTCGATCATCGCTTCCAGCGGGATATCGGGAAGCTCCTGCGCCTCGCCGATGCGGGTCCGGCGATTGGCAATCTCCGGCAGGGCAGTGAGGGTCTTTTTCATCTCGCGGATTTCGCCCGCAATGGCCTCGCGGCGCAGGTCCTCGCTCCCCAGCAGGGCTTCCAGCTCCGCCTTCTCCGCGCTCAGGCGGTCATGCTCGTTCCGGAGTTCCATTTCCTCCAGCCGGCGCAGGGAGCGCAGGCGCATATTGAGGATCGCCTCGGCCTGATTCTCGGTCAGATGGAAGGTGTCCATCAGCTGCTGGCGCGGGTGATCCTCCTCGCGGATGATGCGGATCACCTCGTCCAGATTGAGATAGACGATGAGATAGCCGTCCAGCACTTCGAGCCGCGCCTCGATCTTGCCGAGACGATGTTGCGAGCGACGGACCAGCACCTCGAAACGATGATCGAGGAAGGCGAGCAGCACATCGCGCAGGCTCATCACCCGCGGCGTCTGGCTGGCGTCCAGCACATTCATATTGAGCGAGAAACGGCTTTCCAGATCGCTGAGGCGGAACAGCCCCTGCATCAGCATTTCCGCTTCGACATTCTTGCTGCGCGGTTCCAGGACGAGGCGGATATCCTCCGCCGATTCGTCGCGCACATCGGCGAGGAAGGGCAGCTTGCGCGTCTGGATCAGCTCGGCGATGCGCTCGATCAGCTTGCTTTTCTGCACCTGATAGGGAATTTCCGTGACGACAATCTGATAGGTGCCGCGGCCCAGATCCTCCACTTCCCAACGGGCGCGAAGGCGGAAACTGCCGCGCCCGGTGAGATACGCCTCACGGATATTCTCCGGCTTCTCCACCAACTCGCCGCCGGTCGGAAAATCCGGCCCCGGAATAAACTCGACCAGCTTGTCGATGCCCGCATTCGGGAATTTCAGCAGATGCAGCAGCGCGTTCGCAAGCTCGATCGCGTTATGCGGCGGGATGGAGGTCGCCATGCCCACGGCAATCCCGGCGGAGCCATTGGCCAGCAGGTTCGGAAACGCCGATGGCAGCACGACCGGTTCCTTATCCTCCCCGTCATAGGTCGGGCGGAAATCGACCGTATCCTGATCAATATCGCGGAGCAGCATCTCGGCGATCACCGTGAGGCGCGCCTCCGTATATCGCATGGCGGCGGCGTTATCGCCGTCGATATTGCCGAAATTGCCCTGCCCCTCCACCAGCGTGTAGCGCTGCGCAAATTCCTGCGCGAGGCGGACGAGCGCGTCATAGACCGACTGGTCGCCATGGGGATGATATTTACCGATTACGTCACCGACCACACGGGCGCATTTCTTGAAGCCGGAGTTGGGATCCAGTTTCAGCAGCCGCATGGCGTAAAGAAGGCGCCGGTGCACCGGCTTCAGACCGTCGCGCACATCGGGAAGCGACCGGGCCATGATGGTGGACATCGCATAGGCGAGATAACGCTCGCTGATGGCGTCCTTCAGCGAGGTGGGAACGATCTCGCCGGGGGTTACGGGGGAATGCTCACTCATGCCCCCTATATACCATCACATTCGCCTTTGGGGAGGGGAAAAATCATCCGCCCCATCACATCATGCGTTGCCACTCTCGCCGCCCGTTGATACCGCCGTCCATGTCATCTGCCGATCACCCCGGTTCCGTCGCGCATCGGCCCGTTGTTCGGCGTTTTAATCCTTGCGCAGCTTGCCACTGCGCCTCGTCAATTCTTCAGCCTGTGTCGTGTTCTCTCCTTCTCTGTCCTGTGCCCGCGTCTTCATGCCGCCGTCCTCCGTCTCCGGCGCGCCGTTAAACGTCTCTCATATCGTCTCAATCCGTCCCGGAGGTCGCCTCCGTCGCGGCGTATTTCCGTGACAGCACCGCCATCATGCGCCCGCGCGCCGCCAGATGCGCCTTCGGGTGATGCTCCGCCATGAATTTGCCCAGGAAATATCCGGTGAGCGCCAGCCCGCCCAGAATCTCCGCCCCCGTCACCTCTGCCGCCTCCGTGTCCGCTCGCGTTGCCATCAGGAAGGACGGCAACGGCAACAGCCGATCATGATAAGGCGCCCCCGCCGTGCGGCTCACCGCCCGTCCCGATTTCGGCGAGACATAGGCGAGATCCGTCGTCGCCCCGCTCGCCGCGCATTGGCTGAGATCAAGGCCATAACCGATTTCCTGCAGCAACCCAAGCTCCCAGCGGGCGACCAGCAGCGGCCAGACATCCGGATCCTCCGCCAGCGCATCCAGCAGCAGCCGCGTCGCCTCATAAAGCGGGCGATGGACTTCCTGTTCCGGCAGCGCGATATCCAGCAGGGCAAGCGCCGAACTGGCCGCGCTGAGCGCTTCCGGCGCGTCAAACAACAGGCCCGCGCGGGATATTTCGGCTTCCGCCGCGAAGGCGCCAAGCTGCTCCGCCGTGCGCGCCCGCCAGGTCAGCCGGAGCTCGTTCCCCGGTTGCAGAATGCCGCGCATCCGCCGTCCGACACCGCCGCGAATGAGCCCGGCCGCGCGCCCGTGATCACGGGTAAAGGCATGAATAATCACGCTGTTTTCCCCATGTTTCCGGAGGCTGAGAAGGATGCCGCTGTCAATCCATTGCATGGCGGGAGAGTAGCAGATCGCCCGACCATTCCGAACAAAAATCGCCGCCCCGCCGCTCACAGCCGCCGCCATAGGGGCGTCAGTCAGTCAAAACATAAGGACAGACGGATGCCCCTCGAAACCCACATCGCGCTGATCAGCACAATCGAAAAAAAAGACCTGCGCTATCAGGCGCTGGAAACCGATGGCCTTGAATGGATCACGCCGCCGCCCGCCATCCTGCCGCCGTTCAAATATCACCGCTGCCGCTGCACCGGGCCCGCATCGGGTTATCAGATTGCCTTGAAATATGATGGGTTGATCTGCCGCATCGACGTGACGGCATGGGGCCTTGCCTATCGCAAATCCACCCCGACCTATCATGATATGGAGGTCATCCAGATCACCGACCACGCCCCCTACCGGTTGGAGATCGTTTTGCTCTGACCACTGCCAATCATTATACAACAAAAAGATGATATATGCAAGTATTGATTCGGATCAATGCTGCCTATGCGAGAAACCGGCATCAGAGGCGCGAGATAACCCCGCCCCGCCACTCTGCAGGAGATCAAGATGCCGGAACGCCAGACCAAATCCCGCCAGCCGCTACGCAGCAAACTCCGCGAGGCCGCCTATATCTTCACCTTCCCCGCCCTGATGCTGATCTGGGCCGTCCAGTCCTATGTGTAAGACGCGGATGGCCCTTCGATCCGGTGCATAAAAAACGCGATGCGACATTCCCTGCCGCACCGCGTTCTTAATCGCAAAATATTAAACCTCAGCCATCCAGCTTGGGTTTGAGGATTTCGGTGACGACGGCGGGGTTGGCCTTGCCTTGCGTCGCTTTCATCACCTGACCCATGAAGAAGCCGAACAGCTTGTCCTTGCCGCTGCGGTATTCGGCAACCTTGTCCGGGTTGGCGGCGATCACGGCGTCAATGGCCGCTTCAATCGCGCCGGTATCGGAGACCTGCGTGAGGCCTTTTTTATCGACAATATCGGCAGCCTTCTCACCGGTGTCGAACATCTCCTCAAAGACTTCTTTTGCAATCCGGTTATTGATCTTGCCATCCTTGATCAGGTCGATCAACTCACCGAGGGCATTCGCATCGACAGGANTGTCGGCNAGCGACTTGCCCGTGCGNTTGAGCTGGCCGAACAGCTCCCCGATCACCCAGTTGGCGGCGAGCTTGGCGTCGCGCCCNGCCGCCACCGCCTCGAAATAATCGGCGACTTCCTTTTCCCCNACCAGAATGCCCGCATCATAGGCNGAAAGTCCCAGATCATTGATAAACCGGGCTTTTTTATCATCCGGCAGTTCCGGCAGATCNGCCCGGATNCGCTCAATGAACGCATCGTCAAATTCCAGCGGCAACAGGTCCGGATCNGGGAAATAGCGATAGTCATGCGCCTCTTCCTTCGAGCGCATGGAGCGNGTCTCCCCCTTGTCCGGATCATAGAGCCGNGTTTCCTGATCGACCGTGCCGCCNGNNTCCAGAATATCNACCTGGCGGTTGGCCTCATANATGATCGCCTGCTGCATGAAGCGGATGGAGTTGATATTCTTCATCTCGCAGCGCGTGCCNTANNCNTCGCCNGGNCGGCGGACGGAGACNTTNACATCGGCGCGCATGGAGCCTTCCTCCATATTGCCNTCNCANGTNCCNAGATAGCGGACGATGCTGCGCAGCTTCTTGACATAGGCGGCCGCCTCCTCCGGNGAGCGCATGTCGGGNTCNGAGACAATTTCCATCAGCGGCACGCCGGAGCGNTTGAGATCNACNAACGTCTGGCTCGGNTGCTGGTCATGCAGGCTTTTGCCCGCATCCTGCTCCAGATGCAGGCGGGTGATNCCNATCTCACGCGACTCTCNCCGTCNTTGAGGTCNATGGTGATCNNNCCCTNGCCGACNANGGGCTGCTGGAACTGGCTGATCTGATAGCCCTGCGGCAGNTCGGCNTAGAAATAATTCTTGCGGTCAAAGACCGAGAATTTGTTGATCTNNGCNTTNAGGCCAAGNCCGGTGCGCACGGCCTGNTCCACCGCCATGTNCGTTGATCACGGGCAGCATGCCCGGCATCGCCGCATCGACGAAGGANACCTGGCTGTTGGGCGCGGCGCCNTANGNNGCGGCNGANCCNGAAAACAGCTTCGATTTTGTNGTNACCTGCGCATGNACCTCAAGGCCGATNANGACCTCCCANTCNCCGGTGGCGCCCTCNATAATCATACCCATTNTTATCCCCTCCACCAGTCGGACGGTGTGGCGGTAAAGGCGGCNGCNTCTTCCAGNACGCCGCTGACACGAAACACGGTTTCCTCATCAAACGGNCGGCCGAGNATTTGCANGCCNAGCGGCAGCCCCTCAGCGGACAGCCCCGCCGGCAGCGACAGGCCGGGCAGGCCCGCAAGGCTGGCCGGCACGGTGAACACGTCATTGAGATACATTTCCA
>NZ_NZMB01000019.1 GCF_002694385.1 Sneathiella sp.
TCCCCGACTTTTGCCTATGGGCGCGGCGGCAAGCTGTATCGCTATTATGTCTCGGCACCGTTGCAGCGCGGCGCAAAGCGGGACCAACAGGGCAGCGCGCCGCGACGTATCTCAGCGGCGACAATTGAAAGTCGATTGATCAAGACACTGGTCCGTCTTCTCCCCAACTTGCCGGAAGATCCGCTCGAGATTGTTCGTCGCGTCGAGATCAATGCAAAGCATGTCGATCTGTTTCTGCCACTCAAACATATTGGCAAAATCAGGGCAAACCTTCATACCGGGGAACAGACTATGCCCGACCTTGCGCAATCGGACCAGTTGCGGTTGACCCTGCCCTGGCGGATGCAGACGCGGGGCGGCAGGACCGATATTCTTGCCGGCGACAGAAACACACCGCAGCCGGACCCGTCCCTGATCCGGGCCTTGCGCAGCGCCTATGCGATGCTTGATCGGGATACAATGAAAGGACCGGTCCTGCAGGCAGCGCCCAGCTCCCCCTGGCGGCGCAACCTGGTCCGGCTGGCGTTTCTGGCCCCGGATATCCAGCGCGCTATCCTCGAAGGGCGCCAGCCGGATCATCTGACACTGGCCCTTCTGATTAGGCACGATATCCCCTTGCTCTGGGCTGATCAACACCGCAAGTTCGGGATCAATACCGCGGATTAAAGTCAGATAAAGCGCCCACCGGGAATTTTTTAATTCACCTGTTAATTTGATTAAAACTCCCTGTTAATCGCAATAACAGGCCCTGTTATCGCGATTAATCATCCTGTTCCGTCGATAAACAGGAAAGTGGCAAAACCCATATATAAACCACTGATTTTATGTAATAAAATATATAGCATCATGCGAACGAGACAGAATTTTACCCTGTTAACGGCTATTTTTATCGAAAATTCCCTGTTAATATCCTGTTCTCGTGAAACTCACCCTACCACCAGACAGACGGAGACTGGCTCGCAATCCAGCCCTGAAGAGCCGACATCTGACGGTCCGGAGACGATGCAAAGAAAGGGATTGGCGGCGAATAAGCGCCCTGTTACGGGCCCTTGCGTCGCCAGACAAGATTAGAGACAAATTGCCGGGGGTGGATGGCGGTGAGCGAGGGATTCGAACCCTCGATGGAGCGTTGACCCCATACTCCCTTAGCAGGGGAGCGCCTTCAGCCACTCGGCCAGCTCACCGGGCGGCGGCAATATGGCAGATTTTGACAGACTGTCCAAGCTTTTAAATCGATTTTTGTCGATTTTGTCAGGACAGTGGCCGACGGTTCATAATCCATTCGCGGGCCATCTTCTGCGCCCGAGCGATTTCCTGCGTCGACATATCCATGGAAATCTCGGCACGGATCTCTCTTGCCTCTTCAATCCCGTTCATGGCGGCAAGGTTGAACCATTTATGCGCCGTCACCAGATCCTGAGAAACCCCCTCACCGGTGGAAAATAGCAGACCCGCGCGAAACTGGTCATCCGCAACGCCCGCATCGGCATTTTTCAACTGTGTCTCAACGTAGTTTTCACTTGTAACAGCCATCGTTCAAATCCCCATATTCAACCGATTAGCAAAACAAAAACATCTAATGAAAGCATGATGAGAGAAATTTGGTTAAAATTTTATTAGCGCCATGCGAAATTTAACCATGTTTGTTTAGAAATGGGGATAATCGGCTGAAAAATGACAGAAATTCCCCGAAAACAGGACGTTTTTGGAGGCTCAAGCCCACTAAAGGGCTAAAAATATCTATCGTAAAAAGAGGCTTCAGTCGGCATTTTTTGGAAATTCAAGGCCCATTTCCCGGTACCGCTCGGGATCATCGAGCCATTTTTCCCGTACTTTCACGAACAAAAACAGATGCACCCGGCGTTCCAGCATCTCCTCCAGTTCCGCCCGGGCGAGCGCGCCAATCTGCTTGATGGTCTGGCCATTCTTGCCAAGCACGATGGGCTTGTGATTGGCGCGGGAAACGAAAATCACCTGCTGGATCCGGACGGATCCGTCCTTTCGCTCTTCCCAGCTTTCCGTCTCCACCGTCAATGAATAGGGCAGCTCCTGATTAAGCCGCATAAACAGCTTTTCGCGGGTGACCTCGGCCGCGAGCTGGCGCATCGGCGCAATCGCAAGCTGATCCTCCGGATAGAGCCAGGCCCCCTCCGGCATTTCCTTTGCGAGGGCCACCCGCAAATCGGCAACGCCGTCCCCCGTGAGGGCAGAAACCATAAAAATATCATCGAATATGCCCCGCTCGACGAAGGCCTGTGCCAGGGCCAGCAGCTTGTCCCTCTTGATGATATCAACCTTGTTAAGAATGACATGGGCGCGACGGCCACTTTTCTCCAGCCTGTCGATAATCCGCTCCACATCCTTCGTGATGCCTTTCGCCGCATCAACGATGAGCGCGACACGATCCGCATCCTCCGCTCCGCTCCAGGCGGCATCAACCATGGCCTGTTCCAGCCGCCGGGCCGGTTTGAAGATACCGGGCGTATCCACGAAAATGATCTGGCTTTCCCCTTCAAGGGCAATGGCTGTTACCCGCGTCCGCGTCGTCTGCACCTTGGGCGTGACAATGGCGATCTTGGCGCCGACAAGCTGGTTGAGCAGCGTCGACTTCCCGGCATTCGGCGCCCCCACAAGCGCGACATAACCGCAGCGCGCAGTTCCCTTGATGGGCATTCCGCCCGGAATATCGTCACTCACCTTGTAATTCTTTCAGCATTTTCGCGGCCGCTTTCTGCTCTGCCGAGCGTTTTGATGACCCCGATCCGGTTGTCGATGAAAATCCCTCAACTGTCACCATTACCTTAAATTTCCGGTCATGATCGGGGCCGGTTTCCTCAACTACGGCATAAACAGGCAGAACGCGGCCGTTCTTGGCCAGCCATTCCTGCAACGCCGATTTGGCATCTTTTTTCGAGGCATCCTTGCGGTCAAACCGCGGCCACCATTTCAATTTGATGAAGCTGCGCGCCACCCGCATCCCGCCATCAAGATAAAGGGCCGCGATAATCGCTTCCATCACATCTTCTAGAATGGCGGGATTCTCCCGCCCGCCGGATGCCGCGAGATCGCCCGCCATCTGGATATAATCCTGCAATCCCATTTCCAGGCCGATTTCGGCCAGCGTTTCACGGCGCACTTGCGCATTATAACGACGGGAAAGCTGCCCCGATTCCGCATTCGGAAAGCGGCGAAACAACTCTTCGCTGATCACAAGACCAAGGACGCGATCTCCCAGAAATTCAAGCCGATCATAATCGGGGCGGCTTGGCTTGTTTCCCTTCCCTTTGACAAGCGAGGAATGGGTCACGGCTGCTTTCAACAAATCAGGGTCCGAGAAATCATGGTTCAGCAATGCCGCCAGATCTCCCAGATTTTTCATGGGCCCCGCCATCAGCTTAAGGGGTTGAAAATCCGGTTCCATCGAATAGCGACCGGGTATTTCCATATTTCATACCAAGCGGCGGAACCATCAAGGGACATGAAGATAATCTCGGCCCGGCCGACCAGATTTTCAACCGGAATATATCCAACATGGCTGAGAAAACGGCTGTCGGTCGAATTGTCGCGGTTGTCC
The DNA here is from genome assembly GCF_002694385.1 of Sneathiella sp. Taxonomy (GTDB): domain Bacteria; phylum Pseudomonadota; class Alphaproteobacteria; order Sneathiellales; family Sneathiellaceae; genus Sneathiella. Next base: position 3,575 of record NZ_NZMB01000019.1, read on the forward strand.
CCCATGGCGAAAAGATGCCCATCCGGCACAGTATAGACATCCGTATTGTCCATAATGCCCTGAACCGTTTCATCCAGGGTAAAATAGCTTTTGCCATTCGGCAGCGTCTCACGATACCGGGCAATACGCCGCGCATTGCCAAAACGATCCCGATCAACAAAATCCTCAACCCGTTCCCGCTTGATGGCGGCACCGTTGATATGCAGGACACCGTTGATCATCTGCAGTTTATCCCCGGGCAGGCCAACGATCCGCTTGATATAATCAATGGGTTCGCCAATAGGTTTTTTGAACACGGCGACATCGCCCCGCTCCGGCAGGTCCTCAAAAACACGGCCCGAAATCGGTGCCATACTGAAGGGAAAGGAATGACGGCTATAGCCATAGGAGTATTTGGAGACAAACAGATAGTCACCGATCATCAGGGTCGGCAGCATGGATTCGGAAGGAATCTTGAATGGCTCATAGGCGAATGTGCGGATAACAACCGCAATCAACACTGCATAGATGATCGTGCGGATCGTTTCACCGATGCCGCCCTTGGCTTTAACCGCTTCTTCCTTCATCAACAAACTTCCAGATCAATAATCAAACAATGTCACATTCAATTGCATGAACGGCCCTTACAGGCAACAGATTTCGAGCCTTATTCTTCGAAGCCGCGTGTTCTATTCGTCAAGCGGAATGGCCGTTATCAGAACAATGGCCTGCGCCTGCGGCGGCTCGTCCGTGATGGTGAGATGGATTTCGGCCCGCATTCCCGGCGGCGTGATTTTCTCAAGCTGCTCAAGCGCCCCGCCGGTCAACGCCATGGTCGGTTTGCCGGACGGCAGGTTAATAACCCCCATATCGCGCCAGAAAACGCCGCGCCGAAACCCGGTGCCGAGCGCTTTTGAACAGGCTTCCTTTGCCGCATAGCGCTTCGCGTATGATTCAACACGGTTGAGCCGTCGCTCCGATTTGGTGACCTCCACTTCGGTATAGATGCGCTTGATAAAGCGTTCACCAAACCGGTCCAGCGTCTTTTCAATCCGCCGGATATCGATGATATCATTGCCTATGCCGATGATACGAGACATGAACGCTCCCTCAGGCGACAGCCTGACGGGCATCATCCATCAGGTTTCGCATCTTGCGAATGGCGGGATCAAGGCCCGCAAAAATGGCTTCTCCAATCAGAAAATGGCCGATATTGAGTTCAACAATCGTCGGGATAGCCGCAACCGGACCGACCGTTCCGAAGGTAAGGCCATGGCCTGCATGACATTCCAGTCCCAATTCCTCAGCAAAGGCCGCCGCCTTGCGAATCCGCTCCAGCTCCTGACCACGCGCTGCCGCCGCTTCCGCATCGCAATAGGCACCGGTATGCAACTCGACAATATCGGCACCGATTGCCTTCGCCGCCTCAAGCTGGCGGGGATCGGCTTCTATGAACAGGGAGACGCGAATACCCGCTCCTTTCAGGCTGTCCACATAATAGCGTAACGTATTATGTGATCCGGCAACATCGAGACCGCCTTCCGTTGTCCGTTCTTCCCGTTTTTCCGGGACAAGGCAGCTTGCATGCGGCTTATGGGCAAGTGCGATCGACAGCATCTCCTCCGTCGCCGCCATCTCGAAATTGAGCGGAATGGTCAGCTCCCGCGCAAGGCGTGTAATATCGGCATCACTGATATGCCGTCGATCCTCTCGCAAATGAGCGGTGATCCCATCTGCACCCGCCGCTTCGGCAATACGCGCCGCGCGCAAAGGATCCGGATGCACACCACCGCGCGCATTGCGAATGGTCGCGACATGATCAATATTCACGCCCAGTCTCAAATGCTTCATTTTTCCGTTACTCCCAGATTTTCAGCTTTACCCACCTTTGGCTTTTCACGCCGCTGCTGCCCCTTCAGAATCGCTTTTGCCCGTCTGTCCTGGAATCTGCCGATGATGCCCCATAAGGGATAAAAACAGAGGAGCCAAACAATGACGCAGATCGGCACGCTCGCCAGCAGCATCGGATAAATGACATCATGAAAGATATGCGATACCTCTTCCCAGCGGCCGGACCAGAGACCATCGAAGAATGTTGTCAGGCTGGCATCGGGAAAAGCGCGCTGATCCGGATCGACGCCAAGTATCCAGCGCCCGACCTTGTAAAGCATTGTCCAGATAAAAGGAAAGGTCCAGGGATTGCCGACTGCAGTGCCGAGCGCCGAGGCAAGGATACTCCCCCGCATGATCCAGGCAAAAAGGCCCGCAAGCACAAAATGCAGACCAAGTAGAGGCGTAAAGGAAACCGCCGCGCCNCANGCAAACCCCGCNGCCAGGCTGTAGGGTGAGCCTTTNANACGNCCCANNCGGTANCCGACATATTTTGAGGACCGNCGAAAACCAATGGAGGGCCAGAAAAAATCCACCAGCTGCCGCAGCCGCGATGATTTNTTACGACGGCGAAACATCTATGCTCGCTCCACATCCGCAATCATTTGAGATTTCGACTGCCCGGCTTCACGGCGGGTGTCCCCTCAAGTTCGGGCGGCAACTGATCCGCCGCAAATGTCCTGACNTCCATCTTCAACAGCGAGACAAGCGGCACACCNACATCGGCCGTNCCATTGGAACGGTCAATCAGACAGGTCGCGCCGATCACCTNNCCGCCGGCGGCGCGGATNGCCTCNATGCATTCACGGCTCGATTTNCCGGTGGTGACNATATCCTCNGACATGATCACCCGCGCGCCCGGNGTCANNGAAAACCCNCGTCGGAAGGTAAAGGCGCCATTTTCNCGCTCTGTAAANATTCCCGGNACCCCAAGCTGCCGNGCCATCTCATATCCGACAATAACCCCGCCCATAGCCGGAGAGACAACAATATCGANGGCATCCTTGCCGAATTTGTCNNTCACCTTGGCNGCCAGNGCCNGGCANAGCGCCGCCGCCCTGTCCGGATACATNANCACTTTTGCCGCTTGCAGATACCGATCCGAATGCAGTCCGGAACTGAGAAGAAAGTGNCCTTCCAGCAACGCATCGGTCTCGCGAAAATGGGCCAGGATTTCGTCGTCTTTCATTGCTTNTTTTATCCTTTCCGCACCGGNCCCTAACCGGCCGATCTTTCCACAGAGCTGATNACAGGATCCGCCCGTAATGCCGCGATGATATTGGTNAGATGCCGGACATCATTTACCTGGATGTCGATACGCATTTCAAAAAANTCCTGGCTGCGATTNACGATGACCAGATTGCTGATATTGCCATTATTNGAGGCAATCGTCGAGGTCACACCCGAAAGCGCGCCCGGNTCATTCGCCATAATAATCGAAATTCGNCCAACGGGAAGNGCTGCCTGCTGATTNTCTTCNTCCCAGGAGACATCCANCCAGCGTTCCGGCACTTCGGCGAACTGTTCGAGNGTGTGGCAGTCAATGGTATGGATTGTCACCCCGCGNCCCGTGCTGACAATCCCNACNATACGATCTCCNGGCAGNGGATGNCAGCANCCGGCCAGATGCACCGCCATTCCCGGAATGAGGCCGCGAATGGGAATNGAAAGCGACTNACCGGAAGCNGNCTTTGCGCCGGTCCGNCGGAGGNCAATTACCTTGTCNTTNTCCGCTTTGTGTTTCTCNCCGGGGAAAATAGCNTCAATNAGCTGCCTGCCCGTGCGTGTCCCNTCCCCAAGCATGCAATAGATATCGTCGATGNTTTCCTGATTCCAGACATCCACGGCNGTTTGCAGGGCCTTTTCNGCAAATTGCTTGCCTTCCATGCGGAAAGCTTTCTCCGCAATCGCGCGNCCCAGTTCAATATANTGATCGCGTTGCTTGATNCGGGTGAAGCGGCGGATGGCCGCCCGCGCCTTGCCGCTGACNACGAAGCTGTCCCAGGTCGGGGATGGTGTCTGGTTCTTGGAGCGCAGGATTTCCACCTGATCNCCATTGCGAAGCGCCGTCCGCAACGGCACCAATCGCCCGTTGATTTTGGCGCCGACACAGGTATTGCCNACATCCGTATGAACCGCATANGCAAAATCCACCGGGCTNCTCCCCTGCGGCAACGAGATCAGATCGCCNTTGGGNGTAAAGCAGAACACCTGATCCTGAAACATGCTGAGTTTNGTATGTTCCAGAAACTCGTCCGGATCGGCNGTGTTTTCCAGAATTTCGAGAAGCTCTCGCAACCAGCGATACTGNTTNCCTTCCCGGACCTGTTCNAGNTTTTGCTTNTATTGCCAATGNGCGGCAACGCCATACTCGTTTGTTTCGTGCATGTCGCGCGTGCGAATCTGCACTTCNATGCGCTTCTTCTCCGGCCCGATGATCGTNGTATGGATCGACCGGTAATTATTNCGCTTCGGTATCGAGATATAGTCCTTGAANCGNCCCGGCACCATGGAATATTTGGCATGCAGGATGCCGAGGACATGGTAGCAATCCTCNACCGTGTCGACAATGATGCGNAAAGCGATGATATCNGCAAGCTGNTCGAAAGAAACATTGTTCTTTTCCATCTTNCGCCAGATCGAATAATANCGNTTCTCCCGCCCATAGATATCCGCCTTGATNTCGGAGGCNGCNACATCNTTTTTCAGCGTCGCNACAATCCGNTCGACAATATCTTCCCCTTCTTCGCGAAGAAATTCGAGCCGTCGCTTGATGGAGTTACGCGCCTCNCTGTTNAGCTCGATAAAGGCGAGNTCNTCCAGATCGTCACGAAAGTTCTGCATCCCGATCCGCTCGGCAAGCGGCGCGTAAATCTCCATCGTCTCNGTGGCGATCCGCCTGCGCTTTTCCGGGTTCTTGATGAAATGCAGGGTGCGCATGTTATGCAGCCGGTCTGCCAGCTTGACCAGCAGAACACGGATATCGTTGGACATGGCGAGCAGCAGTTTACGAAAATTCTCCGCCTGCTTGGTCTTGTCGGATTGCAGCTCAAGCTGCGAGAGCTTGGTCACCCCGTCCACAAGAGCCGCTATCTCGCTACCGAAAATTTCCTCAACCTGTTCTTTGGTTGCGACAGTATCTTCAATCGTATCATGAAGAAGTGCCGTGACAATGGTCGCGGTATCGAGCTTGAGCTCGGTCAGGATGCCCGCAACTTCTATGGGGTGGGAAAAATAGGGATCGCCCGACGCGCGCACCTGACTGCCATGGGCTTTAATTGTGAAGATATAGGCGCGGTTGAGCAGGTCTTCATCGGCCTGCGGATCGTAGCTTAGCACACGATCAACAAGTTCAACCTGACGCAGCATCAGCGGTTACAGCGCAAACAGGCGCCGCCCCCCTGATAGCTGTCTATACGTGTCAGCGTAAAAAATGCCGGATCGCCGGATTTCGAGCATACATCGCCCGGCATTTGACCGCTATAGATAGAGTATGAATGCCAGGCGCTGTATCTGTGTCGATCAGTTGTCGTCGAATGGGTCATCAACGTCTGTATCCGCTGCCGACGCTTCCCCATCCGTTGCACCGACATCATCGGCTGAAAATGTTTCTTCGGTCAGGTTTTCCTGAATGACGCCGGCCCACTCGTTGCTGGCGCTCATCAGGGCTGCCATATTGTCTTCTTCCGGTTCGTCCACCTCGACCCGGCGTTGCAGGGAATGGACAAGATTGTCCTTCAACCCGTCAATATCGATGGTGCCATCGCCAATCTCGCGCAGGGATACCACCGGATTTTTGTCATTGTCCCGATCAACCGTCAGCATGGAACCGGCCGCGATCTCCCGTGACCGGCGCGCAGCCAGCAAGACGACCTCAAAACGGTTCGGTACTCTTTCTACGCAATCTTCAACGGTGACGCGTGCCATTAAGGTAACTCCAATTGTCTCTGAATTCAGCTTACTACATATTCGCTTGTATAGCGGATAGCAAGTCAAAGTGACAGAAAAAGCCGTTGAAAACCGGCAGTTTTTCACCCAAACGTGACTTTATCGCACTAGAGCTTGCCGCGCCCGCCTCAAAGACGGCGGATCGGCTGCGCCGACGCCTGCCCCTGGAGCAGATCATCTGCGGCCCTGCCACTGACCGGATGGCGCCATTCCGGTGCGATTTCCGCAATCGGCGCCAGCACAAAGGCCCGGAATTCGATCTGCGGATGCGGCAGAACAAGTCCCGCGCCCTGATTCCGGTTTTCCGTCACCTCGCCATGAAAATCGAGCAGGTCAAGATCCAGCAGCCGCGCCTCCCACTTCTCGCGGCGAACGCGGCCGAAGGCGTGTTCCACCTTATGCAACCGCGCCTCCAGCGCTGGTGCGGACAGGTCTGTTTCGACGCAGATGACCGCATTCACAAACCAGGGCTGATCGGAGACCGGCACCGGCGCCGTCTGGTACCAGCCGGATTGACGCCGCAGGGACGCAAATTCGCATATGCATTCAATCGCCACCGCAAGCGTATCGACAGGCTCCCCATGAACGGGATGTGGCAAATTTGCCCCTAAACCGATCAAAATCACAATAAATTATCCTCAAAAACCACGAAAAAGCCCCGTTTCCTGCATTTATTTACCATAATTGTCTTATCGGGCTGCAAATCTTGTCTAGAGATATGGCAATTATTTTGCTATTGATGACGGATTAGGGAGCTTTCGCGACCGTAGCAAGAATTATTTATAATATTACGTACGGAAATTGGTAATGCCTTTTTACCCGGAGGAGCGGATTGCTCTTTTTATTGACGGTTCCAATCTTTATGCAGCCGCCCGCGCGCTCGGGTTTGATATCGACTACAAAAGATTATTGAGCGAATTCGCTTCCCAGGGCAGGCTCGTCCGCGCCTTTTACTATACCGCCCTGATCGAAGATCAGGAATATTCCCCCATCCGCCCGCTGGTCGACTGGCTTGATTACAATGGCTATACCATGGTGACCAAGCCAACGAAGGAATTTACCGATTCCGCCGGTCGGCGCAAATACAAGGGCAATATGGATATCGAGCTTGCCATCGACATGATGGAGCTGGCAAAGCATCTTGATCATGCGGTCCTGTTCTCCGGCGATGGTGACTTCCGCCGCCTGGTCGAATCGATCCAGCGGCAGGGCGTCCGCGTGAGCGTTGTCAGCACCGTAAAATCGCAACCGCCCATGATCGCTGACGAGTTGCGCCGTCAGGCTGACTTTTTTATTGAATTGAAAGATCTTGAAAAACGTGTCGGCCGCGCGGTCAGCCAGCGCAATGACCGCGATTATGAACAGTTCCCCGAGGAATATGATCCCTATGAGGACGCCGAGGAAATCGCCTGATCGTCAGGCCCCTTCCCCGGCGAGCCTCCGTCTATTGTAATTTCCTGAGTTCGGCCGAGACCTTGGCGGAAATCTCCTGCATTCCCAAAGTTGCGCACTGCTGCCATGCCTCATCTGTTGATAAAAAAGCCTTGTGGACAGATTTGTTTCGTACAATCAAGACATCCTCCAGTTTCCCATCCGGAGCTCTGATAATTATTTCCGATATATTGCTCAAACCGACAGTCAATTCCACCCAACACCAGAACTGGACAATCCGGACGGTCACCGGAATTGCGCTATCATACCCGGCGTCTCCTTCCGAAAGCACCCGGTAACCAGCATTTTGGAAAGCGCTTTGCATATACTGCGTCATCACGCCCACAACTGTTTCGCCTTCGGGTAAGATTACATCTCCAAGTCCTTGCCCCCAGTCACCTCTTTTTCTTGCGTAAGCTCGCGCCTTGATGCCGGAATTTATTTCTTCATCTTCAGAAAGGGAGGGAACTTCCGGCACGCCCGGTTTAACCTGAAATACCCGATTGTCCGTGACAGCGACGAGTTTTATGTCCACGCCATTAACGGGATTTGATTCACTGTTCGGAAGAGGGATCGAAACAACACTTCGACCGGCAGCACAGGCCGAGAGCCCTATCAGCATTGTTAGAAGTAATACGGACTTTACAAATCTCAGTGACATCATCATCCTCTCAACAAAACACTCAAAAAGAGTATTGAATATAAAACGCACTTTTAATAAGGGTGTTTTGTTTGCCTGGCAATCAAAATTTCCGCCAAATTCACATCCTGCGGTTCATATGGATTCTCGGAAGTCTGCATTTTTTCGTGGAATGGTGCGGCAAAATACCGCTACAATCATCACGGCATTTTGACAGAGAACACCGCTTCGAAAGTATGTCCCATGTCTATTTTTCAAGCGGCTTAAACAAAAGCGCCATCTTGCGTACCCGGTTTGCTATAATTGTCTGAATAAAGAGGGGAAGTTATGGCACAAAAACTTGTGGTCCTGAGCGACGGCTGCTGGGTCTCGCCCCAGTTCAGAAGTAGGAACAGGCGCGTTCCGGGGAATGCCACCCTTGCCTATCAATGCATCGCACCGACAACAGCGGAAGGCAGCAGCCAGCTTCTTTATCTGCACGATCACGAGGCCCGGCCCCCGCTTCACCGGCGTCTGATGCAGCGGACTTTTGGCCTTGGCATGAAAGTGGAGATATTTGACAGCTACCGCTTTCTGTCCCGCAATTACCGCGCGGGTGAGGCCGATGAAATTTATCTGCTGGGCGCCGGTCTTGGCGCATTTAACATCCGCCGCCTTGCCGATCTGATTGACAAGGTGGGCCTTTTGCCGCCGGAACGGCTCGATCTGCTGCCTGCCGCCTTTGAATACAGCCAGATCCCGATGGAGGCGATGGAATCGCCCGCCGCCCGCGCGCTCGCGGATGAACTACCGATGAACAAGGTGCGGATCCGGTTTCTCGGCTGCTGGGATACGGTCGGCAGTCACGGGCTGCCGATGCCGGGCCTCAACCATATTTCGCAAAGCTGGATGATGTATCACGATCACCGCGTCAACGGCAATGTAGACACGGCTTTTCAGGCTCTCGCGCTGGATGAGCGTCGCAGCCGCTTCAAACCCGGCCTCTGGACTGGCGTGCAATCGGAAGAGACCCGGAAGGTGGAACAGGTGTGGTTCGCCGGATCCCATGAAAATGTGGTTGGTGGGCGGCGGGACAGCCGCCTGTCCGATATCGCGCTCAACTGGATGCTTGATCGCGCCCAAGATGAGGGGTTGCATATTGATCTGCAAAAGTTGAAAGAAATGACCATCCCCGACATTGGCGGACGCATCGCCATGAACCGGCGTAAGGTTGCCGGCGTCCCTCTGCCTTTCCGCAAACCCTTTAACCGGCCGTTCGGACAAACCGGCCAGATATCCGAAGGCGGCGGTATGGAGCCGGAAAAGCTGCACGAAACTGTTCTGGCCCGTCGTAAAGCCGACCGTAAATACCGCCCCCGCCAGATTGCCAATTTACCCGATAGCGACATCCCTGTTTTCCGGGAAAGGCCGCAGGAAAGCCCGGACAAACGCCGCTATCCACGGCACAAGATTGACTGGCCCGCCTTCATCATTGCCAATGGGGCCAAAATAACGGTCAGCCTGGTCGATTACAGCCGCAGCGGCGCGAAAATATGGCTCCAGGAAAGGCTGCCGGAGGGAACGTCACTCGTCCTGCAATCCTCTCGTGCCTTTTCGGACGGGCTGAAAAGCCGGGTCGTCTGGGCGAAGGATAACTTCCTCGGCCTCGAATTCGCAGCCCCCCTCAGCCGGGAGGCAATGGCCTGATCTTGAGGAGAATATCCCGGAAGGTGCCGGAAATACCGCCGGGCCTCAGGAGTAATTTTTCATCAGCCGCTGCTTTTCACGGCCCCAGTCACGATCCCGCTCGGTTGCGCGCTTGTCATGCTGCTTCTTGCCGCTGGCCAGTCCGACCTTGACCTTTACAATGCCCCGGTCGTTGAAATACATCGACAGCGGGATCAGCGTCTTGCCAGCCTTCTGGATCTGCCCGGCAATCTTGCTGATCTCCCGCTTGTGCATGAGAAGCTGACGCGGGCGCAGCGGATCATGGTTGAAGCGGTTACCATGCCCATATTCCGCAATATGCGCGTTGATCAGATACAGCCCGTCATTTTCAAAAGACGCATAAGCGTCCTGAATGTTGGCCTTCCCGGCGCGGAGGCTTTTCACCTCCGTGCCCTGAAGGATAAGGCCCGCTTCAAACTCCTCATGGATGAAGTAGTTATAGCGAGCCTTCCGGTTTTCCGCGATTGTGCGGCCCATAGCTAGAATTTATCCTTTTTAGTTCAGAACGCCCGCATCGCGCATGGCGGCCTCAATCTCGCGCTTGGATTCTTCCTTGAACACAGGAATGATCGGCAGGCGCACATCCGGCTTGCATTTACCAAGCAGGGAAAGAGCATATTTCGTCGGCGCGGGACTTGCTTCGATAAACAGCGCCTTGTGCAATCGGATCAGGCGATCCTGAAGCGCGATCGCCTTTTCATTTTCCCCCGCAAGGCTCGCCTCCTGCAATTCCGAGACGAGCGCGGGCGCGACATTTGAGGTCACGGAAATGCATCCGCGCCCCCCTTGCGCATTATAACCAAGTGCAATTGGGTCATCGCCGCAAAGCTGAATGAAATCCTCGCCGCAATGAATGCGCTGCAGCGCCGCACGGGAAACATCTCCGGTCGCATCCTTGACGCCAACAATATTCGTGAGCTGGGCAAGACGGCCCATCGTCTCCGGCGTCATGTCAACAACCGAACGGCCCGGGATGTTGTAGATATAGATCGGTATATCTACCGCGTCGTTGATCGCCTTGTAATGGGCATACATGCCTTCCTGCGTGGGTTTGTTATAATAAGGCATCGCAATCAGCACGGCATCGGCGCCCGCCTTCTTGGCATGCTTGGTAAGGCGGATCGCTTCGAGTGTATTATTCGAGCCAGCGCCCGCCATAACCGGCACCCGGCCTTTCGCCACCTCCACACACAGCTCGACCACACGGTCATGCTCGGGATGGCTCAGCGTCGGGGATTCACCCGTCGTGCCAACCGGCACCAGTGCCTTTGTTCCGGATTTTATTTGCCAGTCACAGAAGGATTGAAACGATTTTTCATCCACGCGCGCCCCATCGAATGGAGTGACAAGCGCTGTGATCGATCCTCTAAACATGACAATATCCTCAGTTTCAAAATTGCTATTCCCGCCATTTTTATGGAACCCGCCTTTGGCAGGTTTTTTCATGTCACAATGGCGAAGGCCTGATTTACAGCCATGAACAGCCTGATGGCAAGCGGTAACTGCATGCAAAGAGGCCGCTTAAGTCCGGACTGTGGCCATTCTCCCCCATTGTGCAGAAAGACGCCCTTGATCCGTTGGCGAAGGGGGTTACATTTAGGCTGTTATTCTTAATTAAAGGTGTCCCTTGTCCAAGTCCGCTCTGAAACCCGCCACCATTCATCTCAAAGATTATAAAGCGCCCGAATTCCTGATCAATTCGATCGATCTGACCTTCGAGCTCGGAGAAGAGGAAACGATTGTCACCTCCCGTCTTGCGCTGCAACGTTCGGATCCCGCGGCGGAAACGCTCCGCCTGAATGGCGAGCATCTGGAGCTTCTCTCCATCGCAAAGGACGAAGCACCGCTGGACAAGGCCGGTTATGAGCTGACGGACAAGCATCTGACTCTCCCCGTTGCGACCGGCGAGGAAAGCTTCAAGCTTGAGATCAAAACGCGCCTCAAACCGCAGGAGAACACCGCGCTTGAGGGACTCTACAAATCAAGCGGAAATTTCTGCACGCAATGCGAGGCACAGGGGTTTCGCCGCATCACCTATTATCTTGACCGGCCGGATGTCATGGCCGTTTTCACCACCACCATTATCGGGGACGGCACACGCTATCCCGTTATGCTGTCCAACGGTAACCTGACCGAGAAGAAAATCATTGAAGGCGGCCGCACATCCGTCACTTGGCATGATCCACATCCGAAACCCGCCTATCTCTTCGCCCTGGTGGCCGGTGATCTCGCCGTGGTGGAAGATCATTTCACAACGCGTTCTGGCCGTGATGTGAAACTTCAGATTTTCGTTGAAAAAGGAAATGAGGACAAATGCGGTCATGCCATGACTTCCCTCAAGAAGTCCATGAAATGGGATGAAGACCTCTATGGCCGGGAATATGATCTCGATATCTTCATGATTGTCGCGGTCAGCGATTTCAACATGGGCGCGATGGAAAACAAAGGCCTTAACATTTTTAATTCGAAATATGTCCTCGCCTCTCCCGAGACGGCGACGGATGCGGATTTCGACGGGATCGAAAGCGTCATTGCCCATGAATATTTCCACAACTGGACCGGCAATCGCATCACCTGCCGCGACTGGTTCCAACTGACATTGAAAGAGGGGCTGACCGTGTTCCGCGATCAGCAGTTCTCCGCCGATATGAACTCTGCCGCCGTGCAGCGTATCGGCGATGTCCAGCGCCTGCGAGCCGCCCAGTTCCCGGAAGATGCCGGCCCGCTTGCCCATCCGATCCAGCCGCAAAGCTATGTGGAGATCAACAACTTCTATACCGCCACGGTTTACGAGAAGGGAGCGGAGGTGATCCGCATGATCCATACGCTGCTCGGGGCGGAAAAATTCCGCAAGGGAATGGACCTTTATTTCGAACGCCATGATGGCCAGGCGGTCACGACAGAGGAGTTTGTCTCCGCGCTTGAAGATGGTTCGGGAGTTGATCTGACCCAGTTCCGGCGCTGGTATGTCACGCCCGGTACGCCGACCATCCAGGTCAAGGAAAGCTATGATGCAGCGCGCGGCGAATATACCCTGGCCTTCGCCCAGAAAAATGTGAAGGCGGGCAAGGCATTCAAGCCCCTGCATATCCCGCTTCGCATGGGCCTACTGGATGAGGCGGGCACGGCCATCTCCTTCCCGGACGGGCCGCACAAGGGCGAAAAGGAAGCCGTCTTCAGCCTGACCGATGACATCCAGTCCCTCACCTTCGGCGGATTTAAAACCCGGCCGCATGCCTCCCTGTTCCGGGGCTTGTCCGCGCCGGTCATTCTGGATCAGAAAATGGATGATCCGGCCCTCGCTTTCTTCTATGCGAAGGATCAGGATCCGTTCAATCGCTGGGATGCGGGCCAACGGCTTGCCAGCAATATCATCCTGAAGGAGCTTTCACCGGCGAACAAGGGCAAGGACGTTACCCTTCCCGCCGCCTTCATGGAGGCCTTTGACGCGCTTTTGGAAGACAAGCAGCTCGATCGCGCCTTTGCCGCCGCCGCCCTTACCTTGCCGGGCGAACAGGATGTGGCGCAAAAAATGCCGGTCGTGGATGTCGATGGCCTGCACCGCGTGCGCGAAGACGCCCGCCGCCAGATCGGACTTGGGTTTGAGGAGAAATGGCTGCGCATTTATGAGGAATGCCGCAATTCCCCAGGCCCGGCCAACCAGCCGGAAAGCAGCTCCCGCCGGCTCAAGAATACGGCGCTCAACTATCTGATCGCAACAGGCCGAGAAGAATACTACCAGCTTGCAAAAGCCCAATACCGGACGAGTGACAGCATGACGGACAGCGTCGCGACGCTCTCTGCCCTGAAAGACATCAGCGACCCCATTCGGGAGGAAATTTTCGCCGATTATTATGATCGCTGGCAAAAAGAAGCATTGATCATCGATAAATGGTTCATGCTGCAGGCCATGGCAGTACGCGAAACCACAATCGAGGATGTGCGCGGTTTGATGCAGCACCCTGCTTTCAATCTTTTAAACCCAAACCGCATGCGATCCCTGATCGGCGCATTTGCATCGGCCAACCCCGTCTCCTTCCATGACCCGAGCGGCGAAGGATACCGGATTCTCTCCGGCGTCATTGCGGATCTGAACAAGCCGAACCCGCAGATTGCCGCGCGCCTGGTCGCCCCGCTCGGCCAGTGGCGGCGGTATGATACCGAACGTCAGTCATTGATGAAGGCCGAGCTTGAAAAAATTCTGGAATTGCCTGGCCTTTCAGATCACGTTTACGAAATGGCAAATAAAAGCCTGCATGATTAAGAGTAAAATCTGCTATCATGGATGTCAGGCGTCTCTCCTGAGACGCCGGTATCGTAGTTTGATCGGTCAGGGGTATGTTTAAAAACCGGGTCCTTGCAGCGCTGATAACCAGCTCGATGCTTCTCCCTCTATCCAGCGGGTTGGGAGATGCCATGGCGGCCTCCCAGAACGCTGTGAATGGCCCTGTCCCTCTTCCCAAAAACAAGCCGGATGCGGTTGCCGTTGTCGGTCTTGCCGTCAAGGACGCGCCACGCCCATCAGACCGTCCGGCAGGGCTGGAACTGCCCCCTCATCCGCTCTCGACCGGCTTGCTGAGCCGGAATGATCTCGGCATCTACAAGCAGGCCTTTGCTGCCGCCGAGAAACGCGACTGGACATTGGCGCGATTTATCGCGAGCGAGGCAAAGTACAAGCTCCCCGCGAAAATCATCGACTGGCGATATTTTATCACATATGGCTCGGACGCGGGCTTTGATGAAATTACCGCTTTCATTCGGGATAATCCCGGCTGGCCCTATCAAACGACGCTGCGCCGCCGTGCTGAGCAGTCTCTGAATGTCCCCATCCCACCGCAAAAAACCATTAACTGGTTTACCGCTCATAACCCGCAAACCGGCACGGGCATGTATCGCTATGGTGAGGCATTGCTCGCCTCAAACCGGGAGGCGGAGGGGCGTGACTGGATCCGCCGCGCCTGGCGAAGCGGCGATCTGCCGGAATTGCTGGAAAAGGAAATGCGGCGCGAGGCGGCCGCCCTTCTCACGCGTGCCGATCATGAAGAACGTCTCGACCATCTTCTGTGGGAGGCCAACAGCAGCGCCGCGATGCGGATGCTCGACCTTGTCAGCACCGATATGAAAGCGCTCGCCCGTGCCCGCCTTGCCCTGATGACAGGCAAGGGAGATGTGGATCAAGCGATACGCGCTGTGCCAGCGCGTCTGCAAAATGATCCCGGCCTCATTCTGGAACGAACGAAATGGCGACGTGCCCGCGCCCTTGATGCCGAAGCGCGAGAACTACTGCTGGCCATGGGCCCGGACACCCCTCGTGCAGAAAATTGGTGGCTGGAACGGCATATACAGGCTCGCGAACTGCTGGCCCTCGGACATATTACGGAGGCCTACAATCTTGCCAGTCGTCATGGCCTCGCGCCGGGCGAGAATTTTGCCTCCGCCGAATGGCTGTCCGGATGGATCGCTCTGCGTTTCCTGGATGATGCAAAAACCGCGCTCCGCCATTTCGGCAATCTCTATGAAAATGTCAGCTACCCCATCAGCCGCGCCCGCGGCGCTTACTGGATTGGTCGCGCACAGGCCGCAATCGGTGATCGGCCATTGGCAGAATACTGGTACAAGACCGCCGGGCAGTATTACACGACCTATTATGGCCAGATGGCGTTACATGCGCTGGGTCAGAGAAAGCTGCCCGAAATTCCGAAAATTTCCAAAGCGCAGACGCCGGACGCCAGAGTTCCCGGCACCGGCGAGTTATATCTTGCCATTCGGCAGCTTGCCGAACTCGGGGAACCCCGATTGACTCGCCCCTTCCTGATGCATCTGGCGGATTTGGCGACACAGGAAGAAGAATATGTGACCCTTGCCGATCTTGCCAATGGTGTGGGCCGTCCCGATTACGCGATTTCCATAGCCAAACAGGCGGCGCAGTCGGGCACCGAACTTGTCGAAGTCAACTGGCCGACGCCGAAATTCACCCTCAAAACGCCCCCGGTTGAACCGGCACTGATGCTCGCCATCACCCGGCAGGAAAGCGCCTTTGCGGAAGATGCCGTCTCGCGGGCCGGTGCACGCGGCCTGATGCAGCTTATGCCGGGAACGGCGCAGGATGTCTCGCGTAAGCTCAATATCGGCTATTCGGCCGATCTGCTGACGGCCGATCCGGCCTACAACGCCCTCCTCGGCAGCAGCTATCTGGCGGATCTGATCAATAGCTATAACGGCTCCTACGTCCTGGCCATTGCCGCCTATAATGCCGGGCCGTCCAATGTCAACCGCTGGATCAGTGAACATGGTGATCCGCGCACCGGCGATATCGACAGCATCGACTGGATCGAATTTATCCCCTATGGCGAAACGCGGAATTATGTTCAGCGGGTCATCGAAAATCTTCAGATTTACCGCGAACGGCTGAAGCAAAGGGAAGGCAGCATTTTACAGATAGCCGAAGACATCAATCGCGGCAGTCCGGCCGACTGACCGGAAAATGTCACTTGCATTTGCAGGCGGGATGTTCATCCTGTCCTGTATTCTTTCGAAGGCTTCCATTACATGACATTCAGTGAACATTTCTATACATCTCCGGACGGGCTTAATCTGTATTACAGAGAATATGGAACGGAGGAAGAGGCCTGCCCCCTTGTCTGCCTTTCCGGCCTTACCCGAAATTCGGGCGATTTTCACGATTTCGCCCTGCGCTATTCAAAAACCCGGAAGGTTTATGCCCTTGACTATCGCGGCCGCGGCAAATCCGATTATGACGCCAGCTACAGCAATTATAATCCGCAAGTCTATCTTGGCGATATTTACGCATTCCTGACGCAGAAGAACATCTCCCGCGCCCTGTTCGTCGGCACGTCCCTCGGCGGTTTGCTGATCATGGCCCTTGCGGGCCTTGCAAAGCAGTTCATTGCAGGAGCTATTCTCAATGATGTGGGTCCGGAGGTCGACCAGTCTGGCGGCAATCGTATCCTCGAATATGTCGGCAAGGATGTTCGCTTTCCAACACCGGAAGCCTGTGCTTCCCAGCACAGGGAAAGCTATATTGGCGCGTATCCTGATCTTGATGCGGCGGGCTGGCAAAAAGTTGCGGGCAATACATATACATTTGACGAAACAGCAAGAAATTACCGCCTGAATTATGATCTCGCCCTTGGCAAGGCACTGGCGGAGCAGTTCGGTAAAGGGGAGCAAGTTGACCTCTGGCCCTTTTTCAGGGCGCTTGACGACATTCCCCTGCTCGCCATACGCGGCGCCCTCTCCGATGTGCTGAGTGCTGAGGTATTCGCCCGGATGCAGCAGGAAAACCCGAAGATGCAGGCTGTACTGCTTGAAAATCGCGGTCATGTGCCGTTGCTTGATGAACCTGCCGCCCTTGAAAAGATGGATCCCTTCATTGCCGGAATTCGATAACCTCCCGACTTATGAGTCGGTTCGTGAAGCGGCCGATCTGTTGCATCCTGTCGTGGTGCGGACACCCCTACTGGAATCATATGCGCTTAACGAAAAGCTAGGCGCGCGACTGTTCCTAAAATGCGAGACTTTGCAGCATACAGGCTCCTTCAAGTTTCGCGGCGCCTATAATGCCCTCGCCCGTCTCACGTCTGCGCAACAAGCGGCGGGCGTGATCGCCTATTCCAGTGGCAATCATGCGCAAGGAGTGGCGCTTGCCGCAAAAATGCTGGGCATTCCGGCCACCATCCTGATGCCGGAGGATTCCCCCAAGATCAAGCTTGCCAACACGCGCGGCTATGGCGCGACGGTCATCACCTTCAATCGCTACACCGAAGTGAGAGAGGAAATCGGCGAGAAAATTGCCCGGGCGGAGAACCTTACCCTTATAAAACCTTATGATAACTTCTTCGTCATTTCGGGTCAGGGCACTGTCGGCATAGAGGTAGCGGAACAGTTGAGCACGCACAATATCAAGGCCGATATCTGCGTTGCTCCGGCGGGTGGCGGCGGGTTGGTGGCGGGCACCGCCCTTGCTCTCAATGAGCTCTCCAAACAGACGGATATCTATACGGCGGAGCCTGAATTTTTCGAGGATACAAGCCGTTCTCTCAAGGCCGGCAAGCGCATTGCCAATGAAGGAGGCCACAAAAGCATCTGTGACGCGATCGTTACGCCCATTCCGGGGGAGATGACATTCGAAATCAACCGAAGCCTGCTGAAAGGCGGGCTTGTCGTTTCAGATGACGAGACAAAAGCGGCGGTGCGCGCCGCATTTCACTATTTCAAATGCGTGATCGAACCAGGCGGTGCCGTTGCACTGGCGGCGCTTCTAACCGGGAAAGTCGATATCACCGGCAAGACGGTCGTTGCCATTGCATCCGGCGGAAATGTAGATCCGGACCTATACAGCGACACCCTGAAAGAGAGAGATCAGTAAGTCGCCCAGAACTCTCCATTTTCCAGTTTCTCGCGATAGCCCGTCATGAAATTTTCAAGCTGCCCCACCTGTGCAATCAGCGTTGCACGCTGGCGGAAATCGGTCTCATTCGGGTTTTTCTGTTCCGTAATCAGGTCAAAGGCCGCCTGATCGGGCGATCCTGCCATTTTATCATTATAGCGCTGGCGCAACCGCATAAGGCCCGGCTTGTCATCGGCGAGGTTCAAGGCAACTGCGATCTGCATGATACGCTGCCGATCAAGGCGGCCGGGATCGGCGCCAACGCCGCCGCCTCCCGTGCCAATCATTTTTTCAATGGCCGGAATGGCTTTCGCCCAGTCGCGGGATTTCCAGTAGATTTCCGCGCGCAATTCGTCTGCATCGACGCTGTTATCATGATTGATCAGGGCAAGTGCCTCGCCATAATTTTCAAGCCCGGTCTGCGCCTGCGCTTCCAGATAGAGCCGTTCGCGCTTTTCCTCTGGCGACAGCAGACGCCAGCGTGTGTCGTAAAGCGCCCGGAGCGCCGCATCCGGCTTGCCGTTCCAGAGTTGTACAATGGCAAGCTTGGTACCGGCATGGGCCTTGTCTTCCCCCTTCAGGCGGAAATTTACCTGATGTTCCAGAAGTTGGGCGGCCTGTTCCAGCAGATCGACACGGGTCAACCGGTCGGCAAGGGTCTGGATCATCCTGTCTCCCCGCTCACCCACCGGCGTCAGCTCGCGATACTGATAATAAATCGCCAGCGCCTTGATGGGAGGCATCTTGTCAGCGCCCCCTTCCAGAAACAGTTCGGCGAACAGATCATTCATCTTACGGCCCAGATCCCGCGCATAGGGCGACTCCGGGAAATAACGGACAATTCGCTTATATGTTTCAAGCCCTTTGTCGATTTCTCCTGTGGCGACATAAAGATCGCCGAGGCGTTTTTGCAAATCCACCTCCAGCGCATCGCCACGCCAGGCGAAATCAAGCTTTTCAAGTTCGACAATCGCCTGCTGAGGCGTCATTGCCTTTGACATCAGCGCAACATTAACCTTCTGGAAGCGGGCCTGTTCGCTGATCGGGCGATAGCCGGCGCGGATCGCCTCATCAAATTTTGCCGCCGCCGTCGGATAATCGCTAAGCTGCATGGCATGGAGACCTTCAAGATACGCCTTATCCGCCTGTTGCGATGTAACGGTGGGCGACTTCACCTGAGCGAGCACCTCACGGGCCAGGTTGACATCAACATTCTCAAGGGCCGCCCGGGCCTGTAACAAATGGAAGTGATCGGCCCATTCCCGGCCTTGCACTTCAAAGGCCGGGGCGGCGTAATTCAGCTCCTGTGCGGCGCGCTCCCAGTTGCCCTGCCCGGCAGCAATCATGCCACGAAACGGCGCAACCTCCACATCGCCATCAAAGTCCCTGTCAAACAGATATTTTCCGGCACTCTCGTAATGATGCATGCCAAGTTCAGCCAAACCGTTCAGCAGGCGGAACTCTCTGTCCTTTTCAATCGCCGGATAGCGGCGCTGCATTTCCGCAAGAACGCCCAGCGCCTCAGCATGGTATTTCTGCGCCACGAAGAAACGGGCCAGTTCCTCCTGCACCTCTCGCCTGTCCTCTTTGGGCGCATTCGCCAATGCCTGCTGCAACTCCTGACGGCGCTTTGTAAACAGAACCGGACTGACTTGTCGCCATTCATCGAGCCGGACAACGCGCGCCTGTTGGATCACCGGCGTCGGATAGATTTCCTCTCCCGGTTTCCGCGCCACTTCCTTCGGCTCCTGCGGACGGGCAAAATCGCTGGAAACCGCTGTCACCGCGACACCGTTCATTTCATGGCCAATGCGGACATCCGTCGCCGCGGATATAAGGGCAATGCCCTGAACCGTTGGCAGAATGCTGATACTGTTAAAAACACGCGCTTCCTGAATGCCCTGACCGGGATCGGCCAGCGGCAGGGCAATAATCTCCTCCCCGCTGCCCGGATCGGTGAAACGAAATTCGCCTGCGCTGTTAACGGCCGGAATAAAGGCGCGGAAGCGGGAAGCAGAAATGCCTTCCGTCTGGACACCAAGCGGATGGGCCACGGCAGGCTTCGCATCCACCGTAAAATCCGCATGCCATTCGTTTCCGCGGCGCGTGACCTTGGGCGCATATCCTTCGCGAAAATCAAAACGCAACAGCGTACCCCCAGCCTGATCAAGCTGCCGGGCACTGGGAACAAGGAATTTGTAGGGGCCGGACAAATTGCTGAAATCCAGCTGCGCCGGACGGTCAAATACTACCCAATAGGCGTCATTCACCTCAAACATGGCCATGGCGGCAGGCTCCTGCCATGGGAAGATCAGGCGAAAACCATCTTTCAAATTGGCAATCCGGACCGTCATGTTTGGTCCCTCTGTGATTTTCTCCGCCTTCGGCGTCAGCATGATCGGAGCAAGGGTCATGATCGGGCCGCTTTCCTGCGGTACCGTTTCGGCCAGCGTTTCGCGGGGCGGTTCTGCGACAGGCGTCGCCGCTTGTTCCTTCGGTGGATCAAGCACGATCGTCGGGCCGATGGGGACAATAGCCGAGCTGGAAACCGGAGACATCATCTCGAAACCATGTGCCTCGCGCGGACGCTGAGTATCGCTCACAGCCGCATTTGCACCCGTCAGTATGTTGGTTGGCGGCGATGCTTCTGCAACGCGGGGCGTATCTACGGTAACGTCGCTGTCATGTTGGTTATTTTCCGGGCGTGCGGGCGCCGCCGCGGTCGGGCTCTTGCCTGCCGTCCTGACGGCTGGCAACTCAATCGCGGGCAGAGATTTCTTTCCCTCTTCCACCGCGCCATCTGAAATACTCGCCTCTGCCTTCGGGTCCGGCGTGGACGCGAGCTTCACTGCCGCCTGGGCAGGAGGCACAGATGCCGGTTCAGATTTTTCCGTTACGACCTCAGCTTTTGGCTTTGGTTCTGATTTTTCCTGTATCTTGCCACTCGCGCTTTTACGAACATCGAAGACAATGCTGTTGTCATTGCGAAAGTCGCTCGCTTCACTGCCGGGCGCCAGAGCAATGGAAATGCGGGTCTTGTCTCCTACCGTTTCCAGAGCAGCGGAGCGGGCAAAGGCCAACGGATCATCATTGATCGGCGCCAGATTGATCCGGGCCCGCGCGTCAAAGGTAATTTCCAGCCTATTGTCCTTCACGCGGCTTTGATAGGGTGTATTGGCATTCGGCCAGTCAAACACCAGACGGCTGAACCCTTTGTGATCCCCTACGCGCAAAGTGACCGGAATGGCCGCCGCATTCTCTTTTACGGCAACAGCTTTATCTGACTTTCCATCCTGTTTCTCGCTGACCCGCATCTTGTTCAGCTCGACAATAATTATATTGCCTTGCCGACGCGAGGAGAGAGACACCTCTCCTTTAAGAGGGAAACGAACAGACTGGTTGCCTTCCATCACCTCTCCACGACCGATCAGGTGGCCAAGCACCCGGGACGCGGGCTGGAGATCGGCCTCGAACGGTTCAGCAAAGCGGATATAGAGATACCCCTCCTCTATTTCGGTGCTGAATTCCTGAGTTCGGCCCCAGTCAAACAAGATCTGTCCGCTGCTCCCTTTTTCACTCGCCGAAACACGAACCGGCGATGCTGCCAGAGCTTCGGACAGCAGAAAGACGGCTGTCAGCAGGACGAGCAGAAGAAGCTGTCCCGTCCGCTGCCTGAAAGTGAAACCAGATACGCGGTTCATATACAATCCCTCATCCCTCTGCCGCGCTGACGATGATATCCACGCGTCGCGCCAATGCATATTTTCTATCCCTGTTATCGACGAATGCGAGCTCGCCAAAGCGGGAATCCGCCATACCGAACGCCCGGATCGGCCGGGTATACCCCGCCAGTTTCAGTTCATTGGCAACCGACAGCGCCCGCGCCAGCGACAGCGCCCAGTTATCCGGATAGCGGCCATCCGGCGATGTAATAGGATCGGGGTCGGTGTGGCCGAAAACTTCAACCCGGTTGCTGATATGCTGAAGGGTCGTTCCGATCATCCGGATAATTTCAGCAACGTCCTGCCCTTCCTTGTCCGTGCCGGATTTAAAGAAGTCCCGCCCGGCGAGTGAAATCACCAGCCGCCCATCTGTCTTAAAAATTTCCACATCTGCAAGCAGTGGACTCTGTGCCTTCTTGCCGTTCAGAATATGCTCCAGATACGAAAGGTTCATCGCCTTCGGTTCATTAATCATGGACATATTACGTTCGGCTTCCCCGGTGCGGGTCACCAGATCCGTAATATCGCTCATTTTGTTGCCGAAGGTTTCGCTCACCGTCTGCCAGCGATCCACCTTGATCTCGCTCATGGAAAAAAGCAGCACAAAAAAGGCCAGCAACAGAGCCAGCAAATCGGCAAGAGAAGTCAGCCAGATATTGCTGCCGTCTTGACCATTGTTCTGTTGGGGAAATAGAAAATTCATGGCCTGTCCCCATCCGGACGGAACTGGAAACCCAGATCTTTGCGCGGGAAAAAGCTGAAATGCACAAGGCCCGCGTCCCCCGCTTCCATGCCAATGGAAAGATTACGCGCAGCAACCCCCTTTTGCAGAAACAACCACACCAATGCATTCAGGCGCTGCGCGGCGAGGTTAGGGTCGGCATCGCCGGGATCAGGCAGAGTGCCGCCTGTTCCGATCATAATTTCCATATCCGTCGAAAGATTGCGGTTGCGGTCTATAAGCGCGGCGGAGACATCTGCAAGGAATGTATCTAGACTGCCGCGCGGCGTTAAACTCTCTCCTGAAAAGAGATCATTCAGGGAGGCCGTGAATTGCAGCCGTGTGCCACCCTCCGTCTTTCGCGATTCCACCAGGGGCATCGCCGTTTCAAAAACATTTTTCAGTTTGGCGTGAAAGGCCTGTGTGCCCTGCTCTTCCCCCGTCAGCTTTTTCTGCCGCTCTGCCGGCGTGTCCCGTGACAGCCCCTGAAAAGCGATTTCAACACTGCCGAGAACGGATCGCACCCGCTCTTCCCTGAAAACGGAAATAGAATGCAGAAAGATGAAAAAGGCCAACAGCAGCAGATAAAGGGAGACGAAAATGATGCTCGTCGTATCCTTGGGGCGCGCCGGATGCAATGCCGGTTCGACCATAAAGATTTCCGTCTGTCTGCCGTTTTCCGTATCGGTCACCCGAAGCACCCGCCCGTCAAATTATCTACGCCCGCATTTGGCGCATCCATTACCAGGCAAATATTACCCGGTAATGGTTAATCGGACGTAAACCCCCGCACATGCCGTGCATATTTTACAGGAACGTGATGCGCCATCGAAAAGGCGGCAGAAGGTCAGCTTTTACCGCCCTCTTCGCCCGGCAGTGCGCGCCGCGTGGCGAGCTCCACCGTCAGTTTGTTGGCCCGGCTGCTGTTCATCTCGGCCAGGATTGGTGCCATCTTTGATTCCTTGATGTTACTGGCAACATCTATCAGGATTTCCATCTCGAGATCGTTGAAAATCCGCGCCGCATCTTTCGGCTTCATCCTCTCGTAAATCTTGACGAGGCTCTGCATCTGCGCCTTCTTTTCCTCATCATGAAGCCGGAGCAGGCCGTTCAGGGTTTCTTCCATTTCCCGAAGCTTGGCGATTTTCTCGTCAATCCGGGATTCGGTTGCCTTCAGCAGATTATCGCGCATGTCCAGCGCTTCCGAGCGGCGGTCCAGCTCGGTGCGGCGTTGTGCGAGACGTTCCAGCACCTCGACCTCGCTTTTGGTGAATTGCGGCTGTGGCGCGGCGGCGGGATCATTGGACGCAACAACGTCTTCACGTGGAAGTTCACTCGGCGCCGGGGCGTTTTCTCCGGCCGCCTTCGCTGCCGCCGGTTTTGTCTGCTCCGCCTCCGGTTCACTGGCCGCGGCCTTCTCACTCGCCTGTACTTCGGCAACCTTGACATCAAAAAGAACGCCCTGGGCATCGCTCCAGACAGCCGTCAGCTTGATCCCGAATATCAGCGCCAGCGCAATAACCGTCACCGGCAGAATACGAATATGTTTCATCATCTGAGGGCCTGTCTCATGTCGCTTTCGTCAGCATTTCAAAAAGTTCCTTTTCCGCATCCGTACGGAATTTTTTCGGCGCCGGAGTCGAATGCCCCGTGGCCAGATCATCCTCTTCATCGAACAGCCCGGCAGGATCGTCATCATAAACACCGGTGACACTGCGACGGCTCGTTTTTTCCACTCCCTGCTGCAACCGGTCGGCAATACGCGTGCTGGAGGCATTGATAAGCTGCAATTCCTCGATCAGTTCCTGTGCCTGGCTGATCTCGCTCCGGAACTGTTTCCCCGTCGTAGCCGCCAGGGATTTAAGTTCATCCACCCCCGCTTTCGACCGCACCAGCGCCTTGTCGAATTCCTCCGTCAGCTTACGCAGCTCCGCATGGGCATCACGCATATTGGCAAGCCGCCGGTTCAGAACTGCGCAATAGCCGATGGTTGCCAGAAGCAGCGCCACCAGAAACAGGTTCATGAAAAAATCAAGAGGGATCGTGTCAAACATTTTCCTACCCCAGCGTTCGCAGTGATTTGTCGACCTTCACGGCAATATTCTGTCCTGAACGGCCCATTTTCCCCGACACCATGGAAATCCCGCCGCACCGCAGTACGGTCGGGCTGGCGGGCGATGCGTTAAACATAATCGTATCGCCAACTTCAAGATTGAGAACATCTTTCAATGACATCTGCTTCTCATCGAGAACCGCCTGAATATCAACATCCGTGGACCATAATTCGGTTGCCAGATGGTTTTCCCAGATGCTGTCGCGGCCGAATTTCTCACCCATGAACATCTGCAACAGAAGCTCGCGCACCGGTTCCAGCGTTGCGTAAGGAAGCAGCATTTCAAGACGGCCACCGCGGTCTTCCATGTCAATTCTGAGCTTGATCAGGATCGCCGCATTGGCCGGACGCGCAATGGTCGCAAAGCGCGGGTTGGTCTCGATCCGTTCATGCCGGAAGGTAACCGGGCTCAGCGGTTCAAATGCCGCCGTCATGTCATTGAGAACAACGGAAATCATTCGCTCTACCAGATTACGTTCGATGGTCGTATAGGGACGCCCTTCGATCCGCATCGCCGCTGTCCCCCGACGCCCGCCGAGCAGCACATCGACGATGGAGTAGATCAGCGAGCTTTCCACCATGATCAGGCCAAAATTATCCCATTCCTCAGCGCGGAAAACACTGAGGATGGCAGGCAGCGGAATGGAATTGAGATAATCGCCGAAACGAATGGAGGTAATATTATCAAGACTCACCTCCACATTATCGGAGGTGAAATTTCGCAGCGAGGTCGTCATCATGCGGACCAGCCGGTCGAACACCACCTCCAGCATCGGCAGGCGTTCATAATTGACCAGCGCCGAGTTGATAATCGCCTTGATGCCGGAATTATCTGCGCCGTTCTCCCCTTCCATATCGAAGCCGAGCAGGCTATCGATTTCGTCCTGGTTGAGAACGCGGGTGCTATGTCCGGAAACGGCGGCAGGGGCGTCCTCACCATCCTCTTCCATCGCCGCCATGGCCGCGGCCATATCGTCTTCGGCTCCGTCTCCGGCAGCTTCGGCAGCCATCGCCGCCGCCATATCCATTTCGTCGTCCAGATCAGCCATGACTTCCCTACTGCACCAGCATTTCCTTGAACAACACGTCATTGACCCGGACCGGGCTTGCCGCGTTATTGATGCGCATCAACAATTCTTCCTTGAGACGAAAGATCCCTTGCGATCCGTTTAAATCTTCCTTGCGCAGCTCGCGCAAATAGACCTGAAAATTATCCATGATGCGCGGGATCAGCAATTCCAGGTCCGGCACAACGGCCGCATCCGCCAGCTCCAGCGAGACTCCAAGCTTGAGAAAACTGCTCGCCGAACTTCCGGAATTGAGATTGACCAGCATTTCCGGCAGGTCATAGAAAACCACTTTCTTGTTCTGCTCGGCCGCCTGCGCCGCCAGTTCTTCTTCTGTGGGCTCGGGGCTGTCGAACAGCCCGGCAAAATAAGCACCGCCCACACCGCCACCAATCATCAACAATGGCAACAGAATGAAAAGAACCAGAACCTTGCCGCTCAGTTTCTTTTTCCTGGCCCCGGACTCGCCCTGTTCGGCGTCCGGCCCTTCCTCATCAATCTGGTCAACCATTCTCTACCCTTGCGCTTTTGATGGTCTCACACTGGACATTTGGCCCAAGAGTAGGCGTCTTTGGTTAACAAGAAGTTGAGATTGTTAATATCTTTTATATGAAAACGCATTTTTTCGCCGTCCTATCCCTTAACTCTTCAAAATTTGTCATGACAAAACGCAACTGGTCCGCCTCAAGATGGGAAAAAATTGCCGCCTGCGGTCAATTTTGCGTGCCGGAATGCTTCCATTTCCCCACCAGAAAACCGACAATACATTGATTTAAATGAATTATTTTTCTGGCACGCTGCTTGCGTATAAGATGGCAGATCAATTTGTGCCAGAAGGGCAGAGATATGAAGAATGCAGTTTTTATCGGATTGTCACAGCAGGTCGCGCTAAAACGGCGTCTCGACATGACCGCGAACAATCTCGCCAATGTCAATACGACCGCTTTCAAGGCAGAGCATCCGCTGTTTGAGGAATTCCTGATCCGGCCGATGAACCACAAGGCGGTATCCTTCGTGCAGGATTACGGCAGCTATCGCGACCTGCGTGAGGGCGAATTCACCCATACGGGCCGCCCGCTCGACCTCGCCATCAGCGGCGAGGGGTATTTCTCCATTGAGACTGACCAGGGCGTTCGCTACACCCGTAATGGCAGCTTCCGGCTGGATCCGGACGGTTATATCATCTCTTCCGCCAACCAGCCGCTGCTCGATGAAAACAATCGCAAGATCATGGTCGATGTCCAGTTCCAGGAACTGAATATCGCTCCGGACGGCACCATTACGACGGGCCCCGGCCAGACACAGAAGATCACGCTTGTCAGCTTCGATAATCCGCAGGTTCTGAAGCAGGTCGGCAATGGCCTTTATGACGCCGGCGCATTCCGGCCCCAGGCCGCGGCGGAGGCCCGCATTCTGGAACGGACGCTGGAAAAATCCAATGTCAATTCGATCCTCGAAATGACCTCCATGATTGATGTCATGCGCGCCTACCAGACCGCGCAGCAGCTTCTCAATTCCGAGCATGAGCTGCAAATCAAGACAATCGAAGAAATGCCAACGCTACAGTAAGCAAAAGGAACAGGATAATGCGCGCACTTGGTATCGCCGCCACCGGCATGTTGGCCCAGCAGCTTAATGTTGATGTAATTTCCAACAATATCGCCAACATGACAACCACCGCTTTCAAGCGCCAGCGGGCGGAATTTCAGGACCTTCTCTATCAGGATATGGAGCGGGCCGGCGCCGCCTCTTCGGATGCGGGCACCATTGTTCCCGCCGGTATCCAGATCGGTGTCGGGGTAAAGACCGCCTCCGTTTATCGCATTACAGATCAGGGCGGCCTTGAATCCACCGGCAACACCTATGACATGGCCATTCAGGGCGAAGGGTATTATCGTGTTCTGCTGCCGAGTGGCGAGGAAGCCTATACCCGCGCCGGATCGTTCCAGCTCAGCCCGACCGGCGAGATTGTGACCCAGGACGGTTTCACGGTTATCCCCAGCATCACCATTCCGCAGGACGCCATCAGCGTCACCATCAATCCGAGCGGCGAAGTACAAGTCGAAATTGACGGACAGGTGGAATTACAGACGGTCGGTCAGCTTGATCTTGCCATCTTCTTCAATGAAGGCGGACTGCAACCCCTTGGTGACAGCCTGTATAAGGAAAGCACCGCCTCCGGTGCGCCAACCATCGGCGTTCCCGGCTCCACCGGCTTTGGCACCTTGCGACAGGGGTACCTCGAAATGTCCAATGTGAATGCGGTGCAGGAAATCACCCAGCTCATCAGCGCCCAGCGCGCCTATGAAATGTGTTCGAAAACCATCACCGCCGCCGACGAGATGATGTCGGTTACCAACCAGCTCGGCCGGTAAAACTTTCTAGAATGAAAGACGCAGTCATGAAATATATCGCCCTCCTGTTCACCCTGATGATCGCCCTCACCGCCCCCGGAGCAGCCTTTGCCACGGACAATGTGACTCTCCGTTCCGATATAACGGTGGAGGCAGAGCAGATCACCCTTGGCGATATATTCACCGGCGCCGGTGAAAAGGCGGATCTGGTGGTCGCCCCGTCCCCTGCACCCGGCGAGACAACTGTCTTCAAGGCGATCTCCGTCGCCCGCTTCCTGAATTCCCACGGTCTTGATTGGCGCCCTGCCACCCCGGTCCGTCGCATTGCTGTGCGGCGCCTCGGCATTATCATCCCGCAGCAGCTTGTCATTGACGAGTTGCGCACAGCTCTTGAACATAAACTCGGGGTGGAACAGTTCGAAATGAACCTCGGGATGCAGAATATGCAGATCCAGATAGCCGCGAACCTGCCGCAAACCGTTTCGGTCGAAAATCTCTTTGTCAATCGGGCGAATGGGCAGTTCGTCGCCGAACTTGTTGCCCCGGCCCATGCGGACAGAGGCCATCGCATCCGCCTTACCGGTCAGGTGCATGAGCAGACCCTGGTGCCAGTCTTGAAACGCTTCAAATCCGCCGGGGAAGAAATACAGGAAAACGATATTGACTATATCGCAGAACGGACCAGCACACTCGGCCGTCAGGTCGTCACCGATGCCAGCCTCCTGATCGGCAAAAGCCCGCGGCGGGGCATCCGTTCCGGCCAGCCGGTGAATATGCGCAATCTCGGCGATCCGGTGATGGTGGCAAAAGGGAAGCTCGTCTCCGTCATTCTTGAGCAGGGCGGCATGTATCTCTCCGTTTCCGGGCGGACGCTGGAGGCCGGGGGCGATGGCGACGTGATCCGTGTGGAAAACATCGCCAGCCGCAAAACCATACAGGCTGAAGTGATCGGTCCGCAGGAAGTGCGTATTATCACCCGNCAGCCGCAGCTTGCCGCNGCCGAATAATCATCAGAATTGAAGGAAATATCCATGACTTCGACNTTTAAACCCCTCTCCCGAATTCTGATGCTGGGCGCCCTCGCCGTCAGCCTTTCAGCCTGCAACGCCCTGACCCGCATNGCCAATATCGGGTCCGAGCCGCCCCTCTCCCCCATCGACAATCCGGTAACCNCTCAGGGTTATCAGCCGGTCTCCCTGCCCATGCCGCGCCCGGAACCNGCCCTGCAACAGGCGAATTCGCTNTGGCGGCCNGGCTCCAAGGCCTTCTTCAAGGATCAGCGGGCTAACCAGGTCGGCGATATTCTGACCGTTCTCGTGAAAATCGAGGACAAGGCCATGCTCAACAACTCNACNGATACCAGCCGGACNAGCAGNGANAATGCCGGTTTTGCCGGGNTGNTNGGGCTTGAAACGCAGGTNACGAAAGTGCTGCCCGAAGGNACNAGCGCNAGCGGNCTNGTCGATCTTGGCAGCGATCANAGCGTCAGTGGCTCCGGCGCCGTCAANCGGCAGGAAAGCATCAANATGGANATTGCCGCCATCGTCACCCAGATTNTGCCGAACGGCAATATGGTGATNGTCGGGCGTCAGGAAATGCGGGTNAATTTTGAAAGCCGCGATCTGTCCATTACCGGCGTCGTCCGGCCGGAAGACATCACCTCNGGCAACACNATCCAGTCNTCCAAGATTGCCGAAGCACGCATCGCCTATGGCGGNCGCGGCCANTTGACCGACGTNCAGCAGGCNCGTTATGGCCAGCAGCTTTTCGACATTATCTTCCCCTTCTAAGGGGNNGNTATTCAACAAAAAAGCCGACNTTTTCAGGTCGGCTTTTTTATTTCAATCGTCGCGATAGCTGCGTTCGCGCCGTTCATGGCGTTCCTGCGCTTCCAGGCTCAGCGTCGCAACNGGGCGCGCCTCCAGCCGTTTCAGCGAAATTGGCTCTCCGGTCTCGACACANTANCCATANTCTCCTTCGTCGAGCCGACGCAACGCNGCATCAATTTTNCCGATCAGCTTGCGCTGACGGTCGCGNGTGCGAAGTTCCAGNGCCCGTTCCGACTCNGTCGAGGCCCGATCNGCAATATCCGGCTCCTTCACCGTTTCTTCCTGAAGGCTGGCNATNGTCTGATGCGCATCCGCAAGGATTTCACTGCGCCATTTCATCAGNTTCGCCCGNAAGTAAGCCTGCTGCCGCGGGTTCATGAACGGCTCGTCCTCNGACGGCCTGTAGTCATCAGGAATTTGAACGTTCATTAAGCGACTCNAGCTCCCAANTCTNAAGTGCNGTGANACGATCNTCCATAAAAATGGACGGACATAAATATAAGATCATGCNGTCNTTAGCAACAAACTAATGCATNTGCCGAACATATTTATNNGAGGATGCNTNNNATCCGAANNAAATNCCGGAAAAATGCATAAAGATAAGGCAATTCGGCCTAATAGCCGTATTTCGCCAGNTCGACAGCGGCNCGCACNTCNATCTCGCGGACAATNTCGCGCAGACGGGGGTCNTCGGCCTCTGNCNCATAACCCGACAAGGNGNTCTGCANNTCCTTCAGNTTGTCAACNGTCAGGCCNCCGGAGAGGAGACCGCCCCGGATCGCNTCAAGCTTTTCGAGCAATTCCTCCCCNTTCNGTNNCGCGTCACGATNNCCGCGCCGGGGTTGTTCGTCCCCNTCTATTCCCTGCAGCGNGACCAGCGCCTCNATTGANCTGATGGGNGANGATGACGCAACGCCNCCNGATGCNGCAGANTCNACNGCATCATTNTCCAGCGTGAATTTCGCGCCGGACTTGCCCGCAGACTTTCCGGACTTGCTNCCGGATGTGGCGCCGGTTCGCCCTGGTCCGCCCACTTTCATANTGGAACCGCTTCCCCTGCTGATGCGTGACANTTATTCCGTCGCACATTGTCGGGGGACATTCCTTCCCGGTCAAGGGGGAAGATATTGCCGCCTGACANCGCNTTTTTCTCGCNNTATNACNACATACTNNAATAAAATCAATATGTTATNGATAANACAAAANTGGCATGAATTTCGCATTCTCATAAATGAAATTAAAAATTTTTAGTCTCCAGACAACGGAACTGACGGATGGNCCTGAATATTGCCCGGCAAATTGCCTTCTTCTCCAAAGCGCGCNTGCGNCCTGTNGCAACGCTNATNATTGCACTTGGCTGNTTTTTCTGGTCGTTTGATGCCGCCAATGCNACCTCNCGCGTTAAGGACATNGCCGATTTTGANGGCATTCGCGACAATATCCTGGTCGGNTACGGCCTCGTGGTCGGGCTGAACGGGACTGGAGANTCCCTCCGGAATTCTCCCTTTACCGAACAGAGCCTGANGTCCATGCTGGAGCGTCTCGGCGTCAATACNAGCGACGACACGCTGAAAACGAANAANGTCGCCGCCGTCGTTGTGACCGCGACACTGCCGCCCTTTCAGCGCCAGGGCACAAAAATNGACGTTGTTGTCAGCTCCCTCGGTGATGCCACCAACCTGATGGGGGGCACATTGGTTGTCACCCCGCTGATGGCNGCGGATGGNGANGCTTATGCGGTTGCGCAAGGTACGCTGACNGTCGCCGGTTTCTCAGCCGGGGGNGCGGCCGAATCCATTACCCGCGGNGTNCCGACNACNGCNCGNATCGTCAATGGCGCCATTGTCGAGCGNGAGCTNGGTTTCGATCTTGCNAGCATGACCAGNCTGCGTATTTCNCTGCGCAACCCCGACCTNACCACGTCGCGCCGGATCGCCACGGCCATCAACANNTATATCGGCCGNCCCATCGCCGANCCNAACGANCCGTCCACGGTCGTACTCAACCTACAGGGCAGNAANCGCNANAATATGNTCGANNTGNTNGCNGATATNGAACAGCTTCCCGTCAANCCGGACCAGANCGCCCGCGTTGTCATNGACGANCAATCNGGAATTATTGTCATTGGCAGCGAGGTGCGNGTCGANACCGTCGCCATCGCNCAAGGNAACCTGACNGTNCGGATCACCGANACCCCGCAGGTCTCGCAACCGGCTCCCTTCTCCGAAGGNGGNGAGACTGTCGTCGTTCCNCGCACCAATGTCGAGGTTGATGATGATGGCGAGAAAAAACTGACCATCCTGAANGAAGGCGTGCGNCTNCAGGATCTGGTGGATGGGNTGAATGCGCTCGGCATCGGGCCGCGCGACATGATCTCCATCCTTCAGGCGATCAAGGCGGCCGGCGCCCTGCAGGCAGAAATCGAGCTNATGTNATGACCGATATCCAATCAATATTACCAAAATTTGCCGCCGGGACGGAGGGTTCCGGTCGTAAAGCCGNTCCGGAGAATGANGCGCATCTTCGCAAGGCGGCGCTGGAATTCGAAGCCTTCTTCCTCAGCCAGTTTCTTAATTCCATGTCNTCAGGGCTGGANCCNGACGGNATGTTCGGCGGNGGNGANTCCGAGAAGATGTTCCGCTCCATGCTCAATGATGAATATGCNCGCTCCATGAGNCGCAACAANGGTATTGGCATNGCCGATGCCGTCTATCGCGAAATGCTGGCAATGCAGGAGGTTTGAGATGACAGACGCACAACTGCCGACCCCCCCGGAAACACCNCCCCGGCTGATGAGCCCCGACGTCTTGAGCGGGATGATTTCCCGNCTCGGTGANATTNTGGAACAGGAAAACAGCCTNCTNGAAACAGGCGATGCCGCCGGNTTCAAGGCAATGCTGAACGANAANACACGCCTGATCGCCACATANAANCAGCAAATGATGCTGATCAAGCGCAATCCCGCCGCCTANAAGNCCTTTGCGAANGCNGACATCGACCGGCTGAAGAATGTCAGCCAGGATTTCCATGTCACGCTNGACNGNCATTTCCGCAAGCTTTCAACCGCCCGGACCGTGACCGAAGGNTTNGTCAAGGCGGTGGCCGATGAAATTGCCAAGAANAAAGCNCCGCCGAGTGGCTATACNGCNCGNGCCTCAGTCGCCAACCCNCTCGCCAGCCGCAACATGCGCGCCGTNAACGGGGCGATTGCCATCAATCAGGTGATTTGAGAAGAATAGGTGAAAGAATGCGGCCGTCAGACTTCGCTGTTGACCGCCAGGCCTTGCAATTCGCGNTANTAGGCCACGCGGCGCANGACATAGTCNCCGGGGAANTGNTTGAGAACTTCGCGGGTNTCGCGATCAATCAGCCGGTAGACATAACGGCCGCTTTCNTCATCCCGGTCGATAGAAAACCGNGCCGTCGGATAGCGAGGGTCTGCAAACAGCCCGCCGATGGCCGCTTCGGCACGTTCGACAGGATCCGCGACGACAGCCCCCTGTTCCGANTTTCCGGCAATGCCCTTGTTGAAGGATTTCACGACTTCGCCATGNGCCGGTCGACTGACCGTTCCCGAGGCNCCAGTCNGNNTGTCATTTCTNGCATACGGGGTCACGTCCATAACGCAACTCCTCTCCTCTACAANGTCTTGACCAGATATCGCGCGGCGTACCGCNAGAANCAACGATAGAGAAAAATTATTAACAAANTNTTAACGNCGACCGNGAACTCCGNCCCGCNGCNGACAAACNCAGCNGCAGATCAGGGGATAAGAGNTAATAAAACAGNTCGNNNGNCANCGCTCNCGCGNNTATTGCGTCCCATACTGGATATANTCAGTCCAGATCCGTTCAATCTGGCGGAGATGCTTGCGGGTTTCCGCAATGTCNGGCGCCGGGTTGGATCGCGCCAGCAGGTTGGCCTGCTTCTGCTCCAGAAAATTCATCTTTTCAACCATGTCCANNCCTTTTTCAGACAATCGGATCATGGTCGCNCGGCGATCTCGGTCAGATTTCTCCTGAATAAGATAGCCCATTTCAACGAGTTTCTTNAGATTATAGGACGCATTNGAGCCCTGATAATAACCGCGCGACATGAGTTCGCGAACATTNATCTCCTCCTCGCCGATNTTGGCGAGCAGCAANGCCTGNACNGCATTGATGTCNGTNATTTCCATCAGCGCGAGCTCGGTTCTGAGCACATCGAGAAATCGCCGATGCAACCGCTCNATCAATCGGGTGAGTTCATGATAATCTTCAGTCACATTTTTTCCTTGGGCTTNACCGGTAATGGGTTTNTGAAAAATGAATTTCTGAATTTTCGCCCTATTCTGNCCGGACAATCTTAACGAAATGTAAAATATCAAAAATTCTTCGCGAACAATCGGCGATATCGTCATAAATCCTNTGAAAACTCTTTCTTTTTTNCCGNAATCNCGGCATTCNCNGCTTTCCTCCGGGCCGGGGACATGTAAAATGGCCATNAATTCGCGGCAATTTTATGATTGCATGGCCATATAGGGCAGAGAATTTCCCANCGTAAATTAACGGGAATTTAATGTCGCTGCCGCATCTTCGGGTGTCGGGATCGACTTGCGGANANCATTTGCGGCGCCGCAACACGGTCGGGCATGCATAAGGCTGCCGCCTGCAACCGGCGATCGCGGCCATAACAGCCTGCCCGATGGATATCGGAATGACGGAAAGAAGATGACAGACAGTCAGGATGAAGAGCTGAAACGTTTGGTGGCGCTGTCGCGAGACAGCAGCAATCGCGGCCGCCGTCATCTTCTCGGCAATATCACCGATCTGTTCCTGAAAGAAGAGGAACGCATGAGTGAGCAGGAGCACTCGCTCGTCCTCGGCATTCTGGGCAAACTGCTTTCCGACATCGAAAGCACCATCCGGCAGAATCTTGCGGAAGAGCTTGCGGATATGCCCGATGTGCCGCACGGGCTGATCACCCTGCTCGCCAATGACGAGATCGCGGTCGCGCGCCCTATTCTGTTCAAGAGCCGCCGCCTCGCCGAGCCGGACCTGATAGAGATTATCCAGAATCGCAGCAAGGAACATCTCCTCGCTATTGCCGAACGGGACGACGTGAACCCGACCATCAGCGATCTGCTCATCAGCCATGGCGACGAAGATGTCATTTCCCAGCTTATCGAAAATGGGGATGCCAAGATTTCCCGTAAGAGCATGGAGTATCTGGTCGAGGAATCCCGCCGCATCGACCGTTTTCAGGAACCCCTCATCGCCCGTCACGATATTCCCGCCGATCTCGCCCACAAGATGTTCTGGTGGGTGTCCGCTGCATTGCGGCGCCATATTCTTGAACATTTCGAAATTGACGAACTGGAGCTCAACGAACGGATCGTCAGCGCAACAAAAACTGAATATCGCCATGATGTCGCACCGAAAAGCTCCAGCGCCGATACGCTGATCCGCGAACTCGCCAAACGCAATGAACTCAATGAAAAATTTCTTGTCCAGTCATTGCGCAGCCGGCAGATACGGTTATTCATTCTTGGTCTCGCCGAACTCTCCGGTCTCCATTACCTGAAAATCAGCCGGTTTCTGTTTGATCCCAATCCCGAGGCTCTGCTGGTTATTCTCAAAGCGCTGGACTTCAGCCGCGCCGCCTTCACCACCGTCTATCTCCTCACCCGCAGCCTGCCGGGCCGCGGCAAGGGAAAAAATACAACTAAGCCGGAAGAAATTGAGATTATTATGAAATTTTATGATAAACTTTCTCCGAAGAGTGCCAAGATGACATTACGCTTCTGGCAATTGGAGCGGGATTATCTTGAAACCATAGAAAAACTCGACACAGATCTAGACGAAGACCGGGTGTATCTATGAGTTGGGGAGTAGCGTAATTCAGTATGGGGAACATGCGGCAGCGCATGGGATAAATGAATGACGGAACGGGGGCAAGGAAGCGTGGTTTCGCTTCATTCGGATCTGAAACAGACAGGCGGCTCGGAATTTCCTCCTGTTCAGGGGATCGTCAGCCGGGAATTTTTTGATGCCGTTTTTGAACAGGCCCCGCCGATGTATATGGCCCGCCCCGACGGCAGCGTTATTTATACCAACAGCGGATATCGCGATCATTTCCGCCCCGGATCGGCCCTCAGGGTGGAAGACAAAATCCTCCCGTCCCTGCCGCAGGATCACCTCGAAATTGTCCGCCGCATTGCCGAAACCGGGGAAACTGAAACACGACAACTCGCCCTTCGCTCCAACAAGCAGACGGAATATTTCCTGTCCCGCCATTTCCCCATTTTTGATGAGGATGGGCAGCTTATTTCGATTTGCGGCAGCTTCATCAACTCCACCCGGCAGGTCAATGCGGAAGTCCGGCTGAAGGAGGAGAAACGCCGTTTTCTGGATATCACCCGTGCGGCATCCGACTGGATCTGGGAAACCGACGCCGATGGCAATCTCACCTTCGTTTCCGACCGGGTAGTACAGGCGCTGGGCGCGCCGCCGATGCTGCTGAAAGGCAAACGCCTTGCCGAACTCGGGGTTTTCAAGCCCGAAGCCAACGGCAGCAACAAGGCCGAGGCGGCCATGACGCAACATGTGCCTTTCCGCTCTGTTCCCCTGGAAATTCAGGATACGGATGGAAACTACAAGATTTTCAACATGTCCGGCGTTCCCGTCTTCAACGAACGGGGTCGCTTCACCGGCTATCGCGGGACCAGCGATGACATCACCGCCCGCCTGCTTGCGGAAGATGAAGCCTTATCTTCGAAGGCCGATCTGGAACGGGCCGTGCATGAAATCACCAAGAAAAACATGCAGCTCGAAATGACGGCAAAGAAAGCGCTGGAATCAGCGCGGGCAAAGGATACCTTCCTTGCCAATATGAGCCATGAGCTACGCACGCCTCTCAATGCGGTCATCGGGTTTGCCGAGGTAATCGGCCTTGAAACATTCGGCCCGCTCAATGACAAATACCGCGAATATGTCGGTGATATTCTTAATTCCGGCAAGCATCTGCTCAGCCTGATCGAAGATATCCTTGATATTGCCCGGATCGAAAGCGACAAAATCCCGATTGAGATTGTCCCCACTCCGCTCGCCGGCATGGTGGCGGATGCCTATGTGCTGGTGCAGGGTCATGCGCGAGAGAAAAATCTCGATATGATCGGCATGCGCATCCAGGAGGATATCCAGCTGGCCGTCGATCCGACACGCTGTCTGCAAATCCTCGTCAATATCATCGGCAATGCCGTGAAATTCACCCCCCGCGGCGGCACAATCGGGCTGGAATATGAGCTGATTGATGACAGCTTCGTTGATATCACTGTGTGGGATACCGGCCCCGGCATTGCTGAAGAGGATCAGGAAAAGATTTTTGAGGCATTCAAACAGGCTCATGAAGGCATCTATAACCGCAACGCCGACGGCGTTGGACTTGGGCTCACCCTGTCGCTCAAACTGGCCCGGCTGATGGGCGGCAATATCACGGTGAAAAGCAGCCTCTCCGAAGGCAGCCGTTTCAAGATCCGCCTGCCAATCGCACAATAGAGACGGCGTTGCCCAAGATCGGAGCCGCAAAAACCACGCATACCGACAGAGTGACAGATCAAGGGGACGCGCTTCACCGAAAGCCACCTGCCTGTATTTAAGAATATCTTAAACAATAACGCGCAAGATTTACGCCAAGATTTTCCAATTCCTGGATTGCTTGCTTATGAATGCCGCCCGGCAGGAAAATATTCTTGAAATCAAAAGACTGGCCGGGCTGGCCGGAACCAATTCCCGTGAGCAAAGAGAATTTCTCTATAATCGCATCGGCCACTTTTTGAATGACGATCAACAGACCTTCTCTTTGTCCGAGAAGGAAATCATGGCCGATATCATCTGCCGCATCACTGCCGATGTGGAAAGATCCATCCGCGCCAACTTTGCGAAAAAACTGGCTGCCCGCACCGATGTACCAAAAAGCCTGATGCTGTTTCTCGCCAATGACGAGATTGAGGTTGCGCTGCCGATCCTGCGCGATTGCGGCCTGCTTGAAGAACATGACCTGCTGGATATTGTCAAGCATCGCTCACGGCAGCATCGCCTTGCCATCGCGGCGCGGGATAACCTTGAAGAAACCGTCTGCACCGCCCTCTGCGAGAGTGGAGAGACGGATGTCGCAGTGACGCTGTTGATGAACCATTCCGCGCAAATGCCTTTGATGATGCTGGAATATCTCGGTGAACAGTCCGAGTATATTCCCGAATATCAACGCCCGCTGCTCGAACGCCCGTTCCTGCCCAAGGAGATCGCCGAGAAAATGTACCGCTGGGTTTCCATGTCGCTTAGGGAGTTCATCTGCCAGAATTTCGAGGTTGATGCCCGGCTCTTGGAAATGGAACTACAGGACCGGGAGACAACGATCAGCGCAATTACCATGGAGAATGATCCTTCCGCCCGACTGGTCGAAAAGCTGCATCGCTCCGGCGAGCTGTCACCGCGTTTTATGATCAAATCTCTGCAACAGGGAGAAGTCGATCTATTCGAATTTGCTTTCGCCCGGCTGCTCGATATGGACATCACCATTGTACGTCAGATCATCTATACGGATAACCCCGAAGTTCTGGCCGTCGCCTGCCGCCGCCTGGAAATCGACCGGGTCATTTACAAGAATATCCATGATTTGACCGTCTCCATCAGGGCGGAGAGCGCAACCCCCGCCTCGATCATCACGCCAGCGCCGCTCGAATTTTATGATCTGCTGACGGCAGAAGCGGTGACAATCGCACTGCAAAATGCCGAATTCATCGCCGGAAAGATCCGCTACGCGGAAACCTGAGCGTCATCCCCTCCCGCCTCACTGCTTGCAAATCATGGATAAAGATATATTTTGAATGCAAAGGGGCGCCTTCTGCAAATCGGAAGAATGACATGATCGATCCATTCGGCAGGCATATCAGCTATCTCAGGGTTTCCGTAACGGATCGCTGCGATTTCCGCTGCAAATACTGCATGTCGGAGAATATGACATTCCTGCCGAAAAAAGATGTCCTGTCGCTGGAGGAACTGGAACTAGTCAGCGCCGCCTTCATCCGCAAGGGCGTGCGCAAGATCCGCATCACCGGCGGGGAACCGCTGGTGCGTAAGGATATCATGACTCTGTTCCGCAATCTCGGTCTTTACCTGCAAAGCGGGGAGTTGGACGAATTGACCCTGACCACCAACGGCAGCCAGCTTGAGAAATATGCGGGCGATCTCTTTGCGGCCGGAGTACGGCGGATCAATGTCTCTCTTGATACACTCAACCCCTACCATTTCCAGGACATCACCCGCTGGGGCAATTTTGAAAAGGTGATGCGCGGCATTGAGGCGGCCCGCACCGCCGGACTGCATGTCAAGATCAATACCGTTGCCCTCAAGGGCTTCAATGATGCGGAGCTTGGCGACATGGTGCGCTGGACCGGGGAGCGGGGCATGGATATCAGCTTTATCGAGACCATGCCGATGGGCGCGGTTGACGGTCTGCGGTCCGATCAGTATCTGCCGTTATCCGAGGTCAAGCAGCAGCTGGCGCAAAGCTGGACACTGACCCCTTCTGCCTATCGTACCGGCGGCCCGTCGGATTATTTTGATGTCGCGGAAACCGGCATGCGTGTCGGATTTATCACCCCCCTCACCCATAATTTCTGCGAAAGCTGCAACCGGGTGCGGCTGACTTGCACGGGCATGCTCTATATGTGCCTCGGTCAGGAAGACAGCGCCGATTTGAGAGCTGCACTCAGACGCGACCCCAGCCGCGCTGCCCTTGATGCGGCCATAGATGAGGCCATCGGACGAAAGCCGAAAGGCCATGACTTTATCATTGACCGGCGGCATGATGATCGCCCGGCAGTAAAGCGCCATATGAATGTGACGGGCGGCTGATATCAGATGAATATCTATTTTACGGCGAGCGAGTCGGACGATGCGCAGACTGCCCTCGAACGGTTGAAGGCGCGCTATCCCCATGTGTCGGCCGAAGAAGCAGACATTATTGTCGCCCTCGGCGGTGACGGCTTCATGCTGGAAACCATGCACCGTTTCATGAGCTCAAACCTGCCCATCTATGGCATGAACAAAGGAACGGTGGGCTTCCTTCTCAACAGCTATCGCGAGGATAAGCTGATCGAGCGGCTGGAAGCCGGGGAAATCACGGAGTTGCACCCGCTTTGCATGACTGCCGTCGATATGCATGGCGCGCAAATGCAGGCTCTCGCCATCAACGAGGTTTCCCTGCTGCGCGAAAGCCGTCAGACGGCCAAAATCCGCATCTCCATCGATGGACATGTCAAGGTTGCGGAACTCACCTGTGACGGCGTTCTGGTGGCGACACCGGCCGGCAGTACCGCCTATAATTATTCCGCCCACGGCCCGATCCTGCCGGTCAATGCAGGCGTGCTCGCCCTTACACCGATCAGCGCCTTCCGACCGCGCCGCTGGCGCGGCGCCATTCTCCCGCGGGAGGCACGCATTGTCCTTGAAATACTGGAAGCCGCGAAACGCCCCGTCAGCGCCGTCGCCGATGCCGTCGAGGTCCGCGATGTGGCCCGGGTCACGATCAGCGAAAAGCGCGACATCACACTGCGTCTGCTGTTTGATCCGGAACATAATCTGGAAAAACGCATCCTGGACGAACAGTTTATTCTGTAAGGCTTTAAAAGCCGCCCCTAACAGATTGTAAAATTTTATTAATTTTTGGATAAACTTCAATCCGGTTCGTAATTCTCTTTTAAGTTTTCATCGGTAATTTCGCTTCATGAGACACTGGCCGGAGCGACTAAGCCGTTGCTTCGGGCCTTCCTGTCTCCGGCAGCTATCGGCAGGAGAGTATCGATGAAGGTTATCGCAGTTGCATCCCAAAAAGGCGGTTCGGGCAAGACGACGCTTGCCGGGCATCTGGCTGTTCAGGCCGAAATGGCTGGACAAGGGCCAGTGGCGCTGGTTGATACCGATCCGCAAGGCAGCCTATCCGAATGGTGGAACGAGCGTGAGGCGGAAACCCCGTTATTCGCCCGCACGACCGTCGAGCGCCTCGGCGCGGATATCGGCCGCATGGAAAAGATGGGCATCAACCTGTTGTTCGTTGATACCCCGCCGGCCATTACAACGACGATCGCCAATGTCATCGGCCTGTCTGATCTGCTGATCATCCCGACCCGGCCAAGCCCGCATGATCTGCGCGCTGTCGGCGCCACGGTAGAGCTTGCTGAAGGGCTTAACACACCCCTCATTTTTGTCGTCAATGGCGCTACGCCGCGCGCCCGCATCACCAGCGAAGCGGCCATCGCCCTCTCCCAGCATGGGACGCTGGCCCCCTCCATCATTCATCAGCGAGTTGATTTCGCCTCCAGCATGATTGATGGACGCACGACCATGGAGTTGGATCCCGCGTCGCGTTCCAGCGAGGAAATCAGCAAGCTCTGGACCTATATCGAAGAGCGGCTTTCCCGCATGGACGCCAATCTTCCCATGCCGCCCTCACATCATCTTTCCGCCTCCCGGGCGAGCAACGGCACAGCCTGGAACTGACCCGCGCGCTCGATAAGAAAGAAGAAACGTCATGAAAGCAGCTTTTCTTACCAGTTCCCTGATCGCCTCGAAAGGCAAGGCCGTCCCGGCCACGCAGCGGGCGACGCCGCAACATTTGCTGGAGGAGGATGCGAGGCAAACGGCGCATCCGGTCTCCCGCATCTATCAACGGGTCCGTGAGTATGCGGAGCCGGAAAAAATTGCCGATACCGCCCCCCACACAATAGATGATCAGCCTCCGGCCTCTGACCTGCCCGATCAGGACTTTAGGAATGATCCCGCCTTCGGAGGTCTTGACGAAGCAACGCAATCCTCCGTCTCCCGCGAGGTCACCCGTACCCTTGCCGAACAAGTCCGCCCTGCGTCTGCGCCTGCGACGGCCCCGTCGCAGCTAGACGAAGCCGCCGCGCGCAAGATTGCCGAAGAGGTCGACAGCCTGAAGCGTGACGGACTTGGCCGCATCCGCATTTCGGTCCGTATGTCGCCGCGCGATCATCTGCAATTGAAGCTGATCGCCGCCCATACCCAGATGTCGGCGCAATCCATCTTTGAAACGGCACTTGAGGAATACATAGCCAACCACGGATCAGAAATCCTGCCGCAAAGCTGTAGTTGCGTCCTGGACAAATCGTCATTGTAAGAAAGTGACCGGCATGGTTGAAAATATTGAGGAAAAGCCGGATGGCGGGCTCGATGCGGCGTCACTTTCCCGCATTCGGGTCAGGCGCCCGAAAGGAATGGACAACACGCCACGCAAGGCCAAAAGCGGGGATATCACCGACCGGTTGCAAGCTCTCGCCGATGAGCTGGAGGCAAGTCGGCCGGATATGCCCCGTAACGGCATGGACACCCCCGCCGCCGATACTCCTCCTGCCCGCTCAGCCATGTCTGCCCAGGGAAAGAGTGCCGTAGCCGCCCGCAAACCGCTCAAACAGCGCAAAGCGACTCTCAAACAGGTAATCGAGCCGGAAATCAGCCATGGCACGGCACGTCCCGAGGAATCGTCAGCGCCCGTTGTCCCCCTCCCGCCGCGTCGGCCAAACCGGGCCCGCCGCGCCGTCTCCGGATGGCAGAAAAAGATTCCGACACCGGATATCCTGTCCTATTGGATGGGTATTCGCAATGACAAGCGTTATCCCGACTGGCGCAGTCTCGACGCCGGGATGATCGGTCGCTACTGGCCCAACTGTACACTGGTTCATTGTGATCATACGGGCGGGCGGTTGCAGATTGAAAATAGGTTCGTCACCGCCGTCCGGCAGGCAACAGATGGCGGCAATCCGGAACGGAATATCAATCCGGATGTGGAATTTTCACCGATGGTTGTCGATTGGGTGCTCAGGCTCGCGCGGGAGGTCGCCAATACGGGGAAACCGACACACGGGACGGAATTTTTCCCGGCCAGTTTCGACGAGGTGACCCTTCGATTGATCGCCCTGCCCCTCAGCGAGGATCAGGTCAATATCGACCATGTTCTCTGCTATGTGCAAAAGCTGGATTGAGGCCGGGCTTTAGACCCCCGCCCAATCTTTCAGAACGGCCTTTTCCTTGTCCCCGAACCCGACCAGATACTTCCCATCCGACACAAATATCGGGCGTTTCATCAGTGTCGGCTGCGCCAGCAAGATCGCAGACGGATCCGCCCCATCCAGCGCCGCTTTGTCCGCCGCGTCAAGTTGACGATAGGTCGTTCCGCGGCGGTTAATCAACAATTGGCGATCAATGGCGGCAAGCCAGCGCGCCAGTTCTTCTTCCGTGAGGCCGTCTTTCCGGACATCATGAAAATGATGATCAATCCCTGCGGCATTCAGCCATTTCAGAGCTTTGCGACAGGTATCACAATTCCTTATCCCATAGACAATCACGGCATTCCCCTCTCTGCGTTCATTACGTTCGTTGTAGCGCGTCCCGGTTGGTAAAGACAAGTCCTCCGGCGGGCGCACGTCGCCAAAACGATCACAGGACGTGCGTCAGTAACGTCCCTTGGCGAAGGAGAATAGCATGGGCGTGTCCCGCAAATGGTTTTCATCATCCGGCTCCGGCCCGCATGAAAAGGCGGGAGGGCAGGTCACGGCGGCCATTCTGTCGCGGGCGCTGATTGATGCCCAGCTTCTTTTGATGATCGCGGCGGAGCGCGGCATACAGCTTGACCCGAGAATCATCCGGACCATTCTTGCAACTGAAGACGCCTTTGAAAAAAACCTCATAACCCCTGAACTTGCAAGCAGTTTCTGGTTGGCATATGAAGCCTTGTCGCGGGCTTTAAGCCCGATTTCCATTGACAGCATCCGCGCCACTCATGATCTGGATCGGCTGAAACCCGGACTGATCGGCTCCCTCAAGGGCCGCAGCAGCGGGCCGTTTACAAAGAAATCGGTTTTCCATTACAAGCTGCTGGCGCTGGTCACGCTGGTCTCATTGATTATCCTGCAAATCTTCTGGTCCGTCGGTAATAATCTGGTGACCGATATCAAAGGCCAGACAGACCGCATCGCCTCGATGCAGGCCCAGCTTCTGGCGCTTGACAAACCGGCAGGCGGCTCTGGCGCCCCGACCTCGACACAGGCGGAAAGGGAACAACTGCGTGAGCAGATTTCTTCTCTCAAGAACTGGCGGGATGCCGAGATTATGGAGCTTAAAGGCTGGAACCGCATGTGGGGCCGAATAT
Source organism: Sneathiella sp. (assembly GCF_002694385.1). GTDB lineage: Bacteria > Pseudomonadota > Alphaproteobacteria > Sneathiellales > Sneathiellaceae > Sneathiella. The sequence continues at coordinate 47,594 of NZ_NZMB01000019.1, forward strand.
TGCTGATCGACCGGACACGCATGGACCGCTCCGGCTATGGTACTTTATCAGATGAAGCACAAATCCATATCCACTATGTTTCGGCGCAATATATGTTGCATGCCATTTCGGCCTATCTGCTGCCGGTCCTTTATGGCCTTCTCGGCGCATCCTTTTATGTGCTGCGCCAGCTACCGAAAGATATCGAAACCCTGACCTTTTCGCTCAATTCGCATATTGAATACAGCCTGCGTATTGCGCAAGGACCGCTGGCCGGGATCATGGCCGGCTATTTCTTCACCAATGCCCCGGCGGAGTTGCACTCTCTCACGCCGCATGCCTCCTCCCTCTCCAGTCTGAATGACACCGCGACCAGCCTGGTTGATTTCAGCCCGCTTGCTATTGCATTTCTTGCCGGTTACAGCGTCGAGTTAATCTTTTATGTGATCGAGCGGATCATCTCCGCCGTCACCAATGCTCCGGCCACAACCGCCACGCCGCCCGCAGCGGCAGCGCCTGCGTCCATTCGCAAGGCAGAGGCGCCGCCCCCAGACAGCAAAGAGAGTGTGGCGAGCGGCAATAAGAGCTGAAATAGCTCAAATGCCTCACCCCGCCCTGATTTTCGATGGAATCACGCCGCCCGCAAAAAAATTAACGTTATGTTAAGAGTTGCGGGCGGATGATAAAATGGTCCAAGGTTGATCGAAGCTGTTTTTGCCCCTTCCACCCTCCCCTCTAAGGCAAAGGCGGCTTCGATTATCCCGCGTCGCGGGACATCTTTAAACCGGTTCGATATCACCCTGTTCCTGCAAGGCATAAAAGTCGAGCGCAAAATCGGCGAGCTGTCCCGCCGCGATCGCCGAGCGCATCCCCGCCATCACATCCTGATAGTAATGCAGGTTATGCCAGGTGAGCAGCATCCCGCCCAGCATCTCCTTCGCCTTGAACAAATGATTGAGATATCCGCGCGAATAGTTGCGGCAGGCCGGACAGCCGCAGTTTTCATCCAGCGGACGCGGGTCATCCGCATGACGCGCATTGCGCATATTGATGGTGCCATAGCGGGTAAAAGCCTGCGCATTACGGCCGGATCGGGTTGGCAGGACGCAATCAAACATGTCTATCCCCCGCATGACGGCACCGACGAGATCATCCGGTTTACCGACACCCATCAGATAGCGGGGTCTGTCCTGTGGCATCGCCGGGGTTGTAAACTCCAGCGTGCGGAACATTTCCGCCTGCCCTTCTCCGACCGCAAGCCCGCCAACGGCATAGCCATCAAAGCCGGTTTCAGAGAGGGCGGCCACGGATTCAAGGCGCAAATCCTCAAAGGTGGAACCCTGAACAATCCCGAACAGGCCATAACCCGGCCGCAACTCATATGCATCCCGCGACCGGGCCGCCCAACGCATGGAACGGCGCATGGAGCTTGCCGCCACATCATGTGTTGCCGGATAGGGTGTGCATTCATCAAACGCCATGGTGATAGTGGCATCAAGATCATTCTGTATCTGCATGGAGCGTTCGGGCGTCAGTTCGAAGCGCTTGCCGTCGATATGGGATTTGAAGGTAACGCCATTTTCGTCAATTTTGCGCAGTTCATTCAGCGACATCACCTGAAACCCGCCGCTGTCGGTCAGGATCGGACGTGGCCAGTTCATAAATTTATGCAGACCGCCGAGGCGCTTCACCCGCTCTGATCCCGGGCGCAGCATCAAGTGATAGGTATTGCCGAGCAGAATATCGGCCCCCGTCTCGCGCACCGCCTCCACCGTCATGCCCTTCACCGTAGCCGCCGTTCCGACGGGCATGAAGGCAGGCGTACGGATATCCCCATGAGCGGTTTTCAATGTACCGCGCCGCGCTGCGCCGTCGGTCGCATGAATGGTGAAGTGGAAATCGTCTGTCATGACTTCGGATATAGCAGCGAACAATCGCCATAGGAATAAAAACGATACTCTGCCGCAATGGCGTGGGCATAGGCGGCCTTCATGGTTTCCAGCCCGGAAAAGGCAGAGACGAGCATGAACAATGTTGATTTGGGCAGATGGAAATTGGTGATCAGCAGGTCAATGGCGCGAAAGCGGTATCCCGGCGTGATAAAGATATCCGTCTCCCCCTCAAAGGGATGGATCACCCCCTGTTCATCGGCCGCGCTTTCCAGAAGCCGCAAACTGGTCGTCCCGACCGAGACGAGACGTCCGCCATTGGCCCGTACCGCATTCATCTTTGCCGCCGCCGCCGCGGTGATAAAGCCGCGTTCCGCATGCATCCGGTGATCGTCCGTATCGGCCACCTTCACCGGCAGGAAAGTCCCCGCCCCCACATGCAGTGTCGTCATGACGGTTTCAATGCCGCGGGCCCTGAAGGACGCCATCAGTTCTTCGGTGAAATGCAGTCCTGCCGTCGGCGCCGCCACCGCCCCTTCATCTTTCGCAAAGATCGTCTGATAATCGCGGCGGTCCTGCTCATCCACGGCGCGCTGGCTGCTGATATAGGGTGGCAGGGGAATCTCCCCCACCTCCATCAGCTTTTCCATCAGTTCCGGCCCCCTGTGAGAGAAGGCGAGCGTCACCTCGCCGCCCGCGAATTTTTCTGAAACCAGCGCATGAAATCCATCACCGAACTCTATGATATCACTGATTTTCAATTTCTTGGCAGGTTTCGCGAAGGCCCGCCAACTATCGGCGGAAAGGGTTTTATGCAACGTCACTTCAATCTTCGCGCCGCGCCGCGCGCCCCGCAGCCGCGCCGGGATCACCTTGGTATCGTTGAAGACCAGCAGATCTCCCGCCCGCAACAGATCCGGCAGATCGGCGACGGTATGGTCCGACAGCCCGTCCGCGACGCACAAAAGTTTCGCGGATTCGCGGGGGGTGGCCGGTCGATTGGCAATGCGTTCCGGCGGCAGGGTAAAGTCGAAAAGGTCAACGTCCATAATCTAAACGCAAACGAACGGCCCGGCATGCGGACCGTTCGCGCCCAAAAAAAATGACAGGGTAAAATCAGTCGACGTCGGCCGCCACCTTCAGGCTGACGATACGGTCCGGATCATTGACGGCACCATTGTTCATGGCATTGCCCTTCTTGATCTTGTGCACGGCATCCATACCCTCGACAACCTGTCCCCAGATGGAATACTGGCTGTCGAGATGCGGCGCCCGGTCAAACATGATGAAGAACTGGCTGTCACCACTGTCCGGATGGGCCGCCCGCGCCATGGAGCAAGTGCCTTCCACATGTGCCTCGCCGGAGAATTCAGCCTCCAGTTTTTGACCCGAGCCGCCTGTGCCGGTACCATGCGGGCAACCGGTCTGCGCCATAAAGCCGTCAATCACCCGATGGAAGACGATCCCGTCATAAAAGCCGTCCCGTGCCAGCTCCTTGATACGGGCAACATGGTTCGGCGCCAGATCGGGGCGCATTTCGATGACAACGCGGCCATCCTTCAACTCGAGATACAGGGTATTTTCCGGATCGCGTGCCATATATTCTCTCCTTCATGTCGCGAGACTTATCCTCGCGATTTCTGACAATTATTTGGATTTGCTCCGAATGAACTCAACCCGCTCGACAATTTTTTGCGCGGTGGTCGCCGAGACAAATTTACGGATATCCCCGTCCAGCATGGCGATTTCCTTGACCAGGCTCGACGCGATAAACTGATGCTGGTCAGAGGCCATGAGGAACACAGTCTCGATTTCGGAGTTCAGGCGGCGGTTCATGCCGACCATCTGGAATTCATATTCAAAGTCGGACACGGCGCGCAAGCCCCGGATGATGACGGAGGCACCGACCTCTTCGGCGAAATGCATCAGCAGGTTCTGGAACGGGCGCACGACAAAGTTGGTCCCGGGAAATTCCTCGGTCATCTTGGCGACCATATCGACCCGCTCCTCGACCGTGAACAGTGGATTCTTGCCGGGATTCATGGCAACACCGATGACCAGCGTATCCACCAGCTTCGACGCCCGGCGGATAATGTCATAATGCCCGAGAGTAATGGGATCAAACGTTCCCGGATACAGACCTACTCGATTTTTTGACATGACACGTCCTCTCTTTTCTCGCTACTTCTCTGCGTTAGCTTGCCTGATCTGTCAGTTCCATAATATGTCAGCCATTCCCGCCTTCATCGGCAAGATCGGCCTCCTCGGCGACGTCATCTTCTGATTTTGATTCTGCGAGCGATGTCACCGACACCACCTGCTCCCCTTCTGCGGTCTTGAACAGGGTGACCCCCTGCGTATTGCGCCCGGCAATGCGGATATCCACCACCGGGGTGCGGATCAGCTTGCCGCCGTTGGTGACCAGCATGATCTGCTCATCCTCCGTAATCGGGAAGGTGGCCACCACATTGCCATTCCGGCTGGATGTTTCAATATTGATAATTCCCTGCCCGCCGCGGTTTGTCACGCGATATTCATAGGCGTTGGTCCGCTTGCCATAGCCATTTTCAGTAATGGACAGCAGCACTTCCTCTTCCGCGAGCAACGCCTCATATTGAGCCGTATCAAGCCCCGCATAATCCGTCACAGCGCCCGTTTCATCAATGGATTTACGCGCTTTCAGGTAAGCATCGCGGGTTTCCGTATCCGCATCCATGGATTTCAGGATCGACATGCCGATCACACTATCGCCCTTCGCCAGCTTCATGCCGCGCACGCCACTGGAATCACGCCCTTTAAACAGACGCACATCCGTCGCCTTGAAGCGGATACATTTGCCGCCCTTGGCCGCCAGCAGCACGTCGGAGTCGGGCGTACATATCTGCACGCCGATGAGCTGATCGTCCTCATCCAGCTTCATGGCGATCTTGCCGTTTGATTTCACATTGGAGAAATCGCTGAGCTGATTGCGGCGGACATTGCCCTTGGCCGTCGCGAACATCAGCTCCAGATCGCCCCAGCTTTCCTCATCCTCCGGCAGCGGCATCAGGGTGTAGATCACCTCCCCCGGTTCCAGCGGCAGCAGATTGATGATGGCCTTGCCCAGGCTCTGCGGGGAGCCGAGCGGCAGGCGGTAGACCTTCAGCTTGTAGACCCGACCGAGAGAGGAGAAAAACAGCACCGGCGTATGGGTATTGACGACGAAGACCTGCGTAACAAAATCCTCATCGCGGGTCTGCATCCCGGCACGTCCCTTGCCGCCACGGCGCTGCGGCCGGTAAGTGGAGAGCGGCACCCGCTTCACATATCCCTTGTGGCTGACGGTGAGCACCATATCCTCGCGCTGGATCAAATCCTCGATATCATGCTCGAACTCATTTTCCTCGATCAGCGTCCGGCGGGGAACGGCATATTTCTCTTTCATTTCCAGCATTTCATCGCGGATAATGCCGATCAGGCGCGGGCGGCTGGAAAGAATATCGAGATAATCGAGAATTTTTTCGCCAAGGTCCTTAAGTTCATCGCCGATTTCATTCTGACCAAGTGCCGTCAGGCGTTGCAAACGCAGGTCAAGGATCGCGCGCGCCTGCGCTTCCGACAGGCGATAAGTGCCATCCTCTCCGATCATATATTCGGGATCATCAACCAGTCGGATCAGTGGCGCAACTGTCTCTGCCTGCCAGTTGCGGGCCATCAATTCGGCGCGCGCTGTCGCCGGATCGGGCGCCCGACGGATCAGGGCAATCACCTCGTCGATATTGGCAACGGCAATGGCGAGGCCGATCAACACATGCGCCCGCTCCCGCGCCTTGCCGAGCAGATATTTCGTCCGGCGGGAGATGACCTCTTCGCGGAAATCGAGGAAGGCTTCAAGAAGCTGTTTGACGTTCAGCAGTTCAGGCTTGCCGCGATTAAGGGCAAGCATGTTGACGCCGAAGGAGGTTTGCAGCGAAGTAAAACGGTAAAGCTGGTTCAGCACCACTTCCGCCATGGCCTCGCGCTTGATTTCGATCACGACGCGAACACCATGCCGGTCGGACTCATCGCGCAGATCGCCCACGCCCTCAATCTTCTTGGCCCGCACCAGATCAGCAATCTGCTCGACCAGCCGCGCCTTGTTGATCTGGTAGGGGATTTCACTGACGATCAGCGCCTGACGGTCTTTGCGGATTTCCTCCACATCGACCTTGGCGCGCATGATGACGGAACCCCGCCCCGTGGTCAGCCCGCTGACGGAGCCGCTGCGCCCCAGAATGATGCCACCGGTCGGAAAATCGGGTCCCGGAATATAGTCGATCAGCTCCTCTACCGCCATTTCCGGCTTCTCAAGAAGCGCGAGCGCGCCATCAATCACCTCGCCGAGGTTATGCGGCGGAATATTCGTGGCCATGCCGACGGCGATGCCACCTGCGCCATTGACCAGCAGGTTCGGATAGCGCGCCGGCAGAACAGATGGTTCGCGCTCGCTATCATCATAGTTGTTAACGAAATCGACCGTTTCCTTGTCGATATCATCAATCAGGCTTTCCGCCGCCTTTTCCAGCCGCGCTTCGGTGTATCGCATGGCGGCGGCCTTGTCGCCATCCATGGAGCCGAAGTTGCCCTGCCCCTCAATCAGGGTGAGACTCATGGAGAAATCCTGCGCAAGGCGCACCATCGCATCGTAAATCGCGCTGTCGCCATGCGGATGATAACGACCCATCACGTCACCGACGACGCGGGCCGATTTGCGGAACGGCTTGTCAGAGGTATAGCCGTTTTCATACATCGCGTAGATGATGCGCCGGTGCACCGGCTTCAGCCCATCGCGCGCATCGGGAAGCGCGCGCGACACAATCACGCTCATGGCATAGTCGAGATACGACCGCCGCATTTCCTCTTCGATAGTGATCGGAACGATATGCTTGTCAGCAGGCGGCTGGGTTACTTCGCTCAAGGCAGACTTCCTGAATAATCCTGGGGCTAACGGGCTCAACCCGATAGAAAAACAACGGGAAACTCCCCTTTTTCCGAAGCACCGGAAAGGGTTGCCCTGTTCTACAAGAAATCCCCCCCCGGCGCAACCTCTAGCACCCTTATATTAGCGCCCCGCTGCATCCGGCAACGCCGACCGATACGGGTCTAGAGCGCCGCGCTGTCGAGCGCCTGCTGAGCCGCTGATCCCGTCGGCCGATGGCGGACGCGTCCCGCCCCCATCCGATGGAAAAGATCGGTGATTATGCCGCTTGCCGTCTTCTCGAAGAGAAAAGGGAAAACCGCATGAAGGGCTGCGCAGATAGCGGCAAGAAATAACCGGAATGCGAAGGAACCGGACATCTCCATATGCTCCAGATAGCTTTCATTGACCGATGCGGGATGGCCGGTGAAATGTTTCAGCATGATCCTATTCCTTGTTCCGGGGCGACAGCTTTGTTATGCAACAAGGATATAATGACAGAGAATCATGAAATATTTATCCTATATTGTCATACAAAAGCAAAAATTTGAAACATATGTTTCTATTTTTTAATTATTAGTGTAATTATTTTTCATGGATGAACTGGATCGCAAAATCCTCTCCCGCCTGCAACGGGACAGCCGTATTCCCATCGCTGAACTGGCGGAGGAAGTCGGCGCTTCGCGCACCGTCTGCTGGCGCCGCATCAAGGCGCTGGAGGAAACTGGTGTCATCCGCGGTCAAGTCGCTCTGCTCGACCGGGGCAAGCTCAACCTTCCCGTCACCGTTTTTGTCGCCATCAAGACGAGCCGCCATGAGGCCGACTGGCTACAGAAATTCGCGGCGGTGGTGGAACAGTTCCCCGAGATAACGGAGTTCTACCGGATGAGCGGCGATGTGGATTATCTTCTCAAGGTAGTGGTGCCCGATGTCGCCGCCTATGATCGTTTTTACCAGCGGTTGATCCGCCGCATTGATCTTTCCGATGTCAGTTCAAACTTCGCCATGGAAGAAATCAAATTCACCACCGCCCTGCCCCTGCAAAATATGTAAGCAGCATAAAAAAAGCGACCCGAATTGGGTCGCTTTCCAAGGGGCGCCTCGCCGTCCAGCACGTCGTTCAGAACGGGATATCGTCGTCGAAATCACCGCCCATGCCGCTGCCCGCCGGGCCGCCATAGCTACGGTCATTGCCACCGGAAGCACCGCCGCCAAATCCACCCCCTGAGGAGGACCCGCCGCCAAAGCCGCCGCCCTGCCCGCCACCGGCGCTATCCAGCATGGTCAGCGCGGAATTGAAGCCCTGCAACACAATCTCGGTCGAATATTTGGTGATGCCGTCCTGCTCATACTGGCGGGTCTGAAGCTGCCCTTCCAGATAGATCTTGGAGCCTTTCTTCAGATACTGTTCCGCAATCTTGCAAAGCCCTTCGTTGAAAATTACGACGCGATGCCATTCGGTGCGTTCCTTGCGGTCCCCGCTCTCACGATCCCGCCAGGATTCAGATGTCGCCACACGCAGGTTACAGACGGGCCGCCCGTTGTTCATATAGCGAATCTCCGGATCCGCGCCGAGGTTTCCAACAAGAATGACTTTATTAACGCTGCCCGCCATGGTGTTATCCGCTTCCGATTCTGTATGTCGCAAAAAATCCTGCCAGACAATAACGTGCAACGACGGCTCTGGCCAGTGCTTTTCGACCAGAATGCCGACCGTGAACAAAGTGAAAACATTTTTTTGGATTGGCACTGGCATTTTTCGCCCCGACCCGATAAATTCCGCACCAGTTTCATGCTTAACGTCAGGTATATGATCCGAATGCAGAAAATTCTCAGCATCCGCGGCGCCCGCGAACATAACTTGCAGAATGTGAATATCGATATCCCACGCGACCAGCTTGTCGTGATCACCGGGCTATCGGGTTCGGGCAAGTCGTCGCTTGCATTTGACACCATCTATGCGGAAGGACAGCGCCGCTATGTGGAAAGCCTGTCCGCTTATGCGCGGCAATTCCTGGAAATGATGCAGAAACCCGATGTAGATCATATCGACGGCCTAAGCCCCGCCATCTCTATCGAGCAGAAAACGACATCAAAGAATCCCCGCTCCACCGTCGGCACGGTGACGGAAATCTATGATTACCTGCGCCTGCTCTATGCGCGCATCGGCGTACCCTACTCCCCGGCGACGGGCCTGCCCATTGCGAGCCAGACCGTCAGCCAGATGGTTGATCAAGTCATGGCCATGGGCGCGGGCAAGCGGCTTTACCTGATGGCGCCCATCGTTCGCGGCCGCAAGGGCGAATACCGCAAGGAATTTCTCGATCTCAGGAAGCGCGGTTTCCAGCGCGTCAAGGTCGATGGCGAAATCTATGATATCGAGGAAGTGCCCGAACTCGACAAGCAGATCAAGCATCATATTGACGTGGTGGTTGATCGTGTTGTCCTCAATGACGAGATACAGGGGCGCCTTGCCGATTCCATCGAAACGGCCCTCGATCTCGCCGACGGGCTGTTTGCGGTGGAGGATGCGGATAGCAAGGAGCGGTCCATGTACTCCTCCAAATTCGCCTGCCCCGTCTCCGGTTTCACGATCGAGGAAATCGAGCCGCGCATTTTCTCCTTCAACAACCCCTATGGCGCCTGCCCGTCCTGCGGTGGCCTCGGCAGCGAGATGTTCTTCGACCCCGAACAGATCGTCCCCGATGTGACGCTTTCTTTACGTGACGGGGCAATTGCGCCCTGGTCCCGCTCCGCCACCCCTGCGCCTTACTATATGCAGACGCTGGAAGCGCTCGCCAAACATTACGGCTTTTCCACAACCGAACCTTGGGAAGGTCTGTCTGAGGAGCATCAGAAAGTCATCCTGTTCGGTACGGGGGATGACAAGGTGCAGATCACCTTTGATGACGGTCTGCGCACCTATAAGACCAACAAGCCATTTGAAGGCGTGATCCCCAACATTGAACGCCGCTGGCGCGAAACGGATAGCGCCTGGGTGCGGGAGGATCTGGAGAAATATCAGGACAAAACCAGCTGCTCCAAATGCAGCGGGTATCGCCTGAAAGAGGAAAGCCTGGCTATCCGCATCAATAATCTGAACATTGGCGAGGTCTGCGAAAAATCCATTCTCGATTCCCGCGAATGGTTCGCCAACCTCGCCGGCGTCCTCTCGGAAAAAGATCTGTCCATCGCTGAGCGGGTTCTGAAGGAAATCAATGAACGACTTGGCTTCCTCGTCGATGTCGGGCTGGAATATCTCACCCTCTCGCGCGCATCCGGCACCCTGTCAGGCGGAGAGAGCCAGCGTATCCGCCTCGCCTCGCAGATCGGCTCGGGCCTGACCGGCGTTCTCTATGTGCTGGACGAGCCCTCCATCGGGCTGCATCAGCGGGATAATGCGCGGCTGCTCAAGACCCTCGTCAACCTGCGCGATCAGGGCAACAGCGTGATTGTTGTGGAACATGACGAGGAAGCGATCCTGACCGCCGATCATGTGGTGGATATGGGCCCGCGCGCGGGCCGTCACGGCGGCCGCCTGATTGCGCAAGGGACGCCGGATGACATCATGAAAGCCCCCGAAAGCATCACCGGCAAATATCTTTCCGGCGAAATGGAAGTTCCGCTGCCCGCCGCCCGTCGGGAGATCAAGGAAAGCCGCCAGATCCGCATCATCGGCGCACGGCACAACAACCTCAAACGGGTCAATGTGAATATCCCGCTCGGCACCTTTACCTGCGTGACCGGCGTGTCGGGCGGCGGCAAATCCTCGCTGATTATCGAAACCCTCTACAAGGCCATCGCCAAGAAGCTGAACAACAACCGCAACCATCCGGGCCCGCATGACCGGATCGAGGGCATTGAATGGCTCGATAAAATTGTTGATATCGACCAGTCGCCCATCGGCCGCACCCCGCGCTCCAACCCCGCGACCTATACGGGAGCGTTCACGCCGATCCGCGAATGGTTCGCCGGTCTGCCCGAAGCGAAGGCGCGCGGCTATAAATCCGGCCGCTTCTCCTTCAACGTCAAGGGGGGCCGCTGCGAAGCCTGTAAAGGCGACGGCGTCATCAAGATCGAGATGCACTTCCTGCCTGATGTCTATGTGCAATGCGACGTCTGCAAGGGAGAGCGGTATAACCGCGAGACGCTGGAAATCAAATTCAAGGACAAGTCCATTTCCGATGTTCTCAGCATGACTGTGGATGATGCGGCCGTCTTTTTCAAGGCGGTCCCGGCGGTGCGGGAAAAGTTTGAAACCCTGCAGCAGGTTGGTCTCGGTTATATCCAGGTCGGGCAGCAGGCGACGACCCTCTCGGGCGGTGAGGCACAGCGTGTCAAGCTGGCGAAGGAGCTTTCCCGCCGGGCGACGGGACGCACCCTCTATATCCTGGATGAGCCAACCACAGGATTGCATTTTGAAGATGTCCGCAAGCTGATGGAAGTGTTGCAGGCGCTGGTGGACTCGGGCAACAGCGTGCTGGTGATCGAGCATAACCTTGAAGTCATCAAAACCGCCGACTGGGTGGTTGATATGGGCCCCGATGGCGGCGATGCCGGGGGCTATCTCGTGGCCGAGGGCACACCGGAAATGGTCGCCGAGGTGAAGGAAAGCTATACGGGACGATATCTGAAGGATATTCTCGCCAAGCGACCGCCCGTGCCACAAGGCGGCACTGAAGATGCCCCAAAGGCCCGTAAGAAAAAAGCCAAAAAGACGAAGGCAGCGTAATGATAACAATACCCTCGAAACCCGTTCACGTTATCGGCGGCGGCCTTGCGGGGAGTGAAGCAAGCTGGCAACTCGCACGGGCGGGCGTACCTGTCATTCTGCATGAAATGCGCCCCGTCCGTAAAACCGATGCCCATCTCACCGATGGGCTGGCGGAGCTGGTGTGCTCCAACTCCTTTCGTTCCGACGATGCGGAAAATAACGCCGTCGGCCTGCTGCACCGGGAAATGCGCGACCTTGACTCCCTGATCATGGAGAGCGCCGATATCAACCGCGTTCCGGCGGGCGGCGCGCTCGCCGTGGATCGCGTCGGTTTCTCTGACTATGTGAATGAAAAAATCACATCGCACCCGCTGATCACCCTCACCCGCGAAGAAATCACCGATCTACCGCCCACCGACTGGGGATCCGTCATCATCGCGACGGGGCCGCTCACCTCCGGATCGCTGGCGGAGGCCATTCATGCGGCAACGGGGGCCGATGCCCTTGCCTTCTTCGATGCCATTGCGCCCATCGTCTATAAGGACAGCATTGATTTCGATATCGCCTGGTTCCAGTCCCGCTATGACAAGGGAGAGGGATCAGACTATATCAACTGCCCGATGACAGAGGAGCAGTATCGCCATTTCATCACCGCCCTGCTGGAGGGCGGCAAGACGGAATTCCGCGACTGGGAGAAGAACACCCCCTACTTCGACGGCTGCCTGCCGATCGAGGTGATGGCGGAGCGCGGCCCGGAAACGCTGCGCTTCGGGCCGATGAAGCCGGTCGGTCTCACCAATCCGAACAGTTCCGACAAACCCTATGCGGTTGTCCAGCTTCGCCAGGATAACAAGCTCGGCACCCTTTATAATATGGTCGGCTTCCAGACCAAGCTCACCTATGGGGAGCAGAAACGTATTTTCTCCACCATTCCGGGCCTTGAAAAGGCGGAGTTTGCCCGCCTTGGCGGGCTGCACCGCAATACCTTTATCAACAGCCCGGAAGTGCTGGACGGGCAGCTTCGCCTCAAAAATCACCCGCATATCCGCTTCGCCGGGCAGATCACAGGGGTGGAGGGGTATGTGGAAAGCACAGCCATCGGCCTCATTGCCGGGCGGATGGCCGCCGCCGATATTCTGGGCGGGCAGTTCCTCCTGCCCCCGGTTACGACGGCCATGGGAGCCATCCTCGGCCATATTACCGGCGGGGCGGAGTCCAGCAGCTTTCAGCCGATGAATGTCAATTTCGGCCTGTTCCCGCCCCCGGAAGGCCGGATCAGAAAGAAAGACCGCAAACAGGCCTATACGTCCCGCGCCGCCGCAGACTTCACGGAGTGGGCGAACGGAAATTCATCTGCCGTATGAAACTACGGCCAGCAGACGCGTTTTCAACATCCGGTAACCATTTGTATACGATATTTCCCTATCATCCCGGCCATGGGCAAGGCTGATCATATTCCTGTGGGGATGTGAGTGGACAGGATCGTTAATGAGCAACATACGCGAAAAACAGGTGGATGCCCCCGAAAAATCGGGCAAGAAGGCGTCAGGCAAGCGCGATCCCAGCGTATATTTTGCTTTTGAGCACAAGATATTCGGCGTTGAAGGCGCCTATTTCGCGCTGACCCACGACACCAAGGAGCCCTGCTATTTCGTTAATCTCGGGGAGATCAAGGGCGCGATTCCCACACGATTTTTGAGCAAGGAATTCGGAATCGATCCGAAAAGCTCCGATGCACAGCTTCTCGTTACCATCGACAGCGCGCTGAAATATGTGCGGGAAATCCGCCCCAATGATTCCATCCCGCGGGAATTGCTGGATGGTTCCGCCTCCTGGACCATCGATGACATCCATAAGGAAATTGCCCGCGGACGCATCACCGTACAGCTCATTTCCTGGCTCAGCGGCAATGAGCAGATTGTTCTCAATATCCGCGAGCTGGAAGCCATTTCAAATGATCCGGAAACCAAAAACAAGGTACAGCAGGCCTTCCGCGATATTGCCCAGAAGCTGGGCATTCGCAGTGAGGATGTGACGGCGAAGATTGATGATGTGGTGCGCGAACTCGCCTATATTGAGGCGCTGCGCGATTATTATAACAAGATCAGAAAGATCGCGACCAATCTCGGCCGCCTCGCCAGCATCTATAAGCGGGATCGCATGACATCGGAAGAGATTAACCGCATGCAGATCCTGATCGAACCGGTGATCAAGAAATTTGACCGCACCTTCATCGAAATTGACGCCCAGACCTGCGAAATGATGGTGATCCTGAAGAATTTCCAGCCCACAATCAGGACCATCCGCCGGGCGCGTGACGATCTTCACCAACGTTTCATGATCTGGAACGATATGGTCGAAAAATGGGACGGCACCATTGTTGAGGAAGGGCCTGTCATGGAAAAGCTGCTCAAGCAGACCTATCAGTTTCTCGCCCGCAATTTCATGCAGTCACAGGCCTGGCGGCTCAGCAATATGTAATTCGGCTTCCCCTAGCGCCCCGTGGCAAGGGCGATAATCTTGCGTACCGCCCCGACATCAAGAGCCGGATGCGCCGGATCATATCCCGCCTTTTCCAGCCGCCGCAGGTAAAGCGATGTCAAAGAGGATAGCCGGTAATAGGGTCGCTCGGAGCGTGGCCGCGCCTTCACCTGCTGCGCCGCTGCGCGCTGCTGATCTCGCGCCAGCACGCCAAGGTCATGGACAATGGCAAAAAATATCTCGCGATTATCACGGATAAGCAGATTGTCCGCCGTGAGGCCCTTTGCTTCAATCATCTCCCCCGGAATATGCAGGACATCCTGCCGCACATGATAGGGGATGGAGCGAATCATCCCCGCAAGCGCATAGGCCTGGCCAGTGTGCCGCGCCACGGCAAGCCCGGCGTCCGTCTCATCTCCCCAAAGGCGGAAGATCAGCCCGGCCAGCAAGCCGCCGGTCGCATCGGCATAAGCGAGCCAGTCTTCTTTCGTGCGAAAGGGTACGGCATCGAGATCGGCCGCGCGCGCATCCACCATCTGTCGAAACTCTGCAATCGGCAGCCCATAGCTTCCAATCACCCCGGCCAGCCCACTGACTACCGGATGCTCGGGCGGGGTGTCTCCATTCGCGATTTTCTCCAGCGCCTCCCGCCACCATTGCAGGCGGATCTCGCCGAGCAGCGGTTCCGATACCGTTTCCCGAATGCGGGCAATTTCCGCATTGAAGGCAAGCAGCGTAAAAATCGCCTCCCGCGCCGCTGCCGGGGCGAACAGAGCCGTCAGCCAACGGTCATAATCATACCGTCTGGCCTCATTGACTATATACTGATCCTGCTCATGTTCCTCCACAGTTCCCTCGCCTTTTCTATAGAATCATTATAAAAAACTGGAAGCGCGCCTAAAATCGTATATATCTGTATGGATAGCGATATGCGAGTTCTTTCCCCGATACGGGGCTTGAATTTCCACGGGATTATGAACTGAATATTGACCAGTAAATTGGCAAGAGGAATATTATGGCTTTCGAACTTCCCCCCCTTCCCTATGAAAGAAACGCACTGGCTCCGCATATTTCGGAGGAAACGCTGAACTTTCATTACGGAAAACATCACAACACCTATGTGGTCAATCTGAACAATCTGCTGGGCGAAGACAGCCGCTCGCTGGAGCAAATCATGAAGGATACCGCCGGCGATACCGCCAAGGCCGGCGTCTTCAATAACGCCGCGCAGGTCTGGAACCACACCTTCTATTGGCACTCCATGAAGCCGAATGGCGGTGGCAAACCAACAGGCGCCATTGCCGACAAGATCAATGCGGATTTCGGCTCCTATGAGAAATTCGCCGAGGAATTCAAAACCGCCGGGGCCACGCAGTTCGGCAGTGGCTGGGCCTGGCTGGTTCTCGACGGCGGCAAGCTGAAGGTCACCAAGACCGGCAATGCCGCCTGCCCGCTGACCGATGGCGCTACACCGCTGCTCACCATGGATGTGTGGGAGCATGCCTATTACCTGGATTTCCAGAACCGTCGTCCGGACTATATCGCAACCTTCCTTGACCATCTGATCAACTGGGATTTCGCGAATGAGAATCTCGCAAAGGGCTGATCCGCCTGGATGCGATTTTATGAATGAAGAAGGCGCCCATAAGGGGCGCCTTTTTTATTGCTGAATAGCACACCGAAATCGGGCGGCGCCTCACACCGCGATCAGAGCGGCGGCCACCTGACGGCGCTCCAGCAGCAGGACGTTATAGGTGCGTACCGCTGCGCCGGTGCTCATGGCGTCAATCACCACCCCTTTGGCCCGGAAAGCAGCGCGAATATCCTCTTCGATAAAGACCATCGCCTCCCCGCAGCCAATCAGCAGGATGTCCATGCCGGATGCCTCGTCCAGCAGCGCCGACAGGCTGTCCAATTCAAGTGCCGCAATATCGCCAACCGGCCAGGAAGATGTTTTTTCCGGGCGGATCAGGACCGATCCCTCATAGCGCACGCCACTGACCCGGAAGCCGCCGTCGCCATAACTGTTGATGAGTTGCTGCCCTTCCCGCGGAAGGCCGGATATATCCTGCATGACGCCTCCTTAAGCGGTGCGTGATCAGTTCTTTTCTTCGATTTCGGCGTCCGTCCGCTCCGCCCCGGCGAAGCCGCCGTCTTCCTCCTCTTTCTGATGCTTGAGGCCGAAGAACATCAGGATCGGCGAGGCGACGAAGATTGATGAATAGGTGCCTATCAGAATACCGAAGATCATGGCCGCCGCAAAGCCGCGGATCACTTCACCCCCGAAAATATAGAGCGCGCCGAGCGCCAGCAGGGTAGTGAAAGAGGTCATGGTGGTGCGGGACAGCGTCTCATTGATCGACAGGTTGATCAGATCCGACACCTCGAGTTTCTTGAACCGGCGGAAATTCTCGCGAATGCGATCATAAACCACGACCGTGTCATTAATCGAATAGCCGACGATTGTCAGAAGTGCCGCGATCGACGACAGGTTGAATTCCAGTCCCGTTATTGTGAACATGCCAATGGTGATGATCACATCATGGACAATCGCAAGAATGGCCGCCACCGAATACTGCCATTCAAAGCGGAACCAGATATAAACAAGCATGGCGAAGACGGCGGCAATGACAGCCTCGATCGCCACGATTACCAGCTCGCTGGACACTTTCGGGCCAACAAATTCGACACGGCGATAGGAAACATTTTCTCCATAATCCGCGGCAAGCTGCGCCTTGATACTATCCATCGCCGCTTCCTGCGCGGAGGCATCCCCTTCCTGCCGCTGAACGCGGATCAGGATATCCGTATCACTGCCGAAGGTTTGCAGCGCCACCTGCCCAAGACCGAGATTGCCAAGTGCGCTGCGCATTGCGCTTAGATCCGGCGCCTTTTCCAGCCCGACTTCCATCAGGATGCCGCCCTCAAAATCGATACCCTTGTTCAGACCAACGGTAAAAAACGCCCCGATTGATCCAAGAATGAGAACCGCCGACAGCATCAGCGCCATCAGCCGCACCTTCATAAAGGGGAAGTTTGTGTTTTCCGGTATGAACTTGATTTTTCTCATCGCTCCGGCCCTTTATATCTCAAGTGCTTTCGGCCGCTTGCGCTGCAACCAGAACTCAACCAGCATGCGTGTCAACAGAATTGCCGTAAACATGGAGCTGAGAATACCGATCAGCAGCGTCACCGCGAAGCCCTTGATCGGCCCGGTTCCCATCACGAACAGGATCACGGCGGCAAGGGCGGTTGTGACATTGGCGTCAATAATGGTGGTGAAGGCGCGATTAAAACCGGATTCAACCGCATTCAGCGGCGTTTTCCCCACCCGGATTTCCTCGCGGATACGCTCGAAAATCAGTACATTGGCGTCCACCGCCATCCCGATGGTCAGCACGATACCGGCAATGCCCGGCAGGGTCAGCGTTGCGCCCAGCACCGAGAGAACCGCCATGATCAGGAATATGTTGATAGCGAGAGAGATATTCGCGAACACGCCGAACAGGCCGTAATAGGCGATCATGAAAATAGCCACTGCGACGATGCCGATAATCCCTGCGATTTCACCGGCGGCAATACTGTCCGCACCCAGATCCGGCCCGACGGACCGCTCCTCTAGAATATCAAGCGGCGCAGGCAGCGCGCCCGCCCTTAGCAGCAGGGCGAGATCCTGCGCCCCCGCCACATCGAAGCCACCGGTAATGACGGCAGAACCGCCCAGGATCGGCTCATTAATGCGCGGGGCACTGACCACTTTGTTATCGAGGACGATGGCAAAGGGTTTGCCGACATTTTCCGATGTCGCCCGGCCAAACTGCTTGGCGCCAAGGCCATCAAAACGGATGGAGACAACGGGTTGCCCCTGCTGGTAGGTGGCCTGCGCATCCTCCAGATTTTCGCCCGACACCATCACCCGGTTCTTGACCACATAACTCCGACCGTCTTCCTCGATAGCGGGCAAGCGTTTAGATCCCGGCGGCACCCGTCCCGCCGCGCCAAGATCGGCAGTGAGATCAACCAGATGAAAAGTGAGCTGCGCCGTTTCGCCGAGCAGACGTTTGACCCGATCCGGATCATCGACGCCGGGAAGCTGGACGAGAATGCGATCCTGCCCCTGCCGCTGAATATTCGGCTCATTCACCCCCGTTTCATCCACGCGGCGGCGGACAATCTCGATGGACTGATCGACAGCCGCGCTGAGACGCGCCGTAATCGCCGCCTCGCTCGGCGTCAGGGTGACCAGGCCGCCCTCGTCAAAGGAGATGACGACATCGCGCTGCCCGTTCGGCATGATATTCGATAGATCGGCAAGCCGTTCGCGCGCCTTGGCCTCATCCGCCGGATCGCGCAAAGTGAAGGAAATGACATTGCTGTCATGCTTGAGATCCCGATAACCGACATTATCGCCCTGCTGGCGCAGGCTGTCGCGCACCGCATCCACCAGGCTTTCCATCATTTTGAGCTTCACAGCCCCGGCGTCCACCTGCAACAGGAGATGCGATCCCCCTTGCAAGTCGAGGCCAAGGTTGAGCTGCTTCGTCGGCAGCCAGTCCGGCAATCCGCTGAGGCTGGATTTGCTGACAAAATTCGGAAGTGTGTAGATAACGCCGAATGCGCAGACGAGCAATACGACGATTATCTTCCACATGGGGAAGCGGTTCATGGATCAGGCCGTCAGTTACTTTTTGAAAAGTTTTTTGACCGGGTTCTCACCTTCGGGCTTGTCGCCCTCCGTCTTGTTCTCATCCGCTCCGGCTGCGACCGGCTCGGTCTTGCTCTTGACATCGGCAAGCGTCGATTTCACCACATCGATGCGGACTTCGGGTGCAATCTCAATCTGGACCACGTTATCATCCCGCACCTTTGTCACCTTGCCCATAATGCCCCCGGCAGTGACCACGCTGTCGCCTCGGCGAACCGCACCGATCATTTCGCGATGCGCCTTTGCCCGCTTCTGCTGGGGCCGGATGAGAAGAAAATAGAATACGACGCCGATCAGTACCAGCGGCAGAAGTTGGGCGAGTCCTTGGTCCATTGTTATCGGTCCTTTGGTGCGATATCTGACAATGGGCGGTCCTGTCTCCGCCCTGTTAATGACTGAACGACTTTTATCTTGTTCTTGCCCCTCAATGCAAGCTGCAATCAGGAATATGAGACATTTGTGAAGCGTCCCCTTCCCTGCGCTGACCGGAGCGCTTGAACATTCTGCCGTATGGTGGCATTTATGTGCCTGTCCCGTAAGTTGGGGTGTGGCCCCTGTGATTTCAATTGGTGAAAATGACAAACGATCAGTTACTCGCGCAGCTCACGCGCATTGCCGACAGTCTGGAACGTCTCGCCCCGTCCAGCCCGCCCCCGGTTGATCTTGAAAAAGGCGACGCTTTTATATGGGAGGCGGAAACGAACCGCCTGCGCCTGGTGCCAAAGGTCAATCATGTGGACATGTCCATCCTGCACGGCATCGACCGGGTGCGTGATATTCTATATGAGAATACGCTGCGCTTCGCCAAAGGCCTGCCCGCAAACAATGCGCTGCTCTGGGGCGCGCGCGGTATGGGCAAAAGTTCGCTGGTCAAGGCCTCCCACGCCGAGGTCAACCAGACGACCGGCAGCCGCCTCGTCCTGATTGAAATCCATCGCGAGGATATCCCCTCCCTCCCCCTGTTGATGCAGCAGCTTCAGGAAACCGACCGGCGCTGCGTCATTTTCTGTGACGATCTGTCCTTTGACAGCGACGATTCCACCTATAAATCGCTGAAAACGGTGCTGGATGGCGGGTTGGAAGGGCGGCCCGCGAACGTATTATTCTATGCCACTTCCAACCGCCGCCATATGATGCGCCGCGACATGATCGAGAATGAGCGTTCCACCGCCATCATCCCCTCCGAAGCGGTGGAAGAGAAAGTCTCCCTCTCCGACCGGTTCGGCCTGTGGCTTGGTTTTCATAGCTGCTCGCAGGATGAGTATCTGGAAATGATTCGCCGATATATCAAACATTACGATATCCCGATCAGCGAGGAGGCCTTCACCGCCGAGGCCATTGAATGGACGCGGACCCGCGGCTCACGCTCAGGGCGGGTTGCCTGGCAGTATATCCAGGATCTCGCGGGACGGACCGGAACAAAAATCACCTGACTTACCTGACTTAAAAGGAAGGACGCAGCATGGACGCGGATTTCTGGCACAGCAAATGGGAAAAGAACGAAATCGGCTTTCATCAGAACAAGCCGAATGATCTGTTCCCCCGCCATTTCGATCGGCTTGACCTCACGCCGGGCGCACGGGTGTTCCTGCCACTCTGCGGCAAGACGCTGGATATCGGCTGGCTGCTGTCAAAAGGCTATACCGTCGCCGGGGCCGAACTGAATGAAAGTGCCATCCGGCAGCTTTTTGAAGGCCTCAAGTTGACACCCCATGTCTCGGCGGTCGGCCCCCTGATACAGTATAGCGCCCCCGGTATCGACATTTTCGTTGGCGATATATTTGATCTCGACGCAAAGCTTCTGGGCACTGTCGACGCGGTCTATGACCGGGCCGCCCTTGTCGCTCTGCCAACGGAAATGCGGGAGAAATATGCCCGCCATCTGCCGGAAATCACACAAGCCGCGCCGCAACTTCTGATCACGCTGGACTATGATCAGGCGGAAATGAAGGGCCCACCCTTCGCCATTGACGAAGCGGAAGTCCGCCGTCTTTATTCCGCCGCCTTCCAGATTGACCTGTTGGAGAAGGCGGATGCCAGCGGATCGCTCAAAAAGGATATCAGGGTGCATCAGGCGGCCTGGCATCTGCAACCCCGCTGAGCCCGGGACGGAAACACGCGCTTTACCTTAAAGGTAATTGCCGCCGTTACTGATCGCTGTCATGCTGACCGCCAAACCGACAAGGAGACGGACCCATGACAGATAAAGATCTCACCGCCTTTATTCACGAGCGCATGCCGCTGTGCGCCACTCTCGGGATGCGCGCCATAAAGCTGGCCGCCGATGAAGTGGTCTTCACCCTTGATTGGGCGCCCGGCCTCTGCACCAGCGGTGGCATGATCCATGGCGGCACGGTTATGGCGCTGGCCGATGCGGCGGGCGGGGCCGCTGCCTTTGCCAATCTGCCGGAGGGGGCAAGCGGCACTTCCACCATTGAATCCAAGACCAACTTCCTCGGCGCCGTGCGGGAAGGCACAGTGAGCGCACGGGCAAAACCCCTGCATGTCGGCGGTTCCACCATCGTCATCGAGACGGAACTCCGCAATGACGCAGGGAAGCTGATCGCGAAGGTCACGCAGACGCAGACGGTGCTGCGGCCCCGGACCTGACTGATCGCATAATTTGCGGGAAATCAGTCCAGCATGGCGACGGGATCAACGGCCCGCCCGGATTTACGGATTTCAAAGTGAAGCTGGCTCTGCGTCACGCTGCCTGATGATCCGGCATAGGCGATGACATCGCCCTTTTTGACCGCATCGCCTTTGGTCACCGCAATCCGGCTGGTATGGCCATAGGCGGTGACATAACCATCCGCATGGGAAATCAGCAGCAGATTACCAAAGGAGCGCATTTCATTTCCAACATAGGAGACAACGCCGTTTTCCGCCGCGCGGATGGGCGTTCCCTCCTTCACGGCGATATTAACGCCATCATTATGAAAGCCGGTATCCTTCTTGCCAAAGCCGGAAATTACCTGCCCCTTCACGGGCCAGGCAAAGGCCTTGCCGCTGCGGGCGGGCGGGGCCTTTGCGGTATATTTGCGGGTCGGCACCGGCGGCAAATCCAGCTTCGCCATCTGATAGGCTGGCTCTGTCTTTACGGGGGCCGACGCGGGCGGCGATGCGGGCGCCGCGACAGGCGCTGGCGCGGATGCCGGATTGTCCGCCGCAGGTGTCAGTTCCGGCGCTGACAATGGCGCACTCAACGGCCCCGAAGAGAGCGGCGCACTGCGGATAACCGACGGGCGTGTCTCCGATGACGGCAGCGCCACCTTTGTGGGCTCGGAATTGATGATCACGGTCTTGAGCGGCGCATTCGTCTGGCCGGGAACGGTAGGCGCGGGCGCGGGCCAGGCGCTCATATCGTTGGAAGCGACCATCACCTCCGATTGTGTCCGGAGGGGGACGCGGATCTCCATCCCCGGTGTCAGTGTATAGGGCGCACTCAGCCCATTGAAATGGGCGACTTCCTGCACCGTCTGATCATAAACCCGGGAAATGGCATAGAGTGTCTCGCCGGGGCGCACATCATGACGCTGCACCGTCGGCACCTTGAGCTGCTGGCCGGGATGGATGACATAAGGGGATTGCAAGCCGTTCAGCGCAATGACAGACGCCGCCGGGACGCTACTGCGGTCCGCAATCTGCGACAGGCTGTCGCCGCGCTGGACGGTCACAAAATGATAGGAAAGACCCTGATAATTCGGGGCGAAGTTGTCCGCCACCACAACCCGCGAAGGGGTTGGCGCAGGACTTGGCGTGCGGATGGCCTTGGCACTCCGGTTCTGCGGCAGGTAGACGTCATAAAGACATCCCGCCAGCAGGGGGAGCAGAAGGCTTACGCAGGCAACGCGACTGAAAAAAGATACATACCTCGCCATAATGCGCTTATATTAAGCATAAATGACGGAAAGTCACAACAAAATTAACCACATACAAGATGTAGTATCGCCTTAAGATTATTCAGCAACCCCTTGAACCATCGGCACGAATCTGACAGGCAACAGAACCTCCTCTGAGAGATTGCCCGCCTCATCGCGTGTGATCCGCAGGATATGCTGGCTGGTGGAATCCCGCCCCACCGGCAGCACCATAATGCCGTCGGGGGCAAGCTGATCTATCAGCGCCTGGGGCACTTCCTCAGCCGCGGCGGTAACCAGAATGCGGTCAAACGGCGCCTGCTCCGGCCAGCCTTTATAGCCATCGCCGACCCGCGCCGTGATATTGGTGATCTTCAGTTCCTCGAAGGCTTTCTCTGCCGTCTCCAGCAGATTGCGATAACGCTCAATCGAATAGACCCGGCGGCTGAGCCGCGCCAGGATTGCCGTCTGATAGCCCGATCCGGTACCGATCTCCAGCACCTTGCGCCGCTTGTCGAGATTGAGGAGCTGCGTCATATAGGCGACGATATAGGGCTGGCTGATGGTCTGGCCGCTGGCAATGGGCAGCGCAATATTCTCATAGGCGCGGTCGCGAAAGGTCGGCGGCACGAACACATCCCGCGGCACCCGCTCGACCGCCGACAGTACATCGGTGTTACTGATCCCCTGCCGGCGCAGCTCCATGATCAGACGGATTTTCTGGGCCGGATTGTCGTTCACGAGAAGGCCTTTTGCATTTTCTGGGCGAGCGGGATATCCGTCAGGTTCAGCGACAACGGCGTCACCGAGACGCTGCCATTGGCAACGGCCCACAGGTCTGACCCTTTCTGTGGTGTGCCGAGCGAGGGGCGATATCCGAGCCAGAAATAATCCCGGCCGCGCGCATCGACCCGCGCGTCAATGGACAGGTTGGACAGATCGCGCTTTCCCTGATGCGTGATATCGACCCCCACAACCTCACCGGGCGGCACAGGCGGGAAGTTGATATTGATCAGGACATCCGGCGCCCATTCGAATTTCAGCAACCGGCGAATAATGTCGGGGGCCAGTGATTCCGCCGTTTCCCAGTAAAAGGTATCGGTGTCCAGCAGGCACTGGCTGAGGGCGATAGAGCGGATACCAAGCAGGGTTCCTTCGCTCGCCGCCGCGACGGTCCCCGAATAGAGCACATCTTCGCCCAGGTTGCCGCCCCGGTTAACGCCCGACAGGATCAGGTCCGGCCTTTCATCCTTGAACAGATAGTTCATCGCCATCATCACGCAATCGGTTGGCGTTCCCTCCACCGAATATTCATGTTCATCATATCGATGGACACGCAGCGGATCATGCAGCGTCAGCGAACGCGAGGCGCCGCTCTGCTCTTTCTCGGGGGCGACAATATAGACATCATCAGAAAGCTCTGCGGCGATACGCCGGAGCGTCTGCATTCCCGGCGCGTTGAAGCCGTCATCGTTACTCAGTAAAATTCGCAACTTGCCATTCCTTTTCTTATTTTCAAGCGGCGCAGATTTCCGTGACCCCGCCCATATAGGGAACCAGCACCTCGGGGATCCGGATGGAACCGTCCGCCTGCTGATAATTTTCCATGACCGCGATCAGCGTCCGCCCGACCGCCAGGCCTGAGCCGTTCAGCGTATGAACAAAGGCCGTTCCCTTCTCCCCTTCCGGGCGATAGCGGGCCTTCATACGGCGGGCCTGGAAATCGCCGCAGTTGGAACAGCTTGAAATCTCGCGATAGCTGTTCTGTCCCGGCAACCAGACTTCGATATCATAGGTCTTGCGCGCACCGAAACCGGTATCGCCGCTGCACAGCACGACAACGCGGTACGGCAGGCCGAGGCGTTTCAGGATATCCTCCGCACAGGCCGTCATGCGTTCATGCTCGGCTTGCGACTGATCGGGCGTGGTGATGGAAACCATCTCGACCTTGGTGAACTGATGCTGGCGCAGCATACCGGCCGTATCCTTGCCCGCCGAGCCCGCTTCGGAGCGGAAGCAGAGCGTATGGGCGGTAAAGCGCTTCGGCAAGTCGCTCTCGACAAGGATACTCTCACTCACGATATTGGTGAGCGGCACCTCCGCCGTCGGGATCATATATTGATCGTCGGAGATCTTGTAAAGATCCTCCTCGAATTTGGGAAGCTGGCCGGTGCCATAAAGGGCGCTGCCGCGCACCATGACGGGCGGAGAGACTTCGAGATACCCTTTCTCCAGCGTATGGACATCCAGCATGAAAGCGCCCAGCGCCCGCTCCAGCCGGGCGATCTGGCCGCTGGTCACGACAAAGCGCGACCCCGACAGCTTCGCCGCCGTCGCGAAATCCATCAGGCCGAGGGCCTCGCCCAGCTCATAATGCTCCTTCGGTTCGAAATTGAAGGAAGGGGCGTCGCCAACCCGGCGGAGCTCGACATTCTCCGTCTCATCGGCCCCGTCCGGCACATCGGCGTCCAGAATATTCGGCAGCCCGCTGAGCTTCGTGTCAAGTATCTCCTGCAAATCCCGCTCTACTTTTATGAATCTTTGCGTCTCGTCCTTAAGCTCCGCCACCTCGCGGATCAGCACCTCGGCATCACCGCCGGACGCCTTGGCCTTGCCGATCTCTTTCGCCGCCGCATTGCGCCGCGCCTGCATATCCTGCAGATGCGTTTGAGTGTCCCGCCAGTTCCTATCAGTCCCGAGTAAATCATCGGACTGCGGCGGCAGGCCGCGCCGTTTCATTGCCGCATCGAAGTCTTGCGGATTTTCCCTGATCCATTTCAAGTCAAGCATGTTACGCCATTTCGTTTCCGGGTGGATGTCCTGTGTATAAGGGCGCAGCCGCCCGACGTCCAGAGGGCTTTCTGCCGCACCGGGTTTTTATCGCAAATTTGTTGTGACGATCCCACAGGGCCGCCGCTCTCAGTCGGCGTCGTCTTCCATTTCCGCCGCCTCGCGCCGTTTCTCGATCATACGGACGCTGATGATGGAAATACCATAAAGCACGATAATCGGTATGGCGAGGGTGATCTGGCTGAGCGGATCCGGCGGCGTCAAAATGGCCGCCACAATAAAGGCGAACACAACCGCATATTTGAATTTCGACTTCAGCCCGGCGGAGGAAACAATCCCGACCCGGCCCAGCAGGGTCAGCAGGACAGGAAGCTGGAAACACAGCCCGAAGGCAAAAATAAGCTGCATGGACAGGCTGAGATATTCACTGACCCGTGTTTCCGACTGGATCGGCAGGGTTGCCTGTTCCGCCGGTGTCGGCAGATAGCTTGCCATGGCCGGATATTCCGAAACGATGGCCGCAACGGCGCGCGCATAAAGGCTCAGCC
This sequence comes from Sneathiella sp., assembly GCF_002694385.1. Taxonomy (GTDB): domain Bacteria; phylum Pseudomonadota; class Alphaproteobacteria; order Sneathiellales; family Sneathiellaceae; genus Sneathiella. The sequence goes on from NZ_NZMB01000019.1 coordinate 73,496, forward strand.
CCCCATTACTTTCAAAGCTGAGCAGGAACTTCCAGGCCAGCGGCATGACGATTTCATAGGCCAGTGCCCCGCCCAGAAAAAACAGGACCGGCGTTACAATCAGAAAGGGCAGAAAGGCGCGCTTTTCATTCTTATACAGGCCGGGGGCAACGAAAATCCAGATTTGCGACGCAATTATCGGAAAGGAAATGAACATGCCCGCGAAAAAGGCGATCTTGATATAGGTGAAAAAGGCTTCATGCAGGCCGGTGAAGATCATCCGCCGCCCTTCCAGATCATCGCCAAGCGCCGCCACCAACGGCCGCACGAGGAATGCGAACAACTCCTCCGACACCAGATAGCAGAGGATAAAGGCGACCAGAAGCGCCACAACCGAATAGACGAGCCGGTTGCGGAACTCGATCAGATGCTCCATCAGCGGCGCCTTGTGTTCGTCGATCTCGCTTTCGTTCACGATGCTTTTGTTTCCGAACTGGACTTGAGGGAGGTGTCAGAGGTGCTGGAAGAAGCCTTGGACGCAGGAGATGCGTCCGCCGAAGCGGCGGCGCCCTTTTCCGCATTGTCTCCGGAGGGGGTCGTCGCCGTTGCCGTTGCTGTCGCGCTTGCCGTGACGGCGGCTTTGCCGTTCCCCGACGGCGTGTCTTTTATCTCCGGTTTGATATCGTTGAACATGCCCTGCATGGAACCGGTCGGGTCAACCGCATCCTCCACCTGCTTCTTGATATTGAAGTCGGTGCTGCTGATATCTTTTTTGATATCATCCAGTTCCGCCTCACGGGCGAGATCGTTGATGCCGGATTGGAACTCCCGCGCCATTGCCCGCGCCTTGCGGATATATTTGCCAATGGTGGCAATGGCGCGCGGCAGGTCTTTCGGGCCGACGACCAGCACCGCGATCACCAGCACAACGACCATTTCCGTCCAGCCAATATCAAACATGGCTATTCACATTATCCAAATTGAATGTCACATGAAAAAGGCGGCAGTGCACTTAGCCCTGAGCCGCCTTGTCCTTGTTTTCCGTCTGCTCGCTTTTGGCAGATTCAAGGGCTTCCGGTTTGGATTCCGCCGCTTTCGGCTCATCCTCCTCATTCATGCCCTTTTTGAAATTCTTGATGCCTTTAGCAAGATCTCCGGCAACGCGGGGCAGCTTGCCCGCGCCGAAAATGATCAGCACGATGACAAGGATCAGAATTATTTGCCACGGACCAATACTCATTTCTCAGCTCCTGTTCCCGTCGCGGGAATTTGTCAATTCATGTATCGTCCACAAATACAAAACAGTTTCCGTATCAGGACCTTCTAATACAAACCTCTGAATATCCCTCAACTCATACTATATAAAGGCCGCGTCCCGTTTATACGACATTTAATTTTCATTGGACACGGCTTTATCGCCGATTTCGTCATTTTCCCGCCCCGGGAAAATAAACACCCCTTCGGGATTGAGCGACAAGGAGCACCGATCCCCCGCTTCTGGGCGGCTGAAGGACGCCATGCGCGCGGTCACGCACACTCCGCTCGGGAATTTAAGATCGACAAGGGCATAGGCGCCCAGATTACGGGATAAAATCACCTCTGCCGTCGGCTGGCTGGGATCCACCACGGGCAGCAGGCGAATCGCCTCCGGCCGGATCAACAGCTCATCGGTCATAATATCCTTCGTTGCCACCGATACCGGGATGCTGCCAAGGTCCGTTTGAAAAGCATTGTCCATCCGCCGCGCCGGTACCCGGTTCACATCGCCCAGAAATGACGCCACAAAGGCATTGGCCGGATAGTTATAGAGGGCGCCTGCACTGCCCTGCTGGACAATCCGCCCCTTCTGCATCAGAACAATCTCATCGGCCATGCGCATCGCCTCCTCCGGATCGTGGGTGACCATCAGCACGGTGGTGCCCATGTCCTTCAGCAGCGCCAGCGTCTCATCTCGCACCCGGTTGCGCAGCACCACATCCAGGCCGGAGAAAGGCTCATCCATCAGGATCAGGCGCGGGTTCGGGGCCAGCGCCCGGGCCAGCGCAACCCGCTGCTGCTCCCCGCCGGACAGCATATGCGGATATTTCTTCGCCGCATCGACAAGGCGCACCGTTTCCAGCATCTGCAGGGCACGCGCGCGCCGCTCTCCTGCGGCCAGATCGGACAGGCCAAAGGCGACATTGTCCAGCACCGTCAGATGCGGAAACAGGGCGTAATCCTGAAACACCAGCCCGACGCGGCGATTTTCCGGCCCAATGAAAACCCGCTCATCGGCCATCACCTCTCCGGCGATATGGATGCGGCCCGCATAGGGCCTCTCCAGCCCGGCGGCAAGGCGTAATGTCGTCGATTTACCACAGCCGGACGGACCCAACAGGCATACAAGCCGCCCCGTGCCCACCTCCAGACGGTCGATATCGACGGAGTTGATCCCGTCATACCGGTGACAGACATTTTCAAAGATCAGACTACTCATCACAACCTGCTGTTTGCGGATTTATTCCGGCCGGGTCGGGAACGGGCAATCGCCCGGCTCAGAATGATCACCGGCAGAATGCCGACGACAACAATGGCAAGTGACGGTGCGGCGGCATCGGAAAGCCGCTCGTCAATGGCCAGTTCATAGGCGCGGATGGCCAGGGTTTCGAAGCCGAAAGGCCGCATGACCAGCGTTGCGGGCAACTCCTTCATGACATCGACGAAAACCAGCAGCACCGCCGTCATCAGACTGCCGGAGACAAGCGGGATATGCACCCGCAACATCTTGGCCAGACCCGTCACGCCGAGCGTCCGCGCGGCACGGTCCATATTGGGAGTGACCCGATCGGCCCCCGCTTCCACCGTGTTCAGGGAAATGGCGAGAAAACGGACGATATAGGCAAAGAACAGCGCCGTCATCGTCCCGCTCAGCAGCAGCCCGGTGGAAATGCCGAAAGCGCTGCGCATCCAGTGATCAATGCTGTTGTCGATAAAACCGAAGGGCAGCATGATCCCGACAGCCAGTACCGGCCCCGGCACCGCGTAGCCCATGGCCGCAATGCGCAGCGATATCTGTTCCATACGCCCGGGGGCCCGGCTCTCCCGTCGTGTGCCGTAAATCAGCACCAGCGCGACCAGCAGGGACAAGCCCGCCGCAACCAGCGAAACGGTGACGCTGCTGATCACCAGGCGCGAAAACCCCGCATTAAAGGCACTGCTGGAATGCAGGATACTGTCTTTCAGCAGCCATCCCGTCGGCAGAAGAAAGCCGAGAAAGATGGGCAGCAGACAAGCAACAAAGGCCAGAAACTGCCGTCCTGCCCGCATCTGATAGCGGCTGATCGGCTGATACCGCCCTGTATGATGAAACTTCCGCCGACCGCGATTAAGACGTTCCAGCAGGATCAGCGCAAACACGAAAACCATCAGGATCGCGGCGAGCTGCGCGGCAGCCGCAGGCTCCCCAAGGCCAAGCCAGGTGCGGTAGATGCCGGTCGTGAAGGTATCAATGGCAAAATACTGGACCGCGCCGAAGTCACTCAGCGTTTCCATCAGGGCAAGGGCAACGCCAGTAACAATGGCAGGCCGCGCGAGCGGCAGGGCAATAGTGAGGAAACTGCGCCACGGCCCGCGCCCAAGGGTGCGGCCAACTTCCAGCGCGGCAATGGACTGATCGACAAAGGCGGCGCGGCTCACAAGATAGACATATGGATACAGTACCAGACCGAACATCAGGATGGCACCGCCAAGGCTGCGTATCGGCGGAAACCAGTAATCCGCCCGTGTCCAGCCAAAGGCATCCCGAAGGGCAGTCTGCACAGGTCCGGCAAAATCGAACATCCCCGTATAGGTATAGGCGATGATATAGGCCGGCATGGCAAGCGGCAGAAACAGGGCCCAACTGAAAATGCGCCGACCCGGAAAATCGCACATGGTGACCAGCCACGCCGTCCCCACCCCGATCAGCAGGACAAGCACCGTCACCCCAAGCGCAAGAAAGACGGTATTGGTCAGATAAACCGGCAGGACCGTGCTGGCCAGATGGGCCCAGATATCGCCCGCAGGGACAAAAACATAACCAAACACCACCAGCACCGGCAGGGCGAGGATCAGCGTCAGGATGAACAGCCCCAGCATCATTGCCGGGAAACGGCCACGCGGACCGTCCCGCCGCCGCAGGTCTTGCCGATTTTCAATCTGTACAACGCTCACGGATATCGCCTGTCCGAATGATTATTCCCGCCTTCTTGGCACGGCTCATCCCATCCGTAAATAATAATCACTGGCATTGTCAAACAAAAGCCTGTTTGCGGGCGCCTTCCGCCGGACTGGATTACAGCGGAAACCGGGTCAGGAAAGGTTCAGATTTCCTCTTCTTCCGGATCAATGGGGTCTTCTTCAGTCGTGGCAAGATCGCTGAAAATACTGCCCGGCTCCAGATTGAGCAGGCCCGCCGCCTTCATTTCATCAAAGCCCGGCAGATCCTTGATATCATCCAGCCCGAAGTGGATGAGAAAGTCTTCCGTCACCCCATAGGTGACAGGACGGCCGGGCGTCCGCCGCCGTCCGCGTGGCCGGATCCAGCCCGCATCGAACAGCACATCCATGGTGCCCCGGCTGAGACCGACACCGCGGATTTCCTCGATCTCCGCGCGGGTGACGGGCTGGTGATAGGCGATAATGGCGAGGGTTTCAAGGGCGGCACGGCTGAGTTTACGGGTCGTCTCCCGTTCCATCTCCAGCAGCCAGGCAAGATCGGGCGCCGTCAGGAAACCCCATTTCCCGGCAAGCCGGACAAGATTCACGCCGCGTCCCTTATAGGTCTCCTCAATACTGGCGAGGATGGCGGCAATGTCGGCATCCTCGGGCAGGCGTTCGGCCAGTGTGGCTTCATCCAGCGGCTCGCGGGAGGCGAACAGCAACGCCTCCGCCATTCGGACATGTCCGGGATCGACGCTCATTCCGTGTCTTTCCTCATTTTCACCTGAATGGGGCCAAATGTCTGCCCCTGTCGCAGTTCAAGTCGCCCCTCCTTCGCCATTTGCAGGCTGGCGAGCAATGTGGACGCCTGCGCCGAACGACGGCTGAAAGGGGTCGCCAGATTATCGGGCAGATAGGACATCAGATCGGTCCATTCGGGCAAGGATCCCAGCATCCGTTCGAGCCGGGCTAGCGCCTGCTCTACGGAGAAGACCGCCTCCCGCATCAGGCGGAGGGGATTGGTGATGCCCTTGCGCTCCTTCTGCGCGGCATAGGCGTGCAGCAATTCGCGCAGCGTACAGTGATACCGGGAATGACGCAGGATACGGATCGCCTCGGGCCGGCCGCGCGCCATCCGGTCGCGCCCGGTAATGCGCCCGTCCATCAGCTTGTCCGCCGCGCCGCGCATGGCCTCCAGCTTGCGCAGCATGAACGCGAGCCGTTCGGCAAGTTCCTCCCCGCTCGGCCCCTCGTCATCCTTTTCCGGCGGCAACAGCAGCCGGGATTTGAGATAGGCCAGCCATGCCGCCATCACCAGATAGTCGGCGGCCACCTCAAGACGCAGGCTGCGGGCCTGCTCGATAAAAGTGAGATATTGCTCCGCCAACTGCAAAATGGAAATTTTGAGCAGATCGACCTTCTGATCGCGGGCAAGCAGCAGCAGCACATCCAGCGGCCCTTCATAGCCATCGAGGTCGACCAGCAACGCCTGCACGGGATGCGCAATCACCTCCGGATTTCTCTGCCCGGCCTCATCGAAGGAGCCCTTATCCATTTGACCCCTTTCCTGCCCGTGAATTGACGCCTTTGACCATGGCAAAAATCTAGCCGAGACCGGCCAGCTTGGCAATCAGATTGACCACATAGTTAATGGGCGCGCCGAGCAGCCAGCTCAAAGGATTGATTTCACTTCCGAGCTGGCGGGAGATCATCGGCACCAGAAAGATCACGGCGAGCAGGATCACGAAGCCATAGCGTTCCAGCCGGGCAAGCGGAAGCGCGAGACGATCCGGCAAGAGGCCAACCGCGACCCGCCCGCCATCCAGCGGCGGCAGCGGCAGAAGATTAAAAACCCCCAGTATCACATTGAGGATAATGCCATTTCTGAAGTTATCGGCGAACCAGAAGGCCATATCACCGGACATATATTGCAATGAGTGCACCCCGAGGGCGAAGAGAAAGGCGAGCAGGAAATTCATTCCCGGCCCGGCCAGCGCGACCCAGATCATGTCGCGCCGCGGATTGTTGAGGCGCGCCACATTGACCGGCACCGGCTTCGCATAACCGAACAGAAACGGCGCCTTCACCAGCAGCAGAAAGCCCGGTATGAGGATTGTGCCGACCGGGTCAATATGGCGGAAGGGGTTGAAGGTCACCCGCCCCTGCCGCTTCGCCGTGTCATCGCCAAGCTTCCAGGCAACGAAGCCATGCGCCGCCTCATGCAGCGTGATGGCGGTCAGCGCCGGGATAATCCAGATGGAAATCTGATAGAGAATGCCCGTTATATCCATCACACCGTCTCCCGCGCCAGAATTTCCGCGAGGCGAATGCTGTCCTCCTCCGGCCGCAGCGCGGTGTCGCCCGCCGCCTGCTGCAATTTTTCCCCATGGGCGATGCGTGCCAGTGTCTTCTCATGGGGCGGCGGGCATTTCCCGGCCACCTCCCGCATCTCATCGAGCTTGCCGGAGCAATGCAACACGATATCCACCCCGGCGGCCAGCGCCTTCTCCGCCCGCTCCCCCAGCGCGCCGGAAAGCGCCTGCATATTGATATCATCGCTCAACAGCAGACCGTCGAAGCCAATCTCGCCACGGATCACTTCGTCAATCACGATCGCCGACTGTGTCGCCGGATGATGCGGATCAATCTCGTCAAAAACGATATGGCTGGTCATGCCCCAGGGCAGCAGGGAAAGCTGCTGAAAGGGCCTGAAATCCGTCGCCGTGAGTCTATCACGCGCCGCGCCCACATGGGGCAATTCCAGATGGCTGTCCACCGTCGCCCGGCCATGCCCCGGCATATGCTTGATCACGGGAAGAATTCCGGCTTTCAGCATTTCCTCCGCCACCACGGCGCCCAGACGGGCGATGACCATCGGATCATCGGCAAAGGCGCGATCGCCGATGGCCGCAACCGTTTCCTCAAGCCGGAGATCAAGACACGGCGTGCAATCCACCGTGATGCCCGCCGCCTGCAGATCCGCGGCAATCAGACGGGTGGTCAGGCGCAACGCCTCGATGGCGAGGGCCGGATCGCGGCCATGCAGATCACCAAAAAAGCCGAAGGGCCGCGCCTCGAACCAGTCGGGCGCGCGCAGGCGCTGCACCCTCCCGCCTTCCTGATCAATGAGAATGGGGACATTGGGCCGATCCGCCACCTCCCGCAGCTCCGCCGTCAGCGCGGCGAGTTGCGCCGGGCTTTGCACATTGCGGGCAAAAAGGATGAAGCCGAAGGGCTTTTCAGCGGCGAAGAAGTCTCTCTCCGCCGTCGTCAGATGAAGCCCTTCAAAGCCGAAGATAACAGCGCGAAAAGACGCCGGATCATCCGCTGACAACGAGACAATCCTGCTTCGCGGCCTTCAGATCATTACACAGCTTCGAGGCGGCATCGCGACCAAAGGAACCAAGCTGCAAACGATAATAGGTTTTGCCGTTGACCTGCACATCCTGCACCCGATACCCGACGCCGGAGAGCAGGGAGCCATGCTTGCCCGTCAGGTTGGACCATTGCTTCTCCGCTGCATCGACGGATCCGAAGGAGCCGACCTGCACCCAGCTATTGCCGCCGGGCGTCGCCGTTTCCTTGGCAGGGGGCAGAGCCGCCGTCACCGTTTCTTTCGCGCTTTCTTTCACCGTCTCCGAAGTCTCGGCGACTTTTTCTTCTGCAGCGGCGGCAGTTTCTTTTGCGGCCTCAACGGCTTTTTCAGTGGTGTCACTCACCGCATCGGCAGCCTTTTCCGCTGTCTCAGTCACCTTGTCGGCGGCCGCCTCACCGTCTTCCGTCGCCTTTTCCACAAGCTGATCCAGCTTGTTTTCATCCGCCGCCTTTTCAGCCTCGCTCAGCTCCGGCTTTTCCTCGCGGATCGCCGCTTCCGGCGGGGCCATCAGCTTTTCTACCTTTTCCTCTCCCTCACCGGAGTTGAGGACGTTGAAGACCTGCTTGTCCTGATTGGGCACTTCCATGCCGCCGGGATCCTCCGGCGCCACCTTCACCGGCGCCTTGTCGGCGCTGATGATCGGCGGGGCGAGTTGCACGCCCTTCTTCACGCCCTGATCATAGGCGTACCAGATACCGATGCCGAAACCGAACACGATGAGCAGGGCCAGCGTTGCGCCAATCCATCTCCGGCGGCTGAAACGCGGTTCATCCTCGCCCTCATAAAAATCATCATCCGGATATTCATCTTCGCGGTTCACTAGCCATACTCCTTTACCATATCGACGCCGAGAGATGTCATCCCGCCATCCAGAATTGCATCCAGCGCCCCGAGCAGCACTCTTCTTGCGGGCGTCTCCGCCCCTCCCCCAAGATAGTCAGAGGAAATCGGGCGCTCCGTCTCGAACAGGCGGAAAAATAGCAAGGAAAGGTCCTGGAGGAAAGAGGCGAGATAAAATCCGTCCTGCTTGCGCAGCGTCTCTTCCACCGCCAGCGGCCAATCCGCCAGCCGCCTCATGAGCGCCCTTTCCTCCCCTCCGTTCAGAAAGGAAAGATCCGCCCCCTCCAGAATGGCCCTCTCTCCCGCCGCCCACGTCGCGTTTAGCCGCGCCAGCATCATCCGCGCATAGGGAATGGCGAAAACAGGGTTATTATAGCTGCGCTCTGTGGCCAAAATAGGGCTGAACGCCCTCATAAAGGCGGGCGGATTGGCGATCAGGGCAAATTTCGTGCGTGCCTCCCCGCATCTGGCAATCGCCGCTCCGGCCGGATAACCGCTATCGCTCTCTGTATTCTCCGCCGCCACCTCGATTATCACGGCCCCTGACTTTTCCGCAAGCCGCCGCAGCACTTGCCCATTCACGTCTTCCCGCAGGCCGCAAAGATCGTGCAGCGAAGCCGGGCGGCGGACTGTTACTGCCCCCAAACCCGCCGCCAGCCCATCAAGGCCATATCCTGCCCCCTCCCGCAGCAGCAGAGGAAGCTGCGCCTGCCAGAATTCCGGCTTATATATCAGATTGATGTAGCCATTTGTTTCATACCGCACTTCTGTGAGATCGGGCAGCGCCTTCAAACGGGAGAGAAGCGCATCAATCCTGGCGTCTGCCCCTTCCCGGCCCGCCGATGTCAGCAGGATCGCCGCATTAGTGGCCAGATCCGCGACATGTGGCCCCTGCGGCGGGCGGAGGCGTAAATCGGCGAGAAACCGCGCCGCCGCCATCTCGGTCGCAAAGGCATCGCTTCCCAGCGCCGATAACAGCGCCTCACGGACCATAATATGATAGGATCGGGACATCCCGCGCTTTCCTTAACAGCGGCCAATTGACAAACAGCAATAGGATTAATACATCATCTATTGTATAGTCACTATAAATCAGGGCGGATTGGCCCTGTCTTTTGGGTAGATGTTGAAATGTCTGTCATGGATCAAATGGAGCCGCCGGTCAAACTTTCCGATCAGGCCGCGGCGCGCGTAAACACCATTGTCGAGGAAATGAATTCCGACAAAAGGATGCTGCGCGTTGCCGTCAATGGCGGCGGCTGTTCCGGCTTTCAATACAGCTTCGATCTTGATGATACGCAGAATCCCGATGATGTCGTCGTCACCAACAAGGGCGCGACGCTGCTAGTGGACCAGATATCCCTGATGTATCTCGCCGGGTCAGAAATTGACTATGTCGAGGATATGATCGGCGCGTCATTCCAGATCAAGAACCCCAACGCGACCGCCTCCTGCTCCTGCGGGTCATCATTTGCGATTTGATCGGCCGGTCAAAGATGCTAGAAAAAAGGCCCGGTTCATGCCGGGCTTTTGTGTTTTTCGGGGGATGAGATGAAAATTGCGAGCTGGAATGTCAATTCCGTGAAAGTCCGCCTGCCGCGGCTGATGGATTATCTGAAAGACTACGCCCCCGACGTGCTCTGCCTTCAGGAATTAAAGGTCATCGACGAGAATTTCCCCCGTCTGGAGGTGGAGGAACTCGGCTATCATGTGGAAACACACGGCCAGAAAACCTATAACGGCGTCGCCCTCCTTTCCAAATTCCCCCTTGAGGATATCCGTCGCGGTCTGCCGGGCGATGACGCGGATGAGCAAGCCCGCTATATGGAGGCAACCGTGCAGGGCATACGCATCGCCTCCATTTACCTGCCGAACGGCAACCCCGTGGACAGTGACAAATTTCCCTATAAGCTCGGCTGGATGGAGCGGCTGATCACCCACGCCAAAGGGCTGCTGGAAAGTGAAATGCCCGTTGTCCTTGCGGGCGATTACAACATTATCCCGCAGGATGAGGATTGCTATGATCCGAAGGCATGGGAAGGCGATGCCCTGACCCGCCCGGAAAGCCGCAACCGCTTCCGCCAGCTTCTCAATATGGGCTATACGGATGCCTATCGCGCCTATACCACCGATGTGAATTACACCTATTGGGACTATCAACGGGGCGCCTGGCAGAAGGATCACGGCATCCGCATTGATCATCTCCTCCTCTCCCCGCAGGCGACGGACCGCATGGGCAAAGTCGGGATAGACAAGGGCCCGCGCGGACAGGACAAACCCTCCGACCACACCCCTATCTGGGTGGAGATTGAGGGTTAGGAAAACCGCCAAATCATCAATGTAAAGAAAAAGCCCGCCTGGGAAAGGCGGGCTTTTTACATTTCAGTACCGAGCTTAGGGCGTTCAGCGCTTTAGCTGATCCACATCGCGGACAGCGCCACGGGCGGCGCTGGTGGTCAATGCTGCATAGGCCTTGAGCGCGGCGGAGACTTTCCGGGAGCGTGGCTTGGTCGGCCGCCATCCCGCAGCCCCCTTGGCATCCATACGGATGCGGCGATCCGCAAGGTCAGCATCGGAAATTTTAAGATTGATGGTCCGGTTGGGGATATCAATTTCGATGATATCGCCTTCCTGTACAAGGCCAATGGCGCCGCCCTCCGCCGCCTCCGGCGAGACATGGCCAATGGAGAGGCCAGAGGTGCCGCCCGAAAAGCGCCCGTCCGTCAGCAGTGCGCAGGCCTTGCCGAGGCCCTTCGATTTCAGATAGCTGGTCGGATACAGCATTTCCTGCATGCCGGGGCCTCCTTTCGGCCCTTCGAAAACGATGACAACCACGTCCCCTTCCTTGATTTTATCGCCCAAGATGGCGTCAACCGCCGCATCCTGACTTTCAAATAGACGCGCCGGACCGGAAAATTTCAGGATGCTGGCATCGACGCCCGCCGTCTTCACGATGCAGCCTTCCTCCGCGATATTGCCATAGAGCACCGCGAGGCCGCCATCTTTCGAATAGGCATTCTCCAGCGAGCGGATGCACCCCTTCTCCCGATCAAGATCAAGGTCGGGATAGCGCTTCGACTGGCTGAAGGCCTCCGTCGTGCGTACGCCGCCGGGCCCCGCGCGATAGAATTCCTGCACCGTATTGCTGCGGCTCTGCGTCACATCCCAGAGCTGGATGGCTTCGCCCAGGGTCGGAGAATGCACCGTCGGCACCTCCTCATGCAGCAGCTTTGCCCGGCCAAGCTCGCCCAGCAGCGCCATGATGCCGCCGGCGCGATGCACATCTTCCATATGATAGGTCTGGATGCTGGGCGCCACCTTGCACAGATGCGGCACCCTGCGGCTTAACCGGTCAATATCCTTCATGGTGAAGCCAATCTCCCCCTCCTCGGCTGCCGCCAGCAGATGCAGCACCGTATTGGTGGAGCCGCCCATCGCGATATCCAGCGACATGGCGTTTTCAAACGCCTTGAAGGAGGCAATTTCGCGTGGCAGCAGGCCCGGTTCATCCATCTCGTAGTGACGGCGGGTGATATCGACAATGGTTCGCGCCGCATCGAGGAAGAGCTGCTTGCGGTCCGCATGGGTGGCGAGCAGACTGCCGTTGCCCGGCAGCGCGAGACCCAGCGCCTCGGTCAGACAGTTCATGGAATTGGCCGTAAACATGCCCGAGCAGGAACCACAGGTCGGACAGGCCGAACGTTCAACTTCCGCGACCTGCTCATCCGTTACATTGGGATCCCCCGCCTGGATCATCGCGTCAATCAGATCAAGGCCAACCACCTTGCCGTCCGCCATGCCCTTGCCGGCCTCCATCGGGCCGCCGGAGACGAACACCACCGGAATATTCAGCCGCATCGCCGCCATCAACATGCCCGGCGTGATCTTGTCGCAGTTGGAAATGCAGACCAGCGCATCGGCGCAATGGGCATTGACCATATATTCCACGGCATCGGCAATAATCTCCCGCGACGGCAGGCTATACAGCATGCCGTCATGCCCCATGGCAATGCCATCATCCACGGCGATGGTGTTGAATTCCTTGGCGACGCCGCCGCATTTCTCCACCTCGCGCGCCACCATCTGACCAAGATCCTTCAGATGCACATGGCCGGGCACAAACTGCGTAAAGCTGTTGGAAATGGCGATAATCGGCTTGCTGAAATCGTCATCTTTCATGCCGGTCGCACGCCACAGCGCGCGCGCGCCTGCCATATTGCGTCCATGTGTACTGGTTTTGGATCGGTATTGGGGCATTTTGATCTCTTTCCTGAACTGACTGACATTCTAGTTAATACGAACCGGAGGTCAGGACAAGTGCAAGCCCGGCATAGCGTGGCTTTTGCGGTTATTTTTTCACGAAATTCAACCTTTAATTGTTATTACCAGTGAAATAGCTACTTAAGGCTTTGCTCATGCCGCATAACACCGAGAGGCCCGGAAAATGCAATGCGAAGGAATAACGCGCGCCGGAAAGCGTTGCCGCAACAAAGCGCTGGACGATGAAATTTTCTGCGAGATTCACTTACGGGTCAACCGCACCTACAATCTCGCCCTGCTGATCCCCTTTGCGACGGCCTTGCTGTTTGCCTATTTCTTCCTTTTCGGTCTGTATTTTGACACCCTGCACTATGGCATTTTCGATTTGCAATATCTGAAATACGCCGGGCTCGATGATTTCTTCATCGGCATGCTGCGCAATGGCGGGATGCTGACAGCCGTCGTGCTGAAGGCGTGGGCCTTTTACACCTTCCTTGTCGCCGCGGTCTTCACGATATGGCTTCTGGCACGGCTCATTCATGTTACCTCCGGCAAGCATCTCAAGCTCGCCACGCGGCTCAAGATGATCGGGCTCAGCCTCGGAATTTTCACTCTGAATGTGCTGCATATGTTTATTTTCATGATCCCGCAGCGCAACCGCAAATATCCGGCGCAGATCATGATCGGGCGGGAGCATCTCGCCCTTTCCCTGAACCGCCACCGCAGGACGCTTGCCGACAAGGACGGGCCCGATCCGGCAGAGATCGCCGGCACACTCTATCGCCGCTTTCTGGCTGTTTCCACCTTCCGCAATCATCGCTTTGCGGTCACGATCCTGCTGCTGACACTGGCCTCCACCGCCTCGATCCTCTATGCGGGCTATGAAGCGCGCAAAATGCGCCAGTGTATCATTATGGCAAGCGATGGCCGGATAGTTCCTGCCGAAAAAGATGCCGCCACACTCTATCCCGCCCTCAATATGTCCAGCCTCTGCCGCAGCCATCTTGATACCCCGGCGGAGGATATCAGCGTCAGCAGCAAATTCCGCCGCACGTTGGTCAATTTCTTTAACTTTCCCGTCGTCATGCTGAAACAGGGCCAGGCGGCGAAACCGGTTCTCTATCTTGGTGCCACCTCACGTTTTGAGCTGTTCTTCAACGGCGCAACCCGCCTGCCCTTCGCCGTGCCGGTGCAGCATCTCGGCCCCCTCTATGGCTCGCCGCCGATGCGTGATGACAGCCGCATCGCCGGGATTGAAACGCGGATGGGCGCGATCGAGGCGCTGGCGCAGGAAAACGGCCGCACCCTTTCGGAAAGCCTGCGCCTCGGTCAGGAGAACAGCAATCTTCTGAAAAGCCTCGCCGATGCCGCGAAACAACCGGTCACGCCGGATCTTGGCGCGGTCAACCACAAGCTTGCCCGGCTGGAACAGAATGCGGCCGAAACCGCCGCCGCCATCGACGGCTTGCAGGAAGGCATGGGCCGCATCGGTCATGCGCTTGGCGAGATCGAGCAGACGACAACCGCCCGCATCGGCGCCAGCGTGCCGGAGGATTGCTGGGAGATTGACCCGCATCTGATTGTCACCTTCAATGTCGGCTCGACACGGGTGAGCGGCGCTGAAACGCAGGCGCTGATCGCCAGGCTGGCGGAGCATTTTAAAAAGCGCGAGAAACATTTCATTGTCATCTCCGGCCATTCGGACCCGAGCGGCTCCACCTTCGAGAATTACCGCCTGTCACGTCAGCGCGCCCATGAGGTCACCAATCTGATGCTGGAGGCCGGACTGGCCAAGGAGGCATTGTTCGTGATCGGCCGGGGCGAGGATGACAGCCCCGACCTGCCGCAGCGGCGTGTTGAAATCCGCGATTGCAGCGCGCCTGTCCGGGAGGATTGAGCCGCGCCGCCGCCGCCTCCCATGATCCGGACAGGCAGAGACGTTATCCTGTTGTCACCGCAGCAACTTTGCGCCATGCTGCCGGTCGATAAATAACAATGGCAGGATCAAATGTCAGGCATAACAAAAGAACAGGCACAGAACCACTTCGACAATAATTTCAATAGCTGGATCCGGGAGATGGGGCTCACCATCGAGGAAATTCGCCCCGATTTCGTCAGCATGCGCATGCCCGTCAGCGAAAAGGTCATCCGCACCGGCGGCATGATCTGCGGCCAGGCAATCATGGCGCTTGGCGATACGGCGATGGTGTTTGCCGTCGCCGCCTCCGTCGGGCGTTTTGTTCCGATGACGACGGTGAATATGCAGACCAGCTTCCTGCGCGCGGCGATGGGGGATGAAATGTTCTGCGACGTGCGCATTGTCAAGCGGGGCAAACGACTGGTTTATGGCGACATGAACTTGCATATGGGCGACCCGGAGGTCACCGCCGCCCATGCGACAACCAGCGTCATGTTGCTCTAACGGCAGCCAGACCGGACCTGCCCCCGTGGCCCTGCGCGAGTTTTATTTCGGGAGAACGACGCCCGTCCCGTGATCATCAATCAGCCGTTCGGACAATTCCGGCATGGCGAGACGGATTTTCTGAGCGGGCGGGCGGGCCGGTGGTTCGAAATAAGCATCAGGATCGGCGGCCGGGCGCAGTGACATTTCGGCGCTCGTCTCCCGTCCGGTATCGCCAAGATGCCGGGCCGGGCGAAACCCCTGCGCCAGCAGGGAATGGTAATGCCAGGCGTTATAGACGAAAATGAAAACCGGCAGCGACAGGCCAAGCGTCGCAATGTTCATCAGTGTCATGCCGACAAACCCGAGGATATGTCCCCGGTACAGCGCCGGAAATGGTCCGAAAAGCAGGCAGGTCCAGGAAATGCCGCAATAGGCAATCGCCCGTTTCTGCGTCTGCGGCTCGATCATCGGAATAGCATAGGCCATCACTCCCTCCCTTGCCGAATATCCGCTGCCCGGAGGTTTGCATCAATTTCCACTCCGGGAAATGCGACCTTTTTTAACCTGTCTGAAGACTAGCAGGTAATTATTGACGAAACCTTGCCAGAACGCCGTCAATTTGCCGAAATTTGTCCGGAGTTTCCCTGCCCGCCAGCAATATCCTTTTGAATCAGGAGCTTGGCGGAGGCCCACAAAATCGGGCCTTTCTGGACTTGCGCCGTGCCGATCAGCCATAACCCGGCGGCGGGGCGAATCCGCCGAATGCTTCCTCTATCAACTGGCAGAATCGCAGGCTGCTGCGGTCCTCCCCATAGGCAGCGACGGCCTGCAATCCGACGGGCAGCCCCGACGGCGTGATCCCCACGGGCATGACGGTGGAGGGCAGATCGACCATATTCGAATAGCCCGCCCAGAAAAGCTGGTCCGTGGTCGGCTGCGGCCGGCCGTTTATATCCAGCATGCGGTCCTGCCGCTCTCCCTTCTGGTTATGGGGAAAGGCGGGTCCGGCCGCCGCCGGACAGATCAGAATATCCCAGTCCTCGAAAAAGGCCTGCCATTTCTGCGCCATTTTCATTCGCTCATTATGCAGGCGCAGCCATTCCTTATGCGGCATCGTCCCGGCCCGCGCCATCAGGGTCAGGTAGCTTTTGTCATCGGCAGGCGCCGACGCCGCAATGGCGCGAAAGCGCTCTAGCTGCGACTCGGTCAACCCTGTCGAGGTGGCAGCGCGCAGCAGCAGGATATAGGTTTCATAGGCATCAGAAATGGGGATATCGGGGCGCGCCTCCCGGCTGACGCGCGCGCCCGCGGCCTCCAGCCTGTCGCCGAGGGATGAAAGTGCGGCCTGATAATCGTCATCCACATCAAACCCCTCCGCCGCCGTCATCAGGGCAACGCGGAAGTCTTTCAAATGGCGGTGTCGCGCCGGGGCAAGCTGCAATTTCCACGCGGCATTTTTCGGCTGTGTCGGCCCCGCCATGATATCGAGCGCCAGTTCCAGATCAAAGGCCGAGCGGGCAAGCGGCCCCAGCACCGCGATATCGCTTTCCGCGACAATGCCGGGCGGTCGCTGTCCTATACCGGGAATGATGCCGTAACTCGGCTTATGCCCGAAAACGCCGCAATAATGCGCCGGGTTGCGGATGGACGCGCCAATATCCGATCCGGCCTCCATCCCCGTGAGACCCGCCGCCAGCGCCGCCGCCGACCCGCCGGAGGAGCCGCCCGGAATACGCGCCAGGTCCCACGGATTGTTTGTCGTGCCATAGATGTCGTTAAAGCTCTGCCAGTCGGCGAGCATGAAGGGCACATTCGTCTTGCCGAAGATATTCGCCCCCGCATCCAGCAGCCGCTGCACCGCCACGGCATTCTGCGCCGGGAAATTCTCCCGCCACGCCGGATTGCCCCAGGTGGAAGGACTGCCGACAAAATCATAGGATTCCTTGATGGTCATCGGCACGCCATGCAAGGGCCCGAGGATATCTCCGCGGAGGCGCGCCGCATCCGCCTCCCGCGCCCGCTTTCGCGCGCCTTTTTCATCCTGCCAGATCACCGCGTTGACATCGCCGTTATAGCGATCAATCCGCGCCAGATAGTGATCGAGCAGCTCTTCCGCGCCGATATTGCCGGTGGCGATCTCCCGCGCCTGCGCGGTTGCCGATGCGTAATGAATTTCCGTTATATCCGTCATGAGCTTCCCCCTCCCCCTCGGCCAGTGCCGACGATGCCTTTGTTATGAGAGAAGTCTAATGCGTTCCTCCTCCATCCCTCAATCAAAAATTGTTTCTTGAGCCCGGACCTTATATTCCGCTATATGAAGCTGTCTGCGGGATTTCCTGAAGATCGGCGTCAACTGGCAATAAGATAATTAAATCGAGTAAATAATGACGGATTTGCCCCTGGGCCGACGGCAGGCGGCCGCCCTTTTGATCCTCTGCTATGCGCTGGCGGCGCTACTGCTTGCCTCCAATTTCACCGGACTTTATGACAGCCTCTGGAAGCCGCTCGACATTGGCACCTTTCGCGCCCTGAACAGCAGCATCGGAGCCGATCAGCCGCTCACCACCTTCTGGGCCTGGACCAACAGCAAGCTGTTCGATGAACTCACCTTTGTTGTAATGCTGGCGCTCTGCGTCTATCTGGTTTTTTCGAGCCGACGGGAGGAATGGATCACCACCGCCGCAAAAATCTGGTGTATCGCGCTGCTGATCGGAGTGGCGCTGCTTATTTCCAAGCAAATCTTCAGCGACATGCCGCATCTCAGCCCGGGCTATGCCTTGCAGCCCTATAACGACCTCAACGAATTTATCAGCGGCTATAGCGTCAAGACGGCGAGCGAGAATTCCTTCCCCGGAGATCATGCCATGACCAGCGCCCTGTTCGCGGGCGGCCTGATCCTCCTGTTCCGCAACCGTCCCTATGTCATTGCCTTCAGTATTTTGCTGATGGTTTTTGTCTGCCTGCCCCGGCTTGCGGGCGGCGGTCACTGGCTGACGGATGTGATCATCGGCGGCGCCGCCGCTTCGCTGATCCTGCTGCCCTTTTTGAAAGTGACCCCGATGGTCGCCCTTTTCGACCGGCTGTTCCGCGCCATCTGGACCCGGATGATGAAACTGATCGGGCGATAACCCCGTCCCACGACTTTCCATTATAACAAAAAGGCCGGGAGCAGGTGCTTCCGGCCTTTTCTGCAAGCTTCCTGTCAGCTTGTCTTTAAATTTCGGCGAGGCGATTGGCCGCCTCTTGCAGCCGGGCAAGCTCCGTTTCGGCGGTGCTGAGTTTTTCACGTTCCCCGGCCACCACTTCTTCCGGGGCATTAGCGACGAACTTCTCATTGCCGAGCTTTTTGTTAAGACCCGTGATGTAGCCGGACAGCTTGCCCATCTCCTTGGCGAGGCGGGCCTTTTCCGCGTCCAGATCCACGGCGCCTGCGAGCGGCAGGACAACCGTTGCCCCGCGATGGACGAATTGCAGCGCCCCCTTCGGCACGGCGGCGTCGAGCGTCTTTTCCTCCAGCCGGGCCATCCGCGCGATGATATCCCAGTGCCTGTCGAGCCGCGCCTTGTCGTCCGCGCTGCCGTCATTGAAGATAAGCGGGATTTTCGCCCCCGCCGGGACATTCATTTCACTGCGTACCCCGCGGATACCGGTAATCAGCTCCTGCACCCAATCCATTTCCTGAACGGCGGCGGCGTTATCAACCGCCGGATAGACCGGCCAGTCAGCAATGATCAGGTCGCTCGATCGCGTGGCGGCGACGCTGCCCCAGAGTTCCTCCGTCACGAACGGCATGAAGGGATGCAGCATTTTCAGGATCTGATCCAGCACCCAGGCCGCCGTGGCTTGCGTTTCCGCCTTTGCCGCACCATCCTGCTGGAACGGCAGCTTGGCGAATTCCAGATACCAGTCGCAATACACATTCCAGGTGAAGGCATAGATGGCGTTGGAGGCATCGTTGAAGCGATAGCCCTCAATCCCCTCACGCACCGCGGCTTCACATTTCACCGTCTCCGCCACGATCCATTGATTGATGGTTTCCGTCACCGTGAAGGGATCATACCCATCCGGCACACGGGCGTCATTCATCTCGCAGAAGCGCGCGGCATTCCAGAGTTTGGTGGCGAAGTTGCGATAGCCTTCCACCCGCTGTTCGGAAAGACGGACATCGCGGCCTTGCGCCGCACTGGTGGACAGGAAAAACCTGAGCGCATCGGCGCCATATTTATCCACCAGCACCAGCGGATCAATGACATTGCCCTTCGATTTCGACATCTTCGCGCCATGCTCATCGCGCACAATGGCATGAATGTAGACGGTATCGAACGGCACTTCCTTCATGAAATGCAGCCCCATCATCATCATCCGGGCGACCCAGAAGAAAATGATATCAAACGCCGTCACCAGTGCATTTGTGGGGTAATAGCGCGCAAGCTCCGGTGTCTGTTCCGGCCAGCCGAGCGTCGAAAAGGGCCAGAGGGCGGAAGAAAACCAGGTATCCAGCACATCCGTATCACGGTTGAGATCGACCTTTTTGCCGTAATGCGCCTCGGCGGCGGCAAAGGCCTCCGCTTCCGTTTCCTCGACGAAGATCATGCCGTCCGGGCCGAACCAGGCCGGGATGCGATGCCCCCACCAGAGCTGGCGCGAGATGCACCAGGGCTGGATATTGCGCATCCAGTCATAATAGGTGCTGGTCCATTTCTCGGGCACGAATTTGGTCTGCCCGCTCTCCACCGCGCGAATGGCGGGCTGCGCCAGCGTCGCCGCATCGGCAAACCACTGATCGGTCAGCAGCGGCTCGATCACCACGCCGGAACGATCACCATAGGGCACCGTATGCGGATGCGCGTCGATCTTTTCAAGCAGGCCGAGGCTTTCCATCTCGGCGACGACCTTTTTCCGCGCCGCGAAGCGTTCCATGCCCTGATAGGCAGACGGCACCGCGTCATTCAGATGCGCGTTTTCGTCCATGATATTGATGACCTCAAGCCCGGCGCGCTTGCCGACCTCGAAGTCATTGAAATCATGGGCCGGGGTGATCTTCACCGCGCCGGAGCCCTGTTCGGGATCGGCATAGTCGTCGGCGACAATAGGAATGCGCCGCCCGACAATAGGCAGGATCGCGTGCTTGCCGATCAGGTCCTGATAACGTTCATCGTCGGGATGCACCGCAATGCCGGTATCCCCCAGCATCGTCTCCGGCCGCGTCGTCGCGACGGTGATGAAACGCCCCTCTTCCCCGTCGATGGGATAGCGGAAATGCCACATATGGCCTTCCACCTCCCGCTGCTCCACTTCCAGATCGGAAATCGCCGTGTGGAATTTCGGATCCCAGTTGACAAGGCGCTTGTCGCGATAGATCAGCCCCTCTTTATAAAGCTGGACGAACACCTTGCGGACGGCCTTGGAAAGCCCCTCATCCATGGTGAAGCGTTCGCGGTCCCAGTCACAGCTCGCGCCGAGGCTTTTGAGCTGTTCAATGATCTGACCGCCGGACTGTTCCTTCCATTCCCAGACCTGATCGATGAATTTGTCGCGGCCGAGATCATGGCGGGTCTTGCCCTGTTCGCCAAGCTGGCGTTCCACCACCATCTGGGTCGCAATGCCCGCATGGTCGGTGCCCGGCTGCCACAGCACATCCTTGCCACGCATCCGCTCAAAGCGCACGAGCACGTCCTGCAACGTGTTGTTGAGGGCATGGCCCATATGCAGATTGCCCGTCACATTGGGCGGTGGGATAACAATCGTATAGGTCTCGTCACTGTCGGCGCGGCCACAGGCAAACGCCCCCTGCTCCATCCAGCGCGAATAGAGCTTTCCCTCGACCTCATCGGGTCGATAAGACTTGTCCAGCATCGCTGAACCTTTCTTTATTTATTAGTCGGCAAAATTCGGGAGTAATATAGTCGGCTCACTACCCGGGGGGAAAGACTTAATCTTCTTCGTCCGCCCGGTCAGCGAGCTTGCTCACTTCGCGCTCCACGATGCGCTGCACGATCTGCGGGAGATTCTGATCGAGCCAGTCCTTCAGAATAGGACGGAGCATATCCTTGACCATGTCTTCCAATGTCGCATTCTTACCCATCTGCAATCCTCGTGATGAAGCAACAGCGCCGGCCAGTGAGGCGAAAGCGCTCGTCGTTGCGGCAATAGTCGGGTCCGCCAGCAGGCTGCTGGTGACTTTATCGGCAGCACTCGCGCCCGCCTCAACCGGCTCTGCCGCCGGTTCCTCTTCAAATTCCGGTTCCATATCCATGTCTTCCGGCTCTTCTTCGGCTTCCGCCATAACCTCCGGCGCCGCGTCATCTTCTACGGCATCGTCGAGGGACAGAACCACCTCGTCTTCCTCGACCTCTTCCGCGACCTCGTCGGTCAATTCCAGAACATCCTCTTCGGGTTCAGGCTCTTCCTCGACTTCCGCCTCAATCTCGGCGGCCAGCTCGTCGGCCATGGCGTCGACATCGGAGTCATCCGCTGTATCAGGCTCATCGGCTTCCCCGGCTTTCGCCGCGCCCTCGTCCTGCCCCTCGTCACCGTCTTCAGAGATGATGCGCCGGATGGAGGCAAGAATCTCTTCCATCGTCGGCTCTTGTTCTGTCGTAGGATCGCTCATCGTCAATTCACCATAGAAGCCGGAGGGGCCGGATCAACAAACACCGGTGTCCCTGTTACACATATATTTCGCACGACCCGGGCCGGTCTCCGGCTCTGACTAATCCAGCCCGCCGTCCGTACCGAACCATTTGTTACGAACCCGGTCATAGTTCGCATTCGGATCGTAATAGTCGACATTGAGCGCCAGATCGCGGGCATTCAGCTTGCCGATGGCGGCCAGCACATTATAGATCGCCACATACTGGTCGCGGCGGGCGGTGACCAGGTCAACCCGGCTTTGCAGCAGTTCCTGCTCCGCATTCAGCACATCAAGCGTGGTGCGGGAGCCGACCTGGGCTTCCTGCTCCACCCCTTCAAGGGCGATGGTGTTGGCGCGGACCGCCTCTTCACTCGCGCCGATGCGGGAGCGGGAGGTTTCCAGCAATTCCCAGCTCTGGATGACGCTTTCACGGACCGCGCGGACCGTTTCCTCGATCTCCTGCATCCGCTGGCTGTTGATCTGGCGGGCCTGCCGCACCTGGCTGTAGACCGCACCGGACTGATAGAGCGGCAC
Source organism: Sneathiella sp. (assembly GCF_002694385.1). GTDB lineage: Bacteria > Pseudomonadota > Alphaproteobacteria > Sneathiellales > Sneathiellaceae > Sneathiella. The sequence continues at coordinate 95,702 of NZ_NZMB01000019.1, forward strand.
CGTCAGCACCGCGCCGATGCGGGCCGTGTCGTTGCTGGAGCTGTAGACAGACAAGTCCTGCCCCGTCGCCAGACGGCCATTGACTTCGACAGAGGGCAGAAGCTGACCCGATGTTGCGCGGATATCATAACGGGAGCTTTCCTCGTTAAAGCGCGCGGCCAGAATGTCCGGGTGGTTATCAAGGGCGATCGTCAGCGCCGAGGCTTCGGACTCCGGGAAATCGGAAGGGACCCCCGGCTCCTCCAGGCTGAGCGGCGCGCGGCCGACGATGCGTTCAAAGTTGGCGCGGGTGGAGCGCAGATTGCCTTCCGCCTGGATCAGATTCGAAATGGAATCCGCGAGACGGGCTTCGGCCTGCGCCACGTCGGTTCGGGTGATTTCCCCAACCTGGAAGCGGTCGTTGGCGGCATCAAGCTGGCGACGCAGAACAACGCTGTTGTTGCGATTGAGATCAACCAGCGCCTCATCCCGCAGCACATTCATATAGGCCGCAACCGCATCCCGAAACACGCCCTGCTCGGTCGATTCAAGGCCGGAGCGGGCCGCCAAAACTGTGGCTTCCGCCGCCTTGGTGGAGGCAACCGTCTGGCCGCCGGTATAGATCGGCTGGGAGACCGTCAGCGCCGCTTCGCGCGGGTTGCTGTTTTTGTCTACCCCCGGCACATTGGTGTCATGACTCTGCGCCGCAATCTCGCCAGTGGCGAAAACCTGCGGCCGCCAGCCGGACAGCGCCTGCGGCACCTGTTCATCCACGCCGCGAACATTGGCACGACGGGCCTTGAGAGTCGGGTTGTTGTCATATGTGGACGCCAGAACATCCTGCAGCGTTTCGGCATGAACGCCGGTGATCGGCATCATGACGGCCAACACAGATGCAACTGTCAAAGCTACTTTTCTCATCAATTCGCCTTCCGACCCCTCTTGCAGGGCAAACAGTAATTAACCATAGCCGAATTTAGTCCCGATAGCGGTTTCAATCAACAATTTTAACGAATCATATGATTGACAGCCGATATTGACACCAAAATCCTGTTTATTGTCCTCTATCTGCCAATCATAGCAGGCAAATCGTGACAAATTTGTTACTTCCGCGCCGACCTCCGGTCAGAATTTGAAGGCGGCCGCGCGGGTCAGTTCCGGCAGCGGCGGCACCGATGCGTCAAAGGCCGCGCGGGGAAAGAAACTTTCTCCCCGACGGCGATAGACAGTGGCGACCCCCGGGTTCGTGCCGAGAACGCAGATCAGCCGGCCATCTTCCGCCAATTGGTCCAACAGGCTCTGCGGCGCTGTCGAGATTGACCCGTTGATATGAATGACGTTATAGGGCCCCTGCTTGACATTGCCCTTGTCCAGCGCGCCTTCGATCACGGCCACATTGTCGCATTCGAGCCGCGTCAGCGTCTCGCTCGCCTGTGCCACCAGCTCCGCATCGCTTTCAACGGCAACAACGGCCTGAGCGAGCTGCCCCAGCACGGCGGCGGAATAGCCCGTGCCGCAGGCGATATCAAGCACGATGTCGGTCGGCGCAACAGCCGCTTCCTGCAACAGCCGTCCGAATACCCGCGGTTCAATGAGATAGCGCCCTCCGGCAACCTCCAGATCCTCGTCCAGATAGGCAACGCCGCGCAGATTGCGGGGCACAAATTCCTCGCGCGGGACGGTTTCCATGGCATCGGCGATGCGATCATCGGTAACCCGGTTCGGCCTGAGCTGGCTCAGCACCATATGGCGGCGCGCCTCGGCATATTTTTCAGCAATCATGATGTTCCGGCCATTCCTTTTCGAAAACTTCGCTGGTTATACTGAATTACCGCCTTGATACGCAAGCCATAACACATTCCGAACGGGGAAAGGCAAAGGCTGCCTCCTGCCTGCGCTCAGAAATGAAAATCCGGGAGCGAGCGGAAGGCTTCCTTCAGCGCCTCCCCCCAGCCTGTCGAGATCAGGTTGTAATAGGCATCGTCAAGCGGGATGCGCTGTTCATGGCTGATCAGAAAGCTGTCATTCTCATAGACCTGCAAATCGAGCGGCAGGCCGACCGATAGATTGGCCTTGATGGTCGAATCGAACGACACCAGCATCAGCTTCACCGCATCCTCAAAACTCATGTCCGGATCATAGGCGCGCACCAGAATGGGCCGACCGTATTTCGTCTCGCCGATCTGAAAGAAGGGGGTCTCGCTCGACGCCTCGATAAAATTGCCTTCGGGATAGACCATGAACAGGCGCGGCGCGCTGCCCCGGATCTGGCCACCGACAATGATGGTCGCGTTAAAGGCGGCATCGGCCCTCTGCCCTTCCAGGCTGTGGCTGCGGATTTCCTCGCGCACCGTCTCGCCGACCAGCCGCGCCACCTGGAACATGGACGGCGCCTCCAGAATGGACGGCTTGCGGTCCGCTGGCGCCTTGGTACGCTCATCCAGCATGCTGATGATCGCCTGCGTCGTCGCCAGATTACCGGCGGTCAGCATGGTGATGACCCGTTCGCCGGGGACGACCCAGCTATGCATCTTCTTAAAGACGGAGACATTGTCGATGCCCGCGTTAGTGCGCGTGTCCGACATGAAAACGAGGCCCTTGTTCAGCCTCAGACCGACACAGTATGTCATGCTCGTTACTTCAGACCCCGAACCATGGAACGTTTATTGTTGCTGAACCTGCAAGGATACATCCAGAAACTCCCCCCCGTGCCCAACACGCAGGCCCGAGATGGGCGCCGCATCCTTGTAATCAAGCCCTGTCGAGACGCGGACGTAGCGCTCATCGGGCGAAATGCCATTTGACACATCAAAACCGACCCAGCCGATATCGGGCAGGTAGGCCTCCGCCCAGGCGTGAGTCGCCTCCTGGTGAATACGGTCGTCCATCATCAGATATCCGCTGACATAGCGGGCGGGAAAGCCAAGCTGTCGCACCACTGAAATGAAGATATGCGCATGATCCTGACACACCCCATTGGCGGTGGCAAGGGCCTCCTCCGCCGTTGTTTCCGCATGGGTTTCTCCGGTCCGATAGGGAACGCTCTTGGCGATCAGCAGGGATAATTCATGCATCATGGCAACATCGGAGGCATAGTCGCGGCCAAGCTCGCGGATCAGCTTGCCGATCCGCACACCCGGCTTCGTCAGCGGTGTCTCGCGCAGGAAAAACCACAGCGGCGCAAACCCGCTGTTCACTCCGATAATGCCATGCAGGTCCGTGGTTTCCACCTCCCCCTCGCAGCGGATCGAAATTTCGGTTCCCTCCGGATTCGTGCTGACCAGCATAACATGATTGTTGAACTGGTCGTCAAACTCCAGCTCGCGCGCGCCGCCCTCCAGCGTGACATCCCAGCGCAGTACCGTTTGCCCGACGCCGGTTTTCGGCATCAGGCGAAGTTGCTGCAATACGTAACGCACGGGATGCTCATATCGGTATTTGGTGAGGTGAGAGATTTTCAGAAGCATGGCATCATCCGCTGAACCGATAGTCTTGTTCGATCTGCGCGCCGAGATCGATATTGTCGCGGATGAAGGTGGTGATGAATTCATGCAGCCCGTGATCGAAAATGGTGGTGATCGAGGCATCCTTCAGCCGCTTGAGAATGGGCATAGCCTTGTCATGGCAGTCAAGCCGGAGGCCGTAATCCTCCTCCAGATAGCCGAGATTATCGACAATCTTGGAATAGCAGAAGACCAGCGAGCGCGGCAGCCGCCGGTCAAGAATAAGAAATTCCGCAATGCTCATGGGATTCACCTCTCCGGGGTTGAGCCAGCGGAAGGCGCGCTGCGCCGAGACCGAGCGCAGGATCGATTCCCATTGCACATTATCGAGCGAGGAACCGACGAAAGAGGCCGATGGCAGCAGCACATAATATTTCACATCAAGAATGCGCGCCGTATTGTCCGCACGCTCCAGAAAGGTGCCGAGGCGGGCAAAGTCGAAAATGTCATTGCGCAGCATCGTGCCATGCAACGCCCCGCGCACCAGCGCGCTCTGCTGGCGAATGCTGCCCAGGACATCGGGCAGGTCCCGCTCCGACACCGGATGGGACAACAGGTCGCGCAGCGTCATATAACATTCATTCGTCGCCTCCCACACCTCGCGGGTCAGGGCCGTCCGCACCATGCGGGCATTGTTGCGCGCCGCCTCGATCACGGACCAGACGCTGGACGGGTTCGTTCGGTCGCGCAGCAGGAAGTCAATGACGTTGCGGGCGACATACTGATCATATTTTTCCAGATAGTTGCGACTGACCCCGGCCGTGGCGACGACCGACGCCCATTCATTCTCCGCCGCACTGGAGCGGGTCAGCGCGATACGGAACCCGGCGTCGAGCAGACGGGCGGTATTCTCGCTCCGTTCAAGGTAGCGGAACATCCAGAACAACCCTCCTGCGGTTTTGCCCAGCATCGCGCCGCTACTCCTCCAGTACCCAGGTGTCCTTGGTGCCGCCGCCCTGGCTCGAATTAACGACCAGCGAGCCCGCCTTCAGCGCGACGCGCGTCAGGCCACCGGGTGTAATATTCACCTGCCGCGGGGACACCAGCACGAAGGGCCGCAAATCCACATGCCGCGGGGCCAAGCCCTTTTTCGTCAGGATCGGCACCGTTGAGAGCGCCAGCGTCGGCTGGGCGATATAATTGCCGGGCCGGGCCTTCAGCTTGGCGCGGAAAGCGGCCAGCTCCTTCTTGCTGGCGGCCGGACCGACCAGCATGCCGTAACCGCCCGAGCCATGCACTTCCTTCACCACCAGCTCGGTGAGGTTATCCAGCACATAGGCGAGAGACTCCGGCTCCGCACAGCGCCATGTCGGCACGTTTTTCAGCATCGCCTTCTCACCGGTGTAAAATTCTACAATCTCCGGAATATAGGAGTAGATCGCCTTGTCATCGGCAATCCCTGTCCCCGGCGCGTTGGCAATGGTGATGCCGCCCGCGCGATAGACATCCATGATCCCGGCCACGCCGAGCTGCGACTGGGAATTGAAGGTCAGCGGATCGAGGAAATCGTCATCGACCCGGCGGTAGAGCACATCAATAGGGTCATAGCCGCGCGTTGTCCGCATGGCGATGCGCCCGTTAATGACGCGCAGGTCATGCCCTTCCACCAGCTCCGCCCCCATCTGATCGGCGAGGAAGCTGTGTTCGAAATAGGCGGAGTTGTAAATGCCGGGAGTGAGTACCGCAATCACCGGCTTGCCCTCGCACGCTTCCGGCGCGCATTCGCCAAGCGACCGGCGGAGGTTCTTCGGATAGTCACTGACCGTGCGCACCTTCACCTCGGCGAACAGCTCGGGGAACATATGCAGCATGGTCTCGCGATTTTCCAGCATATAGGAAACCCCGGACGGCGTGCGGGCATTGTCCTCCAGCACGTAAAACTCATCTTCCCCCGTGCGCACCAGATCGGTGCCGACGATATGGGTGTAGACATTGCCGGGCGGGGAAACGCCGATCATCTGCGGCAGGAACGCCGCGTTATTGGCGATGATGTCGAGCGGAATGCGGCCCGCGCGCAATATTTCCTGCCGGTGGTAGATATCATGGAGAAAGGCGTTGATGGCGCGCACCCGCTGCTCGATCCCGCGTTCCAGCCGCGCCCATTCCCGCGCCGATATCACCCTTGGAATAATGTCGAAGGGAATCAGCCGCTCCGCCGCTTCTTCGCGGCCATAGACATTGAAGGTGATCCCCGTTCTGCGGAAAAAGGCTTCCGATGCCGTGGATTTGCGGCGCAACCGCGCCGGGTCCTCCGTCTCCAGCCATTTCTGATATTCCGCGTATGGATAGCGGACGCCGCCCGCCTCCCCATGCATTTCATCAAAAATCTGTTTGCTGTCCTCCATGACAAACAGAGTAGAGTAAATGTGTTGCAGCGCAACAGAAAAATGCAGGGGCCGCGTTCGGCTCCGCGCCGCCGCGACGGGGCGGCCGGATTGCCTTTTCCCGCTGCCTTTCTGCCTCCTTATCCGCCCTTCTTGTCGCCCCGTTCTCCGTGCGGCCATTCCGCTCTTGCCCCTCTCCGCCGCGGGAAAGGCTTTATCGTGGCCGCAAAATCGCGCCCGCGCGCGGAAACTTTGAAAGCGGACTTGACAGCCAGCCGCCTCGCGTTGCATATGAGCGATCTGTCGGCGCCGTCCTGCGGCGGCCGATACACCACAGAGTGAGGCCTGGTGGCGGAGTGGTGACGCAGCGGATTGCAAATCCGTGTACACCGGTTCGATTCCGGTCCAGGCCTCCATCCTTTATCCCCGCATCGAACTTCCGCCGATTTGCAGCGCGCGCCGCGATCCATGGCCCGTCCCCCCACCCCTTTATCCGCAAAGGCAGGCCGATAGCCGCCTCACAAACCGGGCCGCCCGCGCGTCTGGGTAACGCGCCGCATTCTGTCCGCGCCTTAAGTTATGCATCCCTATGCTGAAGGAGGTTTTATGCCGACCCTGACCGCCATCCTGCTGCCCTGTCTGCTGTTCTTCCGGTTCGGCAGCAGACGCCGGGGTATCCTTGCCCTGATCCTGCAACTCACCCTGATCGGCTGGCCCGTCGCCATTCTATGGGCGCTGTATATGCTCTATCATCACCCGGCGGGTCACAGCTCGGCAAAGGCGGGCGCGCCCGATGCGGCAAAGCCCGCGGATGCCAAACCGAAAAAGACCAAGAGTGGCGGCAAAGGCGCGAAATAATCCCGCCGCCGCTGACCGGTCATGGACATCGCCGCAATTTCCCCTATATATGCTGTCCGTACAGGGGGACAGGAACCGGCCCGGCAGTTGCCAGGCCCGCGCAACGCCGCTAAGCTTGTCCCCGATGTTTAATATTGGGGTATGTCATGAGACTGATTATCGCGCTGATCCTGCCGTTTCTGGTATTCTTTACCATCGGCAAGCCTTTTCAGGGGATTATCTGCCTGATCCTGCAAATCACGCTGATCGGCTGGATTCCGGCCGCCATCTGGGCCGTCTACGCCCTCAGCCAGTATAATACGGACCGAAAAATCGCCGAGGCGCACGGCAAGGGCTGACCGCCCGCGCCGGATGCCCGCCGGGCGATAAATTTTTGCCAAAAAGGCAAAACAAGGCTTGGCAGGCGAAGGCGCACTTGCTATAAGCCGCCAGTCCGCATATTTCGGACCCTGATCCCCGATAGCTCAGTTGGTAGAGCAGCTGACTGTTAATCAGCCTGTCACAGGTTCGAGTCCTGTTCGGGGAGCCAATTCAAAAGCCTTCGGAGTTACCTCCGAAGGCTTTTTTATTTGCGCCAAACGCGGGCCGCCGCACGGCCTCGCCGCCTTTGTCTTTATTGCTTTTTTCATGTCATTTTCGATTGTGTATAATTCGGAGAGAGGGTCCGCAATCTGAGACTCTCCACCATCATTTTCAGCATCACCTCCGCCGCTGGGGTGAGTTGCCAGTCGCGCCGCGTGATCAGCCCGACGGGGCGCAGCACGTGCGGGCGATAGAGCGGGATGGCGACGAGCCCGTCCATATTCACCGCCTTGAGGTAAGACGACAGGATCACGCCGATCCCCGCCCCCGCCATGACCAGCGCCGCCACCGTCTGGATCAGCGACGGCTCCATCACCGGGCGGAAGGTGACGCCGGTGTCGGCCAGCGCCATGTCAATGCTGTGGCGCACCCCCGTATCGGTCGCGAGCGCGATGATCTCCTCGCCCGAGATATCCTCCCAGTCAAGGCTGCTCCGCGCCGCCAGCGGATGCTCCCGCTTGGCCAGCAGCATGATCTCGTCTTCATAAATCTGCTCGAAATTGAGGTTGTCCATCTTCGGCGGCTGCGAGCCGATGCCAAAATCGGCGATGCCGTCGCGCACCTTCTCCACCACCGTGCCCCAGACGCTGTCGATGATCTGCACCTTGACCTCGGGATAGCGGCGGCGGAACTCCACCAGAATGGGCGGCAGCTGATTGGCGGCAACGGAAGGAAAGGCCGCCACCGTCACCCGCCCCGCCTTCAAATCGGACAGATCGCGCATATGGCGCATGGCGGCGTCCATCTCGGCAACCGACTTTTCGGCCAACGGCAGGAACGCGCGCCCCATCTCCGTCAGCCGCACATGCCGCGTGTTGCGGGTGATCAGCCGCACATTCAGCCGCTCCTCAAGCTGCTTGATCAGCAGCGACAGCGACGGCTGGGTCATATGCACCTCCTCCGCCGCGCGGGTGAAGTGCAGATGCCGCGCCACCGCCACAAAGGCCTTGAAATGCCGATACATCCCGATCCCCTGATTTATATGAAATTCATATTAATATGACATAAATTATTATTTATCATATCAATCGATGCAAGATAATGTTTTCCCTGCAAGCGATATGAGGGAACCGTAAAGGATAATAACAAAAACGAAATTACTGTCGCATGGCCGCAGGGAATTTGGGAGGATTTCTCGCGATAACCGGACCGGCGACGGTTCCCTCATTCCACCATTGGACCTTGCACACAACAAAGCCTGGAACGAAAAGATCGGGGTGAGTCTGGATTAGCGGATTTTAACCGGCGGGAATAAAGGGGGCATGACGCCCCCTTTAATTTTGTGATCATGCTGCAATGACCCATATCAGCGGGCCTGCCGATCCGCCTGCCGCTGCGCCGCCAGCGCGGCATCGACAGCCGCGCGGAGGGACGCTCCCTCCTGCCCGAGATGGGTGAGGATGGCCGCCGCCTCGGCGGCGGAAAGCGCCCCTTTCTGGGCCCGGAGCGCCGCGCCAATGAGGAACGCCCCGCCTTCCAGCAGCGCAACGATGGTGGCTGACGTTACTTCCATGTCGCCCCCTCCCCCCGTTTGGTTCCGGCTTCGGCAACAAGACGCGCTTCCAGCAAGATGCTCGAATGAGCGGCCAGCCGCGTCAGCGCCGCCCCCGGATCCTGCTCCTCGCGGCAGCTTTCCTCCACCACGAGGGAGGCATCGCGAAGGGCCGTCAGCGTTTCCGGATGGCGAATAGTGCCGTCGAGGATATAGTTCCGCACAATGCCCATGGTGGTCGCCATCCCGTCACAGGCGATCAGAAGCTGATCACGCGGCGTGAGACCCGCCAGGGGCGCGGCGCAGGCGGCGAGCATCAGAACCCCCGATGCCAGCGCGCCCATCGACAGCATTCTAGCGTTCATCCTGCACCCCGCTCATCGGATCGCTCTCATGGCCACTTGCACCGCCGGTCTCAATGCCGCCGCTGTCGCCCTTGCCGATGGCGGCGCGGATGGTCATGGCGGTCAGCGCCGCGAAACACGCCTCAATCATGTCCTGAAGCGGAATTTCATCGAGCAGGTAACTGCCCGCCGCCGCGACAATGGCGAGAAACGCCGTCACATAGGTTTTCTTGCCTTTCAGATAGGTTTTCATCGTCATACTCCTTAAGTCAGGGATTCATTCAGGGGTCGGGCGCATTCAAGGTACTTCTCCACCGTGCCGCGCCCGTGCACGGTGTTGTAATGGCGCTTCCAATAGGCCGCCTGCCCCGCCATATCCTCCGGAATCGGCGCCGGGATACGCCAGTAATGCAGGCGGCAGATGGCGGTTGCGTATTGGAGGTTCCAGATAATCTGCGACACATCGGGCAGCTCAGCTCCGGCGATCAGCGGCCGGAGCCGGGCAAGCAGGCCTGGTCGGGCGCGGACGTAAGCCAGGATATCGGCGTAGGTTGCGGGTTCGCACTGGTAAAGCCCGAGGGCGGGCCCGCGCACCTGCTTGAGATGCTTGAGACCGCTTTCCACCAGCGCGGTGCCGAGGAGGAGTTCCTCCGCCGCCCGCCCGCCCATGCCAAGGACCGCCAGCGTCGGGCGGATGATGAGATCGCGAAAGTCCTGAATAATCATATGCGGTTTTCCTTTTCTGCATCTTCTGCATCGGCCCGCCCGCGTCCCTTGCGGGTATGAAAAAGGCGCCCCGAAAGGCGCCTGTGGGTGAGCTGAAACCCTGTGATGGTCACGAAAAAGGGCGCCGCCCGTTATGGGAAGCGCCCTTTTCTGTTCCGTCCGCTCCGGCGTCGCGGCCTGTTAAATCTCCGGCGTGCCGTCGCGATGCGGCCGCAGCAGCGCATAGGCCATTTTATGGATCGGGCTTTCAAGGCCGAGCTTCTCGCTCTCGCGCACAATCCAGCCGATGATCGGCTCCAGCTCCAGCCGCTTGCCGCGATCGAGATCCTCGAACATCGAGGCGCGGGTCTTCGGGCTGGTCGAGGTACGGGTGATCTCCACCTGCTTCTCGGCGATGCTGTCGGGCACATCCGCGCCCTTCGCCCGGCCGAGCGCCGCCACCTCCTTCATCGCGCCAAGATACAGCGCCTGCATCTCCGGATGGATGATCCAGCCGCCGACGGGCAGCCGCGTCAGGCTGCACATGGCGTGAAAGGGCGCGAGCACGACATATTTCGCCCAGATCTGCCGCATCGGCTCCCGCAGCGCCTGGATATCCGTGCCCTGCGCGCGCAGCGCCGCCGCCAGCTCGTCATGCAGCGCCGTATCGCGCGGGTGGTAGGGCCCGATATAGGACCGCGTGCGATTGCCGGTGCGGCGGATATGCCCCGGCGCGTCGAGCACGGCGGGAATGTATGTCACACCGGGCGAGACGCGCTCCGCGCCATATGTCTCCACCAGATGCTCGATCCCGTAAAAGCCATTTTGCAGGCTGATAATCTCCGTCTTCGGGCCGATCATCGGCCGCATGTCGGCGGCCGCCTGTTCGCTGTCCTGTCCCTTGACCACGAACAGCATCGCATCGCACACGCCGAGTTCCGCCGGCTTGTCGGAGACGGCGGCGAATTTGACGTTCACTTCTCCCTCCTCCGAAGTGATGGTCAGTCCCTTTTCACGCATCGCCGCAAGATTGGCCCCGCGCGCCAGCACCACCACCTCATATCCGGCCCGCACCAGCTGGATGGCGAAATATCCGCCAATCGCCCCGGCGCCGACCACTCCGATTTTCAGCGTCATTTATTGTTATCCTTTCCGCTTTGTACCATTTGCACGGACGGGCTACCTCCCGGCGAAACCCATCCCGTGCCTTTTCTTCATGAGGAGAGACGCTAGGAAATATTCCCCGGCAGGGCAAGCAGCAATATCAACGGACCGGCGTGAACGGCTCACCCGCCGCCGCGTCCCGATACAGAAACGACACGAAGGAAATCCCCACCGCCAGGACAAATGGCATGATCACAAAGCTGGACAGCAGATAGAACAGGATGCCCGCCATCTCCGGCCACTTCAGTAACACCAGCAGCAGCATCGGCAGATAGATCAGGCCGTACAGCCCGACCACCGCCACAAGGGCGAGCAGCATGACCCCGAGCAGCGGCAGAAACATGTCGATAACGCTGCGGACGAAGGGCACGAGGCGGATCGGCTGGTCCAGCGCAATCGCCGGGAAAACGAACATCAGCGGCAGGAAACACAGCAGCAGCAGCCCGACAAACAGCACAACGGATGCGGCCGACACATTGCCGCCATTACTGACCACATAAAGCTTGCCCAGCACAAGGGTCACAATCGCCGCCCCGACCATCGCGCCCGCATATCTGATCTCGCGCAGCCCGAAATGCAGCCCGGATTCCGGGCTTTCCCGCGCCTCCTCCAGCAGGGTGTAGCGGTGCCAGTAAACGGCGAAAATGGCATAAAGGATGTCATTCACGACGAGGCGGAAATACTCCGCACTCGCCAGGATATTGGTCTCCAGCCAGGCGATCAGACCCGTCATCACGATCACCGGCACGGCCCGCACAAGGCAGGGCCACCGATGCGCAATGACGAATCGGAAGGCATCAAGCAGCGCGGCGGCCGGACGGGCGGTTTGCGTTTGCGGGCGGTCCATCCGCCGATCATAGCGCGGGGAAGCTAATCAATGATTAAACCGCTGACCGCCCCGCTTGCTTCTTGCCCAACCGGCGCGGCCAGCGGCCGGAGCCATCCCCGCCATGCTGCGGCCGCCTTTGCCTGCGGGGATGAAGAATGCCCCGAAAAATGCCCGTTTTCCCGTCTTGACGGCGGGAGCCATTAGAGACGCGCGAGGGTTAGCTGTCTTCCTCGCGCATGTTTCGGCGGCGGCGGCCCAGATAGAGAATGCCGACAAAGGCCGCGCCGAACAACAGCAGCGAAATGGGGGAGAAAACTCCCACCGACGCTTCTTTCTGCTTGCGGTCCGGCACCTCCGCCTCCTTGCGCGCGGCGGGCTTCACATCCGTGAGGATAATCCGGTCCGGCAGGATCATTTTCGCCACCGAGAGATTTTTATCCCCCCGGCCATTTTGCAGCGCGTCCTCTTTCATCGCCAGCTGCATCACCGCCGCGCCCGCGTTCGTAAGGGCCTGCGTTTCAAGGCAGGTGGCCCGGTCCTGTGCAGACATGTCCTGTGCAGACAAATACGCCTTACAATCAGACCCGCTTTCCGTCGCGGCGGCCGGATCGGCCGCAACCGCAGACAGAAACGGACCCATCAACGCCGTCAGGCAAACGGCATACATGTGCTGCCTGTAACCTGTCACTACGGCTGTCATGAGATGTCCCCAATATTACATTGCTCCGCAGCAACCGCTGCAGGAAATTTAACTGTTTGAAATAAAACAAGTATTACCTTATCCGGAATGTCGATAATTTTATCCGAATTTTGTGTGAAATCGAGTCTTTTATCGATCATGGTTAATATTGACAGGAGCCGGTCGTGGCGACCTTTTCCTGTCATCCTCTATGTACTTTGTATGCTTCACGAATTCTATCTAGGGAGTGACTGTGGCCGCTCTGTGACGATTTTATGAAAAGCCGTTGCCGGCACCCGCCGACGTGGTAAGAATAAAAATATGGAATCGATTCTCGCTCTCATTCTGGTCACCCTGGGCCTGGTTGCCATTCCCGGGCCCAATGTGGCGCTGACCGTCGCCAATTCGCTGCGCTATGGCGCGATGTATGGCCTCGTCACCGTCCTCGGCACAACGGCGGGCGTTGGCCTGCAGCTTGTGCTTGTTGTGCTTGGCATCGGCGCGCTGCTGGAGCTGGCGGCCGATATCCTGACCTGGATCAAATGGGCGGGCGTCGCCTATCTTCTGTGGCTCGGAATCAGAAGCTGGCTCACCCCGGCGGCGGACCTCGCTCATATCGGCCCCGTGCGCGCGCCCATCGGAAAGCTGTTCCTGCATGGTCTGGGCATTGCCGTCCTCAATCCGAAAACGCTGATCTTCAACGCCGCCCTGCTGCCGCAGTTCATCACGCCGGGCGGCAACCACGACAGCCAGCTTGCGCTGATTGCCGCCGTTTTCCTGATCGTCCTCACCCTTGGCGATTCCCTGTGGGCGTTTTTCGCGGGCGCGCTCCGGCCGCTGCTGCTGCGCTATGGCCGGTGGCGGAACCGTCTTACCGGCGGCTTCCTCATTGCCGCGGGGATCGGCCTCGCCCTCAGCGGCCGCAAATAAACCCGGCGTCATTCGATCTCTTCATATTCCGCGGCAAACGGCAGCCATTCCTCATCGAGGAAACCGCGCGCGCCGCGCCGCTCCTCCGAGAAGTCCAGCTCCCGCCACCGATCCGCATCGGACGCGGATAAGTCATATCCATCGACATCCAGAATGCCCGCCTTTGCTTGCGCGCTTTCCGCATCGCGCCAGATGCAGCCGTGCAGCAGCTCATGCAGCGGGAATATCTCTTCCCCGGACGCCGCGTCGCGGGCCCCCTCCTCCCCGTCCTCTTCACCTGTCAGGACAACATAGTCCGCCAATATCCCCCCCGATAACGGGGCGGTCTCCTGCTCATCTTCGTCGGACTTCCTGTCCCACCAAATTGCATTCATGATCATTCTCCCTGTTCAGTGGATGGATGGCTGCGCAGGCCGCGCCGATGCAGGCGCAACCCCTCGATATAGGCGCTCATGGAATGGCCGAGACCGGGCAGCCGGACGGGCCGCCCGATATGGCAATAGCGTTCGCGAAAGGGCGGATTGCTGCCCTGCACCTCGCCGTATATCGGCATGCGCGCCAGCACGTCGCAGCGGTTGACATAGCGGGTCACCCGGATGGCGCGCGGATAGCTTTCGGCAAAGGCACGATTGCCAAGGCGCGGGCTGGCGAAGGCATGGACCCGGTCCGCCTCCAGCAGCGTCGCCGCCAATGTGGCCAGCGCCGCGCCCATGGAATGGCCGGTGAGGACAAGCTCCCCCGCGCGCCCGCGCAATTCCCGCTGCACCGCACCGAGTAGCTGCCAGAGCCCCTGATAATATCCCTCATGCACGCGGCCTTCCCCGCCCCAGCGGATGAGATCAGTGGACAGATTGCTGATGCTGCCGCGCGCTTCCCGCCCGGCGAATATGCTGCCGCGAAAGGCGACGACGGTCAGGTCCCTTTTCCGCCCGATCCAGGCGAAATGATCCCGGCTCGCCACCGGGGCGTAGCTGTAGCCGAAGCGGGCCGCGATGGCCCCGCCCGCCGTCTCATAGGCAATGCGCGCGCAGATGGCGGCGTCCAGCGGGCTCATCTGTCATCCGCATTGCGGTTACGTCCGACATTTCCGGCCAGCAGATTGAGCAGGTGAAACAGCCGCCCCAGCCCCGGCCGCCGCCAGCGCATCGGAGTTGTCGCCGTGATGACGGTCGCCAGCGTGACCACAATGGCCAGCCCGTGCAGCGCCGCGCAGAAGGCGGCAATCAGGCTGTCGACTGTGACATAGATGCCCACTCGTTCTCTCCTTGTATGATTACAGATTGAAAGGCCGGAAGGTCTGACCGATCCAGACGGCAAAGCTGGTTAACGCGGCGATGGCCGTCCCTGTGATGCCAATGACTTTAAGCGCGCCGCGCCCCATGCTGACCTGCAACGTCAGGCATTTCACATCGTCGCGCAGCTCCACCATATCGAGGTGGAGATTTTCGATGCGCACCCGCATGGCGCCGATTTCCTGTTCCAGTGTGTTCATTCCGCGCCTCCGCCGTCCGGTTTGCTGTCCGGCTGAAAAAAGGCGGGTTGTCCGCCCCGCCTTCCTGCCAGCGCCGCGGGCATGTTCCAATAGTCCCCGGCCGCCCGCAGGCAGGCGCGGCCCGCGGGGTCCGTCTCCGTCAGGGACCAGCTATCGCCCATCGGGCTGGCATAAATCTCCAGCAGCTGCCCGGCGCTGCTCAGCCCCTGGGCGATCAGCACCTCGCCATATTGCGCGGCAAGCTGACGGGCCAGCTCCGCCCGCGGCAGGCATCCCTCCGCGGTCGCCGCCGCCAGCGGCAGAAGCGCGACCGGCATAAAAAAAGCGGCCCCTGCGGCCGCCAGTCGGTAAAATCTTTTCATTCTGTCCCCCTTGAACCGTGGGTCTTGCCCGGCCTATTCAATGACCTGCAGGCTGAACCAGGTGGCGGCATGACTTTCCACGTCGCGCGCGCCGCCGCTGTCCTGCCAGACGATCAGTTCGAAATAATCACCGCCCGTCACCGCCAGCACCGGCGAGACGAAGCTCTGCATGGTGCGGTTGGTCTGCGCCTCCATATGTTCGAACGGGCGTCCGGCATAAGTCCCTGAGCCGTTCTTCTCCAGCAAAATCTCCCGCGTGCCCGCCGCGCTGCTGTCCCAGCGGATCTGCCCGCTCACGATGACTTTCGTCACCCC
Source organism: Sneathiella sp. (assembly GCF_002694385.1). Taxonomy (GTDB): domain Bacteria; phylum Pseudomonadota; class Alphaproteobacteria; order Sneathiellales; family Sneathiellaceae; genus Sneathiella. The sequence goes on from NZ_NZMB01000019.1 coordinate 111,260, forward strand.
GCCCGGCACGGTGAGACGGCTGTTGTTCACCGCATTGTCGTGGAAGCCGTCGGTGTCATAGGCCTCACTGTCCCAGGCGATGGCCGTATTGCTGTTATTGGCAATGCTCTGATTGGCGGTTTTGGTGACCAGCACGCCCGCGTGAGCGCCGCCACCTACGCCGCCGTCCGATGTGCTGTCGGTGAGGCCGATGACATCCGTCCCGTCGCAGTAAAAAAGCCGCGTCTCCCCGTCCAGCACCTGCCCCGCCGCGCCGGATACCGTCTTGACGGTGGCCGTCTCCCCGCTCCCGTTCGTGACCATGAAGGGGCGCTTGATGGCGGGCACGATAAAATTGAAGCCGCCCGCCGGGCTGCCGCCGATGACATGGTGCCAGGCTTCGCGAAAGTCACTGTCACTCAAAGTCACATCGCCCGACGTCGGGTCATGGCCCGCCCTTTCATTACACAGCGCGGATTCCAGCGCCGCATCCGCATCATTTGACGTGACATAGGCGAGCGCCTGATTTTCGGCGATCTGCGGTAAATCCAGTTCGGACATGCTAGATAATCTCCGTTGCCGGAAAACCCCGGCCGATGGTTTCAGACAGTTGATAAAGGGTGAGGGTGAGCGGCGGGATCGCCCCTTCGCTCAGCCCGAAATCATCATTGAAATCGGACAGCGAATAGACATACGCCCGCGCACTATGAACGAATTTCGAGACGCTCTGCCCCGCGTAGGTGAAGACCAGCTCATAGCGTTCCGATGTTTCAGACAGCGGCACCGCCGTACTGAGACTGCCGCCGCCGCCCATGCGGGTGCGCCGCTGCCAGGTGATTTCAAGATCATCATCAATCCGCGACGCCGCAATATGCACCGGGGCATAGGGCCGCAAATCATTGCCGGTGAGGGTTCTTGTCACCGGCGTTGCCGCCTCAATCAACTGACCCGCCGCCACGGCCTTCCAACGGCGCGGCATATCGAGATGGGCGAGCGCCGTAAAGCCGCCGCCGATTTCGCTGCGGCGCAGCAGGATCGCCCGATCCCCAACCTTGTGCCCCGTGATCGCTCCTTCCGTGCCGCGCCGCCCGCGGATCAGATGCGTGAGCCGGTAACTGCCGTCCTCATTCTCCGTGACCGTGCCGAATTGCAGGATTTCATCGCCGAGCAACAGCGCATTGCCGCCGTTCAGCAGCGCCACATCGCTGAGACTTTCCAACTCCTCCGCCCCGTGGATCATGCGAATATCCACATGGGAATTATGATCGGTCTGGAACGGCCGGTCCGTTGCGGCCAGCGCATTCAGCGCGACGCCCCAGACGGCCCCCGCCCCGGCATTGCCTTCAATCTCATATCTCTCCTCGTCAAAGGCGGAGTAGAGTGCGCCGCCTGCGCCCGCCGCGCGTGTTGAAATGGCGAAATAAAAGCGGCTGCCCGTGCCGCCCGCGCCATCCTGATCCCGCAGCAGCGGCAGATCGAGGAGGAACAGCTCCGCCGTCACCGCCGGGCGGATCAGCACCTGCTGATAGCCCGAACCGCTATCCCCCGCCGCAAGGGTGCTCTCGCTGAAGGGGGAAAGGGAAACCCCCTCCGTCTCCAGCGTGAAATCCGCCCCGAAGCGCGATTGCATCAGCCGCACCGCGCTCGTCCTCCCCCCAAGATCAAGCGTCACCACATCGGCGGGATCAAGCGCGAGGAAGCGTAAGGGAAGCGCCGCGGAAAATGTCTGCCGCTCCGCCCAGGCGGCATAAAGGCTCTTGGCCGCCGCCGCCCGCGCCTCATCCGCTGTCAGGGCCATCGGCAAATCGCGGGCAATCTGGTTGCGGCCGAACATGGTGGCGACGGGGCGGAAACTGCGCTTTTCCATCTGCGTGCCGATCTGGTAACCCGCATCGGCCGCGAGATAGGAAAGGGATATCCGCTCCGGCAGTTCGCTTTCCTGCAATCGGCGCATTTCCGGCGGGGCCAGCATGTCGGCATCCTGAAGGGTCACGCCGCTCGGTGCCTGATTGCGCGGAATGAATTTGAGGGTATCGCCGCTTTCCACCGCATCAAACAGGGCGTACTGGCTGAGCGGGGTCAGCGCCTCGGCAATGGATTGCGGGCGGGTCACCAGATAACCCGGAATGCTGCCCGTGAGAGCGGAAACATCAATATCCCCCACCTCCAACCGGCCGAGGACGCAAAGATCGGCAACGATTTCGGCGATCAGCGCCCCGTCGCCGCTCCCCCGCCGGAGAAACAGCCGTTTCAGCCCGAAATCCGTATTGAAGGCATAGAGGCTGTCCGTCGCCGCGTCATAAACGCCGCTCACCGAATTGGAGACCCCGTCAAATTCATAGAGATCAACCCGCTCAATTTCGTCCAGCGTCGCGGCGCTCAGATAAACCGCATAGCGCCCGGCGCTGATAAAGACAATCTCCATCCCGTTATGGCCGTTCACCAGGCTGAGCGCGCCACTCAGATCACTGACATCGCGGCTGACCGTCACGCTCTGGCTGCGGGTGGACCATTTGAAAATCCGGTAGGCATTCTGGAACAGAAGCTCATCCGTTGCGGGAAGATAGCCAACCAACCGTGTGATATTATTGGTCTCTCCCCCACTGCCGCCGAGCGGCGTAAGGGAGGCAGAGGGAAGCGTGAATATCTCCGACTGCGCCTCATAACTCACGCCGGAAAGGCTCTCAACCGGGGAGATGCTGACCCGCACGATATCGAGATCGCTGAAGACCGGCCCCGTTGCCCGGCCCGACAGGGCGACCCAGGCGACCTCGTTCTTATCCGTCACCGCGCCGGTCGAGACGCGTGCCGTTGTCTCAATACTGGCGATGACATTAAGGCCCGCATCGAACACCACCACCTGATAATTCTGCTGCGATCCGGCCACCTGAAAGCCCGCGCCGGTCAGCGGATGACGGATATCGGTGGACGGACCAATGGCCCCGACGCCAGCGGGCAGATCGGCGGAGGCGACAACCTGCATCGTCTCCCCCTCCACCCGGTGGATCTGCCGCCCGGCCAGCAACGCCGATCCCGTGCCGATCCAGAAATATCCGCCGCGATCCCGGGAAAAGCCGACGGCGGCATCCGGCAGGCGGGGAAATTCCGTCTCCACCGCCCCGCTCGCGAGCTCCTCCAGCGTTTCCGCGTCGATTTTCCGCACCGTATCAACGCCGCCCGTCACCTCATAGCTGTAGAGAAGCCCGCGCGCCGGATCATGGGCGAAGGTGCTGGCATTGACGCTGGCAATCGAACTCTCAACCTGCGGATGGGCGGCAACGGGGGCTTTGGTCACCAGAAATTCCAAATTCGGCAGGCGGTTGCCATAAGGCCCGAGGGGCAGGTTATCAAACACGACATAGCAAAGCCCGCGATAGCCGGGCACATGGCCCGCGCCTTCCGCCGCCTCCAGGATGCTGTCGGGCTGCTGCGCCGCATCCCCCGCATAGAAACGGAACCGCACGCCCGGCGTGATCACCGCCGCCTCCGATGTGGTGTCATAAATCACGTCGCCATCAGCCCAGATTTTAAGCAGGCGATCCACCTCCCCCTCGCAGATGGCAACGGCGATGCTCGCATAATAAACGTAACCCGTCGTCTCCGGCTGGCTGGCCCCGCCCTTGCCGCCGCCCCCGCCGCTGGTCACCGCCTCGCTGCGTAAATCCGAGACCCAGGTGATATTGCCGCCAAGGCGCATGGTGCCATAGAGCCGCGGGATCGCCGCGCCATAGCTCGCCCCGGTGACGTTGAGATCGGTGAGACGCGGCGCCGCGCTGCCCCCGCCCTCATTGGGAAACAGCAAGCGGCCCAGCGTCGTCCCGACCAGCCAGCCCGCCCCGGCGCCGACACCCGTCACCGCGCCAAGCCCCGCGCCCGCGAGGCCGAATGCCAAAGTCGCCATCAGGAAGCCCCTTCCGGAAAAGAAAAAACAAGAAAGGGCGCGCCGTAAGGGGCCAGCAATTCCTCCACCACCCGCCGCCGTCCGGCATGGGCATGGATCACCGTCGGCCCGTCTTTATCGCGCGCCAGAAACCCCAGATGGATGGGAAACTGGCTTTCTCTGAAAATCGCGATACCCCCATTATTCCAATTATGTAACGATGAAACATCAAGCTGTTTATGAAGATGGGAGAGAAGCCGCGCCCCATCCTGCCGCCGCGCATAGCCGGGCAGATCAACGGGGGTGAGGCCTATCTGACGCGCGACCATGACGACAAGCCCGACGCAATCCAGCCCGCGCGCGCTGCGCCCCTGATGCCGCCAGGGCGTGCCGATCCAGCCCCGTGCGGCGGTGAGGATTTCCGCGCCCCTATCCATGGCCACCGCCGATCAGCGCGTCCGTGCCCGGAATATGCGGGTGCCCGCGAAAATTGACATGATTGGCGAATTTCTCCCGGCAGGTCACCAGCCGCTTGTCGCAGCCGGGAAAAAAGCTGACCGCGTCGCCTTCGGCAATGGTGAACGGCAGGGCGAGAAACAGGGTGAGACGCTTCTCCGCCTGCTGCCAATCCCGGATTTCCGCGGAAATCCCCGCATTCTCCCCGCTGGTGAAGGTGAGAACCCCGCCATTCAGCACCCCGTCCACTCCATTATAACCGGTTAAAGTGATCTCACTTTGCGACGTGACGGCGGCGACACTGTCCGTCTCCGTCAGCGCCTCGATATCCACGGTGCAGCGATCATCGCCGAGATCGGCCGGGCAAAGGGGGCTGTAAACCTCCCCCACCTCATAGAGCAGCGCCTGCGCCAGACCACGCAGCTCCGCCGTGAAGCCGCCATCGCGGGAGGAAACTTCCCCGATCCAGCCGCGGCGCAGTGCGATTTTCCCCATGGCCGGGTCCTGCCAGTTGACCATGAAGATGCGCATTTCGGCAAAATCATAGCGCCCGGCCAGCAAATCCTCTTCCGTGATGGCCTCACTCATCAGCGCGCCGATCAGATCGAGATTATCCACACTGAAACGGCCATCACTGACAATGGCGGAGCGGGAATAGCCGCTCGCCGCGCGATAAAGATCCCCCTCCACCGTCAGGTCACGGTCGAAATCGGTGAAGAACATCTCCGTCCCGTCGCGGCGTTTCAGCGCCCAGCAGGTGGCAAGGCTCGTCACCTCCCCCGCGATATGGGCCTGTAAGGAAGATCCCAATGTTTTCAAAGCCGTATCTCCACCAGTTTCACATTCTGCCAGTGATGAATGTCGGGGCCGGGAATGGCCGATTGCATCAGATCCGTATCGAAGCGCACCGGCACATCAAATTCGCAAGATACGGTGATCTCATCGCCTTCCCCCGGCGCGGTATCGAAGGTGAGCAGGCCGCTCGCGTTATCGACACTCCAGCCACTTGCGAGCGGTGCGCCCTCCACCGCGACACTGACGCTGCCCGCGACGATTTTTTTAAGCGGGCGCTCATAAGCCGGGGCGAGCATGTCCTCATCCACATAGCGTTTGGTGATCTGGAACGCCGTCTCCGCCCCGTCGCCGATGGCCATCGCTTGCGCGGGCATGACAAAATCGCCGAAATCCTTCAGCCGGAAACCATAGGCCCGGCCGCGCCGCGCGTGGAAAAAATCCAGCACGGCGGTCCATTCCGCGCCCCGGCTCGGGCTGATATCAAAGCTGTATTCGCGCCGCGCCTCCGCCCAGTTGATATTGCGCTGCTCATAACCGGAGTTGAGCACCTGCACCGTCGTCGAAAAGCGCGGACCGCCCACGGCCCCATAGGAAATGCGGGTCGGGAATCTGACCTCATGAAAGCTCATGCCATTCGCTCCTTAACGTCCGTTGCGTTGCAGCGCCCGCTGCGCCTGACGCAGCGCCTCCCCCTGGATTTGCGACTGGCTCATGCGAAAGCTCGCCGCATCGGGGGTGGAGATATTGAAGTTCATATGGATGACGGACGCGGCGGCGGTGGCCTTGCCGTCATTGCGCCGCGCTTGCGCGGGCGTCTCAACCGTCACCCGCTCCCCCCGCGTGAGGCGGAGGGGGACAAGATTGCGATCCACCCCGCCCGCGCCGCCAACGGTAAACTGCCCGCCGGTCGCAAAGCCGGGGATGAGGCTGAGCAGCGACGCGCCCGTGCCGCCGGAAAAGAGGCCGCCGAGCAGCCCCGTCAGCGCATTACTGCCACTGCCCGCCGCCCCCGTGATTGCGCTTTGCAGAGAGCGGCTCGCGGCCTTCGTGCCGAGGCGCAGCAGGTCGGTCTCCAGTCCTTTCAGCACAGATTTTGCATCCTTGCCGGAGACGATGAAGCGGTCAAACGCATTGCCGAAGGCGCGGTTCAGTCCGCCCGCCAGCGTCTCCGCCATCTGTTGCAGGCCCGCCATGTCCCGCTGTGCGGTCTTGAGCCCCTTGCCGAGGCTGTCCACAAAGCCGCCCCGGCCCGCATTGGAGGCGCCGGAAAGTTTCTGCAATTCCGCCATCTGGCGGGTGAGCTGACGCGCTTCGCGCTCCGCCTTGCGGGCCCGCGCGCCCAGCCGGTCAAGAGCGCCTCCGAGGCGCGATAAATCCGTGTCCGTTACCATCTTTTTCCGTTCCGTTGATAGAGGCCAAATCCTGCCCCGCCGTCTCCCGCCATGCCGCGAACAGCCTGAGCAGAAGGCCAATCTCCCGCCCCGTTGGGGGGAAGCCGTCCAGCGCCCGGATATCGGCGGCAAGGTGCGACGGGTTCAGCCGCCCGCCGTCGCCATAAACCGGTGAAAGCTGCAAAAACCAGTTCCAGACATGAAGCAGGCAGCCGGGCAGCTTGGGTTCGGCTGGCATTTGCCGCCCCGTCGCCTTCGCCACCTGCCAGAGCGCCATTTCCCGCGTGATGCCCTGGCCGACCGGCGCGGCGAGATAAAACTGATGCGCCGCGTAGGCCAGAAGCCCATCGGCGCTCAGGGCAAAAAATTGGCCCGCTCCTCCACAAAGGCGGCGACCTGCTCGCGGATCCACAGATGCTCCCGATAAAGGGCGCGGGCCGTTTCCGGGCGGCTATCCAGCACCACCCCGCCCCGGCCGATATTTTCAAACCGCAGGGTGATGGCGGCGAGCCGTTCGATCAGCCGCTCCTCCATCTCGGCGGCGGTCAGCTCCAGCTTCCGCTCCGTGATCTGCCAGTCGATCTGGGCGCGCAGGGTGCGGCGATAATTCTCCGCATCCTCCCCCTGCAACCAGATGACGGCGGGCAGCAGTTCGCCCGTCTTGGGATGGCGCAGGGTGAGCGGCGCGCCCGCCTCGCTCCGGGCTTTCAGATCGAAGGCGGTGACATCGAATATGCTGTCTGTCATGGGCTTTTCCTATGCGTCAGGTGTGCGGGTGAGGACGAGGTTGCTACCCGCCTCCGCGTCATAAAGGGCGGTGAAGGGCAGCGAGAGCGTCACCGGCCCCGTGCCGAGCGCCGGCAAACTGCCGCCGGTATAGACGATGCGCGGCAGGGCCAGCTCCAGCTCCCCGCCCGCCCCCTCCAGCGTGAGGGTGAGGCTGCTTTCCGTTTCATCGACGAATTTTTCAAGCAGGCTCGCATCCTCGAAATAGCTGGTCATCTCCCCGGTAATGCGGGATTGACCGGCAAGAATATCCGTCGCCGCTACCTCGCCAAGGGTGAAGGCGGCCTCAAGGCCGTTATCAATCTCAAGATCGAGCCCGACAACAATGCCGAGGCTGTCTCCCCCCTCCGTGATTGCGCCCTTGAACCCCGTCATCGGGTCATGAGCCGCCCCGGCGGCGGGCGTGGCATCAAGGGCAGAGCTTTCAAGGCTCATGGACCGGCCAAGGATCGAAAACCGCCCGCCGATCAGCCGGTCGGGCCGGACGGTGAGACGAAGACGGTTTACAATGCAGCCGGTAAAAACCTGATAACTGCCGATATCGCGGAACGCGCGCTCAAAGGTGAAGCTCGGCTGCGTCACTCCCGATTTCAGGACATCATCATCCCAGTCCGATTGCATCAGCCCGGCCAGCAGCGCATCGAACGCGCCGTAGGACAGCTCAACATCAATATCGCCGACAACGCTTTTCTGGCCATGCAGCAGATGCGCGATCTGCCGGTCATCGCGGATTTCCTCCGATTGCAGCGTCGTTTTCTCAAGGCCGAGGCTGCAGGCCGTATGACGCAGCCGCGTCATCGACGGTGTCTCGGGCGTCGCGCCGAACACAGTCTCGGTGATATAGCTGAGCCCGTGGCGGGCTCCGGTGGCAAAGGTCATGATGGTCGCTCCTTAAAAATAGCTGCGCCAGGCAATGATTAGCGGCAGGGCGGCGCGTTTGAGATCCCCGTCATCCGCCACCATGGAGGCACCATCGAGATGCACCTCCACCCCCTCAAAAGTGAGGATGCGGCCGCGATTGAAATGGCCGCGCAGTGCATCAAGGCGGCTCTCGGCATTGATCAGATCGGGATCATGCAGGGTGAGACGGTAGCTGCCGCTGTGCAGTTCCGCTGCGCCGTCACCCAGAAAAATCGCCGCGACCGGACCAGGGCGAAATTCCACCGCCACATAGGCGGCGTTATGGGCGGGGCGAAAGGGCTGCCCCGGAAAGGCGATCACGCTCTCGGCGGAGGCGGCGAGCCAGCTATCCAGCGCGGCCTGAATTTTGCGATAACTCATCGGTAGGCCACCTCATAAAGAATGCCCGCCCCGGCATCGAGGGACACCGCCTGCACAACGGTAAATCCCGCCCCGGCAATGAGAAGATCATCATCGGCGCGCGGAATAATGTCTGCACATTCCACCAGCGCGTAATGCAGCGGCTCCCCCATCCGCGGCGCGGTTTCATTGCCGCTATCGCGGAGTGGTTTTTCAATCCGGACAAGGCGGATCGGAATATCCTCCACCGTCTCGCCTGCGCCCGTGCCGGGGCTGTAGCTACCCGCAGTTTTGCGCTTCAGCGTTGCCAAAACCGCCAGCTCCCCGGCGGCGTTGAACAGGCGGCGGACCATTCTGTCGATATCAAGCTGTTTCATCGCTCACCCCCGGACGAGATCATGAGCGGCACTTTGCGCGCCGATCTGGCTGAGCAGGCGGAAGATGAAGCTCATGCGCTGCTTTCCCTCCGCATAGGTGATCTCCAGCGAGCCGATTTTCTGGCGGATCGGCAATCGTTCATCGAGGCCCGCCGCCTCCTTCAGGAACAGTTCCGCCAGCTCCAGCGCCGCAATGCGCAGCGCATGCGGCAGGCCCGTCATCAGCCGTCCGTCCCGGTCAACCGCACCGGAGCGCGGCCATTTCAGGCCCTGATCCCAGTCCAGTACGCGGCCGGGATAATGATAGCTGTCGATATGCAGGGCGGCGCGCATCAGGGCCCGCTCCCGCGCGCCCTCGCTCGCGCTGCTCCAGTCGTCCAGATCGAGGGCGGCGAAATGCCCGTCCGCATCGGCAAGGGAGACATAACTCGTCGCCCCGGCAATGCCGCTGCCAGTTTCCGTTATCAGACTCATGCGTTTTTCCTGCTGTTCTGCGAGAAGGAGGGAGCGGGCAATCCCGCTCCCCTGTCAGGGTGATCAGCCCGCGAGGCGGACGGCGAGTTCGGGCCGGACCAGCTTGACACCCCACAGGATGTCAAACTCCCAGACCACCTGCTTATACTGCCGCGCGACTTCAAGGCGCAGCGAGATACCCGTCTCCGGGTCGGTCATGGACATGATCTGGCTGCCGAGGCCAAGGTCCTGCGTGCTGTGGGCAAGCGGCCGGTTGGCGAAGGCGAAGGCATCGCGGTTGAACACCAGATTGACCACATGACTGCCGGCAAAGGTCAGCGGATCGTTATCCGAGGGCGCGACCAGCACGGCGGGCGAAACGGTGAGGACCGATTCCGTGCCGTCCAGATCCCCGGCCGCCAGAACGACATACTGCTGCGGATCGCCATCTATGGTGAAAATATCCCCGACGGAGGGCTTGGTCGTGAAGCCATCGACGATCAGGCTGGTGCCCGTTTGCGCCCCGCCTTTCACCAGCGGCGTGCCCGCCGCGCCCGTCACATGCGTCGCCACATGATCATCGCTGTACCAGTCGATGCCGTATTTGCGGCCAATCTCCCCTTCGATCTTCACCGTGCTGCTGCCCGCCCGGTCCGCATCGGCGAAGGCGGCGAGATCAAGGGCGTTGGATTCCGCATCGAAATCGAGCACGCCATAGCGGTTTTCCTTCGGCGCCTTCTGCTGCATCAGCAGCTTGCGCGCCGCCGTCGCCACTTCCGCATTGGCATCAAAGGGCGTACTGCCCGGCGTGCCGACCAGGCCGTAAACGCCCTTATATTCGGCATGGATCGACTGGTTGACCGCATTGGCCAGCGCGCGGATGGCGGCGCTCGCCTGCACGGGCATGAAGTTCTCCCGCACGTCAACTTCCATCATCTCCTTATCGGTCAGATAGAAATCCGCCTTCTTCCAGTTGTTCAGCTCGATCTGCACCTTTTCCAAGGTCGAGCTGGTGGGCGTCGGCGGCGTCGTGCCGGGCGTCACATCATCCGCCGTCAGGTCGGACGGCAGGATCACATCGATCGTGTCGCCCTTGCTGGCGGCATCGGCGCTGAAATCCCCGTTCACAAGGCGGGGCATCACGGTCTGTTCACGCAGGGCCATCAGCCCACGCGCGAGGATTTTCGGCATGGCGGCCGAGATATCATTTGGCATGTCAAAATCTCCAGAATGAAAGGGTCAAAGGTAAGTAAAAGGCCCGTCCCGGACCTCGCCGCCTCCCGCGGGCTTAGCTCACAGCGCGACGGACACCTTGCCGCGCGCGATATCTTCAATGCGGGCGTTGAGCGCCCCTTGATTATGGCCATTGATCGAACCGCGCGGTGCGGTCACGCCCGCCGGGTCCATGCCGCTGCCGCGCATTTTCGTGGGCGCAAAGGCACGGGCGAATATCGGGGAGTTGCGCATCTCACCAACCAGCGCCTCCAGGCTTATCGGCGCGCCTTCCGCATCGCGGCGGACGGTGCCGTCCCGGTCCAGAATATGCAGCGTCGGCAGCGGTTTCTCCGCGTCATGGTGCAGCGTGACGGCGGCGCGGATATGCGGCATCAGCAACTCCACACTGCCGCCCGCTTTCAGCAGCGCCTCCGTCGCCCGTGTCTCGATCAGGAAGGCGCCGTTGCGCTGCTCAAGCTCGGCAATCGCGGCGTCCTTCTGGGCGAGCGCGGCGTCGAACCCGGCGGTCATCTCCGCCCGCAGCGCCGTCTCCCGCGCTGTCCAGGCGGTTTCCGGATCAGGGCCAAGGGCGCGCCAGGCTTTCAGCTCCTTCTCGAAGCCTTGCGCCGCGCCGCGTTCCTTCTCCAGCGCCGAAGTCAGGCCCGATACATCGAGCTTTCCGGCAAGCAACGGATCAAGGGCGAAGCCCTCCGCCGCGTCCGTCTCCGGCTGGTAAAGGCTGTGATACTGTTCGGGAACCGTTTCCAGATCTGTCACCTTCAGGGGAAATTCAAACATTGAAGACCTCATAAAAAAAGCCCCGCATGGGGCCCTGTTGTCAGTACATGATGATGCTCATTCGGCGGCGTTGGCCTGCAAACTGTCGGTGAGCAGGCCGCGCGCTTTCGCCTCGCGGATCAGCTCCTCCGGCTCGATATCGCCGAGTTTGCGCGCCTGCAGCAGGAAATCGAGGTCCTGCGCCGCGCCCCTTGCCGCGCCCGCCTTGGTGCTGACCGA
>NZ_NZMB01000020.1 GCF_002694385.1 Sneathiella sp.
GCGGCATTCATAAATGCCGCGAAAAATTCATCTCCCGCGAGGGCATTGCGCTCCTCTGGCCGGTTGATCGTGAGGGTTACGATCCCCCCATCTTGTTCATAGATAAGTTCGTTTGTCATGATGGCAGAAACTACCCAATCGCGCGGCAAATAGGAAGCGGTAAATATATGCTTCTGTCCGGCGGGCTTCTGCCGATACTTGACATTCATGTGAAGGGGAAGAATTCTGTCCGGAGGGAGGCCGCTCCTCCAATAACAATAAAAAGGTTTCTCATGTCCGCCTCCGCCATTCCGCTCAAGGTGCAATCCGCCCATAAGGGCATTCTGCTGTTCTGCTGCGCGATTTTCCTGTTTGCGACAATGGATGCCGTCGCCAAATATGCCTCGGGGTTTTTCAATCCCATCCAGGTGGTCTGGGCGCGCTGTTTCTTTCATATCCTGCTGATGGTCATCATTCTGGGGCCAACCCATGGCCGCAAGCTGATCCGCACCAATAATCTTAAAATGCAGGTGGTGCGTTCCATCCTGCTGCTCGGCGCGACTGTCTCCATCTTCACCGCCGTCAAATATATCCCGCTCGCCGATGCCGGGGCGATCGGGGCGACGTCCCCCTTCTTCGTGATTCTGCTCTCGGCAATCCTGCTGAAGGAAAAGGTCAACAAACAGAAATGGATCGCCGTCGCGGTTGGTTTCACCGGCGCGATGATCGTGCTGCGCCCCGGCCTGGCGGAGGTGCATCCGGCGATGTTCCTCGTGCTGCTGATGGCGCTTTGCTATGCGCTCTATCAGCTGACGACGCGGTTTCTGGCGGGCGTGGATGATTCGCTGACCACCGCCTTCTATTCCGTCTCGGTCGGCACCGTGGTGGTGAGCTGCATCGTACCGTTTTTCTGGACGACGCCCGATCTGTTCGGCTGGGGCCTGCTGGCGCTTGTCGGGCTGATCGGCGGAGTCAGCCATTTCATCATGATCAAGGCGTTTGAATATACCACCGCCTCCACCACCGCGCCGTTCAACTATACGCAGCTTATCTGGATGACGATCATCGGGCTGATCTTCTTCGGCAATTTCCCCGATGGGTTCACCATTCTGGGCGCCGCCATCATCGTCGGCAGCGGCCTCTATGTGCTCTATCAGGAGCGCCGACAGAAGCAGAAACAGGGCTGAAACGGAAAACAGACCGATTTAGATTCCGTAATTGAATTATCAATGTAATATACAATTAAAGGGATTGTTGTGTTTTGACATTTAAGGCGATCTAGAGAGGTGAAATAATGAGTCATAACGCATTATTAGCAATTTTCATGCTGGCCTTAAGCCTTCTTTCCACAGTAGCAGCAGCAGAGGAAAAAAATTCACTGGAATATGCCAAGCTAGGCAGAACGACATGGTCAGCATTTGAATGCTCAATATTATCGCTAAACTCTGGGAAATCTGACGAACGAAAAAGATTGTTTAATATTGGCATGAATTCCGGAAAATCTTTTCTCTATGCGATAAAAAACAATAAAATAAAAAAATCAGATATTGATCAAAATGTTCCTGTAGGCGTGCTCGCTAATTTAGATGGTCCTAGTGATGATTTCATCCTCGGAGTAATTTGGAAATCTATCGGCACACATATTTATGACAACAACGCTAATGATTGTCCATTGTGCTGGAACAACGAAAAATTGAACAAAATCTGGTATGAAAATGCATATACTAATAAAAATTGCGCCCTAATAAAATAAAACTATGTTCTCAAAAAATATTTCTAATTTTTAATTTATTTTATGTTTTAAATTCTAGATAATTCAATCTTATAATTTTCAGGCCGTTCCGGCCCGCTCCAGCACGGCATGCAGCAGGACATTGCAACCGGCGGCGAGGTCTTCGGGAGTGGCCGCCTCGATCTCGTTATGGCTGATGCCGTCTTCGCAGGGGATAAAGATCATCGCCGTCGGCGCGACGCGGGCGATATAGCAGGCGTCATGCCCGGCGCCGGAGACAATGTCCATATGCGGCAGGCCCGCGGCCTGCGCCCCCTCCCGCACCGCACGGATGCAGTCCGCATCAAAACGGACGGGCGGTGAATACCAGATTTCCGCGAGCGCCAGTTGAAGCCCCTTTTCCGCCGCGACGTTTTCCGCGAAGGCCCGGAGCGCGGCGTCCATCTCGCTCAAGACCGCATCATCGGGATGGCGGAAATCGACGGTCAGGAACACCTCCCCCGGGATGGTGTTGCGGGAATTGGGGCGCACCTCCATCATGCCGACGGTGGCGCAGCCATGGGGCGGATGGGCGAGGCCGATGCGGTTTACCTCACTCACAAGGCGGGCGGCGGCGAGAAGCGCGTCTTTGCGCCGCGTCATCGGCGTCGGCCCGGCATGGGCCTCCTGCCCCGTGATCGTGATCTCATACCAGCGCTGCCCCTGCGCGCCAATGACAACGCCGATGGTTTTCTCCTCCTGCTCCAGAATGGGCCCCTGTTCGATATGCGCCTCAAAAAAGGCTTTGATCTCGCGGCCGCCGACCTCCTCCGTTCCGGCATAGCCGATGCGCTTCAGCTCCGCGCCGAGGGTCCGGCCCTCGGGATCGGTACGGCTGAGGCCATAGTCAAGGTCAAACGCGCCCGCAAACACGCCCGACGCCACCATGGCGGGCGCAAAGCGCGAGCCTTCCTCATTGGTCCAGACAACCACTTCGAGCGGGTGCCGGGTCGCAATCCCCGCATCATCAAGGCTGCGCAGCACCTCCAGCCCGGCGAGAACGCCATAAACCCCGTCAAACTTGCCGCCCGTCGGCTGGGTATCGAGGTGGGAGCCCATCATCACCGGCGGCAGGTCGGGATCCGCCCCTTCCCGGCGGGCGAAGATATTGCCCATCTTGTCCAGCTTGATTCTGCATCCGGCCGCGCGGCACCAGGCGACGAACAGATCGCGCCCCTCGCGGTCCAGATCGGTGAGCGCGAGACGGCAGCAGCCGCCCTTCTCCGTCGCGCCGATCTTCGCCATGTCCATCAGGCTCGCCCACAGACGATCGCCGTTTATGGTCATATTCCGCATGAACACCTCCCCTGCCCATGATGCGAGCATCATGATGGCAAGCCGCATGCGTCCTGTCCATCCCGGAGTTGCTGTAACGGAAACATCGGGCCGCAGAAGATATCAGCCGCCGCTGATTTCCTCCTGTAAAATCTCCAGCTCCAGCCAGCGGGTCTCTAATGCGTCCTTTTCCTCCTGAAGGCGGGTGAGGTCGGCGGCTTTTTTGTTGAAGGCGGCGGCATCGCGGGCGAACAGCTCCGGATCGGCGAGGGCTGCTTCCAATGCGGCGATTTTGCTCTCTGTCGCGGCGATTTGACCCGGCAGCAGGTCGAGATCGCGCTGATCCTTGTAGGAGAGTTTCTTGCGCGGCGCGGCGGGCCGGTCTGCCGTCTCCTTCGCCTTTGCGGGTTTTGCAGCGGTGGTGGTTTTCTCACCGTCCGCCCGGCGCGCCCGCATGTAATCGGAGTAGCCGCCGACATATTCGCTGGCGCGCCCGTCCGCCTCGATCACGATGGTAGAGGTGACAAGCTGATCGAGAAAATCACGGTCATGGCTGATGACAAGCAGCGTGCCGTCATAGCTCGCCAGCATGTCCTGCAACAGATCGAGGGTTTCCATATCAAGATCATTGGTCGGCTCGTCGAGGACCAGAAGATTGCTCGAACGCGCCAGCAGGCGGGCCAGCAAAAGCCGGTTCTTCTCGCCGCCCGAGAGCGCGCTGACCGGGCTTTTCGCCTGCTTTTCCTCAAACAGGAAATCGCGGAGATAGGCGACCACATGGCGCACCTCCCCCTGCACGATGAGCTGCCCGCTGGCGGGATCGGCCAGCGTGTCCCAGAGGCTGACATCGGGATCGAGCTGCTCGCGATGCTGATCGAAAATGGCGGGGGTGAGATTGGTGCCGAGGGTGACGCTCCCCTCCGTCGGTTGCAACTGGCCCAGCAGGATTTTAAGCAGCGTCGTTTTCCCTGCGCCATTGGGGCCGATGATGCCGACGCGGTCGCCGCGCTGGATGCGGGTCGAGAATTTTTTGAGAACCTCCCGCTCCCCGCCATTGGCGTCGGGAAAGCGCATGGCGATATCGCGCGCCTCGATCACCATGCGGCCGCTTTTCTCGCCGCTTTTGACATTGAGTTTGGCGTTGCCGGTGGGGGCAGTCCGCTCCGCCCGTTCGGCGCGCAGGCGATGCAGGGCGCGGATGCGTCCCTCGTTACGGGCGCGGCGGGCCGTGATGCCCTTATGCGACCATTCGGTTTCCTCGGCGATTTTCTTGTCGAGCTTCTTATTCTCCACCTCCTCGCGGCGGAGGATTTCCTCGGACCATTCCTCAAACGCGGCGAAGCCCTTGCCATGGGTGCGGAGTTTTCCCCGGTCGAGCCAGAAAAGCCGGTTGGTGAGGTTTTTCAGGAACTGCCGGTCATGGCTGATGATCATCAGCGCGCCGCGGAACTGCTTCAGCTCTTCCTCCAGCCACAGGATGGTGTCGATATCCAGATGGTTGGTCGGCTCGTCCAGCAGCAGCACATCCGGCTCGGACACCAGCGCCTCGGCCAGCGCCACGCGCCGCGCCTCCCCGCCTGACAGGGTGTCGAGCAGCCGCGCGCCGTCAAGCTTCACCCCCTCCAGCATCTGGTCAACCAGATAGCCGACATCCCCCTCCTCCGCGCGGGCCCAGAGGCCCCGCGCCACCTGCTCATGCACGGTGATACCGGGAGAGACGGGCGGCTGCTGACGCAGATAGCTGACGCGGATACCGCTTTGCACGAAGCGTTCTCCGCCATCCAGCTCGATATCCCCGGCGAGCGCCTTAAGGAGGGTCGACTTGCCCGAACCGTTGCGCCCGACCAGCGCGATGCGCATGCCCGGCTCGATCCCGAGGGAGATGTCACGGAACAGATCGCCCCCGCCGAAGGTGATGCGCGCGTCTTTCAGGGCCAGAATGGGTGCCGCCATGGGGATAGAATGCTTTCATCCGGAATGTCAGAATTGATGACAGGCTTCTAACACCGATGGGCCGGGTTCCGCAATTCCCCATGACGGCTTTTCACCTACTCCGCATGGCGGATGACATTGAAGCCCTCCTCCGGTGTCGGGCCGATGAACAGGCGGCTGAACAGGTCAAACTCCGCATCGCTCGGCTGGAAGGGATGCGCGCCACTCCTGTTGCGGGCATGCAGCCGCGCCTTGCACACCATGTCCGGCGTATCCATGAAATGCAGCTCATGGGCGACATCCGCCGCCTCGAACAGCTCGCGGCCCCAGCGGCGGCTGTCCGGCGTGTTGGCGGGAAAGTCAAGGACAACGGAAAATCCGGCCTTCAGCAGCCCGACGATATGGTCCTTCAATGTTTTCTTGAGCCGGATGGTGGCGCGGATATAGTCGCCAGGGTCCGCAATCTCACCGGGATAGAGGCCGGACAGCAGGCTGTCTTCGGAAAACAGGAAGGTGCCGGGACGTTCGGCGAGCCGCGCCGCCAGTGTTGATTTGCCTGCGCCAATCTTGCCGGACAGCAGATAGAGGACGGCGCTGTTGCGTCGGCTGTCCGGTTGTCGGTAGGGGGGCTGGGTGTCTCTCTGGGTCTCTTGTAACATCGTCGTCTCCTTTGGGATGGGCCCTTGAGACGGATGCTTTCAAAAAAACCGCCTCAAAGGGCGGTCTGTCGGTTGCGTCAGGGCATACGAACTTCCGCCATTCGGGGAATGGAGAGAATTTTCGCCACAATAATGATCGCTGTGTATGCCATGGGGCCAATAAACGCCCCTGCCGCCGCCTTGTCAAGGCCGTTCTGACGGCGTACCGCCATTTTTTATAATTAATCTAAATAAAACCTTTTCACGAGGGGGAGAAGCCTATACAAGACCGGATCCGTCTGTTATAAATCCCTTGAAATCGGACTGAATTGGTACGATATAAAGAGACATCATGATCAAGCTCAGCAAAATGACCGACTACGGGGTCGTTATCATGTCCGAAATGGCGCGGCAGCCTGGACGGACCATGACGGCGCCGGATATCTCGCTCTATACCGGACTACCGGTGCCGACGGCGGCGAAGATATTGAGAACGCTGGCGAAAAGCCCGTTCCTCACCTCGCAGCGCGGGGCCCATGGCGGCTATAGCCTGGCGCGGAGACCTGCGGATATCTCGATTGCCGAGATTGTCCGCGCCATGGAAGGGCCGGTCGCGGTCACCTCCTGCGTCGATGATGCGACGCCCGATTGCTCGGTGGAGGAAAAATGCCCCATGCGCGGCGGCTGGGAGAAGATCAACCGGGCGCTCAATGCCGCCCTTGAAGAAGTGACCCTGGCCGATATGTGCCAGGACACGCAACAGATTCATGCCGTTCTGCGGGAAAGGGCGACCCCCCGCCCCCGAACGGCTTTACAAGCGGAGTAATATGATGGCTATTCGCCAGGAAACCGTCGATCAGGTTGCCTCTGTTTCCGACAAATATAAATACGGCTTTTTCAGCGACATCGAGGCGGATACCGCCCCCATCGGCCTGAATGAGGATATCGTCCGCTTCATCTCCGCCAAGAAGGAGGAGCCGGAATGGCTGCTCGAATGGCGGCTCAAGGCCTATCGCCACTGGCTGACGATGATTGAGCCGGAATGGGCCAATGTGCATTATCCGAAGATTGATTTTCAGGATATCTATTACTATTCCGCGCCGAAGACGAAGGACAAGCCGAAAAGCCTTGATGAGGTCGATCCTGAGTTGCTGGAGGTTTACAACAAGCTCGGCATCCCGTTGAAGGAGCAGGAAGTGCTCGCCGGTGTAGAGGGGGCGTATAACGTCGCCGTTGATGCGGTGTTCGACAGCGTGTCCGTCGCCACCACCTTCAAGGCGCGGCTGGAGAAGGAAGGCGTTATCTTCTGCCCGATCTCGGAGGCCGTGCGCGATTATCCGGAGCTGGTGCAGAAATATCTCGGCTCCGTCGTGCCCTATACGGATAATTACTATGCGGCGCTCAATTCCGCGGTTTTTACCGACGGCTCCTTCTGCTACATCCCGAAGGGGGTGCGCTGCCCGATGGAGCTTTCCACCTATTTCCGCATCAACGCGGCCCAGACCGGGCAGTTCGAACGCACGCTGATCATCGCCGATGATGAAAGCTATGTCAGCTATCTGGAAGGTTGCACCGCGCCGATGCGCGATGAGAACCAGCTGCATGCCGCCGTGGTCGAACTGGTCATCATGAAGGATGCGGAGATTAAATATTCCACCGTCCAGAACTGGTATCCGGGCGATGAGAATGGCGTCGGTGGTATTTACAACTTCGTCACCAAGCGCGCCGCCTGCCGCGGGGAGAATGCGAAAGTCTCCTGGACGCAGGTGGAAACCGGATCGGCGATTACGTGGAAATACCCCTCCTGCATCCTGCAGGGCGATAATTCGGTGGGCGAGTTCTATTCCATCGCCATCGCCAACAATATGCAGCAGGCGGATACCGGCACCAAGATGATCCATCTTGGCAAAAATACGTCGAGCACGATCATCTCCAAGGGTATCTCGGCAGGCCGCGCGCAGAATACCTATCGCGGGCTGGTGCGCATGGGGCGCAAGGCCGATCATGCCCGCAACCACACGGTCTGCGACAGCCTGCTGATTGGCGATCAGTGCGGCGCCCATACGGTGCCCTATATCGAAAACCAGAGCCGCACGGCGAAGATCGAGCATGAGGCGACTACCTCCAAGGTCAGCGAGGAGCAGCTCTTTTACTGTCAGCAGCGCGGCCTCTCGGAAGAGGAAAGCATGGCGCTCATCGTCAACGGCTTCTGCAAGGAAGTGCTTCAGAAACTTCCCATGGAATTCGCCGTGGAAGCCCAGAAACTCGTCGGCATCAGCCTTGAAGGCAGTGTCGGGTAAGGAATTATGGAAATGCTGGAAATCAAAAACCTACATGCCACCGTCGGGGGCAAGGAAATCCTGAAGGGCATCAATCTCACCATCAAGGCCGGTGAAGTGCATGCCATCATGGGGCCGAACGGCGCGGGCAAATCAACCCTCTCCTACGTTCTCGCGGGCCGTGATGGCTATGAGGTGACGGCGGGCGAAGTCCTCTATAAGGGCGAAAACCTGCTGGATCTCGCGCCCGATGAACGGGCGGCGAAGGGCATTTTCCTCGCCTTTCAATATCCGGTCGAAATTCCGGGCGTGGCCTCCGCCACCTTCCTGAAGACCGCCTATAATGCGCAGCGGAAATTCCGCGGCGAGCCGGAAGTGGACGCCATGGAATTCCTCAAGCTCATCCGTGAAAAGACGAAAGAGCTCGACATCAAGGACGACATGCTGAAACGCGCCGTTAATGTCGGCTTCTCCGGCGGTGAGAAGAAGCGGAACGAGGTGTTGCAGATGTCGCTGCTGGAGCCGGAGCTGATGCTGCTCGATGAGACCGACTCCGGGCTGGATATCGACGCGCTCAAAATCGCGGCCGATGGCGTCAACCGTCTCAGAAGCCCCGAGCGCGCCGCCCTCGTCATCACCCATTACCAGCGGCTGCTCGACTATATCGTGCCGGATTTCGTGCATGTGCTGGCCGATGGCAAAATCGTCAAATCCGGCGACAAGACCCTCGCCCATGAACTGGAGGAAAAAGGCTACGCGGCGCTGAGCGCGGCCTGATCGGAATATTGATGAGTGAAATGAAAACCTTAACGCCTTTAGCTCAGACTTACGTTGATCGCTTCGATGCGGCGCGCGCGGCCCTGCCCGGCAGCGGCAATGAACGCATCGCCCTGATCCGCCGCGACGGGCTGGACGCGTTCGCCGCGAAAGATTTCCCCGGCCGCAAGGTGGAGGAATGGCGCTTTACCAATCTCGCCCCGCTCACCAAGGGGCTGGACGGGACGGCGGAAAAGGCCGCCAATGCCGACCTCCCGGCTCCGGAATTTGCAACGCCCCATGTCATGACCTTCGTCAATGGCCAGTTCGCGCCGGCCGAGAGCAAGCTGGATACGCTGCCCAAGGGCGTGCGCCTTACCTCCCTCGCCGAGGAGCTGGAGGAAGGCAGCGCCGCCCTCATTGAAGACAGCGATGCCGATCCCCGCGCCCTCGTCGCGCTCAACACCGCCTTCATGGCCGATGGCTATGTGCTGGAGGCCGCGCCCGGCGTGACGCTGGACGCGCCGATCCTGATCCGCTTTATCAGCCTGCCCGGAACGGCGGAGAATGCGCGGCATATGC
The DNA here is from genome assembly GCF_002694385.1 of Sneathiella sp. GTDB lineage: Bacteria > Pseudomonadota > Alphaproteobacteria > Sneathiellales > Sneathiellaceae > Sneathiella. The sequence continues at coordinate 9,213 of NZ_NZMB01000020.1, forward strand.
GCAATATCATCCGCCTCGGCGAAAAGAGCCGCCTTACGGTGATCGAGGAACATGGCGGCACGGACGGCCATGCCTATTTCGCCAATCCGGTCGCCGATATCCGCCTCGCGGCGGACGCCCGCCTTAATTTCTATAAATATCAGGCGGAAAGCGATGCGGCCTTTCATCTCGCCGACACGGATGTGACGCTGGCAGAAGGCGCAACGTTTGAGAATTTCGCCCTCACCACCGGCGCGCGGCTCGCGCGCAATGAGCTGGAGACCCGCCTCACCGGCGCGGGCGCGACCAGTATCCTGAACGGCGCCTATCTCATCCGCGGCAAGCAGCATGCGGACACCACCACCCTCACCCGTCATCTGGTGGCGGAAACAGACAGCCGTCAGGTCTATAAGGGCATCCTCGATGAGGAGGCGCATGGCGTCTTCCAGGGCAAGATCCAGATTGTGAAGGATGCGCAGAAAGTCGCGGGCGATCAGCTCAGCCGCGCCCTGCTGCTGTCCGATACCGCCCATGTGGCGGTCAAGCCGGAGCTGGAAATCCACGCCGATGACGTGAAATGTTCCCACGGCGCATCCTCAGGTGAGCTGGATGAGGATGCGCTCTTCTATCTGCAATCACGCGGGATCGAGGCCACGGCGGCGCGCAAGATGCTGATTGATGCCTTCCTCGCCGATGTGCTGGAGGAAGTCTCGAATGAGGCCGTCCGCGCCTATTTCGCCGATGTCACCGCCCGCTGGATGGACAGGGTATAGCCATGAATGACATGACAATCTATGACGTTGAAAAAATCCGTCGCGACTTCCCGATTTTTGGCCGCGAAGTGCATGGCAAGCCGCTCGCCTTCCTCGACAGCGGCGCCTCGGCCCAGAAGCCGCAGGTGGTGATCGACACCATGCAGCGCGCCTATGCGGAGACTTACGCCAATGTGCATCGCGGCGTGCATTATCTCAGCCAGACCTCGACGGAGCTGTATGAGGCGGCACGCGAAACCGTGCGCGCCCATCTCAATGCGGCGAGTGTGGAGGAGATCATCTTCACCAAGAATGCGACGGAGAGTATCAATCTCGTCGCCTACAGCTATGGCTGGGCCAATCTTAAGCCGGGAGATGAGATTATTCTCTCAACCCTCGAGCATCATTCAAATATCGTCCCCTGGCAGTTGATCGCGGAAAAGACCGGCGCGATTGTCAAGGCCGTGCCGATTGATGAGCATGGCGAATTTATGCTCGATACATATTTCGAGATGCTCGGGCCAAAGACGAAGATCGTCGCGGTGACCCATATCTCCAACGCCATCGGCACCATCACCCCGGTGCGCCAGATCATCGACGCCGCCCATGATGCGGGCGCGGTGGTCCTGATCGACGGATCACAGGCCGCGCCGCATATGAAGCTGGATATGCAGGCTTTAGGCGCGGATTTCTATGTCTTCACCGGGCATAAGGTCTTCGGCCCAACCGGTATCGGCGTGCTATATGGCAAGGCGGCGCTGCTGGAGGCCATGCCGCCCTTCCTTGGTGGTGGCGATATGATCAACCGGGTAACGTTCGAGAAAACCACCTTCGCCAAGGGCCATTCGAAGTTTGAGGCGGGCACGCCGCCCATCGTGCAGGCCATCGGCCTTGGCGCGGCCATCGACTATGTGAATAATATCGGCTTCGACAGGATCATGGCGCATGAGCAGGCCCTGCTCGCCTATGCGACGGAACAGTTGAAAAATATCAACAGCTTGCGCATCATTGGTGAGGCAAAGCATAAGGCGGCGATTATCTCCTTCACGCTGGAAGGGGTGCATCCGCATGATATCGGCACCATCGTCGATCGCGGCGGCGTCGCCATCCGCGTCGGCCATCACTGTGCGCAGCCGCTGATGGATTATTTCGATGTGGCGGCGACGGCCCGCGCCTCCATGGCGCTTTACAACAACCGCGCCGATATTGACGCCCTCGTCGCGGCGGTGCAATCGGTACAGGAGATTTTTGGCTGATGCTCGACGATTTACGTGAACTCTATCAGGAAGTGATCCTCGATCATTCGAAGCGGCCGCGCAACTTCCGCCATCCCGAAGACGCCAATCATGAGGCGCATGGCTATAACCCGCTGTGCGGTGATACGGTCAATGTGTATCTGAAGCTCGGCCATAACGGACTGATTGAGGATGCCGCGTTCGAAGGCAAGGGCTGCGCCATTTCGCTCGCCTCCGCCTCCATGATGACGGAGATTATCAAGGGCAAGACGGAAACGGAGGCGCGCGACATCTTCACCGGCTTCCAGAAGCTGGTGAAGGGCGAGGAGGAATTCATCGACGCCGGGGACGCCACCGACAAGCTGATGATGCTGGCCGGGGTGAAGGAATTTCCCATGCGCGTCAAATGCGCCACCCTCGCCTGGCACGCCATGACCTCGGCCATGGATAATGAAGAGGAGGTCTCGACGGAATAGCCATGACTGCAATGGATAAAATCGACCGCCCCGTCGCCACCGGCCCGTTTGAGGAAGGCACCACAGGCTCGCCGCTGGAGGAACCCATCATCGCCGCCCTGCGCGAGGTGTATGACCCGGAAATCCCGGTCAATATCTTCGATCTCGGCCTCATCTATGTGATTGATATCAGCGAGGATGGCGAGGTGTTCGTCGGCATGACCCTGACCGCGCCGGGCTGCCCNGTNGCCGGGGAAATCCCGATCTGGGTGCGCGACGCCATCCTGCCGGTTGACGGCGTGAAAGAGGTGGAGGTNGAGATCCTCTGGGATCCGCCCTGGACGCCGGACAATATGTCGGAAGCGGCAAAACTTGATCTTGGAATGTTCTAGGCGCGCCCTTATATTAAATGTAGAGGTGATATGATGACTGACACACAGATTATGACATTAACGGATCGCGCGGCCGACCGCGTCAAATCCCTGCTCGGCAAGGCGCCCTCGGCCCCNCTGGGCCTGCGCATTGGNATCACCAACACCGGCTGCAACGGCCTCAGCTACACCATGGATTACGCGAAGGAGCGGAAAGAGGACGATGCGGTCGTCGATCTGGACGGCATTACGCTGCTGATCGACCANGACGCCGTGCAATATGTCGCGGGCACCGAAATGGACTGGGAAGAAGCCGGTCTGCAATCGCGCTTCACCTTNGAAAANCCCAATGAAAAGGGGCGCTGCGGCTGCGGCTCCTCCTTCCACGTCTGATCCGCGATGCGGGGGGCGGCGCTTCTNNTTCTGGCGGNCTGCGTGGGCGCGGCCGCCGTTTATTTCATCATGGCGGGAAAGGACAACGCAATGGCCGCTGACGGGCGCGATCAACACGGNTATCTTCACATTCCGGCGGTGGAGGCCGCGAAACTGATCGAAACGACGCCGGATCTTGTCATCCTCGATGTGCGCACACCGGGCGAATTTGCCGATGGGCATCTCAAGGGCGCCGTCAATATCGACTTCAATGACCCTGATTTCGCAGAGAAAATCGCCACCCTTGATCCTGCGGGCAATTATCTGCTGCATTGCCGCTCCGGCAACCGCAGCGGCAAGGCGATCCCCGATCTCGTCGCGGCGGGCCTTACAAATGTCACCCATATGCAGGATGGCACCCTCGGCTGGTCGGCGGCGAAGCTGCCGCTGGTAACGCCCTAGACCGCCGCGCGGAAAACCGACGCGCACTTGCGGCGGTGCGGGCCGCTCGCGGTGCCCCCTCCCGCCTCCCCGCGCCTATTTGGAGACGAGCTTGAGAAACGTCCGATCCTCGCGCAGCAGGAATTTCTCTTTCATCGCAAAGTCGTAATTCTCCCGCCCGAGCGGATCAGCGGCAAGCCGCGCGCGATAGGCCTCATAGGCCGCCAGGCTCTCGATATGATAGACGCCATAGGCGAGCGTGCTCGATCCCTCATGCGGCGCGAAATAACCGACGAGATCGGCGCCGCAGCGCGGGATCGCCTCTCCCCAGTTCCTTGCATACTGCCCGAACTCGGCTTTCTTGGTCGGGTCGATATGATAGCGGATAAAACAGGTGATCATGCGTCTCTCCTTCTCTGATGTCGGCGGAGAATAACGCTTGCGTGGCGCGAATGGTTCGTTTATCATCGAACTATGAAAGAAGGACCGGACATAGCCTATCTCGGCGCGCTGATCGGGGATCCGGCGCGGGCCAACATGCTGACGGCGCTCNTGTCGGGCAAGGCNCTGACGGCGAGCGAGCTGGCGGCGGAGGCCGGGATCACCTCCCAGACGGCNAGCTCTCACCTCGCGAAGATGCAGGCGGGCGGNCTTNTCCTGCANCGCAAGCAGGGGCGNCANCGCTATTTCGCGCTCGCCGATGATGATGTCGGCAGNGTGCTGGAGGCGATGATGGGCCTCGCCGCCAAGAANGGNCANCTGCGCACCCGGACGGGGCCGAAGGACCCGGCGCTCCGCCATGCGCGGGTCTGCTACAACCATCTGGCGGGCGATCTCGGCGTGCGCATGATGGACAGCCTGCTGGCGAAGAACTTCCTCACCCCGGAGAGCGAGGGCCTCGGCCTCACCCCTGCGGGCCGCGCCTTTATGACGGACTTCGCCATTGATCTCGCGCCCCTCGACGCCGCGCGCCGCCCGCTCTGCAAATCCTGCCTCGATTGGAGCAACCGCCGCAGCCACCTCGCCGGCTCCCTCGGCTCCGCGCTCCTCACCCGCGTCTACAGCCTCGGCTGGGCCAAACGCATCGACGGCTCCCGCATCGTCAATTTCAGCACAACGGGAGAGCGGGAGTTTTTACGGGCGTTTGCGGTTTGAGGGGTAGAGATATTTAGAATGATTGATGCTTCCATAATTGAAGAAATAAAAGAGAATGTAAATTGGTTGGAATCTCAAATTGAAGGAATGCAAATTCCATCTAATCATAGAAATACGATAGCTGCGGCACTCTACAGTATTGCATTAGAACAAGGATCAGGAATTATCCTACTTATAGAAAATTTAAAATATGCACCTGCAAGCTCGTTGTTACGAGTTACTTTTGAAAGTTTGGTTCGTGGAAAATGGATTCAGATGGCGGCAAAGCAAAACTTTGTCGAAAAAATTGACCTTAAAAAATTTCCAAAGCAATATTCGCAAATTAAACAAATTGAAATCGAAAACAACGACATTGGAAAAACTATTTTAAGTTTTAAAAATAGAACTGATAATATACTGAATGATTATACACATAGTGGTCAGCGCGCTATAGTTCGCCGAATATCAGGCTCTAGAATTACCCCCAATTATGATCCTCTGGAAGTTCTTGAGATATTAAGTTTGTCGCGCAGCTTTTGTTTTATTGCTGCAACATCAATATGTGATTTGGCCGACAATGAAGAAATTTCAAAAAGAATATATTTTCGTTTTAAAGATCTAATGCCAATTATAGACAGTAAGCAATAGTATAACCTTGTTGCATGCAATATTTTGATGCAATTAAGCTTTCAGACGTATGATCGGAGCGGGCTCCCGCCCCTCCAGCCGATTTCCTTAGATATACGCGGAACACCCCCTCCCCCAATTGTTTGCTCGCCAGCAAAGCCCGGGGGCGGTATTGTGCCCTTATGAAACAGGGATTTTACGGCATTCTGCCTTTTGCGGTTGGCGCGGCGGCCTATGGGTTTGCGTTTGGCATTCTGGCGGCGCAGTCGGGCTATCCGTGGTGGGGCGTCGCGCTGATGAGCCTCACCGTGCATGCCGGATCGTCGCAGATTGTCGCCATCGAGCGGTTCGGCGCCGATGGTCTGGTGATCGGCGCGGCGATTGCGGGGATCGCGCTCAACCTGCGCTATCTCGGCATTATCGCGTCCTTGAGCGCCCTGTTGCAGGAAATCCCGCTGTGGCGGCGGCTCGTCGCCATTCATATCACCGGCGATGAGAACTGGGCGCTGACTCTGGCGCGCCACGCGGCGGACCCGGCCATCGGCGCGGCCTTCCTGATCGGCTCCGGCCTCACCATGATCACGGGCTGGACGCTGTCGACAACGCTGGGTGCGCTGTTCGGCCAGTCGATGCCGGATCTCGCGAGCTACGGCCTCGGCTTCGCCTTCACCGCGGCGTTTATCGCCATGGCGCGGGCGATGTGGCGGGGCCTGCGCAATGTCGTGCCCTGGGCGGTGACTTTCGCGGTGACGGTGCTGCTGGTCAAGGCGGGGGTGGAGAGCGCCTATGCCATCCTCCTCGCCAGCCTTGTCGGCGTCGCCATGGCGGCGCTGCTGCGGCGGCGGCAGAAGAAGCTGGAGAGCGCATCATGAGCCCCGATCACTGGCTGCTCATCCTCTGTCTCGCCGTCGGGGCCTATGGGCTGCGCCTCGCCGGGCTGATCGGCGGGCAGGCGATTATCCGGAATGCGCGGCTTAAAACCCTGCTCGATGATCTGCCGGGCTGCCTGATCGTCGCCCTGGTTGCCGCCTCGCTCGCCAATTCCGACCTCACCGTCTGGCTTGCCGCCCTGTTCGCGCTTGCCGTCGCGATCCTCAGCAATAACGTGGTCATCACCATGGCGCTCGGCTTCGCCGCCATGTTCGGCCTGCAATATTTCGGGGTGAGTCTGTAGCGGATCAGCCCCCGGGTTGCGGCCTCATCGCCATTTTTCTTGCATAAATGGCAAATATCTTATATAATACAGTCTTCATGCGAGAGGCGATGCAGGTCTCACGTCGTATGAGCGGGGGGACTGCCCCGCCAGTCATTTCCATATATATGCGAAAAAAGGATACCCGGCGTTGATGCGGCGCGGCCTTCGGGCGGATGTTGCGGGGGGTATCTGTTATCCGGTAAGCCGGGCGGCGTTGTCCGGGGTAAGGTCGGCCCCTTAAAGGACAGGAGCGGCCAGTCTGTCAATAATGCGCAGGCTGGCAGGGTCCTCCCTTCAGAGACAGCGTGACAGGATGGCCCCGGAAGTATCGGCGGTGAAATCGCCGAGACGGTTCATGGTGCCGATCATCTGCAAACGATCCGCAGAGATCAGGCTCACCATGCGTATGGAACCGTCGCTCTGGACCAGGCCGTAGCGCTGGCCGGTCTGCCAGACGGATGTCAGGGTTTCCCGGCTCTCTCCCTCCACGAGGTGCGACAGGGCGCCGGGCGCCAGGACGAGTTCCCCTCCGTCTGTATCGCAAGCCGTTCCCCACGGGCCACGCAGCCTGAGCGGAACGGTGTCCATTTCCCGTATGCGGGCATAGGGGAGATGGGCGACCTCGCCAAAGCGCGCGCGCAAATCGACGGGCTTCGCGATGGGGGCGATCGGAGAGTGGCCGCTGGTGGCCATAGTCTCCGGTCCCTTCCCGTCCGCGGCCACAGAGGCAATGGGAAGAATAACGCTGTAAAAGATCAGGAAAATCGCCAGCATCGCGACCCCAAGGGCGGTGCTGCCGAAGATGAATTTCGAATTCTGCCACCCGCGGGAGGCCAAGAAACGCTGCGGCGCCGCCAGGGCGATGCGGTAATAGACATTGCGGTCCTTTTCGTTTGAGAAAAATCCGCCGAGAATGCGCACCCGCTGCGCGCCCCAGTCTTCGATCAGGGCGTGGGCGATGTCCTGTGCCGGTTTCTCGGCCGGATACCGCTCGAAGCTGCGCCATTGCGTGTCGATCAGCGTCTGCACGACGTAATGGGAATAGTTGGGGCTGTCTGTCATTCCGTCTCAATCCGGCCAAGATGTAAAGAACCGGACCAGCATAGGAACTCAGGATAAAGAAATGGTTAATCGCGCAGGCATAATCCCGCCTGCCGGTCGGGCGGCGCACAATGCGGGTGATGCGGCCCTTCCGCCCCGCGCGGGCATGGCTTTGGGCGGCATCGGCGGGCGCGTCGGCGGGCCAGAAAAGCCGTGCACATCCGCGCCTTTTAATTTACAAGGCGGCAGCGGCGCTTTATGATCCCGCCGCAGAGCCCAGAAAAATGAATAAAAACACAGGACGATCATGAAACGCCACATCTACGAAGAAGAACATGAACTTTTCCGCGCCTCCGCCCGCCGCTTTGTCGAGGAACGCATTGTCCCCTTCCATGCGGAATGGGAAAAGGCCGGACAGGTCAGCCGCGAAGTCTGGCGCGAAGCCGGTGAAGGCGGTTTCCTCTGCTGCGCAGTGCCGGAGGAATATGGCGGGGTTGGCGGTGATTTCCGCTTCGGCGCCGTCTTTACGGAAGAACTCGCGCGCATGGGCGCGACGGGCCCCTCCTTCCATCTGCATTCGGAAATTGTCGCCCCCTACCTCATCCATTACGGGACGGAGGAACAGAAGAAGAAATGGCTGCCGAAAATGGTCTCGGGCGAAGTGATCGCCGCCGTCGCCATGACCGAACCCGGCGCCGGCTCGGATTTGCAGAATATCCGCACCACCGCCATTGCCGATGGCGATGATTATGTCATCAACGGCCAGAAGGTGTTTATCTCGAACGGCCAGCTCGCCGATCTCGTCGTGCTCGCCTGTAAAACGGACCCGAGCGCGGGCGGACGCGGCGTCTCCCTCGTCCTCGTCGAAGGGGACCGCGAAGGCTTTACGCGCGGGCGTAATCTCGAAAAAGCGGGCTACAAGGCGCAGGATACGTCAGAACTGTTTTTCAATGACGTGCGGGTGCCGAAATCGAACCTGCTCGGCGTGGAGGGGCGAGGCTTCAAGCAGCTCATGCAGCAGCTCGCGCAGGAACGGCTTGTCATCGCCGTCCGCTCCGCCACCAGCATTGAGGCGGCGCTTGACTGGACGGTCCAGTATACCAAGGAACGCAAGGCGTTCGGCCAGAGCATTGCCGATTTCCAGAACACCCGCTTCAAGCTCGCGGAAATACAGGCGAAAGCGGTGATGATGCGCGCCTTTGTCGATCGCTGCATCGCCGATCATGTGAAGGGCGAACTTGATGCCGTCACCGCCGCCATCGCCAAGATGGAATCGACGGAAATCCTCTGGCAGGTGCTCGACTCTTGTGTGCAGATGCATGGCGGCTATGGCTATATGTGGGAATATCCCATCTGCCGCGCCTGGGCCGACAACCGCATGTCGCGCATCGCCGGCGGCACCACGGAAGTCATGAAGGAAATCATCAGCCGCGATCTGCTGAAGGACTGATCTTTCCATCAGACATACATGAAAAGCGGGCGTTTTTTCGCCCGCTTTTTTTATGCCGCCGCGCTGCCACGCCCTGTTCCCCCGCTTTTTTTATGCCGCCGCGCCGCGCTGTCCCGGCCTGTTCCTCCGTTTTTAGGCTGCCTTGCCCTGCGAAACCCGGCTTTCCGGCCTCCTTCCTTCCGCCTCTTTTTATTCGGCCTCCCCACCTTCTGCCGCCTCCCGCCATTGCCTCTTGCTTTCATATAACATGTTATATATCATGCTATGAAATAACAGGATGAGGCAGTGTCATGGTTGAGGATTTTGTTCGCGGCAAGGGGTATCTCACCCTCGGCACGCGGCTCAAGCGCATTGGTGATAGGTTGCAGGCCGATGTGCAGCAGTTGATCGATGCGGACGGCATTGCCGTGCAGACGGGGCAGTATCCCCTGCTCGCCGCGCTCGATGAGCTGGGGCCGCTGACCGTTGGCGATCTCGCCGCCGCGCTCGGCGTCAGTCAGCCGGGCGTTACCCGCAGCATCGGGCAGCTCGTACGGGCGGGCGTCGTCAAGGCGGTGCGCGGACGGACGGACCAGCGCACGAAAGTCGTCACCCTCACCGCCAGGGGCCGCGCCCTGGTCGATCAGGGCAAGCACAGCCTTTGGCCGCTGATTGCTCAAACGCTCGCGGAGATATGCGGCGACAGGCGCGCGCCCCTGCTTGACCAGCTTGATCATCTGGAAGCCGCGCTCACGGAAAAATCCCTGCTCCGGCGGGTCACGTCGCGGGATAGGGAGGGCGGCAATGAATAGCCATATTCTCGACCGGCCGATCTGGAACACGCTGACCAGTTGCCACGCCCGCTTCGCCGTCGGCAATGATCGCGCCCGCCGCTTCCGGGACGGGGTCGGCATTTTCGCCGCCACACGGGATGACAGCGCCGAAAGCCTCAAATCCCTCAGCCGCCTGACGCCGGAGGGTGGCGCGCTCTTCTTCGTTCAGGTGCCGCCGGTTGTCGTGCCGGACGGGTTTCGCAGGGTTCAGGCCGGCCGGGGGGAGCAGATGGTGCTTGAAAAGCTGACCGCCACGGCACCGCCGGACCACAGGATCGAGCGTCTCAGCGCGGCCGATGCGGACGCCATGCTGGAATTGGCGACGCTGACCAAACCTGGCCCCTACTATCGCGATACCCGCCTGCTCGGCAGTTTCTGGGGCGTGAAGGAGGACGGCAAACTCATCGCCATGACGGGGGAACGCTTCCGCCATCCCGGCTATGCGGAGGTGAGCGGCGTCTGCACGCACCCCGATCATCTGGGCCGCGGCCTCGCCCATGCGCTCTGCGTGAAGGTGGTGGAACAGATCCTCGCGCGCGGGGAGACACCCTATCTGCAGGTCTATTCCGCGAATACACGGGCCATCCGGGTGTATGAAAATCTCGGCTTCCGCACCCGTGAGCAGGTCCATGCGGTGATGCTGGAACGGGCGTAAAAAACGCGCCGAAATTCCTTGCCCTTTGCGAGCCGATTTATTATCTATGCCCGCGGGAGGACGACCTCCCCGTAGACGATTATCCGGGACGACCCGCCAATTGAAGGAGTTATGCAATGGCCTGGGTCTATCTCATCTCAGCCAGCGTTTTCGAAATTATCTGGGCTTTTTCCATGAAGCAGTCCGATGGCTTTACCCGCCTGACGCCGAGCGTTATTACCCTCGTCGCCATGGTGATAAATTTTGTGCTGCTGGCGCTCGCCATGAAAACCCTGCCGCTTGGCACCGCCTATACCATCTGGACCGGCATCGGCGCGGTCGGCGCGTTTCTGCTCGGCATTATGGTGCTGGGCGAAGCGGCGAGCCCCATGCGCATCCTCGCGGCGGGTCTCATCATCACCGGGCTGGTGATGATGAAACTCTCGACGGATGCATAAAAGCCCCAGCGAGATGCCCTACAATCCGCCGCCCGAAAGCGCGGCGGAGCTGCTGTATCAGGATGGCTGGCTGCTGGCCTTTGTGAAGGCGAGCGGCCTGCTTTCCGTCCCCGGGCGGGAGGCGCACCTCAAAGACTGCGCCGAACACCGCGCGAAGAAAATCGACCGCAACGCCCGCATCGTCCACCGGCTGGATATGGATACCTCCGGCCTGCTGCTGTTCGGCAAGGGGGCGGAGGCGCATCGGCGTTTAAGCCGCATGTTCGCCGATCGTGAAGTCGAAAAACGCTATATCGCCAGAGTGTTGGGAGAAGTTTCTGAGGAAACAGGCGAGATTACCCTCCCCCTTGCCGCCGACTGGCCGAACCGCCCGCTTCAGAAAGTGGATGAAGAGAACGGCAAGCCCGCCCGCACCCGATGGGAACGGATTGCGGTGACCGACGGCACAAGCCTTCTCGCGCTTTATCCCGAAACCGGGCGGACGCATCAGCTGCGCCTGCATTTGGCGGCCATCGGCCATCCCATCCTCGGCGATCGGTTTTACGGGACGGAGGCGGCAAGGGCCGCCGCGAGCCGCCTGCAACTCCATGCCGAACGGCTCAGCTTCGCGCATCCGGAAACGGGGGAGCCTATCACCCTCACCGCCGCGTCGCCCTTTTAAGGCCACAACGGGCTTGAATTTTCCCCGCGCCCCCCGCCATACTGGGGCAAAGCCATAAGGGGGAGGTCGCGGCGTCATGGGGGAAATCCGCAATATTCTGTTCATCATGTGCGATCAGTTGCGCGCCGATTACCTCGGCTGCGCCGGGCATCCGCATCTTAAAACCCCGCATATCGACGCCCTCGCCGCCGCCGGCCTGCGCTTTGCCAACGCCTTCTGCCAGGCACCGGTCTGCGGCTCGTCGCGCATGTCCTTTTATACCGGGCGCTATGTGCAGTCCCACGGCGCGACCTATAACGGCGTGCCGCTGAAGGTGGGGGAAATGACGCTCGGCGATCATATGCGGGACCTTGGCCTCAAGACCGGGCTGATTGGCAAGACGCATATGGCGGCGGATCTGGGCGGCATGCAGCGCCTCGGCATTGACCGGAGCAGCCTTCATGGCCTGCTCGCCGCCGAATGCGGCTTTGAGCCGTGGGAGCGCGATGACGGCCTCCACCCCGACGATTTCACCGACCCGAACCTCGCCTATAACCGTTACCTGGCGGAAAGGGGCTATGACGGCGATAACCCGTGGCATAGCCACGCCAATTCCGGTCTTGATGAGAATGGCAATGTGGCGAGCGGCTGGTATCTCAGGAATGCCCATCTGCCCGCGCGCGTCGATAAGGCGCATTCGGAAACCGCCTATATGACGGATCGCGCCATGGCGAAAATTTCCGAGTTGGGGGAGGCTCCCTGGTGCCTGCATCTCAGCTATATCAAGCCGCACTGGCCCTATATCGCCCCCGCCCCCTATCACAATATGTATGGGCCCGATGACATCCTGCCCGCCAACCGGCAGGAGGCGGAGAAGGACACTCCGCATCCGGTGGTGAAGGCCTTCATGGGGCATGAGGAGTCGCTCAATTTCTCCATCGATTCAAAGCGCCGCCATGTCATCCCCGCCTATATGGGGCTGATCACGGAGATTGACGATCATATCGGGCGGCTGATGGCGTTTCTTGGAAAAGCCGGACGGCTTGAAGATACGCTGATCGTTTTCACCAGCGATCATGGGGATTATCTCGGCGATCACTGGCTCGGCGAGAAAGAGCTGTTCCATGAGGAGAGCGTGAAAATCCCCCTCATCATTCGCGATCCGCGCAAAGCGGCGGACGGCGCGCGCGGGCATATTGAGGAACGGCTGGTGGAGGCCATTGACCTCATCCCCACCTTCGTTGATGTCCTTGGCGGCGGGGCGCGCCCGCATCTGCTGGAGGGGCGGTCGCTGGCCCCGCTGCTGGCCGGGGATGCGCCGGAGGAATGGCGCGATTTTGTGGTGAGCGAGGTGGATTATGCCTGGCGCGGGGCGCGTCTCGCCCTTAACCTGCCGCCCGATAAAACCCGCGGCTATATGCTGCGCGGGTCCCGCTGGAAATATATCTCCTATGATAACTTTGCGCCGCAACTCTTTGATATTGCTGATGATCCTGAGGAAATGAATGATCTCGGGCAAAGCACTGCCCATGCCGGTATCCGTGCGGAATGGGAGGGACGGCTCAATGCCTGGCTGCGGCTCCGGCGAAACCGCACCACCATGTCCCATGAAGAGATTGAGAAGCGGACGGACAGCGCGAAGACGCGCGGCATCTATTTCGGCGTCTGGTAGGCAAGCCCGCTGCGCTACTCGATTTCCTCATAGGGCAGGCCGACATATTGCTCGGCGAGGATGCGGCGGCGATCGGGGGTGGCAAGGAAAAAATCAAGCTCGCTGTCGCGGATTTTGTCCTCCATGCTGTCGCGTTCGAAATGATGCAGCATGTCGGTCATCCACCAGGAAAAGCGCACCCCGTTCCACACCCGGCGGAGGCAGATTTCCGAGTAGCGGGCGAGCAGGTCGGTGCGCCCCTGCCCGTAGACTTTCGTCAGGATACGATAGAGAGTATTCACATCGCTGGCCGCGAGATTGAGGCCCTTCGCCCCCGTCGGCGGCACGATATGCCCGGCATCGCCCACCAGGAACATCCGCCCATATTGCAGCGGCTCGGCCACAAAACTGCGGAGCGGCGCAATGCTTTTCTCAAGCGACGGACCGGTGACGAGCCGCGCCGCCGCATCCGCCGGGAGGCGGCGTTTCAGCTCCTCCCAGAAGCGGTCGTCGGACCAGTCCTCCAGCTTCTCCGCAAGCGGCACCTGCAGATAATAGCGGCTGCGCCGGGCGGAGCGTTTGGAGCAAAGGGCGAAGCCGCGATCGCTCTTGGCGTAGATCAGCTCATAATTCACCGGCGGCGTATCGGCGAGCAGGCCGAGCCAGCCGAAGGGATAGACCCGCTCATACTCGCGGATTTTATGTTTCGGAATGCTGGGGCGGCAGACGCCGTGAAAGCCATCGCACCCGGCGATATAATCGCAGTCAATCCGGTGAGTTACGCCGTCTTTCTCAAATGTCACATAAGGATGATCCGTGGTCATGTCATGGGGCCGGACATTCTCCGCCCCGTAAAAGCCGGGCAGCCCGGCGGCGGCGCGGGCCTGCATCAGATCCTGCGTGATTTCCGTCTGGCCATAGACGGTGACGGTCGCCCCGCCGGTCAGCGCCGCGAGGTCAATCTTGTGATAGACACCATGAACGGCGATTTCCACGGCGTCATGCACCTCCCCCTCCGCCGTCATGCGCGCTGCCGCGCCCGCCTCCCGCATCAGGCGGGCGAAGCCGTTTTCGATCACCCCGGCGCGGATACGACCGAGGATATAGTCGGGCGTCACCCGGTCGAGAATGACGCTGTCGATGCCCTGCCGGTGCAGCAACTGGCCGAGCAGCAGACCGGCGGGGCCGCTGCCGATAATCACGACCTGCGTTTTCATCACGATTTTCCCACGGATGCCATTGCGGCCTTTTCGTTGTCACCATACTATAGGGGCGAAAAGACGTTTCAAATTTCAAATTGAAACAAAGGGGATAAGAATTTTCTTTAAAGTTGTGAGGCGGCGAAAGGCCGATTTGCATGGCGATCACGGGCGATAAACCGGTCTATCTGGCGGCGGATTGCGGCGGCAGCACCTGCCGCGTGCGGCTTTATGACCGCAATGGCCTGATGCTGGCGGAGGGGCATGGCGGGGCCGCCAATGCCGCGCGCAGCCTGGAACCGGTGATGAGCGAGATTTTCCGCGCCACCCGGCAGGCGCTCGACAAGCTGGAGGGGGAAACGATCCCCCTCTCCCGCCTGCATGCAGGATTCGCCATGGCCGGGCTGGTGGATCAGGGGCGGCGCGATGAATTTGTGAAAATGCCGCATCCCTTCGCCTCCATGACGGCGGAGACGGATGCCTTTGTCGCCCAGCTTGGCGCCTTTGCGGGCGGCGATGGCGGCGTCCTGATCACCGGCACCGGCTCCTGCGCCTTCGGCGTCAAGGGGGCGGAGAAATTCTACATCGGCGGCTGGGGCTTTCAGATTTCCGATCAGGGCTCGGGCGCGCGGCTCGGCTATCTCGCGCTGCGCCGCGCGGTGCAGGCGGCGGACGGGATTCTGCCCACCTCCCCCTTCTGCAAGGCGCTGCTGAAAAAGGCGGGCGGATCGCCGCCGGAGGTGAGCCGCTGGGCGCTCACCGCCACGCCAGCCGACTATGGCGCCTTTGCGGGCCTCGCCTTCGATTACGCCGTGAAACAGGATGAAGTGGCGATCAGCCTGATCAAGGGGATCGCCGCCGAGATTGACCAGCTCACCCGCGCCCTTGTCAAGCGCGGCATCAAGGAGGTGCATCATGTGGGCGGCCTTGCAAAACCGGTGCGCCCATGGCTGGATACCGCCCTCGCCCGCCATGCGGCAACGGCGGAGGGCGATGTGTTCGACGGGGCGTTGCGGCTGATCAACAACCGCACGGGGCTGATCAACAAGACGGGCACGGTGCGGGCATGAAGCGGGCGCTGCTGGATGCGAAAATCCTCACGCCCACCGGCTGGCGCGACGATGCGGCGCTGCTGATCCAGGGGGAGCTGATCGCGGATATCTGCCGCCCCGCGGACATTCCGGTGGGTTATGAACGGCAGGCCCTCGACGGCGATTACCTGCTGCCGGGCTTTATTGATACGCAGGTCAATGGCGGCGGCGGGGTGATGCTGAACGGCGCGGAAAGCCTTGATGATATCCGGAAAATCGCCGCCGCCCACCGCGCCTTCGGCACCACCGGGATGCTGCCGACCCTGATCAGCGATGATTTCGCGGCGATGGAAAAGGCCGCCGATCTGATCGCGGCGGCGCTTGCGGCGGGTGTTCCCGGCATCCTCGGCCTTCATTTTGAGGGGCCGTATCTCAACCCGGACCGCAAGGGCATCCATCCGGAAGCGAAAATCCGCGAGATGGACGCGGCGTTTCTGGCCCTTGCGACGCGCGGCGATATCGGAAAAGTTCTCGTCACCCTCGCGCCGGAAGCTGTCCGCACTGATGACATCCGGGCCTTGACGGCGGCGGGCGTGCGGGTCGCGGCGGGGCACAGCGCCGCGACGTTCGATCAGATGCAGGCGGCGATCAACGCAGGCCTCACCGGCGTTACGCATCTTTATAATGCCATGCCGTCCCTGCTCTCTCGCGATCCCGGCCTGATCGGCGCAGGCCTGAATGCCCCAGATGTCTTCTGCGGGGTGATCAACGACACCTATCATGTGCATCCGGCGACACTGAAAATCGCCCTTGCCGCGAAGGGCGCGGATCGTCTGATGCTGGTGACCGACGCTATGGGAATTGTCGGTACGGCGGCAACGGAAATGCCCTGGAATGGCGGCACCATCCGTCTTGAGGGCGGCCGCCTCACCACGGCGGACGGCACGCTCGCCGGTTCCGCCCTTGATATGGCGAGCGCGGTCAGGAATACCGTCCGGCATCTGGATCAGCCACTGGAGACAGCCGTGGAGATGGCGAGCGCGTCGCCCGCCCGCTTCCTCGGTCTTCAGAACAGCCACGGCCATATCGCGCCCGGATACCGCGCCGACCTGCTGCGCCTGGCGCCGGACCTCAGCGTGCGGCAAAGCTGGATTGCGGGGGAATAGGACGCGCGGATATTCGTTTGACTTTCCGCGCCCCATAACCTTACAAGAAAAGCCGGTATAAAAACGCGATAATTTCTTCACCTTTCGGGAGGATACTTCAATGAATTCCATGACCAGACGGTCTTTCAAGAAAGCTGTCATCGGCAGCGCGCTGGCGCTTGCAACGCTCGGGGCCAGCAGCCTGCCCGCCTTCGCCGCCGACAAGATCACAGTGGGCGCACTGCGATTCACCTCCCATGCGCCGAGCTTTGTGGCCTATGAGAAAGGCTACTTCACGGACGAGGGGCTGGAAGTCGAGTTCAAATTCTTTCAGGCGGCGCAGCCGATGGCTGTCGCCATTGCCTCCGGCGATGTGGATTTCGGCATCACGGCGATTTCCGGCGGGCTGATCAATCTCGCGGAAAAGGGCGCGGTGAAGGTGATCGGCGGCGGGCTTCAGGAAGAGCCGGGCGTCAATGGTCAGGTGATCCTCGCCTCCAAGGGCGCCTATGACGATGGGCTGACGGATCCGTCCAAATTGAAGGGCCGCAGCTTCGGCATTACGCAGGCCGGATCGTCGTTTCATTATATGGCCGCCAAGATCGCCGAGAAGGAAGGCTTTTCAACCGCTGATATGAAGCTGGTGCCGCTGCAGAAGGTCGGCGCGATCATCGGCGCGCTCAAATCCGGGCAGGTCGACGCCTGGTCCATCGTGCCGCATATCGGCATCCCGCTCGCCAAGGGGGATGCGGTGGTGCAGATCGGCATGGTCGCCGATTATATCCCCGATTATCAGGTGACAACGGTCTTCACCTCCACCAAGAATGCGGAGGAAAAACCCGATCTGGTGAAGCGGTTCCTGGCCGCCTTCTCCAAGGGCGCCGATGATTTCAACGCCGCGCTTGTCGATAAAACCGAAGGGGAGGACGGCGCAAATGCCATGATCACCCTGATCCATAAATATGTCTATGCCGATCAGCCGATCGAAAAGGCCGCCCCGTCCATCCAGAATGGCGCGATGCGCATGAACAAGGGCGCGGCCCTCAACATGACCAACATCACCGACCAGCTCGACTGGTTCAAGGCGGAGGGGCTGGTCTCCAAAGACATCGCCATCGAGACGCTGGTCAACACCAGCTATGTCGAGACGTTCTGAGTAAAATGGACCTCAACCTCCGCCATATTTCCCATCATTATGATGAGGTTGAGGTCCTTCGGGATATCAATCTGGACATCCGGCGCGGCCAGATTGTCTGCCTTATCGGCCCGTCGGGCTGCGGCAAATCCACGCTTTTGCGCCTGATCGGCGGGCTGGAACGCCCAACAGGCGGGGAGGTGCTGCAATCGGGCGAAGTGCCGGAGGGATGCCTCAACCCCCTCACCTACATCTTTCAGGATTTCGCCCTGCTGCCCTGGCGCACGGTGGAGGCGAATGTCAGCCTCGTGCTGGAGGATCATGATTTAAGCGCGGCGGCGCGGGAGGCCATCATTGCCGATGTGCTGGCCCGCACGAAGCTCGCCGATTTCCGCAAAGCCTATCCGCGACAGCTATCCGGCGGCATGAAACAGCGCGTCGCCATTGCGCGGGCGCTTTCCGTGCGGCCCGCCGTGCTGCTGATGGATGAGCCGCTGTCGGCCCTCGATTCCCAGACGCGGGAGTTGCTCATGGATGACCTCGTCGATCTGTGGGAGAAGGAGCAGTATACCGCCGCCTATGTCACCCATAACCTGAATGAGGCCGTCCGCCTCGGCCATCGCATCGTCGTGCTGTCGCGCCGTCCCGGCGAAATCCGCGAAATTGTCGAGATTGACATGCCGCTCAGCGACCGCCGCAGTGACAATAGCGAGCTGGAGGCGATCCAGAAACGGCTGTGGAACCTGATGCGCGAGGAGGCCCTTGCCGCTGATCGGGAGTTACTCGATGTCTGACGGATTGCGGGAGAGCGAAGGGCCGGAAAGCCCGGCAAAACCCGTCCCCTTTCGCGGCGGCGGCTTCCTGCCGAAACCCCGGCGGATTGTCGCGCCGATTGTCTTTATCGCCCTGATCGCCTTCTGGGAATTTGGCTGCCGCGTCGGCTTTATCAGCCCGCTGATCCTGCCCGCCCCGTCGGAGGCGTTTGACGCCTTCATGAATCTGGTGCGCACCGGGCTGCTCTGGGATCATCTTGCGGCATCACTGCAAAGGCTGCTGATCGGCTGGTCGGCGGGCACGCTGCTCGGTATTTTTGTCGGCACGCTGATCGGGCTGTTCTCCCTCGCCCGCTCCGGCCTGCAACCGCTGGTCTCCGCCATTTTCCCGGTACCGAAAATCGCGCTGCTGCCGCTGTTCGTCATCTGGTTCGGCATCGGCGAGGGATCGAAGGTGGCGACCATCCTGTTCGGCACCTTCTTCCCGACGGTCATCGCCACCTATGGCGGCATCGACAATGTGGACAGGAACCTGATCCGCATGGGGCAGTCCTTCGGCCTGTCAAAGCTGTCCATCATCCGCAAAATCATCCTGCCCGGCGCGTTGCCCGCCATCCTGTCCGGCGCGCGCATTTCGGCGGCCATCGCCATTATCCTGCTGGTTGCGGCGGAGATGATCGCGGCGGAATATGGCGTCGGCGCCTATATTCTGCTGGCGGGCAGCCTGATGGCGACGGACCAGCTGATCGCCGGGGTCGCCCTTCTCTCGCTGATGGGGCTTGTCTTCGCCTGGCTGATCGGACAGGCGGAGAAATATTTCCTGAAATGGCGATAAAGTCGGCGGACAAGATAAAATTCTGCGCGTAATTGCCGCTTTCCTTAACACTTTGGCAAGGATAACGGTGGCAGGATAACGCCACTATGACCACAGCCCTGCAATATAAAGCGCGCCCCTCCCTGGTGCCGAAAAAACAGTCCCGCACCGAGATGGCCTATTCCGCCATCAAGGCGGAAATCAACGCGGGCAAAATCCCGCCCGGCAGCTTCATCAACATGCCCGAGATCGAACAGCAGCTCGGCATGAGCCGCACTCCGGTGCGCGAGGCGATGCTGCGGCTGCAAACGGAAAAAGTGGTGGAGATTGTGCCCAAGCGCGGCATCCGTCTGCTCGCCCTCAGCACGCGCGATCTTGCGGATTACTATCAGATCATCACCGGGCTGGAATTGCAGGCCATCGGCAATATCTGCGCGCGCGGGCTGAGCCGCACCGACATCATGCCGATGCTCTATGCCCTGTCGGGCGAGGAAACGGCCCTGCGCAGCCATGACGAAGCCGCCTGGCAGGACGCGGACGAGAAATTCCACCGCAGCCTGTTCATCCTGAACGGCAATATGAAATTGCAGGAGGCGGGCCTCGCCTATCGCGATATTGTCCAGCGCGGGCATTTCGAAGCCATGCGCCATGTGGATGGATCCCACAAGGAACGCTGCCTGCGCGATCATAACGAGGTGAAGGAGCTGCTGCTCGCCGCCCGCGAAGATGCGGCGCGGGATATGTTTCTTCAGCATAGCAACTGGCTGCGCGACCTCATCATTGACACGCTGAAGACGGCGGGTCTCACCCGCCTGTAACGCCGCCCCTTCCCGGCCCTGCGCCCCGCATCGACCGGGCGGTGTTGACCATCACGGGCGGGGGCGTTGTCGGACCGGTTGCCCTTACGCCGTCGCTAAATCTCTCTCAGATTCCTTCCTGTGCACCGCGCGGCGCGTCCTCTTTCCGCTCCCCCCGTGGCAGGGTGACGACATTCTGCGCCTGCTGCACCAGCGGAATCCGCACCACGAAGTCGGAGCCGATCCCGGCATAGGAATTACAGATGATCTCGCCGCCGAGATGGCGCAGCGTTTCCCCCGCCGCATGCAGGCCAAGGCCGAGGCCGCCCGCCATCTGCGCCGCATTCTTCAGCCGCACGCCGCGTTCGAAAATGCGCGGGATGTCCGCCTCCTCGATGCCGATGCCGGTATCCTCCACCTTCAGGATCAGCGTCTCCTCCTCCAGCGAGGTGGAGATTTTCACCGCGCCGCCCGGCTTGGTATAGTTGATGGCGTTACTGACCAGCGTGCAGAGAATACGGTGAAGCTGCGCGGGGAAGTCGATCTCGCGCCCGTCCGGCACATGGTTGACCCAGTTGAACAGGAGCTGGCGTTCCTGCACCGGCTTGTCGAATTTTGCGAGGGCATCCGCGAGGGTTTTGCTGATTTTCTGCTTCGCCGGGCCGTTCAGCCCGACGGCCAGCCGCCCCTCGCTCATCGCCGTGGCACTATCCAGGAAATCGGCGAGATGCTGCTTGAGGGACGTGGCAATTTCTTGCGCGCGCGGGCCGAAATCCTGCCCCACAGCCTCGGCCTCACGGGTGAAGTCGCCGACCAGATCGGTCAGCTTCTGGATATCGCGGCGAATGGCGAGGCTTTCATCGATGGTGTCATTGGCAAGGCGATGCTCGGCCTCGACCAGCAGCCGCTCGCGAATGCGGATTTCGCTGCTCTGGTCAAACAGTGCGACGATGCGCATGGTGCCCGCGCGGTTGGTGGAAAAATCGGCGCGGACCGGAATTTTACGCCCGCTTTGCAGCTCGATTTCCGTGGCAATCCGGCGCGCCCGGCCGGTTTCGAACGACATGGCCGCGTTATCGGGGATCGGCGCCTCGATAATCTGCGAGAGGCTGGCGCCGATCAGATTCTCGGGCTTCGTCTCCAGCAGCTTCGCCGCCGCCAGATTGCAATGGCGGATGATCTTGTCCGGCCCGGCGATCAGGAAGGGCACCGTCGAATGATCGAGAAAACTGTCGAGCAGCGATTTCGTTTCGCTCCTCTCGCGCACCGCGCGGCGCTTCAGATATTCAAACCGCAGCCCCATCACCACCGCCACCGTCAGCAGCAGGCCGATGGCGAACAGCGTCGTATAGAGCGATTGCAGATTGTTGCTATCCTGCTCGATGGCCTGAACCACCTGATTGCGAAAGGCCGATTTCTGCGCCTCATAAAGTTTCAGGATATTGCCAAACGCGGCAAAGGCGGCATCGTCATTGATATTGATGGTGGCGTCGATCTCGGCGATGGACCGGCCCTCCCCGCGCAGCTGGTCAATGCGGTTGAGGCTGACGAAATAATTGCGCAAGGCGGCGTCGATGGCCGCCACATCCGCTTCCGCCGCCGCGCCGAAATGCTGGCGGATGACGGTCAGCTCCGCGCGCGCCGCTTCGAAATGGCGGAAAAATTCCGCCTTGTCCGCCGGATCGTCGCGCAGCAGATAATCCTTGAAGTTGTGAATCATGCCATGAAAGCCGACCAGGCTCATCACCTGTTCGCGGTTATCGGTGATATCGGCGAAGTGACGGTCCTCCTTCAGCCAGCGGGTTGGCGCATTCAGGGAATAGACCTGATAGGTCCAGAAAAACAGCAGGGCAAAGAGCGCCGCCACAAAGGCCAGCAAAACGCCGAAATTCCGATGAAACTGTTCCGTCACGATAAAATCCTCCCACCGATACGCCGTACAAACCCGATGGATACAAAGGTCCTACGGATAGTGTCGCGGGAAAGATTTAAGATTTGGTTAATTTTGCCACGGCGGCGGAGAAAGAAATCACCCGGGGGAACAAACTGTGCTGTTTGTGTCGCATTTTGATAAAAATTTATCGAGTTTTCACAGTATGCTATACAATCATGGCGAAACTATGTCTGAATCAGTTTTTGCCGGAAGAGAGGCAACAAAACAGGGAACAGATTACAGACAGCTCACAGAACAATTCACGGGCAGGAAAGCCGCCTTACTCTGCCCCGCCGTCAGTTTTTCCGTAGTGATCCGCCGCCGCCGGGATGCTCCGTTCAGGTGAGACGGGTCGAGATTTTCACCTCCGAATGCAGGGTGCGGTGAACCGGGCAGCGATCGGCGATTTCCAGCAGCCGCGCCCGCATCTCGTCATCGAGATCGCCGATCAGCTCGATCTCCCGCTCGATATGGTCGATCTTGCCCTCCTTCGTGTCGCAGTCGGCGCAATCCTCGGCGTGGATCTTGGCATGGCTGAGCCGGACCGAGACATGCCGCAGCGGCCATTTCTTGCGGTTGGCATACATGCGGATGGTCATGGAGGTGCAGGCCCCGAGGCCGCTCAGCAGCAGATCATAGGGGTTGGGGCCGCGATTTGTCCCGCCCATGGCGAAGGGTTCATCCGCAGTCAGACGATGCCCGGCGGCGGAAATATGCTGGCGAAAGCCGTCCCCCGCCTCGATCACGAAGGTATCCGTCGCCTCTCCGGTGAGACCGGTCTTCGGCTCCGTCTCCATCAGGGTGGGAATATAGCGGCGCGCCCAGCTGCCGATCATCTCCGCCGCGTAAGCGGCATCGGCGCTGCGCCGCAGAAGATGATCCGCCCGGTCGAGCGAGAGGAAGCTTTTCGGATGCCGCGCCGCGACAAAGATATTGGTGGCGTTGTTGATGCCGACGATCTGATCCAGCGGCGCATGCAGGATCAGCAGCGCCTTCTTCAGTTTCTTCAGCCGGTCGGTTTGCGCAAAATTGTCGATATCGTCGAGAAACTGGCGCTTCACCCGGAACGGGCGGCCACCGATATTCACCTCGACCGCCGTGTCGCTCGCGCGAATCTCGGCATGCTGATCCAGGAAATGCTGCCCCGCATGGGCCGGATCGAACGGCGCGCCGATGGTCGCCACGGCCTTCACATCCGGCAGCTCGACCGCCGCCGCCAGCACCGCCGCGCCGCCCAGGCTGTGCCCCACCAGCAGGCTTGGCGCCTGATAATTTTCAGCAAGAAATTCAGCGGCTTTCAGGAGATCTTGAATATTCGAGGTGAAGTTTGTATTGGCGAAATCGCCGTCGCTTTCGCCAAGCCCGGTGAAATCGAAACGCAGCGTGGCGATGCCAAGGCCGGTCAGCGTTTCGGAAATGCGGCTGGCCGCGAAAATATCCTTCGTGCAGGTGAAGCAATGGGCGAACAGCGCATAGGTCAGCGGTTTGCCGACGGGCAGATCGAGCCTGGCCGCCAGCCGTCCATCCGTGCCCTCGAATGTGATCTCTTCCGTCTGCATGACCCGCTCCTTCCCGTTCAATGTCTATATGCCTTCGGCAAGTTGTAGCATTTCATGGCGGGGGATGCGCCTAAAAACAGCGCACGGGCAGCGGCGCGGGCGCGGCGGACGGCGCGGCGATCAGCTTTCGTCGCCGGCCAGCAGATTTTTGAATATGAAATCGAGGGCGGGGCCGCCCGGCGGCGGATAATCGCCCCCCAGCAGGGCATGGGAGACATCCGCTGTCTCTACGGCGGCGAAGGGCGGCAGCAGCGAGGTGGCATAGTCAAGATCGGCGGGACTGTCCTCTCCCGTTGCGGTCAGGCGGATATTGTCATACAGCCGGTCAAGATCGAGCATGTCCGTCGCCGGATCAATCAGCAACGCCGGGATATCCGGGATCGCCGCCGTCGCCGGGACAGAGCCATCATGCTCCCCGATTACCTGATCGACATCGAAAAAGGCATCTTCCATAACGGGCGGAATATGCTCCTCCAGCAGCAGGTCATGCTCCTCTAGGCTATCGGCGAGGACAAGCTCCTCCCCCGGTGCACCGAGCATATGATCATGCCCTTCGATCAGCGCGACAGTCGCCAGATCATACGGCAGGGTTTCGATACGCGGCCCTTCGGCCGTATCATCGATGAACAGAATATCCTCTGTCACGTCTTCCCCGATCATATATCACCGCTCCATCCGCCTGTTCAGGCGATAAATTCCTGCGACTATATTTCACTTACGGGTAAATTAGCGAAATGATCAACACCCCGCATACCTCATTCAGGGGGTTTTCCGAAAATGCCACAATTCAGTATTTATCATTAATATCAATGGGGTACAGAATTTACGAATAGTTAACATTAAACTTTCGTTAATTTATGCCGGTTCCGCCCCCGCTTATCCCCCAAATGACGGATAAGCGCCCGGATCTGTGTGACGGAACAGCAAAGCCTCCGCCCTCTCAGGATATGCCATTCTGGGCAACGTGAATCCGGCGGGAAAAGGCATTTTGCGGGCAATAACGGTCCGGAAATGCAATTTTTTACGCCTCCATTGATGAAAAATGCACTTTTTTTGGCCTATAACCCTTTATTAACTTTCCTTAACAATCGTTTTTTAATACCTTCTGTCGAACATGGCCAACTGTACATTCTGATTACCCAGCCGATGAGGTTTATTGTGAGCTCATTTTCAACTTCTCTCGCCGCCGTCAAAGCCGCCGCTGCAAAGTCGGCTCTCGCTTTCGGGGCTCTTGCCATCGGGCTTGGCGTGACCCTGTCCGCCGGCACCGCAACCGCCATGGATGACCCTGAAGATCCCGCCGTCGTCCGCGTCAATATGAAAGCGGGTGGCACGCTCAATGTCCGCAAGGATCCGTCCCTGAAGGGGCAGAAGATTGGCTCCCTGCCTGCCGAAGCGGGCGGCATTGTCAATCTCGGCTGCCATGTGGGCATGCCCTATCTGGAATGGCGCACCTCCACCACTGCGGTGCGCAAAGTCGAAACCCGCCGCAAATGGTGCAATATCGAATATAACGGCATGACCGGCTGGACCGCCGGGCAGTATCTGGAAGCGGATCTGAAAGACTGATCCTGCGTCCGCGATCCGGCCCGCGCCTGACCGCCTAGTCGATGACAAGCTGCGCTGCCTGTAGCACGAACAGGTAGCGCGCGCCCTTGCCGATGGTCACCAGCAGCAGGAAAAACCAGAAATTCACCCGGAATGTTCCGGCGACCAGCGTCAGCGCGTCGCCGATAAAGGGCGCCCAGGCGAGCAGCAGCGACCAGCGGCCATAGCGCTCATACCAGTCATGTACCCGGTTGAAGGTCTTTTCCTTGATCGGGAACCAGCGGCGGTCCCGATAGGCGGAGAAAAACCGGCCGAGCAGCCAGTTGAGAACGGACCCCAGCACATTGCCCGCCGTCGCCACCAGCAGCAACAGCAGCGGCGTCCCCTTCCCTTCATTCAGCAGCAGGACCATCGCCGCTTCGGACGTGCCGGGCAACACTGTCGCCGAGGCAAAGGCCGACAGCAACAGGCCGCCATAAACGGCGAGGCTCTCCATACGCGATCAGCTTTGTCGGGGCACGCGCTGCGCCATCAGATTCTGCCGCGCTTCATCGCTCCATTTGCCGGTCGGTTTGCTGAGATCGCGCCCCACCTCATAGCCGCGCCGCAGCGCCGGGCGCGCCTTGCAGCGGTCATACCAGGCGCGGATGTTGGGAAATTCCGCGAGGTCGATTTCCTGCTTCTTATAGGTCAGGATCCATGGCCAGCAGGCCATATCGGCAATGGAATATTCACCGCAGATATAGTCCCGCCCGTCAAGGCGGCGATCCAGCACGTCATAAAGCCGCAGTGCCTCCGTCGAGTAGCGGTTCTGGGCATAAGGAATCTGTTCCGGCGCGTAGAATTTGAAATGGCCGTTTTGGCCGAGCATGGGGCCGAGCCCGCCCATCTGCCACATCAGCCATTCGATCACCTCATTGCGGCCGCGGATATCGGCGGGGATGAATTGCCCCGTCTTGTCCGCGAGATAGAGCAGGATCGCCCCGGTCTCGAACACAGAAATCGGCGCGCCGCCATCCGCCGGGTTCTGATCGACAATGGCGGGCATGCGGTTGTTGGGGCTGATTTTCAGGAAATCCGGCTCGAACTGCTCCCCCTTCTGGATATTGACGGGCACGACACGGTAATCGAGGCCCATTTCCTCCAGCGCGATGGAGATTTTCCAGCCATTGGGCGTCGGCCAGTAGTAAAGATCAATCATGACGCGTCCCTTATGCCTTGTTCAGCTTCGCTTCGATAAGCGGGAAGCGGTCATTGCCGAAAAACATATCCGTCTTGTTCAGGAAGATGGTCGGTGTGCCATAGCCGCCGCGCGCCATCACCTCTTCGGTATTGTCTTTGAGGGCGTCCTTGTATTTCTGGTCCTTGATCTTCTCGAAATATTCGGTCATGTCGAGATTGACCTCGCTCACCACCTCTTTCAGCACGTCATCCTGGGAAATATCCTTGCCTTCGCTCCAGTAAATTTCGAACACCCGCCGCGCGTAAGGCACGAGCTTGCCCTGTTCATCGGCATAGATGGCGCCGCGCATGGCCTTCACGCTGTTGACGGGGAAGACCGGCAACTCCGACATATGCTTCACCGTGATGCCGACATATTCGGCCCAGTCCTGCAAATCCTTCTTCTGGTAGCGCAGCTTTGGCTTGACCGGATTCTGCCGCGACGCATAGACGGACGGGTTGATGGTGTTGAAAATGCCGCCGACCAGGATAGGGCGATAGCTGACCTCAAGCTTTGGATGCCGCGCGTGGAGCTGTTGCAGGCTTTCAAAGCCGAGATAGGTCCAGGGGCTGGAACAATCAAAGAAAAATTCAAGGGTCTGCACGGGTCGCCTCCTTTACTGTTGTTTTTTTTAACCTTCGCGCCTTGACCCTAGCATAGGATCGGTTTTAAGAAAAATACAAGACGCTGATTTTACAAGGATAACAAAACATGCAGAAGCGACCGCTCGGGCAAAACGGGCCACAGGTGGGGGCCATCGGCCTCGGATGTATGAGTTTCGCGGGCTTTTACGGCGCGACCGATATGGCGGAAAGCCATGCGACACTCAAAAAGGCGATGGACCTCGGCGTTGATTTTCTCGACACCTCCAACATCTATGGCATGGGCAAGAGTGAGGATGTCATCGGTGCGTTCCTCAAGGACAATCCCGGCTTTTTCAAAATTGCCACCAAGGGCGGGATCAAGCGCGATGTGAAGGCCAACACACGCAGTTTTGATAACAGTGAGGCCTATTTACGGGCGGAACTTGAAGGATCGCTGAAACGTCTCGGCGTTGATCATGTGGCGCTTTACTATATTCACCGGCGCGATCAGTCCATCCCGATCGAGGAGGTGGTCGGCACGCTGGTCAAATTCAAGGAGGAGGGCAAGATCGGCGGTTTCGGCTTTTCGGAAATCGCCCCCGCCTCACTCCGCCGCGCCGTCGCCGTGCATCCCGTGATGGCGGTGCAGAGCGAATATTCCCTCTGGACGCGGCTGCCGGAACTTGGCATGACGCAGGCCTGCCGCGAACTCGGGACAACATTTGTTCCCTTCTCCCCGGTCGGGCGCGGGATTTTCAGCCGCACCCGGCTGGACCCGGAGATCTTCGGCAAGGCGGATTTCCGCAAAGGCAACCCGCGCTTTACCGAACCGAACTTCAGTCATAACATGAAGGCACTTCAGCCCTTCTTCACTTACGCGGCGGACAAGGGCGTCTCTCCCGCCACGCTGGCCCTTGCCTGGGTACTGGCGCAACCGGGCGACATGATTCCCATCCCCGGCACGCGTAGCGCGGCGCATCTGGAAGAATGCGCGGCGGCGGCGGAAATGAAATTGAGCGCGGATGAACTTGCCGAGATTGACAGGATCCTGCCCGTCGGCTTCGCCCATGGCGATCGCTATTCCGACACGCAGATTATCGGCATTGAGCGTTACTGCTGATCCTGTCCGAAAGATGAAAAGACAAACGGCGCCGGATCAAGGCGCCGTTTTTTTTGTCACAAGGTTGCGGGGCGGATGAGGCGGCTTTTTCAGAAAATTTCCGCCTGCGCCTTCTGCCAGTCTTTCAGATATCCGGGCCGGATGGTGTCGGAAAGCAGCTCCCCCTCATCCAGATATTCATAGATTTCATCGGTCGTGACCTCCGTCTGGTCGGCGAGGCGCTGATGAATATGCTGCGGGCCCAGATCCTCCGGTCCGTCAAGGCCGAGCGCGCCGATCAGCTCGCGCAGGCTTTCCACCGTGGCGGCATGATAATTGGCGACATGCTGCTGCCGGGTGCCGACATTGACGGCGCGGGCGCGAATGGCGTCCTGCGTCGCGATGCCGGTCGGGCAGGTGTTGTTATGGCAGCGCAGCGACTGGATGCAGCCGAGGGCGAACATCATCGGCCGCGCCACATTGCACATATCCGCGCCGAGAGCGAGTTTTTCCAGCATGTCGAAGCCGGAGACGATCTTGCCACTGGCGATGACGCGGATATCCTGCCGGTGGCCAATGCCCTTGAGGCAGCTATGCACGAAGATCAGCGCCTCATCAATGGGCACGCCAAGGCGGTTGGAAAATTCGGCGGGCGCGGCGCCGGTGCCGCCTTCCGCCCCGTCGACGGTGATGAAATCGGGCAGGATGCCGGTTTTCAGCATCGCCTTGCAGATGCTCATAAACTCGCTGCGCCGCCCGATGCAGAGCTTGAATCCGACCGGCTTGCCACCTGACAGCTCGCGTAAAGTCTGCACGAATTCCAGCAACCCTTCGGGTGTTGAAAAGGCCGGATGCGCAGGCGGGGACAGCACATCCTGCCCCATGGGCACGCCGCGAATGCGGGCGATTTCCGCATCCACCTTGGCCGCCGGCAGAACGCCGCCATGGGCCGGTTTCGCGCCCTGGCTGAGCTTCACCTCGATCATCTTCACGATGTCCTTGCCGGCATTTTCACGGAATTTGTCGGGATCGAAATTGCCATCCGCCGCGCGGCAGCCGAAATAACCGGTGCCGATCTGCCAGATAATGTCGCCGCCGCCCGCGAGATGATAAGGGCTGAGGCCCCCTTCCCCGGTATTATGGGCGAAGTTGCCGCGCCGCGCGCCCGCGTTCAGGGCATGAATGGCGGTGGAGGACAGCGCGCCGAAACTCATGGCCGAGATATTGAGGCGGGAGGCCTGATAGGGCTGTGTGCATTGCGGTCCGCCGACGACAAGCCGCATCTTGTCCGCCGCCACATGCCGCGGGGCCAGGGAATGGCTGGCCCGCTGATAGCCCACCTCCTCGATATCCCACTGGGTACCGAAGGGCTGGCTGTCCATGGCCTTGCGGGCGCGCTGATAGACCATGTTGCGCTGCTGACGATTATAGGGACGGCCGCTTTCATTGGATTCGATGAAATACTGGTGGATTTCCGGGCTGATAAATTCCAGCGCATAGCGCATATGGCCGATGACCGGATAATTGCGCAGCACATTATGCCGCGCGAAATTCATGTCATAGAGGCCGAGCAGGATATAGGGCACCAGCAGCCACAGCAGATAGATCACGGGCGACCAGAAAAACTGCACCAGAAAGATAAACAGCAGCCCGCCGATGGAAATGCCGAAGAAAATGTTGCGCGCCATGATGATCCGCTTCCTCCTCTTGCGTGATGCCGGATGCGCCGCTCCGCTAGTCCGACGCGGCCCGGTCCCGCGCTTCAGGCAGCGATCGCAGCTCTTCCGGCAGGTGATCCGCCTTTTCCAGCCGGTCGCGGTGCAGCGCCGCCCGGCCGAGCAGGATGAGCGTCACCGGCGTCGTAATGGTGATGAACAGCCCGAGGGCTATTTCATGAATGACCGCCCTGCCCTCGATATAGCTGCCGAACAGCATGGATGCAATGACAATCCCGGCGGTGCCCCAGCTCGTCCCCAAAGTCGGCGCATGGATGCGGTCATAGAAGCTTTTCAGGCGCACCAGCCCGATGGCGCCGAGCAGCGTCAGGGTTGAGCCGATCACCAGAAACAGGGCGATGGGCAGGATGATCCAGAGGGGGATGGTCGCAAAATCGGTCATTCGATCACCTCCCCGCGATAGAGGAATTTGGCGAGTGCGACCGTCGCCACAAAGCCCATGACGGCGATGACCATGGCGGCTTCGAAAAAGAAGATGGAGCCGAGACGCAGACCGACCACCAGGAACAGCAGCATCACCGTGACATAGAGCGTATCGAGGCCGAGGATGCGGTCCTGCGCGCGCGGGCCGATCAGGATGCGGTATCCGGCGCAGGCCGCCGCCAGCGACAGTGTGGCCTGGGCATAAAACAGGGCGGCATTCATGATCAGTTCGCTCATTCGAAAATCTCCATCAGCAGGGATTCATAACGCCCCTTGATCTGCGCGCGCCACAGATCCTCGTCAATCAGATCAAAGACATGCACAACCAGATGGTCCTCATCGGCGCTATATTCGATCCAGGCGGAGCCCGGCGTCGCGGTAATAATCATCGACAGCAGGGCAAGCGCCGTCGGGTCCTTCAGCTCCAGATCCAGCGGGACAAAGCCCGAATGCCGCGTGCCCCGCCGCCCGCGCGTGATAATCAGCCAGGACACCGCGAGGTTGGAGCGGATGATGTCATAAAAGACGATGCCGAACAGCTTCGGCAGCAGGATGACGCGGCGCAGGCGCGGCGTGGCGGGTTGCAGCTTCGCCATCATGGTGCCCGCGAACAGGGCAATTACGCCGCCAAGCAGCAGATTGCCGACCGAAAAGCTGGTCAGCACCAGCCAGAACAGCAGCAGCGCAAAAGACAGCAGCGGATGGGGGATCAGGCGGCGGATCATGGCGCGCCCCTTTTCATCAGGGGCGACGGCGGCGCTTGCGGCGCCTCCACATTCGGCTCATCCAGATCGTTCGTCGGCAGCGTCGCGTCGATATAATAGTCGGGCAATTCCAGGACCGTGACGGTCTCCGCCATATAGCGGACCACCGGCTCGGCCCCGATGCTGAGCAGGATCAGCATGAAAATCAGGAACAGGATCGGCGCCACCTCCAGCACCGGCACCTGCTGCGGCGGATCATCGGTGCCCCAGAATGTCTGGATGCCGATGCGGCCAAGGCCGATCATGGCGGCGAAACCGGACAGGATCAGCAGGCCGACAAAACACCAGATCACCGGCGGACTGAACCCCTCCACCTCGAACGCGGCGCCAAGCATGGTCACCTTGCCGATAAATCCGGCGAACGGCGGCATCCCCGCCAGCACCAAGAGGCTGATCAGGAAGCTGAGCGCGAGCAGCGTCGTCGCGCCGCGCATGGCCCGGGCGGGCGAGACTTCGCGGGTCTCCTCCTCCTCAAAGCCATAAGTTTCCGCCGTCAGGGCGAGCATGGCCGCAAAACCGCCGTCATCGCGGTTCATTGGCTCGCTGAGCAGAAACAGCGCCGCCAGCGCCAGCGTCGATATGGCGAGGTAATAAAGCGCCCCGGTCAGCATGGCCGCGCTCTCAACTTCCAGTGCGAAACCGATCACCGTCAGCACCGTACCGGAGGAGACGAGCACCAGAAAGCTCGCCATGCGCGCCAGAAGCTGCGACGCCAGCACCCCGGCCATGCCGAAAGCGATGGTCACAAAGCCGCAGGCCATGATGATTTCGGCGGCGATCCCCTCCTCCGCGTCGCCGCCCGCGCCGATCACCAGCATGGCGAGACGCAGGATCACATAGACGCCGACCTTGGTCATGATCGAAAACATCGCGCCGACCGGCGCCGCCCCCGCCATATAGGCGGCAGGCAGCCAGAAACAGAGCGGCCAGCTCCCCGCCTTGACCAGAAAAGCGAGCGAGAGGAAGGCGATGGCGGCGTAGAACAGCGGCCTGTCCCCGCCCGGCAGCACGGCGGCAACGCGGGCGATATCCGCCATATTGAGCGTGCCCGTCACGCCATAGACAAGGCTCGCCCCGATCAGGAAAAACAGCGACGCCGTCAGATTGACCGCGATATAATGCAGCCCCGCCTTGACCCGTGTCTGGCCCGAGCCATGCAGCAGCAATCCATAGGAAGCGGCCAGCAGCACTTCGAAAAAGACGAACAGGTTAAAGAGATCACCGGTCAGAAAGGCGCCATGCAGCCCCATCAACAGGAACTGGAACAGCGAATGGTAATTCTGCCCCTGCCGGTGCCATGCCGCCGCCGCATAGACGAGCGAGGCGAGGCCGAGCACGCTGCTGAGCAGCAGCATCATCGCCGACAGCCGGTCGAGCACCAGCGTGATGCCAAAAGGCGCCAGCCAGTCACCCAAACGGTAGACCACCGGCAGCCCCTCCTTGGCGACGCTCACCAGCTCCACCGCCACGGCGATCTGCAAAATCACCGACACAATGCCGAGGCCGATCTTCGCCTGCCGCTGCCGGTCATCATACAGCAGCATGATCGCCCCGGTCAGGAAGGGCAGCAGGATCGGCGCCATGATCAGATGGTTGGGCAATGTGCTCATTCGCGCGGCTCCTCCCCATCCACATGATCAGTGCCGCTCATCCCGCGGGCGGCGGTGAGGACCACGAGAAACAGCGCCGTCGTCGCGAAGCTGATGACAATGGCCGTCAGCACCAGCGCCTGCGGCAGCGGGTCGGCATATTGCGCGGGGTCAATCATCCCGTCGCGCGGCATGATCGGCGCCGCGCCGGGGCTGAGCCGCCCCATGGAGAAGATGAACAGATTGACCGCATAGGACAGCAGGCACAGCCCGACAATCACCTGATAGGTGCGCGGGCGCAGCAGCAGCCAGACGCCGGAGCCGCACAGAATGCCAATGGCGAGGGAGAGGATCACTTCCATCAGGCGGCCCCCGTCGGTTCTGCGGCCGGGGCGCGGGCCCCGGTGGGCGGTTGTTCAGCCTGCTCCGCAGCTTGTGCAGCGGCCGCTTCTTCAATATCCCGCACACGCGCCGCACGCAGCGTCTGGTGGGCGATGGCGATCAGCATCAGCACCGTCGCCCCGACAACGGCGGCATAAACGCCGAGATCGAAAATCAGCGCCGTCGCCGCCGGCACCCGGCCGATCAGCGGCACATCGATATATTGCGCATGCATGGTGAGAAACGGTGCGCCAAACAGCAGCGCGCCAAGACCGACCAGCCCGGCAATCAGCAGCCCGATGCCCATCCAGCGGATCGGCAGCACGGTCAGGCGGCTTTCGATCCAGCGGACATTGCTGGCGATATATTGCAGCAGGAAGCCGATGGCGAGCGTCACCCCGGCCGAGAAGCCGCCGCCCGGCAGATCATGGCCGCGGAAAAAGAGGTAAGCGGAAATGACGATCAGCACGGGGAACATCCAGCTCATGATGACGGAGGGGATATGCAGATAATCACGCAGCGCATTGGGCCCGGTATTGCGCTGCTGCACCGGTGCGGGCGCACTCTCGGCGGAGGGGCGGAAACGCCGCAGCAGGGCGTAGACGGTGAGCGCCACCACGACCAGGACGGTAATCTCGCCGAAAGTGTCAAAGGCGCGGAAATCAACCAGGATGACATTCACCACGTTGGTGCCGCCGCCTTCGTGATAGGCATTCTCCAGAAACCAGTCGCCGATGCTGGGGGTGAGCGGCCGGGTCATCATCACATAGGCAATCATGGCAAGGCCGCTGCCCGCAATCAGCGCAATGATGAAATCGCGGCCGCGGCGCAGATGCGCGACGGGCCGCTTGTCGGCGGCAATCTCCTCATCGCGCTTGGGCAGCCAGCGCAGGCCCAGCAGCAGCAGAACCGTCGTCACGATCTCCACCAGAAGCTGCGTCACCGCGAGATCGGGCGCGGAAAACCAGGCGAAGGTCAGGCAGGTGATGACCCCCGCCCCGCCCAGCATGACAAGGGCGGCCAGCCGGTGATATTTCGCCTGCCACGCCGCGCCGAGGGCGCAGGCGGCCCCGACCAGCCACATCAGGGCAAAGCCGACACTCGGCGCATTCTGCACCGGATTGTCATAGATTTTAAGGCCGCGCCACAGCGCCGCCACGGTAAAGCCGATGACCAGCACGATCAGCAGGCGGAGTTGCGGTTGCAGCTTCTCCGAGCCGATCAGCCGTTCGACGACGCGCGGCAGCTTCCAGCTAAAGGTCAGCAGCGCCCATTCATAAAGCCGCGCGATCTGGAAGCGATGCACAAGTGGCGGCCCCTCCGGTCCGCGGGCGATATAGCCGCTCAGCAGCAGGCCTGCGATGCCGCCAAGGCCAAGCGCGGCGAGGCTGATCTGCAACGCCGGGGTCAGGCCATGCCAGATGTACAGATGCGGCGCCACGAAACCGGGCCCCAGCACGGAGGTCGCGGCCAGATTGAGGATCGGCCCCAGCGTCACAGCGGGCGCGATCCCGACAATCAGGCAGACGGCGACCAGCAGTTCCACGGGCAGGCGCAAGCCATGCGCCGGTTCATGGGGCGGGCGCGGCAGATCGGTGGCGGGCGCGCCGAAAATCACCGCCTTCAAAAACCGCGTCGAATAGGCGACCGAGAAGAAGGCGGCGAGCCCCGCGCCCCATGGCAGAAGCGTGGCCAGCAGCGATCCGTCAAAAGGCTGCAGGCTCTCGGCGAGGAACATTTCCTTTGATAAAAAGCCGTTGAAGAACGGCACCCCGGCCATCGCCGCAGTCGCCAGTACCGCGAGGGCGCTGGTAATCGGCATGGCGCGATACAGCCCGCCAAGCCGCCGCATGTCGCGCGTGCCGGTCTCGTGATCAATGATGCCTGCCGTCATGAACATGGCCGCCTTGAAGGTCGCGTGATTGGCGATATGGAAGATGGCCGCGAAAATCGCGAGCGGCCCGCCCATGCCCGCCAGCGCCGTGATCAGGCCCAAGTGGCTGATCGTCGAATAGGCGAGATAGCCTTTCATATCATGGCGGAACAGCGCCACGATCGCCCCCAGCAGGCAGGTCGCCATGCCGACCCCGGTGACGGTGTGGAACCATAGCTCCGTCCCGCCGAGGGCGGGGGAAAAGCGGATCAGGATAAACACCCCCGCCTTTACCATGGTCGCCGAATGCAGATAGGCGGAGACCGGCGTCGGCGCGACCATCGCCCCCTGCAACCAGAAATGAAAGGGAAGCTGCGCCGATTTGGTGAAAGCGCCCAGCAGAAACAGCGACAGCATCACCGGATAGAGCTGATGGGCGCGGATCAGATCTCCCGACTGCAGCACCACATCCAGCGAATAGCTGTCCACCATCGCCCCCAGCAGCAGTATCGCGACCAGCAGGCAAAGCCCGCCCCCGGCGGTGACGATCAGCGCCGTGCGCGCCCCCTCACGCGCCTGCGGCCGGTCATGCCAGAAACCGATCAGCAGGAACGACATGATCGAGGTCAGTTCCCAATAAACCACCAGCATCAGAATGTTGCCGGAAATGACAATGCCCGTCATCGCCCCGGTGAACAGCATCAGAAAGGCATAAAAGCGCGGCATCGGGTCGCTTTTGGCCATATAGAAACGCGCATAGAGAACGATCAGCAGGCCGAGGATCAGGATCAGGGCAGAGAAGAACAGTGCAAAACCGTCGATCCGATAGGTAAGGCGGAGCCCGATGCTCGGCACCCAGTCGAGGGTGCTGAGAACCACCCCCTCGTCGATCACCCGCCGGTGCAGCCCCCAGAGAACCACAAGCGCGCTGATCAGGCTGAGCCCCGACAGCAGCGCCGCCGCATTCCGCGCCGTGCCCGGCAGGGTCGCGGCAAATACCGCGCCGATGAAGGGCAGCAGCGCGAGCAGCAGCAGCAAATTCTGTTCGATCATTGTTGCGGGCGGCATATCCGGAACTTTCAGCTGTACTGTCGACTTCGCCCACAACTTCCCCTGCCGCTGCCGCCCTTTCAGGCAACGTCCTCAGTATGGAAGTGTCGGGAAGGCCGATTAACCGGAACAAGGTTACTGAAATAAATGCGCCAAGACAACCGGCGTTGTCCCTGCCCCGCACCCTAAACCGCCGCGCGTGACCCAAAATCAACAGCCCTCTCAGCCCGGAAAATTTTACAGAACGGCAACGTGGTTCTTGTAATGACGGGCATGACTGCCCACGTATGCGGGGCTGGCCCGGGCCCCTCTGGCGATCTGTGTTATCGCGATGTCGGACCGCATTCTGCGTGCCGTGTGACCGGGGATATTTCAGCCGCAACCACCGGCAATTCTGACGCGAGGTGTGGTGTGGAACTGCTTCTGATCCTGTTTCTCGGCAAGCCGCTGTGGATGTGGCTGCTGTTCATGGCCTTGATTATCGGCCTGCTGGCGTTCGATCTCGGGGTGCTGAACCGCACCGATCACGTCATCGGCATCGGCGAAAGCCTGGCGCTTTCCGCCCTGTATATCTCCCTCGGCCTCGCCTTTTCCGGCTTTATCTGGTGGCAGATGGGCGGCGCGGCGACGGCGCAATATCTGACCGCCTTCGTCGTCGAGAAGACGCTGGCGATGGATAACATTTTCGTGATTGCGCTGATCTTCAGCTATTTCGCCATCCCGCCGCAGTATCAGCACCGGGTGCTGTTCTGGGGGATTATCGGCGTCATTGTGCTGCGCGGGATCATGATCGGCCTCGGCGCCACCATCGTGGCGCATTATCACTGGGTGCTGTATCTGTTCGCCGCCTTTCTGATGGTGACGGGGGTGAAGATGCTGTTCGCCTCCGACGAAACGCCAGATTTGTCTCGTAACCGGCTGATATCCTTCCTGAAAAACCGTCTGCCCGTGACGGACAGTTTGCACGGCCACGATTTTATTGCCCGCCTGCCCCGGGAGGAAGGAGGCAAGAAGGCGCTCTATGCGACACCGCTGCTGTTCGCGCTTGTGCTGATCGAGCTTGCCGATGTCCTCTTCGCCGTTGATTCGGTGCCCGCCGTCTTCACCATCACGACGGATCCGTTCCTCGCCTATACCTCGAACATCTTCGCCATTTTGGGCCTGCGGGCGCTGTATTTCGCGCTGTCCGCCATCCTGCGCCGCTTCGCCTATCTGAAATATGCGCTGTCGGCGCTGCTGGTTTTTATCGGCTCAAAGATTTTTATCGCCAAGGCGCTTGGCTGGCCGAAATTCCCGCCCGAATACTCACTCGCCATCACCCTCGCCATCCTCGCCACCGGCATCCTCGCCTCCCTCCTCCTGACGCGCGAGAAGAGGAACCCGGCGGAATAATAGCGGGCCGCCTAAAATATCATCAGAAAACTGCAAAATAATTGTTCATCTTGCCTAATTATTAGCCTAAAGAGAGCCAGTTTCACCTCCCCCTGTCCCCACATTGGAGAAGAATTGTGGTCAATGTTGATGAAAAACTGGAACCGATCCTGAATGATGTCTTGCGCCGGAATGCCGGCGAACATGAATTTCATCAGGCGGTGCGTGAAGTCCTTGAAAGCCTCGGCCGGGTGATCGCCAAGCGGCCCCGCTACGCCAACAATGCCCTGATCGAGCGGATTTGCGAGCCGGAGCGGCAGATCATTTTCCGCGTGCCGTGGGTCAATGACCGCGGCCAGGTGCGCATCAACCGCGGCTTTCGCGTCCAGTTCAATTCCGCCCTCGGCCCCTATAAAGGCGGGATTCGCTTTCACCCCTCGGTCAATGTCGGGATCATCAAGTTCCTCGGATTTGAGCAGACCTTCAAGAATGCCCTGACCGGCATGCCCATCGGCGGCGGCAAGGGCGGATCGGACTTCAGTCCGCGCGATCGGTCGGATGCCGAAATCATGCGCTTCTGCCAGTCCTTCATGACGGAGCTGCACCGCCATATCGGCGAATATGTCGATGTTCCGGCGGGCGATATCGGCGTCGGCGGCCGCGAAATCGGCTATATGTTCGGGCAGTATAAGCGCCTGACCAACCGTTATGAGGCGGGTGTGCTGACCGGCAAGGCGCTGTTCTATGGCGGCTCCCGCGCGCGCAAGGAGGCGACCGGATATGGCGCCGCCTATTTCGTCCGCCGCATGTTGCAGACGAAAGGCCATGATTTCGACGGGAAGAAGGTCGTCGTCTCCGGTTCCGGCAATGTCGCCATCTATACCATGGAAAAGGTCATCGAATTTGGCGGTAAAGTGATCGCCTGCTCTGATTCCAACGGATATGTGGTCGATGAAACGGGGATAGATTTTGCCCTTGTGAAGGACATCAAGGAGGGGCGCCGCGGCCGCATTTCCGAATATGCGAAGATCAAGGGCGGTCATGCCCGCTATGTGGAGGGCGGCTCAATCTGGGATGTGCCCTGCGATGTCGCCATGCCCTCCGCCACGCAGAATGAACTGACGGGCAAAGACGCCAAGATACTGATCAAAAACGGCGTCATGGCTGTCGGGGAAGGCGCAAACATGCCCACAACGCCCGAGGCCGTACGCTTCTTCCAGGAAGCCGGGGTGCTGTTCGCCCCTGGCAAGGCGGCCAATGCGGGCGGTGTCGCCACCTCGGCGCTGGAGATGCAGCAGAACGCCTCCCGCGATAGCTGGACATTCGAGCAGACGGAGGCCCGTCTCGCAGAAATCATGCATAACATCCATGACACCTGCGCCGCCACGGCGGAGGAATATGGCACGCCCGGCGATTATGTGCTCGGCGCAAATGTCGCCGGTTTCGTCCGCGTGGCCGAAGCGATGGACGCCCTCGGCGTTATCTGAGGACAGCCTGAAGGGGAAGACGGCAACGCGCTTCCCCTTCCCTGCGCCCCTTGTTCTGCGGGGAAGAGAAGGGCAGCGGCGCCCGTTAATCACGCTTTATCGGCCTTTGATTGAGTGGTAAATTCCCGGCAAATTACAGGGGTTGTCCATGTTTCAGCATCTTGCCTATCTCACGCCCGTCCTGCTGCTTTCCATCAGTAATATTTTCATGACATTCGCCTGGTATGGCCATCTCAAATTTCCGCAGGCCGCGCTGTGGCTGGTGATCCTTGTCTCCTGGGGGATTGCGCTGCTGGAATATTGCTTCGCAGTGCCCGCCAACCGCCTCGGCTATGCCGTCTACAGCGCGGCGGAACTCAAAACCATTCAGGAGATCATCACCCTGATCGTTTTTGTCGGCTTTTCCGTGCTGTATCTGGGTGAGAAAATCACGCTGCACCATCTGGGCGGTTTTACGCTGATTGCGGCAGGTGCCTTCTTCATCTTCACCGCGCCGAAATAAGCCCGCCCTCAGGGCCTGATCCGCTTGAGGAGCGGCAGCAGCAGCCCATAGGGCAACAGCCGCAGCAGTTTCAGCACATAAGTGAATCGCTTCGGGAAGTGGATTTCAAAGCGCCGGGAGAGAAGACCGTCGGCAATGGCCTGCGCCGCGGCCTCCGGCTCGATCATCATCGGCATATCGAAACTGTTCTTGTCGGTCAGCGGCGTGCGGACGAAACCCGGGCTGATCAGCCGGACATCGCAGCTCTCACGGCATTCCACCCGCAGGCTTTCCGCAAGGTTGATGATGGCGGCCTTGGTCGCACTGTAGGGCTGCCCGCCTGGCAGGCCGATATAACCGGCGACGCTGCCGCAGAGGGCGAGCTGCCCCCGCGCCGTCTGCCCCTCAAACACCGGCAGCACCGCATGGGCGACATTCAGCATGCCACTCAGATTGATATCAACCATCTGCCGCGCGACGGCCATATCCATTTCGGCAAAGCGCATCGGCGTATAAGCGGCGGCGAGGCAGACCACATGATCAATCCGCCCGAAGGCGGCCGCAATGGCGCGGGCGGTGCGGGCGACGGTTTCCGCCTCGGTGATATCGAGCGCGAACACCCGGTGCCGCCCGCGAAGGGCGGTGTTCATCATCTCCAGCTCCTCCTCACGGCGAGCGGAGAGCGCCAAGGTTGCGCCGCGCGCATCCAGCTCCCGCGCCAGCGCGCGGCCGATACCGCTGCTGGCGCCGATGATCCAGACAATGCGGTTATGATAATCGCCTGTGGTCATAATAGTCTTCTTATTGTTTTTGCATGAAGATGGTCAGTTCGGACACCGTGATGCCGAATTTCTTGAGATAGGAACGGTTGATCAGCACGCCGTCATTCATCACCCACATCCAGTCATCAAATGTAAGACGATAGGTTGTATCATCCACCGGCAGGTCCATCACATAGTTCCATCGCACCGCGCTGCCATCTGTCGCGCCGCTGGCCGTGCCGATGATGTCCGATGCCGTGCCTTCATACTGGTTGTCGGCCAGCTTGCGGATTGTCCACACGCGTTCCTGCGTCTTGCCGTCATAATAGACGAATTTTTCGCGCAGGGTACCGACATTCCCTTCCCAACTGCCGACCATTTCCACATCGAAGCGCTGCACCACGCGGCCGCGCCAGTCCTGCACAAGACCCCAGGCCTTTACAGGACCGTTGAAATAATCCTGCAAATCCGCCGTGGGCGTCGTGCCTTCATATAGGTCAAGCCTGTTTCCGCCGCAGCCGCTCAGCATGAGAAGAACTCCTGTTATTGCCATGAATTTGAATATGTTCATCATTCTGTCCCGAAGATGGTCTGATAAAGAGGAAGTAAAGCAATCCCGCCGCCAGCAGTTTGAACAGGCAGGGGATCAGCGCATAGATGACGGAGAGGGCAAGCAACGCCCCGGCCGTATTCCCCGTTCCCGGCTGGAACCCGGCGAGATCGAGAAACGGCAGCGCCAATGCCGAGGCAAGGGCAAGGCTGCCCTTGGCGAGAAACGCCAGAAAGGCGTAATGGGTGCCGGAATAGGATTCATTCCCCGCTGCATGCACCTGATCGGCGAGCAGCGAGGGCGGTAGGCTCAAATCCGCGCCGAGGGCAAGGCCGGACAGGGTGCAGACAAGCCCGTAGAACCAGATATCCCCGGCCCCCAGAAAGAAGGCGCCGATAAACCCGGCGAGGGCGACAAGATGGGCAATGGCCCAGGCTTCATATTTGCCGAAACGGGCCGACAGCCGTTTCCAGAGCGGCATCCCGGCCATCCCGGCGAGGAAATACAGCAGCAGGAATGGACCGGTCAGCGCCTCTGCCCCCAGCAGA
Source organism: Sneathiella sp. (assembly GCF_002694385.1). GTDB lineage: Bacteria > Pseudomonadota > Alphaproteobacteria > Sneathiellales > Sneathiellaceae > Sneathiella. The sequence goes on from NZ_NZMB01000020.1 coordinate 50,313, forward strand.
TCCCGTACAAAGAAAATCACCAGCACCGCCGGTATGGCGGAGGCCAGCATGCTGATCCCATAGGCAAGGAATAACCGGCGGCTGGCCGATGGCAACGCTCCGATTGCAGCGCGCAATGAGCGATGTCGCATATCCCCGTCCGGTGTGCGAGGCACAGCTGCAATGCGGGCAAACGCCGCCAGACCGGCCACCGTTAACAGGGCCAGGATGGCGCTGTAATAAAGATAAACCTGCGTCTCCGGCACCAGCCGTTGCAGCAGCGTCGGCAGCGATACCGCGAGCACCAGCCCGGCAAGGCCCACCCCTTCCCGCGCTGCGGCGATGCGGGTCTGATCCGCCTTCTCCGTGGTCCAGAGGGTCGCCCGGACGCCAAGCGCGATGGCAATCATGCTGTAGCTGGTTGTCGCCACAAATAGACAGAGAGAAAAGCGCAGCAGCGGGCTCATGGCCGTCGCGTTGAACAGCAGAAAAACGGACAGACAGAGGCATATCCCCGCCCCGATCAAAATAGGCATCAGCCGCCCCGCCAGCCGGTCGGAGATCCGACCGATCAGCGGGTCCTGCACCGCGTCCAACAGGCGGATGACCAGCAGCGCCGCGCCCAGCGTCGCCAGCGGTACGCCATATTCCGTCGCATAGAAATCCGGCGCCAGCACATAGAGCGGAAAGCCCGCAAAAGCCAGCGGCAGGGCGATCAGCGCATATTGGGCAAGGGCGCGGCTGGTGATGGGAGTCGACTTCATGGCATCCCCAGCAGGGCCTGCCGCAGCCCCGGTTCGGAGGTGTTCTCCGCGAGCCAGATGGCGAAAAAGCGGCGTCCGAATTCCGCATCTCGAATTGTGCCGATGGCCCTGCCATCCTGATAGAAATCGGTTTCCGCCCCCGGCATATGAATGGCGGTGAGGCGCGTGCCCTTCTGCACATCGGGGAATATGGTCGCCATCTGCCCGTGCCAGGCGGCAAGGCGGACTTCATCGGTAAAGCCCTGATTGCGCATTTCCTGAACCGACCGGTCAGCAATCGCCCGGCCGTCAAGGGCTCGGAAATAGTCAATGGAGAGTGCGAAGGGCCGCGACGGATCCCACTTGCCGCCCGGTGCATACAGCGTCGCCTCATAGATATCCCAGAAGGCATAGCTGAGCACTCCCTGACCGACCATACGCGCATCGGGGACGGTCTGGTTAATGATATCATCAGCGCGGACAAGCCCGGCCGACAGCAGCAGCGCGACCAATGCCGCAAGAAATTTACGAGGCATGACGTAATTCCCACTGCATGACATCGGTGCGCCCGTGCCGGAAGGCGGCGATGCAGGAGGTCAGGTAAAACCGCCAGAGACGGATAAAGGGTTCGTCAAAACCAAGGGCGCGCACCTCATCAAGCTGGGCTTCGAAATTGTCCAGCCAATGTGTGAGAGTGCGGGCATAATCGGGCCCGAAGGCGAAGGCATCCGTCACCTGCAAACCGGCCTTCGCACTCGCGGCGCGAAATTTTTCCGGCGACGGCAGCATGCCCCCGGGAAAGATAAAGGTGCGGATGGCATCCCCGCCCCGCCGATACTGATCGAAGGCGTCATCGCTGATGGTGATGGTCTGGACAAGCGCCTTGCCCTTGCCCGCCAGCAGCGACTTCAGCTTGTCAAAGTAAAGCGGCCAGAATTTCTCGCCCACCGCCTCGAACATTTCGATGGAGACAATCTGGTCATAGCGGCCTTTCTGGTATCGGTAATCCTCAAGCGCGATGACGGCCTCCTTGCCCACGCGGTTTGAGGCAAATTCATGCTGCGCCTTTGAGATGGTCAGCCCCTTGAAATCATAATCACCCCGCTGCACAGCCCGTTCGGCAAACCCGCCCCAGCCGCAGCCGATTTCCAGCAGCCGGCCCGACGGTCCGACACGGTCGATGATCCGGTCATATTTGCGGTGCTGGGCATCGAAGAGCGTGTCCTCCCCCTCATCAAAGAGCGCAGAGGAATAAGTCATGGTCTGATCCAGCCAGAGGGCGTAGAACTCATTGCCGAGATCATAATGGGCATGGATATTCTTCTTGCTGCCGCGCACGGTGTTGCGGGTGAAAAGATAAGCCATGCGCGCGGCAATGCGGCCAAACGCCCCGCCGCAGATATAGCTATCGAGGGCGGCCTGATTCTGCATTCCGAATTCGAACAGGCGGGTCGGATCGGGCGAATCCCAAAGCCCGTCGCGATAGCATTCCGCAAGGGCGATATCCCCGCGCCGGAGCGCCGCGCCAATGACCCGCCAGTCATGCAGGATCAGCACCGCCTCCGCGCCCGGCTCCGGCCCTTCGAAATGCCGGATTTTGCCGTCCGGCAGGGTCACGGTCAGCGCGCCGTGGCGGATATGTTCAAGGCTTTGCAGAAACCGGGTTGTTACCTGGCGGTCAAACATGATGTTCCCCTTGCGATAGCAAAATTATGAGGCAATGCGCTTGTCCTCCCCTGTGTGCTTTCCCTCGCGCCCCGACTTGTCCGCCGCCGCACCGGCGGCAGTGGCTTCAAGGCCATGACTTGCGCTGATCTTCTGCGCCTGCTGCGGCGGTTTTGACCGGACGCGGATCCCGCGCAGGAAAAGCCGCAGGGCCTGCCAATGGATCAGTCCGATAGCCTTCAACGTCACAAGCGGATGCCGCCAGAAGGCGCGGGAAAGCGTGCTTTGCGTCAGGGGCGAAAACCGCCCGTTCAATGCGGTGACAAGCTGCCGTTTTCCTTCCGCATCGTGATAGTCAATGCGGATATCGAGAGTGTCGCCGGTCAGGTCGAAGCGGAATCTGTAACGGCCGCTCCGCTCCAGAAAGGGCGAGACATGGAAGAGTTTCTCCGCCTCCAGCCAGTTATCCCCCGTGATCGGCGCCTGATCGGGATGAGCGCAGAGATAGCTGTGCTGTTCGCCGAAGGTGTTATGCACCTCGCACAGCACGGCGCGAAGCGTCGCCGCCCCATCGAGACAAAGATAGAAGCTGACCGGGTTGAACACATAGCCGAGCACGCGCGGCATGGTGACGAGGACAATCTCCGCCGTCTGTTCATTGAGGCCGTGATCGTTCAGGATATCGCGAACCCAGCCTTCCGGATCGCTGCCGTCCCGCCGCCCCACATCGCGGGCGTGAAAGCTGGCGAGCCAGCCCGGCACCGGCGCGGCGGGCAGCGGCAAGGCCAGATAATAAACGCCATAGGAAAAGGCGTTTTTCTTTGGGAAAAGCCGCTTGTGCATGACCGTGGCGGTATAGATTTGCGGCTTAGTCACCATGATGGCTGTATCCCCATATCCTCCGCCATGGCGACGGCGCTGGCGAGGGCATCCTCATGAAAACCATAGCGCAGCCAGGCCCCGCAGAAACGATAGCGGTCGCGCCCCTGAAGGGTCGGCATGGCCTTCTGCGCGCGCAGGGCGGCGGCGTCGAAAACGGGATGGTCAAAGAGGAAATCATCATAAACCTGCGCCGGATCCGGCTCCCGCCCCGGATTGAGGGTGACGATCAGCGTCTGATCCGTCGGCAGGGGTTGCAGATTATTCATCCAGTAACTCAGCGATACAGCGGGGGACGTATCGGCACGTTCATCGGACAGATAAACCCAGCTTGACCAGGCCGCCCGGCGGGACGGCAGAAAGCGCGTGTCGCCATGCAGCACGGCGCGGTTCGGCTGATAGCGGAAGGCGGACAGGATATCCCGCTCTTGCCCTGTTGCATCCGCCATCAGGCGCAGCGCCTGATCGGCATGGCAGGCGAAGACAACTTCATCATAACGCGCCATTTCTTCGCGGCTGTCCGATATAATGACACCGCCCCCTGCCTCCTCCCGCTGGACGGCGTTAACGCCGCAGTCAAGGCGGATATTTTTCTCAAAAGGAGCGATAAGGCGGCGGACATATTCTCGGCTGCCGCCTTTGACGGTGGACCATTCGGGATGGTCATTAACGGTCAGCAGACCATGATTGTCGAAAAAACGGATGAAGCTTTGCGCCGGAAAATCCAGCATATCCTCAACCGGCGTGCTCCAGATGGCGCCGCCCATGGCAAGCAGGTAATAATCGCGGAACCACCGCCCCATGCCCAGCTCATCAAGGCAATCACCCAGCGTGACATCGGGATCCGCCTCCAGATAGGTTCGCGCCTTGCTGTTGAAGGTGAGAATATCACGCAGCATCCGCCAGAAAGCAGGGCGGATCAGATTGCGTTTCTGGGCGATCAGACCGCCCGCCGTGCGCGTGCCATATTCCAGCCAGCCGCCCGCGACACTCACCCCGAAGGACATATCGCTCCGGGCGACGGGCACCTCCAGATGCGCAAACAAGCGTGTCAGCAGCGGATAGTTGCGATTGTTGAAAACGATGAATCCCGTATCGACGGGGATATCCCCCGCCTCCCCCGGCACCGTCACGGTCCGGCTGTGCCCGCCGACATAGGAATTTTTCTCATACACCGTGATGTCATGATGCGGATGCAGCAATGACGCGGCGCCGAGGCCGGAAATCCCGGTGCCGATAATTGCTATTTTCTTGCGTTCAATGCTGCTCAAGGCGTCGTCCTGCTGTTAGTGATGACGCTTATAAACCCCGCGCCTTTGCCTTCAGCTTACGCAATCCTTAATTATTGGTAAGGTTGGAAAATGAGGCGAACGCGCAGGCCCGGCTCGGCATCCTCCAGCAGGATACGCGCCTGATGCAACTCGGCCACCGCCTTCACCAGGCTGAGGCCGAGGCCGTTTCCGGGGGTGCTGCGGCTGCTGTCACCGCGATAGAAATGCTTGAACACATCCGCCTTTTCACTCTCCGCAATACCGCTGCCCTGATCTTCGATACAGGTGGTGATGCGGCCTTTTTCCAGCCCGGCCGTGAGGCGGATTACCCCTCCGGCGGGGGAAAATTTGATGGCGTTATCCAGCAGATTGGCGAACATCTGAAACAGCAGGTCGCCATCGCCCCGGAGCCGGAGCCGGGGCGGCAACTCTGTCTCAAGACGGAGGCCCCGCTCCTCGGCCAGTGGTTCGTACAAATCCGCCACATCGGTCAGAAGGGTGCTGAGGTTAACCTCGCGAAAATATTCGGCGCGGCGGCCCTGCTCGATATTGGTGATGCGCAGCAGCGCGTGAAAAATGCCGAGAATCCGATCCGCCTCGACCAGCAGGGCGTCTATCTTCTGTTCGTCAACTGGCTGGTTTTTCAGCGCCTCGATATCGCTGCGAAGGCCGCTCAACGGCGTTCGCAGATCATGGGCGATATTATTGCTGACCTCCCGGATACCGCGCATCAGGCTCTCGATCCGCTCAAGAAAGCCGTTCAGTACCTGTGAGAGATTGCTGAGGTCATCCCATTCACTGTCGATGGACAGCCGCTGCGACAGATCGCCCGTCTCCACGATATTGCGCGCGATGGCGGCAATCCGGTTGATACGGCTGACAACAAAATAGCTGATGGCGAAGCTGACCACGATGACCGCCAGCATCAGGATCATGATCAGCGCGCTGAGCTGCCGGAGCTGATCATAGCTGGCGATCAGATCATGGACATTGCGCGCCACGATCACGCGCGATCCGTCAGCAAAGGTATGAATTTTAGCGGCGAAGTCCTGCGGTCCCGCTTCTGTCTCCAGGGGAAAGCGCAGCACCCCCTCGGTTATGCGATCCGGTCTTTCGGGCAGCGTGTCGATTGTCCCGGCCAGCCGTTCACCCGTGGCACTTTCATAGCGGAAACGCACAACGGGATCGGCGGAGGCACGCATCGTCAGATAGGGAATGAGGTTGTCCGGCCCGGTATCCGCCAGCGTCGTCATCATGCTGATCTCGATGTCGATGGCGGCCTCACTTTCGCGCAGGAAATCGCGCTTGCCAAGGTCAATGAGGAAATAGCCGAGTATGGCCGCTGACAGGCTCAGCAGGATGGTGAACAGCAACGCCATCTTGAAGCTGGAACTTTCGAGATATCGGCGGGGCCGCGGGTCCGTCTGCATCGGCGGCTCCTAAAATCCGTCTTCGATGATATATCCGGCGCCGCGTACCGTCTTGATCAGGCGGCTGTCCGTATCGCCGAGCTTTTTGCGCAGGCGGCTGATATGCACATCAATCACGCTGCTTTGCGGATCGAAATGATAGTCCCACACCCCTTCAAGCAGCATTGTCCGGGTAACAAGCTGCCCCTTGAATTTCAGCAGATATTCCAGCAGCCGGAATTCCCGCGCCTGTAGCTCCACCACCTTGCCGCCGCGCCTGACCTTGCGGCTCAGCAGGTCCATTTCCAGATCTCCCGCTTTGAGATGGGTCGTCTGCTTCGCCCCCGGCGCGGCCATCCGCTTGCCAAGCGCCTCGACCCGGGCCAGCAGCTCGACAAAGGCAAAGGGCTTGACCAGATAATCATCGCCCCCGGCGCGCAGGCCCGTCACCCGGTCATCTACATCACCGAGGGAACTGAGGATAAGAACCCCCACGAGGTTGCCGCTGCCGCGCAATGTCTTGACAAGCGTCAGCCCGTCGATTTTGGGCAGCATGCGATCGACAATCAGCACATCGTATTTTTCCGTCAGCGCCAGATGCTGCCCGGTTTCACCATCTTCCGCCGCATCGGCCGTATGCCCGGCCTCCCGCAGCCCCTTGTGGATATAATCGCGGATTTTCGCATCATCTTCGATGATCAGTATTTTCATATTCTGCTATCTGGGCCCGTCCCTGTCCTGCGCTCCCGGCCATCATAGCCCGTCCCGGCCACCGCGCCTATACCCCTGGTCGCATTCTTGCGCCGGGATGCCCCGCGGTCCGCCTCAGCTTCGATCGATAGAACCGATAAGCTGATAGAGATTAAATAGCGTATCATTGGCCGCTTCCGCCAGTTTACGGCAGTCCGGATGATCCCTGACGAAGGCATTTTCCATCAACTGGCTTTCGACGCTTTCGGCGAGGAACAGCGCCATATGCAGGGCTTCATGTTGATGAAAGGCGTCCGGTTTTTGCATTTTTTCCTCGCAGCGTATCGGGAGTTTTCAGTTTATCGCCGCAGGATAGGCGGCGCGCAACGAATAATCCAGCATCCTATGCGCAGCCATGGACGGCGGATAAAATGTTAAATCCAAGAAGGGACGGAATATCTGCCAGGATTCGGTAAAAATTACGTAATACTGGCGAAAAAATTGGTAAATTAAGTAAAATTTCATCCTATATTTACAGTATAAAGCCTATACAGCGAATATTAAAAACAGTTATGGGAGAAATTCGGGAAATATCAGGAAAATTGCCCACAGCGCCATCCGGGCGCTGAATATAATGGCAAGGCGGCGTCTGATCGCGTGTAACTGACATTCCTGCAAAAAACTGACAATAATGTCACAACGGCTCACATCGCCAAAAAAAGTCCGGAGTCCGTATTTATGCAGATCAGCCTTCTAAACCGTGTCAGCATCCTGCGCGCCGCCGTTATCGCCAGCCTGTTATCGCTTGGCGGATGTTTCACCCCAGTAGTGACGAGCAGCGGCTCCTTTGGTGACTTCAGCCGCCTTGATCCGCAAAGCCAACGCCAGCAGGTCAAGACCAGCGAAAATCCGGATAAATTGTTCGAAGCGCTGGTTTACGGCCTGGTCTCGGACCGGACCGATCTTGTAGCGGAAGCGCTGAACGGCGGGGCGGATCCGAACCGCGGGTTGAGTTGGGAGTTCATCCGGCAAACCAGATTTATTGAATACGAAAAAGAGACCCGGGCACCGGTTACGGACAAGGTATGGGAAGATGGCGGTCCGCTGACAGCATATTCCTTTCTGCTCGGCGGATGGTGTAACGAGACGGAAAAGACCACGGGGCGTTGCGTCCTGAAAGGGCCCTGGTCAGTCTATGACGTGCCCTCAACGCTGTTTCCGGTGTTCGCCCTCGTCCGCAGCCCCGAAGCCGTTGATCTCATGCTCCGCCATGGGGCGAAAACGGATCAGGAGCTTCTGGATGGCACCTTTCACGCGGCAGCCCGTTTCGGCGAAGTGGCTCTCATGCAGCGGCTTGTGGAAATGGGCGCCCGGCCGGATGCCATGGGCGTTGACGGGATGTTTCCCCTGCACCGCGTCGCGCAATTCGGACATGCGGAGGCCATTGCCTGGCTGCTGGATCAGGGGATAGACCCGAATACCGGCAGCGCCGCGGTTGAGCCCGTTGCCGCCCCGGCAGGCGGGCGCCTGTATCTCGGCCCCGGTATCGGTCAGGCAGGCGTGACGCCGCTGCATATCGTTGCGGCCAACGGGGTACGGGACATGAAATACGACCAAAAAGACCTGCAACCGCTGATCGGCGGCGTGGTGCCGGGTGCCCCGGGGGCGCAGGCCGGTCTTCAGGCGGGCGATGTGATCCGGGCCATTAACGGCCAGTCCATCAATTCTTTCAAGGATTTTGTCGACATTGTCCGCGCCTCTCCCGGGGTTCCGCTGTCTGTCCGGATCGAGCGGCAGGGGCAGCTCTATGATACCCGTCTCACACCGTCCGGCCCCGTGGGCGGCGCTGGCCGTGGCGCTTCCGGCGCAGTCGGGGCTTCCTCAGGAGCAATCGCCATCGGTCAGCAGACAATTGGTAAGGCATGGGTTACTGGCGAGCTATGGCGTCCGGACTGGCGCACTTATTATACCTACAACGAAGGATACCGGGAATCGCTGGAGCTTCTGATCGCGGCCGGGGCCTATATGGATGCCCGGGCAAACTGGCGCGTGATGCCGAGCTGGTGGAACGCCACCGGCAATCTCGCGGCTTTTGACCAGACGCCCCTGCATGTCGCCTATGATAAGGCTTCTTTCGATATTGTCGAAGGTCTGATTGACAATGGCGCGGATGAAGACGCGCGCCTCGCGACAGGGGAAACGCCAAAACAAAACTCAGGCAAAGAAAACCTGGCGGTTCAGACGGAGGTCTGGCGTTATGAGCAAGAGCAGCGCATGGCACAGGTCCGGCAACGGCAGCAGGATAATGCATCAGATAACAGTTTCGCGAAGATGATTGCCCTCGGCGGGGCGGCCGCTATAACGGCCTATGGCGCCGGTCAGGGCATGGGCGCCGAATCCCTCACCATGGGTGCCGGCATGGCGGCAGATATTCTAAGTGATGGCAAGGCAGGCGGCATTGATACCGCGCGCGATGCCTTGCAAAATCACGCCGCAACGCAGCGCCAGATGGCATCGCCCCTCACGCCCGTCATGCCGCCCGCGTCATCGCCTGTTTCCTCGGCGTCCCCGCCCGCATCATCCGGGCCCGCCGCGACCGCCACCACGCCCCTTTCCCTGCCCGGGCAGGTGGCAGGGGCCTGTGAAAACACATTATCCATCGGGTCAGTGCAGCATTCCTTCCTGCAGCTTTCCCTGCCAAGCGGCAGCCGGATTGCGGTGCAGGCCTCCGTCCATCCCGCAAAAGGCGGGCGGGCCGTGCGGCTTGAAAGTGTGGGGAGCGTCGGCAATGCCAGCCGGATTGTCGCGCAAATCCTCATTCCGGGCAACGCTTCCGCGCCGGCTAACCTATCTGTCATGGACGATAATACAGTCCCCGGCCTTGAAAATGGCGCCGTTGGGACATTGGATGTGTATCGCGGCCGGGAATATGCCAACTTCCGCAGCAACTTCGATTATGGCCGGAACCGCACCATGGGGTCCGTCCAACTGCTGGAGACGGGCGCGCAATTACGCGGTACGTTCAGCTTTGATGCGGTTGAGGATGGTTATCCCCGGCGCGGAAATCAATACAAGGCGGATATTGCCGGCAGTTTCTGCGTCTCCTAACGCCGCTCCGACTATTCCCCTGTCATTGATAACGACGACAGATGACCAGCCCCATGGCCTGGTCATCCCATACCCACATGTCATGCGGCCATCGCCCTCCCTGTCACATCCCGGCATCAATAGCCGGGCTGACATCGAACAATCTATCTTTTGTGTTGCAGGGGGGATTGATTGTGTCGGCCCTGGCGGTTTTGATTTATGACGGCCTGAGCTTGCTGGAGCGGGTTTCTGCGCGCCGGATTGGCCGGAGTTAAGGCGCGGGCCTATTTGAGTGTGGAGGACAAGGAGCCCTTTTTGCGTGCATCTGCTCTGCTTCCGGAGTTGATTTGTTGGAGAGGGCCGTTAACGCAGAAA
>NZ_NZMB01000021.1 GCF_002694385.1 Sneathiella sp.
AAAACAGAATTACCGCGGGGTGGAGCAGCCCGGTAGCTCGTCAGGCTCATAACCTGAAGGTCAGAGGTTCAAATCCTCTCCCCGCAACCAAATTAAACGCCGCCAGGTCAATAACTTGGCGGCGTTTCTGCGTTAACGAACCTCTCCAACAAATCAACTCCGGAAGCAGAGCAGATGCACGCAAAAAGGGCTCCTTGTCCTCCACACTCAAATAGGCGCGCGCTTCAACTCCGGTCAATCCGGCGCGCAGACACCCGCTCCAGCAAGCTCAGGCCGTCATAAATCAAAACCGCCAGGGCCGACACAATCAATCCCCCCTGCAACACAAAAGAAAGATTGTTCGATGTCAGCCCGGCTATAATCACCTCTCCCAGCGTTCGCGCCGCAACGGTGGAACCTATGGTGGCCGTCGATAGCCCGATCACGGCCGTGAGCTTGATGCCGCCAAGGATAACAGGGATGCAAAGCGGCAGCTCAACCCGCAGCAGCCGCTGAAAGCCCGTCATGCCAACACCGCGGGCCGCTTCCGTCACATTGGAGGGCAGAGTCAGAAAACCCGTCAGCGAATTCTCAAAAATCGGCAGTAACCCATATAAAAAAAGCGCGATCAATGTTGGCTTTTCACCAAATCCGAACGCAGGAACCGCGAGCGCGAGCACGGCAACAGGTGGAAACGTCTGGCCGATATTCACCAGCGAGCGGGAGAGGGGCAGAAACTCTCTGCCAAACGGGCGGGTCACGAGGATGGCAAGGCCGAGAGCGATAATGGTCGCAGCGACAGTTGCGATCCCGACAGTGCGCAGATGCAGGAGGGTCAACGTCAGAAGGCTGCCCCGGTCATAGATAACCGGTGCGCCGCTTGGGGCAAGGGGACGCAGCAACGGCTCATACCAGGCCGGGTGAATGACGAAAGTCAGGAAAAGCGTCAGCAGCAAAAGCCGGAGCAATGTCGGGATGAAATGCCTCATACCGGACGGCTGGCCCGTCTGGCAAGGGCATCGAGGGTAACATGCCCCGCCGATGTTCCATCCTTGTTCTGAACCGGGAGTGTGGTGCGGCCGGACCATAACATTTCGCCCAGCGCATCGCGCTTGCTGATATCCAGCGGCACCGGCGGTCCATCGACATCGCCGGGCTCAACAGCATCGCGGACGCTTTCCAGAGAGAGGAGGCGGAAGGGCCGCTCCGCCGATCCGACAAGCTCTTCGACAAAGGCATTTGCGGGTTTCGTCAAAATATCGGCCGGCGTGGCATGCTGCACCAGCTTGCCCGCATCCATCACGGCAATCATATGTCCGAGCTGAATAGCTTCTTCAATGTCGTGGGTGACAAGGATGATGGTGATGCCGAGCTGCTTCTGGATGTCCAGCAGATCCTCCCGTGCCTTGGTGCGGATAATGGCGTCGAGCGCGCCGAAGGGCTCATCCATCAGGAGGATATTCGGCTCCGCCGCCAGGCCGCGGGCGACGCCAACGCGCTGCTGCTGTCCGCCAGACAGCTCATGCGGATAGCGCGGGCCATAAAGCGAGGGGTCGAGCTGGAAAAGCGTCAGCAGCTCCTCAACGCGCCTTTTGATGCGGGCGGCCTCCCAGCCAAGAAGGACGGGAACCGTGGCTATATTTTGCGCGACCGTGCGATGGGGAAACAGACCATAGCCCTGAATGGCATAGCCGATCCGGCGGCGGAGCTCATACCCCTGTACAGTGCGATTGTCGACGCTATCAATCAGGATACGTCCTTCGCTCGGTTCTTCCAGGCGGTTGATCATGCGCAGCAGGGTTGTTTTGCCGGACCCGGAGGTGCCGACAATGGCCGTCACCGTATGGGCCTCCAACGTCATGGAGACATTATCCACAGCAGCCTTGCCGTTATAGCGTTTGGTGAGGTTTTCAATCTCGATCATCGGGCGGTTACCTTGCTGCGTCTGATGCGGGTCATTTCTATGAGGGCGTCCAGTATGACGGCGGCGGCGAAGGCCAGACCCACTGTCGGAAGCGCGCCTAAAAGGACAAGATCCATCGCCGTTTGCCCGACGCCCTGAAAAACGAAGACGCCGAAGCCGCCCCCGCCAATCAGCGCGGCAATGGTGGCAAGGCCGATATTCTGGACAAGAACAATGCGGATGCCGGTCAGGATAACTGGGAGGGCCAGCGGAAATTCAATGCCGCGCAGCCGTTGCCAGCCTGTCATGCCCATGCCCCGGGCGGCGTCGCGTGTTGCCTGCGGCACACCGGCAAGCCCGGTCACGGTGTTCGCCGTCACGGGCAGGAGTGAATAGAGAAAGAGCGCGGTAAAAGCGGGCGCCGCGCCGATCCCGCGAATGCCGATGGCATGGGCCGCAGGGATGTTGAGCGCAATCCAGCCGAGCGGGGCGATAAGCAAGCCGAAAAGGGCAATGGACGGAATTGTCTGGACGATATTGAGGACGCTGAGAACGGAGCTTCGGATTGACTGGACACGGTAGCAGAGAATGCCGAGCGGAACCCCGACAATGACCGCCGCGACAAGAGAGCCGAGGGCAAGGATGATATGAGTTCTGCCCTCCGTCCAGAAGCTGTCCGCCCGGCTACCATACTCCCGGAGGAGCGAGAGGCTGTCCCAGCTACCTGTCATCAACAGGGTGCCGATAGACGCGGCGGCAATGCCAAGCGTAAGGACCTTTGCCCAAGGCGATAACGCGAGACGAGAGAGAACATCGGCAAGCAGCAGCGCAAAGGCGAACAATAGCAGCCAGAAGCCCGCCGCCGGAGAGATGCGGGCATAGCTATTCCCGGCCGGGGTCAGAAAATCTCCTGCCTGACCGATCAGGAAGGCGAGTGAAGCAAGCGCCAGGATGCTGGCGGCAGATCGCAGTAGCAGCGGTGTTTTGAAAAGTGCCACCAGCGCAGCGATAAGGATGATAGCGAAGAGAAGATAGCCCTCTGCCGGGGGCAGGGCCTCAAGAAGGAAGCGTCCCTCTCCCTGAACGATGCGATTGGCGCGGAAAGTTGCAAAGGGTTCTGCCAGAAGGCCGAAGATGGCAATCGCGAAGATCACGCAGCCGAGCTTGTCGAATTTGATGCCCATCCGCCCTCATATAACGGGGTGTCCGGGGGCACTTGAATGCGCCCCCGGGACAGTGCGCGAGGTTTTAGTTACTTGAGAAAGCCGCTTTGTTTCAGAAAATCCTCCGCCACGGCTTTGGCCGGTTCACCGCCAACCTGCACGCGGCCATTCAACTCCTGCAGGGTAACAAGGTCCAGCTTGGCAAAGACCGGTTCGAGCAGATCCGCGATCTGGGGATATTCTTTCAGCACGGCTTCGCGAATGATCGGGGCAGGCTGATAAACCGGCTGTACTCCCTTGTCATCTTGCAGGACAACCAGGCCGGAAGCCGCAATGCCGCCATCCGTGCCATAGACCATGGCAGTGTTGGCGCCGTTGGTCTGGTTGGCGGCAGCGGCAATCGTGGCCGCCGTATCACCGCCCGAAAGGGTGATGAGCTGGTCAGGCGACAAGGTAAAGCTGTAGGCCTCCTGGAAAGCGGGAAGGGCACCGGCGGAGTTAATGAACTCTGACGAGGCTGCCAGCACGACCTCACCGCCCCCGGAGACATAGCTGCCAAAATCCGTCAGGGTGACAAGCTTGTTCTGTTCGGCAACATCCTTGCGCATGGCCATGCCCCAGGTATTGTTGGCCGGTGCCGGAGAGAGCCAGACGATCTTGTTGGCCTCATAGTCCAGTTTTTTCACCATCTCATAGCCCTTGGCCGCGTCCTTCCATCCGGCGTCATCCGCCTTGTCGAAGAAGAAAGCGCCATTGCCGGTGTATTCGGGATAGATATCAATTTCGCCAGCCGTGATGGCCTGCCGTACGACCGGTGTCGCGCCAAGCTGTATGCGGTCCGTGGTTTCGATATCATTGGCGTTCAGAACAAGCTGTATAATGTTGCCAATAACGCCCCCTTCCGTATCGATCTTGGAGGACACCACGACCTCGGCATTGGCGGAGGCGGTGAGGGACGCAAAGACAAATATCGCGCCAGTTAGTATTCGCATAGACATCATGGGATCGTTCCTGACTCTGGGTTAAACCATGCGAGATATCCTATCTCGCGATCTGAAATGGCAGTTCTTTCTGCTTGTTCCTCCGTTTCGACAGACGACGGACTGTGATGCAACGGATAGTGGCCAACCTCTGGTCTTTTGAATTGTGACGGCACGGGCCTTATCTGGGAACCTGCGTTCCGGAAGGCTATGAATGGCGGGTTGTTGGGCCTGCCAATACTGCCAGAGGTGTATGTTTGCGTGAATGCCATCTGCGGAACTCCTGTAACGTCGGCTCCGGCATACGGCGGCTATTCCTGAATTACTTCCTTTGGTTGCTGTCTTCTGTGATCGGCATTGCATAAATGTTAGCCATGGGGGGCGGTGGCGTCAACGCCTATCCTTGCCATATCGGTCGCGAAAGGAAGCGGACAATGTGACTATTGAGCGTTTTGCGATGCAATTCCGTCCGCTGTCATGCTGATTTTTCAGGATGGGGTTCCTTTGCTCGGTTGATTGGAATGGATTTTTTGATTTCAATTTTATGATTATTAATATAATATAAAATACTATGGAGGTGCATTTTGAAAGTCTCTAAAGCCCAGTCAGAGGCAAACCGGCAGGCTGTAGTTGAAGCGGCAGGTCGGTCCTTTCGTGAACATGGCGTGCGGGGTGTTGCCGTTGCAGACTTGATGCAGGCGGTCGGGCTGACGCACGGCGGCTTTTACAAGAAGTTTGGATCGCGCGACGATCTTGTGAGAGAGGCGATGGCGCGGGCGCTAACAACCTCACGGCAGAGGTTGACCAATCGCGTGGCGCGGGCAACGTCCGATCCTTTTGCGGTTCTGGTGGCAAGCTATCTGTCACGCGGGCATTGCGAGAATATTGCGGAAGGCTGTGCATTTGCCGCTTTGTCGCCAGAAGTTTCACGGAGCGGTGATGAGGCTCTGAAAGAAATATTCTCCGATGAGTTGGAACGTTACCTTGAACTGGTCGAGGGGGTAATGACAGCGGAGCCGGATAAAGAAACGCGTAACAGGGCGATTGCGACCTTTTCCGCAATGGTTGGCGGGTTGATTTTATCGCGAGTGGCACAGGATCCGGCATTGGCGGAAACAATCCTGACCGCAACCGCCGATGAACTGCTGAAAGATTGATCCGCTTCTGATCTTCAATTTCTCTCTCCATGCTTTATTGTGCCGCGGGACGGCCGCCTGCAGGTAATAATTGCAATTGCGCCTGTATTTTAGATTATGTATATAATATAAATACGACCTCCTCATCAAGAAATGGTTCTCTCCATGCAGGCAAACGGATTTTCCCTGTCACAGCTCTTTTCCGATCGGCTGACAAGACGCGGCATTCACTATGGCTGGATTGTCGTTGCCGTCAGTTTTCTGACGATGCTGGTAACGGCGGGAGCCGTCGGCATACCGGGCGTTCTGATCGGTCCGCTGGAATCCGAGTTTGGATGGAGCAATGCGGAAATCTCCGCCGCCTTTGCGGTTCGTCTGCTGCTGTTCGGAATGATGGGCCCGTTTGCCGCGGCATTCATGAACAGATTTGGCCTGAGGCCCGTTATCCTCTTATCCCAAACGCTGATCGGTGCCGGAATATTCGGCGCGCTCTGGATGACGGAGTTGTGGCAGTTGACCCTGTTAATGGGCGTTGTGGTCGGGCTCGGGACCGGTCTTACCGCGATGGTTCTGGGGGCGACCGTGGCGACCCGGTGGTTTGTCAACCGGCGCGGATTGGTCATTGGGCTGCTGACGGCAAGCACCGCGACGGGCCAGCTTGTCTTCCTTCCCGTAATGGCGGCGTTGACGGAGGCGGTGGGTTGGCGGGCGGCTTTATCAGTCTCCCTTGTGGCGTTGTTTGTGGCAGCCATTGCGGCTCTTATGCTGATGCGTAATCGGCCGTCTGATCTGGGGCTTGCTCCTTATGGCGAGATGGCTGTTGTTCCCGCCCCACCGCAGCAGAGCCTGCTTGCGATGCTGGCGTCCCCGATTGTGACGCTGCGCGATGCGGCCGGAACACGCATGTTCTGGCTGCTGTTCGGTACCTTTTTCATTTGCGGTATGTCGACCAACGGGTTGATACAGACCCATTTTATTCCGCTTTGCGGTGATTTCGGCCTTGCGGCGGTGACGGCGGCGGGGGTGCTGGCTGTTATTGGCCTTTTCGATTTCGCAGGGACCGTCGGCTCGGGCTGGCTGTCGGACCGGTTCGACAATCGTTGGCTTCTGTTCTGGTATTACGGGCTGCGCGGTCTTTCCCTGATCTGGCTGCCTTTTAGCGATTTCAGTCTTTATGCCCTGTCCATCTTCGCAATATTTTACGGCCTTGACTGGGTGGCGACCGTGCCGCCAACGGTTAAGCTGGCGGCTGAGCATTTCGGAGAGCGGGCAAATATCGTCTTTGGTTGGGTGTTCGCCGGTCATCAACTGGGCGCNGCTCTTGCCGCCTGGGGGGCGGGNGCAACGCGGACGGTATATGACACGTATCTGCCNGCCTTCTTCTTGGCCGGAATCNTCTGCCTGATCGCCGCCGCGGCCATCGTCACCCTTGGCGGCATAAGCAGAAAGCGGCGTATANTCAGCGTGTGANAANANCGCGGANCTNCNGTTCCTTCGCCGTTAAAGGACAGGGTTTGNTCCCCCATAAGGAATGCNGGTNNNNATGAGNCCNGCGGANAGGCCCAGGATTATNGCCGNATGANNGGGCGTTATTCCGCGGGGGATTGAGCCGGGACAGATCCGCCNACAGNGTCGTNCGCCCGTGATTTTGAGCGGTCGCGCGCNAGGAAGGTATAGGCGGTCGGAACGACAAACAGCGTCAGNAGNGTTCCGAAGGTCATGCCGCCGACGATCACAAGGCCNATTTCCTGNCGGCTCTGGGCNCCGGCNCCAACGGCNGTGGCAAGNGGGATGGCGCCNGCCACCATNGCGCTGGTCGTCATCAGAATGGGGCGGAGCCGCAGAACGGANGCTTCAATAATTGCTTCCTTCAGGCTGCGGCCTTCNTCCTGAAGGCTGTTGGCNAATTCNACGATAAGAATACCATGTTTGCTGATCAGCCCGATCAGNGTNACAAGGCCGATCTGGCTATAGATATTGAGNGTNCCTCCCGTGAGGTTGAGGGCCAATAACGCCCCNGCCATACAGAGNGGCACTGTCAGCATGATGACCAGNGGGTCGGCGAAACTTTCGAACTGCGCCGACAGCACAAGGAAGATGAAAACCAGCGCCAGNAGGAAAACAAANANCAANCTGTTGCCTGCTTCCTTGAATTCGCGGGACTCTCCGGCNAAATCATAGCGGGCGGAGGAGGGGAGNATNTCCCGNGCCGTTGTCTCCATNTAATCAAGCGCCTCACCNAGNGAGTAGCCGGGNGTAATATTNCCGGTGATGGTTGCGGCGCGGAANTGGTTGAAGCGGTTCAGTTCCTTCGGGGCGACAGTTTCATNCACCTTNACCAGATTGGAAAGCTGGATCATCGCGCCATTCTGNCCCCGGACATAGATGTCNTTGAGNTCATTGGGGGTGCGNCGNTCNTCCGGNGCNACCTGGACAATNACTTCATATTGNTCGCCATTNTGGTTGAAGCGCGTCACCTGCCGNCCACCAAGCAGNGTTTCGAGTGTCCTGCCAACGGTCAGGACNCCGGCTCGNGTATCCGCGACACGCTCNCGNTCAAGTTCGACCTCGATTTGNGGNGTNTTGAGGCGNAGGTCACTATCAAGATTGATGATGCCGGGATATTTCTCGGCTTNTTCCATNATCTGNTTCACATATTCTTCAAGCTGGGGATAGCTTTCGGAGGTCTGGATCACAAATTCGATNGGCTTGCTNCGCGCGCTCTGNCCGAAAGANCCGGGATTATTGCCAAAGGCGCGAACCCCNGTAATTTTAGAGAGTTGCGGCTGCAATTCACGGAGTATTTCATCCTGGGTGCGGCTGCGTTCTTCCCACGGCGTGAGCTGNGAAAAGGAAATCAGCTCATTGACATCCCGCGATCCGGCAATNATGAANGCNTGTTGGATTTCCGGAATGGANGTGAGCAGCTTTTCAAAATCGTCTATATANTGACCGGTGAAATCNATNGTTGANCCTTCNGGGGCGGTGCCTGCGGTGAAGATCACGCCCCGATCCTCAATCGGCGCAAGNTCCGATTTCAGGTTGGTGAGGAGGAAATNACAGGAACCGGCCACAGCCAGNACCATGAGGATGANCAGNGGGCGGACNTTGAGNGAGGCNANNAGCAGGCGGCGATAGCCGTTGTTCATCGAGTTGAANAACCGTTCGAAGGCATTGTAGATTTTNCCNTGCTTTTCGTGANNNCGCANCAGGACGGAACACATCATGGGGCTCAGTGTCAGNGCNACNAGCCCGGAGACAAGCACGGCGCCCGCGAGCGTCAGCGCAAATTCCGCAAACAGCTTGCCGGTNCGCCCCGGTGCGAAGGCAACAGGCGCATAAACGGCGGCAAGCGTCAGGGTCATGGCGACNACGGCGCTNGAAATTTCGCGTATGCCTTTCACGGCGGCATGAAAGGGTTTCATGCCCTCTTCAATATGGCGGTGGATATTTTCAAGGACAACAATGGCNTCATCGACAACCAGGCCAATCGCCAGCACCATGGCAAGCAGGGTCAGGGTGTTGATGGAAAANCCCATCAGGCTCATTAAGGCNAAGCCGCCGATNAGCGAGACGGGGATNGTGACAAGCGGGATNATGGTTGCGCGGAAAGTNCTCAAGAATAGGAAGATNAAAAAGACAACCAGNGCCACCGCNTCGGCAATGGTCATATAAACAGCATCAATCGACCGGTCGATAAAAATTGATNTATCGTAGGATATTCGGGCATTCATACCAGGTGGCAGGTCGCGNGTCAGTTGCGGCAGCACCTCNTTCATGGCNTTGGAGACATCCAGCGGNTTGGCNGTGGCCTGNTTGACAATGCCAAGTATAACGGCGCTTTCTCCNTTNAANCGGGTAATGCGNCTTTCATCCTGCGGGCCTATTTCCACTTTGGCCACATCGCCGAGGCGAACGGAATAGCCTTCCAGATCTTTCAGAATGACCCGCCGGAANTGCTCNGGTGTNACAAGNCCNGTACGGGAAAGAACGGTAAATTCCCTGTCATAACTTTCGATCCGTCCCGANGGNACCTCGACATTCTGCTGNCGAAGGGCATCCTCCACATCGGCGACGGTCAGATTGAAAGCGGCGAGCCGGGNGCGGTCCAGCCAGATCCGCATGGCGTATCGTCGTTCCCCGAAGATACGAACCTCNGCNACGCCGGGGATATTCTGAAGNTGATCGCGNACGTAACGNTCNGCATAGTCGGAAATTTCAATGGCGCTGTGNCGNTCNCTGGTAAAGGCAATATAAATAACGGCCTGCGCGTCNGCCTCGACCTTGGCGATGATCGGCTCTTCGATTTCGGTGGGCAATCGCCCGCGGACGCGNGAGACGCGGTCNCGNACNTCGCTTGCNGCNACATCNGGNTCNGTNCCNAGACGGAANCGNACNGTAATNCGGCTNTNTTCNGCTTCNCTGCTGGAGGTNAGNANTTCAATNCCCTCGATCCCGGCGATGGAGCCTTCCAGNACCTGCGTTACCTGGCTTTCNATGATTTCGGCGCTGGCGCCAAGATANTCNGTGCGGACGGAAACAATGGGTTCATCAATATTCGGATATTCGCGNACCGACAGACGGCTATAGGACACGATGCCNATCATGATGATAATGAGACTCATCACCGTNGCAAAGACCGGACGGCGGATGAAGAACTCAAGGAATCCCATGTCAGGCTCCCTGTTCGCGGTTAAGGANGGAAATGCGGTTNCCGTCCCTGATTTTCTGATGTCCGGCGGTTACGATCATGGCTTNCGGCTTNAGGCCNTCAATAATCTCGACCCGNCCAGGCTGGCGAAGGCCAAGCTTGACTTCGGTCAGTACNGCGCGCCCATCCTCNAGGCGATAGACGAAGCGGGACGTTCCGTTTGCAAAGACNGAGGCTTCGGGGATGATCACCGCATTCTCCCGCTGATCGGTGACAATCTGGATNCGNGCGAAAAGNCCGGGCAGCAGCGTACCGTCCTTGTTGGGTATCTGCGCCTGCAGCCGAATGGCCCGGCCATTGGCGTCAACAATCGGGTCGATNACATAAATCTTGCCTTCAAANCTGCGNCCGGGAAACGCATCCACGGTCACNATNATCGACTGTCCGACGCTNATNTTGCGCAGCGCCAGCTCNGGNACCCNGAANTCAACTTTGATGGGGTCAACTTCCGCNACTTCAACAATGCGGTCGCCNGGNCTGACATACAGACCGNTACTGACGGANCGAATGCCGANTTTNCCGGTTAGCGGGGAACGGATGGTTGCCTTGGAAAGGCGGCTTTTGGCAAGGGCGACATTCGCCTGCGCCACATCATANGCCGCCATGGCTTCATCCTTGGCCCGCTGCGTGCCNGTTCCTTGTTTTGCNAGNGTCATGGCGCGGTTACGNTTGGATTCCGCAAGCGTCANNTCAGANTAGGCTTTGGTGAGTTCCGCTTGCAGGATGTCNTCATCAAGTTTGGCAATGATGTCGCCACGCTTCACCNCNTCNCCTTCNGTAAAGGGGAGNGCGGAAATACGACCGGCGATTTCCGGAGCAATCACAACCGANTCATTNGCCCGCANTGTNCCCACGGCGCTGATTGTTTCGGTAATTGTCTCGACAACAACGGGGGAGGCTTCCACCACATAGGTCCGTTCCGGCGGNGGNGCGGAAGCNCTGGCTTCCTTCTCNTCCGNCAGAAAACCGCCATTCTGGTTGAAAAAGTAATAAGTGCCACCGGCAATGGCAATTACCAATACCACCAGAAGCCCGCGGAAAGTTCCTCGACGCATATAGTTATTCTCAAATTAGGGTCAAATTTGGACCATTGATTTAAATTATAGCTTAAACAGATGCAAAATGATGTCAATTGCTCGTGAACGGCTAAACGCCCGATTTGCGCCATATTGCAATGCTTTTGCGGGACTTGCCGCATGAGGAGGAACAACGGATCAGTCGACCCGCACGGCTCCGGGATAATCGGCAATTTCCATGATCAGCTTTTTGCGTACAGCCTCGGAGAATGTGTCAGGGCTGTCCGCCGTAATGACAAAGGCGCCATTGCCGCCGATAATCAATTCCTGAAAAGCACTTTCCAGATCATAATTGTTGGGCCGGCCGGAGCAGTGGCGACACAGCACTGCCAGGCCATTGATGGTAATGTCTGCGTCGATCACCTGCTGGCGGGCAACATCAATGGGCGGGCCGCTCCAGTTGTTGGCACTGTCAGCGGAGATGTCGATGACCCTCCGGAAACTCCAGATATCATTTTTGTCGATTAAATCCTTGGCGAAAAGGAGGGCCGAACCGATGGCGTTGAAGCCCTGCGCCCGGCGGGGCGGACCCATCAGATCGCGGGCAAATTTCGCGGCGCTTTCCGGCCCGTCAATGACCTGCCAGCCGACCACCACATCCTGTGAGGCGGAATCTCCCCATTCCACATAGGTGACGGCAATTTTGCCATAGATTGAGGAGGTGATCGCGGATATCACATCCGTATTGGTGATCGCCCTGGCGTAACCTTCCCGCTGAAACATGATTTCCGCATTATCAATGGAGCCGGTTGCATCCGCCAGGAGGACCAGCTCCAGCCCGACCTCAATCTTCTCCTGTGCCGCCGCTGGAATGGCCGGAGGAGATATGAGTATCAGAAAAAGGCATATTATTCTGCACCGCATGCAAGCACCCCGGCCGGTGAATATGAGAGATAGATCATTTGCGAAAATCGCTCATCGGTCAAGCGTATGCAACTTCACATTTCCGCCAGTTCGGATGTGCGGGAAATGGGGGGCTCTCTTTTCCCAATGCGGCAAGTTAAAGTGGGATCTGTTGGTCCACCGGCGGTTATCGCTGCGCCCTTCTTCCAAAGGATCGATCAGCAAGTGCAGCCAGAACAGAGCAGTCCTAACGGGCGCTGCGAAACATATCTGATGGGCGTTGAAACGCGCGTCCTCTGCGCTAGCTCGAAGACAGGCTCCCATGAAATCTGAAGGGCTCACTCAGGGAATCATGTGTCTGTAAATAGCCCTTGACTAAAATTATAATAATTCTAATTATTATACATACGCTGCTATTGATACAATCACGGAGGAAGATGATGTCGCAGAAAAAAACCATGACCACGTCGGCCGGTGCGCCGATTTCTGATAACCAGAATTCGCTGTCCGCGGGCCCGCGTGGGCCGCTGCTCATGCAGGATTATCAGCTTCTTGAAAAGCTGGCTCATCAGAACCGTGAACGTATCCCGGAACGGGTCGTGCATGCGAAAGGCTGGGGCGCCCATGGAACGTTCACCGTAACCCATGACATCACCAAATATACTCGGGCAAATATTTTCTCCAAGGTTGGCAAGCAGACGCCGATGATTGCCCGTTTTTCCACCGTCGCCGGTGAATTGGGGGCCGCTGATGCCGAGAGGGACGTGCGCGGTTTCGCTCTCAAATTTTATACTGAAGAAGGCAACTGGGATATGGTTGGGAATAACACGCCGGTCTTCTTCGTGCGTGACCCGTTGAAATTCCCTGATTTTATCCATACCCAGAAACGACACCCGCGTACCAATATGCGATCGCCGACCGCGATGTGGGATTTCTGGTCCCTGTCACCGGAGAGCCTGCATCAGGTGACGATCCTGATGTCTGATCGCGGATTGCCGGTCGCGCCCATGTATATGAATGGTTATGGCTCGCATACCTATAGCTTCTGGAATAATGACGGGGAGCGTTTCTGGATCAAATTCCACTTCAAGACACGGCAAGGGCATCGCCATTATACTAATGAAGAAGCCTCGAAGGTCGTCGGCGAAACCCGTGAGAGCTATCAGGAGGAGCTGTTCGGCACCATCGAACGCGGGGAGTTCCCGAAATGGACGCTGTATATTCAGGTTATGCCAGAAACCGATGCGGAAAAAACACCTTATAACCCGTTTGATCTGACAAAGGTCTGGCCGCATGGCGACTATCCGCTGATCGAGGTCGGGGTTATGGAACTCAACCGCAACGCGGACAACTATTTTGCGGAGATTGAACAGGCGGCTTTCAGCCCGTCCAATATCGTACCAGGCATAGGTGTTTCGCCGGATAAAATGTTGCAGGCACGTATTTTTTCATATGCTGATGCGCATCGTCATCGGCTGGGTACGCATTATGAGGCGCTGCCGATCAATGCGCCACAATGTCCGGTGCATCATTATCACAAGGATGGCGCCATGCGGTTCTTCCGCAATGATACCGGAAATCCGGATGCCTATTACGAGCCGAATTCCATGAACGGTCCGGTGCAGGATGAAAGCTACCTTGAGCCACCGCTGAAAATCTCCGGTGATGCGGATCGGTATAATCACCGGACAGGCAATGATGACTATGTGCAGCCGCGGGCGCTCTTCCATCTGTTTGATGCCGGAGAGAAGGATCGGCTTTTTGCAAATATCGCGGCGGCGATGCAGGGCGTGCCAGAGGAAATTGTTCAACGTCAGCTTGGCCATTTTCACAAGATCGATCCCGCCTATGCGGAAGGGGTCGCGAAAAAACTCGGCACTAAGGTATCCGATGCCGCAAAGGCCGCCTGAATAATTTTGGCATGCAGAAAAGGCCCCGGGGGTTCAGCTTCCGGGGCTTTTATTTGCCGATTGGAAGGGGCGTTCGGTGGCGATGCGCCGCCATGCGCGGACATTGTCCGGCCCAAAGAGGCGCAGTTTGAGACTATAGAAAAGTTGTTTCATCCCCCCCGGACCGGTGAGGACAGAGTCGAGCGGGGCATCCGAGGCGCGGGCGATACGCTGGGTCTGCGCCTCCCGCCGCTCACGATAGGTGGTAAGCGCCTGATCCGTCTGCTGCATGGCAAGGGCATCGGCGAGGCAGCGGCTGTCGGCAAGAGCCATGGCCGCACCCTGTTGGATCAAGGGTGAGCAGCCATGCGCGGCATCTCCGATGAAGGCGATCCGGCGATCAAAAAAGCAAGGTTCGGTGACAGACTGTAGCCGGTCCGGAATGATTGCGGCATCCCCGAGACGGGATAGAATTTCCGGCACAGGTCCGCCATAACGGGCAAAAATACGCCGCAAGTTTTCCTTGGGGTCAGGACTGAGGCGGCCTTTTTCCTCCAACATGGCGCCATCGGCCACATGCTCTCCATCCGGCGCCTCATGTACATGAGCGTAGCAATAGAGGGTGTCATTGCTGACCGGATAGATGACAAATTGTGAGACGGGACCGATCATATGCATTGGCTGAAGCCCATGCTCAGGATATTCCAGCAAAACCCGCCAGCAGGGAATATGATGATCCTGAACTGTTATCTGCCCTTCGAAATTTTTCAGGCGGGTCTGCGAGCGGGTGCCATCCGCCGCGACGATCAGGTCATACTGGCCATTCAGCAATTCATTGGTGCAACTGATGCGAACGCCGTCTTCCCCATGATCAACGTCGGTTAGACGGGTATTATAGCGGATTTTCTTCTCCAGCCCGGTGCGCAGAGCGGTGAGGAGCCGCTGTTCCCGGACAGCAATGAACTGTTCATTTTCAAAAGGGCTCTGCGTCAATATGGCCGATTTGATTTCCTTGCCGCCAATACCGCAGTATGTGAGTTTCCAGAAGTCGAAATATTCCTCTTGCAGCTGTTCGAACACGCCAAGCATTTTCAGTTCCCTGACTGCGTTAAAGGGCAGGACAATGCCATGGGGGCTGCGGCGTTCCGATGGGCTTTGTTCAATGATCTCGAACTCAATGCCGAACCGCGTCAGCCACTGGGCAAGGGACAGGCCGGCAATGCCTGCACCGACGATAATAATCCGTGATGTCAAACCGGTTTCTTTCCTGTTCTCATAAGCGGGTGACTGTTCGGGTTGATCATATAAATGATGCGCGTACAAATCAAAAGTCCTGATGACAAAAGACAGGGGTCTTAATCAACACAAGCAACAGGTCAGGACTCATCCGGTTATCCTTTCGCTTCGGCTAATTAACGGAAGTTCAATACTTTTCCGATAGGTTAGGGAGGTCCGAAACCGAGCTTGAACCGGGATGCAGGATTGATTGTAATCTATGATGAAATTCTTATGCGTGCTGTGATCGGCAGGTGCAGGCGATGATGAGCGATATTGCCATTTTGGCCTGTCTGTCTGTGATGCTGGTGGTTTTCTGGCGGCGGAACAGTAGATTGACGCATGTGAAGCTCGGTCGCGGGTATTTGCTTTGGGGGCTTGCAATCGCAACCTTTGCCTGGTTGGTCAACGTACTTTTTGTCGGCAATGGAGCGTATTTCGATATCGGCTTTAGTAATGAACCCGCGCTCGAAATATGGCGTTTCAGTGTTTTTATCCCGGGATTGATCCTGATCGCGCTCGGTATGGTGCGCATGCTTCCCGCCATTGAGCTTCTCAATAGCGAGATCGAGGCCCGGGTGCAGTCGGAGGAGGCGCAGAATCAACAGAATATAAAGCTCAAACAGGCCATCATGCGCGCGGAAACGGCCGAAAGTACTCTGGTGGATGCCATCGAGTCGATGCCCGAAGCCGTGACGATTTTTGATTCTGATGACAGGCTTTTCATTTGTAACCAGCCATATCGGGACTTGTTCAGTGATATTGCGGACAAGGTGAAGCCGGGCGTGACATTTGAGCAGCTGGTCGCGATATCCATTGAACAGGGCCGGGTCCCGGATGCCGAGGGGCGTGAAGAGGAATGGGTTCGCCAGCGTATACAGGAGCATAAAAGCCCCGGTGAGCCGATCGAACAGAATTTTGCAAACAGGCGGATATTTCGCCTGTCCGAGACCAAAACGAAATCCGGCGGAACCGTGTCGATCCGGACAGACATTACGGAAATCCGCAGTCGGGAGAAAGCACTGCAGGAAGAAAGGGCGAAGTTGGCGGCCGCGCAGACAATTGCGCATATTGGCAACTGGACCCATAATAAAATTGATCGGGCCCATGAATGGTCAGACGAGGTTTATCGTATTCTTGGCTATGAACCGGGCTCTGTCGAGCCATGCTATGGCAATTACATCAGCCAGGTTCACCCAAACGATAGAGAGCGAATACGCTCCGTTTTCATGCTGGCCGGCGAACGGCGGGAAGCCTTCGAGACGGATTTCCGTATTATTCATGCTGACGGCAAGGTTGTGAACGTCCGGCTGATCGGCCGGGTGAATATAGATGAGAAGGGGCGGATTCTCGGTGCCAGCGGTACGATACAGGACATCACGGCCCAGCATAAGTTTGAACGCGAATTGATGCAGGCCAAGCTGGAGGCGGAAGAAGGCACGCGTTCGAAATCCCTTTTTCTCGCGAATATGAGCCATGAGCTCAGGACGCCGCTGAATGCGGTGATCGGCTTTTCCGAAGTTCTGGCAAAGGAGATTTTCGGCCCCCTCGCCAATGACCGGTATCGTGAATATGCGGACAATATTCAGGCGTCAGGTCGACATCTGCTGTCGCTGATTGATGATATTCTGGAATATTCACGCCTTGAATCCGGTTTGATTGAATTGCAGGAAACGGAATTCAGCCTTCTTGATATTGTGACATCGACCCGGACCATGCTGGCCGCCAAGGCACAGGAGAAATTCATCGGGATCACCCTCTCCGGCTGTTTGGATGTGCGATTGCGGGCCGATGAACGTAAGCTGAAACAGGTGCTGATCAACCTTGTGAATAACGCTATTAAGTATACGCCGGAGAAGGGAAATATTGATATTGATTTATCCTTAGATTCGGAAAATTTTATCCTGATCCGCGTGATAGATGACGGATTTGGTATCAGCAAGGAAGAAATCGAACATGTGATGCGACCTTTTGGCCGCACCCGTGACTCTCTGACAAAGTCGATTGAAGGAACTGGCCTTGGCCTGCCGCTGGCGAAATCCATTATCGAATTGCACGGCGGAGAGCTGAAAATCGCCAGTAATAAGCCAAATCCGGGCACGACTGTCGCCATCTCTCTGCCCCGGAATCGTGTCATTGATAAACTGCGTAAAGCCCCGCAGTTAAATATCATTTCCAGATCTTGATATCCCGGCATAAACACATCATCTGACGCGGTAATCTTTCCTTTTGCGTAGAGGAAACTTTTCTGCTAGTGACGCTAACGGAAAGACTTGGTTTCAACAACTAGACAGGTGGAACATTAGAATTGCAACTGCTCCAGGATTATGAGGGCTATGTCGCTGAACGCGAGCAAGCCCTAGCCGGTTTGCGGCGTTATGAAAACGAAGCGACAGCTCTTGAAATCGAGCAGTCGAATGATGCTGTCCACTTTCTGTATATCGATACGGTAACGGAAGCGGCCAGCAAGTTTCTCACCGGATTCCCAGGTAAATGTCTCTATGCGGCGAAAGCCAACCCGCATCCGGCGCTTCTGCGTCTGTTGTGGGCGGCTGGCGTGCGCAACTTTGAGGTGGCCTCCATTCGGGAGATTGAAACCCTGCGTCGGGATTTTCCTCTCGCAACGCTGTATTTCATGCACCCGGTCAAAAGCCGGCAGGCAATTAAGCGGGCCTATGAGCTCGGGGTTCGCCATTTCGCTTTTGACAGCCAGGACGAGCTTCGCAAGATCAGGCAGGAAACCGGCCATGCCGAGGACCTGAAGCTGATGCTGCGTCTCAGCGTCTCGCAGGTGGGGGCGGCCTATCCGCTGGATAGTAAATTTGGCGCGACGCTGATGGAAGCGCCGCTTCTGCTCGCCCATGCGCAGCAGATTGCGGAGAAGATCGGCGTCACCTTCCATGTCGGCTCGCAATGCCTGGAGGTTGAGGCTTACACCAATGCCCTCTATAATATTGCCAATATGCTGGATGGTTGTGGCGTTAAAATCGACATGATTGATGTCGGTGGTGGTTTTCCGGTCTCCTATCCGGATATGGAACCGGCACCGTTGCAGGAGTATTTCGATGCCATCGAAAAGGCCCTGCAAGACTGCGGCTTTGGCGATCTGGAGGTGTTTTGCGAACCCGGCCGTGCCCTTGTGGCGGCGGGCGGGGCCGTGGCGGTGCGGGTTGAACTGCGTCGCGGGCAATCGCTGTATCTGAATGATGGCTATTATGGTGCGCTGTTCGATCTGGGACAGCTCGGCTGGCGTTATCCGGTCGAGCTTTACCGGGCCGGACGTCTTCATGTGCCGTCGGAAAACTCGCTGTTCCAGCTCTACGGACCGACATGCGACAGCGTGGACAAGATGAAGGAACATCTTGCGCTGCCGGATGATGTCTGTGAAGGCGACTGGATTATCTTCCGTCATCTTGGCGCGTATGGTTATGCCATGCAGACCAAGTTCAACGGATTTTATTCTGAAACCATGGTGGCCATCGAGCAGGCCGCCGAGGTCGCGTAAGCGGCCAAGCTGAAGGAGCGTTTGTTTAAAAATGTCAAAGAGCAGCATGAGTAACGATAAGGCGGCCCTTCTTTCCAAGACGGTCGAACATATCGATATCAGGACCTTTGATGCACGGCCGATCATCGACGCCATGGGCAAGATGTCCTTCACCTCGCGCGACCTTGCGCGGGCGACGGAAATCTTCAACATGGCCGTCGAGGATGAGGAGTGCGCCATCATCCTGACCCTGGCGGGTTCCACATCCGCCGGGGGATGCATGCATGTCTATCGCGATATGGTGGAGCTCGGCATGGTGGACGCGATTGTGTCCACCGGCGCCTCCATCGTCGATATGGATTTTTTCGAAGCGCTGGGCTTCCGTCATTATCAGGCGGATAGCAGCGTTGATGACAATGTCCTGCGGTCGCTTTACATCGACCGTATCTATGACACCTATATCGACGAGGAAGAGCTTCAGCATTGCGATGAGGTGATCAAGGTTATCGCGGACCAGCTGGAACGGCGACCTTATTCTTCGCGTGAGTTCATCATGGAGATGGGGCGCTGGCTGAAAACCAACGCGGTCAAGAGAAACTCCCTGATCGAGACCTGCTTCGACAATGATGTGCCGATTTTCGTACCGGCCTTCTCCGACTGTTCGGCAGGCTTCGGCCTGGTCAAGCATCAGGTGGAAAACCCGGACGGGTATCTGAGCATCGACAGTGTTGCCGATTTCCGCGAACTGACCCAGATCAAGATCGAGGCGGGGGCGACCGGCCTGCTGATGGTCGGGGGCGGGGTTCCCAAAAATTTTGCCCAGGATACCGTGGTCTGTGCGGAAATCCTCGGCAAGGAGGTGGATATGCATAAATACGCCGTGCAGTTTACCGTTGCCGATGTGCGGGATGGGGCCTGTTCCTCCTCAACACTGAAAGAGGCTGCGAGCTGGGGCAAGGTTAGCACCAGCCTTGAGCAGATGGTATTCGCTGAGGCGTCTTCCGTCATTCCGCTGCTGGCGTCCGATGCTTTCCATCGGGAAGGCTGGAAAAAGCGCAAGAAACGCCGTTTCGCGCAGCTTTTCAAATAAGCGATAACGAAAGTACTGTCATGACTGTACCCTTTGAGATTGTCCCCTCGGAAGAGGGGTTTCTCGGGCTGCCCGCGGAAGAGGCGTTTGATTACGCCTCCGCCCGGGCGGTTGTGATTCCTTACGGCCTGGAAGGCTCGGTCAGCTATGGCGGTGGCACGGCCCTCGGCCCTGCCGCCATGATCGAGGCGAGCCATCAGGTCGAGCTGTTCGATGAAGACCTGTGGTGTGAACCGTTCCGGGATTATGGTGTTGTCACCATGCGGGAAAAACCCGTTGACGGAACGGACATCAAGGCGGCGATTGATGATCTCGCGGCGCTTACCGGGGCTGTCCTGAAGGACGATAAATTTCCCATTGTCTTCGGTGGGGAACATTCCATCACGCCGGGGGCCATTCGCCCGTTCCTTGAAAAATACGATGATCTGATCATTCTGCATTTCGATGCCCATGCCGATCTGCGTGATGGCTATGACGGGGAGCATTATTCCCACGCTGCGGCCATCCGCCGGGTGCTGGATCATCCGACGGTGCCCATTGTGTCCATCGGTATCCGCAATATCTCGGCGGAGGAAATTCCTTTTCTGGATGCCAACCGGCACCGCATCTCCATCTACTGGGGCAAGGATCGGGATGACTGGAAAATTGAGGAAATTGTCGCCCCTTTCAAAGGACGGCCCGTATATCTGACCTTCGATCTGGACGGATTTGACGGCTCTCTCATGCCCGCGACGGGAACGCCGGAGCCGGGCGGTGTTTTCTGGAATGATGCCATCCGGATTATCAAGGCCGTGTCCAAAGCCGGGCGGATAGTCGGCGCGGATATCAACGAACTGGCCCCGATTGAGGGGCTGCATGCGCCCAATTTTCTGGCGGCGAAACTCGCCTATAAGATCCTGTCCTACAGCTTGACGCGCTAGCTGTCCGAAAAAAGAACAAGAAATAGCCGCTTTTCTGCGCTTGCGCGGCCATTTTTCTCCTCCATCTTAGACAATGAGGAAAGTCATGGAGAGGGATAAAACAGCATGCGCAATTCCCCGGCAAGAAGCGGCCGAGTAACAAATCTCCGCCGTGCATTAAAATCACATCGCCAGCAAATCGGCGTTGTCGTCGTCTGCGCCTTACTGGGACTCGTTATCGTCCTGAATGTCGCCATGGCGCCCATGGCAAATCCGGATCGCTCATCAACGCAAATCACCTACTTGCACCAGAAGGCATCCAAGCAGGCAGTCACAATTCAATAGAGGTGGATTATGCCCTTTTACCTGCGGCGGCTGAGGCCATCCTGCTGCATTCGCCACAGACAGACATCGACCCGATCCTGGCCGAAAAAGGCTTCATTGTTGTAGGCAAGCGTTGGTACACCCCAGTGCCCTGCGGCTTCCAGCGCCGCCTGATTGGTTCCGACCTTGGCGGCGTAACCGTCGAAATCATCGGCAATCATGCTGTCGAGGGTGGCAAGATCAAAGCCTGCTGCGGCCGCGGCACTGGCAAGATGGTCACCTTCGTGCCAGCCTCGCGTCTTGCCATTCCATATCAGTTCTGAAATCTTGTCGATGAAGGCGAGGCCGTCGCCGGTCTCCGCCGCTGCGACGCCAAGATGGGTCAGGCGATGGATATAGGGCTGCTCCAGCGGGATTTCTTTCGTTTGCCGGTTCATCTTTACCGGATCGGGGCGAGGCCAGGAAATGGGGATACCGTTCATATCGCCAACGCGCTGGATATCGGTCATCAGATAGTCAATCCAGAGCGGGTTCACGTCCTTGAAAAATTTCGGGGTGCGCACCGCAATCGGATAGACCGGCCGTACATTCACGGTAACGTCATATTCATTCACAATTTCTTTGATACGAGGAATAGCAAGATAGGAATAGGGGCTTCTGAATGACCAGAAAAGATCAACGTTATGGGGCATTGGTCCTCCAATATTTGTAACTTTTTTTTTAACAATAGGAGGTTATAGTGTCCGCCACCATTTATTTTTGTGACCGATGCTGCGGATGCGAAATTTTAACCGGAACTCCTGTAATAACCGCGCCTGTTCCCCTATGTTGATGCCCTGAAAGGTTAGTATGCCCTTTTTTCATATTCTAGTGTTGGCGGCCGTTCAGGGCTTCACGGAGTTTCTGCCAATTTCCTCAAGTGGTCATCTCCTGATCCTGCCCGTTCTCGCCGGATGGGAAGATCAGGGGCAAAGCATTGATATTGCTGTACATGTGGGCACTCTTGTTGCGGTGATTACCTATTTTCGTCAGGATGTCATAAAGCTCATCCGCGCATTCTTGATGCCGATGTCGGAAGGGGCGGCGGAAGAGCGTCGTCTTGGCTGGCATATTATCACTGCCACTATCCCCGTCGTTATCGTCGGCGGGCTGATGTATTATTTTCTCCAGGACGAGCTGCGGTCTGTTCTGCTGGTGGCGGCAACGACGATCCTGTTCGGCATTCTCCTGGGATATGCGGACAGGTATTTTCCGGTCAGCAAAAATCTGCGCGGCATTACATGGGTCGATTCGATTGTGATCGGGCTGTTTCAGGTGCTGTCGCTCTTGCCGGGTACAAGTCGTTCCGGCATTACGATGACAGCGGCGCGTATGCGGGGATTAAGCCGCAGCGATGGCGCGCATTTCTCGATGCTTCTCTCTATCCCGACCATCCTCGGGGCAGGCACTCTCGCCATCTATCATATGATCAAGGTTGGCGATGTGAATGTCGGCATGGATGCCCTGATCGCGGCAGTTATCTCCTGTGTCGTCGCCTTTCTTTCCATCAGTCTGCTCATGCGCTGGATCGAGAAAGTGGGCTTTATGCCATTCGTCTACTACCGTCTGGCGCTGGGATTGCTATTGCTCTGGATATACTTCGCCGGTTGATCCGTGGTTTCACATGCCTTTGAAAAGCCAAAAAGCTTGATTACATAGCGCTGTATCCCCATTTCCATAAAGGCGGAGAGGGATGGGAGGCGTATGTTTATAAATAAAGATATCTGGACCAAAACCTCATGCATCCTGTTTCTCGGGATGACTTTGGGTGCATACCTCTTGGCCGGATCCGCGCGCGCCTCGGAACAGGACACAAGATTGCATTATTCCGTCTATCTTGGTGGGCTGTTTCTGGGGAGTATCGATGTCGATGTCAGCCAGACCGACCACAATTACACCATCCTCAGCACGGCCAGCACAAATCAGGCTTTCAATCTGTTGATTAACTGGATTGCCCGCGGCGAAACGAAGGGCCTGGTTGATCTTGACAAGTTTTTGCCCCGCCAGCATCAACACAAAAGCAAATGGAACAATAACGAGCGGATCGTGACGATGGATTACACGCCGGACGGTTCCGTGCNTGTGGAGAAGGTCGGGGGGCGATCGGACGACATGGATAAATACACCCCCGTNGATCCATCCAGCCTGACCAANAGCATTGATCCCATGACCGCCATTNTGACAGTGTCGGAGCGNCTGGAACGGGGAGAGGNCTGCAANATCANCCTGCCGGTTTTTGACGGACATCGTCGCTATGANGCCNTTCTCTCTGATGTGCCNCCGCGCGCATTCAGGCCNTCGGCNTATTCTGTCTTTTCCGGAACCGCNATTGGATGCCGNATTGAATTNNNGCGCAAGGGCGGCTTTCCCGTAAACCGGAATTACGATCAGGAGCAAAAGCAGGANGTGATTGTCTGGGCNGGNGATCCNTCCGGAGATGGCCGCATAGTACCGGTTCGCCTNCAGCTTGAAACTCAGTTCGGCGCCATGGAAATCCATCTGGATCGTTACTCAGACGGCNTGACCAAACTTGTAAGTCGGAATGCCCGCTAATCACATGNCCCGCAATAGGAAATATTTTCTTTCCTCGCGATGGCGGCTATCATGGAAANCTTCCGGANGNTTGCNCTGGNTTGCCNGNGNCNGAAANCGAAGANGACAGTGGGCTGGCGCTGCTGTGTTGAGAGGTGAANGGNCATGGCCAAGNCAACGGNGCGGGGGAGATGGCGCTGGCGGCGNCGATCNGAAGAACTGACCGAAATCGCGANTAACCGNTTTCTTTATGAAGCNCTGGAGCGGAACAANCGCGAAGGGCTGATGCTGGCGGTACAGGCNNGGACCCTTTCNNTGCTCGTGATTGCGGGNTTTCTCGTTTATGTCAATCCAAGGTGGTCCGTCCTTTACTATGAAGCTTGCATTCTCGGCTTTCTCCTGATCGGTTGGGCGCAGGTAAANTTTGGCCGGGTTGAACGGTCCCGGGTCGAGCTCTTTCTNCTNTTTCTTGATCTTGCCTTGATGACCNTTGTCCTGGTGGTGCCCAATCCGTTNGATGATCGTGCNTGGTCGGCAANCATGCAGTTNAAATATGGCGGGTTCCCCTANTTCTTTATNNTGNTGGCGGCGGCNACGCTGGCCTATTCCTGGCGGACATTGNTGCCTGTGACGTTTTTCACGGTNCTNNTGTGGACGGGNGCCAGCATCTGGGCNTTCTATCANCCNAACCAGCTCGCCGAGATCACGGAGCAGCTTCGGACTCTGCTTGCACCTTATCCNGACGTGCTGCATCTGNTNGATCCNGGGAAGGTNGTNTATGAAGCCCGTATACAGGAGCTGATTATTTTTGTNCTGGTTGCCGGNATATTGGCNGTTGGCGGNTGGCGATCCAATCGGNTGCTGGTGCGTCAGGCGGANGCNGCGCGCGAACGCGCCAATCTTTCACGGCATTTTCCGCCGAATATTGTGGATGGACTTGCCGGGCTCGANAATCCATTTAGTNCGGTGCGGGAGCAACCGGTCGCCGTCCTGTTNGCGGATATTGTCGGTTTCACCAAANTGGCCGAGNCNACAANCCCGGAAGAAACGGTCCGCGTGCTGCGGGAATTCCATGCGCGGATGGAAAGCTGCGTGTTTGAATATAACGGCACGTTGGATAAATTTCTGGGNGATGGGCTGATGGCGACATTNGGNACNCCCGAGACNACGCCGGAGGATGCGCTGAATGCCCTGAAAAGCGCNCGCGCGATGCAACGNCGTGTGGNGGACTGGAATGCCGCCCGAAAGGAAGAGGGAAAGACGCCGATCCGCCTGTCAATNGGNATTCANTACGGGANGGTTGTTCTCGGTAATATCGGNTCGGAGCGGCGGCTTGAATATGCGGTGCTGGGCGATGTGGTNAATGTCGCCANTCGGTTGGAGACGCTNACGCGCGAGCTGCANGCGGANACNGTNATCAGCAGCCAGNTTGTNGCGGCGGCAGGTGGGGAGAAAATCGCGGCAGATCTGGGNTATATTGAAAATGGCCTNCAATCCATCCGGGGGCGGGACGAGCCGGTCAGAAGCTGGATACGCCCTCTGGCNGCGGCCTANCCGGCAAGCAGGCGCGGNAGCAGAAGGGCGATNCCGGGAATGAACAGGATCAGCCCGATGCGNATNAGCTCGACACCNAAAAAAGGCATAACGCCCTTGAAGGTTTCCGTCATTCTGACATCCTCNGCGAGGGCNTTGATGATGAACACNTTAAGCCCNACCGGCGGCGTGATGAGNCCGAGTTCTATGACAACCAGGGCCAGTATNCCGAACCAGATNTTGAGNTCGTCGGTTCCCATGCCGAAGGCGGCGCTGNCGGCCGTTGCATAATCGCCGCCATTGATTTCCACCAGNACCGGCCANAGAAACGGGACGACCACCAGAATCATGGACAGGGAATCCATAAAGCAGCCGAGAANGATAAGCGCTACCAGNATCACCAGCACGATCATGACCGGATCAAGGGCGCTGGCNGATGCCCAGCCTGCCAATGCCTCCGGCAACCCTGCGCGNGTNAANAAGCCTTTCANNACTTCCGCGCCGAACAGGATAAAATAGATCATGCCNCTGGTGACTGCCGTTGACAGCAGGGANTCNCGGATGCTGGCAAGGGTCAGNCCTTCNCCATNACGGCGGAGGTACAGGCCATAGGCAAGGATCAGGAAAACCCCGATGGCNGCCGCCGGGGTCGGGGTGAACAGGCCGAAGCCGAGACCGAGAATGATNGCCCCGAATATTACCACGACGGGGACAAGGCGGCGGATGGCATGTCGCCGCTCCTCNTTATTCATGGGCATGGCCTGCGGNGCCAGCGATGGCCTGATCCGGACCAGAATGAAAATTGTCAGGATGAAGAACAGGACAGCAATCANNCCNGGNAGGATNGCNGCCTGAAACATTTCAAGGATCGAGGCTTCGACAATAATCGCATAGATNACCAGNGCGACAGANGGCGGGATCAGGATGCCGAGNGTGCCGCCNGCNGCCAGAACGCCNGTNGCNAANCCNGGNTCATANTGCAGGCGGCGCAATTCGGGCAGGGCNACCTTNCCCATGGTNGANGCGGTGGCGAGTGACGAGCCGCAGACGGCNCCGAAGCCNGCGCAGGCGCCGATGGCCGACATGGCGACGCCACCCCTGAATCTGCCCGAGAAGGCATTGACGCCCTNAAATAGGTCGCGGCTGAGATTGGCATTGGCCGCGAGATATCCCATCAGGATGAACAGCGGGACGACAGACAGGTCATAATTGGCGACCGAATTCCACAGCAGGCTTTTGAACTGGTGAAGATAGGGTTCGAACCGCAGATAGGGGAGGGCAAGGCTTAAGGCATAATTGCCGCCGATCCCCACGAGCAGCATGGCAAGGCCGACCGGAAAGCGAAGGGCGAGCAGCAAAAACAGCGCCAGCAGACCGAGCAGCCCGATTGCTTCGCCGCCCACGTCTATTCCCCTTTGCCAAGCTGCACGGCCACTACCAGAGCCCAAAGGATCAGCGAGAGGATGCCGGGAAGATAAAAGGGCCAGTTATGCCAGCCAAGGATGGGTGAGAGCGCAAAATCTTGATAGGAGGAGACCATGCCGAGCGTCATCCAGTAGGCAAGGAACAGCGCCGTTGCAATTGTCAGCAGCAGGATGAGTTTCTCCAGCAGCCGTTGCAGGCCGCTCGGAAATCGGTCGGCGAACAGATCAACCGCCACATGGCCTTTCCGGCGCTGACAGTAAGGGAAAAACATCAGCGCGATGGCGCTGAGCGCGAGGCGGACAAAGTCCTCATAGCCGGAAAGGCCGCTGACATTTGCGTCAAACAGACGCGCGATCCTGTCCAGTCCGAAGGCGGTGACATTGAGCGTCGTCACCAGAACGACAAGGAGTGTGAGAATGCCGGCCAGCAGGGCCCAGCCGGAAACGATCCGGTCCAGAGTCGTCGACATTCATCACCCTCTCATCGGTTGGCGCTTTGCGTCAGTTGCTGTGATGAGCCACTGCCTTGCGGGCCTCCTCAACCAGCTTTTTGCCGTCAATCCCGCGGGAATTCGCCTCCTCTATCCATTTGGCGACGACCTTTTCCCCCGCGGTGTCAAAGGCGGCTTTGGCGTCGGCGTCCAGCTCGATAATCTCACCGCCGGATTTTTCCTGCATGCCTTCACCGGGTTTTTCCACATCGTTCCAGGCCACGCCCATCTCTTCCGAGAAGGCGGCACCAATACTGTCATCAATGACTTTTTTCAAATCATCCGGCAGCTTGTTGTAACGGTCCTTGTTCATGGCGAACAGGAAGGTGGAAGTGCCGAAACGTTCATTATTGCCACCCACAAGGGAGTATTTCGTCAGCTCGGCGAGTTTCATGGGCGGGAAGATTTCAAAGGGCACAAGGGCGCCTTCGACAACCCCTTTGGACAGCGACTGCGGCAGATCGGGAAGCGGCATGCCGACCGGATCGGCGCTCCATTCTTCAAGGATCCAGCCGCCGGTGCGCGACGGGGTGCGGATTTTCATGCCTTTGACATCGGCGAGGGACGTCACCTTCTTTGATGTCGTATGCAGGGCATTGCCCGCATGGACATGCACCAGCAGCGGCTTCACATCCTTGAAATCCTCGGCGATCATCGGGAAAATTTCCTGAATGGCGGCATTGGTGGCGCGGGCATCACCCTTATGCACTGTCGGCAGTTCGAAAACCTCGGTGCGTGGGAAAACGCCTGGCGTATACCCGGGCAGCGTCCAGACGATATCGACCACGCCGTCCCGGACCTGCTGATAGAGTTCCGGCGGCTTGCCGCCAAGCGACATTGATGGAAAGATTTTGACTTCGATCCGCCCGTTTGAGGCCTCCGATACACGTTGGGCCCAGGGCTCCAGCATTTTCGTTTGTGCGGGGGCTTTCGGACTCAGGAAATGATGCACGGTCAGGGTGACTTCCGCCGCCTGTGCCGCAATTGCTCCGCCAATGGCGAAAGCGGCCATCAGGGATAGGCCGAAAAACTTTTTCATGATGTTCCTCCCAGTTTGCGTCGATCTTGCTCCAGCAATTTCTCGTCGCGATGGTTTCTGAATAACGGATAATAATCCATAGGTAAAATTGACTTTATGCTGCCGACTATTCGGAAAATGTATGGGGCAGGGTGATGCATCACGGATCGTGTCATAGCCTTGCCGCTGTATCCAGAGGTGGAAGTCGGCGATATATGCAGAAGCTTCAGCCGAAAATCAGATCGGCAACGAAGGCGTTGGTTTTCCGCTCCCACCCGAAGGTCGAGGTGTCGCCATGTCCGGGAATGAACGTGATGTCATCTCCCAGTGGCCAAAGCTTGTTGCGGATGGAATCGATCAGATCGTCATAATTACCGCGCGGGAAATCACTGCGCCCGATGGACCCGCGGAACAGCACATCGCCGACAATGGCGATGCGGGCCTTCTCGTTGACGAAGACCACATGTCCCGGCGTATGCCCCGGGCAATGGACGACGGAAAATTCCTCATTCCCCACGGTCACCTTATCGCCATCGTCGAGCCAGCGGTCGGGCGTGAAGACATAGGAGGGGGGGAAGCCATACTTCGCACATTGCGTCGGCAACTGGTCGATCAGGAACTGGTCATCTTTATGCGGGCCTTCAACGGGCACATTCAGCCTGCGCCGTAATTCTTCCGTTCCGCCGGCATGATCAAGATGTCCATGCGTGACCAGGATTTTTTCGATCGTCACGCCCTGTTGCTCCGCGGCTTCCAGCACGCGGTCGAGGTCGCCCCCCGGATCGGTCACGGCGCCTTTCATGGTTTCTTCACACCAAATCAGACTGCAATTCTGGGCGAAGGGGGTAACGGGGATGATGATGGCTTTCATTCCTTGTCGGCGTTTGGTGCGCGCCGTCCTTTATAGTTGAGGCTCATTTTCGTTTCAGCGCGCCAAGGATACCACGCACCAGCGCATTTGCAATGCTTCGACCGAGAGAGGAGCTGACGGCCCTGGCGATGGATTTCATGGCGGCTTCGCCGACGCTCTGGCGGTTTGAACTCCGCGCGGCGGGCTTGGGTTTTTCCGCCTCGGCAGCGGCTTCTGACTCGGCGGCTGCTTTTGCGGCTTTTTCGGCCCGCGTCTGCAGGATTTCATAGGCTGATTCATTATCAATCGTTTCGTCATATTTATTGCCGAGACGACTTTCTTTAAGCACAGCGCTGCGAATGGTGTCGCTGACCGGGCCGAGTTTTGATGATGGCGGACGGATCAGTGTCCGCTGTACGATGGATGGCTCGCCCTTGTTTTCCAGCGTTGAGACCAGAGCCTCGCCCACGCCAAGCGCGGTGATGACATCTTCTACCTCGAAAGCGGGGTTCGGACGATAGGTCTGGGAGGCAAGGCGGATCGCCTTTTGCTGCTTGGGCGTGAAGGCGCGCAGCGCGTGCTGCACCCGGTTGCCAAGCTGGCCGAGAACCGAATCCGGGATGTCATCGGGACTTTGGGTAACAAAGAAGATGCCAACGCCCTTGGAGCGGATCAGCCGTACCACCTGTTCGACCTTATCAAGCAGGGCCTTTGGCGCATCATCGAACAGCAGATGCGCCTCATCAAAGAAAAAGACAAGCTTCGGCCGGTCGGCATCGCCCGCTTCCGGCAATTCCTCAAACAGTTCCGACAGCATCCAGAGAAGGAAGGTGCCGTAAAGGCGGGGGGAGTTCATCAGCCGGTCGGCTGCAAGAATATTGATCATACCGCGCCCTTCGCGGTCGGTACGCATGAAATCGTTGAGGTCCAGCGCGGGTTCGCCAAAGAATTTGTCGGCGCCCTGATCTTCAAGTCTCAGCAGCGCGCGCTGTATGGCGCCGATGGATTGCGGGGAGACATTGCCATAAGTTACGGAAATCTCGGCGCGCTGTTCATTGACAACCCCGAGAAGTGCACGCAGATCCTTGAGATCGAGCAGCAGCAGGCCCTGATCGTCGGCGACGCGGAAGACGATGTTCATGACGCCTTCCTGCGTATCGTTGAGCTCCAGCATACGCGAGAGCAGCAGGGGACCTATTTCGGAAATTGTCGTGCGGACGGGATGGCCCTGCTCGCCGAACATGTCCCAGAAAACGGTCGGGAAGGAGGTCGCCGCATATTCATCGGCAAACCCGATCTTGGTCGCTCGCTTGGCAAGGAAATCTTCCATTGCCGACGGTCGGCAGATACCGGAAAGGTCCCCCTTGATATCGGCAAGAAAAACGGGTACGCCTGCGGCCGAAAAGCCTTCCGCCAGCACCTGAAGCGTCACCGTCTTGCCAGTACCGGTCGCACCGGCGATCAACCCGTGACGGTTCCCCCATTTAAGCGGCAGATACTCATTTTCCCCCGTTCCATCATCGGTCTTGCCGATAAAAATGCCGTCGGTTTGCAAGCAGGTCATGGCCGCCACTTCTCCTGATCCCCGCTCAAACGGATGCTGAGCGGGTTAATTCCTTGTTTCGTCGCAGATTTTATACGGGTTGTCCGGCGGCCTCAAGCATCCATTCGCGCACGGCGGTGAGTTTTGGTCGCGATGACTTGCGGGCGGAGGAGACAAGCTGGAACGGTTGGCTGGAGTGCCGCACGACATCGAAGAGTTTCACAAGGCGCCCGCTGGCGATGGAATCCCGCACCAGCGCTTCAATGCCGATGGTCACGCCCAGGCCGTTTTCCGCCGCATGCAGGGCCATGTTGGCGCTTTCAAAATGCAGGCCTTTGTTCGTGTCTATATCGGTAATTCCCGCTTCCTTGAGCCAGCGGGGCCAATCGGTGGGGCGCGGGCTTTCATGCAGCAGTACGGCCTGGCGCAAGTCTTCCGGCCGGGTGAATTTTCTCGCCATATCGGGACTGCAAACCGGATAGGTGACGATATCGAGTAACTTGTCGACCCGCATCCCAGTCAGGTTGACCCCTTCCGGCAGCACCTGGATGGAAAGGTCGAAATCATCCCTTTCAAAATCCGCCGGGTTAAGGGAGGTGATCAGTTGGACATCAATATCCGGATGGCGTTCATAGAGATTGGCCCAGCGTGGGATGAGCCAACGCAGCGCAAAGGTGGGGTAGGCACAAATTGAAACCGCGTTGCGACGTGTCTCGCTTCGCAATCGGGCCGAAGCGGCTGCGATTTTCTCAAGCGGCAGGGTAATCTCGGCAAGATACTGGCGGCCGACAGCCGTCAGTTCGATCCGCTTGTGGTGGCGATGAAACAGGGTTTTGCCAAGATATTGTTCCAGCGCCTGAATTTGCCTGCTGACGGCGCCCGGGGTTACGCCAAGTTCTTCGGCTGCTTGATTGAAGCTCAAATATCGGCAGGCGGCTTCAAATGCCCTGAGCCCATAAGATGAGGGAAGATTAAGCATTCCATTCCACATATTGATTGAGTTTTTCTCAATTATACTATGCTGAATAATCGGTTGTCCATCCCTGCAAAACGGCGCAGTATACCCTTAACAAACAAGCGGCGTTGAGGCCGGTACAAACGAACGGGGATGAAATGGGTTATCTTTATCAAAAGCAGGAAGTTGACGCGAAAGAGCTGTCTGACTATGTGGCGCCGGATTGTCATGGCCTTAATTTCTTCGAGATTGATGACAGCCTGAAAAGCCTGCTTCGGGTCTACATGCCCGAGGCGCTGCGCAACCATATGACGCCGCATTACAGCCGTCTTGGTGAGATTGCGGGCAATGCGCTGGACGACTGGTCGCGGGAGGCCGATCGTCACGAACCCGTACTGCATGCGCGTGATGGCCGCGGGCGGAATGAGGACTGGATCGAATTTCATCCGTCCTACCGTCGCATGGAAGAGGTGGGGTTTGGTGAATTCGGCCTT
Organism: Sneathiella sp.; assembly: GCF_002694385.1. GTDB lineage: Bacteria > Pseudomonadota > Alphaproteobacteria > Sneathiellales > Sneathiellaceae > Sneathiella. Next base: position 31,632 of record NZ_NZMB01000021.1, read on the forward strand.
CATTGCATGTCACATCGTGAGGGTATTCTCGATTGGCCGGGTATTGTTCCGCCGATTGGCAAATATGTCTTCCAGTATCTCTTCGGTCAGTCCGAATTCGGCCAGCTTTGCCCGATTTCCGTGACTGATACCTCAGCCATGCTGATCGAGCGTTATGCGGACGAGGAAACGAAAGAACTGCTGCTGGAGCGTATGTACAGTCAGGATATGGGAACGATCCTGAAAGGCGCCCAGTTCATGACGGAGAAGACAGGCGGCTCCGATGTTTCTAATATTGCGCTTGAAGCCCGCCATGAAGACGGGGAGTGGAAGCTGTATGGGGAGAAGTGGTTCTGCTCCTGCGCGGATGGCGATGTGGCGCTGCTGCTTGCCCGTCCGGAAGGCGCGCCAGCGGGGAATGCGGGCCTTGGCCTGTTTGCGCTGCCCCGGCACCGCAAGGATGGCAGCCGCAATCCCTATCGGATCGTGCGGCTCAAAGACAAGCTCGGCACGCGCTCGATGGCGTCGGGGGAGATTATTTTTGATGGCGCGACGGCCTATCCCCTTGGCAAGGTCGGCCCACAGGCCAATAACGGTCTTAAAATGATGATGGACCAGGTTAATTTTTCCCGGTTGTCGCATGGCGTGCGGGCGGCGGCAATGATGCGCCGCTGCCTCAATGAATCACTGGTTATTGCAAATTACCGCAGGGCATTCGGTGGGACGCTGATCGATAAACCCCTGCTGCGCCGTCAGTTGATGAAGCTGATGGTCCCGACGGAACAGGCGCTGTCCATGTTCATGTATGTGGCGAACAGCCTTGAAATGGGGGAAGCCGGAGATGAAGCCGCAGCCAAGCGTCTGCGCATCCTGACGCCGCTTCTCAAATACCGCACGGCGCGGGACAATATCCGGGTGGCAACCGGCGCGATGGAGATGCGCGGCGGTAATGGTTATATCGAGGACTGGGTCAACGCCCGTCTCGTCCGCGATGCCCATCTTGGCGTATTGTGGGAAGGGACGTCCAATATCAATGCGCTGGATGTCACCACGCGGGCCATCGGACGGAGCGGTGCGCATGAAGCTCTTGGTGAGGATCTCAATGATATCATTGCCACAAACGATACACTGCCGGGACAGTTCGCGGGTCAGCTCAAGGGGCTGGTGGATCAGGCCGTGCGGTTTGCCGATGAAGTGGCGAAACGGGGCCTTGAAACCCATGCCCGCAAGGCGTCTACAGCGCTGTATCATGTCACAACGGCAACCCTGATGGCCAATGAGGGCACGATGCTCGGCCGGGAAGGGGGCGATGCACGTCGTCTTCTGTTGTCGCGCATGGTGATTGATCACAAGCTGGGTTCGGGCAATCCTATGGCAATAGAAGAGGCGGCGTTTGATGATGCGGCGACCAGTGCCTTGCTGGCGGCGGAGCCGGTCAGCCTCGATGAGGCGCGGCGTATCCTGACGCTATAGAAAATACTGTTAGTTACCGTCCATTTTTGCAACGCAAGCAAACTTGCGGGAGAGAGCGATTATGAATATGGAAGTGAAAATTAAACCGCGCGAAGAGAGGGAACTGGAGGACTGGGTCGCCAGTGATTGTCATGGCCTCAATTTCTTCGATATCGACAGCAGTCTTCAGGATCTACTGACGATATACCTTCCCGATGATCTCCGCGCGCATATGACGCCGGTCTATCGGGAACTGGGGGAGGTGGCAGGTAACCGGCTTGATGAGCTGTCGCGTATTTGCGACCGGCATCTTCCCGTTCTGCATCCGCGTGATGCGCGCGGGCGCAATCGCGACTGGATCGAATATCATCCGGCCTTCCGGGAAATGGAAAAGATCGGCTATGGCGATTTCGGCATTCATTGCATGTCGCGGCGGGCCGGGGTGCATGGCTGGCCGACAAAAGTGCCGCCGATGGCGAAATATGTCTTCCAGTATCTGTTCACCCAGTCGGAATTTGGCCTGATGTGCCCGATTTCCCTGACCGATACGTCGTCCATGCTGCTGGAACGTTACGGGCCGGAAGAGGCGAAGGAAAAATTCCTGCCCCGGATGCGCAGCCAGGATATGGACGAACTCTATCGCGGGGCGCAGTTCATGACGGAAAAGATCGGCGGCTCGGAAGTTGCCAATCTTGCGGTGACAGCGCGCCAGGAAAATGGTGAATGGCGGCTGTATGGCGACAAATGGTTCTGCTCCAGTGCCGATGCGGAAGTCTGCCTTGTGCTGGCCCGCCCGGAAGGGGCGCCGAAAGGAAATTCCGGTCTTGCCATATTTGCCGTTCCCCGCTTCCTTGATAACGGGGATCGCAATGACTATCGGATCGTCCGGCTGAAGGACAAGATGGGCACGAAATCCATGGCGTCCGGAGAGATTATCTTTAATGGCGCCCTTGCCTATGCCTTCGGCGATGTCGGGGCGAAGCCGAACCCTGGCCTGCGCCAGATGCTTGATCAGGTGAATATGTCCCGCCTCTCCCATGGCGTCCGGGCCGCAGGTATGATGCGACGCTGCCTGAATGAAGCCATGATGGCGGCCAGAACCCGTGATGTGTTCGGGGAAATGATCATCAACAAGCCGTTGCTGCGGCGGCAGCTTCTGAAGATCATGGTGCCGACGGAACAGGTTCTGTCCATGGTCATGCATGTTTCCAACACGCTGCACCGCGCGGAGCAGGGAGATGAAGAGGCGAAACTGCAGAACCGTATTCTGACAGCCCTGCTGAAATTCCGCGCCTGTCGTGACAATATCACGGTGGCGACCGGTGCTCTTGAAGTCCGCGGAGGCAACGGATTTATCGAGGACTGGGTCAACTCCCGTCTTGTCCGGGATGCCCACACGGGTCTGTTGTGGGAAGGAACCTCTAATATCAACGCGCTGGATGTGACCACCCGCGCCATTGCCAAGGCCGGGGCCCATGAAGCGCTGGCCGAGGATCTGAAGGGTCGGCTTGCTTCAACGGACGGCGTTCCCGGCCAGTATGCGGGCGAGCTTTCGGGGCTGATCGACCGGGCGGTGAAATTTGCCGATGAGATTGCCGCAACCGGCAATGAGATCAAGGCGCGGCAGGCATCCAATGCCCTATATCACGCCACCAGCGCGACATTGCTGGCGACCGAAGGCGCAACGCTCGGCAGGGCGGGCGGGGATGCGCGCCGGATGCTGCTCTCCCGGCTTGTTGTCGATACCCGGCTGCGGGCCGTCGATCCGCTGACCAACAGCGATGGCAGCTTTGAAATTGAGGCGGGTAATTACCTGCTCAGTGATGCCCCTGTTCCGCTTGACGTGGCGACGGATCTGCTACGCCTGTAAATGGCAATCCGTGGCCCGATAAAAAAATTAATAAAGCGAAATCGACAATATTCCCCGGCTGTGGCAAAATGCCGCTGTCGGGGATTTCTTTGGATAAAAAGTCAATATAACAGCCAAAAATCACTGCATGGGAGGAGTTATTTACGATTTTGTTGTGTAAATTTTTCTGCCTGCGTCATCTCACCGCATGGAAGAAGACAGGAAATGTCTAAATGATGTGTTGAAAGCAGGATTTATGATCGCACAATGATTGAATTGACTGTAGGAGGAATGCGACATGCTGGAAACTGTAAGCGCGCAAATGACGCCTTCGGCTGAGTCCCAGCCCCGGGCTGTCTGCTATGAACGGTCTGCGTCTGATTCTGCGTTTGAGAAACGGAATTCTGTGGAGATTCCCTGTTCCTCCTGTAGTGTTCACAAACAGGCAATCTGCGCCGGCCTCGCCGAAGAGGAAATTGGTGAATTTGGCCGGAATGTAAGGATCAGGCGGGTCAAGGCCGGGCAGTCCGTCTATCGCGAATTTGAGGAAGCGAAGTATATTTTTACGATCGTGACCGGGGAAATCCGTCTTGCCAACCTGTTGGATGACGGGCGCCGTCAGGTGACCGCCTTCAAATCGGCAGGCGAGATTATTGGTGAAAACCAGAACGGGCATTATCAATCCGATGCCGAAGCGGTCTGCGATACTTTCGTCTGTCAGATACCGATCAAGGTTCTCAACCAGCATATCGACGGCAATCCGGTCATGCGCGATGCCTTGATGGAGATGATCCGCAAAGAGTTGAGCGCGCTTCGTCAGCATGCAGTTTTGCTCGGCCGGAAAACACCGGTTGAAAAGATTGCAAGCTTCCTGCTCGATCGCGTGGACCGATCGGCCGTTGGGAATGAAAAGGCAATAGAGATTATTCTTCCCATGGGGCGCAGCGATATCGCTGATTATCTGGGGCTGACGATTGAAACGGTCAGCAGAACGATCACCAAACTCAAGAATCTTGAAGTTATCGCTGTGCCGACGACCCATTCAATCCTGATTATAAACAGACAGGAGTTGGAGTCGCTGGCGGAAGGCGAGCAATGACATCTGTCATGGCAGCGCGGAGGGAGCAGTCCGTTCCGCGTTATACCAGCTATCCGACGGCGCCGCATTTCACACCTGCGGTAACAGCCGATCTTTATGGGAAATGGATACAGGAGCTTGATCCTTCACGGCCCCTCTCCCTCTATCTACATGTGCCTTTCTGTCAGGAGATGTGCTGGTACTGCGGCTGCCATACAAAAGTGGTTGCCCGTCATGATCCGGTTGCCCGTTATGCGGCGGCTCTTCGCGCTGAGATTGCCCTGTTGGCCGATTTGTTGCCGGGCCGGTTCAGTATTTCCCACATTCACTGGGGCGGTGGCACGCCGACCATGCTGTCGGCAGAAGATTTTTCCGTAATTATGAATGACCTGCGCCTACGCTTCGATATCACTGAGACGGCGGAACTGGCGGTCGAGATTGACCCGCGTAGCATAGATGCAGAAAAGATCGTGGCTCTTGCCGTCGCCGGGATCAATCGCGCCAGTCTCGGTGTACAGGACTTCAGCCCCGATGTGCAGCAGGCGATCAACCGCCTTCAGTCTTTTGAACTGACGAAGCAGGTCACGGATGATCTGCGCGCTGCGGGAATTGACAAAATAAACTTCGATCTGATGTACGGCCTGCCGCGGCAGACAGAGCGGGATATCCTGCACACCATTGACCTTGCGCATTCGCTTGGGCCGGACAGGATGGCGCTGTTCGGCTATGCCCATGTCCCCTGGATGAAAAGCCATATGAAGATGATCCGGGAGGAGGAACTGCCCGATAGTGACGCCCGCTACCGCCAGGCGCAGCAGGCCACCGAAAGGCTTCTTGACCTCGGATATCGACAGATTGGCCTGGATCATTTTGCCCGCGATGATGACGCGATGGTCGTTGCGCTGGATGCGGGGCGGCTCAAACGGAATTTTCAAGGGTATACGGTTGATGATGCCGCCGCCCTGATCGGCATTGGCGCTTCGGCCATTGGACGCCTGCCGCAAGGTTATATACAGAATGCCGTCTCCGTGCGTTCCTATGCAGAATTGGTTCTGGCTGGCCGTTTGCCCATCGCGCGGGGGATTGCCATGACGGAAGATGATCGTCTGCGGGCGCAGGTTATCGAACGGCTGATGTGTGATTTTGAAGTGGATCTTCAGGCGATAGCGCGATCATTCGAACGAGCAATTGACTATTTCGCACCGGAAATTGCGGCGCTTGCCCCTTTTACGGAAGAGGGACTGCTTCATTTTGATGGCAACAGATTAAAGGTCCTGCCCGAGGGACGTCTGCTTGTTCGCACAATCTGTGCAGTTTTTGACAGTTATCTTGCGGGCGGAACGGCGCAGCATTCCAAGGCTGTCTAACACTGTTTCAATCTGCGACAAATTTACACATACCTCCCTGCCATTGGCTGATTTCACCCTGACTTGATTTGGATCAATGCCGCATTGCTGCGGTGCCGTATGGTCATGCCAAATGAGGGGTGCGATGGAGGGATGAGGCGCGATAAAGCGTTCGGAATCCGCATCAAGGCTCCATGATGTGAGGCAATGGACGGAATTCCGGTATGAATCTCTTATGGATCGCTTTTACTGCTGTTGGTGTCTTGCTGGGGGTCATTCTCTCAGCAAGGGCTGTCGACCCGGCGATGATGCTGCACGGGATGATCTTCTCTGTCGCCAGTATTCTTTGTGCCTTTGCGTTGATTGCCCGGCATTACCGTAATGCCGAGGCGCCATCGCTTCAGGACGCCAATGGCGGCGTCAACTACAATACGGAAATCGTCAAGGCCGGGGTGATTGTTTCGACTTTCTGGGGCGTTGTCGGCTTTGCTGTGGGCGTTGTCATTGCCTTGCAACTGGCCTTTCCTGTTCTGAATTTCGATTTGCCCTGGACGAATTTCGGGCGACTCCGGCCGCTGCATACCTCGGCCGTCATCTTTGCCTTTGGGGGCAACGTCTTGATTGCCACCTCCTTCCATGTGGTGCAGCGGACCTGCCGCGCCCGTCTTGCTGGCGATATTGCACCCTGGTTTGTTTTCTGGGGCTATCAGCTTTTCATCGTCATTGCGGCGACCGGCTATCTGCTGGGTGTTACCCAGTCCAAGGAATATGCCGAGCCTGAATGGTATGCGGACCTGTGGCTGACCCTTGTCTGGGTGGTCTATCTGCTGGTGTTTCTTGCCACAATCTGGAAACGGCAGGAAAAACACATCTATGTGGCCAACTGGTTCTATCTGGCCTTCATCGTGACCATTGCCATGCTGCATATCATCAACAACCTGTCGCTGCCCGTCAGCCTTGCAGGAGTGAAGAGTTATTCGCTCTTCGCCGGGGTGCAGAGCGCATTGACCCAGTGGTGGTATGGTCATAATGCCGTGGGCTTCTTCCTGACGGCGGGCTTTCTCGGGATCATGTATTATTTCATACCGAAGCGGGTGAACCGGCCAGTCTATTCCTATCGGCTGTCGATCATCCATTTCTGGTCGCTGATCTTCATCTATATCTGGGCGGGGCCGCATCATCTGCATTATACGGCGCTGCCAGACTGGGCGCAGACCCTCGGCATGACCTTCTCGATCATGTTGTGGATGCCCTCTTGGGGTGGGATGATCAACGGCCTGATGACGCTTTCCGGCGCGTGGGACAAGCTGCGGACCGATCCGGTCGTCCGTTTCCTTGTCACCTCCGTTGCCTTCTACGGCATGAGCACTTTCGAAGGGCCGCTGATGTCCATCAAGGCCGTGAATGCGCTCAGCCATTATACGGACTGGACCATCGGCCATGTGCATTCCGGGGCTCTCGGCTGGGTGGCCTATATCAGCTTTGGCGCGCTTTACTTCCTGGTGCCGGTTCTGTGGAAACGCAAATCGCTCTATTCCGATGCGCTGGTTAATCTGCATTTCTGGATTTCGACCGTGGGAATCCTGCTTTACATCACCGCGATGTGGGTTTCCGGTATCCTTCAGGGGCTGATGTGGCGCGCCTATGATGCCTTTGGCTTCCTCGAATATTCTTTCAGTGAAACGGTCGAGGCGATGCATCCCTTCTATGTGATCCGGGCAACCGGCGGGATCCTGTTCCTGATCGGCTCCCTGATCATGGTCTATAATCTCTGGCGGACTGCCCGGGGCGATGTGCGCGCAAAGGAAGCGGGGTCACTGGTTCCGAATTTGGAATTTGCAGGGGCGAGGTAAGGTCCGATGATTAGTCACAAGAAAATTGAGAAAAACTCGATCCTGATGACGGTTCTGGTGCTGATTGTCGTCTCCATCGGCGGTCTGGTCGAGATTGCGCCGCTGTTCTATCTGGAAAGCACGATCGAGAAGGTGAAAGGGATGCGTCCCTACAGCCCTCTTGAGCTGGCGGGCCGGGATATTTACATCCGCGAAGGCTGCTATAACTGTCACAGCCAGATGGTACGTCCCCTGCGGGACGAGGCCGAACGGTATGGCCATTACTCGCTGGCGGCGGAAAGCATGTATGATCATCCGTTCCAGTGGGGGTCCAAGCGGACCGGGCCGGATCTTGCCCGCGTCGGAGGTCGCTATTCTGACGAATGGCATGTCACGCATATGAAAAATCCGCGGGATGTGGTGCCGGAATCCGTTATGCCCGGCTATCCGTTCCTCGCGATCACCCCCTTACGGGTACCGGATATTCAGAAAAACCTGGAAGCCAATCGCGCTGTCGGCGTTCCCTACAGCGATGACATGATCGAGAATGCGGCGCGGGATCTCAAGATGCAGGTCAATCCGGATGCGGATGACATTGACGCCTTTATGGAACGTTACCCGAAAGCGCAGGTCCGTAATTTTGACGGTAATCCGGCCATGGTGTCGGAACTTGATGCACTGATCGCTTATTTGCAAATGCTGGGAACCTTAGTTGATTTCACATCTTATGATGTGGATGCCAACAAAAGATAGGAGGGAAGCTGATGGATTTTCAGAGTGTTTCCGCCTTCGCCCAAAGCTATGGCCTGCTTTATCTCTTTGTCCTGTTCATCATTGTGCTGATCTATGCGCTATGGCCACGGAACAAGGACAAGTTTGACAAGGCCGCCCGGATCCCGTTTGAGGAAGATAAAGATGTCCAACAAGGTTGAAAAAGACGAATTTTCCGGCACGGACACCACCGGTCATGAATGGGANGGCATCAAGGAGCTTGATACCCCNATGCCGCGCTGGTGGCTGTGGACGATGTANGGAACCATTGTCTGGTCGATCGGCTANTGGATNGTGATGCCGGCCTGGCCNCTNGTCAGCGANTATACAGCGGGGTTCCTTGGTTATTCGTCACGCGGNTCNCTNGAGCGGCAGCTTTCCGAGGCGGANGCCGCNCAGGCCGANGATCGGACCCNGTTGCTCGCGACGCCGCTGGAAGACGTNAAGGANAATGAAGGGCTGTATCAGTTTGCCCTGCGCGGCGGCAAATCNGCNTTTGCGGTCAACTGCTCNCAATGTCATGGCTCGGGCGCGGCCGGGGCNCCNGGCTTTCCGAACCTCAATGATGATGACTGGCTCTGGGGNGGCAGCGTTCAGGATATATATCAGACNATCCAGTTCGGCATCCGGTCTGATCATGANGATGCCCGTATCGGNGATATGCCNGCGTTCCTGACGGATGGCNTGCTCGAAAAGGAGCAGNTNAATGACGTGACCGAATATGTCCTTTCGCTGTCCGAAGTCCGCAAGGATACAGCGGCCGTTGNGCGGGGGAAGCAGGTCTNTACNGANAATTGCGCATCCTGCCATGGCGAAAANGCCAAGGGTAACCGGGAGTTTGGCGCNCCGGATCTGACCGATGCNATNTGGTTNTANGGCAAGGACAANGANATTNTNNTNAGAACNGTNNCNNGNGGCCGNGNNAATGTGATGCCTGCCTGGGTTGACCGTCTGGATGANGTNACCATCCGCCANATGGCGCTCTATGTGCACTCTCTCGGGGGCGGGGAGTAGTCGCTAACCTNTGCATTNTGGAGTAAAGGGCATGTCTGAAAGCTCCGTTGAAAATATTGACGTCCGTCCGGTCAACAAGAAGGAAAACCGGGCGCTTTTCGCAAGGCGNGAGAAGATCCAGCCGAAAAAGGCGCGCGGNAATTTCCGGCGTCTGAAATGGATCATCATGGGGATTACCCTGTCGATCTANTATATCACGCCCTGGATCCGCTGGGATCGCGGNGCGGGNGGNCCGGATCAGGCTGTGCTTGTCGATCTNGCGCATGAACGNTTCTACTTTTTCTTTATCGAGCTCTGGCCGCAGGAAGTCTATTANATCACNGGCCTGTTGATCCTTGCGGCCATCGCCCTGTTTCTGGTGACGTCNCTGTTCGGNCGGGCATGGTGNGGATATTCCTGCCCGCAGACAGTCTGGACGGANNTGTTCATATTCGTTGAACGGGCGGTGGAAGGGGATCGNAATGCCCGCCTGCGTCTTGACAAGGCNCCNATGTCNGTCGGGAAATTCGCCAAGCGCCTTACCAANCATACNATCTGGNTCATTATNGGNCTGCTGACCGGTGGCGCNTGGGTGTTCTATTTTGCCGATGCNCCCACCNTGCTGAATGAACTGATAACGCTGGACGCGCCNATCATTGCCTATGCCAGCGTCGCCGTGCTGACGGCNACNACCTATGTCTTTGGGGGCCTGATGCGGGANCAGGTNTGCACCTATATGTGNCCCTGGCCGCGTATTCAGGGGGCGATGGTGGATGAAGACACCATGACCGTCACCTATCANCCNGCACGGGGAGAGCCCCGTGGNCCGCANAAGAANGGGCAGTCCTGGGATGACCGCGGTCATTGCATTGATTGCAACCAGTGCGTNGCCGTCTGCCCGATGGGTATTGATATCCGGGACGGNNTGCAGCTTGAATGCATTACCTGTGCGCTCTGCATTGATGCCTGCAACGATGTGATGGACAAGGTTGANCTGCCGCGTGGNCTGATCAGTTANGATACCCATGCCGGGCAGTTTGATCCGGATCCGGCCCGCCAGCCGCGTATCCGCTTCATTCGGCCAAGGACCATTGCCTANACGGCCATTCTGGCNCTTGTCGGNGCNATCATGCTNTTTACGNTGTTGANCNGGTCGGTCGTCGATGTGAATGTCATNCGGGATCGCAATCCGCTGTTCGTCGTTCTCTCGGACGGATCGATCCGTAATGGCTATACGGTGAAGATCCTCAANAANGTGCATGCGACCCGGCAGTTCAGCATTGCGGTGGAGGGGTTGACGAACCCGAATATCTGGCTTGAATCAGGGGCNACNGTNGAGCACCCGATNATNGTNACNGTNCCGGCTGATTCACTGTCNAGCTANAAGCTTTTTGTCTCAGTGGCNAGNGNCAGNCTTCAGGACAAGTCNGTCGATATGGAAGTGATCGTCACCGANANAGAGAGCGGCGTACAGGATACCCAGGATAGCAGCTTCAAGGGGCCGGAAAAATGAGGACAGCGACAGGAGAAAAACAACTGACAGGCCGNCATGTGCTGATGATGCTNTGCGGNTTTTTCGGNTTGATGTTTATTGTTAATGGCCTGTTNGTNTATTTCGCGCTNGGCAGTTTTTCNGGNGTTACCGATCCTGACGCATACAAGCGCGGCCTTGCCTATAATGAGGAGATAGATCATCAGGCGCAGCAGCTTGCGCGCGGCTGGGAGGCATCACTGATGTTTGATGCCGAGGCGGCACAGAAAGGCCGGTTGACGCTGGAGATCAAAAATGCAGCGGGTGATGCGCTCGCGGGTCTGGATGTCGATGCGACCCTTCGTCGCCCCGTGATTGACGCGGGGGACCGGAAACTTACATTTACCTTTGATGGTTCCGCTTATGTTGCGGATCTCGATTTTTCCGAGCCCGGGCAGTGGGATATTTCCATTCTCGCCCATGGCGGGGGATATGACATACCTTATCGGCTGGACAAGAGGATATGGGTCAAGTAGCCCTCAAGGCACAGGATAGCCTGACGACAGGACGGTCGCATGATCTGGGCGGGAGCTGCTGTCCTGCCGGGGTATTGGCGTTTGGCGATGTCCTCTCTCCGGAGGCCGATTACAGCAATTTCGTGAGCGCCGATCCCGTCGCCTTTGTCGAGGCGGATCAGGACGGCAATGCCATGTTGCATGTTTTGGTCGAGAACATGCATTGCGCCGATTGTATCCGGACGATCGAACAGACGCTTAAATCAAACCCGGCCGTCATCGAGGCGCGGGTCAACTTCTCCACACGCCGCCTGTTTCTGCGCTGGCGTCCGGATGGCATCGATGTGGCGGAACTGGTAAAGCCGGTTATCGCGCTTGGTTATCCGCTCACCCCCTATAATTCGGCCTTGATCCGGACCGCCGCGGCGGAGGAAAATGCCAAACTGCTGCGGGCGCTGGCCGTTGCCGGGTTTGCGGCGGCCAATGTGATGCTGCTGTCCGTCTCTGTCTGGGCCGGGCTTTTTTCCGATGATATGGGACCGGCAACGCGCGATTTCCTGCATTGGGTGTCGGCGCTGATTGCCCTTCCGGCCGTTGCCTATGCGGGGCAGCCTTTCTTCAAATCCGCCCTGGCGGCCCTCCGCGCCGGTCGGACGAATATGGATGTGCCGATCTCCCTGGCGGTTATTCTGGCCTCTAGCATGAGCCTCGCCGAGACTATCCGCAGTGGCCACTATGTTTATTTTGATGCCTCGGTGACGCTGCTCTTTTTCCTGCTGATCGGCCGGTATCTGGATAATGCGGCGCGCAGCAAGGCCCGCAGCGCGGCGGAGCGGTTGCTGCTCCTGAAGGCGGTTGCCGCCACCGTCGTCGGGGCGGACGGCAGCCTTACAACGGTGCCCGTTGAGGCGGTGACGCCGGGCTCTCGTGTCCGCATCATGGCAGGCGACCGGTTGCCCGTTGATGGCGTTGTCGCCTTGGGCCGGTCCGAACTGGATGTCAGTCTGATTACCGGCGAAAGCCTGCCGACGGCGGTGAAGCCGGGTGAGAATGTCTTTGCCGGGACCCTCAACCTTGGCGCACCCATTGATATTGAAGCGACGAAGACGGGTGACAACACGCTGCTCGGCGATATTGTCAGGCTGATGGAGGCGGCAGAGCAGGGACGGGCGAAATATGTCCGCCTCGCGGACCGGTTGTCGCGCTATTACGCGCCGGTCGTGCATCTGCTGGCGGCGTTGACTTTTATCGGCTGGTGGATCTATGCGGCGAGTTGGCAGATTGCCCTGATGCAGGCGGTGGCGCTGCTGATCATTACCTGTCCATGCGCCCTTGGCCTTGCGGTGCCGGTCGTGCAGGTGGTGGCGAGCGGTCGGCTGCTGATGAAAGGGATACTTGTGAAGGCCGCTGACGGGCTGGAACGTCTTGCCGTGGTGGATACAATTGTCTTTGACAAGACGGGAACGCTGACCGAAGGCCGTCTTGATCTGGTCAACCGGGATGAGATTGAGGAAGCCGACCTGCTGCTTGCGGCCCGGTTGGGTCAGCACAGCCGTCATCCGCTGGCGCGGGCCATTGCGCGGGCCGGGGGGGCGGCGGGCCCGGGTCTCGATGTCATTGAATGCCCGGGTGAAGGCCTTAAAACTATTCAGGCGAATGATGAAATCCGCCTTGGCAGCCGTGCTTTCTGTGGTGTGGCAGAGGATGCGGCAGCCGACAAGCAGGCAGGGCCGGAGCTCTGGCTGAAGCGCGCGGATGGCACGGAAGTGCAGTTTCGCTTCCGCGATCATTTGCGGGCGGATGCGTATGATGTCATCCGGGATTTAAAGGCGCGCGGATATATGATCGCCCTTCTCTCCGGTGATCGGCAGGCGGTTGTTGCGGAGTTGGCCGCAGAACTTGGCATTGACAACTGGCAGGCGCAGCAGAAGCCGGAAGATAAGGTCGCCTGTCTGGAAAGCCTCGCTAAAGCGGGACGCAAAGTGCTGATGGTCGGGGACGGCCTGAATGACGCACCGGCGCTTGCGTCTGCCCATGTCTCCCTTTCCCCGGCGACCGCCGCTGATATCAGTCAGACGGCGGCGGATTTCATCTTTCAGGGACGGCAACTCTCGGCGGTGGGGGAAGCGATTTTTGTAGCGCGCGCCTCGCGGCGTCTGATCCTTGAAAATTTTGCATTGGCCTTTCTGTACAACGGGGTTGCCATCCCGCTTGCCGTGCTTGGCTTTGTGACTCCGCTGATTGCGGCGGTGGCCATGTCGTCATCATCGCTCGCGGTGTGCCTTAACTCGCTACGGCTGCGGTCCCGGAAGATGGGCGGTGCGTCATGAATGTGCTGATTTACCTTATTCCCGTTGCTCTCTTTCTCGGGGGACTCGGCCTTGTCGCCTTTCTGTGGAGCCTCAAAAGCGGCCAGTATGAGGATCTCGACGGTGCGGCGAACCGTATCCTGATCGACGATGAGGATCAGGATATTTGCTGATCGCTTGGTGCATAGCCTTTGCTGAAGGCTGGCGGTTTCTTTTTTCTCCTGATACTCTGGCTACCCAAAAGACAAAAAGGTAGCGTTTATTCATCATGGCAATCTGGGGAAAAATTCTGGGTGGTGCGGCCGGCCTGCTGATCGGTGGCCCGCTGGGGGCTCTGGTGGGCGGCCTCGCCGGTCACGCGATGGACAAATACCGCGAGAGCACGGCGGAAGGCGGAGAGCAGATCGGCCCGCATCAGGTCAAGCAGGTGGCCTTCACCATTGCGGTGATTGCTCTCGGCGCGAAGATGGCCAAGGCTGATGGCGTCGTTACGCGGGAAGAAATCAATGCCTTCAAGAAAGTCTTCCGCATTCCCCCCAATGAGGAAAAGAATGTCGGCCGCGTCTTTAACATGGCGCGGCAGGATACGGCGGGATATGAGGAATATGCGGCGCAGGTCGCGCGGATGTTCCGCGATACGCCGCAGTTGATGGAGGATCTGCTGCATGGCCTCTTCACCATTGCCATGGCGGACGGGGTTCTGCATCCGGCCGAAGATGATTATCTCCGGAATGTGGCGGCCATCTTCGGGTTTGATGACGCGGCCTATGCCCGTATCCGCAGCTATCACGCGAAGGATGGGGAGGAGGATCCCTATCAGATTCTTGGCGTGGCGCCTGATGTTTCGGATATGGACCTTAAAAAGGCCTATCGACGACTGATCCGGGAAAATCACCCCGACAAGGTGATTGCCGATGGTCTGCCGCAGGAATTTGTTGATGTCGCCAATGCCAAGCTTGCGAAAATAAACGCTGCCTATGATCAGGTTGCGAAGTGGCGCGGCCTATAGATCGGATAAAAAAGTGAAACATAAAGATCTTGCCCTGATCTTGCTGGTCAATATTCTCTGGTCGTCGAATTTTCTCGCCGCCAAGGTCGGCCTTGAAGAATTTCCGCCCCTGTTTTTTACGGCAACCCGGTTTTTTATCGTCGTGCTGGTTCTGCTGCCGTTCATTTCCCTGCCGCATGGCAACTGGCGGAAAATTATACTTGTCGGCATCATTATGGGCGTGCTGCATTATTGGCTGATGTTCTGGGGGCTGTCGATTGCGCCGGATATTTCCTCGGTTGCGATCATCAACCAGACCTTCATTCCCTTTTCAACCATTCTGGCGGTCCTTTTCCTGAAGGAACGTATCGGCTGGCAGCGCAGCTTCGCCATTCTCCTCGCCTTTGCCGGAGTGATGGTGATCGGATTTGATCCGGTGATCTTCGCCAATCTCCTGTCACCCGTACTGGTGCTGGTCGCCTCTTTCCTTGTAGCACTGAATATGGTGATTGTCCGCACCATGCAGGGGGTGAGCGCAGTCAATCTCACCTTCTGGACATCAGCGATCGGTGTCGTGCCATTGTTCCTGCTTTCCCTTGTGATTGAGGAGGGGCATATGACGGTGGTTCGAACCGCGGGGTGGGAGCAGTGGACCGCCGTTGCCTATTCGGCAATCGGCGCGACTGTGGTCGGCCATGGGCTCGCCAACTATCTCATCAAACGCTATCCGGTCAGTACGGTGGCGCCCTATTATCTGCTGGTGCCGGTACTCGCGGTGCTGATCGGTGTCGTATTCTGGGGGGATGTTCTGACGCCGGAACTGATCTCCGGTGGCCTCATGGTAATGGCCGGGGTATCGATCATCACCTTTCGGTCGGCCCGCCGACAGGAGAAAAAGGCCGCCCATGACGCCTGAGAGAATCATTGCGGCGCCATCGCCCAATTCCGATGACCGCGAGGACGGCGTCCGGGTCGATATGCTGGTCCTGCATTATACCGGCATGCAAAGCGGCAGGGGGGCGATCGAGCGTCTTTGCGATCCCGAGGCGAAGGTCAGCGCCCATTATGTGGTGGAAGAAGACGGGCGGATTTTCAAGCTGGTGGAGGAGGAGAGGCGCGCCTGGCACGCGGGGGTGTCCTTCTGGCGGGGGGCAAAGGATATCAATGCCCGTTCCGTCGGGATCGAAATTGTCAATCCCGGGCATGAATTCGGCTATCGTGCCTTTCCCGCGCCGCAGATGGCCTCGGTGGCGGCACTTGCCGCGGATATTGTATCGCGGCATCAAATACCATCCCGCAATGTTGTGGGCCATTCCGATGTGGCACCAATGCGGAAAGAGGACCCGGGGGAGTTGTTCGACTGGCAATGGCTCGCCGGGCAAGGGGTTGGCCTTTGGCCGGAGACGGAGGAGACACCGAAAGGCGATATGCGAACAGTCAGCCCTGGAATGGCGGGGAAAAGCGTGAAGGATTTGCGGCAAGCCCTTGCCGAAATCGGCTATGAGGTGGCGGTGGATGGAGAGTATGACGCCGGGCTTGAGTGTGTCATCCGCGCCTTTCAGAGGCACTGGCGCCCTCTGCGCGTTGACGGTATCGCGGACAAGGAGACTCAGGCGCGCCTTCACGCGGTGCTGGTGCAAGTTCGCCGCTTGACTTGATGCGCGCATCTCCCTAGTTAGAGACCGGCAGATGGCCGGATGATCGCCGCTTACCTTTCAGGTGAGGGGAGGAAAGTCCGGACTCCACGGAAATACGATGCCGGTTAATGGCCGGCGGGGGCGACCCCAGGGAAAGTGCCACAGAAAGCAAACCGCCCGCTTGCGGGTAAGGGTGAAAGGGTGCGGTAAGAGCGCACCGCGCCGCTGGCAACAGGGGCGGCACGGTAAACCCCATCGGGAGCAAAACCAAATAGGGATGGGCGGCGCAAGGGTGACCTGTGCGCGGGCCGGTTTTCCGGGCCTCTATCCGGGTTGGTTGCTTGAGGTGTCTGGTAACAGGCATCCTAGATGAATGATCATCCCCTGTTTTCAGGGACAGAATCCGGCTTACAGGCCATCTGCCATTTTATTGTCCCTCGAATGTTTCGATACGGCCGCTCCGCTTTCCGTCGCGATTGCCTGTCTCCTGACCAACTGGTCGGTCAGGTTCTTGGGTGCGGTTATTGCCCATATATATAACCGTGATGTGCGGCTCCTTATATCAGGAAAGCGCGAATCTCTCCTTAATTTACACGAATTGGCGATGAATTTTTCGCAGTTCGCGGTCGATTTATCCTGACTGAAAAAATGCATGGGGGCTTGTCCGGGAAGCGCATTCGCAGATAAAGCTGCCATCATTTTTCCACTGTTCTGGTAAATGCGAAAAAGAACAAAAAAAGAACATAATGGAAATTATGCATTACTTTCAACAAATGGATTGATGATTTTTGACGGCATAATAACCGCGAAAATTTTACTTGTTTTTGACCGAAATAAGGCGCGGAAATCCCTGAAAATCAGGGCATTTTCCATTGACTTCCATAATATCCCATGATATCCCAGATTTATCCATTTTACGCCAGAAGTGTTTAAAATCCCGGCGGGCGCCGGAAATTCATAAGCAGCGGTCTGTAATTTCTGCGAAAAGTGGCAAGTTTTTTTGGGGGGTGTCGCCTTTATGGCCCTGTTTCTGTCCACATATGTCAACAAGATCGACAAGAAGGGGCGCGTCTCTGTTCCGGCCCGCTTCCGCACGGTCCTTGCGGGCAAGGGCTTTGACAGTGTCGTGCTGTTCCCCACGGTCAATGGCGATGCGATTGACGGTTGCGGCATGGATGTGATGGAGCGGCTGCTGGAAAAGATCGGCGGGTTTGATCCTCTGTCCGAAGACCGGGAAAGCTATGCCGATGCGCTGATGAGTGATGCGATCGAGCTCACCATTGACGGCGACGGCCGGATCATGATCCCGCTCGACATGCTTGAGAATGCCGGGATTGACGGGCAATGCGCTTTTGTCGGGCGTGGTGACAGCTTCCAGATCTGGCAGCCCGAGGCCTTCGAAATTCGCAAGAAGGAAGCCCGTACGCGCGCGGCGAACAAGCGCGCCTCAAGCGCGGGAGGTGGCGATGACTGATCGCAAGCCGCCGCATATTTCTGTGTTGCTACGGGAAGTGATTGACATTCTCGCGCCGAAAGACGGCGGCGTTTATGTCGATGGCACCTTTGGCGCCGGCGGGTATTCCCGCGCCATACTGGAGGCGGCGGATTGCCAGGTTTACGGCATTGATCGCGACCCTTTTGCGATTGATATGGGGCGCAAGATGGCAGGCGAGTTTGCCGGGCGCCTGGTGATGGTTGAAGGCTGCTACGCCGATATGGAGGCGTTGCTGGCCGAACAGGATATATATGCGGTGGATGGAATCGCCCTCGATATCGGGGTGTCCTCCATGCAGATTGACGAGGCGGAGCGGGGTTTTTCCTTCATGCGGGAAGGGCCTCTTGATATGCGCATGTCCGGCACGGGCCGGACGGCGGCCGAGATCGTCAATGAAGAATCTGAAGCGGAACTTGCCAGGATTATTTTTGTGTATGGCGAGGAGCAAAGATCGCGTGCGATTGCACGTGCAGTAGCCGAGAGGCGCGAGTTGGCGCCTTTCAAGAGTACAGTTGAGTTAGCGGAAGTGGTGGCTTCGGTTGTGCGCCCAACAGGAAAGGGCATACATCCGGCGACGCGTACCTTCCAAGCGTTGCGTATAGTAGTAAATGATGAACTAGGGCAGCTGGTCCAGGGCCTGGCCGCATCCGAGCGATTGCTTACTCCCGGCGGTCGTCTTGCGGTTGTGTCTTTTCACAGTCTTGAAGACCGACGCGTCAAAAACTTCCTGTCAGCAAGGTCTGAAGGGCGTGCCAGGCCGTCTCGTCATGTTCCTGTCTCGGACGAGGGGCCAGCTCCCACTTTCAAATTGATCAAGCGCGGGTCTATCAAGGCCCGTGCTGATGAATTGGCGGTCAATCCCCGCTCCCGCTCTGCCCGTCTCAGAGGGGCGATCAGAACGGAGGCGCCCGCCTGGACGGAGGCGGCATGAAGTTGAAACTGACAGTGCTGTCGCTTGTATTGCTTGGGGGTGTTTCCTACGGGTTGTACCAGCTTTCCTATGAGGTGCAGGCACTGGAACGCGAATATGCGGCCCTCAACGAGAATATTGTCAAGAATAGGGAGGCCATCCGTATCCTGAAGGCGGAGTGGACTTATCAGAACCGGCCTGATGTCCTGCAGGCGCTTGCCGGAAAATATCTACCGCTTCTGCTGATCGCGCCGTATCAGGTGGCCTCTGTAGCCGAAGTACCCTATCCGGCCGTCGATCCGGAAAAATTTTCCGTGCCGGTGCCGCAATATAATCCGCATCGCAATTATACGCCCGTTGTTCCGGCCAGACCTGTGCCGAACGGACCTGTCCAACTCGCGACCTTTACGCGCGGGGGAGCTGTGCAATGAGCGAATTGACTTGGCTCACTAAGTCACCTCGCCCCCGCATCACGCTGACGAACCCCCTCAGTCACACTCATTCTGATGATCGTCATATGGCATTGCGCCTTGAAGGCAGCGCCAAGGAAACGTTGGAGCAGGGGCGAAACCGGCTGGTTATTGCGCTCGTCGTTTTTGCTTTTTGTTTTGTCATTCTGTCCGGTCGGCTGGTTGGCCTGGCCATTAGCGGGATCGGCGCCGATGAGGCAGTTGCCACGAGCGGCGATGTCTCTCCGCCGGTTGCGCTCGGTGAGGGCAAGCGCGCCGATATCCGGGATCGCAATGGCGTGCTTCTCGCGACCACCCTCGCGACCGCATCGCTGTTTGCCGAGCCGAAGAATGTCATTGATCCGAAGGAGGCGGCGGTAAAGCTGGCGACCGTTCTCGATGATATGAGTGAGGCGGCAATCCTGAGCCGGTTGTCGTCGGCGCGGAATTTTGTCTGGCTGAAGCGGAATCTGACCCCGACCCAGCAGTACCGTGTGAATGCCCTGGGCATTCCGGGGTTGCATTTCCGGACAGAAGAAAAGCGCTTCTATCCCATGGGGTCGCTGGTCTCCCATGTGCTGGGATTTACCGATGTGGATAATCGCGGCATCGCGGGGGTGGAGAAATATTTTGACGGTCAGCTTGCTGGCTCAGAAGGCGGCCCCGCGCAAGAATTGATGCTGTCCATAGATGTGCGCATTCAGCATGCCTTGCGCGATGAAATTACCCGGCATATGTCCGTCTTCCGGGCGATTGGCGGCGCGGGCATGGTGATGGATGTAAAATCGGGCGAAATTCTCGGTCTTGTCTCACTGCCGGATTTTGATCCCAATCGCCCCAATGATTTTTCCGGTGACGCCAAGTTCAACCGGATCACCCTTGGCGTTTACGAGATGGGATCCACGTTCAAGACATTCACGACGGCCATGGCGCTGGATGCGGGAACCGTCGGTCTGGCGGATGGTTATGATGCGACGGAGCCAATCCGCAAGGCCGGTTTCCGAATCAGGGACGATCATCCGAAGAAGCGCTGGCTCTCGGTGCCGGAAATTTTCATGTATTCCTCCAATATCGGCGCGGCGAAAATGGCGGAGGATGTCGGGACAAAACACCAGAAAGCCTTTCTTGCAAAGCTGGGCCTGCTGGACAAGCCGTCGTTGGAAGTTCCTGAGGTCGGCGCCCCAATTTTGCCGCCAAGATGGAATAGTCTGGAGACCATGACAATTTCATTCGGGCACGGGCTGTCGGTCAGCCCGCTGCAGTTGAGTGCGGGTATTTCGGCAATGGTCAATGGCGGCAAATATATCAACCCGACGGTAGTGCTCCGTGAAGAAGGCATTGCAAAGCCTGTGCGCGATGTGATTTCGCCTAAAACATCCGATATCATCCGGCGGCTGATGCGCCTTGTGGTGGAAAAAGGGACCGGCGGCCGGGCGGCCGCGGAAGGTTATGTCGTGGGCGGTAAGACAGGCACGGCGGAAAAGGCCGTTGACGGGCGTTACAAGCGCGACGCGCTGATTGCTTCCTTTGTCGGGGCCTTCCCGATGGATGACCCGCGCTATGTGGTTTTCGCCATGCTGGACGAGCCGAAAGGCAATGCCTCGACCCATGGATTCAGGAGCGCAGGCTGGACGGCCGCGCCGATCATCAGCCGGCTGATTTCCCGTATCGGTCCGATCCTGTCGGTTGCGCCGGTAAATGAAGCCAGCGAAGAGTTGCAGAAAGCCCTGTTCATCCCCATCAATTCGAAGGAGAAGAACCTTGCGTCTTTCTGAATTGATGAAAGGGCGGAACGTCGCCAATGTGCATGACAGGCATGTCAAGGGTCTGACGGCGGATAGCCGACAGGTTGAGCCGGGTTTTCTTTTTGCCGCCCTTTCCGGGACGGCGGCGGACGGCCGTGAATATATCGAAGATGCGGCCCGCCGGGGCGCTATTGCGATCCTGACAGACACATCGTTCGAACCCGAAGATTGCAGCCTTCCCTGTTTTCGCGATGACAATCCGCGGCTCACGCTGGCGCGTCTTGCTGCCCGGTTTTACGGTGCGCAGCCGGAGACAATCGCCGCCGTGACCGGGACGAATGGCAAAACTTCGGTGGCGCATTTTACGCGTAATATCTGGGAAGAAATGGGATATGCAGCGGCAAGCATCGGCACCCTTGGTGTCGTTCTGCCGGATGAAACCCTGCCGCTTGGTTACACAACGCCGGACCCGGTTCTACTCCACAAGACACTGACATATCTCGCCGGGCACGGCATTCGGCATACGGTGATCGAGGCATCGAGCCACGGGCTCGACCAGTACCGGTTGGATGGCGCGCATGTCAAATCGGCGGCCTTCACCAATCTGACGCGGGATCATCTGGATTATCACGCCTCCTCGGAAAGTTATCTGAATGCCAAGCTCGGGCTTGTCTCGCGGGTGCTGGATAAATCAGGTACGGCAGTCCTAAATGCGGATTCAGCCGTCTATCCGGCGTTTCTGCGGGCGGCAAAAAGCCGGGGGGTAAATATCATCTCCTATGGCCGGGAAGGCAGTGAACTGAAACTTGTCAGTTTGCTGCCGGAAATCGCCGGGCAGCGCATTACGGTTGAGGTATTTGGCGAAAAACAGGAAATCATGCTGCCGCTTGCCGGTGAATTTCAGGCGATGAATGCTCTTTGCGCCCTCGGGCTGGTCATTGGCGCGGGCGGGGATTTGGCGCGCGCGGTTGATGCGCTGTCCCGCATTACCAATGTGCCGGGCCGCCTGGAACTGGTGGCACATTTGGCCAATGATGCCCTCATCTATGTGGATTATGCCCATTCCCCCGATGCGCTGGAAACAGTTCTTGAAGCAGTGCGCGGCCATGCCAGTGGTAAAATTCATGTCGTGTTTGGCTGCGGTGGTGATCGCGACCGGGGCAAGCGGGCGGAAATGGGCCGTATCGCTGCGCTTTATGCGGACCGGATCATCGTTACAGATGACAATCCACGCAGTGAGGATCCGGCCAAAATCCGGGCGGATATTATTGTCGCCTGTCCGGAGGCAATGAATATCGGCGACCGCCAGGCGGCGATCGAAACGGCTATCAGGGCGCTGGGGCGCGAGGATATTCTTGTCATCGCCGGCAAGGGCCATGAAGAGGGGCAGGTCGTCGGCGCGACGGTCATTCCCTTCAACGACAGAAAAGTGGTCGAGAAGATCATCTCGGGACTGGAGGGCGTCAATGGTTGAAGCGCCCCTCTGGACGGGAGAAGAGGTTGTTGCCGCCATCACAGGCAGGGCGGATCATGCAGACTGGACCGCGAGTGGTGTTTCCATCGACAGCCGGTCCCTGCAGCCGGGCGATCTTTTCATTGCCATTGTCGGTCCGGTGCATGACGGTCACGCATTCGCGGCCGCTGCCGCTGCAAGCGGGGCATCGGCCCTTATTCTCAATCATCGCCCGGATGATCTGCCTGCTGATGCCTGCGTCATTCTGGTAGAAGACACCCAGACGGCACTGGAGGAACTGGGATGCGCCGCACGGGCCCGTTCCAAGGCGCAGATCGTTGCCGTGACTGGCAGCGTCGGCAAGACCGGATCGAAAGAATCGCTGCTGCATATTCTGTCACGTCAGGGAAAGACCCATGCCAGCATCGGCAGCTTCAATAATCACTGGGGCGTGCCGTTATCTCTCTCCCGTATGCCTGCGGATTGCCGCTTTGCTGTTTTTGAACTCGGAATGAATCATCCGGGAGAACTGGGCCCCTTGTCTCGGATGGTGCGTCCGCATGTGGCGCTGATCACCACAATCGAGGCCGTGCATCTTGAATTCTTCAAGGATGTGGAGGAAATCGCCCGCGCCAAAGCCGAGATATTCGAAGGCCTGAACCGGAATGGAGCAGTCATTCTGAATGGTGACAACAGCTATGGGGGGCTGCTGAAAAGCATTGCGGTCAATGCCGGTATTTCACATGTCCTGATGTTTGGCGAGGCACCGGGAGCGAACATCCTGTTGACGGACTTCACCCTCTATCCTGATCACAGTGAGGTCGCCGTCAAAATTGACAATCGTGAGATTTATTTCCGTCTCGGCGTGCCGGGGCGTCACTGGATCAGCAATATTCTCGGCGTTCTCGGCGCGGCAAGTGAGCTTGGCGCCGATCTTGACAAAGCGGTGGCCTCGCTTGCCGATCTGCAGTCTCCGAAAGGCCGGGGCGAGCGTCATATGGTGCCTTGCGCGGGCGGCAGCTACATGGTTGTGGACGAGAGCTACAATGCGAGCCCGGCTTCGATGCGCGCCTCGCTGAAGGTATTGCAAAATCTTTATCCGGACGGGCGGGGGCGGCGGATCGCCGTGCTGGGCGACATGCTGGAGCTTGGCTCCCGGGCTGCCGAAATCCATCAGGGCCTGAAAGCGGATGTGGTCGCTGCGGAGGTCGATTTCCTTTTTACCTGCGGCCCCAACATGGCCCATTTGTCAAAGTCGATGCCAAACAATATCCATGCCCATCATGAAGCCTCCTCCGACCTTCTGATTGATCCGCTGCTGGAAGCCGTCGGACCGGGAGATGTCATTCTTGTCAAAGGGTCGTTCGGCAGCCGGATGCGTGTGCCGCTGGAGGCGTTGTTGCAGGGTTGTTCCCCGGCGAATGTCGCCGCCGGACAGGGAGGGCACTGATGCTTTACAATCTGCTGTTTCCCCTGGCCGATGATTTTACGCTTTTCAATCTGTTCCGCTATCTGACGTTCCGGACCGGCGGTGCGGTCATGACAGCCTTGATGATCAGTTTTATTCTCGGCCCGGGGGTTATTCGCTGGCTGAAGAGCAAGCAGCGGCGCGGACAGCCGATCCGCGATGACGGGCCGCAGTCGCATATCATCACCAAGCAGGGAACGCCGACCATGGGCGGATTTCTGATTCTGCTGGCACTTGGAATCAGTACCCTGCTCTGGGCCGATCTGACCAATGTTTATGTGTGGGTTGTTCTGCTGGTCACGCTGGGTTTCGGGGCCATCGGCTTTGCTGACGATTATCTGAAGGTCAGCCGCCACAATACGCGGGGCGTGCCGGGTAAGTTGAAACTGTTACTGGAGTTTGTCATTGCCGGGACGGCCGGCTATGTGATCATGGTCAGCTCCGCCGCGGATATCTCCGGGATGCTGACCATTCCTTTCCTGAAAAATGTTCTGATTGACCTTGGCTGGTTCTATATTCCCTTCGCCATGCTGGTCACGGTCGGCGCAGGCAATGCGGTCAATCTGACAGACGGGCTGGATGGCTTGGCCATCATGCCGGTGATGATCGCGGGCGCGGCTTTTGCGCTGATTGCCTATCTGGTGGGTAACGCGGTTTTTTCCAATTATCTGCAAATCCAGTATGTGCCCGGTGCGGGCGAACTGACTGTTTTCTGCGGCGCCCTCATTGGCGCGAGCCTCGGTTTTCTGTGGTTCAATGCGCCGCCGGCTATGGTGTTCATGGGCGATACCGGCTCGCTCGCTATGGGGGGCGCGCTCGGTTCCATCAGCCTGGTCGCCCGGCACGAAATTGTGCTGGCCATCATTGGCGGGCTGTTCGTGCTGGAAACTGTTTCGGTGATTGTTCAGGTCGCCTCATTCAAGCTGACGGGCAGGCGGGTTTTCCGCATGGCGCCGTTGCATCACCATTTTGAGCAGAAGGGCTGGGCCGAGCCGACCATCGTAATCCGCTTCTGGATCATTGCGGTCATCCTTGCGCTGGTCGGGCTCGCATCTTTGAAGCTGAGGTGAGGGAATGATGCAGAGCCACGCATATCAGGACAAAAACATCGCCGTTTTCGGATTGGGCAAGAGCGGTATGGCCACGGCGCGTCAGCTTCACCTTGGCGCGGCGCATGTCTTTGTCTGGGATGATAATGAGGCGCGCCGTCAGGCGGCGGCAGAGGCAGGGCTGACAGTACAGGATCTGACCGATGCGGGGTGGCCGAAGGTGGAGGCGCTGGTCCTCAGCCCCGGGGTGCCATTGACCCATCCAGCGCCGCATCCGGTGGTTGGTGCGGCACGGCGCGCGGGCGCGGCAGTGATTGGCGATGTGGAGATTTTCCTAAATGAAAAGACCGCCGGGCGTCTGATTGGCATTACCGGCACAAATGGAAAATCGACCACGTCCGCCCTGGTCCACCACCTGCTGAAATCGGTGGGGCGGGAAACGGCGCTTGGCGGAAATATCGGGACACCTGTCATGGATCTGCCCGACCTGCCGGAAGAAGGCTGCTATGTGCTGGAGCTATCCTCCTATCAACTTGATCTGACGCCGTCCTGGCGCGCCGATGTGGCGGTACTGCTTAACATCACGCCGGATCATTTGGATCGTCATGGGGACATGACGGGCTATGCCGCTGTCAAAAAACGCATTTTCCAAAATCAGGATGAGGCCGGGATTGCCATCATCAATATTGACGATCCGATGTGCGACTATATCGCTACCAGCCTCGCCATACACGGTCGTGGCAGGATCATCCCAATTTCAACACGCTTTCCGGTGGAGGGCGGGGTAAGTGTTATTGACGGCCGCCTTGAGGACCGATCAGTAGACGATCAATCTTGGACGATGGATATTTCCGGGATCGGTTCCCTGCGCGGCCGTCATAACTGGCAGAATGCGGCGGCTGCCGTTGCTGCTGTGCGCAGTATCGGCCTGACGCCCGATGAAATTCGCGCCGGGCTGAAATCTTTCGGCGGGCTCGCTCATCGGATGGAGGAAGTCGGACGGCTGCGTAACCTGCTGTTTATCAACGATTCCAAAGCGACAAATGCGGAAGCGACGGAAAAGGCCCTCATCAGTTTCGAGAATATTTACTGGATTGCGGGCGGACGTGAAAAAGCAGGCGGAATTACCACACTTCAGCCGCATTTCGGGCGTATCCGCAGGGCGTTCCTGATTGGCGAGGCGGCGGATCATTTCGCCGCGACGCTGAAGGGGCAGACCCCTTTTGAGAAATGCGATGATCTTGGCAATGCCGTGCGGCAGGCCGTGCGCGCCGCCATTGCGGACGGGAAGAAGGACGCGGTTATCCTCCTGTCCCCTGCCGCGGCAAGCTTTGACCAGTTCACCAGCTTCGAGGCGAGGGGCGATGCCTTCCGGGAGGCCGTGCAGAAAGTGATTGCGGAGGAGATGTCATGACCACCTTTACCCGTCTCGACCGTTCCGTGGTCGGTAACTGGTGGTGGACTGTCGACCGTTGGACGCTGTTGGCGGTTGGTGTTTTGATTCTGGCGGGCGGCATGATGGTGCTTGCCGCAAGCCCGGCCATAGCGGCGCGTCTCAATCTTGACAGCTTTCACTTCGTGCGGCGGCAGTTCATGTATCTGCCGATGGCGGCAATCGTGATTTTTCTGATCTCCCTCCTGTCTCCCCTATGGATACGGCGCCTTGCCGTCGTCTGTTTTGCGGTCTTCTCGATATTGACCATTGCGACATTGTTGGTGGGGCCGGAAGTCAAGGGGGCGCATCGCTGGTTGCAGTTTGGCAGCTTCACGTTGCAGCCGACGGAATTTCTAAAACCGTCATTTGCGGTTGTGGCCGCCTGGATGTTCGCGGAGCAGCGACGCAGTGATGAACTGCCGGGCAATCTGATTTCCATGGCGCTGTTTGCTTTTGTCGTTTTCCTGATGCTGATGCAGCCGGATGTTGGCATGACGCTGGTTGTGTGCAGTGTCTGGTTCGCCCAGTTTTTCCTGGCCGGGCTGCCCATCATCTGGGTCGTCATGTTGCTGGTTGTCGGTATTGTCGGCGCTGCCGCCGCCTATGGGTTCTTCCCGCATGTGGCCAGCCGGATCGACCGGTTTCTGGATCCGGCGGGCGGCGGTAACTATCAGATTGACCGCGCCATGGAGGCGTTCCAAACCGGTGGGTTCTTCGGGGTTGGTCCGGGAGACGGATCGGTTAAACGGCAGTTACCCGATGCGCATACGGATTTTATTTTCGCTGTTGTGGGTGAAGAATTCGGCGTCGTTGTTTGTCTGCTGGTCGTGGCGCTGTTTGCGTTCATCGTCTTGCGCGGATTTAGCCGATTACTGGAAGAAAAGAATTTCTTTGTCGTTCTTGCGGCGGCGGGGCTGCTGACTCAGTTCGGCCTTCAGGCCATCATCAATATTGGCGTCAATCTCCGCCTGATGCCGACCAAGGGCATGACATTGCCGTTCATTTCCTATGGCGGTTCCTCCATGTTTGCGCTGGCGCTGCTGATGGGCATGTTGCTGGCGCTGAGCCGCCGCCGTCCGGGAACCGGGGAGCTGCGATGACGGCACAGCGCAACATCATATTGGCAAGTGGCGGCACCGGCGGGCATATCTTTCCCGCCCGCGCTCTCGCCGAAGAGCTGATCTCGCGCGGGTTTTCCGTCACGCTGATGACCGATATGCGCGGTGAAAAATATGAGGAACTGTTTCCCGGCGTCAGTATCGTGCAGGTCAAGGCAGGCTCTCCTTCTGTTCGCGGACTTGCGGCAAAGGTCAGGGCGATTGGTTCCCTTTTGGTCGGGTTTCTGCAATCACGCCGGATTTTACGCCGCCTGAAGCCGATCGCTATGGTCAGCTTTGGCGGATATCCCTCCATGCCGCCCGCCGCGGCAGCGGCGAGCCTTGGCATCCCGCTGCTGCTGCATGAACAGAATGCCGTGTTGGGACGGGTCAACAAGCTGCTGGCGGGCCGGGCCCGATATATTGCTACGTCGTTTGATAATACCGAAAGCCCGGATGAGGATATCACGGACAAGATGATCCATACCGGCAATCCCGTGCGCCGCGCCATTCTTGCCCTGTTCGGTAAGGGATACAGGGCGCCGGAAGCGGGTGGGCCGATCAACCTGCTTATCCTTGGCGGCAGTCAGGGGGCGACCATCCTGTCGGAAATTGTGCCCGCTGCTCTTGCCCAGTTGCCGGAGGATCTGAAGTCACGTCTGCAGGTGACGCAGCAGTGCCGTGTGGAAGATATCGAGCGGGTTCGCGCCCTCTATCAGGAGAGTGGTATCGACGCCTCGCTCGCGCAGTTCTTCCCAAATGTTGCGGAGCTATTGGAGCGCTGTCATCTGGCGATTACCCGTTCCGGCGCGTCAACGCTCTCGGAATTGAGCGTGGCCGGGCGGCCTTCGCTGCTCGTCCCCTATAAGTTTGCGATGGATGACCATCAGCGGAAAAACGGAGAGAAGGCCGTTGCCCGCGGCGCGGCGCGGCTGGTCCTTCAGGATGATTTCACGGTGGAGGAGGCGACGCGCCAGATTGCAGACCTTCTGCGCCGTCCCGATTGCCTGTCCGTTATGGCCACGGCGGCGGCGGCCCTTGGTGAAATTCACGCGGCGGAAAAACTTGCCGATCTGGTGGAGCGGTTTACGCCTGCGAATATTGAGACGAAGAAGACCGGAAAGGCAGCAGCATGAGAACCCTTCCTCTGGATATGGGACTTGTTCATTTCGTCGGGATCGGCGGGATCGGGATGAGTGGCATTGCCGAAGTCATGCATACGCTTGGCTATCAGGTGCAGGGCTCCGACCTGGCTGCTAATGCCAATGTGGAACGGCTGCGCGCCCTCGGCATTACGGTGCATGTGGGGCATGACGCCAGTAATCTGGGCGAGGCGCAGGTAGTGGTCATCTCATCGGCGGTGAAGGCCGATAACCCGGAGGTGCGCGAAGCCCGCAAGCATCTGATCCCCGTGGTGCGCCGCGCAGAAATGCTGGCCGAACTGATGCGTCTCAAATGGGCGATTGCGGTTGGCGGGACCCATGGCAAGACAACCACCACTTCCATGCTGGCGAGCCTGCTGGATGCGGCGGGGATGGAGCCGACGGTCATTAACGGCGGCATTATCAATGCCTATGGCACCAATGCCCGCCTTGGCAAAGGGGAATGGATGGTGGTGGAGGCCGATGAATCCGACGGCAGCTTCACCAAACTTCCGGCAACCATTGCGGTTGTCACCAATATTGACCCGGAACATCTTGATTTCTACGGCACGTTCGACGGGGTGCGCGATGCCTTCAAGACATTTGTTGAGAATATCCCGTTTTACGGCTTCGCGGCGGTCTGTATCGATCATCCGGAAGTGCAGGCCCTGATCGGCCGGATTACCGATCGCCGTCTTATTTCCTACGGGCAATCGCCGCAGGCGGATTACCGGGCCGTCAATGTCCGCTTTGAAGGTGGGAAGGCGCTTTTCGATGTGGAGATTAGCCCCCGCGCCGATGGTCATACGCGGCAGATGAAGGGGTTTGAACTGCCCATGCCGGGCACGCATAATGTTCTGAACGCCCTCAGCGCCATTGCGGTCGGCAAGGAAATGGGCTTCGAGGAAGCGGATATCAAAAAGGGCCTGCGTAATTTCGGCGGGGTGAAACGGCGGTTCACCAAAACCGGCGAGGTGAATGGCGTGACGGTGATTGACGATTATGGTCATCACCCGGTTGAGATCGCCTCTGTCCTCTCTGCGGCGCGTCAGGCCTATGACCAGAAGGTGATTGCCGTTGTCCAGCCGCATCGCTATTCCCGCTTGCGGGACTTGTTCGAGGATTTCTGCACCTGCTTCAATGACGCGGACACGGTGATTGTTGCCGATATCTATGCGGCGGGTGAGGCGCCGATTGAGGGGATCGACAAAGAACATTATGTGGAGGGCCTGCGCGCCCGCGGCCACCGTCATGTCCTCGCCCTTGAGGGACCGGAACATCTCGCCAGAGTGATTGCAGAGAACAGCAACCCCGGCGATGTGGTTGTCTGTCTTGGCGCAGGCTCCATCTCCGCCTGGGCGAATGCTCTTCCGGTGGAGCTGGAAAAGCAATACGCAAAGGAAGGGGCGACCTGAGCGGATGAGTGAGAAAATGCATAAAGCCGCAACTGTGGAAAGCCTGATGGAGCGGATGCCGCCTGTCCGGGGTCGGCTGCGCGCTCATGCGGACCTGTCCAAGGTGACCTGGTTCCAGGTGGGTGGCCCGGCGGATGTCCTGTTCAAGCCGGAGGATGAGGCCGATCTGGCGGAATTTCTCAAAAACCTCCCGCACGATATTCCGGTGCATGTGATCGGTGTCGGCTCTAACCTGCTGGTGCGGGACGGGGGGGTGCGCGGCGTTGTAATCCGGCTCGGTCGGCATTTCGCCAAGATGAACAATGAGGACGGAATATTGACGGTTGGCGCCGGGTCATTTGATGGCCACGTGGCGCGGTTTGCCGCGGATGCGGGGCTGGAAGGGGCTGAGTTCCTGAGTGGTATTCCCGGCTGCATCGGCGGGGGGCTGCGTATGAACGCCGGTGCCTATGGTGCCGATATATCAGATATTTTCCTGTCTGCCGTCGCCTATGACCGGGCAGGTGAGCGTCATGAACTCGGGCCGGAGGATATGGGCTTTTCCTATCGCCACACCACAGTGCCGAAAGACTGGATCTTCACGGAGGCGAGTTTTCAACTGTCGCAGGGTGACCGCGAGGATATCCTTAACCGCATGGCCGATATCTCCCGCAACCGGGAGGAAAGCCAGCCCGTGCGCAGTCGCACCGGTGGTTCCACCTTTGCCAATCCGCCCGGCAAGAAGGCATGGCAGCTTATTGACAGCGTCGGCGGCCGGGGCCTGAAAAAGGGACTGGCGATGATTTCCGACAAGCATTGCAACTTCCTGATCAACACGGGCGGGGCACGGGCGGCCGATCTTGAAGCGCTGGGCGAGGAGATGCGCCGCCGGGTCTTCGCGCGGCATGACACCCTGCTGCGGTGGGAGATTGTCCGCCTTGGAGACGCGGCGAACTGTACGGAAGGAAAGAGACCATGAAACATGTCGCCGTATTGATGGGCGGATGGTCGGCCGAGCGGGAAGTGTCGATCAATAGCGGCCTTGCCTGTACCGAGGCGCTGAAAAAGTCCGGCTATCGGGTAACACCGGTTGATGCGGGGCGGAACATTGCGCAAACGCTGGCCGAGATTCGCCCGGATGTCTGCTTCAATGCGCTGCATGGCCGGTATGGCGAAGATGGATATATTCAGGGTGTGCTGGAAATCATGGGTATTCCCTATACCCATTCCGGCGTACTGGCGTCCGCCCTTGCCATGGATAAGCCGGTTGCGAAAACGCTGTTCAAGGCGGCAGGAATTCCGGTGGCGGATGGCCGGGTTTTCACGCGGCGGGAAATCCAGGACGGCGCGCGTTATGACAAGCCCTATGTTGTCAAACCGTTGAATGAAGGATCCAGCGTTGGCGTTACCATCATTCTTGATGGCGAGAATATGAGCTTGCAGGACCTGCCATGGAGTTTTGGTGAAAAGGTGCTGGTGGAAACTTTCATACCCGGCCGGGAAATACAGGTCGCGGTGATGGGGGATGGGGCCCTTGGCGCTGTCGAAATCCGGCCTCTCGGCCGTTTCTATGATTATGAGGCGAAATATACCGACGGGAAGGCGGAGCATCTGATGCCGGCGCCGCTCGACCCGGAGGATTATGAGGAGGCCCTGCGTCTTGCCCTTCTGGCGCATCGCACGCTTGGTTGCCGCGGCGTCAGCCGTAGCGATTTGCGGTTCGATGACACGGGCGAGGGGCGCGGCAAATTTTACATGTTGGAAACCAATACACAGCCCGGCATGACATCTCTCAGTCTGGTGCCCGAAATCGCGGGGCACTGTGGCATCTCCTTTGAAGAGCTTGTCTGCTGGATCGTGGAGGATGCATCATGCGACAGATAACCATAGACAAGGAAGACAGAGTACTTACCCCGGCGCGTCCGCGTCGGCAGAAGTCAAAGGGCGGGTTCTTCAAGGGCGCTTCCCAGGGCGGCAAGAAAAAGAAAGCCACAGGCCGCAAGGCGGAGCCGCGCTTTTCGACCGAAGGGGCTTTTTCGCGCCTTGGGGGGCTGACCGTCCAGATTACGGACCGTATCACAACGCCGTTCAGAAGCTCAAAGCCGAAAAAAACAGGGCGCCGCAAGCCAGCGCCCGCCTGGCGGAAACCAGCGCTGATCTGTGCGGCCGTGCTGGTTGTGGCCATTGTTATCGGCGGTATCACAAACTTTATGGTGAAATCGGAGCTCATTGCCCACAGCGCAGCCTGGATTGATAAGCAACAGCAGTCGATTGCCGAATTTTTCGGCCTGACCGTGCAGGAAATCAGCGTTGTGGGTCGGGAAAGAACAGAGGCCGGGGATATTCTCCGGGTGCTGGATGTCCGGCGGGGGGACAGTATTCTCGGCGTGGACCCCGAAGCAGCGCGCGAGCGTCTTGAAACGCTGGGATGGGTTGAGGCCGCGTCCGTCATGCGCCGCTATCCCGATGAGATTTTTATCGAGATCACGGAACGGCGGCCCTTTGCCCGCTGGCAACTTGAGGGGCGGACGGGTGTGATTGACCGGACCGGCACTGTTGTATCCAAAGAAGATGAGGCCGCTTTCCGTTATCTGCCAAAGGTGGTTGGCCCCGGCGCAAATGCCCATGCGGCGGAGCTGTTCGATATGTTGGTGCAAACACCGGAGCTGTTCGCCCGGCTGGAAAGCGCCGTGCGGATCCGCGATCGTCGCTGGAATTTGGAATTTGATAAGAACATTACGGTACAATTGCCGGAAAAGGGCGCGCTTGAAGCCTGGCAGGCGCTTGGTCGGCTTCAGACTGAGCAACGAATTCTCGACAAGGATGTCGTTGCCATTGATATGCGGGCCCAGGATCGCCTGTATGTCCGGTTGGGCGAAGGCGCGGCAAATATCCGGCGGGTTGCAGCGCAAGGAAGCTGACGGAATGACGGAAGCGCAGATGGATAAACGAGAGATGGAGCGGGTAGAAGGTTAATGGCGGCGGGACGGAACGGACCTTTAGCGGCACTGGATGTCGGTTCAACGAAAGTATGCTGCTTTGTCGCAACGGAGGAAGCAGGCCGCCTTCGTGTGACCGGCATCGGCCATCAGGTTTCCCGTGGTATCCGGGCTGGGGGCGTCACCAATATGGAGATGGCCGAAGAGGCGATCCGCTCCGCTGTTGATGCGGCGGAGCGCATGGCTGGCGAGACGGTCCGGGAAGTCTATCTTGGTGTCTCCGCAGGCAAGCCCGCATCGCAGACGGTCGATGTGGAAATGTCCATCGGTGGTCAGGAAATTACGGAAAAGGACTTGCAGCGCACGCTGAAGGAAGCACGGGCGAGTTATCAGCCGGATGGGCGCACGGTTATTCATGCGCTGCCGGTCGGCTACACCGTGGATGGTAATCGCGGCATTCGTGATCCGCGCGGCATGTATGGCGAGAATCTGGGGATCAGCATGCATATGGTCTCGCTTCAGAACAGCCATATGCGAAATCTCGCCAATTGTGTGGAACGCTGTCACCTAGGCGTGGCCGGGATGGTGTCCGCATCCTACGCTTCCGGCCTTGCATCCTTGGTGGAAGACGAGATGGATCTGGGCGTCACGGTGATTGATATGGGCGGCGGTTCCACTTCCTTTGCTGTCTTCTATGATGGGGAGATGGTTTATAACGAGGTCATCCCCGTTGGGGGTGGCCATGTCAGCAATGATATTGCGCGCGGGCTGTCCACCACCCTCGCCAATGCGGAGCGGATGAAAACCCTTTATGGCAATGCGTTGGCAAGCCCGGCCGATGAAAAGGAAATCATTGATGTGCCGCTGATCGGTGAAAGTGACCACGATGTCGCCAATCATGTGCCGCGTTCCATGCTGGTGGGCATTATCAAGCCGCGGCTGGAAGAGATACTGGAGCTGGTCAGCGACCGGCTCGTCGCGTCGGGGTACAATAAGGTTGCCGGACGACGCGCTGTGCTGTGCGGCGGTGCTGCGCAACTCTCCGGCGTGCAGGAACTGACCGCGCGGGTTCTCGATAAACAAGTTCGGATGGGTAAACCTATCCGTGTTAAGGGGCTGGCCGATGCGACCGACGGTCCGGCCTTTACGACGGCAGCCGGGCTGCTGTCCTATGCGATCCGGGAAAGATTTGATGACGGGATCAAGATGTCGGTCGTTGAAAAGCCGCCGAAAAGTCGGCTTTTACGGGTTGGAACCTGGTTCAAGGAGAATTTTTAGACAAAATTTTTGCTGAAAATTAGTCAATATGTAAGAAGTGGGGTTTCATTAACCACAATATTTGGTATTAATTATGTGTTCGTCAGCGTCTTTAAGGAGGAGAGTACCGTGAGTATCAATTTGTCAGTACCGGAGCAAACAGAACTGAAGCCAAAGATCCTTGTCCTGGGCGTTGGAGGAGCTGGTGGTAACGCGGTAAACAACATGATCTCCGCCGAGTTGCAGGGGGTCGAATTCGTTGTCGCCAATACGGATGCGCAGGCTTTGCGGCAGAGTTTGGCAGAGCATCGTATTCAACTGGGAGCTGAGCTGACGGAAGGCCTTGGCGCTGGATCAAAACCGCAAATCGGTGCGGCTGCTGCGGAAGAAACGCTCGACGAAATTGCCGGTCACCTTGATGGCGTTCATATGTGTTTTATCACGGCCGGAATGGGCGGTGGTACAGGCACGGGCGCGGCCCCGGTCGTGGCGCGGCTGGCGCGCGAAAAAGGCATCCTGACGGTTGGCGTTGTAACAAAACCCTTCCAGTTTGAGGGCAATCACCGGATGCGGATTGCGGATGCGGGGATCGAAGAACTGCAACGCTATGTCGATACGCTGATTATCATCCCGAACCAGAATCTGTTCCGCGTCGCCAATGAAAAGACGACATTTGCTGATGCATTCAACATGGCCGATGAAGTGCTGCATTCCGGCGTTCGCGGCGTAACCGATCTGATGGTCATGCCGGGTCTGATCAACCTTGACTTCGCTGACGTCAACACGGTGATGAGCGAAATGGGCAAGGCAATGATGGGCACCGGGGAGGCCAGCGGCGAGAACCGGGCGATCGAGGCGGCGGAAGCCGCGATTTCCAACCCACTGCTCGATGATGTTTCCATGAAGGGCGCGCGCGGCGTTCTCATTAACATCACCGGCGGGATGGATCTCACCCTGTATGAGCTGGATGAGGCCGCGAACCGCATTCGCGAGGAAGTCGATCCGGAAGCCAACATCATTGTCGGATCCACGTTCGATACGCAGATGGAAGGCAGCATGCGCGTTTCCGTCGTCGCAACCGGCATTGACGCGCTGGAAGTTCAGAAAGCGAATTCCCCGAATGTTATGTCCCTTCGGCCCACCAAGGGGGAAGGTAAAGCGGCTTCCGGAATCTCAGGCGGGGCAAGCGATGGGGCATCTGGACCGATGATTCCGGCCGTTGCCGCGGTCTCCGCCTCCGGTTTCGGTGCCAGCATTCCTGGCGGTAATTTCTCTGGTCAGCCGGTTGCTCAGGCATCTGGGGCAACGGAAGGCTCTGACAAGCTGGAAATGGGCGCAACTTCCCTCGATACGACCTCCATGAGCGGCAATCTTGCCATCGACCGGGAGCGTGATTTGCTGTCCGAGATTGATGTGGAGATGGAAGAGAGCGATCAGGAACTGGCGGAAGCCGAGGGCCGGGACAGCCCCTTTAAGGCGCCGCCCGCTATTCGTGTCGACAAGAGCCCGGAAAAACTTCTTAATCCCGACGCTCAGCAGGTGGCATCGGAAGTGACCGAGAGCAAAACCAGAAAACGCGGCCCGAGCCTGTTTGAGCGGATGACGGGCGTCAGCCGTTCCTTCCGCAAGGACAGCCCGAAAGAGGAGGCGTCCGCGCCGGTCCGCCGGGAGCCGGTCACGAGCCGGACAGCGCCGCCGATGGCCACGCCCACTACTCCCGCGCCGCAAGGCCAGCCGGTACGCAAGGAAGCTTCCGCTTCGGTCAAGATTGATCAGAAGCAGGAAGATGAGGATCTACTGGATATCCCGGCCTTCCTGCGCCGTCAGGCCAACTGAATTGATGAGGGACGGCCGGGCCCTGCCCGGTCCCCGCACTCACAGAAGATCAATAAATAGATAAAGAAAAGGCGTGAAACCGGAAAGTTTCACGCCTTTTGCTTTTACTCAGCGGTTGCCCGCAAGCTACTCGTCTGTATTTTTCCGCGTCAGCAGGAGAGGGGCAGATGTCCGTTTACATGCAGTCGCAGCCGTGACAGGGTTTCCCCGGCATTGCGGATCCTGCAAAGGACTCCCGCATATTCCGTATGGTTGCCGCTACCAAGGCTATCAGGCTGTATCTGTATCTGATCATCGTACTAATCCTCAAAATGAATTCGCGATCACACATGAATGATACACCGCCACCAGCATGGTCCCAAGTAAAAGAAATGTGCGCGGCGTCACAGCTTTGCATCAAATCGGAGCGATCTGGTCGGGTTACGGCCATTTCACCTCTGGCGGCAACGACATCAGGATGGCTTCGGTATTGCCCCCGGTTTTCAGGCCAAAGGTGGTCCCGCGGTCATAAAGCAGGTTGAACTCGACATAACGGCCCCGGCGGCGGAGTTGGTGCTCGCGCTGCTCCTGGGTCCATTCACGGTTCATATGGCGGCGGACAATCTCAGGGTAGATATCGCGGAACGCCCTGCCAACATCCTGAGTGAAGGCAAAATCCTTTTCCCAGTCGGTTTCCAGCCGGTCATAGAAAATGCCGCCGACGCCACGGGGCTCGTTGCGATGGGGCAGGAAAAAATATTCGTCACACCATTTTTTGAAGCGGGGATAGTAGTCGGCATCATGCCGGTCGCAGGCGTCTTTAAGCGCGGCATGAAAATCCTGCGTATCCTGATCATCGGGATACATGGGCGTCAGATCCGCGCCGCCGCCGAACCAATGGCTGGCGGTGATGATATGACGGGTATTCATATGCACCGCCGGGACGAGGGGGGACTGCATATGGGCGACCAGGGAAATCCCGCTCGCCCAGAAGCGCCCGTCTTTATCGGTTCCGGGGATGGCATTCCGGAATTCTTCGGAAAATTCGCCATGGACAGTAGAGATATTGACGCCGACCTTTTCGAAGACACGCCCCCGCATGACGGACATCTCGCCGCCGCCGCCGCCCGGTCGCTCCCATTCCGTCACCTCGAAGCGGCCTGGCGCGCGATCGCTGAGCGGCCCGGCGAGCTGGTCTTCCAGCGCCTCGAAGGAAGTGCGAATCTGATCTCTCAAGTCACGGAACCAACTGGCCGCGCGTGTTTTTTGTGTGTCCGTCATGTCATTCTTCACTGAAATTTTATGTCTGGGTTGCCGGGGCCTGTTGCGGGAAGCCATTGGTCTGCCGGAGGGCCTCTCCCAGCACCATGGCGGCGGAGATCGCTACATTGATGGACCTGAGGCCAGGAGACATCGGAATGAGAAGGCGACTGTCGGCGGCGTCATGCACCTCGGGCGGGACGCCAGCACTCTCCCGGCCCAGCAGCAGAATATCCGATTCTGTGAATGTAAATTCGGTATAAGGCATTTCGGCCCGCGTGGTGAGCAGGATGAGTCGTTTTCCGGCATTTGTTTTGCGGAATTCCGGCCATGAAACATGGCGTATGACATCCGCCGCCGCCCCGTAATCCATGAGGGCGCGCTTCATGTCGCGCGCGCCGAAAGGGAAGCCGCAGGGCTCTATAATATCCATGGAAACGCCCAGGCAAGCACCCAATCTGAGCAGGGTTCCCACGTTCGGCGCGATGTCCGGCTGATAAAGTGCAAGTCGCATATTGCCGTTGTAATGGCAGTGATGTAACAAATACAGCGAAAACCGCGCTTTATTGTCGCAAGCATCACCTTCGGGCTGGACAATACGGCCGTAAAATGACAAAAAGCGGTCGCAATAGAATTATTTTAATTAGGCTTTGGGGAAACAAATGACGACAACCACCCCTGAAGAGGAGAACGGCGTCAAGCGCCGTGATTTTCTTTATATTGCAGCCGGCGGCCTTGGTGCCGTGGGGACGGCGGCGGCTATCTGGCCGTTTATCTCGCAAATGAACCCATCCGCGGACGTTCTGGCGCTCTCGACGACGGAAGCTGATCTCAGCGGTATCGAAGTCGGCTCGGAACTGACAGTGGTCTGGCAGGGCAAGCCGATTTTCGTGCGGCACCGCACTGAACAGGACATCGCCAGCGCGGAGGATGTGGATCTCGCCACGCTGCCGGATCCGCAGCCGGATTCGGAACGGGTCATCAAGCCGGAGTGGCTGGTCATGATCGGTATCTGTACCCATTTGGGCTGCGTCCCGCTCAAGGGCCAGGGGGATTACGGGGGATGGTTCTGCCCCTGCCACGGATCGCATTATGACACGTCCGGACGTATTCGAAAGGGACCGGCACCGGCCAATCTGGTGATCCCGCCTTACGAATTCCTCGACGATAATAATATCAAGATTGGGTAGGGGGTCCCAAGATGTCTTTTGAACCTAAAAATCCTGCCATAAAGTGGGTAGAAGACCGGTTGCCGCTTCCGGGTATGCTGCATCATGCGCTCTATGAGTATCCCACGCCTAAAAATCTGAGTTACTGGTGGACTTTCGGCTCTCTCGCCGGGTTCATGCTGGTAGTCCAGATCGTCACTGGTATCGTCCTTGCCATGCATTACACGCCGCATGTGGATCACGCCTTCAACAGCGTTGAACATATCATGCGTGATGTGAATTATGGCTGGTTGATCCGGTATATGCATGCCAATGGCGCATCCATGTTTTTCATTGTCGTCTATCTGCATATTTTCCGGGGGCTTTACTACGGGTCCTACAAGGCCCCGCGCGAGCTGCTGTGGTGGCTCGGCCTTGTGATCTTCCTGCTGATGATGGCCACGGCCTTCATGGGCTATGTTCTTCCCTGGGGCCAGATGAGCTTCTGGGGCGCAACGGTTATCACCAATCTGTTCAGTGCGATCCCGCTTGTCGGCGACAGCATCGTGACCTGGCTGTGGGGTGGTTTTGCTGTTGATAATCCGACGCTTAACCGTTTCTTCAGCCTGCATTATCTGCTGCCCTTCGTGATTGCCGGTGTCGTGATCCTGCATATCTGGTCACTGCATACAAGCGGTTCCAACAACCCGACAGGCGTTGAAATCAAGGATAAGCAGGACAGCATTCCCTTCCACCCCTATTACACGGTGAAGGATCTGTTCGGTCTGGCGATCTTCCTGATTTTCTTCTCGGCTTTCCTGTTCTATGCTCCGAACTACCTCGGTCACCCGGATAACTATATTCCGGCTAACCCGCTGGTGACACCGGCGCATATTGTTCCGGAATGGTACTTCCTGCCGTTCTACGCAATCCTGCGGGCGGTGCCGGACAAGCTCGGCGGTGTTCTGCTGATGTTTGGCGCTATCCTTGTGCTGTTTGCTCTGCCCTGGCTGGACAAGAGCCGGATCCGCTCGGCACGCTTCCGTCCGATCTACAAGCAGCTGTTCTGGATTTTCGTCGCGGACTGCATCCTGCTGACTTATATCGGCGGTAAACCGGCAGAAGGCGCCTACCTCATCTGGGGCCGGATCGCGACTGTTTACTACTTCGTGCATCTGTTGATCCTGCTGCCGCTGGTTGGTCTGTTTGAAAAACCGAAACCCTTGCCTGCAAGTATCTCGGAGGATGTATTATCCAAGAAGAAGCCTGCTAAAGAGGAGGCGGCCAATGCTTAAGTTATTGATGTCTGCAGGCGTGGCCGCATTCGTATCTCTTGCGTCTCTGGGCTCTGCCCAGGCCGCCGGAGAGGCAGTAGAACTTAAATCGGTTGCCTGGGAGCATGGCGGTCTGTTCGGTGCCTATGACCGGGCCTCCGCGCAGCGGGGCGCGCAGGTTTACCGTGAAGTTTGCGCGGCATGTCATGGTCTCAGCCTGGTTGCTTTCCGGACGCTGGCCGATCTCGGCTTTACGGAAGACGAGATCAAGGCGCTGGCGGCGGAGTATGACTTTGTAGACGGTCCCGATGACAGCGGTGAGATGTTCGACCGCCCGGGCAAGCCATCAGACAAATTTCCCGCACCGCATGCCAATGAAAAGGCTGCCCGCGCGGCAAATGGCGGCGCTTATCCGCTGGACCTGTCGTTGATCGCCAAGGCCCGTCCGAACGGGGATAACTATCTTTATTCCCTGCTGACCGGTTATGTGGATGCTCCCGCTGATTTCACCCTCGCCCCAGGCATGAATTACAATGCCTACTTCGCTGGGCATCAGATTGCGATGCCGCCGCCATTGATGGAGGATCAGGTTGAGTTTGCCGACGGAACGGAAGCAAGCATTGACCAGATGGCCCATGATGTGACGGTCTTCCTCACCTGGGCGGCGGAACCGAAAATGGAACAGCGCAAGCAGATGGGACTGAAAGTTATTTTGTTCCTGCTTATTTTGGCTGGCCTGTTCTATGCGGTGAAGCGGAAGGTCTGGTCCGATCTTCATTGATCCTATTGAAAACTTTCGAAAAGGGGCGCTTCTTTAAGCGCCCTTTTTTATGGCAAGCGGTAGCTTTGGCGGCTAAATTGCAGCGGATGCATGAAAAGAGGTGGGGATGATGTCATCTGGGAAACGGCCGGTTATCGGCGTGATCGGCGGCAGCGGGGTCTATGAGCTGGACGGCCTCACGAACACACGCTGGCAGGCGGTCGAAAGCCCTTTCGGCTCCCCGTCGGACGAGTTGCTGTTTGGCAGCCTGGAGGGCGTCGATATGGTTTTCCTGCCCCGCCATGGACGCGGGCATCGTCTGCCTCCATCAGAAATCAACTACCGTGCCAATATAGATGCCCTGAAACGGGCCGGAGTGACAGAAATTATTTCGGTTAGCGCCTGTGGATCGTTTGAGGCGGCACTGAAGCCCGGCACCTTTGTTATTGTTGACCAGTTTATCGACCGGACCATAGACCGGAAGAAAAGTTTTTTCGGCACAGGACTGGTCGCCCATGTCAGTATGGCGCATCCGGTCTGCCCGCGGCTTGGCGATGCGCTGGAGACGGTGGCGCGCTCGCTTGATATTCCTGTTCATCGTGGCGGCACCTATCTGGCGATGGAAGGGCCGCAGTTCTCAAGCCTTGCGGAATCCGAGCTTTATCGGAGCTGGGGATGCCAGGTTATCGGCATGACAAACATGCCGGAAGCAAAACTCGCACGGGAGGCGGAGCTTTGTTATGCGACCGTCGCCATGGTCACCGATTATGACTGCTGGCATCCCGATCATGATGCGGTTGATGTGTCGACAGTGATTAAGGTGCTGGTCGGAAATGCAGAAAACGCCCGCAGCCTCGTCAAGGCGGTCGTCCCGGCTCTCTCTGTGCAGGAGGAGGCATGCCCAGCAGGGTGTCATCATGCCCTCGATAATGCCCTCATAACCGCAGTGGAAGCCCGCGATCCGGCCCTTGTCCGGATGCTGGATGCCGTCGCAGGTCGCGTTCTCTAATCAGGAAAAGCCATGGATATCAAGTCAGTCATTCGCACCATTCCCGATTATCCGCACAAGGGAATCATGTTTCGCGATATCACCACCCTCTGGCAGGACGCGAGCGGTTTCCGGCATGTAGTGGATCAACTGGTCTGGCCCTATGCCGGTGTGCGGATCGACAAGGTGGCGGGGATTGAGGCGCGGGGTTTTGTCCTTGGCGGCGCCATTGCCCACCAGCTCAGCGTCGGCTTTATCCCGGTCCGTAAGAAGGGCAAATTGCCATCGGCAGTCCTGAGCGAGGAATATGACCTCGAATATGGCACCGATACGGTTGAGGTGCACCAGGATGCCATCAAGCCGGGGGAGAATATCCTGCTTGTGGATGATCTGATCGCGACGGGCGGCACGGCTTGCGCCGCCATCAGTCTGATCCGCCGCGCGGGCGGTACGGTGATCGGGGCGGCCTTCGTTATTGACCTGCCGGATATCGGCGGCTCACGGCGGCTGACCGATATGGGCGTAAATGTCCGCACGCTCTGTGAGTTTGAAGGCGACTGACGTCCGTTTTTATCCAAATTCCTGCTTGTCAATTGCATCCGGCTGTGGCTTGCTTTTCGCCTGCGCAGGAGATTAGACCTCATGTCATTGGAAATTTGGATATCTTTCGTTCTGGCGAGTGGCGTCCTGCTCGCTATCCCCGGTCCGACTTTGATGATTGTCATCAGCTATGCGTTGTCCGGCGGCCGACGCACGGCGCTCGCGACGATGCCGGGTGTTGCCCTTGGCGATCTGACAGCCATGACCATCTCCCTGCTGGGCGCAGGCGCGGTGCTGGCCGCGTCGGCGACTCTGTTCACCCTTTTGAAGGTTGCCGGGGCTCTCTATCTCGTCTGGCTGGGCTTTCGGCTTTGGCGGGCGGAAGGCGGGGTGGAGGACGTTGCCGCGCGGGCGCCCCGCAGCCCCCTTGCCATGTTTCGCACGGCCTATATCGTGACAGCTCTCAATCCCAAGGGAATTGTCTTTTTCGTCGCCTTTGTGCCGCAGTTCGTTAATGTAAATGAACCCGCTTTTGTCCAGTTTGCGATATTGGAAGCAACATTTGTGACACTCGCGGCGGTTAATGTGCTCATATGGGCATTCCTTGCCGGAACAGTCAAACAGCGTTTCGCAAGCCCCGGCGCGGTCAGGCTGATGAACCGGACCGGTGCTGGCTTCCTGATTGCGGCGGGTCTGCTGACCGCTCTCGTGCGGCGTACTGCCTGATATCGCAAGGAATGACAGCCCGATCGAATAGGAGAGGCAAATGCTACATCATATCAAGGGAATAGATCACAGCCTTGTCGGTGTGAAGGATCTTGAGGCGGCGCGCGCTGCCTATGAAAAACTAGGCTTTACGATCACGCCGCGGGGCTCCCATATCGGTTGGGGCACGGCCAATTACTGCATCATGTTCGATGAAGATTATATCGAGCTTCTGGGTATTGTGGATCCGTCGCTTGAAACCAATGGACTGGACAAGGCGCTTGCGGATCGGGGAGAGGGGCTGCTCGGCCTTGCCCTGTCAACGGAGGCACCTGAAGAGACGCACCGCTCCCTTGTCGAGGCGGCGCTGGAACCCTCCGATCTGATCACGCTGAAGCGTCGTCTCGAGCTGCCGGAGGGGGAGGTGCTGCCGGAATTCAGGCTGATCCGCCTGACGTCCTCCGCAGGGCTGGAGGCAAAGCATCTCTTCATCTGCCATCATCTGACGCCGGAACTGATCCGCCGTCCGGAGTGGTTGCAGCACGCCAATGGCGCACTCCATCTCAATGCGGTTGTTGTGGTGGTGGAGGATCCGGGCGCACTTGCCGATTATTATCGCCGGCTCTGCGGCTGGATCAATGTTACGCTGACGGACAACACGCTGACTGTCCGCTTCGGTCGCGGCAGCCTCATCTTTGTGAATGACCGGGACATAGACCTCCTGTTTCCCGGCCTGACTATGGATGATGAGATCCCCGTCTTGCCATATCTCATTGCCATGTCTGTGGCGGTCCAG
This sequence comes from Sneathiella sp., assembly GCF_002694385.1. GTDB lineage: Bacteria > Pseudomonadota > Alphaproteobacteria > Sneathiellales > Sneathiellaceae > Sneathiella. Next base: position 74,971 of record NZ_NZMB01000021.1, read on the forward strand.
GATCTCGGCAAGACGGAGGAATTGCTGAATAGCAAAGGCATCAGGGGGCAACGGATCGCCAATGGTACCCTCCGTGTCCGTCCGGAGGATGCCTGTGGTGTGCTGCTGGAATTTACCTCTACGGTGACCTGAAAAAAGCCTAGCCGATAAAATCGAGGGTGCGATCGCGGGCGAGTTTTGCCGCCGCCGCATCAAAGCTGCCGCGTTGATCGCAGTTGAAGCCGTGCCCGGCGGCATAGACATACATTGGAATGTCCGGCCGTCTTGCCTGCATCATTTCCACATCGGACATGGGAATGGAATGATCCGCATCGCCAAGGTGCAGGATGATCGGGACTTTCGGGTCCTCATTTATATGCTGGGCCACCTGGCCACCATAATAGCTGACCGCTTTGTCGACGGAAGCAAGGCGGCAGGCCGCAAGATAGGTGAGGGATCCACCCCAGCAATAGCCGATGACCGTGATGCTGCCGGCATCGCGGATTGATTTGGCCGTGGCATCAATATCCTTGAGGGCGTCATCTTCCGCGACCTTCGCCCGGTAATCGAGGCCTTCCTTGATATCCGCCTGCTCATAACCAAGCTGTACGCCCGGTTCCACACGGTGGAACAGGGCCGGAGCAATGACCAGATAGCCATCACGGGCATATCCGTCGCACACTTCGCGGATATGGCTGTTGACGCCGAAAATCTCCTGCAGCAGGACAATGCCGCCCTTTGGCGCGGCTGCAGGCGCAGCGCGGTAGGCGGCGAATTTATGACCATCTGCAGCAGTCAGTTCAATCATTTCTCCCATAGGTTTCTCCCTTTCTTACTGGGCGGGTTCGACAGTGAGCCGATTGCCGCTGACACCGGTCACGATCACTTTCGCACCGGCCTCGAGGTCAACGCCTTCGACCACCCATTGTGTATCATCGACATGGATCTTGCCACGGCCGTTCTGCATGGCTTCCGTAAGAACAAAGGTACGGCCAATATACTGTGCGCCACGCTGGTTGAGCTTTTGCCCGCTTTCCACCCCCGGATGGCGCTTCAGGAAACGCCTCAGGACAAGAATACTCAGGATGGCGATAACGGCAAAGAGAATCCATTCATATTCCCAGGGCAGGCTTGGGAACACGAGTGCGATCAGGCCAACAATACCGGCGGCAATGCCAAGCCACAGAAAAAACGTGCCGGGCGCGAAAATTTCCAGAATGATCAGAAACAGCCCGAGAATCCACCAGGACCAGAATTCAAGGCTGGACAGCCAGCTGACAAGGATATCCATGGCCCGTCCTACTCGACATTCGGCACGGAGCCGCCGCGGCGCGTATCATTCGCGCTGTCCTTGCCGAACACTTCCTGCGCAATCGCGCCAATTCCGCCGAGCGTCCCGATGAGCGAGCTTGCCTCCATCGGCATGAGAACAACCTTGGAATTACGCGCCGATCCGATTTCCTTCATTGCTTCGGTATATTTCTGGGCGACGAAGTAATTGATCGACTGAATATCGCCTGCCGCTATGGCTTCGGAAACATCGCGGGTTGCCTTGGCTTCGGCTTCGGCAAGCCGTTCGCGGGCTTCGGCGTCCCGGAATGCGGCCTCACGGCGGCCTTCAGCTTCCAGTATCATCGACTGTTTTTCGCCCTCGGCTTTCAGGATTTCGGATTGTCGCACCCCTTCTGCCTCCAGAATAACAGCGCGTTTAAGACGCTCCGCCTTCATCTGCTTGCCCATGGCTTCCACAAGGTCAATGGGCGGGGTGATATCCTTGATCTCAACGCGGGTGACCTTGATTCCCCAGGGGGAGGAGGCGTGGTCAATCACATTGAGAAGACGCACATTGATGCCGTCGCGCTGGCTGAGCGCTTCATCCAGATCCATGGAGCCAAGAACAGTCCGCAGGTTTGTCTGGGCGAGGTTCTGAACCGCCCTTTCCAGATCCCGGACCTCATAGGCCGAACTGGCGGCATCCAGTACCTGATAGAACAGCACCCCATCCACCTGCACCATGGCGTTATCGCGGGAGATGACTTCCTGCGTCGGAATATCGAGAACCTGCTCCATCATATTGATCTTGTTTCCTATTCTGTCGATAAATGGAAGGATAAGACCAAGTCCCGGATGCAGCGTTCGGGTAAATTTCCCAAACCTTTCTACGGTAAATTGATACCCTTGGGGAACGATGGTGACCCCCATAATGACGACGATGACGGCAAGGATCACCAGGACGATGACAAAGATAGCAAAGCCCGACAAGAAGAAGTCCATATCACGTTCCCCAGACAACCGATAGCAGTTAGACCGGGAAACTATATAGCGGTTTGACGCCGGGCCTAAGTTAAAAATACATCTATCGCGTGTCAGGCCGGGCGCGTCATCATCATGCCGATGGAATTGAAGCTGAGCACCGCTTCGTCCTTCTGGTTATAGACCTTGACTTCGGAGCGGACGACGCCCATGTCCGGCCGCGATTGTGAGCGGCGGGTTTCGATAACGACGGATTCAAAGTGAAGCGTATCGCCCGGCCGGACCGGCAGCAGCCAGCGCAGATTATCAAGACCGGGAGAGCCGAGCCCGGCGCGCTGATTTCCCATATTGTCAACGAGCAGCCGCATCATGATCGCCGCCGTATGCCAGCCGGAGGCAATCAACCCGCCGTATATGCTATTTTTGGCGGCCTCTTCGTCAATATGAAAGGGCTGCGGGTCGTATTTGGTGGCGAAGGCGAGCATTTCCTCTTTTGTCACCGTGCGTGTCTTGGAAACGGTTTTGGCGCCGACCTTGATGTCTTCGAAATAAATTTTGCTCATTGTCCGGCCCCTTCCTGCAAACGAGCGGGATCGCGCAGGAACATGCCGCTCGATACCATTGTCATTTTGATTTCCCCGTCCTGGTTTTTAACCGTATGAGACAGTTTGACGAAACCAAGTTCTGGACGGCTTTTGGGCAGGCTGCGGTCCAGCACCTCGGCAATGACATGCAGTGTTTCACCGGGGCGGACAGGCTTTTTCCATCGGAGCTGTTCGATGCCTGGCGATCCCATGGAGGCGGAATCTTTCAAGTAATGATCAACCATCATGCGCATACACATGGCGCCCGTATGCCAGCCGCTGGCGATGATGCCGCCGAAATAATGCTCCCGGGCGGCTTCTCTGTCGACATGGAAGGGCTGGGGATCAAACTCGCTGGCAAATTCGATGATCTCTTCTTCCGTGGTCTTATAGCCGCCGAATTCCATCACCAGGCCAATGGTGAAATCTTCCCAGTATCGCATTTTCTCACCTTTCGATCTTGTTCCGATCTGATGCGCATTCTTTGCTTCTCAAGGTCCGGGGCGTGCCCCTAGTTGGCAAACCGGAAATGCAGGACATCGCCATCCTCGACAATATATTCCTTGCCTTCCAGTCGCATGAGCCCGGCCTCTTTCGCGCCGGATTCGCCACCATGCGTCACATAGGCAGAATAGGCGATTGTCTCGGCCCGGATAAAGCCTTTTTCGAAGTCGGTGTGAATAACGCCAGCGGCCTGCGGGGCCTTGGTGCCCTTGGTAATGGTCCAGGCGCGGCATTCTTTCGGGCCGACAGTGAAATAGGTGATCAGGTCGAGCAGGTCATAGCCCGCGCGGATGATCCGGCTGAGACCGGTTTCGCTGAGGCCGAGATCAGCGAGAAACTCCGACCGCTCGGCCGCGTCTAGCTGGGCGACTTCCGCTTCGATAGCGGCGGAGATGACGACAGTTCCCGCATTCTCCGTTGCCGCTTTTTTCGCGACCTGTTCGGAGAAGGAATTGCCTGTTGCGGCGCTTCCCTCATCCACATTGCACACATAGAGGACAGGCTTCTGCGTCAGAAGCTGCAAATTCCGGAAGGGTTTTACCTCATCATCGGCCAGGGCGACTGTCCGGGCAGGCTTGCCATCGCGCAGGGCGGCGAGGGCGCGGTCAATCAGCTCACTCTGCTTTTTCGCCTCCTTGTCGCCGCCGCGGATTTTCTTGATCAGAGCTTCCGCACGTTTTTCAAGGCTTTCTAGGTCGGCCAGCATCAGCTCCGTCTCGATTGTGTCGATATCGGAAATCGGGTCGATCCGACCATCGACATGGGTGATGTCCTCATCCTCGAAGCAGCGGACCATATGAATGATTGCATCAACCTCGCGGATATGGGCGAGGAATTTGTTGCCAAGCCCTTCGCCTTTTGCGGCGCCGCGGACAAGCCCGGCGATATCGACAAAGGTAAGCTGGGTCGGGATAATCTCCTTTGACTTTGCCAGTTCCGCCAGTTTTTCACCGCGCGGATCGGGCACCGGCACCTGGCCAAGGTTCGGCTCGATCGTACAGAAGGGATAGTTTTCTGCTGCTGCCTGTGCCGTCTGGGTCAGCGCGTTGAACAGGGTGGATTTTCCGACATTCGGCAGGCCGACAATCCCGCATTTGAACCCCATTTTCAGTTTCCTTTTGTTGTATCCGCCGGGCTTTCCTTGGGCGGGGCGACATCCAGTGCCAGTTTGTTCATGAAGCCGGAGGCGTTGCCTTCCAGCAGAAGGGCGATATGCCGGGCGACGCTGTCGATGATAGTCTCCGCTGTCGACTGTTCCGCCTTGGCGAAGTCTTTGAGGACATAGCCGGAGACGAGATGCTTCTCTCCCGGATGTCCGATCCCGAGCCGGACGCGGCGGAAATTCTCGCCAATATGGCTGATAATGGAGCGGAGCCCGTTATTCCCGCCATGCCCGCCGCCCGTCTTGACGCGCACCTTGCCGAGTGGCAGGTCCAGCTCGTCATGAAAGACGATGATATTCTCATGGGGGATCTTGTAAAACCGGGCGGCCTCGCCGACAGCTTGTCCGGACAGGTTCATATAGGTGGCGGGTTTGAGCACAAGCACCTTCTCGCCACCGATTGTTCCCTCGGCGACAAGTCCCTGAAATCGGACACGCTCCGGCATAAAGGAATGGCGGCGGATAATTTCATCCACCGCCATAAATCCAAAATTATGCCGGTTGCCTTCATATCCCTTACCGGGGTTTCCGAGGCCAACCAGCAATATCATCTGTCAGTTCCGATCAGTCTTCGTCTTTGTCTTCATCTGCGGCGCTGACGGTTTCGGTTTCGCTGTCATCACCCTCTTCCTCTTCGTCATCAGAGACGCCGCCGGAAGGTGCTGCAATGGTTGCAATGGTGAAGTCGCGATCCGTAATGGTCGGTTGCGCACCCTTTGGCAAGGAGACATCGGAAATATGCACGCTGTCACCGATGTCATAGTTGAGCAGGTCGATTTCGATGGATTCCGGGATGTTGCCCGCAGGAACCAGCAGTTCGACTTCATGGCGGACAACGTTCAGAACGCCGCCGCGGCGAACGCCAACGCAGTCCTCGTCATTGAGGAAGTGAACCGGAACCATGACGGCGATCTGGGACTTTGCGGAAACGCGCAGGAAGTCGATATGGATCGGCGTGTCGCTTACCGGATGAAGCTGCAGGTCGCGCGGCAGGACATTATACTTCGTCGATCCGACCTCTACCGTGTAAACTGTCGCGAGGAAGGAGTCGCGGTTGATTGCCTTGACAACATCCTTGGTGGCCAGGGAAATGGATACGGGTTCTTTCTTGTCCCCGTAGATGACGGCCGGAAGACGACCCTCACGACGCAATGCCCGAGAGGTCCCCTTTCCGACCCGGTCACGCGTTTCTGCAAGCAGAACTGCATTATCGCTCATTTTCAATCTCCTATGTAACGAGCAACACCGGGCGAACCCGGTGCGAGAATGGCGCGTGCCTCCAGGGGTGCCCGCGCCGCCAGTGCCTGTCGATCAATCGAACAGGCTGGAAACCGAAGTTTCCTTTGAAATTCTGTACATCGCCTCGCCGATCAGCGGGGCGACGGAAATCTGCCGCATCTTGCCCGAAGCACGGAAGGCTTCGGTTTCCATGATGCTGTCGGTCGTAACCATTTCATCCAGCGCGGAGTCATTGATACGCGCAATCGCGCCGCCTGAAAGAACGCCATGGGTCACATATCCAGCAACGCTTTTGGCACCTTTTTCCATAAGCGCCCTGGCCGCGTTGCAAAGCGTGCCCGCGCTGTCCACGATATCGTCCACCAGAATGCAGCGCTGTCCCTTGACATCGCCGATGATATTCATGACTTCCGATACGCCCGCGCGTTCCCGGCGCTTATCCACGATTGCAAGGTCCGCGTCAAGCCTTTTGGCATAGGCGCGGGCGCGCACGACACCGCCAACGTCGGGGGAAACAATCGTGATGTCTTCACCGCGGCCGTAATGCTTTTCAATGTCGGGGACGATCACGGGGGCGGAAAAGAGGTTGTCCGTCGGAATATCGAAGAAGCCCTGTATCTGTCCGGCATGCAGGTCCATGGTCAGGACGCGGTCAGCGCCGGCGGTAGTGATGAGGTTGGCGACCAGCTTGGCCGAGATAGGGGTGCGTGGTCCGGGTTTGCGATCCTGCCGGGCATATCCGAAATAGGGAAGGACCGCCGTAATGCGTGCGGCCGAGGCCCGTTTCAGCGCGTCGATACAGACCAGAAGCTCCATCAGATGGTCATTCGCCGGATAGGAGGTCGGCTGAACGACAAACACGTCTTCACCGCGGACATTCTCATGGATCTCGACAAACACCTCCATATCGGAAAATCGTCTTACATCCGCATCCGTCAGGGGTAGCTTGAGATAACCTCCGATGGCTTCTGCCAGCGGTCGATTGCCATTTCCGGCGAGAATTTTCATCGATACAGTCCTTTGGTCAGTTACGGGCATTTCCAGTCAAAAGAACGGGCATATTACTCGCAAAAAAGTGAACGAGTCGTTAGGCGGGCGGAACTTACCAAGGGGCATGGGCCCTGTAAATATTTTAAACGCCTTTTTCTGCCGGATTCCGGCAAATAACATCATGATTTTGATTTGAAATAATCCGGCTCGCTTTTGCGCAAAAGATTATACACACCATCGGCGCCGCCTTGGGCAGCCAGACGGGCCGTATCGCCCCAGGCGCCATTGAGGGAACCGGCTCTGATTCTATTACGCTGGCGGATTTGCCCGACCTGCTCGCCGTTGCGCCGTTCCAGGCTCCAGACAAGTTCAATAACCTGGGTTTCGGCAACGGGCGGCGTCAGGTCGGCGCTGCCACGGACAATAAAGGTGGCGCCGTTTTCCGTGGGCAGGACGGTGAGGCCGAGGCGGACCAGCTCGTTCTGGATGGCGGCGGCAAGGCTTTCTGAGCCATCTCCCGGTGCGCCTTCGACGATGGGCACAAACAGGGTGAGTTTGTTCTCATCTTCAAGGGTGAGACCATCGCCGCCCAGCAGTTTGTCGATATGGCTGGCGGAACTCAGGACCAGCCGGTCAAAGCTGGGGGCGGGGATTTCCCCGGCGACCATCACCGGAGGCAGTTTTTCCCGCGCATAAAGTCCGGTATTGCGGTTTTGCGGATCGAAGACTGTCCAGTCCAGATATTTGCCGTTTTCCGTATCGACAATGCTGCCGCGCACATAATAGCGGTTCGGCTGGGCGTCCCCGGCGAAGGCGGCAATCCCAAGCTGCTGCAGCTTTTTGGCGACAGCCTGTTCCAATTCGGGCGGACCATCTTTCTCAACCTCGACATAAAGCGCGGCCCGTGGCCCCGGTGCGGCCCGCCAGGAGGATTTATATTCCGGCTGAAACGGGCGTTCCAGCGGTTGGCAGGCGGCGAGCAAACCAAGGGAGAGGGCCAGCAGGATTTTTATGACCGGATTACATTGCACAGGTCGCAAGCACTCCCAGCAGACAGAACAGGATGAAGATCACCATATAGGGCATTTTTGCCTCTTCTCACAAGTGGGGGACATCATCTCAGATCTCTTTCAGGGCAATGGCGGAAAGTTGCCGACCATAGTCCGCCTCCCCCCGCTTTGTCATGCGCCGATAGCTGTAGAAAAGCGTCTCTTCGGCGCAGGTATCCATATCGAGATATTCAATGCCGCCGATATCCAGCTTTTCAAGGTCGGCGCGGACGAAGCCGCCGAGATCGAACATATGGTGTCCCGCCTTCTCCGACGGGATAAAGAACCGCCCGGCGTCCGGATCGGCGGCGAGAAAGGGGGCAGGGAACTCCGGTCCCACCTCATAAGATTTTTGTGCGATGGCCGGGCCGATGGCCATCTGTATGCGGGCGCGATTCGCGCCGAGGCCGATCATGGCGTCCACGACTTTTGCGCCGATCCCGCCTACAGTGCCTTTCCATCCCGAATGCGCGGCGCCGATGACGCCCGCCTCCGTATCGGCGAACAGCAGCGGGACGCAATCGGCGGTGAGAATGCCAAGGGCGATGCCGGGCAGGCGGGTGACCATGGCGTCTGCTTTGGGGCGGGGATCGAGCGGCCTGTCATCCTCAATCACCACAACTTCGGTGCTGTGTATCTGGTGCACGGTGCGAAGGGCCGCCCCATCCAGCCCGATCATCTGCATGGCGCGGACCCGGTTCTCCGCTACCCGGGTCGGATCATCCGCCGATCCGGGGCCACAGTTGAGCCCCTCATACACACCCTCGGATAATCCGCCTTCGCGTGTGAAAAAAGCATGGGCGATGCGGTCGTCAGTCAGGTTCCGGCTTGTCAGCATATCAGTTCCCAAATCCCTCTGGTGGTGTTGGCATATTATGCGCAAAGGCCATTGCCTTGAAAAGGGTTCCCATTTCTGCGGCGCTGGTCAGGCGGCGGAGCTGCGCATCCAGCGCCTTGCGCTGCGCCTCATCGGCCTTCTGGCGGAGCAGATGGTGGCGCGCCTCAATCCCCAGCCGTTCGAGAAAAAGTCCCTGCGGCGTCGGGCCATGGACTTCGATACCATGCGCTTCGGCGATTCTTTTGAGTGTGGCGAATTTCACATGGGCGGTCAGATCCTGCTCCCCGGGATGGGAGAGAGGGGCGGCATGACGGTGTTTCCGGACAGCCTGAAAGCTATCCCCCATAATCTTTTCTGCGGGGCCGTAGTCAATGATGAGGGCCGCGCCGCTGGATGTGCGCAGCCGGCCAGAAATGTCGGCAATGAGTGTCTCCCCCATTGGGCAGCTTTCCAGGATATCGCCCTCCGCGCTGTCCGGCGCCGGACCGACATCGACGCTGTCAAGTGACAGCGTAAATTTGAAATCCGAGCCGTCATGGGTGACGCATCGCTCATGCCATTTGGTCCCTGTCCTGACATATTGATGGATCGGCAGGGCATCGAAAAACTCATTGGCAATGAGGATGATCGGCACTTCCGGCAGATCGGCAAGGCTCGTATGCCATTTGACATGATAACCGCCGAGCAGGGCGGCCTGTTTCTTTTGCAGCCGGGGACTCATCTCGATCAGGCGGATATCGGCCGCCTTCAGGAACCCCGGCATCAGCCGCGCACTGCGCAGCGCATCACTCATCAGGGTGCCGTTTCCGGGGCCCATCTCGATGAGCAGAAACGTCTCGGGACTGCCGAGTTTCATCCACACATCTATGGCCCATAAGCCGATCAGTTCGCCGAACATCTGGCTTGCTTCCGGCGCCGTCAGAAAGTCGCCTTCCGGCCCGAAGGGCTCCGCCGCCGTGTAATAGCCGTATCGAGGGTGACTGAGGGCAAGTGTCATATAGTCATGCAGCGAAATCGGGCCGTCTTCGGCAATCCGGGATTTCAGAATATCCGTCAGAGGACTCATGCAGGCGTGCGGCGGGGCCGGAACATAAAGTAAAGCCCGACAATCAGGATGGGCAGGGACAGGAGTTGCCCCATGGTCAGCCCGCCGATCAGGAAACCGAGAAAGGCGTCGGGCTCACGAAACAGCTCAACAAAACTGCGAGCGATGGCATAGCCCGCAAAAAACAGGCCCATAATAAAGCCGGGCTTTTCGGCAAAGCGGGTTCTTCGGAAGAAGAGCAGCACGAGAAACAGCAGCGCCCCTTCAAGGACGGCTTCATAAAGCTGGCTGGGATGCCGTGGCTCTGGCCCGCCGCCCGGAAAGACCATGCCCCAGGGAACATCGGTCACCCGGCCATATAGCTCCGCATTGATGAAATTGGCGATTCGTCCGAAGAACAGCCCGACCGGCACGACCATGGAAAGCAGGTCGCCAAAGTCGAGAATGGTGATTTTCTGGTGTCGACAATAAAGGATCGTTGCCAGCACGACGCCGAGGAAGCCGCCGTGAAAGGACATGCCGCCCTGCCAGACCATAAATATCTCTGCGGGGTGAAAGAAGTAATAGTCCGGCTTGTAAAACAGGACATAGCCGAGCCGCCCGCCGAGGATCACGCCGAGCGTTGCCCAGATCAGGAAATCATCGGCCTGCTTCGGCGTCACCCGCGATCTGGTATCGCGGGCAAAATACATCATCAGCCGCCAGCCGATGATCAGACCGGCGACATAGGCAAGGGCATACCAGCGGATGGCGAACGGCCCGATCTGCACAAGGACAGGGTCAATTTCGGGAAAGGCGACTGCCGAGAAAAGGGTCGATAACGTCATGCGGGCCACTATATAAAGCTGAAGGTGATATTCGCAAGTATATCACGGCTAGGCGATTGCATTCATGTATCGCTGTTGCCATTATGGGGCAAATCTTTTTTAAAGGAATGATCACCATGCAGACCAATACACGCCTTTTTGATGATATTGCCCGTCTCGCCACCGGCGCGCTCGGCACGGCGCAGGGTGTGAAGGCGGAATGGGAAAATCTGATCCATCAGAAGATGGAGAAAGTCATCGCCGGGATGGATCTGGTCCCGCGGGAGGAGTTTGATGCGGTGAGGGCAATGGCCGCCCTGGCGCGCGAAGAAAATGACGCGCTGAAAGATCGTCTCGCTGCGCTGGAAGCGAAGATCGAGGCTCTCTCCAAACCGGTCCCGGCAAAACGCAAGGCCGCCCCTGCGAGAGCGGCGAAGCCGAAAGCGGACGACAGCGGCACGGCCTAGTCGGCAAGCGCAGGCGACGACCGGTTCTTTCTTCCATCATATTTATCCACAAGAAATAACGCTCCCGACCATATTCCCTGTTGCGCCGCAACGCGCGGGAGACTACGCTAGATTTATGGTGTTCGTTGTGAAGCAGCACCATATATGGTCTGTAGTAGATTTCCTTACCGGCGCACGCTTTGCGGCAGGTGACAGGGCGCCGTCGGCGGGATAGTTCTGAAAGGAATGGCTCCATGACGTCCTTGTATCTCTCTCACGAAGAACTAGACGACCCCAACCCCCTTGACCTCATCGAAAGCATTATTGTCGATAACGACTGGTCCTTTGATCGGCAGGGGAATAATGAACTGACCGTCGGGGTGGAGGGGAGCTGGTGCCAGTATCATCTCTGGTTTTCCTGGCGCTCCGATCTCCGCGCCATCCATTTTTCATGCGCCTATGACATCAAGATCCCCGACCGCATGTATCCGATGATTTATGAATTGCTCGGCCGGGTCAATGAACGGATGCCAGTCGGTCATTTCGATACCTGGCGGGAAGAAGGGATGGTGCTGTTCCGGCATTCCCTGCTGCTGGGAGGCGCCCCGGTTTTGACCAGCGAACAGATACAGGCGCTGGTGGAGATCGGCATGGGCGAGCTTGAGAAGTTCTATCCGGCTATCCAGTTCTGCCTATGGGGCGGCAAGACACCGGAAGAGGCGATTGAGGCGGCCATGTTTGAAACCATGGGAGAGGCATAAGGCCATGAAGCTTTCCCTGCTTCTTGTTGGCAGCGGCAAGATGGGGCAGGCGATGTTAGGCGGCTGGATCGATAAAGGGATCCGGCCAGCCGATATCGTCGTTGTTGATCCCGGTCCGGAAAATCTCGCTATTGCGGCCAGACTCGGCTGTCAGGCCGTGGCCACCGTAGATGACATCCCCAAGGCATTCCGGCCCGATGTGCTTGTCCTGGCGGTCAAGCCGCAGGTTATCCTTGATGTGCTGCCGACCTATCGCGCCTTCGCGGCGGCGGGCAGCCTGATTATCTCCATCGCGGCAGGTACCCGCCTTGCAACTTTCGAGGCGGCGTTCGGAGCCGATGCCGCGATCATCCGCACCATGCCGAATACCCCGGCCGCCGTGCATCAGGGAATGATGGTGTCCTGTGCCAATGCCAGTGTCTCTCCGGCGCAACGGGGGATTTGCGATCAGCTGATGCAGGCTATTGGCGAGGTTGCCTGGGTGGAAGATGAAGCATTGATGGATGCGGTGACCGGCCTGTCCGGCTCCGGCCCTGCCTATGTGTTTTATATGATCGAATGCATGGCAGAGGCGGGCGTCAAGGCGGGTCTGCCGGAGGCGCTGGCCGTTCAACTGGCGCAGCAGACGGTTGCGGGGGCCGGGGCGCTGGCGCGTCAATCCTCTGACTCGGCGGCGCAACTCCGCGTGAATGTCACCAGCCCGAATGGCACCACGGCGGCAGGGCTCGCTGTCCTGATGGATGAAAAATCGGGGCTGGCGCCGCTCATGGAAAAGACAGTCGCGGCGGCAACCGAACGCTCAAAAGAGCTTGGTTAGCCGTTAAAATCAATAACACACTTTAAAGTAGAATAAAAATTACCATATTCTTTCTTTTAAGAGAAGGAGGAGGATATGGTCGAAACATCTGGGGAAGCGGCGTCTGGCAACAGTGTCAGTGACGATAGCGCATCCACGGCAGGCGCGGACAGTGGCACGGCATCCCCCGCAGAGGGCCCAAGCGCCCCGAGTGGGACAGGTGGTTCGGGCGGCGCAAGCAGCGCAAGCGGCGGCGGGCCAACGGCGGCGGGGGGGATGATCATCCCTGATCTTAGCGCCATTACGGCGCAGCAGAATGACAATATCCAAAAAATGACGGCCGCCGTTCAGTCGGCTTCCGGGGGATTGCAGGAGATTGTTTCGCAGCAGCGGGCCGTTCTGCAACAGACCATCCAGAATTTGCAGACCTCGCTGGATGCTTCTGTGACGGCGGCGAAAGCGGGCCCGGCAGGGACGCTTGATCTGAAGCCGGAGGTGGATAATCTCAATCTTACCATCGACAGCCTGACGAAATCGGCGGAAACATTGACGGCGACGACGGGAAAATCCTTCGATGCGATCAATAAATCCATGCAGCAGTCGCTGGACACAATCAGCAAGGTTGCTGAAAAATTTTCCTCCGGTGGACAAGGCGGGTGATTTTCACGGGGCTTTGCCCTAGTCTCTCCCCATTCAAGGAGAGCAGATAGATGACAGAGCAAATTACATTTGATGACTTTCTGAAGGTGGATATTCGCGTCGGCCGGATTGTCGAAGCGGCGGTTTTTCCGGAGGCCCGCAAGCCTGCCTACAAGCTGGTCATTGATTTTGGCGATGAAATCGGCATTCGAAAGAGTTCAGCTCAGATCACCAAACTGTATCAACCCGAAGGATTGGTGGGCAAACTGGTCATGGCGGTTGTCAATTTTCCTCCGCGCCAGATTGGTCCGGTCATGTCGGAGGTGCTGGTTCTGGGTTTTAGCGATGCGCAAGGGAATATCTCGCTGGCCGCGCCGGACCATGACGTGCCGGTCGGCGGACGGCTTCATTAAATAAACCGAGATAAGGCGGATGCGATGAGCGAAGAGGAGAAGACGGCGGCAGGGGGGACGGAGGCCGCGCAAACGCAAATGCCTGCGCCGCCGGATCTTTCCCCGCTTTTTCAGAAGCACAGCCAACAGATTGAGGCGGCCTGCCAGAAGGCCGGACAAGCCTTTTCCGCCATCAAATCACGGGATCAGGATCTGTCGGCGCTGATTGAAACCCTCAATCAGGAGGTTCAGAAGGTGTTCGTAATCGCCGCCGCCGCCAAGTCACCGGAGCTGGCGCTGGCCAGCATTCCGCCTGTCCTTGCCCTCGCCAATGCGGCCTTCGCCGAGGTGCCGCTGACCGACCAGAAAAGTCAGACAGCCCTGCAGGCCGCCTTCGCACCGTTTGCGGAATAGCTTGCTGACGGGGTAGCGGTCAGCGGGGCAGGCGAATTTCAACCCTGAGGCCGCCGGTCGGCGCCTGTCCAAGGGCGATCTGGCCGCCGTGCCCATGAATGACATCACGGGCGATGGTCATGCCAAGGCCGCTGCCTCCCGTTTCCAGATTGCGCGACGGGTCCAGCCGAAAGAAGGGACGAAACACATCGCGGCGCTTGTCTGCAGGGATGCCCGGGCCGTCATCGTCAATAAGGATCACAATCTCCGAGGGGGTTTCTTCAACCGTGATCCAGATTTCATCGGCATATCGCGCGGCGTTGTTAACCAGATTTGTGATGCAGCGCTTGAAACTGTTCGGCCGGATGTCGGCGCGGAAGCTCTCGGGTTTCGTGGTCAGAGAGACGGCCGTTCCCTGTCGCCGGGCGTTGGTGACAATATCATTCATCAGCTCGGGAAGATCAGTATCCTCAACGGCTTCGGCTTCCTGACCGCGGGCAAAAGCAAGATAGCCTTCGACCATTTTTTCCATGTCGGCGACATCGTCCTCAAGACTGCTGCGGCTTTCCCCGTCCGGCATCATGGCCAGTTGCAGCTTCATGCGGGTGAGGGGCGTGCGCAGGTCATGACTGACACCCGCCAGCATTTCGGTGCGCTGGGTAATCTGACGCAGGATGCGGTGCTTCATGACATGAAACGCGCGGGAGGCGGAGCGGATTTCCTGTGCGCCGGATGGTTTGAAATCCTCGACAAACTGTCCCTTGCCGAATTGTTCCGCCGCCGTTGCCAACTGCCGGATCGGCCGCATCTGGTTGCGCAGGAACATGAGGGCGACCCCAAGCAGGACAAGGGAAATCGCCACCATCCACATGACAAAAATATAGGTGGTGGTGGAAAACAGCCGTTTGTCCCGCACAATGACCTGGAGGATGCCGTCGGGAAGCTGGATCAGGATGATCACGGATTCCAGTTTCTTGTTCGTTGAGATGTGAAAAGGGCGGGCAGGCAAGCTTTCCCGCAGCGCATTCACAAGATGACTTTCCAGAAAGCCGAAACTCTGCTGTTTGTCGCTGCCTTCGGGCAGGGTTTCTCCGTCGCGGATACTGACAGCAAGACGCATCTGGCTACGGGCAATGGCGAGAATATCCGCTTCTGAAACTTCCCCCGGAAACCGGTCCCGATACGAGATAACGGCGGCAACGTCTCCGGCCACTCCTTGCGCAAGACGGCGCGCAACATCATCCCAGTGCCGTTCGTAAAAGATATAGGTCACCAGAATCTGCAACAGCAGAATGGGCAGTACGACAATCAGGATGGAGCGGCCAAACAGCGTCCGAGGCATCAAATTCTTGAGGAAGCCGCCCGTGATTTTCTTGTATATCAGATGCAGTCTGGCTAATCCGCCCATAAGACATATCCCTCACCGCGGACCGTTTGCAGATATCGCGGTGATTTCGGATCCTCTTCGATCTTGCGGCGCAGGCGGGTAATTTGCACATCGACGGCGCGGCCCTGGCTGCCACTACTGGCCGACAACGCATCCCGGCTGATCGGGACACCCGGCGCGGCCGCCAGCGATTTCAGCAGCAGGGATTCACCGGATGTCAGGGCGATGACGTCGCCTTCCTTCAGTAACTCCCCGCGCTCCAGATTGAAGGTGAAGTGGCCAAAGCTGAGTTCCTGCCGTTTTTCGGGCTTGGCCCGGCGCAGGATGGCGTCGATCCGCAGTAACAATTCCCGTGGTTCAAACGGCTTGCTGAGATAGTCATCCACCCCGGCTTCCAGCCCGGCAATGCGGTCTTCGGCATCCCCCATGGCCGTCAGCATCAGGATGGGAATTTCCTTGCCGGTTCCCGCGCCCGCGCGCACATGCCGGGCAAGTTCAATGCCATCGCCGCCGGGCATCATGCGGTCAAGCACAATCAGATCGAAAAAGAAACCTGTCATCCGGCTTTGTGCGGTGGCGACTGTCCCGGCAGTGGTGACGCGATAACCGTTGTCCATGAGGTATTTCCTGAGGAGGGACAGCAGCCTGACATCGTCATCGACGACCAGAATATGCGGTGCGTTATCCAGCATACCCGTGATCCGCTCCGTTCATACTCATGGTTTGAGCACCCGTTTCAGCACCGTATCCCGGATATCCTCGTCAATCAGGCCGAGCAATACCTTGCGGTATCCCGCGACGGCATCGGCCCCGGCCTCCCGGAAGGCATGGCCGACCAGATCACGCTGAACCCGGCTGAGTTCCTGCTCCAGCTTGCGTCCCTTCTCCGTCAGATACAGGCAGCGCTGCCGCCGGTCCTCTTCTCCCTGTCGCTGTTCGATGAAGCCGCGCTCGATCAGATTGCTGAGCACGCGATTGAGGCTCTGCTTGGTAATACGCAGAATGTCGAGAAGTTCGGAGACAATTATGCCTTCATTGCGGCCAACAAAATGAATCACGCGGTGATGCGCCCGCCCGAAATTATAGTCCTTGAGAATCTGGTCCGGGCCTGCCGTGAATTCGCGATAGGCGAAAAACAGCAGCTCTATGGCCTGCCTGAGCTCCTCTTCGCGAAGAAAAAGCGGATTATTCGCCGATTTTAAGTCAGTCATGTTGACATATATTTCTCAGAATGTTACAAAAATTCTACTCGATTCGACAGAATCGAATACTAAGTGGGAATATATGATAGCAATAATAACGCAAGGTGCTTGAAAATGGATACCTCCTCTTTTGCCGATCGCGACGGCTTCATCTGGTTGAATGGTAAACTCGTACCATGGCGGGATGCAAACATCCATGTGCTTACGCATGGTTTGCATTATGCCAGCAGTGTGTTCGAAGGGGAACGGGTCTATGACGGCGAAATTTTCAAACTGCAGGAACATACGGACCGGCTGATCGAATCGGCCCGTATTCTCGGCTTCAAGATTGAGCAGTCGGCGGAGGAAATTAACGAGGCCTGCCGCCAGACGGTTGCCGCCAACAAGATTGTCGATGGCTATGTCCGCCCGGTTGCCTGGCGCGGTTCGGAAATGATGGGCGTCTCGGCGCAGAACAACCGCATCAACCTTGCCATTGCCGCCTGGGTCTGGCCGAGCTATTTCTCGCCGGAAGCCCGCATGAAAGGCATTCGCCTCAAGATGTCTCCGTGGAAGCGTCCTTCCCCGGAAACCATCCCGACCAAGTCGAAGGCTGCGGGTCTTTATATGATCTGCACACTCAGCAAGCATGAGGCGGAGGCCGAAGGCTTCGATGATGCGCTGATGCTGGATTACCGGGGACAGATCGCGGAATCCACTGGCGCCAACATCTTTTTTGTCCGCGATGGCGTCATTCATACGCCGACACCGGATTGCTTTCTTGACGGCATCACGCGCCGCACCGTTATTGATCTTGCAAGGGCCCGTGGGATCGAAGTGGTGGAGCGGGCCATCATGCCCGAGGAAATGGCCACCTTCCAGGAATGCTTCCTCACCGGCACAGCGGCGGAAGTCACCCCGGTTGGCAGCATCGGCACTTACCAGTTCACGCCGGGCGCCATCTGCGAAATGCTGATCAAGGATTATGATAACTGCGTTCGCCGTAAAAAAGCCGCATAAGCCGGATATAGATCCTGTTACCGATGCCCGTCTTAACCATGTTGGGACGGGCATTTTGATTTTTGCGCAATATCGTTTAAAATGCTGCAAATTTTACGAATTGGCTGAGCCGCATATTATTCGAAACAACAGGCAATCATGAAACTGACCGGAGTCTCCCTGGCCCTTGGACTGGCCGTTTTCAGCATATCCCCCGCATCCGCCAGCTTTGAGGCGGGGCAGGCGGCGCTGGACCGCAGCGATGCCGTTACGGCTGTTGATGAATGGATTGCCGTTGCCAAACGGGGTGATTCCCGGGCGCAATTCGCGCTTGGCCAGCTTCTTGAAAAAGGCGGGGATGGTGTTGTTGCCGATCCGGTGGATGCTTTGTCATGGTACCGCCTTGCCGCGGCGCAAGGGCTGACGGAGGCTAGTGAGGCGGCAGAGCGGCTGAGCGGCCAGCTTGGCGCGGCGGAGGTTGAGGAGGCACATTTACGCACTCTGGCGACGGTCGGGGTTTGGTTCCGGACTTACACGGGTCAGGATGAAGCGGCCTATCAGCAGATGCGCGCCGTTGCAGCGGCGGAACGCCCGTCCAGCGCCCGCGTGGAAATTGGCACGCCCGAGACGTCAGTCGCCGATCAGCGGGCGGCGGCGCAGCGAGAAATGATAGAACAACGCAAGGCGCAAGAGGAGGCTGAGGCCCGCACTCTTGAGGAAAGCCGCCAGGCCGCCATTGCGGCCGCGCAGCAGCAGGCGGAAGAAGCCAAGCGGCAGGCGGCCCTGCGGGATCAGCAGATCGCCGTCCGGCGGCAGGCCATTGCCGAACAGACGGCTGCTCCCGCCGTGGATGAGCAGGAGGCCGCGCGCGCCCGCCTTGCCGCCCTGATGGCGAAGCAGGGGGATAGCGCCGGATCGACAGGCGCCGCGGCCGCCGCATCGGCCCCCCCTGTCAGCAACGCCCCGGCTTCCGCTCCTACCGTCGCGGCCTCCCCATCCGCGAATGGCAGCATCACGAAAGAAACTGTTCCCGCACCTGTCGCGGAAACAGGTAGCGCGGCAAAGGCCACGGAAAGTCCCGCCGCGAAACTTGAGGAAACGCCAACCGCAACTCCGGCCTCAACCGATAAGCTGAAGGAAAGCAAATCACAGACAATGCCGGAGGCGGGCAGTGGCGGCCTTGCGCCGTCACCGCAGAAAACCCCGTCGCAACAGATGGCGTCCACTCAGGGCGACACGTCGTCTCAGCCTTCGTCTCCTCTGACCGATGAGAAGTCGGCGTCCCTTGCGGCGCTGCAATCCTATGACGGGCTGGATCGCAATGTAGTCGAGGAGATATTCGAGCAGGCCAAGATCGCCGATCTCGGGACCCCGGCGGCGCAGCGGGAAATCGAAAATTCTATCAGCCGGATCGAGGCGCTGAAATGGTCCCTGATCTCCGGCGCGAAAGGGGACAAGGCCGCGCCGAAGATGAACAAGGTACTGATGTCGAAGATGTCGCCGGTGCAGATTGCCGAGGCGAACCGGCTGGCCAGCGAATGGCTGATCGCGCAGCAGCGCAATCTTTAACCTAATTTATAAATATTAACCGGTTTTAAATTGGCATGGGCCGTGCCCCGGATCGGGCGGTGTGGGGGTTCTCACTTCTGCCAGCGCCGCGCGGCGTCGATGTCGCTTGTACGCTCTTCCACCCAGACAGTGCGGCCATCGGCTGTCATCTCGCTTTTCCAGAAGGGCGCTTTCGTTTTCAGCCAATCCATCAGGAAATTGGCGGCGTCAAACGCGTCCTGACGGTGGGGAGAGGCGGTAATCACCAGCACGATGGGCTCGCCAAGGGCAAGGTTGCCATAGCGGTGGATGATGCGGCTCGCCTGTAATTGCCAGCGCTGATGGGCTTCCGCCTCAATTTTCGCAAGCTCCCGCTCTGTCATGCCAGGGTAATGTTCGAGGACCAGGCCCGTGATATTGCGGCCATCGTTAAAATCCCGCACCAGCCCGGTGAAGCTGACAATGGCGCCGATATCGGTGCGACCCTTGCTGATTTCGGCAATCTCGGCGCCGGTGTCGAAGGCTTCCTGCTGGATGCGGATCATTCAGCCCCCCGTGACCGGCGGGAAAAAGGCAATCTCGTCACCCTCGGAAATCGGGGTGTTGCCGATGATATATTCCTGATTGACGGCGATGCGGACAACATCGCGATCGCTGAAGACTTCCGCAAAGGCGGGCCCGCGCTCCTGCATCCATGTGACAAGGCTGTCCGTATCGGGCCGTTCCGCCGCCCAGGGCAGGGTCTCCCCGTTCATCTGCAGCTTTGTTTTCAGCCACGCAAAATAGAGAATTTTCATCCCGTAAACTCCGAAAAGGGAAGGAATTGTACCATGTCTCCCTTGTTAATATAGCGGCAGTCTTCGCCAATTTCGACCAGCCCGTTGGCCCAGGCCGCGGAAGAGAGAATGCCGGAACCCTGTCTTGGAAATATCTCGACGCTGCCGGGGCCATCCGCCGCCGCGTGATACCGCGCGCGCAGCCATTCCCGGCGGCCCGGTTTTTTCTCATAGGTGAAGTCGGCCGTGGCAGTAAAATGCAGCGGTGGGGTTTGCCGCGCGCCGGACAGGCGCTGGATCAGCGGGCGCAAGAAAAGAAGCCCGCAGACAAGCGTGGAGACCGGATTGCCGGGCAGGCCGATGAAGGCGGTGCTGCCGATCTGGCCGAGGGCGAGGGGGCGTCCGGGCTTGATGGCGATGCGCCAGAAATGCAGCCGACCAATACGCGCGAGAATGCGTTTGACATGATCCTCATCGCCCACGGAGACGCCGCCGGAAGTGATGATGATCTCATGCTGCCGGGCGGCCTGACGAAGGGCCGTTTCAATTGCCTCCGGCTCATCAGGCAGGATCCCGAGATTGCTGGTCTCGCATCCCAGCTTTTGCAGCAGTGCCAGCAGCATATAGCGGTTGCTGTCATGGATATGGCCGGGGGCGGGCGGCTGCTCCGGTTCCAGCAGTTCATCGCCTGTGGAGAACAGCGCCACGCGCAGCGGATTGTAGACGGGCAATTGTGAAATACCGACAGAGGCAAGCAGCCCGACATCCTGTGGCCGGAGACGGTGGCCGCGCTCGAGAAGAAGCTGGTTTTTGCGGATATCCTCCCCCGCTTTGCGGCGGTTCTCACCGGGCTGCAACCCCTTGGGTAGGCGGATGCGGTCGCCGTCCAGATGGACATGCTCGACCATGGCGACGCTATCCAGTCCCTCCGGCATCAGGGCGCCGGTCAGTATCTTGACAACGCCCTTTCCCGCCCTGCCCGCAAAGGGATGCCCCGCCCTGCTGTATCCCGCCACAACCCGAGGCAGGGCCGGGTCTTCCAGATAGTCGCGATGCCGAAAGGCATAGCCGTCCACGGCGGAGTTATCTGCGGGTGGCAAATCGAGGGAGGAATGCATATCCGCCGCGAGCACCCGGCCACATCCCTCCATAAGGGGACAGCTTTCCTGCCCGACGGCAATATCGGCCGATGTGGCAATAAGGGCAATCGCATCACGGGCGCTCAGGATCTCTTCCCCCTGTGCGAAGCAGTCGCCCTGCAGCGCGTGGACTGGTGCGGCCTCTCCCCGGAAATGTCCGATAATGAAATCCGCAATTTGCTGCTCATCATCCAGATCCAGAACTGGGATCGGCGCGTCATATCCGCGCGCCGTTGTCGCAAGGGCGATGATGCTGCTATCTTCCCCATAGCGCGGAGCACTGCCACTTTCGGGGCGCCAGACTTCAATCTTCGGGAAGTTTTCCGACTTGAACCCTTCGATCAGCAGGAAATCGACAGGCGTAATCTTTTGCACAATTTCCTCGAACGAGGCTTCCGCCCCGTCGCGGTTTTCATGCATCAATGCCCAGCGGCGGGCAGAGGAAATCAGGACTTCACCGGCCCCGGCCTCCCGATGGCGATGGGAATCCTTGCCCGGCCGGTCGATATCGAAGCGGTGATGCGCATGCTTGATGGTGGAAACGTCATAGTCGCGTTCCTTGAGGGCCGGGATAAGGCGCGTCAGCAGGGTTGTCTTGCCGTTTCCGCTCCATCCTGAAATGCCGATGATATGCATGCAAATCAAGCCTGACCCTGTATCAGCTCTGTACCGACGGGCCGTCATCCATCATATGTTTGAGGCCGAGGCGCAGATAGTCATATCCCGTCCAGACGGTCAGCAGGCCGGCGACCCACAACAGGACCTCGCCGATCTGGATGGCATCGACATATTGCGTGACGGCCGGACCGCCAAGCAGAAAGCAGAGGGCGAAAATCTGCGCTGCGGTTTTCCATTTGGCGAGCTTGCTCACCGGCATGCCGACGCGCAACTCAGCGAGATATTCGCGCAGGCCAGAGACCATAATTTCACGGCAGAGGATGATCGTCGCCGGAATCAGGACCCAGCCGCTGATCCGGTCAATGCCGACCAGCACCAGCAGGGCAGAGGCCACCAGCAGCTTATCCGCAACAGGATCGAGAAACCGTCCGAGCTTGGATGTCTGGCCATACAGGCGCGCGAAATAGCCGTCGAGAAAATCGGTGATGCCCGCCGCCACGAACAGCCCGAGCGGAATCCAGCTCGCCAGCGTGCCCGGCAGGAACAGCGATGCGAGCAGCAGCGGAATGACCATAATCCGCGACAGGGTGAGTATATTAGGCAGGCTTAGGAGCATATAAATTCTGGTCGCCGACGGTCTGCTGAAAAAGCCAGTATAGGCAGGGGTTTGCTTTTATAAAAGAGCAGAAGTCAGCTTTTCTCGTGAAAAAAATTATAGATGATTTCGGCCGTTGCCCGGGAGATCCCCTCAACGGCCTGCAAATCGCCGAGAGCCGCCTGTTCTACGCCCTTGGCCGAGCCGAAGCGGTTGAGCAGGGCCTTCTTGCGTTTCGCGCCAATGCCCGGAATGTCATCGAGCGGCGACCGGCCGATGGCTTTTGATCGCTTCGCCCGGTGGGTGGAGATGGCGAAGTGATGCACCTCGTCCCGCAGCCGCTGCAGGAAATAGAGAGTCGGGTCCTTTTCCGGCAATGAAAACGGCGCCTTGCCGGGGATGAAGAAACGTTCGCGTCCGGCGTTGCGGTCCGGTCCTTTTGCGATGCCGACAAGGGTCACATCACTGATGCCGAGCTCTTCGAATACCTCCTGCGCGATATTGAGCTGCCCCTGTCCGCCGTCAATCAGGACCAGATCGGGCCATTGCTCGCGGGAACCGGAGGCGTCCGGCCCGGCCCGGTCCGGATCTTCCTTCTGCAGGCGGGAGAAGCGGCGCGTCAGCACTTCGCGCATCATGCCGTAATCATCGCCGGGCGTGAGGGCGCTGTTCTTGATATTGAACTTGCGATAGGCCTTTTTCTCGAACCCGTCCGGCCCGGCCACAACCATTGCTCCGACGGAATGGGTGCCGGAAATATGGCTGTTGTCATAAACTTCGATGCGCTGCGGCGGCTCGGGCAGGTCAAAAGCCTCCGCCACCCCTTCCAGATGCTTGCGTTGGCTCGCATTCTCGGCCATCCGGCGAAGCAGTGCTCCCTTCGCATTCATCAGCGCATGATCGACCATTTCCTTTTTCGGCCCGCGCTTCGGCGTCTCGATCCGCACGACGCGCTCCGCTGTGATCGAAAGGGCCTCGCCGATCAACTCTGCATCGGGAAGTTCATGGCTGGTCCAGATGCGCCGGGGCGCCGGGCGGCTGTCATAGAACTGACCGATGAAGGCGGCCAGCACGTCGGCGGGGCTATCGTCCTTGTTATGGGATGGATAATGCGCCCGGTTGCCGAAATTTTGTCCTGAGCGCAGGAAGAAGATCTGCACGCAGGTCTGCCCGCCCTCCTGATAGGCGGCGATGACATCCACCTCGTCTTCGGACGGCAGGTTGATGGTCTGGCGCGACTGGATATGGGCCATGGCCTTCAGCCGGTCGCGCAATATGGCCGCCTGCTCGAAATCGAGCGCATCGGAGGCGGTCTGCATGCGGCTGACCAGCTTCTCCTGCAATTGATGGCTCTTACCGGAGAGAAAGCCGCGCGCCTCTTCCACCACATCGAGATAATCCGCCCGGCTGATCAGCCCGACGCAGGGGCCGGAGCAGCGCTTGATCTGATATTGCAGGCAGGGGCGGGTGCGGTTCTGGAATTCGGAATCCGAGCAGGAGCGGAGCGGGAACAGCCGCTGGAAAGTTGCCAGTGTCTCATTGACTGCCCCGGCGGACGCGAAGGGACCGAAATATTCGCCCTTGCGATTGCGGGCGCCGCGGTGCTTTGTGATCTGCGGCCAGTCATGATCACCGGTGATCAGGATATAGGGGAAGGATTTGTCATCGCGCAGGATGATGTTGTAGCGCGGCTTCAGATTCTTGATCAGATTGGCTTCCAGCAGCAGTGCTTCCACCTCCGTATGGGTGGAGACGAATTCCATCGACCGGGTGAGGGACACCATGCGCATGATCCGGCTCGATTGCCCTGTTGCCTTGATATAGGAGCTGACACGCTTTTTAAGGTTTTTCGCCTTGCCGACATAGAGAACCTGACCGTCCGTCCCGATCATGCGGTATACCCCCGGACTGCCCGGCAGGGTTTTCAGAAACCGCTCAATCACCTCCGCCCCGCGACGGAAGGGGGAGATGCTGGTCTTTTCATTTGATTCGGTATTCTGATCCATCATTTATCTAATTCTGCTGGCGCCGGGCCCGGCGTTGCTTGCAAGGTATAGTTAAAAGCATCCTCAGTAAAAGACCCTAACCCCCCTATCTGTAAGAGACATTAGAGGTTGAAAAAAATATGTCCATGGACTGCCGTTACAGTTTTTTTACACTATCCACGATTCCTGTGGAAAACTTTGTGAATAAGCTGTCCGAAGACACCTGCAAGGCCGAGGAAACCTAGCCTTTCACGAAGATGCCTATTTTTTAATCAAAGTTATAACTATCTGAAATAGTTGAATTTTTTAAAAGTCAAGGAAGCCTGCCGGAGTTTTTCGAGATTTTATTCGGGGGTAATTGCAGAATCAGCCCGATCCTCGCCCAATGTGCACAACTATCGATGACATTTCCGAAAATTTTAGTGATTCCAGTCTCCTGACGCCATTTTCACCCTCTTGTGCGGAGAATTTCAACGCCGACACTCGAGGTGTTTTTGATGGCATTCAGCTTTTCGATTTTCACCGTCACGAGGCTAACCCGTTCATTGGCAAGACAGATCGCGGCTGTCCTTTCGGCGAGGGTCTCGACCAGGTTGACATGCTCCCCGGTTGCCATGCGAATGACATGATTTGTGATGGTCTCATAGCAGACGACATTTCTGTAGTTATCGTCAATCGGTCCGGTGGCATCGCTGACCGTCATTTCAATATTGATGCGGACCGGCTGCGGCGTGGTTTTCTCATGGGAATAGACACCGATCAGCATGTCGATCACCAGATCGCGGATAAAGATCTTATGGGTCTTGCCGGGATTGACCAGCTTGTCAAGCGGGTGCAGAACGGTAAGCGGTGTCGATTTATTCATGGGAAGTCTCCGCGTTCATCTGGCCGGATGTCGGCAGATGCTGACCGCCGTCGAGGGCGATAAATTCGCCGGTCATGGACCGGGCGTCGAGGATGAACAGCACGCCAAGGGCAATCTCTTCCGGGCTGGGACCATAGCCGAGAGGGACGGACGCCTGCTCCGCCCGGAAATCATCGGCGCTTTGTCGGCTGTTCGCGAGCGTTGGTCCGGGCCCGATGGCATTGACCCGCACCTGCGGGGCAAGCGCCATGGCTGCTGTCTGGGTGAGGGTCCACAGCCCGGTCTTGCTGAGGGTGTAGGACAGGAAATCGGGCCTGAGATTGAAGACCCGTTGATCCGCGATATTGATCACATTGCCCTTCTCGCCAGGCGGAAGCTGGCGGGCGAAATCCCGGGTCAGCAACAGCGGGGCAAGCAGATTTGTATCCATATGCGTATGAAAGCTCTCTGCCGTTACATCATGAAGGGTATCATTCTCGAACAGGGAAGCATTGTTGACAAGACAGTGCAGCGGGCCGAGGGCGTCCCGCGCCTCTGCTACAAGCCGCTGGACATCTGCGATCTCTGCAAGGTCGGCCTGTATGACCGCGGCACGGCCGCCACGCGCGGTGATTTCCCCGTGCAGCGTTTGCGCCGCATCCGCCGAATGGCGATAATGCAGGGCGACGCCCCAGCCCTTTTCCGCAAGCGCGCAGGCAATGGCCCGTCCGATACGCCGGCCCGCTCCGGTTATCAGCGCGTTTTTGGACATGGTGGAATACCCCGGTGTTGCTGCCTGATATTATGTGATGCCGGTCCCGGACATACCATAAAACTGAAGCAGGACATAGGTGACATAAGCCGCACAGAAAATTATTCCCACAATCCGGCCTATCCTGATGCGGAGCAGGAACAGTGGCACCAGCAGGAAGGAGACAAACAGCATTACCCAGAGATCAAAATGCAGGATCTGGAGCGGCGTTGCCATGGGCTCGATGATAACGGTGATACCGAGAATGGCGGCAATATTGAAGAAGTTGGAGCCGAGTACATTGCCGATGGCGACGTCACCATGGCGGCGAACGGCAGCGATGATGGAGGTCGCGAGCTCGGGCAGGGAGGTGCCGAGCGCAACGAGGGTAAGACCGATAATTTCATCGGAAACACCGGCGGCGCGGGCAATCATTTCCGCCCCGCCAATCAGCAGATGCGAGCCAAGCACCAGCCCCACCAACCCCATAAGAATGAACAGCAGGCTGAAGCCCAGATGTTTGGGCATATTCTGCTCATATTCTTCAAGAGCTTCATCCACATCCTTGGCGCCTTCTTTCCGCGCCCGAATGTAGGAGGTGACAATGACGGTAATGAGGAAGGTGACAAAGATGACGCCCTGCCAGAAACCGATGACCCCCATCCAGGCAAAGGCAATCAGCATAAGCGAGGCGGCCAGCATGAAACAGGTATCCCGCGTTGCCGAGCGGGGATCGCCGAAGAGCGGATAGATAAGCGCAGGCAGGCCCATCACGAGGAGGATATTGGCGATATTGCTGCCGACCACATTACCGAAGGCGATGCCCGGCATACCATCGAGAGCGGCCTGAACCGAAACCACGAGTTCCGGCGCTGATGTACCGAAGGCAACAACTGTAAAGCCGATCAGAAGTTTGGAAACACCGGCGTGTTCAGCAAGAGAAACAGCCCCTCGAACCAGAAGTTCGCCGCAGACCAGTAGAATAACCAGCCCCGCAGCCACCTGTAGATACATCATATTGCACAAACACCCTGGAGCTTATTCTCTGTCGCCGTCATATCGTCGCTGCAGCCCCGTCAAGACAATTCATTGTTATATAGACACGACCCTTTGCCTGTAAAAGGGCAAAAAACACTAAAAATTGCATTTTCTGGCGGGGGCGATCCGGAGGATCCGGGACGTCAGGAAAACAGAGAGATGCCGTTCCGGCTGTTGAAATGTCAGTATTTTCGCTCGATAGAAAATCCGTGTTTACGCAGGAGGAAAAGAACCCCCTCCGCGCCGGGCAGGTGCAGGGCGCCGATGCCGACGAAGGCGTTCCCTTTTGCAAGCTCCGGCAGCATGCGTTCCACCATGCGACGGTTGCGCTTGTCGATCAGCTCCTCCGTCATGACCCGATCAAGGTCGGGGCTTGCCGTTTTGAGCGTTTCTTCAAGATCGCAGGCGATCCAGCCGGTCCGCCCGGCAAGATAATGGCTGGTCAATGTTTCCAGCTCTTCATTCAAGCGCGGGTTTTCCGAAATAGCCTGATCCAGATATTCGATCTGCACGGTTTCGGGCATCGCATCAAAAATCGCAAGCTGCTCGTCATTGCTTTCAAGGGCAAGTACGCGCTTGCCCGTTTGCAGCGCGGATTTTTCCAACTCCTTGTCGAGCAGGGTGAGGGGCTGGCCGGTTGCCGGGTCAGGCGGCGGTTGACTGATAACGGCCGCCGCCGCCCATATTTTGAAACGGTCGAGCGTGTCTGCCGTCAGGCCATAGCGTTCTGCGATGCCGAGCAGGCGGCCGAACCGCGCATCGCCGAGCCGTGCCCTAAGACTGTCCCCGGTGGGCAGCAGCATGAGCGCGCGTGAGCGGGCGATGTCATTGTCTCTCAGGGAGGTTTCAAAAATGGCCGTGCCCGCCCCGGTAAAGGCCTGCATGACAATTCCCGGCAAATGCAGGATGCGGGGGTCCTTCGAATGCATGGTGCCAAAAACATAATTCGTCGGAATACCGTCTTTCGATACTTTCCAGAGCCTGCCCTGATCGAACGGCCGCGCGGCGCAGTTTTCGGGCGCGGGGGATTTTGCAGGCAGCGGCCCGGGCCAGCCCGTTGTGAAAAGAAGCAGGGTGACCGTGAAAAATATCTTTGAAAGCAAGGGCATGAATGACTCAATATCTTGTACTGTCGAAAGTCTATCAATAGACTATCATATTATTTCACGTTTCACGAATTGCCCGGAGGGGGCTGTCATAATGGCTGCCGATTTGAAAAAAAGAAATATATGGCGCGCACTGCTTTTGCTGGCCATCTTGCTGCCTTTCTCCGGTCCGGCCCGCGCGGCGGGGGATGAGGTCGTCGTTTTTGCGGCAGCCAGCATGACGGAAACCATATCGTCCCTGGGCGAGAGGTTCGAGGAGAAGCCCGGCCTGCCGGTGATTGCCTCCTTCGCGGGGAGCGGGACGCTGGCCCGCCAGATCAGCGAGGGCGCCCCGGCCAATGTTTTTGTGTCAGCAAATATGAAATGGCTGCAATTTCTGGATGACGAAAAGATGCTGGTGCCGGGCAGTCTGGTGACCATGGCGTCCAACAGCCTTGTGCTGGTTGCGCCGAAGGAAACCCCCGAAGTGATGGATTTTGATGTTGCAAAATTGCCGGAGCTTCTGGGCGATGGCCGTCTTGCCATTGGCGATCCGGAAAGCGTGCCGGTCGGCACCTATAGCAAGGGGGCGCTGGAAAATCTCGGCCTGTGGGAAGACGTGCAGAAAAAGGCCGTCATGTTGCCGAATGTCCGGGCCGTGCTGGCGCTGGTGGAGCGGGGCGAGGTGCCTTACGCCATTATTTACGGCACCGATCTCAAGCTGGCGAAAAATATCCGGCTGGTGACAACCTTCCCCGAGGAGTCCCATCCGCCGATTGTTTATGGCATGGCCCTGATCAAGGATCATGACACCCATTCCGCCAAGCAGTTCTATGACTTCATCCAGTCCGATGAGGGCGGGGAGATCATTCGCAGCTTCGGCTTTATGGCAGTGGAAAACTGATCCGTCGCGTCAGTTTCGGCTGCGCCCGCCCAGCACATGCGCGGTGCCGGCCTTGCCCTTGCGGGACCGGCCTTGTGGCCTCCCGCTGTTGGGGCCGCCGATGCCCAGTTCCCGGTCCTGCAATTTCTTGATTTCATCGCGCAGGCGGGCGGCCTCCTCAAATTCCAGATTTTCGGCGGCGCCGCGCATCTTCTTCTCCATATCCTCGATATGCGCCGTGAGGTTATGGCCAATCATATGGCTCGCCTCTTCCAGGCCCAAGCTCACATTATAGTGGTCCTGTTCATAGACGCTTTGCATGATATCGCCGATATTCTTGCGCACCGACATGGGGGTGATGCCATGCTCCGCATTGAACGCTTCCTGCTTGTCCTTACGCCGTTTGGTTTCATCCAGGGCGAACTGCATGCTTTTGGTGATTTTGTCCGCATAGAGAATAACACGGCCATCGACATTTCGCGCGGCGCGGCCGATTGTCTGGATCAGTGAGGTGGCGGAGCGCAGGAACCCTTCTTTGTCCGCATCCAATATGGCGACAAGGGCGCATTCGGGAATATCCAGCCCCTCCCGCAGCAGATTGATGCCGACCAGCACATCGAAGGTGCCAAGGCGCAGATCCCGGATAATCTCGATCCGTTCCAGCGTGTCGATATCCGAATGCAGATAGCGCACCTTGATGCCGTTCTCATGAAAATATTCGGTCAGATCCTCCGCCATTTTCTTGGTGAGGGTGGTGACCAGCACCCGCTCCCCCTTGGCGGCGCAAAGCTTGCACTCGCGCATCAGATCATCGACCTGCTGCGACACGGGGCGGATGATGCAGTCCGGATCGGTCAGGCCGGTCGGGCGGATCACTTGTTCGACAAAACTGCCGCCGGTGCGTTCCATCTCCCACGGGCCGGGGGTGGCCGAGACGAAAATCGTCTGTGGGCGCATGGTCTCCCATTCCTCGAATTTCAGCGGTCGGTTATCCATGCAGGAGGGCAGGCGGAAGCCATATTCCGACAGGGTGGATTTTCGGCGGAAGTCGCCGCGATACATGGCGCCGATCTGGCTAACGGTGACATGGCTTTCATCGACCATCAAAATCGCATTGTCGGGCAGATATTCAAACAGCGTCGGCGGCGGCTCCCCGGGGCCGCGTCCGGACAGATAGCGGGAATAATTCTCAATCCCGGCGCAGGCGCCCGTCGCCTCCATCATTTCAAGGTCAAATGTGGTCCGCTGCTCCAGCCGCTGCGCTTCCAGCAGCTTGTTCTGCGCCTCGAACTCGGCGAGGCGGGATTTCAGCTCCTTTTTAATCAGCTCCTGCGCTTGCCGCAGGGTCGGTTTCGGCGTCACATAATGGCTGTTGGCATAGATGCGGACTTCCTTGAGGCTGCCGCTCTTCTCTCCCGTCAGCGGGTCAAACTCGACAATCGCCTCCAACTCGTCGCCGAACAGCGACAGCCGCCACGCGCGATCTTCCAGATGGGCGGGAAAAATTTCGATAGTGTCGCCGCGCACGCGGAAGGTGCCGCGGGTGAAGCTGGCGTCATTGCGCCGGTACTGGATTTCGACAAGCTGGCGCAGCAGATGCTGGCGGTCATAATTTTCGCCGACCTTCAGATCCATGGTCATCTCGCTATAGGTCTCCACCGATCCGATACCATAGATACAGGAGACGGAGGCGACGATGATCACGTCATCGCGTTCCAGCAGCGCGCGGGTCGCGCTATGGCGCAGCCGGTCGATCTGCTCATTCACCGAGGCGTCTTTTTCGATATAGGTATCGGTGCGCGCCACATAGGCTTCCGGCTGGTAATAGTCATAGTAGGAGACGAAATATTCCACCGCGTTGTTGGGGAAGAAGGCTTTCATCTCCCCGTAAAGCTGCGCGGCGAGGGTCTTGTTATGGGCGAGGATCAGTGTCGGCCGTTGCAGTTTTTCAATCACCTTGGCCATGGTGAAGGTCTTGCCGGACCCTGTGACACCGAGCAGAACCTGGTCGCGTTCCTGCTGTTTCAGCCCGTCCACAAGCCCGGCGATGGCCTCCGGCTGGTCGCCCGCCGGCTCATATTCCGAGACCACTTCGAACGGGATGCCGCCTTCCGATTTCTCGGGCCGGGCGGGCCGGTGCGGGATAAAAATCGCCGGGGCTTCTTCCAGAGTCATTGTTTCCGGTTTGTTCTCTTTCTGCATGATCCGTTTATAGGCCAAAGGGGCACGGATTTCCATCCATAATATGGGGTCGGTGAAAGCTTATTCCAGTTGTCCGGAAAAATCAGCGGAAAAAGGGTTCGGGTTGCCCGGAGCCTGCGGACAGGAAGGGTGCAGTTGATGCTCCGGGCTGGGGGGTAACTCAGGACTGCCAGAACGGCTTTTCGGTTTCGGGGCGGACATCCGCAAATGTCAGGCCGACATCGGTTAAGTCATGTTTGTCCATATCCGCAAGATGGATGCGCTCTGCCGCGCGTTGCTGCCATTGCAGGATCAGCGATGCCGCGGCGCTCACAACGCTGCGAAAGCCATACCGGCTGACGACCGGAGAAAAATGCAGGTTTCTGCCATTTACGTTGCTTTTTACAGACATTTTACTTTTCCTTCAAAAAACAGGGCGGCGCCCTTCGCCGCATCACATCGGCTCTTATCAATGGCGTATATTTGTCAATTTCAGGGGTTGATTGCAAACGACAAAATCTAATAAAATGTATTAGAATTTCTAATCTGAAAAGGGATCCGGAAATGCGCCTTCCCCCGTTGAAAGCCGTCCGCAGTTTTGAGGCCGCGGCCCGGCATTTGAGTTTTTCCAAGGCGGCGGATGAGCTGTTTGTGACGCCCGCGGCGGTCAGCCATCAGGTCAAGGCGCTGGAGGAATGGCTGGGGGTGCCGCTGTTCAAGCGGCTGAACCGTGCGGTGATCCTCACCAAGGAAGGGCAGACCTATCTCCTTGGCGTGCGCAAGGGGTTGGAGGCGATTGGCGTCGCAACAGATAATATTATGCGGCAGGATGCGTCCGGCGCCCTGCATGTGGACACGCTGCCCTCCTTTGCGGCGCGCTGGCTGCTGCCGCGTCTCAGCCGCTTTCGCGAGGCGCATCCCGATATCGATGTACGGCTTTCCGCCTCCGACCATCTGACGGATTTCAACCGCGAGGATGTGGATGTGGTGGTCAGATATGGCCACGGGAATTATCCGGGCCTGCGGGTCGATAAGCTGCTGACGGAGGAGGTGATGTTTCCGGTGTGCAGTCCGGCGCTGCTTGAGGGGCGGCACCCGTTGCGCACGCCTGCGGATCTGAAGCACCATACGCTGCTGCATGACGATATGCGCATTGACTGGCAGGCCTGGCTGACCATGGCCGGGGTGACTGATGTGGACCCCAAGAAAGGGCCGAGCTTCAATGACAGCTCCATGCTGCTCTCGGCGGCGATTGAAGGGCAGGGCATTGCTCTCGGCCGGAGCACGCTGGCCGCTGATGACCTGCTGGCCGGGCGGCTGGTGCAGCCGTTCGATCTGCAGCCGATCCAGGCGCATCATTCCTACTATCTCGTCTGCCCGGAAGCGACGGCGGACCGGCCCCGCATTTCGGCCTTTCGTGACTGGATCATGCAGGAGGCGTCGGAAAGTTTTGGCCGGTTCAAAGCGCGCACCGAACGGGATACAGAGGACAGCAGGCGCAATACCAGGGCAAATTGAAAAAGGCCGCCGCCTATTTTCTCCCTTCTGCTGAAAAAGGGCGGAAAATATGGGAGAATGAATGGAAAATCGTCAAAAAACGGGTGGTCTCGACAGGCAATTAACGCTATAGCTCTGTTGCTTGCGGGCATGTGCCCGAGCAGGATTTTTTAGCCGAAAGAGAATCAAAATCATGTCTATTATTGCCAAAAGCCTGGGACGAATCAAACCATCTGCCACGATTGCAGTGACGGCAAAGGCAGCGGAATTGAAAGCGGCCGGACGCGATGTGATCGGTCTTGGCGCGGGTGAGCCGGATTTCGACACGCCGGACAATATCAAGGAAGCCGCCATTCGCGCGATCCGGGAAGGCAAGACAAAATATACGGCAGTGGACGGTATTCCGGAGTTGAAAAAGGCGATTTGCGCCAAGTTCAAGCGGGACAATAATCTCGACTATGAACCGGCGCAGGTGACGGTCGGCACGGGCGGCAAGCAGATTATCTACAACGCCCTGATGGCGACGCTGAACCCGGGCGATGAAGTGCTCATCCCCGCGCCCTATTGGGTTTCCTATCCGGATATGGTGCTGCTCGGCGGCGGAACGCCGGTGATCGTGCCGACGACGAAGGAAAATAACTTCAAGATGAAGCCGGAGGATCTGGAAGCCGCGATCACGCCGAAAACCAAATGGCTAATTTTCAATTCGCCGTCCAACCCGTCCGGCGCGGGCTACAACCGCGAAGAGCTGAAAGTCCTGACCGATGTGCTGGTCCGCCATCCGCATGTCTGGATCATGACCGATGATATGTATGAGCATCTGGTCTTTGGTGACTTCAAATTCGTCACCCCGGCGGAGGTTGAACCCTCCCTCTATGACCGGACGCTGACCATGAACGGCGTTTCCAAATCCTATGCCATGACCGGCTGGCGGATTGGCTATGGCGCGGGGCCTGTGCCGCTGATCAAGGCCATGGCGACGATCCAGTCGCAAAGCACGTCGAACCCCTGTTCGGTCAGCCAGTATGCGGCTGTCGAGGCGCTGAACGGGCCGCAGGATTTCATTGCCGAGCGGGCCAAAGTGTTCGAGGAACGACGCGATCTGGTGGTCAGCATGCTCAATCAGGCCGCCGGGATCGACTGCCTGCTGCCGGAAGGAGCCTTCTATGTTTATCCGTCCTGCGCTGGCTGCATCGGCAAGAAAACGCCGGAGGGCAAGCTGATCGAAAATGACCTCGACTTCGTCTCCGCCCTGCTGGAGAACGAGGGCGTCGCCGTCGTGCATGGGGAGGCCTTCGGCCTGTCCCCGAATTTCCGTATTTCCTATGCCACCTCGACGGAGGCGTTGACGGAAGCGTGCGAACGGATCCAGCGGTTCTGCGCCAGCCTGAAATAAGCGCACGACATATCCCCATCAAAGGCGGCCGATGATTCGGCCGCCTTTTTTATTTCCGTCTGAACGAAGCTGTACCGCCGCGCGTCCCGGTCGGTTTTCCGCGCCTTCCGGCGGCGGTGGCAGATTTTTCTTGCACCTGCCGGGCCGGAGGTGGAACATTAGAAAAATCTAACAAAAGGGAGGCGCGTCATGGTCGTAGACAAACCGGAGGGGCCTCGCAGCATTGCGCTGGTGGGCCCCTATTCGAGCGGCAAAACCACACTTCTTGAGGCCATTCTTCATATCTGCGGTGAGACGGATCGCAAGGGAAGCATCAAGGCGGGAACGACCTGCGGCGACAGCTCCCGCGAGGCGCGGGAACGGCAGATGGGCGTCGAGGTGAATGCCGGTCACATCAATTATCTGGGCGATGATTTTTATCTTCTCGACTGTCCGGGCTCGATCGAATTTTTCCAGGAAACGGAAAATGCCCTGAAGGGTGTGGATGCGGCGGTGGTCGTGTGCGAACCGGATGAGGCGAAGGTTCTGACGCTGACGCCGCTGCTCAAAAGCCTGCAGGAGAAGAAGCTGCCGACCTTTATCTTTGTCAATAAGATGGACAAGGCGCGCGGTTCCGTCCATGAGCTGTTCAATTCGCTGCAGGCGGTGACGGAGCGGGCTCTGGTGCTGCGCCAAGTGCCGATTTTCAAGGATAATATCATCAGCGGCTATGTCGATCTCGCGTCCGAGCGGGCCTATGTCTACAAGGAGGGGGAGGCGTCCCGCATTATCGACCTGCCCCCGGAAATGGCGGAGGAGGAGGGAACCTCCCGCTTTGCCATGCTGGAAAAGCTGGCGGATTTCGATGATCATCTGATGGAGGAGCTGCTGGAGGATATCAAGCCGGAGCGGGAGGAAATCTACGCACTGTTGCAAAATGACCTGCGCGAGGGGCTGGTTACGCCGGTTTTTCTGGGCTCGGCCGAAAATGACAGTGGCGTCCGGCGGCTGTTGAAGGCGCTTCGCCATGAGGTGCCGGAGGCGTCGCTTGCGGCGGCGCGGGCCGGGGTCGGCGCCTCCTCCGGCGCGCCGGTCGCGCAAATTCTCAAGACCTATATGTCGGCGCAGGGCGGCAAGCTGTCACTCGCCCGTATCTGGTCCGGGCCGGTGCGCGATGGGGAGACTTTTGATGCCGGGCGGATCGGCGGCATTTTCCGCCTGCAAGGTGCCAAATCCGAAAAACGTGACAGCGCGGGGGCCGGGGAAATCGTTGCCTTCGGGCGGTTGGATCAGGCGCGGACGGGGGATATCCTCGCAGTCGACAGCACCACGCATCTGCCGGAGGAGGAGTTGTTAATCCCCGTTTACAGCGTCTCGCTTTTCCCGGAAAAACGGGAAGACGAGGTCAAGCTGTCGGCCGTGCTCGCCAAGATCGTGGAGGAGGATAACTCCCTCCGGGTGGAGCATCGGCAGGACACGCAGGAATTGCTGCTCTGGGGGCAGGGGGAGATCCATCTCAACGTTGCCATTGACCGGATGCGCAGCAAATACGGGCTGAATGTCCGCGCGCGACGGCCGAAGGTCGCCTATAAGGAGGCCATCCGCAAGGCGGCGACACAGCATGCCCGCTACAAGAAGCAGAGCGGCGGGCACGGCCAGTTCGGCGATGTGCATATCGAGATTAAGCCGTTGCCGCGCGGCTCGGGCTTCAATTTCGAGGAAAAGATCGTCGGCGGTTCCGTGCCGCGGCAATATATCCCGGCGGTGGAGCATGGGGTGCGTGAATATCTCGCCGAAGGACCGCTCGGCTTCCCGGTCGTCGATGTGGCGGTGACCCTGTTTGACGGGCAGTTTCATTCGGTGGATAGCTCCGAAAACTCATTCCGGTCCGCCGCCCGCCTTGCCATGAGCGAGGGAATGCCGAAATGCGATCCGGTCCTGCTGGAGCCTATCTACAAGGTGGAAATCGCCATGCCGTCCGAACATACCTCGCGCGTCAACAGCATTGTCAGCGGACGACGCGGGCAAATTCTCGGCTTTGATGCCCGCAGTGGCTGGGACGGCTGGGATGTGCTGCTGGCGATGATCCCGGAATCGGAGGTGCATGATCTGATCATCGACCTGCGCTCCGCCACGCTGGGGCTTGGCACCTATCGCGGTGAATTTGACCATTTGCAGGAGCTGACGGGGCAGGGGGCCGACAAGGTTTTGCAAAGCCGGACCTAGGCACGCGTTCCACGCTCACGGACAGTTGACTTGTGTCGGTTCGGGCAGAGAGAGATCATTTGTGCGGATCGAGGGTCAAGGAAAGGATGAGCACATGCTGATCAAGACGCCGAAAGGCTGGGAACTTCCCGAAGGTAAAGCGACCCCGGAAACAATCTATCAGGACCGCCGCGCCATATTGCGCGGCATGGCGGCGGTCGGCCTTGTCGGATCGGCCGCCATGACCGGGCTGCCGCGCGCGCTTCTCGCGGCTCCGGCGGCGGCCGGGTCTTCCTTGTATCCGGTCCCGCGAAACGACCGTTATACGGTCAGCCGGCCGCTGACGGATGAGAAAATTGTAACGACCTACAATAATTTCTATGAGTTCGGCTCGCACAAGGAAATCCATTCGGCGGCGCAAAAATTGGAAACCAGCCCCTGGACGGTGACGATCGACGGCATGGTGGAGAAGGAGCAGCAGCTCGATATCGATGATCTGCTGGCCCGGATGCCGCTGGAGGAACGCCTCTACCGCCATCGCTGCGTGGAAGCCTGGTCCATGGTCGTGCCGTGGAGCGGATTTCCCATGAAAGAGCTGGTGAAGCTGGCCGCGCCCCTGTCATCGGCGAAATATGTGGTGATGGAAACCTTTGAAGACAGCGCCATGGCCTCCGGCCAGCGGCAGTTCTGGTATCCCTGGCCCTATACGGAGGGGCTGACCATGGAGGAAGCGACCAACGATCTCGCCTTTCTGGTGACGGGCCTTTATGGCAAGCCGCTGCCAAAACAGAACGGCGCGCCCTTGCGCCTTGCCGTGCCGTGGAAATACGGCTTCAAGCATGCGAAATCTCTGGTTCGTTTCCATTTCACGGACAAGCGGCCGGTCAGCTTCTGGGAAAATCTGGCGAAGTCGGAATATGGCTTCTGGGCCAATATCAACCCGGAGGTGCCGCATCCGCGCTGGTCACAGGCGACGGAGCGGGACATCGGCACGGGGGAGCGGATTCCGACGGTTCTTTACAATGGCTATGGGGACTATGTCGCTGATCTCTATAAGGACATGAAGGGCGAGGCGCTGTTCATGTAATGCCCGCCGTGCGGGAGCCTTATCTTTGGCCCCGGCGGCGACCTCCATAAAACTTTACGTAACGGGTTGCGATTGCGGCTGGTTTTGCTGACAATAAGACAGTAAGATTGGAATCATTCGAAACAACGTCAAGGAGGACGAGGCATAATGGCCAGCGAAGGATATCACGAACCCATTGAAGAGCTTTCCGATGAAACGCGGGATATGCATAAGGCGATTGTTTCCCTGATGGAAGAGCTCGAAGCCGTCGACTGGTACAACCAGCGGGTCGATGCCTGCAAGGATCCGGAGCTGAAGCGGATACTCGAGCATAACCGCGATGAGGAAAAGGAACATGCCGCCATGGTCCTCGAATGGATCCGCCGCCGGGACCCGGTGCTGGACAAGGAGCTCAAGGACTATCTGTTCAAGGAAGGCAAGATCAGCGATCATCACGGCTGATCCCAAAAAAAGAGCCGGCCATTTGCATGGCCGGCCAGTCTGACAGGGAGGTGCATCTGAAAAGATGCGTGGGACAAGCAGGATAGGGAGGGTGCCACTTGTCCCGGCCGGAAAAATCCAGCCATCAGACGATGCGTTGCGCATCATCTTAATTATATGTCGGGTTTCGGACAGAGATTAAAACCGCCAAAATGACATGGCAGCCATGCTGTCTGAACATATGTTCAAAATTGATGCGGGAGAAAAAAAAGACCGGCCTCAATGAAGAGGCCGGCTTAGTCTAACAGGGAGGTATTGTCTTTCGACAATACAGGTTACATGTGATTGGGAGGAATACATGTAACCGATATCAGCAGGGAGGCTGATATGTGGGATGCTGCATCGCAACATCCATGTTCAATAGATAGCCAATCCAAGAGCGGTTTGCCACCGATAATATTGCAGTGCACCTATGCAAATAACGCATGGCTCAAAAATCCTGACGTTTCACCCTGTGAATGGCAATTCATATTCTGCTTATAAAACCGCAGAAAAAAAGGCCGGCCTCAATAAAGAGGCCGGCTAGTCTAACAGGGAGGTAATATGTCAATAGACATAAATTGCATAATCAGGGAGGAGATTGTGCAATTTCATCAAGACCAGGGGATCTTGATGGAGCGGGATGTTGCGTCGCAACATCGCTCGCCCCGTTTGTATTAAATTGGCCGCTTCGGGGAAAGAGCAAACTTCTCAACCCTCATATGCGCACCCTGCATGGCTGTGCCGCCAGGAAGGCTCAGAAGGCGTATTCGGCGACCTTGCGGATGAGAAAGTCGCGGAAAATGGTGACGCGCTTGGATTTGCGCAGCTCTTCCGGATAGACAAAGTAGGAATCGAACGTCGGCCCGCCGAGTTCCGGCAGGATGCGGATCACATTGGTATGGCCATGCACGATATAATCGGGCAGGCTGGCGATCCCGAGGCCGCTTTGCACCGCCAGCAGCAGGCCATAGACGTTGTTAACCTTGAACACCGGTTCCTTCACCCGGCCATGCTTGGTCAGCTCCCGCAGCAGCCAGTTGACATTGGAAAGATTGGTCGGCGCCTCGTCCCCATAGGTGATCAGGCTGCTTTCCAGGACGTCCTCGACCTGGGTGGGGGTGCCATTCTTCTTCAGATATTCGGGCGAGGCATAGACATGATGGTTGACCGTCATCAGCTTGCGCTGGATCAAATCCGGCTGTTGCGGCGCGCGCATGCGGATGGCGATATCCGCTTCGCGCATGCCAAGGTCCAGTTCCCGATCGGCGAGGATCAGATTGACGGTGATTTCAGGATACAGCTCGATAAATTCCCGGATGCGCGGCGTCAGCCAGTTGGCGCCAAGGCCGACCGTCGCCGTCACGCGCAGCTCGCCGGACGGTTTCTCATGGGCGTCCATCAACTGCGCCTCGGTCATCGCCAGCTTGGCAAACACCTCATGGGCGGTATGGAACAGCAGCTCCCCCTGCTCGGTCAGCAACAGGCCCCGCGCATGGCGGTGAAACAGCGACACTTTCAGGCTTTCCTCAAGCGCGCTGATCTGGCGGCTGATGGCCGACTGGCTGAGATGCAGGGTTTCACCGGCCCGCGTAAAGCTTCCGGCTTCAGCTACCGCATGAAATATACGTAACTTGTCCCAATCCATTTACATTTGCGGCGACGCCCCGGATCACTCCGGCTTGCCGCCCTGCCTCCCTATTCGGCGGCTTCCGCCGATGCGTTTTCATTTTCTGCAATGAATTTCTCGGCTTCAAGGGCCGCCATGCAACCGGTTCCCGCGGCTGTCACCGCCTGCCGGTAGATTTTGTCCTGCACATCGCCGCAGGCGAAGATGCCCGGAATATTCGTCGCCGTGGAATCGGGCGCGGTGATCAGATAGCCTTCCGCGTCCATGTCCAGCTTATCCTTGAACAGCCCGGTATTCGGGGTATGGCCGATGGCGACGAAGACGCCATGCACGGGAATGTCGCTGACGGTGCCCGTCTTGACATTGCGCAGCCGCGCGGCGGTGACGCCGAAGGGGTCTTGCTCCCCCAGGATTTCGTCCAGCACGCTGTCCCAGATAATCTCGATCTTCGGGTTTTTCATCAGCCGGTTGACGAGGATCTTCTCGGCGCGCAGTTCATCCCGGCGATGGACGAGGGTGACCTTGTCCGCGTGGTTGGTGAGATAAAGCGCCTCTTCCACGGCGGTGTTGCCGCCGCCGATGACCATGACATCCTTGCCGCGATAGAAAAACCCGTCGCAGGTGGCGCAGGCCGAGACGCCGAAGCCCATGAATTTCTGCTCCGATGGCAGGCCGAGCCAGCGGGCGGCCGCGCCGGTGGCGATGATGATCGACGCGGCAATGTATTTCGCGCCGGAATCGCCCGTCGCCACAAAGGGGCGCTGGCTGACATCCAGATCAACGATATAGTCATTGATAATCTGCGTGCCGACATTGCGGGCCTGGGCTTCCATCTGCTCCATCAGCCACGGGCCCTGGATCGGGTCGGCAAAACCGGGGTAATTCTCCACATCCGTCGTGATGGTGAGCTGTCCGCCCGGTTGCAGGCCATGCACCATGATCGGATCAAGGGAAGCGCGCGCCGCATAGATGGCCGCTGTCGCCCCTGCGGGACCGGAGCCGATGATGAGAACTTCTGTATGATGCACGTCCGCCATGGGAAACTCCGGGTAGAAGGCCGATTAATCGCAGTATAGGGTTATTTATAACGTGCAGCGCGGCCATGCAAGGGGCGGGTGACGCTTTGCCGCGGTTGCGAGGGCGGGCAGGGTCAGCCGCCCCTTGTGCGGGCGGCAATAATGTCCGCGACTTCGGCGGCAATCCGGCGGGTTTCCTGCAATGGCGGGTAGGACCATGTCTCCAGTTTGCCGCGGAACGGGCGGGTATAGCCCTTATCCTGCATACTTTTATGGAAATAATTGAATTTTCTGTTGCCGCCGGGAAGCTCAAATATATGGACTGGCTTGCCGAGAGTACAGGCCTCGCACACCATATTGACCGAATCTGCCGTTACGATCAGCGCATCGGCAAGGGCGAGATAGCCGAAGTAGGGATTCGCCCCGTCGCCGGTCCAGAGTTGATGGGGAAGCCCGGCAAGATAGGCCTCAAGGATTGCTTCATTTTCTGCCCCCGTCCGCCGCGAGGTGGTGACGAGAAAGCTGCATCCGGCCTCTTCATGCAGGGATTTGAGGCGGGCCGCGAGGTCGCGGATGACATCGGCATTCATGTCGTAGCAGCGATTGCTGCCGCCAACCAGGACCGCGACCAGCGGACGGGGCAGATCGGCCACGGCGTCGGCGAATTTCTCCCCCTCGACTTGCAGCCGTTCGGGCGTGACGCGGCCGAGAGAGCCGAGACTGACCAGCACATTGGGGCCGCGCAGCCGGTCATGCTCCGGCACGATCACAATGTCGAATTCGGATGCCTTGCAGTTAGGCGTCTGGATGTGGATGGTGACTGTTTTCTCGCCATTTGCCTTTTTTATGGCCAGACTCATGGGGATCGCCTGCCGGCCGCAGGTGATCAGCACGTCCGGCCAGGGCGGGGTCAGCAGGTCGCCACTCGCATCGAGCCGGTGCAGCGGATTGAGCCAGAGCTGAGGCGGCAGCCAGCGCCAGGGGCGCGTTGTGACGATGCGCTTGACGGTAAAATCAAGATCCAGCGCCTCCGCGAGGCCGATACACTGGTTTTCCATGCCCGCGCTGCCATCGGTGACGATCCAGCAGGATTGCCGGTTATGTCCGCTTGTCCCATCCATGATGCTGGCATAGGCCGCGGGTCCGCCGCCGGTCAAGCGATTTGTCGGGCGCACGTAATTTTCATGAAGCTCTGGCATGGTTTCTGCGTCTATGATCTTGGCGTGGGGCAATCTTTGTAATAATATTGCGCGCAAATGATAGTTGGAGGACATAATGCAACGCGTAAAGCTTGATGAAATCGATCGCCGAATCCTGCATGACTTGCAGGAAGACGGGCGCATCACCAATGTTGAGCTGGCGAAAAACGCCGGTATTTCGGCGCCTCCCTGTCTGCGGCGGGTGCGCGCCCTTGAGGAGGCGGGCTATATCGAAGGATATCACGCCCGCCTTAACCCCGAGCATCTGGGCTTCGGCGTCACCATCTTCGCCCTTGTCGGGCTGCAAAGCCAGGCGGAGATTGACCTGTCGGCCTTTGAAAATCTGGTGAACACCTGGCCGCTGGTGCGGGAATGCTACATGCTGGCGGGGGAGAATGACTTCATCCTCAAGGTGGTGGCGAAGGACTGGGACACCTATCAGCATTTTCTGACGCACAAGCTCACGGCGGCGCCGAATGTGGCGCATGTTAAAACCTCGCTCGGCATTCGTGTCTCGAAGTTTCTGCCGGGCGTGCCGGTCGATCTAGGGGACCGGCCGCAGGGCGGGGGCTGATCGCTCCGCGTCCTCTTATCTTATCACGGAACCGACAATGAGTATTGGGAGAGACTCACTTGGCATCACATCCATATGATACCGGCCTTGACAAAAACCCGGCCAATTATGAACCGCTCTCGCCGCTGACCTTTCTGTCGCGCTCGGCGGCAGTATATCCGGACAAGACGGCCATTATCCATGGCGACCTCCGCTACACTTACGGGGAATTTTACGCCCGTGCCCGCCGTCTGGCGAGTGCGCTTGTCCGGCGGGGGATCGGGAAGGGCGATACGGTCGCCATGATGGCCCCCAACATCCCGGCGGTGCTGGAGGCGCATTTCGGTGTGCCCATGACCGGCGCGGTTCTGAATGCGCTGAACACCCGGCTGGATGCCCCGGCGCTTGCCTTCATCCTCGATCACGGGGAGTGCAAACTGCTGCTGACGGACCGGGAGTTTTCTCCTCTGATCCGGGAGGCGCTGGCCCTTGCGAAGGTCAAACCGATCGTCATCGACATTGACGACGCCCTTGCCGAAAGCGGCGAGTTAATCGGCGAGATGGAGTATGAAGCCTTTCTGGAGGGCGGCGATCCGGATTATGACTGGTCCGGCCCCGCCGATGAGTGGCAGGCGATATCGCTCAACTATACCTCCGGCACGACGGGTGATCCGAAGGGGGTGGTCTATCATCACCGGGGCGCCTATCTGGCGGCCATGGGCAACGCGGTGTCCTGGAGCCTGCCGAAGCATCCGGTCTATCTCTGGACCCTGCCGATGTTTCACTGCAACGGCTGGTGCTTTCCCTGGACCCTGACGGCGGTCGGCGGGACGCATGTCTGCCTGCGNAAGGTGGAGGCGGGCGCCATCTACCGTGAGATGGAACGCTGTCAGGTCGATCANATGTGCGGCGCGCCGATCATCCTNTCCATGCTGATCAACGCNNCNGCNGNGGANAAGGCNAANGCGCCNAAAGGCATCAAATTCATGGTCGCCGCCGCGCCNCCGCCCGCCGCCGTGCTGGCGGAGATGGANGCCATGGGCTTCGAGGTGACCCATGTCTATGGCCTGACGGAGACTTATGGTCCGGCGGTGCTGTGTGACTGGAAT
Organism: Sneathiella sp.; assembly: GCF_002694385.1. Classification (GTDB taxonomy): domain Bacteria; phylum Pseudomonadota; class Alphaproteobacteria; order Sneathiellales; family Sneathiellaceae; genus Sneathiella. Next base: position 117,987 of record NZ_NZMB01000021.1, read on the forward strand.
GCGGATTGGGACGACCAGCCGATTGAAGACCGGGCGGCGCTCAAGGCGCGGCAGGGCGTACGCTATCACGCGCTGGCCGGTCTCGATGTGATGGACCCCAAAAGCATGACTCCCGTCCCCCGTGACGGCACGACGATGGGGGAGGTGATGCTGCGCGGCAATCTGGTGATGAAGGGCTATCTGAAGAATTCGAAAACCACCGGCGCGTCCTTCCAGGACGGCTGGTTCCATTCCGGCGATCTCGGTGTTGTGCATGAGGATGGCTATCTGGANCTGCGCGACCGNTCCAAGGATATCATCATCTCGGGCGGGGANAATATCTCGACCATCGANGTGGAAGGCGTNCTTTATAANCATCCGGCCGTGCTGGAGGCGGCGGTGGTGGCGCGTCCCGATGACAAATGGGGCGAGACACCCTGCGCCTTNGTCACCCTGCGCGAGNGGCGGCGAGGCGAGCGAGGCGGAGATTATCGCTTTCTGCCGGGACAATATGGCGCATTTCAAATGCCCGAAAACCGTTGTCTTTGCGGAATTGCCGAAAACCTCCACGGGCAAGGTGCAGAAATTCGTCCTGCGGGAGCGGGCGAAGTCACTTTGAAGCGGCCCGGCGCGGGTTATCGGAAAATTAACCAGGAATATGGGATAGTGTCCGCCAATTCCGTCTCAGGAGGGCAAGACTGTGACCCATTATTTGGTAACCGAAGAAAATCCGGCCGGGAAAAAGCTGGAAGAAGTTCTGTCCATGGTGCGCAAGGATATTCTGGAGCGCTGCACGCTGATCACCGATGATCCGCGGCCCGAGGCGCGTTCAGTCCTTGCCAACAACATGCGTATTCTCAATCTGCTGACGGACGCCATTCTGCTGGCGGAGGACAGCACGAGTATTCTCGACAAGGCGTTCGGCCCCAGCCAGGCGGGCAAGGGCGGCCCGCCGCGCATCGGCCATCTCTGACGTCCCAAACGGATCACGGTGCTGGAGGAAAGCGCAGGCGAGAGCCGCCATGTGCATCGCAAGTAATTGATATCAGCTACAATTGATTGAGGGGGCTGCCATGACGGCGCCCCCTCTTTTTTTGCCTCAACCTGTCAGACTTGCTTCTGATGGAGCAAATTAAAACGCTGATTTCAAAATTTAGTCAAGGGGGTTTGTGACAATTTTATGGATATTGCATCTATCGGTGCGGGCGCGTAAAAAAAAGAGCCGCCTGTAAAAGGCGGCTCAAGTCAACAGGGAGGCGTCATAAAGACTGGAATAAAGCTTCCGGTCTCANNCAGCCCGATCAGGACTGCGATNACCAGATTAACCATAATTTCTTAAATTACAATTAACGCATATAAATATTTTTCGATTTTTCCGATTTTTTCTCATACTGTGATTCGCGGAACACAGTTTGGCGGCAAGTGCGCGGGAATTCAGCTTTTGAAGAAACCGGCCGCCGCATCCTGGGCGGTTTTTTTCTTCGCGATCATGGCTTTCACTCTCTCGATCTCGGCGGTGAGGGCGGTGATATGCTCTTCCAGCTCATCAATGGACATGCTGTCGAAATTCAATCCGCGGGCGGAGAGAGCGGGGCGGTCGTCATCATCGCTTGTCATTGTCGTATTCCTCAATATGCTATGCCACTAACCGTACAACAATAGTCAAATACGCCCGGATTGTCCCGCCCTTAGGCGAAAGATGTGACAGTCCGCACAAGTCTGGAGAATGCAATGACGAGCCTGCCCAAAACGATGACGGCAATCGAAATCAAGGAGTTTGGCGGACCGGAGGCGCTGGTCCCCGGTACGCGCCCCNTGCCGGAGCCNGGCCATGACGAGGTGCTGATCAAGGTCGCNGCCGCCGGGGTCAATCGCCCGGATGTGTTGCAGCGCATGGGCGGNTATGCGCCGCCGCCGGGCGCNTCCGACATTCCGGGGCTGGAAATTTCCGGCACCGTNGTCGCAACGGGGGCGGGCGTCACGCGCTACAAGGCGGGCGATCAGCTCTGCGCCCTTGTCGCGGGCGGTGGCTATGCCGAATATTGCGTCGCGCCGGAGGCTCAATGCCTGGATATCCCGGCCGGGTTCGATCTTGTCCAGGCGGCGGCGCTGCCGGAGACTTTCTTTACCGTCTGGACCAATGTGTTCGACCGCGGTCGCCTGGAGGGCGGGGAGAGTTTCCTCGTCCATGGCGGGGCGAGCGGCATCGGCACAACGGCCATCCAGCTTGGCAAGGCGTTCGGCGCGCGCGTTTTCGCTACGGCCTCCACCGATGAGAAATGCCGCGCCATCGAGAAACTCGGCGCCGAGCGGGGCATCAATTACAAGACCGAGGATTTTGTCGAGGTGGCGAAGGAGCTGACCGGCGGCAAGGGGGTTAATCTCATCCTCGACATGGTGGGTGGTGATTATATCCAGCGCAACATCTCCGCCCTGGCGGTGGAAGGGCGGCTTGTCTATATCGCCTTTCTCGGCGGCCCCAAGGCGACGGTCAATTTCAGCGCCATGATGCTGAAGCGGCTGACCATCACCGGATCGACCCTGCGCCCGCAATCGGTGCAGGCAAAAGCAGAGATTGGCGAGCGGTTGAAGGCGAAGGTCTGGCCGCTCTTGTCCGCCGGAACGGTGAAGCCGGTCATCGACAGCGTTTTCCCGCTCGAAAAAGCGGCCGATGCGCACCGCCGTATTGATGATTCCGGCCATATCGGGAAAATTGTTTTGCAGGTTTAGGTGTAGACTTCGGGCCCTTTTTTCGCCATATACATACGAGAAGCAGTTCCAGGCCCTGATCCGCGCGGATCGGGTCGTTAAAGGAGATTATATGGTTACGCCATTATTGCCAAAGGCGACGGCCGTTTGGCTGATTGACAACACGTCTTTGTCATTTGAACAGATCGCTGCGTTTTGCGGGTTGCATACGCTTGAGGTGCAGGGTATCGCGGATGGCGAGGTTGCGGTCGGGATCGTCGGGCTGGACCCGCTCGCCAATGGCCAGCTGACGCAGGAAGAAATTGACCGCTGTCAGGCAGACCCGTCCGGGCGTCTGAAAATCAGCAAGCCGACCGCCGATGTGCCGCAGCCGCGCCGCCGGGGTGGCCGCTATACGCCGGTGTCCCGCCGGGGGGATCGGCCGGACGCCATTTCATGGCTGCTGAAATTCCATCCCGAGCTGACGGATGCGCAGATTTCCAAGCTGGTCGGCACCACCAAGACGACGATCAACTCGGTCCGCGAGCGCAGCCACTGGAATGCGCAGAATATCCGCCCGCGCGATCCGGTCAGCCTTGGCATCTGCACCTAGCTTGAACTGGACGAAGCCGTGCAGAAATCCGCGCATCGCCGCAAGGACGAGGATCATGAGAAGCTGATGGAGGAAGTGGCGGCAGCCGTGGCGGCCGAAGCGGCGGCCGTTCCGCTCACGCCCTATGAGCTGAAAAAGCAGCAGGCGCAGAAAGACGACGCCTTTGATCACCGCGCCGAGGCGGAGGCCGTGTTCGGCAAGCCGGGCGCGCGCAAGTCGGAAGAAGAGATTGAAAAAGAAGCCGCCGCCAAACGGTTTGAAGAACTTTTCAAGCAGTCTTCGAAAGACTGAGCCGAAAACGGGACCAGAACCCGCGAATGCAGATTCGCGGGTTTTTTTGCGGCGGTTTCTGTTGACATCCTCTGGTCCGGATTGTTCATTTAGACCATAAGAATAACCACCCGGGAGACGGTCTCATGCCGAGCTATGAAGAGGATTATCAGCTATCACTGGAACAGCCGGAGGTCTTCTGGGCCCGCGCGGCGAAGGGGATAAGCTGGTCCAAACCCTGGGACCGGGTGCTCAATGCCGACAACCCGCCTTTCTATCGCTGGTTTGAAGGGGCGGAACTCAACACCTGCTACAACTGTCTGGACCGTCACGTGGAAGACGGGCGGGGCGATCAGGCGGCGCTGATTTACGACAGCCCGATGACGGGGCAGGTCAAAAGCTTCACCTATCGGGAATTTACCGATATCGTGGCCCGCTTCGCCGGGGCGCTGACGGCGCGCGGCATCAAGAAGGGCGACCGGGTGCTTATCTATATGCCGATGGTGCCGGAGGCGGCGGTGGCCATGCTGGCCTGCGCGCGGATTGGCGCGATACACAGCGTTGTCTTCGGCGGTTTCGCTCCGAAAGAGCTGGCGACGCGAATCGACGATGCGAAGCCGGTCGCCATCCTCGCCGCCTCCTGCGGGCTGGAGCCAGGCCGCACCATCGCCTACAAGCCGCTGATTGATGAAGCGATCAGGATGTCGACGCACAAGCCGGAGACGGTGGTCATCCTTCAGCGTCCTGAATGCCAGGCGCAAATGACGGCCGGGCGGGACTTCGACTGGCAGGAGATTGCAGCGGCGGCCGACCCGGTGCCCTGCGTGCCCGTGGCGGCGACCGATCCACTTTATATCCTTTACACCTCCGGCACGACCGGGGTGCCGAAGGGCGTGGTGCGCGACAATGGCGGCCATGCGGTGGCGCTGCGCTGGTCCATGAAATATGTCTATAACGTTGATCCCGGCGATGTCTTCTGGGCCGCGTCCGATGTCGGCTGGGTGGTTGGCCATTCCTATATCGTCTATGCGCCGCTGCTGCAGGGCTGCACGACCATCCTTTATGAGGGCAAGCCGGTTGGAACGCCGGATGCGGGTGCTTTCTGGCGGGTGATCCAGGATCACAAGGTAAAAGCCCTGTTCACGGCGCCGACGGCGTTCCGCGCCATCCGCCAGCAGGATCCGGACGGCAAGTTCATCGGCAAATATGATTTCCGCAACTTCGACACCCTGTTCCTCGCTGGTGAGCGGGCCGATCCCGACACCATCATCTGGGCGCAGGATCAGCTAAAAGTCCCGGTCATTGATCACTGGTGGCAGACGGAAACCGGCTGGTCGATCGGTGCCAACTGCATGGGCTACGGCATGAAGCCGGTCAAGCTCGGCAGTCCCACCTTCGCGGTGCCGGGCTATGATATCCGCGTCATTAATGAGGCCGACGGACGGCGCGAGGTGGCGCGCGGCGAGATTGGCGCCATTGCGGTGAAGCTGCCGCTGCCGCCCGGCTCGCTGCCGACGCTGTGGGAGAATGATGCCGGTTATATCAAATCCTATATGGCCGATATTCCGGGCTACTACAAAACCGGTGACGCGGGCTATATCGACGAGGAGGGGTATCTCTTCATCATGGCGCGCACGGACGATATCATCAATGTCGCGGGGCACCGGCTGTCCACCGGCGGGATGGAGGAAGTGCTGGCCGGGCATCCGGATGTGGCGGAATGCGCCGTTATCGGCATTCATGATGCGCTGAAAGGGCAGGTGCCGGTCGGCTTCGTCGTGCTGAACGCCGGGGTTAATCGCCCGCCGACGGAAATCGAGAAAGAGCTGGTTGCGCTGGTTCGTGAGAAGATCGGCCCGGTTGCCGCCTTCAAGGTCGCGCTGGTCGTGAAACGGCTGCCGAAGACCCGCTCGGGCAAGATTTTACGCGCCGTGATGCGGAAAATCGCCGATGGGGAGACGTATAACGCTCCGGCCACCATTGATGATCCGGCCGTCCTGACGGAAATCACCGAAATTCTGGCGGCGGCGGGCTATCCGTCGGGGAAATGAGCCCCGCCTGCGCCCGCCCGCGCGGGGATTTCAGCGTTTAGCGGTCGTGGCCGAGGCCAGGGCGGCTATGATCGGGGCGGCCTTCGGGTCGCTCTCATTCTTGATGCGGAATTTCAGAACATAGCTCAGCAGATCGAGGTTGACCCGGATCAGCGGCAGGTTGAGTGCCGAGACATCCTTCGTCTTGTGCGTCAGTTCGCAGAAGCTCGCGCCGATGGTGCCCATGATGGGATAGTCAAACGAGCCGCCCATGCCCTTCAGGTCATGCCCCTGCTTGAAAATCTCGGCCTGCGCCTCCGCGCCGCCGTCACCTTTTTCCAGCTTGCCGATCATCCGCTCGATGGTGTTGATCATCGGCGGGATCTCGGCCAGAAATTCCTCCGTCAGATGCGCCATGCGCACCGACATGCGTTTCTCGATCTCGGCGAGCGACAGCCCGCCCTCGCGCTTCACCTTGGCCTGTAACTTTGAAAAGGGATGATGGATTTCATATCCATCCATTTTGTCAATTCGGGTCATCTGTTCTGGCCATTCCTGAATATGGAGATGAGGGTGGGTTTCTGCATCTTACTTCCGCCGTTCCATGCCTTCATAGCCGCGCATGGCCCGGCGCCTGTCCGGTCCGACGAAACCGGATGCCTTGATGAAAGGACGGGGGTTTTCCACCATCCACACCAGCCGGTCATGCAGGGAGCCGACGGAGACGGGCTTGGCGAGGAATTCCGTCGCCCCGGCGTCACGGGCGGCGAGCACGTCCGACATGTTGGTCTGCCCGGTGATCACCAGAACAGGGGTGTAGCGATCCACGCCATCTTCCGCCTGACGGATGCGGCGGATCAGGTCCAGCCCGTCGCACTGACGGAACAGCAGATCGGTGATCACAATATCCGGCGGTTCTTCCGCCATCATCTCAAGGCAGGTCTCCGTGTCATTACAGGCGCGAATGTTGACGATATTCATCGACAGCAGCAGGCTGCGCATAAACATCTGCATGCTTTTGTTGTCGTCAACAAACAGGACGCCAAGATTTTTGAAGTTATAAAATTCCGACATCTGACAGGTTTGATCTGGCCTTTAGGGTTGTTTGATCCGCTGTTTCGGTAAAACTAACGACTAAATCCTAATTTTCCTTAAACCATAAAGACCGTCGCGCTAGACTGGCAAAAACAGCGACTGCCGGGCGGTTCCGGCAAGGGGAGGGACGATGCCGAAAGCCATTGATATCAAATCCGTGCTGGAGGGGCTGACGCCGCTCCGGGGGCGGGGGGGAGAGACCACGGAAGCGGAGGCCGCGGCCGCCTTCGCGACCCTTGAAACATTCGGCAACGGAGCGGTGTTCACCGGCAGCTTCGATGGCATGAGCGAGTGGGAGCGGCATCAGGGCGGCGACGAGCTGGTGCATATCCTGGAGGGGGAGACGGAACTGACCATCCTGACGGATGCGCACAGCCGGGAAGTGCTGACTCTGAAAGGCGGGATGCTGACCGTGGTGCCGCAAGGCTGCTGGCACCGCTTCAACGCGCCCTCGGGCGTGACGGTGCTGACGGTGACGCCGCAGCCGACGGATCATTCCACGGCGGAGGATCCGCGCTGACGCGGCGGCACGCTGTCAGAGGCCGAGATACGCCTCCCGCACCTTGTCGTTTTCGATGAGTTCCTGGCCCTTGCCGGTCAGGGTGATCTGGCCGTTTTCGAGAACATAGGCCTGATCGGCGAGTTCAAGGGCCATATGCGCATTCTGTTCCACCAGCAGGATATCCACGCCATTGCGGGAAATGGTCTGGATGATATTGCCGATCGTCTCCACAATGGTCGGCGCCAGTCCGATGGAGGGTTCATCGAGCATGAGAAGCCTCGGCGATGCCATCAGCGCGCGCCCGACCGCGAGCATCTGCTGCTGCCCGCCGCTTAAGGAATTCGCGGGCATGTTCAGGCGGTTCGTCAGGACCGGGAAATAGCTGAGAACGGTTTCCAGATCCTTCTCGATGGCCGCCTTGTCCGTCCGCACATAGGCGCCGGACATCAGGTTATCGCGAATGCTCATCGTCGGAAACAACCGCCGTCCCTCCGGGACGAGGGTAAGGCCCTTGGCGACGGTCTCGGCCGGGCTGAGGCCGGTGATATCATCGCCCTGAAAGGTGATCTTTCCCTTCGCCGGGGTCAGCAGGCCCGCAACCGCCTTCATCAGCGTCGTTTTACCGGCGCCGTTCGCGCCGATAATCGTCGTGATCTGGCCCTGTTTGACCGACAGGCTCACCCCTTCAAGGGCAGGCACTCCGCCATAGCTGACATAGAGGTCGTTGATGGATAAAATGTCATTCGATTGGGTCATTTTTTATGTCCAAGATAGGCTTCAATGACAAGCTCGTTCCGGCTGACTTCTTCCGGGGTCCCCTCGGCCAGCAGCCGCCCGTGATTGAGCACCAGAATCCGGTCGCAAATGCGCATGACGGCCCGCATGTTATGCTCCACCAGCAGGATGGTGATGCCGAGCTTGCTGCGGATCATTTCAAACAGATCGAGGGCGGCGGCAACCTCCACCCCCTGAAGCCCGGTGAGGGGCTCGTCCAGGCACAGCACCTTCGGTTCGGCGGCCAGGGCGATGGCGATGCTCAGCATCCGCTGCAAGCCGTGCGGCAGGCTACCCGCCGTCACCTCCAGATAATTCTCAAGGCCCGTCAGCTTCGCCATTTCGCGCATTTTTTCCCGGCGCGCCGCGGCATTTTTCAAACGGTGCGTCGTCGCGATGATGATATTGTCCGCGACCGACATTTCGCTGAGCAAGCTGTCATGCTGGAAGGTCCGGATCAGCCCTTTGCGGCTGATATAGGTGGCGCTTTTGCCGGTAATATTTTCATCCAGATAGAAAAGCTTCCCCGAGGTCGGCGGCATGAAGCCGCTGATCAGGTTGAAGGTGGTGCTTTTCCCGGCGCCATTGGGGCCGATGAGGCCGAGTATTTCGCCCTCCTTAAGGTCGAAGCTGAAATCCGCAACGGCCGTCAGGCCGCCGAAGCGGCGTTCAAGCTGCTCGGCTTTTAACAGAATTTTTCCCACGTTTTCCCCGGCTGTTGAAGACGGCATGATTGTTTCGCTACTGGTCAATGCGGGTCCCTCCTCGTGGTTGAGCGGCCTCTGAAACGGTCGCCAAGTCCGATGATCCCGCCGGGCATGAGGAGCAGCACGCCGATGATGATGGCGCCATAGAAGATATTCTCATACGGTCCGAAGCTGTGCAGCCATTGTCCGACCAGCGTCAGGATTGTCGCGCCGATGATGGGCCCGGCAATATGGCCTTCGCCGCCGATCTTGACATAGGCGAGGGCGAGAACCGCGACAAAGAAGGTGAAGTCGGCGGGCGCGATGACGCTGTTGGTATAGGAATGGACGCCGCCCGCAAGACCCACCGCCGTGGAGGCGATGACGAAACAGAGAATTTTGAGGCCGATCACATTCAGCCCGACGGAGCGGGGAATATCCTCATTATTCTGGATGGCCTTGAATATCCGCCCGAGATTGGAGCGTTCCGCCGCATAGAGGGCGAACAGGATCGCCGCCAGAATGGTTACGGCGATGGCCGGATAGTAATCATTCAGCGCCATCGGCGGATACATGCCGATCATGCCGGAGTTGCCGCCGAGAAATTCCGACTTCGTATAGAACAGCCGGACAATCTCGGTAAAGGCAAAGGAGATCAGCAGGAAGTAGGGCCCCTTGGTCCGGAGGGTGACCCAGCCGAACAGCGCGCTGATAAGCCCCGCCATGACCGGCGCGGCCAGCAGCGAAATGACAAAGGGCCACTCGAATATAGTGGCGGCGACCGCCGTCGTATAGGCGCCGATGCCGAAGAAGGCGGCGGTCGCGATATTCAGCTCGCCGATCAGCAGCACGAAACGCAGCGTGACCGCCAGCACCGCATTGGCAAACACCCAGATGACCACCTGCACATAGTAAGGATCGCCGCTAAACAGGGCAAAACCGATTGCGGCAAGGGCGATGAGAATGCAAAGGGCGAGCCCCGGATTACTTTTCAGCATGACCCAAAATCCCCTGTGGACGGACAATAAGCAGAACAATGACCAGCACAAACATGGCGAGCGTGGCCGTGGACGGGTCGAAATAATAACCGCCGAAGCTTTCAATCAGGGCAATCAGCAGCCCGCCGATAATGGCGCCGACCACACTGCCGAGCCCGCCGATAATGATGATGATGAAGGCCTTGACGAGAAAGTCATCGCCGATCACGGTGGTCACCGGTGTCACCGTCGCCATCAGGGCGCCGGCGCAGGCGGCCAGCGTCGCGCCAATGAGAAAGCCGTAGAGCGCCACCCGGCGGAACGGAATGCCCTGCAGCATCGCCGCCTCCTGATCCTCAGCGACGGCGCGCAGGCTGAGGCCGAGCTTCGTGCGGTGGACGAGAATATAAAGACCCAGCGTAATAACGGCCGCGACGATCATCAGCAAAAGCCGCTGCAACGTCAGGCTGGCGCCGAGAAAGGTGACCACGCCCGGAACAACGGTGGGAATGGAGCGCGGCACGCCGCCATAGAGGATCAGATAGGTGCCGTTCAGCAGCAGCAGCAGCCCGATCGACAGGATGAAGGAGCCGTTGAGATCCTTCAGGAAATGCTGAAAGCCGAAGATATAGACGATGAAACCGATCAGGCAGACCACCGCAAGCGCCAGGAAAAACGCCAGGATGTAGGACAGCCAGATGGACAGGCCCATCGTGCCGACGCCCCAGATCATCACCGAGGAGACAATCAGCGCCGCCGCGGTGAAAAAGGTCCCATGGGCAAAATTGACGATTTTCATGACGCCGAAAATCAGCGTCAGCCCGAGCGCAAACAGCACATAAACAGAGCCGATCTGCAGCGTATTCATAAGTAGCTGTACTTGTAGTTCCATCGCTTTGGTCCGGTCGTTACGGGGCCAGAGTGAGGAGACGCCAGCTTTTGAAATCTGGCTGGCGTCTCCGTTTTCCAGTCGGAATTACTTAAGGCGTTCCTTAAGCTCTTCCGGGGCAACGCGCCCGACTTCCACGGCTTTGCCGTCCTTGACCTGCGTGATCATGACCGGGATCAGGATCTGCTGCGGCGAGCCATAGACATCCTTGCCGCCAAAGGCCGCCGGGCCATAGGAAGATTCAAAGATGATTGTCGGCAGGGTTTCCGCGACCTTTTTCGGGTCGATGCTGTCCGCCGTTTCAATCGCCTTCTTCAGCGCCATCACCGCATCATAGCTTGAAATGGTGATGGCGTTCAGGGATTCGCCGACTTCTTTTACGGCGCCTTCATTCAGCGTGCGCTGGGCTTCGCTGGCGGAATCGCCCTGGAAGTCAGCCGACGCGCCGAGATAGGTGCCTTCCGCAGCCTGGCCCGCCATCTGGCTCAGCGTTCCGGCCGAGGTTCCGGGGGCGACAACCTTGATACCGTCCCAGCCGAGCACGTCCAGCGCCTTCATGATGGAGCCGACATCCGCAGGGGGAGAGGCGCCAAAGTCAACGGCATCGGGGTTGCTGTTGGCGATTTTCGTCGCGATGGACTGGAATTCGGTCGTACCACGTTCATAGCGGTCCGTGGAAACCACTTCCACATCCAGGCTGTTCCAGGTTTCAATCGCCACCGGCTCGACTTCCTGACCGGTCGCATCATTGGGGGTGATCATCGCGACCGTTTTGAGATCGGGATGCTGACCCTTGATGTAGCCGAAGAACGGGCCGAGGATTTCAAACGGGGTGTTCATCTGCGTGAAGGTCAGCGGATAGTCCGGTCCCTTGATGCTCTTGCCCCAGCCCGTGTTGAACAGCAGCACGCCCTGACGCTCGGAAAGGGCCTGTGTTGCGCGCACGGGGGCCGTGCCGATGCTGCCGACGATGAATTTGATATTTTCGCGGTTCAGCATGGTCTGCGCGGTCTTGGCGCCTTCGGCCGCGTTGTATTTATTGTCATAGGCATGCAGCTCCAGCATATAGGTCTTGCCACCCGCCTTGATGCCGCCTTCGGAATTGACCTTTTCAACGGCCTGCTTCGCGGCATATTCAAAGCCGAGACCCCAGGCCGCCGCCGCGCCCGACATCGGCGCCGACAGGCCGACCTTGAGGGTCTCGTCGGCGAGAGCCGTCTGTGCACTGAACAGGGCCAGCAACGCCCCGCCCGTAATGCCGATAATCTTCTTCATAGACATGATATTCTCCCTTGTTTTGGTTTCTGGTGCTCTGGTTTTTTTATTGTTTTTTACTGATGTAATGCGCCCCTGATATTACAGGTTCGCCGGTATCCCCCCCGAAACAGGCAGCGACACGCCTGTAATGAAATCTGAATCCGGGCCGACAAGAAAACTGACGGCGGCGGCAATATCTTCCGGGCGGCCCAGCCGTTTCAGCAGCGACCGCTCGGTATAGTCCGCGACCAGATTCGGGGCGGCATTGTTGATGACGGAGGTCTGAATCAGCCCCGGCACGATGCAGTTGACCCGCACAGAGGGGGCGAGTTCGATTGCCAGCGAACGGCTGAGGGACGAGACCGCGGCCTTCGCCGCCGCATATTCCGGCTGATCGCCGTCGCCCGCGAAGGTGACGGAGGAAATATTGACAATCGCGCCTTTCTTTTGCGCGATCATGCCCGGCGCCGTCGCCTGCACCATCCAGAACAGCGGTTTCAGGTTAAGCTCGAACGTGGTGTCGAAGCGTTCCTCGCTCATCCCCAGAATGGGGGTCACCAGCTCGCCGCCGCGGATGCCGCCCACGACATTGACCAGAATGGAGACCGGTCCGAGGGCCCTCACAATCTCGGCGATGGCGGCGTTGGTTTCCTGCTCATCCGTGGCGTTGGCCCGCGCGGTGTAGATTTTGGCGTCCGGATGGCGGGCCTGGATATCGTCGGCAACGGCAGTGACGCGCCGTCCCGAAATGTCAATCAGGCCGACAGACGCGCCGTCCGCCGCCAGCCGTTCGGCAATCGCGGCGCCCATCGGGCCGCCCGCGCCGCTGACCAGCGCGACGGCACCCGCCAGCGGATGGGCGCGATTTGCGGCGGATTTTTCTTGTGTCATTATTGAACCTCTTTCAATTTTCCCTGGCCTTCTGTGTGCCAGTCCCGAAGGGTGCGCTTCAAAATCTTGTTGGACGGGCCGAGCGGCATTTCGTCAACGGTGTAGACGCGGCGCGGCGATTTGTAGGCGGAAAGATTCTTGCGGCAATAGGCAATGATTTCCGCCGCATCCAGCGTGTGCCCGGCGTGCGGAATGACGACGGCCACGGGAATTTCGCTCTTGTCCTTGTCCGGCAGGCCGATGACGGCGCAGATGCGGATATCGGGATGCTGATACAGCAGATCCTCGACCTCCAGCGGATAAATATTGTAGCCGCCGGAGATGATGACATCCTTTTTCCGGTCGACAATAAACAGATAGCCGTCGTCATCGAGATAGCCAAGATCGCCGCTGAGCCAGCCGTCAGGGGTGAAGCTGGCGGCCGTGGTCTCCGCATCGCCCCAGTAGCCCGCGCCGATGGTGTCGCCGGAAATGCGCACTTCGCCAATCTCGCCGCGCGGCAGTTCCACGCCGTCGTCATTGACAATGCTGATGCGGGAGCCGCCAATCGGCACCCCGGCGGAGCCGCGCTTGCGCACGCCAAACTGGGGTTCGCCCGTCACATAGCCGGTGCTTTCCGTCGCGCCATAGATTTGCAAGAGCGGCACGCCCATCTTCTCCTCGAACTGCTGCATGACATTCGGCGCGACCGGCGATCCGCCCGTCACGCAGGTTTTCAGCGAGGAAAGATCATGCTTTTCGGGATCGAAATCGCGCAGCAGATACAGGAACATGGTCGGCGATCCGGCGAGATAGGTCACCTTCTCGCGGGTGATCGTCTCCAGCACGGCCTCGGTATCCCAGCGTTCCATCTGGATCATTTTCGCGCCGGAAAAGATCGCCCCGTTCATCATGCAGGTGGCGCCGAAATTGTTGAACAGCGGCAGCGCGCAGAGGAAGACTTCCTTGCCCCACAGCAGCCCGCCATGCACCGCCATGTCGCGCAGCGTCGTATACTGGCTGAGCTGCGTCTGCGTTGCGCCCTTGGGCTCCCCCGTGGTGCCGGAGGTGAAAAACAGCGCGACGATATCGTCGGCCTTGAAATCCGGGGTCGGGCAGCTCGTGTCGGCGGCGGCAATCAGGGCGTCCACATCAATGGCGCCGTCCGCCGCGCCGCCGGTGACAAAGATCGTTTCCAGCTTGCCGGTGATCTCCCGCACCTCACGGGCGTAGGGCAGGGTCTCGGCATTGGTCAGGATCATTTTCATGTCCGTGCGCGTCACGGTGGCTTTCACCTCATGCACGCGGTTCATGCCGCTGATGGGATTGGCGATGGCGCCGATTTTCTGGCACGCCCAGTAGCCGACGGCCATTTCCGGGCAGCTTGGCAGATACAGCCCGATCACGTCGCCGGCCCTGGCGCCCTTCGCCTTGAACACATTGGCAAGCTGCGCGACTTTCGCGTCAAACTCCGCAAAGGTCAGCGTCCGCCCTTCGAAGCGGATGAAAATCTGGTTCCCAACAAGGCGCGACGTATTTTCCAGACATTGCGCCAACGACGTAACTGTCACTTAACAATCCTCCCGTTTATCCCGATATTGACGCATCAGGAAGCGCTTATTTTTTGGTTAGTCTATGCACAAGGGCAAAGGTCAGTCAATGCTTTTGAACATTTGTTAGTTTTTTTGCCGGAAGGTCGCAAAGGGTGACCTATCTTCCCGTTTGACAAGGCGTTTTGGGGATTTGGCCTGGTCTCTGACCCCCGCGCGATAATGGGAATGACGGCATTACGCGTATTCCGTTTGTTCTCTTGGGCGGCGCTTCGATTTCCCGCGCCCGGGTGAGGACGGGCGGCGGGTATTGGCGGCGACGGCGAGGGCGCAAGGGCGGCGGTGGAACCGGCGGCGGATGAGAGGGGGCGGCTTACGCGTCCGCCGTTTCGTCCCGCGCGATGCCGTTCAGCAGCAGGGTCTGTTGCAGGGCGATCATTTCCGGAAGGGTGTAGAAGCCCTCCGCGCCGCCCTTTTCCGGATCGAACCATTCGACGGTCCAGTTCAGCGCGCCGATCAGGAACAGCCGCAGGGGGACGACCTTGAAATCGCTGCGGATGACGTGCTTGCCTTGCGCATTTTTCAGGCAGTGGTCCCAGGCGGCGGCGTATTTCTGCCGAACCGGCCGATGCCGCTCGCGGATCTCCTGCGGCAGTTGCCCATACATGCGGATATTGGCGGAGGTGAATTCGCTGCGCGCGAACAGCACCCGCATATGCGCATTGATGGCGGCGGCGAGCTGCGCCCCGGTGTCGCCATAGCGCGCCTGATCATAGAGGATCTGCGACACCCCGTCGGCCATTTCGCGCAATCCCCGGTCAAGGACCTCATCGAGCAGGTTTTCCTTGGAGGTGAAATGATAATAGATGCTGCCCGCCTCCATCTCTGCCTCGGCCGCGATGCGGCGCAATGTCGAGGCGCTGTAGCCATGGGCGCGCATCACCCGCGCGGCGGAAGAGAGGATATGCAGCCGCGTCTTCGCCACCTTGCTGTCCTCCTCCAGCAGCAGCGCCGCCTCGGGAAAGTCCAGATCCTCCGCCGGGAAGGGATGCTGGCTGGTCTTCACCAGCATGCCGTCGAGGATCAGCTTGGCCGCGCTTTCGGACAGCACGCTGACCGGATAATGCGAGGCGTTGAACCATTCCCCCATCCAGTTGAGCGCGCCGAGCAGGAAATGCCGCAGCGGCACAACGCGGATATCGGTGCGGATATCCCCCTCTCTAAGCGCCTTGGCGAGCAGGTCCTCCCACAGCCGCGCATAGCGCATGCGCAAGGGGCGGTGCCGCTCGCGCATATGCAGGGGCAGCATGGAGAAGTTGCGGATATTGGCGGAGGTGAAGTCATTCTTGCGCAGCAGATAGGCGAGATGGCAGCCGACCATCGCGCCAAAAGTCTCGCGAAAGCCGCAGCCCCGCGCCGCGCATTCCTCCCCCGCCGCCTGCACGGCGTCATGGAGCTGACGCAGGCCGAGGGTGAGAACCTCGTCGAAAATCTCTTCTTTCGAGGCGAAATGATAGTAGATGCTGCCCGCTTCGACCCCGGCGGCGTCGGCAATCCGGCGCAGGGTGGACGGGCCATAGCCGGACATCCGGAATTGTTTCGCCGCCGCCGACAAAATCGTAAAGTGGGTCCTGTCCGATTTCTTCGCCGCCGCCGCCGTGGGCAGCCGTATGTCCGGATTTACATTCATGGCTTTTAATTCCTTCTCGACGGTGGATTGTCAAGCGAGGTAATTCGAACATTTGTTTGAATTTAACAGGTAATCAGGCGGAATTCAATAATGACGGGTATGAAAAACCGCGAAAAGACGTGGCAGACGATAGGAAAGTGAGGCGAAACCGGCCGCCATCACCGCATCGGGCGTGGCAAAAGCTGATCTTTTGCGCCCTCGCGGGGCGCGGGCGCTTGGCGCGGCGTCCCTGTGAGACGATCCCCTAAGCCCCTTATATATATGCGAAAAAGTCGCAGGAGACGGCGTATTTATGCCGCAGATCGCGGGGCTTCCCGGCGGGCGGCCCCTGACTGGGGGAGACGGACCCCGCCGCCGCCGGTCTTCTGGCCGGGGAACGAACCGGGGCATGCGGAAAGTGCCCGTGATTCGGATGCGGCGGCGCGGCCGCGACGGCGGCGCCTGAATCTCTAGGCTGCGTTGTATTTACCCCCTGTTTTCCCGCCCGGAGGGGCGCGGCGACGGCAGGGATCCGCCCCTGCTTCGCGGGGCGGCTATTTGCCTTGTCATGCTTTCTAACGTAAGTTAGAATTTATTTATATCAGGGATCTGGCGACACGGAACACCGGGTAAGACGGGGTTCTGCGGTCCGGCGTCCGGGGCGCAGCGGGCATCCGCCAGAGGGGCGCACTTGTCCGGGAGGGGACGCGGCGTCCGTGGCCTGTAACGGGAAATTATCTGCGGCACGGCCGCAATCAGGGAGGTGACGGTCCGGCGCATCGGATTTTCAGGCAGAAACGACACAGACACTTCAATCCCGCCGCATGATCGAGACAGGGCATGGCCCGCTCCGTCAGGGCGTCGGGGACACTCAGCAACTCCAGCGATGCAAAAAAAGGAAAAATAATGTCTTCCAGGGAATATAATATGCAATACCGGCGCGCCGACGCCGCCAACAAAAAAGACGCCGCCTGCTGGCACCCCGTCGAGGTGATGCCGCTGGACGAGATTAAAAAGCTGCAGGAAGAGAAGCTGGTCCGGCAGATGGCCTATCTCAAGGAACGCTCCCCCTTTTACCAGAAGAAATTTGCCGACGCGGGGGTCTCGTTCGACGATATTCGCACGGTTGAGGATTTGCAGAAGCTGCCCTTCACCTATAAGACGGAAATCCGCGAAAGTCTCGGCGCAAAGCCGCCTTTCGGATTGCATCTGGCCGCCGACCGCAAGGATATTGTGCAGATGCAGGCCTCCTCGGGCACCACGGGCAGCCCGTCCTATGTCGCCCTGACGGAGAATGACGCGGAAATGTGGCATGAGATGAATGCGCGCAGTTTCTTCGCCGCCGGCATCCGGCCGGGCGATATGTCGCTGCATGCCTTCGCGATGGCCAAGGGCTTCGTCGGCGGCCTGCCGATTGCCCAGTCGATGCAGTATATGGGCGTTATCGATATCCCCATCGGCGCGGATGGCGGGGCGGACCGGCTGCTGCGCGCGGCGGCGGATTTGCGGCCCCGCGTCCTTGCTGGCGCGCCGAATTTTACCATGTATCTTGCGGAAAAGGCCCCGGAAATCGTCGGCGTTGAGGCCAGCAGCCTTGGCGTCGAGGTGGTCCTTGTCGGCGGGGAGCCGGGCGGCGGCATTCCGGCCATCCGCCAGAAAATCGAAAAGCTGTGGGGCGCGAAATGCTGTGAAATGCTCGGCGGCACCGATATCGCCGTCGCCTATTGGGGCGAATGCCAGGAACAGTCCGGCATGCATATGGTCGGCATGGATTACATCATCACCGAGCTGCTGGACCCGGCGACGGAGAAGGTCATTCCCTTCACCGATGGCGCGGAAGGGGAGCTTGTCTATACCGCCATCGGGCGGGAGGCGAACCCGCTGGTCCGCTTCCGCTCCGGCGATCATGTGGAGGTGCTGGGCACAACTTGCGCCTGCGGCCGGACGGGCCCGAAAGTCCGCTGCATCGGCCGCACGGATGACATGCTGATCATTCGCGGCGCGAATGTGTTCCCCTCCGCCATTCAAAGCGTCATCACCAATATGGTGCCGGAGACCAACGGCGTCATGCGCGTGCTGGCGGATTTTGAAGGCCATACCTCGCAGGGGGCGCTGAAAGTGATTGTCGAGCGGGGGCGGGACCGGCCCGCGGATCAGGACGCGGCGCTCAAAAAGTCGATCGAGACGCATTTGCACAACTCCCTCGCCTTCAGGGCCGATGTGCGCATCGTCGATGCCGATACGTTCGAGAAGCCGGGCGCGGTCAAGGTCGCGCTTACCCTGCGGGAATATCCGGACCTGCCGGATGCGCCGAAATGATCGCCATCATCCCGCAGAATTTACAAAACAGAGGGTAGGAAAATGGATCTGGGACTTAAGGGAAAGCGGGTGCTGATCACCGGCGCATCGCAGGGCATTGGCGAAGGGCTGGCGGAGGTGTTCGCCGAAGAGGGCGCGAACCTCTTCCTCGTCGCCCGGCAGGAAGACCGGCTGAAGGAAATCGCCAAACGCATGAGCGAGACGCATGGCGTCACGGCGGACTATTTCCCCGCCGATTTCACGAAAAAAGGCGATATCGACAAGGTGCATGCGGCGGCGGGCGATATCGACATTCTCGTCAATAACGCGGGCGCCATTCCGGGCGGCGATATCTGGACGGTCGGGGCCGATGACTGGCGGCCGGGCTGGGATGTCAAGGTGATGGGCTATATCGACATGACGCGGCTGTTCTATGCCAGCATGAAAAAACGCGGCCATGGCGTGATCCTCAACAATATCGGCAATGGCGGGGAGAATTTCGATTTCCGCTATATTGCGGGCACCACGGGCAATGCGGCGCTGATGGCCTTTACGAAGGCCATGGGCGGGCACAGTCTGAAGGATAATATCCGCGTGGTCGGCGTCAATCCGGGGCCGGTCGCCACCACCCGCATCGACAAGATCATGAAAGCCCGCGCCAAAGAACGCTGGGGCGATGAAAGCCGCTATGGCGAACTGCTCGCCAATTATCCGCTCGGGCGGGCGGCGAAAGTGCGCGAGATTGCCGATCTGTTCGCCTTCCTCGCGTCCGACCGGTCCAGCTATACCTCGGGCGTGATCTTCACCGTCGATGGCGGCATCACCTCGGATATGTCCATCGGCGGATAAGGCCGCGGCCACGCCATTCACGGGCCGGGCGCGGGGCAATCCGGGCGCGGTTCGTGCGCTGCCGCCGTATGTTCCGGATTGACAGCCGGGGCGGGGGCGCAGTAATCTAACAATTGTTAGGAAATCGTCTGAAGCAATAACAGGACCTGACGCCGGGAGTATTCAACTTGACGAAAAGCTTGCCATGAAGGGAAGGCGCGCCCCGGGGAAACCCGCCGCGCTGCCGGGTTCCGGACACTCCCTCCAAATCATCCCTGTTCACCTGTGTCATCGGTAATGGTGGCCCGATAGAAAAGAAAGAAACATGAAATGACTGATCGTTATGCGGCTTATACCAAACTGAAATTCGACTATCCGGCGGATCGCGTTCTGCGTATCACCTTCAGCAATCCGAAATCCTTCAACTCCGTCGATGCGGAAACCCATACCCAGATGACCGATATCTGGCGCGATATCGACCGTGATCCCGACATCAATGCCGTTATCGTCACCGGGGAGGGCAAGGCCTTTTCCGCAGGCGGCGACTTCGGGCTGATCGAGAAAATGACCGGCAATTTCGAAGAGATCATGAAAACCTGGAAGGAAGCCAAGGATCTCGTCTACAACATCATCAACTGCAACAAGCCGATCATCTCGGCGATCAATGGCCCGGCCGCCGGCGCGGGGCTGGTGGTCGGTATTCTCGCCGATATTTCCATCGCCGGAAAGCGCGCGAAAATCGTTGACGGCCACCCCCGGCTCGGCGTGGCCGCGGGCGATGTCGCCGCCATCATCTGGCCGCTGCTGTGCGGCATGGCGAAGGCGAAATATTACCTGCTGACCTGCAAGCCCGTCTCCGGCGAGGAAGCGGAACGCATCGGTCTGGTATCGCTCTGCGTCGAGGATGACGAGTTGCAGGAAACCGCTCTCACCATCGCGACGGAAATGGCCAACGGGGCGCAAAGCGCGCTGCGCTGGACGAAATACTCGCTGAACAACTGGCTGCGTCAGGCCGGGCCGATTTTCGATGCCTCCACGGCGCTCGAAATGCTCGGCTTCATGGGCGAAGACGTCAAGGAAGGCGTCGCCTCGCACCGCGAGAAACGGGCGCCAAATTTCCGCAAAGACTGTCCGTTGTAATTGACTGAATTGATCGCCTCTCCCTTCGGGGAGGGGCGTTTTTTTATGGGGTTCACTCCTCTGCTGGTTCCCGCGAGAGGCAGACTCCATTTCTGCCGTGTGAGATGCGGATCGGTCGGGTTGACGGGTTAAAAATAAACCGCTGTTTGTTGTCAGGCAGATGCGGGCGGTGGCCGGACCTGCCAAAGGCCATAGGGTTATAAAGGACAGAGACCCCTTCAAGGGGACTGGTCCCGCCGGGTTGATAATTTATCTCATGAAAAAAAACGTCGGGACCGGGGGCAAGAAGCTGGGCCGGGCACCGTTCGGGTTTCAGGGGCGTCACGCCCCAAATATCCCGTATATGCGAATAGTATAACATTGCCGGGCGAAAAATGCAACCTTTGATTTTAAAGTCACACCAGCGGGTTGAGACTTGGGGAATGATCGGCGGATCTGGCGGGTAGAAAAGCAATTTCAGGCTGCACGGAGGGGCATCCGCGAAACCGCTGAATCATGCTGCATTCCGGCATTTTCTGGTCTAGGGTCAGGGCCTCAATTATGATGAGAAAAGGCGGCGACGCCACCTAACAAGAAAAAACCGGCGGCAAGGGGAAGCGGGCCAATGGGGCCGATGGGGCCGCTTTCCTGATAACGCCATCAGACGGGAGAGATACTCAATGAATGAACTGGCACGTCAAAGCATCGTCTGGGAACCCGCTGAGGATCTGATCCGGCAGAGCAATCTGGTCGCCTTCATGGCCGAGCACGGGATTGAAGATTACGAGGCGCTGATGCGCCGCGCCGAGGAGGAGCCGGAGTGGTGGTGGAACGCCATCGCCGGGCGGCTTCGCTTCATGAAACCCTATGACAAGATCATGGATCTCTCGAAGGGCATCGAATTTGCCGAATGGTTCATCGGCGGCACGACCAACATCGTGGAAAATTCTCTGGACCGTCATCGCGGCACCCCCGTCTGGACATCGCCCGCCGTGATCGGCGATAGCGAAAATGGCGAAAGCCGCATCTGGACCTATGAGGAACTCAGTGCGGAAGTCTCCCGCCTCGCGTCGGGTCTCAAATCGCTTGGCGTGAAACCGGGTGAAGTGGTCGCCGTCTATATGCCCAATGTGAATGAGGCCGTCGTCGCCTTGCTGGCGGTGCCGAAGATTGGCGCGGTGGTGATGCCGCTGTTCTCCGGTTTCGGGGTGGATGCCATCCTCGCCCGGCTTAACGCATCGGAGGCAGTGGCCATCCTCACCGTTGATGGCGCAACGCGGCGCGGGCAGGTGGCCCCGATGAAGGAATTCGCCGATGCCGCCGCCGCCCGGGCGCCGAGCGTGCGGAATGTGATCTGCCTCCGGCGGACGGGCCACCCCGTCACCATGGGGGAGACGGATATCGACTGGGAGGAGCTGTGCGAGGGGCAACCCACGGACATGCCAAACGCCGAAATGCCGGCGGAGGCGCCCGCGCTGCTGGTCTATACCTCCGGCACCTCGGGGATGCCGAAGGGAACCGTGCATACCCATGGCGGTTTTCCGGCCAAGCTGACGCTTGATCTCGGCCTGATGATGGATATGAAAAGCAGCGACCGGATCGTCTGGTTTTCCGATATGGGCTGGCTGGTCGGGCCGCTGCTGGCGTTCGGCGCGACCCTGATGGGCGCGTCTTTCGTGCTGGCCGATGGCGCGCCGGACTATCCGGATGCAACGCGCATGTGGCGGCTGATCGAGAAGCACCATGTGACGTTCCTCGGTGTGTCGCCGACGCTGATCCGTGGCTTCATGCATGGCGCCGGGGTGGGCGATCATGATATTTCCTCCATCCGCCTTGTCGCCTCCACGGGGGAGGCCTGGACACCGGATGCCTGGTGGTGGACCTTTGAAAATGTCCTGAAAAGCAACGCGCCGATCATCAACTATACGGGCGGTACGGAAATTGGCGGCGGCATTCTCGCCGGGTCCGTCCTGCGGCCGATGAAGCCCTGTTCCTTTTCCGGCCCGGTGCCGGGCATGGGGGCCGATATCGTCGATATGGACGGGAAACCGCTCGGCCCCGGCACTGTGGGGGAGCTGGTTTTGCGCAAACCCTCCATCGGGCTCAGCCGGGGATTGTGGAAAGATAACGAACGCTACCTTGCCAGCTATTGGCGGGATATTCCCGGCTGCTGGCGTCAGGGCGACTGGGCCGTGCGGGATGAGGACGGCTTCTGGTTCGTCCTCGGCCGGTCCGATGACACGCTGAAAATCGCCGGAAAGCGCACCGGCCCGTCAGAGATTGAGGCGCTGCTCACCGCCACCGGCAAGGTGCGGGAAGTGGCGGCCATCGGCATCCCGGACGAGATCAAGGGCGAAAGCGTCGCCTGCGTCGTGGTGCTGGACAAGGACGCGGCGGCGGGGGCGACCGTGGAGAAGGAGCTTGCGGACGCGGTCATTGCCGGGCTCGGCTATCCCTATAAGCCGAAATTCATCCTGACCGTGCCGGACCTGCCAAAGACGCGCAATATGAAGGTGATGCGGCGGCTGGTGCGCGCCGTCTGCCTCGGCAAGCCGCTCGGCGATACGTCATCGCTGGTCAATCCGGAGGCGCTGGAGGCGATCTCGGAAGCCGCCATCAATCGCGGCCATCTCACCCCCGCCGCGAAAGGGTAAGCGCGGAAAAGGGAAGATGAAGACATAAAAAAACCCGCCCAAACGGCGGGTTTTTTCATTACTTGCGGGCGGGAAATCAGCTTGAGTAGCTGACCTCGATCACCTCATAGGCTTTGGAGCCGCCGGGGGTCATCACCTCGACGCTGTCGCCCTGTTCCTTGCCGATCAGCGCGCGGGCCAGCGGCGCGGTGATGGAGAGGCGACCCTCCTCGATATTGCTTTCATCCTCGCCGACGATCTGATAGCTGGTCTCTTCGTCGGTGTCTTCATCGGCGAGCAGAATGGTGGCGCCAAATTTGATCTGGCGGCCGGAAATGGACGCGACATCGATGACCTCGGCACGGCTCAGCTTGTCCTGCAGCTCGGCGATGCGGCCCTCGATGAGGGATTGCTGCTCTTTGGCGGCATGATACTCCGCATTTTCAGACAGGTCCCCATGCTCGCGCGCGGTCGCAATTGCCTGGATAACCGCCGGGCGAGCCGTTGATTTCAACTCTTTCAATTCTTTTTCAAGCCGCGCATAGCCCGCAGCCGTCATCGGTAGTCGTTCCATTTGAAATCTCGATTACGTCGTTACGTGAATGATCGCTTGCACTCGTCACAAAGCCGCTCTGACTATAGACTTAGTCAGAGCTTGTCAAGGAATTAAGAATAGGATTGAAGCGAGTTGACTTCAAGTGTTCCCGTAATAATTTTCTCGATGGCTTCGACGGTTGCAAAGGCTCCGGCAACGGTGGTCGAGTAGGGGGTTTTCATGACCAGCGCCGTGTGGCGGATGTCATAGCTGTCGCGCAGTGCCTGCGCCCCTTCGGTGGTGTTGAAGACCAGCGCGATATCGCCGTTTTTCATGGCATCGACGATGTTCGGCCGCCCTTCCATGACCTTGTTGATGCGCGCAACGGGCAGGCCCTGATCGGTGAAATATTTCGCCGTGCCGCCGGTGGAGACAACGGTGAAGCCGAGCGTAATCAGCTTGGCCACCGCCGCCGTGATCGGCGCCTTGTCGAGATCCTTGACGGAGACGAACACCGTGCCCGATGTGGGCAGGCGCACGCCTGCCGCGATCTGCGATTTCAGGAAGGCGGCGCCGAAATCCGTATCAATGCCCATCACCTCCCCGGTGGAGCGCATTTCCGGGCCCAGCACCACATCGACGCCGGGGAAGCGCGAGAAGGGGAAGACGGCTTCCTTGACGGTGACATGCTTGAGCGGCCGGTCGACAAGATCGAAGGAGGCGAGGCTTTCCCCCGCCATGACGCGCGCGGCGATCTTGGCGATGGGGTAGTTGATGCTTTTGGCCACAAACGGCACCGTGCGGCTCGCCCGCGGGTTGACTTCCAGGATATAGATCGTCCCGTCCTTGACGGCGAACTGCACATTCATCAGCCCGACGACATTGAGCGCAAGGGCCATCGCCTCCGTCTGGCGCTTGATCTCCGCGATGACATCGGCTTCTAGCGTATGCGGCGGCAGGGAACAGGCGCTGTCCCCGGAATGAATGCCGGCTTCCTCGATATGCTCCATCACGCCCGCGACGAACACGGTCTTGCCGTCGGAAAGACAATCCACATCCACCTCGATGGCGTTCTGCAGATAGCCGTCCACCAGCACGGGATTGTCACCGGAAACGATCACCGCCTCGCGCATGTAGCGATCGAGGCTGTCGCCGTCGCGGACGATTTCCATCCCGCGGCCGCCCAGCACATAGGAGGGGCGGACGACGACCGGATAGCCGATCCGTTCCGCGACCGCGAAGGCCTCCTCCACCGAGCGGGCGATGCCGTTTTCCGGCTGCTTGAGGCCGAGCTTGTGCAGAAGCTGCTGGAACCGCTCCCGGTCCTCGGCAAGGTCGATGGCGTCCGGCGTGGTGCCGAGAATGGGCACGCCCGCCGCCTCCAGCCCGGCCGCGAGCTTGAGCGGCGTCTGTCCGCCGAACTGGACGATCACGCCATGCAGCGTGCCGTTCGACTGTTCCTTGCGGATGATGGCGAGGGTGTCTTCCACCGTCAGCGGCTCGAAATACAGCCGGTCGGAGGTGTCATAGTCGGTGGAGACGGTTTCGGGGTTGCAGTTGACCATGATGGTCTCATAACCCGCGTCCGACAGGGCATAGGCCGCATGGACGCAGCAATAGTCAAACTCGATCCCCTGGCCGATGCGGTTGGGGCCGCCGCCGAGAATGATGACCTTTTTGGCGTCCGTCGGCTCGGCCTCGCACACCGCCTCGTCCCATTCATTGCCTTCATAGGTGGAATACATATACGGCGTCTGCGACGGGAATTCCCCGGCGCAGGTATCAATGCGCTTGTAGACAGGCTCGATCCCGAATTTCTGCCGCGCGGCCAGCACATGCTCCTCGCGGGTGTCAGCCAGCTCGGCGAGGCGCTTGTCGCTGAAACCCATGGATTTGAGGGCGAGAAGCCCGCCTTTCGTCCGTGGCAGACCGTTCGCGCGGACCGCGTTCTCCATCTCGACGATGGCCTCAATCTGCGCCAGGAACCAGGGTTCATATTTGCTGGCGGCGTGAATTTCATCGAGGGTGAGACCCTCGCGGAAGGCCTGCGCGATATTGAGCAGCCGCTCCGGCGTCGGATGGGCGAGGATTGCCTGAATCTGCTGCTTGTCCGCCTTCTGGTCGCCATGGCGGGTGAAATTCTGCTCATTGAGGCCGGTGAGGCCGGTCTCCAGCGACCGCAGCGCCTTTTGCAGGCTTTCGGCGAAGGTCCGGCCGATGGCCATGGCCTCGCCCACGGATTTCATGGCGGTGCCGAGCTTGGCTTCCGCGCCCGGAAACTTCTCGAAGGTGAAGCGCGGGATTTTCGTGACCACATAGTCGATGGTCGGTTCGAACGACGCCGGGGTGACGCCGGTGATGTCGTTATCCAGCTCGTCCAGCGTATAGCCGACGGCGAGCTTCGCCGCCACCTTGGCGATGGGAAAACCGGTCGCCTTGGAGGCGAGCGCGCTGGAGCGGGAAACGCGCGGGTTCATCTCGATAATGATCAGGCGGCCGTTCTCCGGATTGACGGCGAACTGCACGTTGGAGCCGCCGGTCTCCACCCCGATTTCGCGCAACACCGCGAGGGAGGCGTTGCGCATCACCTGATATTCCTTGTCGGTGAGGGTCAGCGCCGGGGCAACCGTGATGGAATCGCCCGTATGCACGCCCATGGGATCGACATTTTCGATGGAACAGATAATGATGCAGTTGTCCGCCTTGTCGCGCACAACCTCCATCTCATATTCCTTCCAGCCGACGATGCTTTCCTCTACCAGCACTTCGGTGGTGGGGGAGGCATCGAGCCCGCCGGTGACGATTTCCTCGAACTCCTCGCGGTTATAGGCGATGCCGCCGCCGGTGCCGCCCAAGGTGTAGGACGGGCGGATGATGCAGGGGAGCTTGACGTCCTCCAGCACTTTCCAGGCTTCGTCAAGCGTGTGCGCGACGGCGCTTTTCGGCATGTCGAGGCCGATTTTCAGCATGGCGGTGCGGAACTGGTCGCGGTCTTCGGCTTTCGCAATGGCTTCGCGGTTGGCGCCGATGAGCTGCACGCCGTAACGGTCGAGCGCGCCACTTTCGGCGAGCGCCAGCGCGGTATTCAGCGCCGTCTGCCCGCCCATGGTCGGCAGGATCGCATCGGGGCGTTCCTTGGCGATGATCTTCTCGACAATCTCGGGGGTGATCGGCTCCACATAGGTGGCGTCGGCAAGGCCCGGGTCGGTCATGATGGTGGCCGGGTTGGAGTTGACCAGAATAACGCGGTAACCCTCTTCCTTCAGCGCCTTGCAGGCCTGGGTGCCGGAATAGTCGAATTCGCACGCCTGGCCAATGATGATGGGCCCGGCGCCGATGATCATGATGGACTGGATATCGGTACGTTTAGGCATTTTTTCTATCGACCATATCTATGAAGCGTTGGAAAAGATACTGGCTGTCCTGCGGGCCGGGGCTCGCTTCGGGATGATACTGCACGGAAAAGACCGGCTTGCCGTCAATCTCGATCCCCTCGACCACGCCGTCGAACAGGGATTTATGGGTTTCGGTCACGCCGTCCGGCAGGCTTTCGCGCACCACGACGAAGCCGTGGTTCTGCGAGGTGATCTCGACCTTGCCGGTTGTCAGATCCTTGACCGGCTGGTTGGCGCCGCGATGGCCCTGGTGCATCTTCATGGTTTTGGCGCCGACCGCAATGGCCAGCATCTGATGCCCAAGGCAGATGCCGAAAGTGGGCACGCCGCTGTCGATGCAGCCCTGAATGACCGGCACGGCATATGTGCCGGTCGCCGCCGGATCGCCGGGGCCGTTGGCAAGGAAAATCCCGTCGGGCTTGAGCGCCATGATCTCATCCAGGCTGGCCGTTGCGGGCACCACCGTGATGCGGCAGCCGAGATCGGCGAGGCAGCGCAGGATATTGCGTTTCACCCCGTAATCGACGGCGACAATATGGCGCTTCGGCGCCTGCTGCTCGCCATATCCGGCCTTGATGTCCCAGGTGGTTTCCGTCCATTCGTAAGGCGCCTTGCAGGAGACGACCTTGGCGAGGTCCATGCCCTCCAGCCCGGCCCAGGCGGCCGCCTTTTTCTGCAAAGCGGGAATGTCGAACTTGCCGTCCTTGCGGTGGGCGATGATGCCGTTGGGGGCGCCGGACTTGCGGATATAATGGGTGAGGCGGCGGGTATCGACCCCGGAAATGCCGATCAGGTTTCTTGATTTCAGCCAGTCATCCAGCGGGCCGACCGCCCGCCAGTTGGCCGGATCGGAAATGCTGGCCCGGATGATGAGACCCGCGGCGGCGATGCCCGCCGTCTCGATATCCTCATCATTGAAGCCGACATTGCCGATATGGGGAAAGGTGAAGGTGATCAACTGACCGGCGAAGGACGGATCGGTCAGGCTTTCCTGATAGCCGGTCATCGAGGTGTTGAAGCAGACTTCGCCGATCGTTTCCCCCTCGACGCCGATGCCGAAGCCGTGGAAGACGGTGCCATCGCCCAGCACAAGGACCGCTGTCGCTGTCCGTTCACTGTTCAGATCGACCGCGTCACCATTGTTTTCATAAGACATGATAATAGGGACCCTCTTGCGGTAGTTCCGCCGAGCCGAAATTTCTCTGGCCTGGTAGCTGAATATTGCGCTGGAACATAAGCAGTTTGCTGCGCCGCGTCAAGTTTTTCAAAAACTTTTCCGCGTAAAAATTCTTGTTTAATTTCAATGACTTACAAAGAAGATTTGGATTGCTATCGGTCTGGCTTTCCGTTAGTATGTCGCCTTTCTCCACGATAGATTCGGATATTTATGTTACGAAGCAGGATAAAAGAGTCGCTGAAAGAGGCAATGAAATCAAAGGATAAGCGTCGCATTTCGACGCTGCGCCTGATCATTGCCACGTTGCAGGACCGCGATCTGGCGGCACGCGACAAGGGGGCGGAGGATGGAATCACCGATGATGAGATTCTTCAGATGCTGACGACGATGGTGCGCCAGCGCAAGGAGTCCATCGACGCCTATGAAAAGGGCGGCCGGGTCGATCTCGCCACGTCGGAGCAGGAGGAAATCGATATCATCGCGGAGTATCTTCCCAAGCAGTTTGACGCAGGGGAAACCCGCGCGGCTGTGGAAGAGGTGATCGGCGATATCGGCGCGTCGGGCCTGAAAGACATGGGCCGCACCATGGCGGAACTGAAAAGCCGTTTCGCCGGGCAGATGGATTTTTCGAAAGCGAGCGCTATTGTCAAGGAAACCCTTGGCGCCTGACCGGGCGGCGATGGTTTGAGGTTTTTTTCATTAACCGGTTAAATACGGAATAGCACGGCATGGCCTTTCCGCCGCAATTCATGGAAGAGCTCAAGGCGCGCGTCAGTCTTGTCGATGTGATCGGGCGGCGCACGAAGCTGGTGAAAAAGGGGCGGGAATATTCCGGCCTCTGCCCGTTTCATAATGAAAAAACGCCGTCCTTCACGGTCAATGAGGAGAAGGGCTTCTATCACTGCTTCGGTTGCGGCGCCAATGGCGACCTGATCGAATTTGTCAAGCAGACGGAAGGCGTCGAGTTTCCGGAGGCCGTCGAGCGCCTCGCCGCCCTCGCCGGAATTGCCGTGCCCGTGCAGCGGCCGGAGGAGAGGGAGCGGCAACAACGATCCGCGACGCTGCATGATGCGATGGAATTGGCCGCGGAATGGTTCATCGGCCAGCTTGCCGGTCAGGCGGGCGGCGGCGCGCGGGGCTATCTCGCGCGGCGGCAACTGTCGGAACGGGCGGTCGCGTCTTTCCGTCTCGGTTATGCGCCGAACAGCCGCACGGCCCTGAAAGAGGCGCTGATCGCCCGCGGGGTGACGGAGGCGACGCTGATCGAGGGCGGGCTGATCATCAAGCCGGACGACGGGCGGGAGACATATGACCGCTTCCGTGACCGGCTGATGTTCCCCATTACGGACCGGCGCGGCCGGGTGATCGCCTTTGGCGGCCGCGCGCTCGGGGAGGCGAATGCGAAATATCTCAACTCCCCCGAAACGCCGCTCTTCCACAAGGGGCATGTCCTTTACAATATGGCGACGGCGCGAAAAGCAGCGTTCGACAGCGGCCGCCTGATCGTCGCCGAGGGGTATATGGATGTGATCGCCTTCAGCGATGCGGGCTTTGCCGAGGCGGTGGCCCCGCTCGGCACCGCCGTGACGGAAGATCAGCTCCGTATCCTCTGGCAGATGGCGTCGGAGCCGGTGATTTGCCTCGATGGCGATGCGGCGGGCTGGCGCGCGGCGCTGAAGGTGGCGGAGCGCGCTCTGCCATTATTACGCCCTGGCCATTCCCTGCGCTTCGCCCTGCTGCCCGAGGGGATGGACCCGGACGACCTGATCCGGAAACAGGGTGCGGCGGCGATGCAGGCGGTGCTGGAAAGTGCTTTGCCGCTCTCGGAAATTCTCTGGCGCAAGGAGACGGAGGACCGCCCGGTGGATACGCCGGAGCGCAAGGCGGCGCTTGAAAAATCCCTCAATGATCTGTGCAACGCCATGCAGGATGCGGCGGTGCAGGGCTATTACCGCAGCTTTTTCAAGGACCGGCTGTGGCAGGCCTTCCGCCCGCCGCGGCAGCAGACCGGGGGGCGGACGGGTTCCGGGCCGCGCGGCAAAGAACGATTCGGCCGATTCGCGAATCAATCGCGTGATTCGCATCTTACAGGTAGTTCAACCCTGCAGCCGGGACAGATGCAATCGGGCAGCCGCCGCGAGGAATTGATCCTGCTGACGGTCATAAACCACCCGGCCATAATGGAAAATCACTTCGAGACGCTGGGCGGCCTGACGCTCAGCAGCCCCCGACTTGACAGATTGCGACGCGCAATAATAGATATTGCCACGGTCGAATCTCCTCTTGACTACGCGGGCATGGCACACCATTTAGCAAAACGTGGATTGTCTGAGCAGGTAAAGGGTTTGCAGCGGCCGGCAACCAGATCCCTGGACTGGTTCACCAATCCGGATACGGCCTATGAAGATGCGCTGAATGCCTGGCTGCATATCATTGACCGCCACAAGCTGGAGGCACTCAGAAAAGATCTGGAAACGGCGGAGCGACAGCTCAGGGAAAATACGACGACGGAAAATCTCGACCGGTTGAAACTGGCAAAGAAAGCGCTGGAAGAGGCATCCGGCACATCGGCCAGTCTGGACGGATTTGGAATGGCCTCCGGGCGAAGTAATATTGTGTAGACATCAAGGACCCCCGGCAGCCCGCAAGGCGCGGCCCATCAGCGGAATATTTCAGGAGATTAGACTTTATGGCGACAAAGAGTGCGGAAGCTGTTGATACGTCAGACCAGAGCGATGAAAGCCCGGACAGCCCCCTTATTGATGCCTCCCAGGCAGCCGTCAAGAAGATGCTCGCGAAAGCGAAAGACAAGGGCTATGTGACGTTCGACGAGCTGAACGCGGTTCTGCCGCAGGATCAGATGTCGTCTGAACAGATCGAGGATACCATGTCGCTGCTCTCGGAAATGGGCATCAATGTTGTCGAGAATGACGAAGAGGGGGGCGATGATTCCTCTCCCGATAACAGCAACGACGATGACAGCGACGATGAGACGGAGGAGCGGCCCGGCCGCGAGGTTGCCGAGAAACCGGCGGTCGGCGCCGGGGACCGCACCGACGATCCCGTGCGCATGTATCTGCGCGAAATGGGCACGGTGGAGCTGCTCTCGCGCGAAGGCGAAATTGCCATCGCCAAACGGATCGAGGCGGGCCGGGGCAAGCTGATCGGCGCCATCTGCGAAAGTCCGCTGACCATCCGCGCCATCCTGAACTGGCGCGAGCTGATGCTGCAGGAAAAGCTGCTGCTGCGCGATGTCATTGACCTGGATGCCACCTATGGCGCGGGCGCGGCAGCGGAAAAGGCGTTGCAGGAAGGCTTCAGCGAGGACAGCGAGGATGACGAGCTGCCCGCCGCAGGCCTCGCCGATGACGAGGAGTCCGATTCCGAAACGGATGACGAGGATGACGAACGCGACGAGGAAGAAGGCGAAGCCAGCCGCGAGGAGGAAGAGGAAGAGGATGAGGATGATGCCGAAGGCAACACCATGTCTCTTGCCGCCCTTGAGGAAACGCTGAAGCCCGAGGTTTTCGAACGCTTCGATGAAATCGCCAAAACCTACAAGAAGCTGTACAAGTTGCAGGAATCCCGCCTGACGGCGGCGCTGGAAAATGAAATTGTCTCCAGCGCGCAGGAAAAGAAATATGAGAAGCTGAAGCTGGAAATGGTCAAGCTGATGGATGATGTCCATCTGACCAATAACCGGATCGAGGCACTGGTCGATCAGCTTTACGGCATCAACCGGCGGCTGATGAGCCTGGAGGGGCGTCTGCTGCGCCTTGCGGAGCGGCATAAGGTGTCGCGCGCGAGCTTTCTTGAACAGTATTTCGGCAATGAGCTCGATCCCGGCTGGGTTGACAAGATGGCGGTGCTGAAGGCCAAGGGCTGGAAGGATTTCATCGCCGGTGAAGCGGATATGATTGCTGAAATCCGGGGCGAGATTATCAAGATCAGCTCCGAATTCGGGCTGCCGATGAATGAGTTCCGCCGCATCGTCAGCACGGTGCAGCAGGGCGAGCGGGAAGCCAGCCGCGCGAAGAAGGAAATGGTGGAGGCCAACCTCCGCCTTGTGATTTCCATCGCCAAGAAATACACCAACCGCGGCCTGCAGTTCCTCGACCTGATCCAGGAAGGCAACATCGGCCTGATGAAGGCGGTGGACAAGTTCGAATACCGCCGCGGCTATAAATTCTCGACCTACGCCACCTGGTGGATCCGGCAGGCGATCACCCGGTCGATCGCGGATCAGGCCCGCACCATCCGCATTCCGGTGCATATGATCGAGACGATCAACAAGCTGGTCCGCACCTCGCGCCAGATGCTCCATGAAATCGGCCGCGAGCCGACGCCGGAGGAGCTGGCGGTGAAGCTCGGCATGCCGCTTGAAAAAGTCCGCAAGGTGATGAAGATCGCCAAGGAGCCGATCAGCCTCGAAACCCCGATCGGGGATGAGGAGGACAGCCACCTCGGTGATTTTATCCAGGACGAAAACGCGGTGCAGCCGCTGGATGCGGCGATCCAGTCCAACCTGCGCGAAACGACGACGCGGGTGCTCGCTTCCCTCACACCGCGGGAGGAGCGGGTGCTGCGCATGCGCTTCGGTATCGGCATGAATACGGATCATACGCTGGAAGAAGTGGGGCAGCAGTTCTCGGTCACACGCGAGCGTATCCGCCAGATCGAAGCGAAGGCCCTGCGCAAGCTGAAGCATCCGAGCCGGTCGCGCAAGCTGCGCAGCTTCCTCGATACCTGATTATTCCCGATCCGGGGCGTAAAATTGGCGAAACGCGCATTTCGCCAATTGCGTCCCGGTCCCGATCAGGCTAAATAGGCACAGTCATCTGCCATATACGTCCTCTCAGGAGGATGAGGTGAACAAGGGCCTGTAGCTCAGCTGGTTAGAGCCGTCCGCTCATAACGGACTGGTCGTAGGTTCAAGTCCTACCGGGCCCACCATTAACACATTGTTATCACAGGGTTTTTTAAAATACGATGCAGTTGGATTGCTGCGAACTGGCGACCAGTTTGTGTCTCTAAAAACCCTGTGATAGCAATTTTCCCTGAATATTCGATAGATTTGACGAACTGGCAGAGACTGATCAAGGCCTCTGCGATTCATTTAATGAATTCAATGGGTTAAAAACGGTCTGGTTGCGGTTTTGTGTGTCGTACTGCCCACCACTAACACTGAGGCGAACCTGGACCCAGTCCAGGTTCGCCCCTAAACCCCGCAGTTCCGGGCGCTTCGGGGTTATCCGGTGATGGCGGAGACTCTCTGTTGAAGGCATATTCCGTAGATTTTCCCATTCGTCTCTGTCGCCCTGTATCAGGGTCCAGTTCATGGGATATTACGATGGACTATTGATGGAAACCGAGCCGCTTTTGTTGCTCATTCCAGTCGGTTGGGAGCGGACTTATTCTTTTGAGAGATTTAACATTCAACGTCTCCGGCTGACGACCGTTAAGAATATCCTCAATGATGGAGGGCGCCAGAAAGGCGAGTGGAAGGACCCGGGTTATCTCCGTATCAAAGACCTTTTCCCGTTCGGCAATTTCCTTCACTGATCCGGCTTTCCCTGATGCCAACTGATCAAACCAGTGTCTCGCCTGCGCGATCAAACGGCAGAGGTCCGGGTCGGGACGCCGACCACTCGATTGTCCGGCAATCACCAGCTTCGCCTCAACGCCCTTGCGCTGCAAGGTGATGGCAAGGTTCAGAGGAATAATATCATCATGCTTATTACTGGCGATGTTCTCCTCCATCGTCAACAATTTGGCCAGGGCCTTACGGCTTAGATCAATCGTGATGGCGTCGGCGGACAAGCCAACTCTGTGTATGAGTGCCTGCAAGATGGCCTGTTGATGCCCGGTATCGTCATCAACCAACTTGCCTGCCAATTCATCTGCCTTGAGTTTCAGTGTCTGCAACAGGGATGGGGCTGGGTTGGCAAATTCGAGCAAATCCATCAGCCTTTGCTGGTCGTGCAGCAGATCCTTCACCGGACGGATAACCGTCGCCTCCAGTGTTCGGGCAGACAACCGCCACCCATCATCAGCTGGCTCTGAACTCAGTGCAAGTTTCTTCGAGATATAGTAGCGATAGCGCTTGCCGTTTTTGCTGGCCTGAGCTTGATAGAGCGGTTCTCCCGCTTCGTCAAAGACCAGCCCCGTCAGCAGAAACGGTGCTTTCACATTTGTCGGCGAAGACCGCTCCCGGCGATTGCTGCTCATCATCTGCTGAACCTGGTTCCAGGTCTCCTGATTGATGATAGCCTCATGCTGACCAGAGTAGGTCTCTCCTTTATGTGGGATCAATCCTATGTAAAGCGGATTGGAGAGCAGCCGATACAGGTTACCCCGCAAGAAGGGCTTGCCCCCTGTAA
Organism: Sneathiella sp.; assembly: GCF_002694385.1. Taxonomy (GTDB): domain Bacteria; phylum Pseudomonadota; class Alphaproteobacteria; order Sneathiellales; family Sneathiellaceae; genus Sneathiella. Next base: position 152,201 of record NZ_NZMB01000021.1, read on the forward strand.
CAGATCCATCCTTTCGGATAATTTTCTTGGTAACAATGCCAAGGCGATCTGCCTCTGCTTTTAAAAGCCGCACTGTTCCGAGTTCGATATAGAGATCGAACAATAATCTTACTGTTGCGGCTTCCTCCTTATTGATCACCAGCTTGCGATCCTCAACATCGTAACCTAGGGGCAGATTGCCGCCCATCCATATGCCTTTCTTCTTGGAGGCCGCGATCTTGTCTCGGATCCGCTCGGCGGTGACCTCCCGTTCAAACTGGGCAAAGGAGAGAAGCACATTCAATGTCAGCCGACCCATGGAGGAAGTGGTATTGAACGCTTGCGTTACCGAGACAAAAGACACGTCCCGTTGATCCAGTTTGTCAATGATCTTCGAGAAGTCTGCAAGCGACCGTGTGAGGCGATCTACCTTATAGACAACGATGATATCGATCTCTCGCCTGTCAATGGCTGCTAACAGCTCCTGAAGGGCAGGGCGGTCCATTGTGCCACCGGAGTAACCGCCATCATCAAAGGCGGTTCGCATCAGCTTCCAGCCCTCATGCTGCTGGCTCTTGATATAGGCTTCACAGGCTTCCCGCTGGGCATGCAGGGAGTTAAAATCCTGCTCCAAACCATCCTCGGTCGACTTGCGGGTATAGATGGCACAACGCTGCATGACAGATTACAGTCCGAAGAAGCGCGGACCGGACCAGCGGGCGCCGGTAATGGCTCTGGCGATGGCTGACAATGACCTATAAGGTTTTCCCTGATAGACGAAGCCATTTTCCTCGATGTCGACCATATGGGTCTTTCCCCGCCATTCCCGAACCAGCCGACTGCCAACCCCAGGCTTGTGAGCGACTGGCGTTCCTGTATTGACGGTCGTCGTCCCGGGCGAAGCCGGTACATATCGCTTAAGCTGGCGCAGGGTCGATTTCTTAAGCCCACCGCCGTCCTTTGCCTGAAGATTGTAGTGACAGGCGTAGAGAAGAAGCCGGGTGCTTAATCTTTTGGGTGGCGGTCCGCCATAAGCCTTGATCCAGGCGTCGACAAGATCAGGTCGAGATAGTTGGGCATCCATAGTTAAGTTTGCCATTGCCTCAACCCTCAACGGCTTTATATATCGTCTTTCCAGAAGGGGTTCGAGAATGATCAATTCGCACGCCCTGTTTGCGCAGCCCCGTCAGCGCAGCCCGGATACTGTGGGCCTGCCAGCCGGTGGCTTTCTGTAGGTCCTGCAAGCGAGCGCCTTTTGAACGTTTAATAAGCTTCAGGATGATCTCTGGCTTTTTAGGTGGGGCCTTTATTGGCTTCCGTATTCGGGAAGAGGATGCCTGTTTGTCGGCCGCTTTGGCGGGCCTTGTCATTGTTTGTGAAGTTACTGCGGTGTTGTCGGTGATTACCTCGACTGTCTCTGCCTGTCGTTCTTTCTCTGTTGCTGCCATACTGACCTCCGTAGTTTTACCCCGGCGGTGCGCCGGGGCTTGCACTGAGGCGAGCCCGGCGCCTGAGGGAGGAGAGCCGGGCTGGCGTTATGGGGCTTTCAGGCACCCCTAAATCGCCGTCACAGTACCGCTCTGTTGCCGGCGGAAGTCCAGTCCTTTCTGCCCCGGGTGAACATCAGTCGGCGTCCTCACGCCGCCTTGGTGATCAACCAGTTAACAAGCCCGCTTTTAAGCGCCTGATCGGCGAGCGCCGGAGCGTCCATCAACAGGATACCGCTGTCCCCAGCATCAAGCTTCTGTTTGCTGGAATGATAGACATAGAAGTATTTTTCGGCCGCCATTGCCCCGAACCTATCGATATAGTCATCAAGCTGCGCCTGGCTGGTCGCGGACTTGACCTGGACGATCGCCCGCTCCCCGGAGGTCGGTAGGAGTAACTCGAGATCAAGGGTCTTCTGCGTGCCGCCAAGCGAGCTGATGCGCTGCCAGCCGCTCCGGCTGAACAGGAGCTCGATAAACAGCTCGAAGTCCTGCCAGGTGAGAAGCTTTATGACCTCCACTGTCGCCGCCAGCAACTGTTTGCGGGCTTCCTGCGCCGCCGTGATTTCCGGCAGGTCCTCATCCCGCAGCTTGCGGAGAAGATAGTCGAACTGATCGGCCTTGAGAGTACAGATGGTTCCTTGGTAAGCGGCAACCTTTGTGAGATTGCCGCTCAGTTCCCCGATCAGCAGCGGTGTGCCCGAGAACGAAGCCTTGTGCCAGCCGGATACCGTGCGGCGGAAGCGGCTCCCTTGCGGAAACTCTTCCGGATCCGCGCCCAGATACTCGACGTCGGGGGCAAGCTCGGCCCACCAGAGCGATCCGCCGGAGATGGTAATCCAGAGAACATCAGGGGCGGGATCGTAAAAGTCGAGGACCTGGTTCGCGTGTCCGGTGGCGGTGCCGGCCGTCTTCCCCTGATCGAGATAGATTTTTCTGATCGCTTCCCTGCTCCCGGAGAGGGCCATCCCGTGAGGGACATCATAATAGGCGACGGGGGCAATCCCCTCTTCCAGACAGTGCTGTTCCCATCCGCCCCGCGCACCGAGCTTTATATAACGTGCCTTTGTAAAAGTCTTCCGTGTCATTGCTTCGAACTCCTTCTAAAACAGAAAGGTCACCGGAGCGTTGCCGCCCTGGTGACCGGGAGTTAAGAAGTTGCAACGAGACAACCGCGACGATCTTTAGCCGTGAAGCCTGGACATACATCGCCGCCTCCCGGCCATAGGGACCGAAAGGCGGCATCATTCCGGCTGATGCCAGCCGCTCGTTGCAGGGTTCTTAAGCCCCGGCAGGCATATTGCTACCTGCGATCCGGACGTTAGCTTGCCTGCCCGCGGAGTTCAAGCGGATCAGGCCATGATACGCCCGGCTTGTGTAGAGCCGGGGCGAACTGTGGCAAAGATGTTAGCGATTTTTCCAGTCTTCATCGTCGTCAAAGGTGCCCGGCGGCGGCTTGCGGGTCTTGTTTTTCTCTATTTGGTCCGCCGCCCATTCTTCCGGAGTCATCTCGGCGGGGGCAAGCAGAACCCCGGCTCCCTCGTTGATGATGCCGGGGCGGTATCTTTCCATCACTTGCCCAAATTTCTTCATTGCCCGGGGGCTGGAGTCTTCCACAGCCGCCTTGCGAAGATTGAGCAAGGTGATGTGCAGCAGCGTCCGCCGCTTTTTCCTGCCATCCTCCATCACGACATATTCCTGCAGCATGATATCCCGCAGCATCGTTTTGAGGTTTTTCGACCCCATTGGCCGTCCGCCGCGGTTAGCAGTGTTTTTCTGGCGCCGTCGCTCTGACGCCGGTTTTGTATCTTTATTCGGCATAATCTTTTCCTCCTGTCTGGCCGTTATTCGTCATCGATGATCTCTCCATATTGCTTCACATATTGTTCAGGCGTTATTCCTTTCGGAGCGATCATGACGCCGCCGCCGTATTCCGGGGGCGGGGTATCAATAAGGCCATGATCCTCGCAGAGCTCGACAAGCCGGATCAGGGGGGTGATTTCTCCTTTCATCATCTGCTGAACCATTCGCCAGACCATGGCTTCAAAGGGATGTATCTTTCTGGCCTTGCCGTTAATTTTCATCGCTACCGGTTCGTCGAGAAAAGCCGAGATATCGACCGGGCCGGTCTTCCTGCTCTTCGGTCGGCCCTTCGGGTTGCCCGACTGTCCTTTCTTCCAGCGGGTTGCCTTCGGCGGACGGCCATGACCGACCTCATAGTCGTCGCCAGGCGTTTTCCTATCCGTCATGATGCCCTCCCGTCGTGATTGCTGTCCGGGGTGGGGAGAGAACTCTCGCCGGCCTCCTGCGCCCGGTCGGCAGCGATCTCATCAAATGTCCGGCCGGTTTGCTTATGGATCGCCGGGGTATTTGCCGCCTCTGCGAGCCGTTTGATAATGACGTCGCAGTAGCGCGGATCAAGCTCGATGCCATAGCCGCGGCGTCCCGTTTTCTCCGCCGCGATCAGGGTCGTGCCGCTGCCGGCAAAGGCATCCAGCACAATGCCGTTCCGCTTTGAGCAGTCGAGAAGGGCATCGGCAACAAGAGCCACGGGCTTTACCGTCGGATGCAGGGCGAGATCGGCATCACGGGTTTTACCGAAACTGTTGATCCCGGCGTAGGTCCAGAGATTGGTCCGGTTTCGCCCGTGTTTGCCGAGTTCGACATTGTTGATATGCTGGCCCGCCCCCGCCTTGAAGACGAAGACTAGCTCGTGCTGCGATCGGTAAAGCGATCCCATGCCGCCGTTGGTCTTTGCCCAGACGCAGATATTGAGAAGGGAAGGGTAAGCCATCTTGCCGGCCGCGGTCATCTCGCCGGTATGGCGCCAGTCCATGCAGATGAACTGGACCGCACCATCCTGGCTGAAGCGGGCAAGGTTCAGGAAGACAGTACCAAGAAAGGCGGTAAAGGCGTCCTCGTCCATTTCTCCCGCCGCCATGGCGAATTCGCGATGGCGAACCCTGCCGAGGCCGCAGACATGACCGTCGACGGGGACATTATAGGGCGGGTCGATAAAGACCAGCTGTGCCCTGTCATCGTCCAGAAGGGCGGCATAGACATCCGCATCGGTGGCATCGCCACAGATCAGCCGGTGTTTTCCGATCTGCCAGATATCTCCAACCTGCGTGACCGCCGGTCCGGTATCCGGGAGCAGGATATCGTCTTCCGGATCCCCTAGCGTATCCTCATTGAGCTCGCCGATCAGGATATCAATCTCGGGGGCATCGAAGCCGGTGAGGGTAATATCGAAGTCGAGATTGACCGCCAGCAGTTCCTGCAGCTCGATAGCGAGGATCTCGCGGTCCCAGCCGGCAAGTTCAGCAAGGCGGTTGTCGGCAATGATATAGGCGCGGATCTGTTCTTCCGTCAGATCCGCAAGGCAGAGGGTCGGCACGCTCTCCATCTTAAGGAGCCGTGCCGCCTCGATCCGGCCGTGGCCGGCGATGACACCGCCCGCTTTATCCACGAGGACCGGATTGGTAAAACCGAACTCTTCGATGCTGTCGGCGATTTGCCGGATCTGCTTTTTTGAATGGGTGCGCGGGTTGCGCGCGGCGGGAGTGAGTGCGTCAAGGCGCTGCTGCTTTAGGGTAATCTTTTCCATGGTGCTAAAAGCTCCGTAATTACCGGAACCGGCCATAAAAAAAGCGCAGTCCCGGAAGTTTCCGAAAACCACGCTCACACCATGGAAAGCTATGGACCCTTCAGGAGAATGCGCCGGACCATGCCCCGCTTTTCTCTCCACCGAAAGAAGGGTCCCGGCAGGGCCATGCCTGACGTTCGCCTTCTCCTAAGGCATATCAAACATAGGATAAACTCGCGGGGATTGCAAGGGGAAATATCGGCTAAGTCCTTGCGCAACAAATGACAACTTGGTACAGGTGTGCCAGAAGAGGGGCTGATTAACCGGAACAATGTTGATAGATAGCGGCTTCAAACCTTGTAGTCTTCCGCACCAGTTTGTGATGGTATTGAGATACTTTTGGATCGAGAAAGAGTTGAAACTTTGAATGCCATTCGAGTTTCACGGGATACTCAGACTCATAACCTGAAGGTCGTAGGTTCAAATCCTGCCATCGCAACCAATCATTACAACGGCTTAGCAATAAAACGCTAAGCCGTTTTTGCATTATGGGCTACCAGTGGGCTACTCTGTGTAATGTAATCTATAGCTTGAAGTAGAGCAGATTAGTGATTGAAATTCTCATTTTAGTCAGTATTTGGCCTAACGAAGACATTTGTTTGAATGGCTCAATGTTCCGCTATTCCGACTTTTGACACTTTCGCACGACTACGCTTCTTAGTTGCTCTGAGCGGAGAGTTGTCATTCGCCGCAGGCGCATCGTGATCTAGTTACCTTGAAAAACTAGACATTGGTGGTGTTCAAGATGAACGTTTGGCCGCTCATCCCCAATCAGGGGGACGCTCCTGCCACCCCCGATGCACGCATAACCAGGAAGGAGACCAGCTCTCCCTCCATGAACCTCCGATCGCTAAGGGGAGCTTTCTGCGCTCTTCTGCACCCATCGACCACAGGGAATGTCTTCCCATTTGAATCTCCGACCAACCTTCAGCTAGTTGGAAGCTGAATGCTCACCACTATGTGGGGGCCGACTACACTTTGCGCGCAGGCAGGCAGCGTGATAGTCTCACAAACAAACCGGCGGTTCCAGAAACGAGCTGCCAAATCAGGCGTATTCTCGACATGCACATTGAACAGATTAAAATTGAGAACTTTCGGCTACTGCAAAATTGTTGCCTCGACATGCGAGAGAAAACAACTCTTCTTGTCGGGAAAAACAACACTGGAAAAACCTCTTTTGCCGTTTTGCTGGAAAGATTTTTGGAGAGACCCGATCATTTTACTTACACGGACTTTCCGATCCAGATACGACAGAAAATACTCGGTATTGACGATGACACGAATGCCGAGGAGTTCGCGATCAGGCTGGTACTGCGCATAGCTTATGACGAGACCGACAACCTTTCCATTCTCTCCGAGTTCATGCTGGACCTCGATCCGACGCGCCGACATACCAGCATCCTTTTCGAATGTTGCATTGACAAAAGTAAGCTGCTTCGCGCGCTACCGGACGATCCGAAAGAGCGAAAGAAATTCATTGAAAACAACCTCAGTGGAAAGTTTCTGAATATTAAAGTTTATGCGTTTGATGATTTTGGTCACACCGAGGAAACGCCGTACTACATGGCACATCGCGATCAACTGGAAGAGAAAGAGCGATCCGAAGTGCGGGAGCTTTTGAATTTTCAGGTTATTCATGCCCGCAGAGATGTTGCGAGCTCGGAAAATGCCGGACGTGGCGCAAAACCTCTGTCGGCAATATCTACCAAGTTTTTTCGAAAGCGCGACATCGAGGTTGATGACGATGACGAGACAGCGGGGTCAGATGGTGAAAGCCTTGAAAAGCTCAGGTCGATGCTTGCCGGCATTGATGACCAACTCGGAGAGCAATATGCGCAGGTTTTCGGGGACTTTTTAAAGAGCTCCCACGACTTTCTGGAATTGGGTGACTTGAAGGTCGTCTCCAACATTCAATCGCAGTCACTCATCGAAACCTCGTCGCAAGTCATATACGGCGAAACCGACAACTTTCTTCCTGAGCACTACAGCGGACTCGGATATCTGAACATCCTTTATCTACTGTTGCAGATTGAGTTGTGCCGAGACGACTTTGCCAGACGAAACGCCCCGCTGAACCTCCTGCTTATCGAAGAGCCTGAAGCACACACTCATCCGCAGATGCAGTACGTTTTCGCTGATAAAATCCATGGATTGATCTCGAAAATTCCAAATTTGCAGGCTTTGTTGACGACCCATTCCTCCCACATCGTTTCGAAATCGAACTTTGAGGACATTAGGTATCTTTCACGACAGTCTCCCGCGGAACCTGTCACGATCAAGAACTTTCACACTGATCTGAGCGCCAAGTACAAAGAGCTTGGGGCGGACGGAGTAGCGCTCTTTCAGTTTCTCAAGCAATACCTCACAATAAACTCTGCGGAACTGTTCTTCGCAAGCAAAGCGATTTTCATCGAGGGAACCACGGAACGCATCCTGCTTCCTTTATTCATCGAGATGCATGACAGGGAGAACGTCGATGAGACGGCGGCGGGCGGGCTGTCTTCGCAAAACATATCCGTTCTTGAAGTCGGAGCTAATGCGCGTGCGTTTGCTCCGTTCCTTGAGTTCATTGGCGTTCGCACATTGGTCATCACCGATATCGACACAACCAAAGCTGTTGTCAGTGAGGGGACAGGAAAAACCAGCTATCCTGCCTGTCCTGTTGCAGAGTCGAGCAACACCTCAAATGAATCCCTGAAGCACTTTCTTTCAGCCCCTGATCCAAAGGAAGTGAGCGAGTTCTCGGACTGGCATAAGCGCCTGATAGATGGAACTGCTTCTTCGGACGAAGGGCAGATTAAGATTGCCTACCAGCTTGCGGAGGATGGTTACCATGCAAGAAGTTTTGAAGACGCCTTCGTTTCGATCAACCTAGAAAAAGTCAAGGCCCGCAAGGATATGTTGGCGGGTTTGAAAAACAGGGGCACATTGGATGCATTTAGTGGCAATGACTTTTATTCTCTCACAAGTCAGATACTCGGAAAGAAATCCGATTTTGCTGGGTCGGTTTTGTACCTGGCGCTTGTGGAGCGCGAAAGCTGGCGTGCGCCCAAATATATCATGGATGGTCTGAAATGGATTCACAAAAATTGAATCCGGTAGATCGGATCGCAGAGCTTGTTTCCGGCGGCGAGAATTTCGTACTTCAAGGCGGGGCCGGCAGCGGAAAGACCGAGAGCCTGAAGAGGGTCGTGCAAAAGGTTCTGAAGGCCAATCCGAGCCTTCTTATTGCGTGCATCACTCATACGAACAAAGCGGCAGACGAAATTGCTGACCGTGTATCCGGCGACATCAAGGTTTCAACGATTCATTCGTTCTTGGGAGAGATCATTTCACCGTTCAAGAAGAACATCCAACAGGTTTTCCCGAAGCTCTTCGAGCTACCTGACTTTGTTGCCCTTGGAGATGAGCACTACGACGGCGACGAAAAGGTGAGGAAAAAGGGTGAGCATGACCGGTTTAAGAAGGCGCACGGCCAGCTCGAAAACCGCCGCAGGACGGTATTAAGTGAAGAGACGCCGAAAGTCACCGGAAAACGGGATTACGACAAGGATCCCGACAAATACAATGCGCAGCTCAATGGGTTGATAGGCGAGATCAACAAAGAAATCTGCGAGAAGCTGGCGGCGAGACAACCGAACGAGTTCTTCTACAACGATACTGCCTTTGATAATTTCAACGATCCTTCATACGGCCATGATGGCCTGATCGCTTTGGCCTGCCATATGTTTGAAGGCTTCCCGTTGCTAGGCAGGATCGTATCAGATCAGTATGACTGCATCCTTATTGATGAGTATCAGGACACAAGTGCAGTTGTCGTTTGTGTCCTCCTGCGCTGTTTGCCCGAAGAATCGAAAACCATCATTGGATTGTTCGGCGACTCTGAACAGGCCATCTATTCAGATGGCATTGGAAGCGCTCAGTCACATATCGATGCTAAAGAACTCATTCTTGTCGAGAAGGAGGACAATTATCGGTGCTCCCCCCAAGTAATTGATTTTTCCAATCAGTTTCGGACAGACGGTCTAAAGCAGGATGTAGCGCTGAAGTCGCTTGATATCGGAACTCTTGAAACCCTTGAAAGTCGCCAAGGCAGCGTGAAGTTACTGTACGGTTTGGCTCCTGTGGAGGTCGATACGGGAGATAAAGCGGAAGATCGGAAGGCAAAAGCATTGTTCAGAAGCGCACTTAACGAACTGGTTGAAAAAGCCGCCTCTGAATATCCGGGCTACGTTCAATTGAAACTTACGAATAAGTCTATTGCGAACGATGTCGGTTTCGGAAGGTTATATCAGATCTTCGATGATCGGTACTCCGAGCCACGGGACCGCATACGTAAGACGCTCGACAGGTTGCAGTTTGGCGAATTGATTGAACTGGTTGCTCTGCACAGGAGTTTGCCAGGTGATAGACGTTCGTATAATCGATTGATCGCGAAATTGCGGAAGCGCGGGTTCTCTATTTCATCAGTGGCAGATAAGGCAAAGCTGGATGAGATGCTTCGCTCGTTCGGGTCGAAGGATCGCGCCGCCTATGAGGCCATAGAGTATGCCGCCGAATGTGGCTTGATGAAATTTTCGGACAGCCACAAGGCATTTGTTGATCGGCGCAATGAGCTTTTGGCGAAGCTTGCAGATGATCCTGTCTTTGCCGAGTTTGAAGGACTATACCGGAACAGCCATCGTACCAAACTCCAAATGTTAAAAGAGGTGGCTGCCACGAGTATGAAGCACATCAGCGCTGAAATGCTTGAGCAGGAGTACGATGACAGATTAAAAGACCTGAAGCAGAAGAGTTTCCTTGAATCTATGTTTTCGCCGGATTTGGCCCTTAGCGAGATATTGGCGTTTTATGAGTATGAGGACAGTGAAGGCGAGTATTCTACGATGCACAAAACGAAAGGAACGGGTATTGAGAATGTGCTTCTCGTTATCGACGAGTATGGCTGGACGACAGCGTATGATTTTGTGAGTTGTTTTGCAAAAGACATCCCAGAGTCAAAACGAGAAATTTCGTCAAGAAAGCTTCTTTATGTTGCAAGTTCGCGAACGAAGAAGAATCTCGTGTGCGTTCGCCTAATGAAAAGTCAAGAAGAGGCCGATCAGATTGCATCATTTTTTCCTGAAGCCGTGAAGCTCTAGCGGTTGACCAGAGATTGCCGCAAAAACTTTTGGATGGCATACATAAGCATTAGGGAGCCTCGTCAAACGCTCACGCGGGTTCAGTCCCCAGGCTAGATTCCTCACAATTGCGAAATCGATCATGTCGACGAAGGTCCGGAACGGGTCGAAAGTGACAATGCGAAGTAGATGCTTCTTTGCTGCAAAAAGTGTTTTTAACCCGTTTTTACGAACAAATGTAGTAATAATTGTATCCGTTCCGCCGTTCCGGGGCCTAGGGGCCGGAACAGCGGAACGGGGCGTATCGTATCGTTACGTAGGGATTTAGGGTGTTGTCACATTAACTTACGGTAGGCGCGAAGGAACCGAAGTAACAATACACAGGCAGCGGTAGTCGCAGATTTCCAAATGCCAAATGCTTCAGAGCGGCATTCCTTGAAGTATGTTCGTGTAATTAGGTGACGTTGGGTATAAAAAATATTGTATGTGGCTGAGTGGATATTGAGAAACTTCTGAGCAGATCCCGGCGATTTAAATTTCTGCATCTTTCGTTCCTGCTTTCGGATAGGAAGATGTGAATTTTCAGCTCTATTATTCGCTCTTTTGTTATCAATATGCTCGGTGTTCAAGCCTAGAATTCGAAAAGCTTTATGATAGGATTTCAGTTTATCTGTTATTAGCGTTGGCGCAAAACCTTGTTTCTTCAATAATTTTTTTATTAGTTTCAAGGCAGCTTTGGCATGTTTCTTTAATTGTACGAGAAAATCTAACACTTCACCTTCGTTATCAATGGCGCACGATAGCAAGTATCGAGCATACAGCCAGACAGCATGCTGAATGATTTGAGGCGAGAAACGATGGCGCTGATAGGAGAGCTTTTTGCATCAACCAAGATTAGATTGTCATGCATTTTCTCGCGACAAAGTAAATGTGACAACACCGTGGTGCGTTAGCGAGACAATAATTGGCGGGTTGATGAGGCGTAAGAATCTTACCAACCAGATCTTTTCTGAGCGCGATTCAATGCCCACCGTTTTGCATCGGATTTTCGTATCCTAAACTCTAGTAACTGCTCGCTAACATGAAAGTATTGGCATGCTTCGTCAAGTGACAGAAAATCCTCCACAGCAACCAGTGCTGCGGGTTTAGGAACAAGCAATGTAAACCCCAAATCGTGCGCTTCTCGCTCCATGCGTTTATCGAAATTTCGGCAACCATCTTTCAGCATTGGAGGTTTGGGAGGATGGCCTAAAATAATGTGGGCGAGTTCATGTGCGATATTCGAATTTTGACGATAAGGGTGGTGGCTGTCGTTATGGATTATCTCTTTATAGGTCCCGTTATTTAGTGTTACAGCTGAGAAATCATTTTGTCCGCCGTTTGTAAAATGCTCGACAACATCGGCTTGTATATTCGGGTGTTTGGTTAGTTCCCAAACAGGAATCGAAAGGTGATCCGCCAGTTCCAGAGCAGTCAATGGGCTGCAATCGGTCAGTCCTAGTTCTTGTCTGAACTCCTTTGCGTATTCTTCTGATTCTTTGATGAAACCCCTGCGGTGTCGAAAAGCCAATTATTTTTTCCTCATATGCTCGTATGCTGATTTCAACATGGTTTCCAAGGCGACCGCACTATCACCTTCAAGGTTTTTGTCAGCACGCAGTAGTGCCGAAATCTCCGATAATGGTTCGGATTTGGCCAGCGTGGCTGTATTAGACCTGTAGAATTTCTTGACATCAATGCCGGACCAAGAGGCCAGCCCCGCGAGTGTATCAACGTCGGGTCGCTTACCTTGACCCATTCTGGTGAGAGTTGACGCTGAGACATGTGCCTCCGAGGCGACTTTCTTCCAGGTTATCCCCTTTGATTGTCTATGGCCGTCTAAAGCCGCGTAGAACCCTTCCGCATCAAATTTTTCGTTCGACATATGAGCTCCAATTTCATTATTGCAATTTTTTTTAAAATGTGGCATTGCTTGTGGTGACGATTGCAATATAGCAATTTAAAATCACTGTAGCAATAGGAGATCGGGCATATGTCCAAGCGCAATCAACATGTGACGCCTCATCCGGAAGGCTGGGCTGTCCAAGGAGCTGGATCGCAGAGGGCGACCAGTGTTCATTCAACACAAGCGGAAGCAATCAATCGCGCACGTGAGATCGCGCGCAATCAGGAGACGGAACTTTTGATACATGGGCGGGATGGCCGCATTCGGGAGCGCGATTCCTATGGAAATGACCCTTATCCGCCCAAGGGGTAAAAAAGGACTCATTGAGTCCTTTTTTTAATGACACAACGGAATAGAAGCGCATTGAAGTGAATACCAACGCCTTACAAATCCTTGAAGAAATAGGTATCCAGCTTGATAACGGTCAGTTTCCTTGTGTGCACAATGGCGGAATTGTAATGCCCAGCAAGGCTGCCATTTCCTATAACGCACTGGGCAAGGAGAAAAGTGATGCCGAAAGACAAGCCAAGACACGATCCACAGCCGGATCACGGAAACGGACCGCCCGCAGGCAAGGGGCGTCCAGACGATGTCGGGAGGCCCGTGACGCCTCACCGCTCATCAACGCAAAAGTTCGTAAAAACTATTTGCGAGACTTGAAGCGTGTAACTAAGGCGTATCCCGCTATAAAAGTGTGGGATACGCCAACCGGCTTGTGGTTGCGAGCACCGGCTATGCCTGTTCAGCATTCAAACCGTGAGGTCACCTTTTTGATATTCCTTCCCTATCCAGAAGGTTTGCCGTTAAAAGCATGGGCGTTCTGGTCAAGCATTATGGGGTATACATGGATTGGACCACGGCATACCAATGCCCCAGATGGGAGTATTTGTGCGTTCGAACCGGGGGATCATTCGTGGCAGCAGGGTGACAAAATAGTCAGGCTGCTTGACATATTTTGTGTTTGGGCTGTCCGTCATTTGCATCTTGAAAAGATAGGTCGCTGGCCGGGTTATCAGGCCGTTCCACATCCTTATGAACGTCTGATGGAAGTGCAAGATAATGAATATTGTGGTTGTGACAACGCAGGGCGGCGATATGCGGACTGCTGCAAGCAAGACGATTTGGCGCTAGGCCATGAAAGCCTAAGGCACGATTTCGAGGCCAAATATGGTCATTCGAAGGTCGTTCCAAAAGTCATCAAGAATTTTGTTGAGGGAAGTGGTCCGTTGCCCGTAATTTGTTACCCATCTTTCTAAAATCCGGTCCTGACCTAACCATTGGGGAAATGTCGGCTTCACGTAAAATTCGAAGGTCAAACTCCGAAGGATCGCCGATTTTTGCTAAGTGATCAGGCTTGCCTACAGGTCGCTGATTATGCACTGGAATCTGCTGGCGCTGCGGTCCAGTTACAAAAGGTACGGACCTGTCAAAATTAGAACTGTAACAGTCTTTTATATTCAACGTGCTTTTGGTCAATGCCAAGTGCGCAGATCCGCTCCTCAGCTTCCGTGGAATCTTTATGATAGCTAACCGTCCATTTGACGGTCGCATGGTTAATATTATTGATAATTTCTTGGAAATATGGCGCGTCAACATCTGCCAAAGAATGCCCCATGATGAGGATCTCCTGAACTGTGTTCAAACCTGCAAAAAAGAGGCTGTTTTTTGCTATGATTTTCTCACAGGGTTTAAATGTCTGTGAAAAATAATCGTCAACAATCCGATTGCCTTCAATCACTCGTGTGTCTGCTTCTTCTTGGTTGATGTGGTGATTTAATGATTCCTCTGGCTCTCGTTCCCAGCCATGACCAATTATGATGTCACTATCTGGCTGATCGGCTTTCCCATGAATATGCAGAATATGGGCGTCGTCAATACAGTAGGTTTTTTGAAGCGTATGAGTGTAATTGAAATTGAGGAATTGCGCTGCCGGGTCGATCCTAACCCGAATTGCATTTGTTAGCTGTTGGGTCTTAGGTATCGGGAGTTGCCTGATCCATGACGCGAAATGTCGTCGCATCGTTGATGAAATAGCGTCAACCGTACTATCTAATTCAAATTGATAATCGTGGTGATAGGAATCGCTCCAATCATCTGCTCCGTATGAGACCAAAAAATTACTGGCATCATCAATTAGCGTGTCCGTATCGAAAAAGGCCAGCATTTCTTCAAACTGCCACCAAGACTGGTCGTTGACCGGGAAATACCGTTCGATAATTTGATAGGTCTCATAATCTGTTTTTTCCAGATATGCCCCAAAGTCCTTGTAGTCGGAAGGAATCCCGTGATGGCGATCAAATCCATTGCCAATGATGTACAGCTTATTTGTCAATATTTTTCCCTTTAATCTATGAATAATAGTGAATATTTAGGGAGGCGTCCGCTAGCGTTGCTACATTACCTTTATGGCAAGGAAATTAATGCTGATCTAGTTAAGAGCCTCAGTGATTTGGAACCGGTGTCTTTTAAAGCTGTTGATATTTCAAAAACAGAAGATCTCTCTATCGACCTCAAGTCATTTCTTATCGACGCGGAAACGACCGAGCTTCTCCATTAGCTTCACACCAAATTGAAATCGGTTTTGGATTACTGCGACAGCTCAGCAGGCATTGTCACGGCCGCAAATGATTTTTTTATTCTAAAGCGAGAGGACGTAGTGCGGTATGGACTTAAGCTGTAAAGCCCCCTTGTTATGTACCATTATTTGATAAAATTTCGGGAACGGGTGGTCTCATATTGAGGGCCTGATGAGGTCTGATGTGATTATACTGCCTGCGCCATTTGTTGATGACAGTTTTGGCCTGATCAATCCCGATTGTTGTAACATGCATAATAGATGGCTCGTTCTCATTGTTGGCTCAAAACAACTCCAGCATGGCACAAATGATGCCGAAGGGGGGAGCCGTCCACACCATCAGAGGAAAATCGGGCTTTGACCGTATCTTGGCAATTGAGATGCCCCTAGATTTGTAGACATCTTTTTGGCTAATTATGAGACAAGGAGATTGTTATGGTCAAAGTTAATTTCAGTGATGAATTCAAGCGTGATGCTGTGCGTCAGATAACGGAGCGCGGGTATCCTGTTTCCGAGGTGTCGAAGCGTTTGGGGGTCAGTTCGCATTCGTTATATGCGTGGAAGAAGAAGTTTTCTGATGCCCCAGAGGGGATGATAAAGACACAGAGATCAGGCGTCTGAAGCGCGAATTGGAGCGTGTCACAGAGGCGCGCGATATCCTAAAAAAGGCCACGGCGTACTTCGCTCGGGATGCAAAATGAAGTACGCGTTTATTGCCAGGCATCGTTACAGTTTTCCGGTTCGCACGATTTGTAAACTACTCCATATTCACCCCAGTGGTTTTTACGCCTGGCTCAGGCGCCCGATCAGCAGTCGTGCCCGTGAGGACGCACGGCAGACGGAGCTTATCAAGAAGGCTTGGCTTGCCAGTGGCAAAGTCTATGGGTATCGCAAACTGCATCATGACTTGCGAGATCAGGGCGAAGAATGTTCAGCAAATCGTGTGGCGCGTCTGGCAAGCCTTGCAGGGATCAAAGCACAACTTGGCTATAAGCGGCGGCCAGGAAGATACAGTGGCAGGCCTGCCATTATTGCAGACAACAAGGTTGCACAGAAGTTTGAGACAAACACTCCGGACCAGGTGCGGGTCACAGATATTACCTACTATTCGGACCCATGAAGGGTAGAGCTATCTAGCGGTTGTGATAGATCTGTTTTCCCGCCGTGTTATCGGCTGGTCAATGCAATCAGGGATGACGACAGATCTTGCCTTGCAGGCCCTGTTGATGGCGGTCTGGCGGCGCAAGCCAACGCAGAAAGTAATCATTCATTCTGATCAAGGCAGCCAATTCACCAGTCAGGAATGGCAAACTTTCCTGCAAACACATAACCTTGAGGCCAGCATGAGCCGGCGCGGCAATTGCCATGACAATGCTGTAGCTGAGAGCTTCTTCCAACTACTCAAAAGAGAAAGGATACGGCGGAAAACCTATGCAACACGTGCTGAGGCACGATCAGATGTGTTCGATTACATTGAGATGTTCTGCAATCCAACATGCAAACATACTAACAACGGGATGCTGTCACCTGTAAACTACGAAGAACAGTACAATTTGATGAACAGTGGTGTCTAACAAACTAGGGGCATCTCAAATTCCATAGAATCCTGGAATGAAAAATTATAATCCATTCCGCTATTTCAATACATTGCCTGAGATCATCCGCCTGGCGGTGATGATGTATGTCAGATTTCCCCTTTCGCTTCGCAACATCGAAGATTTTCTTCATGAGCGCGGCATTGATATCAGCCATGAAACAGTCCGCTGATTTTTCTTAAGAAACTTATGAAACGGTATGGAAAACCGCAAGAAATAGTAACGGACAGATTACGTTCATATCGTGCCGCAATGACGATGATTGGAAATGAGGCATCGCAAGAAACTGGCTGTTGGAAGAACAATCGCTGTGAAAATTCTCACCTGCCATTCCGGCGACGAGAATACGCAATGCTAAAGTTTAGACGCTTGTGAAGTTTGCAGAAATTTGTTTCTATTTACGCATCAGTCCATAACTACTTCAACCATGAACGTCACCTAAACAACCGAGAAACATTCAAGCTTCAACAAAATGCCGCACTAGCCGAGTGGCAGCAACTTAGCGCGGCATAACAGAAGAGCTTTCATGCCATTTTGCGCCAAACAGAGACGAGGCCGCATTTGTCTGACAGCACCGCGGGCAGAGTTTTTGATTACATCGGGGAAAACCCCGCTGAAAATGACCCTCAGTGAGATAGAAAACGTGCTCGGCTCTATGCTGCCGCCCAGCGCTCGTAAGTACCCGGCCTAGTGGGCGAATGATACGAGTCCGGGCAGACATTCAGATGCTTGGCCTTCGGCCGGATGGGAAACCGAAGAGCCCGCCCTTTTTTCAGAAGGCGCCGAATATAGTCGCTGCGGCGATGGCCACGACCAACGAGACCAGCGGGAATATGACCGCGACCATCGCAAGATCGCCGTAAGAGTCGCGGTGGGCTAGCCCGCATATTGCCAGTAGCGTCACCACCGCGCCATTATGCGGCAAGGCATCCAGCCCACCTGTGGCAATCGCAGTTATCCGGTGCAGGGCTTCGGGCGCAATGCCCGCCACTTGCCCCATCTCAAGGTAGGTATCGCCCAGGGTGGACAGCGCGATGCTCATGCCGCCCGAAGCCGACCCGGTGACCCCGGCAAGAATGTTGACCGCGACCGCCAGTGAGATCAAAGGATTATCGCCGCCCATGCCCAAAACAACCTCGCGCAGCGTCGCAAAGGCGGGCAAAGCGGCCACGACGGCTCCGAAGCCGACCAGCGACGCGGTGTTGAAGATCGGGAGAACCGAGGCGTTGGCCCCGGCATCCAGCGATTTTCGTAAGGATGCTAGACGCTTCCAGTTCAGGACAATCAGTACCAGTATGGCCGTACAAAGCGCCAGAATGATCGACCACAGCCCGAGTACATCCGGCAGGCCGACGGCGCCGTAAAGCGGCTCGGACAGATATTCGACGTGCCAGGACGGGATCACGATGCCTGAGAACACATAGTTGGCGGTGATCACGACGAAGACAGGCAGCACTGCAAGCGAAAATCCCGGCAGAGCAGTGACCGGTACAGCCGTCGTGTTAGTGGTGTTGATTTCCCCAAGATCATAGCCTTCGCCAGCCGAGCGTTGCCGCATCGCGTCATCCGGTTCCGAGGTCGCTTCGTCATGCGCCCCATAACCTTCGCCGCGTACCCGCGCCCGCGCCGCGCGGTGCATCAGCCACCACTGACCCGCTCCGAACATGACCAGAGCGGCCAGAATTCCGATGCCTGGGGCGGCAAAGGGAGTCGTACCGAAATAGGGCATCGGGATCGCGTTTTGGATAGCCGGTGTTCCTGGTAATGCGGTCATGGTAAATGTGAATGCTCCCAGCGCAATCGCTGCCGGGATCAACCGCTTGGGGATGTCGGCCTCGCGAAACAACGAGGCGGCGATCGGGTAGATCGCAAAGGCCACGACAAACAAGGATACACCGCCATACGTCAGGATCGCGCAGGCCAACACCACGGCCAGGATCGCCTGCCTGTCCCCAAACCGCGCGACCAAACCCGCAGCGATGGACTTTGCTGCGCCGCTATCGTCCATCAACCGGCCAAAGATCGCGCCCAGCAAGAACAGCGGAAAGAACGAGATGACAAAGCCGCCTGCCGAAGTCATAAAGACCTGGGTGTACAGCCCCAGCAGGGGAGCGGCGGCAAAGCTGGCGGCGACCATCGCCAGCAACGGCGCCAGGAGCAATACCGAAACGCCGCGATAGGCCAGAAAAATCAACAATCCCAGAGCCAGAAGAATACCAGCAAACCCGGTCATGAGGTACCTTTGTCTTTACATTCGGAGGCTTCAGGAAGGCGAAGAGATCCCTCGAAGAGCGTTTCAGGATCGAAGGTTGACCGCTCTCCCAACGCCGCGAAGTTGGTCTTGATCCAAGTTTCAGCAGAATTACGTCCCAAATCACGCAATTGCAGCAGGAAATCCAACCGGGAGTTCATCTTGGAAGAAGACGATAAATGCTCAAGCCCTTCGCCGCCGATGCGATGCAGATGCATGTCACGATAGCGTTCGGCCTCCAGCCCCTCGGTGTTGATGATGCGTTGTAACAGCGCGATCGAGCGCAATTCCTTGATCAGGCTGGAATTAAACGTGATTTCATTCATGCGGTCGCGGATCTCTATGGCGGTAGTCGGCACGTTGTCGCGCCGGATGGGGTTGATCTGGACGATCACCATATCGCGACAATCGCTTTCGTCGACCAGCGGAGACAGCGCTGGGTTACCGGTATAGCCACCGTCCCAATAAGCCTCATTACCAATCTCCACTGCTTTGAACATATCGGGAAGACAGGCCGACGCCATGACCACATCCAACGTGATTTCACCCTGACGGAATACCCTTGGCAAGCCGGTGCGGACGTTGGTGGCAGTCACGAATAGACTAGTGGTCGCACATTCGTTTACCCGATCAAAATCAACCTGCTTTTCAAGCACGTCGCGTAATGGATTCAGGTCAAATGGGTTCAATTGATACGGCGAAGCCAGACGTGCCAATGCGTTCATCCCGATGTAACCGGGAGAGGCATCAAGGCTACCGCGGCCAAATATCCGGTCTATCAGTCCGGGTTTGATCGGGCTGAACCGGGCCGCGTCGCTGATCGCGCGCCAAAATCCGTCGAGCGCTTCACGCGCTCCGCCGCGCCCGCCACGAGTCAGGCCATCTGCCAGCGCAACAGCATTCATCGCACCGGCGCTGGTGCCACTGATTGCTGCGATCTCGATCCGGTCATCCTGCAAAATCCGATCCAGAACGCCCCAGGTATAGGCGCCGTGGGAACCACCACCCTGAAGGGCCAGTTCAATCTTTTTGGTCGCGGTCATTTTGGGTCCCTCTTTTTTATCCAACTGACGCCAAATTCGGGCCAGAAACGGCAGAGCTCATTCCATCCACTCTATCTACCGATACCAGCATGGGAAAGCAACGCCATTGGCGGTGACATTGCCAAAGGGGATCGGGCATTGTCACGTATGGACGCCTCCTGAATTGCAAGAGATTTCTGATTTGGTGGCTCGACGAGTTTGCAGTCATGTATCCGGCCTTTCGTTGCGGTACGATAACCGCTGGCCCTGATGGAATCCGAAGGAGCGACGCCCAGTCAGAAGATCGAGCTTTGAACTCGGA
The DNA here is from genome assembly GCF_002694385.1 of Sneathiella sp. Classification (GTDB taxonomy): domain Bacteria; phylum Pseudomonadota; class Alphaproteobacteria; order Sneathiellales; family Sneathiellaceae; genus Sneathiella. The sequence goes on from NZ_NZMB01000021.1 coordinate 172,143, forward strand.
CAATGCCGCGGGTTTGATCGCTCCCGGTTGACCCTGTTTCGCCATCACATCGTGAGTCCCCTCGCAATCTGATCCTGCCCGTTACGCAGACACCGCCTGATAATCGCGCTGATGCCTGAGCAGTGCCCAGGCGACCCGCGCCGTCTTGTTGGCCATCGCAACAAGGACGACGTTGTTAGGTCGACGGGCCAGAAGTTGATCGCTCCAACCGGCACCTGTTTCCGGCCTCACGCGATGCCAACGCAGCACAGTTCGGGCGCCGTGCACAAGCAGGCGCCGGATGTACCCATCTCCCCGTTTTGATATTCGTCCCAGCTTGTTCTTGCCCCCACTCGACTGTTGCCTGGGGACAAGACCGAGCCAGGCTGAGAGTTGCCGTCCCGAGCGGAACTGGCTACCGTCACCGATCGTTGCCACCAGGGCTGTTGCGGTGATCACTCCAACCCCGGGGATCGTCTCCAGTCGGCGACTTGCCCCGTTTGATCGGTGCCAGGCCAGAAGCCTTGCTTCCAATGCCTTGGCCTGGGCCCGGACTACATTGAGTTGCTCAACCAAAAGACCGAGAGCTTCGCGGGCCAGATCGGGAAGACGAGTATCCTCTGAATCATGGATGATGTGTATCAGGTCGGTCACTTTGGAAGCACCTTGCGCAGAGATCAGCCCGAACTCGTCGCAATGCCCCGAAGCGCGTTGATCAGCATGGTGCGTTGGCGCACCAGCAATTCCCGAGCCCGGTGCAGCATCAATATGGATTGCTGCTCAGCGCTCTTGATCGGGGCAAAACGCATCGTTGGGCGCAGCAGCGCCTCACAGATCGCCTCCGCATCACAGGCATCGTTCTTGTTGGTCTTCACAAACGGATTCACATATTGCGGCGGAATCAGTCGCACCTCATGACGAAGCGCCTGCAACTCGCGAGCCCAGTAATGGGCACTGCCGCAGGCCTCCAGCCCGATCCGGCACGGTGGCAATCCGGCAAAGAACCCCAATACCTGTCCCCGGCGCAGTTTCTTGCGCAGCACCGGCCTGCCATCCTTATCGGCCCCGTGAACCTGAAACACAGTCTTTGCCAGGTCCAGCCCTATTGTCGTAATATCTGTCATGGTCGCCTCCTGCCGATGAAGTTCTGCAACTTCCATTATGGCGCAACTAACGCCCGAACAGGAGGCGTCCATCCCATCATAAGAAAATAGCTCGAGACGGGGTTGAATGCGATCTAGCCTTGGAATATGATAAATAAAAACCCATTCCGCTATTTCAAGACGTCGCCCGAGATCATCCGCCTTGCGGTGATGATGTGAAACAAAGGCGAAATGGAAATCGTCAGGACTGAAAAACCCGAGGTGCTGTCTTGCGTCACTCAGGCGCGATAGTCTGATAGGATTCAGTTCTCGCGAAAAGCCTCAGGTCAGCGGTTGTAAGATAAAAGCCGCGTTTAAAGGCCGGAGACATGGTCGCAACCCGCCGCCAAAAAGCATCACATTTTTACCTTGCCATAGGAGCGCATCCAGACAGGACATCATCCCGTCGCTTTTTCATTAGCTTTGTTCAGAACAACACCAGGCAATTTCTGAGCCTGTCAATTGCGCGATCAACTTTCCATAGTTACGGTGGCGACGTCATCATACGAAACTGCGCGGAAGACGGCCTGAGAGTTGAGGCATATTTGCCGCTCTAACCGGCTTTCTTCTTTGCTCGATCGACGCATTTGTAACAATTTGTAACCGCTTCTTAATCTGTCATCAAATGTGACCGAAATACGCGGTCATCGCCTCGACATGTCATTCCGACTAAATAAGTATAGTTGCGTCAAACTATAAATTTCAATGCACGGATAGCGAACAAAATGAGTTCACTTTTCTTTTTTTTAATGATGCGATTTTTTTGTGGCGCACATATCATGGGCTATAAATCAAAGCACAAGCATTCTGAAGATGAACAGATCTCCCCATCGTATAAATCGCAGGAAATGCTTTGGGTCGTTCCAGCACGCGATATAGATCCTGTCTGCGGCACACAAGTGAACACAAATAACGCGAAATCGACTGTTCACAATGGTTCTGCTTATTATCTGTGTCCGCGAGAGTGTCGTGAAGTCTTTGAGGTAGGCTCAGAAACGTATCTCGGTATCGAGAACTTACAATTGTTATCCTCTGGATCGGAGACGACACATGCTTGACCTAGTCGCAGAAAATACTTCTGAGATGCGTCACGAATTCCGCATAAGAAGCCGCCCCAGTTTTCAACTGCCGGTTGCGGCACTCGGAATGAGCCTTGGACTTTTCTTTGTAATCACCTTTATTGGGCGGGCGACGCCGGCGTCAATCCAATGTATGTCCCAGTCGGACAGCGATGTGCTGGATCCGAGCCAGGCAAGCCAAAGACCAACAATCGGCCGGGATACAGATGGATCAAACCATGAATGAATCGTTTAACCACGCAGGAACCTGGGGCATCGCACTGATCGTTATCGTCTTGGTGACTTGGTTTTTCTATCGCAATTTCGCGCCGAAGAACTGGCGGGAATGGGTCGGCGCCGGGGTGGTTCAGGCCTTTATCATCGCGCTTTATGCAGAAATGTATGGCTTTCCGCTCACCATCTATCTGTTGGTGCGTTTTTTCGGTCTGGATAGCGAATATGTAAGCGCCAGCTTATGGTCGACCCTGGTAGGGTTAGGCGAAACCGGCATGTTAATCTCAATGCTGCTAGGCTATGCGCTCGCCTTTATCGGGATAGGTCTCTTTATTCAGGGGTGGCGTCAGGTTCACAAGGCACGAGGCGAAAACCGTCTGGTGACAGACGGTTTGTATGCGTATGTGCGGCATCCGCAGTACACGGGGCTGTTTATTGCCCTGTTCGGAGAAGGCGTGGTGCATTGGCCAACGCTTTTCTCGGTCGGTTTCTTTCCAGTGATCGTGCTTGTCTACACATGGCTGGCTCTGCGAGAGGAACAGCAGGTACTCAAGCAGTTCGGCGAAGCTTACCGCGCCTATCAGCGGCAGGTGCCAATGTTCATCCCTCGTTGGGGCCGCTGGCGTCAACTCGCGGCCGCTTCACGAGACGGCAGTGATGACGCGGCCGCGTGAGGGCACTGTCAGACAAACCTCTTGAGTTTCGAGCGGCGTCCATAGATGACAATTAAACTAAAGTATATTTTTAAAGTAACCGAGAGGGCAGGATGAAATCTGACTACCAAGCGAATAGCATCACACTGATCGGCGGCGTCTCGATGGGCACCGGCGTTATGATCGGGGCAGGGATCTTTGCGCTTACCGGTCAGATCGCAGAACTTGCGGGCCCGTGGTTTCCACTTTCTTTCATCGCAGGTGGGATCGTCACCGGGTTCAGCGCCTACACCTATGTGAAGATGTCGAACGCCTTTCCGTCCGCTGGCGGAATCGCGATGATCCTGCAGAAGGCTTATGGTACGGGGGCGATCGCGGCGGCGGCGTCTTTGCTGATGGCGCTCTCTATGGTTATCAGCGAAAGCCTCGTTGCGCGGACCTTCGGCACTTACGTTCTCAGGCCCTTCGATCTGGAGACGAACAGTTTCCTTGTGCCGGCGCTTGCCGTTGGACTGATCGCATTCGCCTATTTCGTCAACATCTCCGGAAACCGTTCTATCGGCCTGTTTTCGATCATCACGGCATTCCTGAAAATCGGCGGCATCGCGGTCTTCGGCATTGCGGCGCTCGCCGTCAGCGGCTTTTCGTTCGGGCCCGCTTCCGGATCGTCTGAAACCGTGCCGATCGCCGGCTTTACGGCATCAATCGCGCTGTCGATCCTTGCGTTCAAGGGCTTCACCACGATCACCAACAGCGGCGCTGAGATCGTTGATCCACACCGTAATGTCGGTCGCGCGATCGTCCTTTCCATTGCGATCTGCGTGGCGGTCTATCTGCTGGTCGCATTCGGGGTCGGCTCAAGCCTCTCGCTTGAGGAAATCGTCGCCGCCAAAGATTACTCCCTGGCCGAAGCGGCGGAGCCTGCCTTTGGCCCTTATGGTTTCTACTTCACCATCGCGCTTGCGATTGTCGCCACTGCCTCGGGCGTGCTCGCAAGCGTCTTTGCCGTCTCGCGCATGCTGGCGATGCTGACCGACATGAAAATGATTCCGCACAGCCATTTCGGCATGTCCGGTCCGATCCGCGAACATACTCTGGTCTACACAGTTGTGATCGCGGCGATGTTGGCGGTGTTCTTCGATCTTAGCAGGATCGCGTCGCTCGGCGCCTTCTTCTATTTGGTGATGGATATCTTGATCCATTGGGGGGTGTTCCGTCGACTGCGCCACGAGATCGGCGCAAGCGGTTGGGTATTGATGACGGCTATCGCGCTCGACGTGATTGTGCTCGGCGTTTTTGGTGGCATGAAGCTGCAATCAGATCCGCTGATCGTGGTCATCGCGCTCGGTTCCATTGCCGCTGTGTTCGTCTACGAGCGTTTCTTTTTGTCACGCTGGACCGCCGAGGAAAAACATGGCGGTCACTGAAGACTGGGCAAGCCACCGCTCACCATCTGGCGATCACGCTGTTTTCGACATGTGTGTGGCCATAGGAGAAGGCGGTCACTCGCCATATTTACGAAGCAAGCTAGGAACATGACGGACAACAAAAGCAGTGAATCACCACGAGATGCCGTCCATGCGGTCATGGTAGAGACTCAACAGGATTTCTTTCGCTTTCTCGCGTGGCGACTCGGCAATGAGGACGAGGCGGCCGACGTCTTGCATAATTTTTACGTCAAAGTGCTCACCAGAATAGATGATGTTCGCGATACGGAAAAGCTGCGAGCCTGGATGCGGCGGGTGCTGGAGACGAGTTTGATTGACTATTATCGCGCTCAGGGTAAAAGGCGCCAAACAAACGCAGAATACGACTACCAGGAATCGGTGCTCTTAACGGGCGATGCCAATGGCGATCTCGATCTCATGGTCTGTATGTGCCTTTACAAGCTACTTCCGACCTTGAAGTCGGAATATGCGAATATCCTATGGCGTGCCGACTTGATTGGCGAGTCTCGCCAAAATATCGCTGACACGCTTGGCGTGACGGAGAGCAATGTTCGGGTGCGTCTACATCGGGCTCGCCAGGCTCTGCGGCAGCGGCTAGAAGAGACCTGTCGGACTTGCTCAATACATGGCTATCTCGATTGCGAATTCGGCTACGCCGGCCATATTCGTTTGGGGATCGGGCCGTGATCATCCGAACTGTAACGAATAAGTCCCCGGACCGTCTATTATTTGAACAACGACTTGAACGTTTTGGAGCATCGCTGCGCATCAGCTTCAGGCCACCCGTTCTCGATCAGATATATCACTTGAAGGAGTCGATCATGCTAGATAAATCCAAATACACCAATCCGGCGGTTCTGCGTTATCGGGGGCTTGACCTCGAAGCTATGACGGCCCTGCAAATGCGCAATGTTGAAACGCTTCGGAGCATGACAAATCTCATGTTCGATACGACGGAAATGGTTACTAGGCGTCAGGCCGAATTCCTTGGATCCCGCGCCGATCACATCAGTGTGGCTTTCGAGCCGGGCGAAGGTGCATCGGATCCAAAAGCTCTCTTCGAACGGCAAGTCGAAGCCTATCGCGATCTCTTCGACGCGCTCGCCAACCATGTGGGGGAACTTGCTGAGATCACGTCCAAATGCTGCGCCGGTCTGGTGGAGGAGGCGACCGGGAATATGATTGATCTTCCCACGCGTGAAAGCCCTACGGAACGGCCGGAGAAGAAGGCTGGATGCTGCTGCGGTCCTAGCAAGAAAGCGGTTGAGAACGAGGTCGAAAGTCCCATTGCGGAAAGCCGCACGAAGCAGCCCGCAAATGAAGGTCTCGCAGCTTCGAAAACCGGTACGGGAAAAAGTAGCGGCGGGCAGATTTGATGAATACGCTTTTTTACCTAATTGTTTGGGCCGTGATCATTTTTGTGATGATGTGTTTTGGCGATGGCGTCCATGTTTTAGAACACGGTCGCGGCAAGGCCAAGCAAGCCCCTGTGTTGGGGGTGGCGCGTAAGGGTATCGGCAGTTGGGTGAGGCGTCTACGTGCTAAAGCCCTGACCCAGGCTGCGCCCTTATCGGTCGCCAGTGTTTCTCGTCCCTCAATAGTATTACCCGTGGCAAGGCGGATTTCGTCCGGACAGCTTGGCCAAAGAAGGGAAAAAGCGTAAAATGGAACTCATCGATATGAAAGGCCGAAAGGGGTTGGTGGTGGGAATCGCCAATGAACACAGCTTGGCCTGGTCGGCGACGCAGCATTTTCGGAATGCAGGCGCCGATCTTGCCATCACCTATCTGAACGACAAGGCCAAGCCCTTCGTTGAGCCGCTTGCGCAAGAGGTAGACGCGCAGCTTTTTCTACCCTGCAATGTTGCGGAATCGGAGCAACTGGAAGCCGTATTTGCAGCGATCAGGCAGAAATGGGGTCGTTTGGATTTTCTGCTTCATGCGATCGCTTGGGCCCGGAAGGAAGATCTCCATGGTCGGTTGACCGATTGCTCGGGAGAAGGCTTCGCTGAATCTATGCTTATTTCGTGTCACTCTTTTATCCGCATGGCGAACCTTGCTGAACTTCTCATGGACAAAGGTGGTAGTTTGACGACGCTCAGCTACTACGGTGCCGAGAAAGTGGTCGACCATTACAATGTGATGGGGCCGGTGAAAGCCGCACTCGAAGCATCGGTGCGCTATCTGGCCCATGAACACGGAGGCAAGGCCATCCGGGTGAACGCAATCTCAGCCGGGGCGGTTGCGACACGCGCTGCCTCAGGTATCGAACATTTCGACGAATTGTTGAACGAGACCATTCGTAAAGCGCCACTGCGGCGCACGGTTGACAGCAGCGAGGTGGGGCGTACGGCGCTTATGCTGGCGAGTGATTATACGAGCGCTATTTCGGGGGAAGTCCTCCATGTCGACGCAGGCTTTCACATCGAAGGGATGGTGTTTCACTGATCGTCGACCTGAGGCTACATAATGAGAGAACACGCAATAATCCAGGAGGTAAAGTTCAATGCAAGTAAAAGATATAATGACGACGACAGTAGCGGTTGTGCAGCCTGACACGAGTATACAGGAGATCGCAAAGCTATTGTTAGAGCGTAGAATAAGTGCCGTCCCTGTCGTTGACGCAAATGGCCAAATCCTCGGCATCGTGAGTGAAGGCGATCTTATGCGACGTTCTGAGACGGGAACCGATCGTCATCCGTCCTGGTGGCTGAGCCTTGTCGCCAGCCCGGAAGAAAGGGCGATAAACTACATCAAATCTCATGGTGGTCATGCAAGAGATATCATGACGTCCGATCTATTCTCCATCGGTCCAGATGCTCCATTGGAAGAAGTAGCCAAAACGCTCGAAAAACACCGCATCAAGCGTCTTCCCGTGCTTCGTAATGATAGGTTAATTGGTATTGTTAGCCGTGCCGATTTGTTGCAAGGTCTTGTCGCCTTCCAAGCGGGGAATGGTACTTCGGCAGATGATGTAGCGCTCAAAGCAGCTGTCGAGGCTGTACTATCAGAAGCCGATATCCGCCGAGAGTTTGTGAGTGTCGTTGTCTCCGGCGGAATTGCCCATTTATGGGGTGCAGTTGAATCTGAAGCAGAAAAAAAGGCGGTCAGTATTGCGGTTGAAAATGTGCCAGGTGTGAAGGGTGTACAGGACGAAATCAGTATATTGCCGCAAAGTGTAAGATCCACCCTTTGGGCGGAATGATCCGGCTCTGTGCTTACCGATTGGTCAATACTTCATTTCACCAAGCGCTAGATAGAATAAAGAGGTTAAGTTTGGTTGTGAAGTTTATTCGCAATGACGATAATAAGTTCCGGGTTGCCGATTGAAAATACGAGGCAGAGGTTATATATAAATGTTCCAAACTCTCAGTTTTATGTAAGTGCAATTTTTGAAAATAGACCACCGAAAACAAAACTGGCGCAGGAAAGGCGTGAGCATTTTTATGGTTCTCGCTGTTGTGCTTAATGTTTTTGCGATAATACCTTCTGCCGAAAGTCACGAGGCTAATGAGAGCCCTTCTCATTTTATGGTTTCAGCGACGGGTGATTTGTCTAAAAGTCATGAAACTGACCGGCATAATCATATCGAAAAATGTGGCATGGTCTCTTGTGCGATTGGCTTGCCCGCGAATTTTCAAGTAACAACAACGACATTCGGAATTAAAACGCCGTTTGACGTCATTGCCGTGCAAGTACTTTCCCTCGCTTCTGCGCCGCCCGAGCACCCACCAAAGATTTAGTTCCTCTTTTAGGCCATTTCTCAAGACAGCCATGATTGTGCTGTCAATGCGGTTATGCGCCTTTTCCAAACTTCGACTATTGAAATTTGAATCTGTCTCCCTGCCTGACTTAGTTGTGGTTCGCTTGTGGAGACTTGAATAGGAACTAGACTATGAAAATTAAGCGTACATTTTTGTCCGGCTTTGCCGGTGTAACCCTCACAGCTGTTGTTGCCCTGAGTTCCGCTCTTGCTTGGGCAGCCGGCACCCACGATGGCGGTCACGGCGGGAAATCGGGAATTGGTATCCCCGGTAACGCCGCAGACGTCACTAGAACCATCGAGATCGAGATGGGGGACAACTATTACGAACCGGAAGAGATTTCCATCAAGAAAGGTGAAACGGTTCGCTTCAAGATCATCAATACCGGAGAATTCGTGCATGAATTCAACATCGGGACAGCCGCCATGCACGCTGCACATCAGGAAGAAATGATGATGATGATGGAGCATGGCGTTCTGGAAGCCGACAAGATCAACCGGGACATGATGAAGATGGATATGGGAAATGGCAAGACCATGGAACATAACGATCCGAATAGTGTGCTGTTGGAGCCGAAGGAAACGGCGGAAGTCATCTGGAAATTTTCGGATGATGCCGAACTGGAATTCGCCTGCAATGTTCCCGGTCATTATGCCTCCGGCATGATGGGTGAGGTTCACTTTGAGTAAATGCTTTGCGCAGCCCCTAGCGGCTGCGCATTCCAACTTTTCAAAAAAGAAAGGAACAGCAGGATGAGAAATTCATTCATGCAAAAGGCGTGGTTTGGCCTTGCGATGGCCGCAGGGATTGCTCTTGTGCCCGGCTTGAGTATTGCGAAAACCTATAACCTGACAGTCGACAAGGTGCTTAGACGCCCTTAGTGCAATGGGCTGGCAACTCGTCCTCGGGAGTTGCTTTCTTGCACTGATCGCCTTTTTTACCGAAGAGACCCAAATAACCTGGAACACACCTTTTATTTTAAGCCTCTTGGGTCTGGCTCTGCCAGGAACTGCATTAGCCTATTGGTTATGGTGCCGCGTGCTAGGACAAGTGCAACTGAACCGCGCCAATGCATTTAGTTTTCTAGTACCAATCTTCGGGCTAATCATAGGGGTGACTTTCTTTCAGGAACGTATTGGGATTTTATCGGCAGTCGGTATCGGCCTGACAGTTTCGGGTATCTTG
>NZ_NZMB01000022.1 GCF_002694385.1 Sneathiella sp.
AATCGCCGCCGTCAGCGTCGTCTTGCCATGGTCAACGTGACCAATCGTCCCAATGTTTACATGCGGTTTACTGCGATCAAATTTCTCTTTGGCCATTTTCCGTCGTCCCGAAGCAAAAGTTACTCAGCCCAAAACACCGGATATTCCCTATTCCGGCATCAAAATTTCGTTGACCGTATTTAGAGCGCCGGTCAGCGCTTGGAGCGGGTGAAGGGAATCGAACCCTCGTATTCAGCTTGGAAGGCTGCTGCTCTACCATTGAGCTACACCCGCCCTGTTTCGCATCAGTGATGCCAGCTCCACGACATCAATCCATCTCATGCAGGTGGTGGAGGGAGTTGGATTTGAACCAACGTAGGCAGTGCCAACGGATTTACAGTCCGTCCCTTTTAACCACTCAGGCATCCCTCCGCACAAGCATCTCCTCCGGTATACGCCGAAGGTGACCGGCACTATCGAAAATTCACGAATAAAGTCAACCGAAAAAGAAAGTTTTTTTAACGATAAGGCAATTTTTTTCGGCCCGCCGGAAAATGCTGGCTTGTTGCAACATGTGAAGCGCAATATAAGCAACGCCATGTCAAGAAGCAAGCCAGCAAACCCGCGCATGAAGAAAAGCAGAGCCGCCGCCGGCACCGCCGGTCGCCCCGGCGCACGCGCGCCGCACGGCGGCAAGGCGCCGCAGGGGCAGGAAAGCTGGCTTTATGGCGATCATGCCGTGCTCGCCGCCCTTGCCAACCCGCGCCGCAAGCTGCGCCGCCTCGTCGTGACCCGCGCGAAATTCGACGCCTTTGATCCCGATCTGCAGGGGCATATCCAGTCCCTCATCGCGCCGGAATTTTTCGACAAGGACGCCCTCGCCGCCCTGCTGCCCGAAAATGCCATCCATCAGGGCATCGCCCTGCTGCCCGCCCCGCTGGCCGAGCCTGCGATTGAGGATCTGCCCGGCGCGGAGGAGACGGAACCGGCCGTTGTCGCCGTGCTCGACCAGGTGACGGACCCGCAGAATGTCGGCGCGATCCTGCGCTCCGCCGCCGCTTTCAATGTCAAGGCGCTGATCGTGCCGGACCGGCATTCCCCGCCGGTCACCGGCGTGCTGGCGAAGGCCGCCTCAGGCGCACTCGAGACTGTGCCGGTCATCCGCGTCGGCAACCTGTCCCGCGCCCTTGATCAGCTCGCCGATCGTGGCTACTGGCGAATCGGGATGGATGGCAAGGCCGACAAGACGCTGGAGCAGGCCGCGCAGGGTCTTCAGAAGGTTGCGCTCATTCTCGGCTCCGAAGGCAAGGGCCTGCGTCACCTGACCGCCGAGAAATGCGATCTGCTGGCGAAGCTGCCCATCGGCCCGCAAATCGAAAGCCTCAATGTCTCGAACGCGGCGGCCATCGCCTTCTATGAGCTCGATCGGCCGGGCCGCCTCACCGGCAAAAAATGACCCGGATTTCGCGCCATTGGCGGGGGCGGAAATTTTGTGTATTTTTTACTTGTCGAAGGGGGCTAAGCTGACTATTTTCCAGCCAGCCTTACGCCGCTATAGCTCAGCTGGTAGAGCAGTTGATTTGTAATCATCAGGTCCCGGGTTCGATTCCTGGTGGCGGCACCACATAAGCCCTTGAAGACACCCTGTCTTTGAGGGCTTATCTGTTTGCGAAGCCGTCCGGTTCAGTCTTCCCGCCATTCATCACCCAGCAGCTCCGGCTCGGCATAGGCGTAGAGATCCGCGAGATGCCGGTCGGCATCCTCCGTGAAAAAGGCGCTCGCCAGCGCATTCACCAGCCGCTCCACTCCCACATTGACGCCCGGAATATCGGCGCTGATGCCGGAATGGCTGAGCATGCTGGCCGCGTTGAACAGATGGATGCGCGCCAGATGCGGCGCCGCGCCCGGCTCCTTTTCCAGAAACTCGAAACCGGGGCCGAGATAGGGGAAGCGGCCGAGCTCGTCACTCTCCAGCCCGGCGGGCGGCATGAAATGATCGCGCCACAGCCGGATATCGCCTGCATGTGCGGCCAGCTCCGGCTGCCGCGTCATGTCAATGGCATAGCCGGTACCGAGGATGACAAAATCGCCCGTGAATTTCCTGTCCCCGCTGTCAAGCTGCACCGCGCCATCTGTCACCGCCGCCTGGCGGACAGAGACGCCCTTGTGGATATGGAAATTGTCATATTCCTTCAGCCGCAGCATGGAGAGACGGGGCGGCGCGATACGGCTTGCCAGGCTGTAATGAAGAAACCGCCAGCGCCGTGCGTCATCGAGGGCGAGGGTTCCGCGGAAAAAGCCGGGATAGGCTGTATTCTTGAACTTGTTGACGCGGGGAATCTCGGTAGCGCGCATCAGCAGATGCACCTCCCCTGCGCCCTGTTCCAGCGCCACCGCGGCACTATCCACCGCCGAGGCTGCCCCGCCGATCACCAGCACCCGTTTCCCCGCCATTGCAGAGAAATCAATCGCCTCCTCCGTATGGGCGATGAGAGACGGCGGAATATCCTCGAAAACCGCCGGGATGCGGCATCCGCCAAAGGCGGCGCGCCCGGTCGCCAGCACGAGATGACGGGCGAGCAGAGTGACGGGCCCGTCCGGCCCTTGAAGGTGCAGCCGGAGGAGGTCTCCTTCCGGCTCAATCCGCTCCAGCCGATGATTATTCTCTGTCGGGATGTCCAGGATATGGCGGTACCAGATCAGATACTCCATCCACATTTCACGCGGGATATACTCGAAGCTTTCCCACATCTCGCGGCCATATTTTGCCACGCACCACATGCGGAAGGTGAGGTTCGGCAGGTTGAGATTGGGCCCGGCAAGCCGTTTCGGCGAGCGCAGGGTGCGCATGCGCGCTGTCGTCACCCACGGCCCTTCTGCCCCGGCGTCCCGCGCATCAAATATGCGAAAATTCTGGATCCCCTCGCGCCGCAGGCCAAACGCCGCGGCCATGCCGCACATGCCGCCGCCGATGATCACCACATCGGCGACACTGGCGCCATCCGGCCCCGACATCGGCTTCACCCAGTTATCCGGCGGATAGTTAAGGTAGCGGAAATCCCGCCTGATCTGGCCTTCGAGCTGATCGAGACCGCTTCTTCCCGTTACCATAGCGCTACATTTTTATTATTATTGACCAATCCGCAGCATAGGGAAAATGCCGCCGCCCTGACAACGGGAAACTGTCCGTTTTAATAAACGGCTGCTTATTATCTTCGGTTCCGCCAAAGGCGCGCAATCTTGACACCGCCCGCCGATATTGAAATAAGCATATCAATGGAATGTGCCGTCGCGGCACAGGCGGCTCCGGGCAGTAAGGGGAAATCGGTGAAAGCAGTTATTCTGGCCGGCGGGCTCGGCACCCGGATATCGGAAGAATCCCATCTCCGGCCGAAGCCCATGATTGAAATCGGCGAATATCCGATCCTGTGGCATATCATGAAGATCTATTCCCATTACGGGATCAATGATTTCATCATCTGCCTCGGCTATCGCAGCTATGTCATCAAGGAATATTTCGCCAACTATTTCCTGCACCGCTCCGACGTCACCTTCGATCTGGAAAATAACGAGATCACCTATCATACCGCCAAGGCGGAGCCGTGGCGCGTCACCCTCGTCGATACGGGGGAGGCGACCATGACCGGCGGGCGCCTGAAGCGCGTTGCCGGATATCTCGATCCTGATGAGACCTTCTGCATGACCTATGGCGATGGCGTGGCCGATGTGGATATCGCCGCCCTTATTGCCTTTCACAAGGAACAGGGGCGCGAGGCGACCCTGACCGCCGTCGCCCCGCCCGGCCGCTTCGGCGCCGCCATCATCGAGAATAACAAGGTCCGGCAGTTTACCGAAAAACCGGCGGGCGATAATGGCCTGATCAACGGCGGCTTCTTCGTGCTGGAGCCGTCGGTGCTCACACGTATTTCCGGCGATGACATGCCGTGGGAGAATGACCCGCTGACCGGCCTTGCCGCCGATGGGCAGCTTGCCGCCTATCACCACCGCGGCTTCTGGCAGCCGATGGATACCTTGCGCGAGAAGAACCTTCTCGACCAGCTCTGGAAGAGTGGCAAGGCGCCGTGGCGGGTCTGGCGTTGACGGCGGGGATCATGTCATGACCGCCGCCGCCGTCAATCCCGATTTCTGGAACGGCCGCCGGGTTCTGCTGACCGGCCATACGGGCTTCAAGGGGGCGTGGGCCGCGCTCTGGCTCGCCAAGATGGGCGCAGATGTCACCGGCATTTCCCTCGCCCCGGACGGGGAGTTTTCCCTGTTTGGCATACTACAGCCCCGCCTTTCCCTTACCTCCCATCTTCTCGACATCCGCGATAAAGGCGCCCTTGCCAATGCCGTGACGGAGGCAAATCCGGAGATTGTCCTGCATATGGCGGCGCAGGCGCTTGTCCGCCGTTCCTACCGGGAGCCGGAGGAAACCTTCGCCGTCAATGTCACCGGCAGCATAAATCTGATGGAGGCATTACGCGATCTGGAAGGGCTCAAAGCGGCGCTGATGATCACCAGTGATAAAGTCTATCGCAATGACGACAGCGGCCGCGCCTTTGTGGAAAGCGACCCACTCGGTGGGGATGATCCCTATTCCGCCTCCAAGGCGGCGTGCGAGATTGCCGTCGCCTCCTACGCCAAAAGCTTCTTTTATGACAACAATGTGCCCGTCGCCACTGCGCGCGCCGGCAATGTCATCGGCGGCGGTGATTTTTCGGAAGACCGGCTGATCCCCGATATCTGGCGCGCCGCCCGTGACGGGGAAAGCGTCACTTTGCGATATCCCGGCGCCACCCGCCCCTGGCAGCATGTGCTGGAATCCGTCTCCGGCTATCTCCTCTATCTTCAGGCCCTGGCCATGGATAAAGGCGCAGGGGTGCCGAAGGCGCTCAACTTCGGGCCGGAGAAAATCGAAAATCTCACCGTCGGGGAAATTGCCCGCGATGTGCAGGCGGCCTTTGGCATCCCTGATGACTGGTCACTGGAAAAGGCCGCGCAGCCGCCGGAGAAAACCCATCTCGCCCTCGACGCCTCCCTCGCTCGCAAGACCATCGGCTGGCGGGCCAACTGGACGGCCGAAACCGCCCTTGCCCGAACCGTGGACTGGTACAAGGCATTTAACGAAGGCGCAGATATGTATGACTTTACCCTGTCCCAGATTACCGCCTATGAGGCCCGTTCATGACCCGCCCCTTGAGTTGCCGTTTCTGTCATCGGGAACTGACCCATACATTTGTCGATCTCGGCAGAACGCCGCTCGCCAATAGCTATCTGCGCGAAGAGCGGGATATCGCGCGGGAGAAATCCTATCCGCTGCATGCCCGCGTCTGCGACGGCTGCTTTCTGGTACAGGTGGAGGATGTGGTCCCGGCCACCGAAATCTTCTCCGATTACGCCTATTTTTCCTCCTACTCCAGCAGTTGGGTGGAACATGCGCGCCGCTATGCGGAGAAGATGATCACCGCCCTTGATCTCGGCCCCGCCTCGCTGGTGGCAGAGATTGCCAGCAATGACGGCTATCTGCTGCGCCATTTCGTTGAAAAAGGCATCCCCGTGCTCGGGATTGAACCGGCCGCCAATGTCGCCAAAGTGGCGGAGGACGCGGGCGTCAGGACCGATGTCGCCTTCTTCGGGGTGGAGACGGCTAAACGCCTCACCGCCAGCGGGCCCCGCGCCGATCTGATGGCTGCCAACAATGTCATGGCGCATGTGCCGGATATCAATGATTTTATCGGCGGGGTGCCGATCCTGCTGAATGAGGAGGGCGTCTTCACCATCGAATTTCCGCATCTTCTCAACCTGATTGAGAAGGTGCAGTTCGACACCATCTATCATGAGCATTATTCCTATCTCTCCCTGCTGACGGTGGAGAAAATTCTCGCCGCCCACGGCCTGCGCGTCTTTGATGTGGAGGAACTTGCAACCCATGGCGGCTCGCTGCGCATCCATGCCTGCCATCAGGCTTCCAAAAAACATTTAGAGACGGATCGGCTAACGGCGCTGCGGGTGAAGGAGGCCGCCGCCGGAATGGGAACCCTCGCGGCCTATGAGGGCTTCACGCCGAAGGTGGAACATGTGCGGGACCAACTGCTCGCCTTTCTGCAACAGGCGAAGGCGGCGGGCAAGAAAGTCGCTGCTTACGGCGCGGCGGCGAAAGGGAATACATTGCTGAATTTCTGCCATATCGGGCCCGAGCTGATCGAATATGTCGTTGACCGCAATCCGGAAAAGCAGGGAACCTTCCTGCCCGGCAGCCATATCCCCGTGTTCGATCCCGCGAAAATCCGCGCCGAAAAGCCCGATTACGTGCTGATCCTGCCGTGGAACCTGGCCGATGAAATCTCCCGCGATATGGCGGATATCCGCGCCTGGGGCGGGCAATTCGCCATTCCCATCCCCACGCTCACGATCCTGCCATGATCTTTATCGAAACGAAAATCACTGGCGCCTATCTGATCGAACCTGAACGGCTTGAGGATAACCGCGGGCATTTCACCCGCAGCTTTTGCAGCCGCGAATTCGCCGCCGCCGGGATCAGCTTCCTGCCCGTGCAGAGTAATCTCTCCCACAATAAAGCGGCATATACATTACGTGGAATGCACTTTCATGCGGCGCCTTATGCGGAGACGAAGCTGGTGCGCTGCACGGCCGGTCGCCTGTTTGATGTGATCGTCGATATCCGCGACGGCTCGCCCAGCTACGGCCGCTGGGTCGGCGCGGAACTCAGCCGCGACAACGGCTCCGCCCTGTTCATTCCGGCGGGCTGCGCCCATGGCTTCCTGACGCTGGAGCCGGACACCGACGTCTTCTACCAGATGAGCCCGCATTTCACGCCGGGCTATGAGCGCGGCTTTCGCTGGGATGATCCGGACATCGGCATCGACTGGCCTGGTACGCCCGCCGTGATATCGGACCGCGACGCCGCCCTGCCCCTCCTGCGGGAGGTGTCTCCATGAGGCGCTGTCTTGTCACCGGCGCGACCGGTTTTATCGGCCCGCATGTGGTGCGCCGCATGCTGGATTGCGGCTGGGAGGTGATTTCTCTCTCCCGCCATGAAGAGCTTCCGCTCGCCGGGGCGCATCGGCATATCGCCGTTGATCTTCATGACATCCCCTCAATGGAAATGGTGATCAAGGAGGCGGCGGCGAGCCACCTCATCCATCTCGCGTGGGAGGCGACGCCCGGCAAATTCTGGCACTCGACCGAGAATTTCCACTGGGTTTCAACCAGCGCCTATCTGCTGGATGCTTTTGTGAAAACCGGCGGAAAACGGGCAGTGCTGGCCGGGTCCTGCGCCGAATATCAATGGCAGCCGGACGCGCTGGTTGAGGATCGTTCAACGGCGGAGGGGGACAGCCTTTACGCCGCCTCGAAGCTCGCCTTCCGGCGGCTTGCCCACACCATCGGCCAGGAGATTGACCTTGTCTGGGCGCGGCTGTTCTTCCCCTATGGCCCCGACGAGGACGCCAGCAAGCTCACCTCCTACATCTTCCGGGAACTCTGCGCCGATCGCCTGCCCACCTTCCAGACGCCCGGCAACGGCATTGATCTGATCCATGTGACGGATGTGGCCCGCGCGCTGGAACGGCTGGCCGTCTCCGACCTTACCGGCACCGTCAACATCAGCAGCGGCCGGGCCGTGCTGCCCCCTGAAATTGCACTGGAAGCCGCGAAACTCCTCGGCAAGGAGGCGCTGGTCCCGCCGCTCACCGAATTGGTGGAAGAGACATCGCTGAGCACCGCCCTTTATGGCGATAACCGCCGGTTAATGTCCGTCTGGGAGGGCGCGCCGATGCTCTCCCTTGTGGATGGGCTTAAAAGCTATCTGAAAGTCTGACCCAACCGCCTAGTCCGAAGCCGCAAGGCTTTCCCGTGTCTTGATAAACAGCGGATCACCGGCAAATTCAGGATAAAAATCGAGCATTCGGGAAAGCGCCTCTTTCCCCCGGCGGGAAAGGTTCCGCCCGCGCCCGACCTTGCCCACATTGAAGCGGGTTTTCGTGCTTTCCATGGCCCGTTCCAGCGCGGCGTTGATCTCCGCATCCTCCGCCGGGCAGTTCGCGCGCTGCAGCACATCGCGCATCACGCTGGCCGTATCCGCCGTCAGGTCATCGAAATCATACAGCTCCCCGATGCCCGCGGTGCGCCATCCCGCATAAAAATTGAGATACCACGGCAGGGCGAGGCGAACAATCGCCTCCTCAAACTCGTCATCGGGCATGTTTTTCTGCAAATCGCTGAAGAAAGCGTAAGGCACCGGTTCCGGATCGGCGCGCAGGTGATCGCGCAGGCTGATGGCGCAATCCGCCAGGTTGCGGATCAGGACGGCAAAGGTGACGCCATATTTGCGCCCGTAAAATTCCGTCGCCCGGCTATGGCGCAGATGGCATTGCGCGACATATTTCCGCCGGTTGTAATGGGATAGCTGAATGGGGCAGAGTTCCTGCTCGCGCTGTTCCCATGCGGGGACGAGGGTTGCCTGCTCCATCCCCGGCAGCTCGGCAAGCGCCGTCGCCAGAAAGGTCGAGGCCGTCTTCGGCATGCAGGCGATCACGATATGCGGACGTTTCGGCGGCAGCAGGCGGCCCGTCACCCCGTCCACCGCCAGATAGGCCCCGTTAAGCAGCCGGTTAGCCCTTTTCTCTTTCATAACCGCATCCTCATAACGTCTGAAATTCCATGCCCTATTTCCTCAGCCTGCTGACATTGCGCCGCATTTCGAGGCCTTTCACAAGTTGTTTGAACGTTGCGATCAGCTTGTTGGCGGACGGGGAATAGGGCTTTCCCGTCACCGTCTGTATCCAGGCGACAACCGACGCGACCGTCTGCAAGTCCTTCTTTCCGATCAGGGATTTGCGTTTTTTGGATGGTATTTCACCATCGGCGGCAGTTTTCTCCCGCTCTGTCAGATCCGCCGGATCCGCAAGAGGGACGCGGCTGTAGGCGGGGTCCATCTTCAGAAAAAAATCCTCCAGCACGTTCCAGCAGCGGTTCTGCTTCGGAAATTTGCGCATGTCGGCAATCACCACCTCGCGCCAGCGGGCATGGTCAATCACCGCGCGGCCCGCCAGATGATCCTGATTGATCCGCATCAGATTGGCATAGACATAGGCAGGGATGGAGCGGATGCGGAGATCAATTTCCGGCGCGATGCGGTCCGCCTCGGCCAGTTCCGTGAAATTCTCGGCGATTTTGGTCTGCTGGTCCGTATGCTTTGTCGGCGCATTCATGGCGGAGCCGTTACTCTTCTCCCCCGCGCCGGCGATGGTCACCGGATTACGGATCCACAAAAGCGATTTCGCCACCGTCAGGTTGGTCAGCGCCGTGTTCACATCGGGGATCTGGCCCTGAAAATATTCCCCGCCCGTTGCCTTCACCGCATCAATCACCCGGCGCGAAACGCAGCCATGATAGATATTCGCCCCGTCGCGATAGTTGATCAGGCGGGCGGCGCAGAAATCCTCAAAAACCTGCTGCGGATCAAGCCGTTTCAGCGGCCCACAGAAATCCCGGTAGCGGAATTTGAGCAGGCCATCCTTCGGGCCATTTTCCTTATGCGGCCAGATATAGGTGATATGCCGCCAGATCACCACATCGGGCGCCTGTTTATGGAGAAGATGACGCAGGGTCGCAATCCCGTTCGGGACGACCCCATCATCATCGCCGATGAAAATGACGTAATCCCCGGACGCATGGGACAGCGCGAATTCGAAATTCTGCCGCATGCTGATATCGCGCCCCGGATGCACATAGCGAAGGCGCGCATCGCTGATTGCGGCCACCACATCGCCGGTGTCATCAACGCTGTTGTTGTCGCTGACCACCACCTCGATATCCGGATCGGGGGAGGCAAGGCAGGTCTCAAGACAGTATTTCAGGAATTCCGCACGGTTACGGGTCGGCACCACAATACTGATTTTCAGGGGGTCATTGCCCATCAAAACGCGCCCGTCACACCCGTTTCAGGAAGCCGTCCGGCGTGACGGAAAACATCAGCTTGTCTTCCAGCGCCTGGTTATTCTCAAAACGCAGCGGCGCGCCGTCTGCCGCCAGTATCTTGCCGGTTTCAAGCTGTTTCTGATATTCGAACACGGCGCTTTTCGGGCTGTTGCCGGGGTGCCATGGGCGATCGGGATAGAAATCCTCCGGCATGTCCTCAACGATGGTATCAAAGACAAGGCAATAGCTGCCGGGGCTCGTCAGCGGGGCATAGGCCTCCAGCTCCGCCAGCACATGATCATGGGTATGATTGCTGTCGAGGCTGATGAGGATGCGGGAATAGCCTTTCGCATAGTCCTTGACCTTGGCCACCATTTCCGCCGCGATGGAGGAGCCTTCGAACATGTCGATCCGCCCGGCCATGGGATGCGCCTCAATCGCCGCGCGGTTATGGGCGCGGATGTCGATATCAATGCCAAGCACGCGGCGCTTCGGTTTCGCGGGGTCCAGCATCGTGCCGCTTTCCACCGCCTCGCAATATTCCAGCAGGGACAGCATCGCCGCGCTCTGGATAAGGGAGCCGCCATGGGCGATGCCCGTCTCAATAATCAAATCCGGCTTGACCTCCCAGACAATCTCCTGAAAGGCGACAATATCCGTCGGAAGCTGGATGATCGGCCGGCCGAGGGACGAAAAATTATACACATAACGCTTCGCGAGCGCCTCTTTCAGCCAGTCGTGGGACAGCTTCTTCCACGCCGTTTCCTGCTGATAGGAGCGGATCGTCTCCGTCACTTCCTGCTGAAATTCAACAATCGGATCGGCTTTGTCTGTCGGCATGGATACCTCGAAATTTTCCCCAAACGGCCGCAATGGGCGGCGGGCGGCCCGCGCCGCGCCCCCTGTTTCTAACCGTCCTTCAGGGGTAAAACAACCGATTTGCGGCCCGTATATGCGCCGGGCGGCATTTTCGGCAATTTTCACAGGATTTTTTTGCCGCAAGCGGTGAAAATTACTATGCTGTCGTAACTTTTCGCAAACCCGGCGGCTTCAGGAGAAGAAAGAAATGACGAGGCAAGATCTGGTGACGGTAACCGGCGCCAGCGGCTTTATCGCGCTGCATACAATCCGGCAGCTTCTGGCCGCAGGTTATGCCGTGCGCGGCACGCTGCGGTCCATGGACAAGGCCGACGGCATTGCCCGCGCCCTCGCCGCCCGGGGGGATGTGTCGCATTTGAGTTTCGCCCGCGCCGATCTCACCGCCGATGACGGCTGGGACGCCGCGCTTGAGGGCGCGGATTATCTCATCCATATGGCCTCCCCCGTCCCGGCGGAGGCACCGAAAGATGAAAACGACCTGATTACCCCGGCGCGGGACGGCGCCCTCCGTGCGCTCCGCGCCGCCTGTGACGCGGGCGTGAAGCGCATTGTCATGACCTCCTCCATCGCGGCGATATCGGGCGGGCATGACAAATCACAACAGCTCGACGAGGGCTGCTGGAGCGATGTGACAAAGGACATCGGCGCCTATCAGAAAAGCAAGACCCTCGCGGAAAAAGCAGCCTGGGATTATATCGCTGCCCTGCCCGTTGAAAGCCGCCCCGAATTTGCCGTGATCAATCCCGGATTCGTGCTCGGCCCCGTGATCGGCGGCCAGGCCAGCGCCTCCCTCGAAATTGTCCGCCGGCTGATGGCGCGGGAGGTGCCGGGCGTGCCCAATATCGGCTTTTCCCTTGTCGATGTGCGCGATGTCGCCGCCGCCCATGTCACCGCCCTCATTCATGACGCAGCGCCCGGGAGCCGCTTCATCTGCGTTGCCGAAAGCATGAGTTTTCGCGAAATCGCCCGCCATCTCGCCGATTATCTCGCCCCGCAAGGCTATAAAATCCCAACGCGGCCGGTGCCGGACTGGCTGGTGCATTTTCTCGCCCTGTTCAGCCCGACCTTCAAACTGGTCGCCACCCGGCTCGGCCCGGCGACGGCCTTCGACACCCGCGCCGCGCGAACCCGGCTTGACTGGCAGCCGCGTTCCATGGTCCAGTCGCTGTTTGATACCGCCGACAGCCTCGGTGCGCAGAACATCACCCGCCCGGGGAGAACTCCGTCATGAATACCCGGATGTCCCCGCATCTGTTCGGCCTGCTTGTGACCGCCGCCGGCGTCATCGTCCTGTCGCCGGACGGGCTGCTGGTCCGTCTGATCGCCACCGACAGCGCCAGCCTTCTGTTCTGGCGCGGGCTGTTTTTCTCAGCGGCGATCTTTGCCTTCTATCTCCTGCGCTATGGCGCCGGTAAAGTTGTAAGCCTGCTCACAAACATGGGCAGGCGGGGCGTGATTGCCGCCCTGTTCTATAGTCTCAGCAGTGTCTTTTTCGTACTTGCGATTACCCATACCTCCATTGCCAATGCGCTCGTCATCATTGCCACCGCTCCCCTTTTCGCTGCGGTTTTCTCCTGGCTGTTTCTCAAAGAATCGGTTGCGTTGCATACCTGGATTGCCATCCTTGTCTGTATCGGCGGGATCAGCCTGATATTCATGGGCAGCCTGGGCGGCGGCAGCCGCTTCGGCGATTTCTGCGCGCTGGGCGCGGCCTGCATGATTTCCGGACAGTTCACCACGGTGCGCCATGCGAAGGATCTCGACATGGTGCCCTCGCTCGGTATTGCCGGGCTGTTCATGGCGGCCTTCGCCCTGCCCTTTGCAACCCCGCTCGCGGTCTCCGGCGAAAGCTTCGCCTATCTCGCCCTGCTTGGCCTGGTGGTACTGCCCCTCGCGCTGGCCCTGATCACCATCGGCCCGCGCTATATCTCCGCCCCGGAAGTCAGCCTGCTGATCCTGCTGGAAAGCATTCTCGGCCCCTTCTGGGCCTGGCTGGCGCTCGATGAACTGCCGACGCAGGAAACCGTTTTCGGCGGCATCATCGTCATTTCCACCCTGATCATCCACACCGCCCTGACGCTGCGGCGGAACCGCCGCCTCGCCCGTCAGGCGATCTGAACGGATGGTTAGATTGTCTCTTCGCGATAAAAGATGTGGCTGCCCACCTGACCGAGCTTGCTGAGCCGGACGCTCCATCCCGGCGAGACATAGGTCGCGTGATAATGGGTCGCCCGCTTGGCAACCCCGCTGCGTTCCCCCTTCATGACCAGCGCCACCACTTTCAGGGATTTCTCCCACGCCGCCGTATTGGTCGGGCGATCCGGTAGCCCGTCACAGGCAAAGGAAAACTGGCATCTGTGCTTGCGTTCCTGATTCTGGAAGACAACATCACAGGCGGTATCCGGATAACGCGTATCGGCAATGCGGTTGAGAATCACCTCCGCAATGGCGATCTGGCCCACCAGCGGTTCACTGCGGGCCTCGAAATACACCGCCTGGGCGATGCACATTTCCTGACGGGTGAACGGCCGACCGAACAGATCAACGGATTGCAGAGAGGTATCCAGGGAATCGCCGCTTGGCATATCAAGGTTGGGAATCTCCCTCATTTTGCCCGGCAGGGCCGACAATTCTGAAAACTTTCTGTCAAGACGGGCGAGCGACGCCTGTTTAAGCGCACCGGAATAAACATACTGGTCAATGGGCCGCGCCGATGCGCCGATCTGAAACAGCAGCGTCAGGCTGACCGCCGACACCGCGAGAATACTGATCGCCCCAAAAATCATCCCCGCTTCATGGGAGCGAGGGGTCAATTTTGAGAGAAGCTTGTTCCACGGGCTTTGCATTATCGTTATCCATCATTTCTAATCGAAAGCGACGCCGGGGATTTCCCCGCTGTTGCCATGATTATATCAAGACGTACATCCGGCCTTCATCCCCCTTACACGGGACGGGCCTGTGTTTTTTTTACCTTCTGTTAACTATGGACGGCGATTAATGGTTAATGAAACCTTATCGAACGATGTCTGACTTTTCAGATTCACGAAATTTAAACCCTTTAAAATCAGACATTTGACGCAACACGTACATGGACATGCCTCTCGGGACAGCATCTTTGCGGGCTTATCCCCCAAATGAGGTATGGCCCTTTTGCCCCGCCCCGGCGTCCCGGTTACTCACCGATGGCCCGGTCCGGCCGCTTCAGGATTGTCCCGGAGCTGCTGTGTTCCTATCAGAGATGACGCAATTAGACAAGAATTTGTGGCGCGGGAGCCGCCAACAGCCCGTGAATCTGCGGTCATCGCCCGGTGTCCGGGTAATTTTCGGGCGGTCCGCCTTAACAAAAAGAAGGCATTATCTGCACAAAAAGTAATCTTTGTGCTCATAAATTAGAATTTCACAAAAATTTTTTGTTTTTACCAATTGTTTTGCTTGCATCCAGAGATTCAATTGATATATCAGCTAACAGAAATTTTCACAGAACAACAACAAATGTATGGTTTTATTTATGAATATAACGTCTCTGCAAAACAATGCCCAGAACGCCAGCCGATTTCTCAAGGCCATTTCGAACAAGCATCGCCTGCTTATTCTATGCAATCTGGTTGATGCCGAATTGTCCGTCGGCGAGTTGGAGAAAATTGTCGGTCTCAGCCAGTCCGCGCTGTCGCAGCATCTTGCCCGCCTGCGCAAGGAAGGGGTTGTGAAAACCCGCCGGGAAGCCCAGACAATCTATTATTCCCTTCAGGACGAGAATGTTGTCGATGTTCTCCGTCTGCTGGAAACCATTTTCGCAGAAGATACCGCGAAACTCGCACGCGTCGCCTGATCGCGCAGGGGAACGGGGCGGCCTCCGCCCCGTCCCGCCATTCTGACCGGGGCATTATTCCCCGCCCCCAATCACCACAACCTGTTTGCCGGTCACGTCCCGCCCTTCCATTGCCCGAAGGGCGTTTGTTATGTCTGACAGCGGCCAGCTTTTGCCGATGACCGGCCGCAGCTTCGCGGCTTCGGCAAAGCGTTGCAGGCCGACGGCGACGCGCTTTCCGGCCACCGGATCGCGCCGCCCGAATTCCCCGGCCCGCACGCCGATCACGGCGCAGCCCCGGCCTTGCGCCCGGTCGGGCCGCAGAATGCCGAATTCCCCGCCCGCAAAGCCGACCACCAGCAGCCGCCCGCCCCAGGCGATACAGTCCAGGCTGCGTTCGAACAGCGCGCCGCCCACGGGATCGGAAATGACATCGGCGCCCTGCCCCTCCGTTAATTCCATCACCCGCGCGGCGAAATCCTCCTCAGCATAGTTGACGAGTTCGTCAGCCCCGCTCTCCGCGGCGATGGCCAGCTTCTCGGCCGAGCTGGCCCCGGCGATGACCCGTGCGCCCAGCGCCTTGCCCACCGCCACCGTCGCCTGCCCGACGCCGCCGCCCGCGCCAAGCACCAGCAGCGTCTCCCCGCGCTGCAATCCCCCTCTTTCAATGAGTGAGACATAGGCCGTCAGAAAGGTAACGGAGAAGGCCGCGGCCTCTTCGAAGCTGAGATGCGCGGGCATGGGGGTGAGCTGCGCCGGGCTCGCCGTTGCATGTTCGGCGAAGGCCCCCGTCTTGGATTTATACAGCACCGCATCGCCCACCTGAAACGGCGCGTCGAGGGCGTTCGTCTCCTCGACAATGCCGGCGGCCTCCATCCCGGGGATGAAAGGCAGCTCCGGGCGGAACTGATATTTGCCATAGGTCATCAGCAGATCGGGGAAATTGAGTGCCGCCGCCTTCAGCCGCACCCGCACCTGCCCCGGCGCAAGCGGTGCGAGCGGCACCTGCTCCAGCGTGACGGCACCGGGCCCTTCCAGGCTGCGACAAATGGTCCGGGTGGTATATGTGTCAGTCATTGAGTATGTTCTTTTTCCCTGTTCTTTCCTTGCTAGCCCATTATTGCGGCGGATATCCAGCAGAATTTACAATCTTGTGACTGGATCGGCGGGGGGAAACGGGGTAACTCTGGCGCGACGGACGAGATGAGGTTAGAGGCATGGCGGCAGTGGAAATCACCTATCTGGCGGCGGCGGGCGGCGGGCTGATCAGTTTCCTGAGCCCCTGCGTCCTGCCGCTGGTGCCAGCCTATCTTTGCCTTGTCGCGGGCAAGTCGCTGGATGACATCACCACGAGCGGCGAGAGCGAGGGGCCGCGCGGCATCAACTGGCCGGTCGTGCTGACCGCCGTTATTTTCGTGCTTGGATTCTCGACGGTGTTTATCCTGCTCGGCGCGTCGGCGACCTATATCAACCGGCTGATCGTCGGGCATCTGGATGTGCTCTCCAAGATCGCGGGCGGCGTGATCATCCTGTTCGGCATTCATATGACCGGGCTGGTGCGCATCCCCTTCCTCTATCGGGAAGCCCGCTTCAACAGCATCGACAAACCGCAGAACTGGCTCGGTCCCTATGTCATCGGGCTGGCGTTCGGTTTCGGCTGGACGCCCTGCATCGGGCCCATCCTCGGCACCATTCTCGCCTTCGCGGCCAGTGACAGCTCGCTCGGCTATGGCGTCAGCCTGCTGGCCGTCTATTCCCTCGGTCTCGGGATTCCCTTTATTCTCGCGGCTTTCGCGCTGGACAGCTTCCTGTCCTTTTCGCGGCGCTTCCGGCGCTATTTCAAGCTGCTGGAAGTGGTCACCGGGCTGATCCTGATCGCGACGGGCCTGCTCATCTTCACCGGCCAGTTCCAGATTCTCGCCTACTGGTTTCTCGATACCTTCCCGGGTCTCGCCACGCTGGGATAGCCCTACACAACCAGCGCCGAAAGGCCCAGCAAACACAACAGCAGCAGGGCGAGGAACCAGGTCGCTTTGATTTGATCGCGCATCGTCTTTTTCCTGAGATTGAAAGGCCGTTCCGGGTTAAGGCTTTGCCGCCTGCATTTATTCCCGTAGTCTGCCTTGATGCGCCTTCACATATAGCCCGCGCCGCGCCGGTCAAGGGGAGGCGGATCACATATGCGCGCAACGGCAAGGAAATGATCCGGCTTTGTAGCCGCGATCACATCAGGATAAGATAGCGGCCCCACACGGGCCCATCCGGGAGAAGCAGGAAATGTGCGGACGATTTGTCCTGAGTAGCCCCGTCGATGAGATGCAGGAGATTTTCGGCTTTCCCGAAATGCCCAACCTCGCGCCGCGCTACAATATCGCTCCGACAACGGACATTGCGGCCATCCGCCGGGGGGAGAAGGGCGGCCCGCATCTGTTCACCGCCCGCTGGGGGCTGATTCCGTCCTGGGCGTCCGCGCCCGATATCAGCACGCATATGTTCAACGCACGCAGCGAAACGGTGCGCGAGAAGCCCGCCTTTCGTGCGGCATTCGAAAGCCGCCGCTGCCTGATCCCGGCAAACGGATTTTACGAATGGGAAAAAGCGGACAGCCGAACGCGCCAGCCCTGGTTCATCCATGTACGGGGGCGGCCCCTCATCGCCTTCGCCGGTCTCTGGGAAAGCTGGACATCACCGGAGGGGGAGGTCATCGAAAGCTGCACAATCCTGACCGTGGCGGCGGCGATGAGCATTGCCTTCATCCACCCCCGGATGCCGGTCATTTTACAAGAAGAGAATTACGGACGCTGGCTCGACGGATCCGCCGGGGAAGAGATACTGACCGCCCTTCCCGACGCGGAGATCACCCGCCACCGGGTATCCCAGCGCGTCGGCAATGTCCATCAGGACGATGCCGACCTGTTGGCGCCCGCGCAGGCCCTGCCCACTCAGACCAGCTTGTTCTGAGAATTATCCCCTGCCGGGCCGGACAGCACAGGGTTGCGCACCGCTTCCCGACTGATGCGGACGACGGAACTGCGCAGCTTCTCAAATGCCTTATGTTCGATCTGGCGCACCCGCTCCTTGGTGATGCCGAGCCGTTCGCCCAGCACCTCCAGCGTGGTTTTGTCATCGAGCAACCGACGCTCGCGGATGATGATCTGCTCCCGCTCGCTCAACTCCTGAAGCGCCGATTCCAGCCATTTGGAACGAACGGCGCCATCCAGGCTGTGCATGGTGCTCTCTTCCGGGGTTGGGCCGGTATCGCGGAGGAAATCCTCCACGCTGTCGTCGCCCTCCTCGCCCACCGGCGCATTCAGCGACTGATCCCGGCTGGACAGACGGTTGGCCATCTTCTCCACATCCTCGATCCCGATTTTGAGTTTGCGGGAAATTTCCATCAGCGTATCAGAGCTGAAGGCCGTCTCATCCATATTCTGGATTTTCGCCCGCAGCCAGCGCAGATTGAAAAACAGGGATTTCTGCGACGCGCTGGTCCCCGAGCGGACAATCGACCAGTTGCGCAGGACATAATCCTGCATCGCCGACTTGATCCACCAGGTGGCATAGGTCGAAAAACGGATTTCACGCTCCGGCTCGAATTTGAAGGCCGCCTGCATCAGGCCGATATTGCCCTCCTGCACCAGATCGCTCATGGACAGGCCGTAATTACGGAATTTGGACGCCACCGAAACAACAAGGCGCATATAGGCGGACACCAGCTCGTGCAGCGCCTTTTCATCGCCCTTTTCGCGCCAGCGATACGCCAGCTCGAACTCCCGCTCCCGCGTCAGCAGCGGGACGGACATTGCCGCGGAGACAAAAGCACGGTTACGCTTATGACTGTTAGCCGTCTCATGCTTGGTCATGTGATCTTCCTCCCACCTGTTGAAGCCGAAATGACGACGCCGTGGAAACGAACGCACATTATAATGGTTCTAATTTAATACCGAACCCGGAAAGACGCAATGCCCCAGACGTGTTCTGACGCAATTGTGATCCATCCCGTATGCGCAAATTATATATGAGAATAACCTGCAACAGTGCCAAAAATATGACAGAAAACGGGAAGGCGAATGCTTCGGCTTCAAACCTTGCGCGGGACGGTCGGGGTTTTCTCCACCGATCCCGAATAGATGAGAAGCGTAACCGTCAGAATGCCCGCCACCACGAAAAAGGAAATTGTAAAACCGTTGTCCGGGCTTGCCGCCAGAATCCAGCCATAGAGCGACTGCATGAAGCCAACCCCCAGAATCGCAATCAGATTCAGGGTCGAATTGGCCCGCCCGACCATATAGTCGGGGAAAAGGGTGCGGCAATGGGCCGCCAGCACCACGTAATATTGCTGCGTGAAGCTGATATAGGCGAATAGGATCATCGTCAGCCAGACGGGCATGTTCGTGGTGAAACCAAGGATGAGAAAGGTGACCAGCACGGAAGAGGAGGCCGTGATGACAATTTTTTTGCGGCTGCGGACCTTGCGATCGATAAAGCCGAAAAACAGGGCGCCGAGCGGCATCGTCACCGCCATCAGCAGGATGACATTCCCCCGTGAAAGCGCATCCATGTCATAGGTGAATTCCAGATAGGGCCCACCCCACATCCCCATCAGCGCCGTCGAGGGGCCATAGGAGACAAAGCCCATGCCGAGCAGGTTTAGAAACCGCGGGTAAGTCAACACCGCCCAATAGCCACGCAGGCTATGCAGGAAAGTGGCGGGCTTTTCCGCGCTTTCCTGATAGCCCGGCGGCGTATCGCGAATGACGATACTGCCGATACCGATCATGACCACGGTCAGGACGGCGGCGGCGATGCAGGGGATGCGCCAGCCGTAAACTTCAATGGCATAGGCAAGCGGCGCCGAGGACATGATGGCGCCGAAACTGGAAAAGGCCATCAGCCAGGAGGCAATGGTGGCAAATTTTTCTGGCGGAAACCATTTTGCGAACAGGACATAGGAGGCCATCATCACCGCGGAATAGCCTAATCCGATCATCACCCGGGCGATGATCACATCATTCAGGCTGTCGGCAGAGGCCAGCAGCAGGGCGCCGAGCGCCCCGAACAGCGTGACCGTGGACAGCACCAGGCGCGAGCCGAAGCGGTCCAGCGCAATCCCCATGGGGACCTGCACGATGGCAGAAGCGAAAAACAGCGCTGCCGCCGCGATACCGAGACTGGAGACCGGCACGCCGATATCGACGGCAATCGGCGGCATGATGACGGCCCCGGCGCTCCGGTGAAATTGCCCGAGCCCGAACAGGATCGCACAGATCAGGAAGATATAGACCGCGCGGTTTCTGATCAGCGCATCACGGGGTTCAGACGACATTCTCTTATCTTTTTTTATCTTTAATTGCCATAACGCGCCGCCGGAAGCGACCGGGTGTTGCCTGTTTCAGCCCTCTGCCCCACAGGCGAAAACCGCCAATAAACAGTTTCCCCATTGGGAAATTATGCTAAAAGTCGCGACGATAGATAGTCTAGAAATGCGCTTTTTATACAAAAGACACAAGGAAGAAGTTGATGGACGAATTCAAAAAGGTGTTCGAGAAGAATAAGGCATGGGCCGCCAGCACAGTCGCCGAGGATCCGGACTTTTTCTCACGACTAGCGCATCAGCAATCGCCCGAGCATTTGTGGATTGGCTGCGCCGACAGCCGTGTCCCCGCCAACCAGATCATGGACCTGCCGCCCGGCGAGGTGTTCGTGCATCGCAATATCGCGAATATCGTCGTGCCGTCCGATCTCAACTGCCTCTCCGTCCTGCAATATGCGGTCGAGGTTCTGAAGGTGCGGCATATCATCATCTGTGGCCATTATGGCTGCGGCGGTATCGCGGCCGCCATGTCAACGCGCAAGAACGGCATGATCGACAACTGGCTCCGGCATATCCGGACAACCGCGCGGATCTATAATGACCTGATCGAAAAGACGACCAGCGAGAAGGAAAAGACGGATCTGTTGTGCGAACTGAATGTGATTGAACAGGTGCAGAATGTCTGCGCCACCACCATTGTGCAGGACGCCTGGGATCGCGGGCAGAAATTCGCCGTTCACGGCATTATCTACTCGGTCGCCGACGGCCTTTTGAAAGACCTCATCCATTGCGAAATCGGCAGCAAGGTCACCCATGGTGAGGATTTTCCCAAATCCCTTGAGGCAAGGGATCAACAATTCCAGCGCTTCAACCAGTTCCGGCTGGAATGACTTTTTGTCAAATCGCTTGATCTGAACGGCGCGCGGGCTTATTTTCCAAGGAACGGCGCCTCAGATAACACGTAAAAAAAATAAAGAAATCGAGAATACGGCATGAAATTTAAAGGTACTGAAAACTATGTTGCGACGGAAGATCTGATGATCGCCGTCAATGCCGCCATGACGCTCCAGCGCCCGCTGCTGATCAAGGGCGAACCCGGCACCGGCAAGACCGTGCTGGCGCAGGAAGTGGCGAAGGCCCTCGGCAAACCCTTTATCGAGTGGAACATCAAATCCACCACGAAGGCGCAGCAGGGGCTGTATGAATATGATGCCGTCTCGCGCCTGCGCGATTCCCAGCTCGGCGATGACAAGGTGCATGACATCTCCAACTATATCCGCCCCGGCAAGATGTGGGAGGCCTTCACCGCCGACGTCAGCCCCGTGCTGCTGATCGATGAGATCGACAAGGCGGATATCGAGTTTCCGAACGATCTGCTGCAGGAGCTCGACCGCATGGAATTCTACGTCTATGAGACGCAGCAGACCATCAAGGCGCAGCACCGCCCGCTGGTGATCATCACGTCGAATAACGAAAAGGAACTGCCGGACGCCTTCCTGCGCCGCTGCTTCTTCCATTACATCAGCTTCCCCGATGCGGAAACGATGGAAAAAATCGTCGATGTGCATCACCCCGATGCGAAGCAGGAGCTGGTGCGCGATGCGCTGCGCGTTTTCTTCGATGTGCGCGAGACGCCGGGCCTCAAGAAAAAGCCGTCCACCAGCGAGCTGATCGACTGGCTGAAACTGCTGATGAGCGAGGACCTGCCCGAAGACGTTCTGCAATCGCGGGATCCGGGCAAGATCATCCCGCCGCTGCATGGCGCGCTGCTGAAGAATGAGCAGGATGTGCATCTGTTTGAACGGCTCGCCTTTCTGTCCCGCCGCGAACAGCGCTAGGATACAGCCATGTTCACGAAATTCTTCTTCACCCTGAAAGACGCCGCGCTCCCCGTCACCTTGCGGGAATATCTGACGCTGATCGAGGCGCTGAAGGCCGGTTGCGCGGAATATTCGGTCAATGATTTCTATTATCTGGCCCGCGCCACCCTGGTGAAGGATGAGAAGAATCTCGACAAGTTCGATCAGGTTTTCGCCCACTGCTTCAATGGCATCGAGTTTATTTCCGATGCGGCCGAGGCGGAAATCCCCGAAGAATGGCTCAAAAAGCTGGCCGAGCTGGCGCTGACCGACGAGGAAAAGGCCCAGGTCGAGGCCATGGGCGGCTGGGAAAAGCTGATGGAAACCCTGCAACAGCGCCTGAAAGAGCAGGAAAAGCGCCATCAGGGCGGCAACAAATGGATCGGCACCGCCGGCCGTTCGCCCTTCGGCGCCTATGGCTACAACCCGGAAGGGGTGCGCATCGGCCAGAAGGAAAGCCGCCACCGCAAGGCGGTCAAGGTCTGGGACAAGCGCGAATACAAGAATCTCGATGATAGCGTGGAACTCGGCACGCGCAACATCAAGGTCGCCATGAAGCGGCTGCGTCAGTTCGCCCGCGAAGGCGCGGCGGAGGAGCTGGACCTTGACGATACCATCCGCTCAACGGCGCGCAATGCGGGCTTTCTCGATCTCAAGATGCGGCCCGAGCGGCACAATACGGTCAAGGTCCTGATCCTGTTCGATATCGGCGGGTCGATGGATGACCATATCAAGGCCTGCGAGGAGCTGTTTTCGGCGGCCCGCACAGAGTTCAAGCATCTGGAGTTCTATTACTTCCACAACTGCGTTTATGAAAAGCTGTGGAAGGAAAACAGCCGCCGCCACACCTCCTTCACCCCGACATGGGATGTGCTGCATAAATACCCGGCGGATTACAAGCTGATCTTTGTCGGCGATGCGACCATGAGCCCCTATGAAATCGCCTATCCGGGCGGCAGCGTGGAGCATTGGAACGAGGAATCCGGCCAGGCCTGGATGGAGCGGATGCTGAATATCTACCACAAGGCTGTCTGGCTCAACCCGGTGCCGGAAAAATACTGGGAATACACCCCGTCCGTGCAGCTTCTAAAGCAGCTCATGACCGACCGGATGTATCCGCTCACCATCGGTGGCCTTGAAAATGCCATGAAGGAACTGAGCCGGTAACACCCGTTACCGGGCGTTCCGGCGTCTTTAGTCGTCCCGTCCCGGACGAACGAACACTTCCCATTTGCCGCCAAAGGTCTTTTTCGGCTTCTCAAACGCCGGATTGTCCTCCAGAAGCTTGTGGTGCATGGGGTTGTTATAGAGGAAATAGATCGGTTCCCGCACCGCTGCCAAATCACGCAGGATATGGTCAATCACCTCCGCCAGTATATCGGCGCCGAAGGCATTGAAGACATAAATCACATGCGGCTCCGGCGGCAGGCTATGCTCCGTGACATCCCCGTGAACGGAGCGAAGCGCGCGCGCCGTCACCCGCTTGCGACGGTACAGCTCGGCGATATTGCGGGTCGCGGTTTCATGCAGGGCCTGGCTGAGCTCCACCCCGGTTACCGATTTGAACGGATAGCGGGACGCCGAGGCGAGTACCGCCCCCTTGCCCGAGCCGAAATCAATGAAATGATATTTCTCGTAATCGAGATGCAGCTTTTCCACAACATAGCGGAATTCATAATCCGAGGATGCTTCATAGCGTTTTGCCGATTCCTTCCGCTCCTCCGGAATATCCAGCATGTCCGTCTCGACCACCCCCGCAATATCAAGACCGATTTCGCGCATATTCTGGCGGAAAAACCGGTATTCTTCGAGGATATGAAATCTTGTTTTGGCGAACAGGGCGGCCAATAGCCCGAGAAGGGTACGCTTCAGCCCCCGGTATTTGATATTGACGGCAAGCGTGCGGAGGTTCCGCAGAAACTGGTTATGTTCGACCTCAAGCCCTGGATACCGGGCGGTCTTTGTGAAAACAAATTTAAACAACATATTATCCTTGGACAAATAATAGGACTGCCGAAAAGAAGAAATGCGGGCGGCAGCCCGTCAACTTTCCGGTTAAAATCTTAATTTTCTGTTAACTTTTATCCTCCTCCACGAACTGGACGGCATTCAGAAGAGGTTGCAGGCGTGCCGCCGCCAGCCTCTGCAGCGCGAGCGTTATCACCAGATAATAAGCGGCCAGATGCAGGGTGATCGCCGCCTGCTGGCCGACAAAAACCAGTGCACCGATCAACAGCGCCAGCACAAGCAGGATGGCGCGCGCCAGATGCCGCAGCAGCGCGGACTTTCGCAGGAATTTATCGCTTGCAAGCTCATATTTGTACCAGATGTCAAAGGCGGTCGAGAGAAGAACCACAGGCAGCAGAACAAGCAGTACCGCCAGCGACAGGGCCAGCCCGCCGCGCCCGCTTTTAAAAAACTCCGCCATCAGGGCGAGCAGGGAATATTGTCCCTGCAGCCCCATAAAACCGCCCGACGTGACCAACGGCTGCGTCACGCCAAGCCCCAGCAGCGCCGCGCAGAGCATCAGCCCAACGCCAAGAAACCGGTCCGGCCCGACCGCATATTTCGCAATCGTCTGACGGTCTGCCCGCCCGACAATTATTCGCTCAAGGACCCAGTGCATCGCCCAGAAATTCCTTACCCGTTACCTTATATGTCGCTTATAGCGCGTTTCGCCGCCGACAGGAATCCCCGGCCGTCATTTTTGCCATCGGACATGACGCCCGCCCGCTTTCCCCCTGTACGGCAGCAAAAAACCCCGATATTCTGGAGAAAGAGAAATAGTGATGGTGGAATGATGAGTAGCCTGCTCAAAAATATCACCTTTATTGTCCTGATTCTATTGTTCCTTGGCATCAGCTATATCCTGCTCCAGGAATCGGAACAGCGGGACAGCCTGGCCGGCGCACCGATCGTCGAAGTGACCGAGGCCGCCCTCACCCCGCTGGCGGAGGACGGGCAGGCTGTATTCGATACGAAATGCGCCTATTGCCATGGGCTGAATGCCGCCGGCCGCGATGGCGTCGGCCCGCCGCTTGTGCATCTGATGTATGCGCCCGGCGCCACGGATGATGCCAGGCTGGCCCTGTCCATTCGGAAAGGGGTCAAGGCCGATAAATGGCCGTTCGGCGATATGCCCGCCGAACCCGACCTCGCAGAGGAAGAAATCCGCAGCCTTGTCGCCTATATCCGCGAGATGCAAAAGGCCAATGGCATCCAGTAAGCCACACCATCATGATGGCCCCCTCCCCCGGGGCGGCAGATGGATCAGCTTATCTTCCGCAGCAATCTGACGATCTCTTCTTTTTCGTCTTCCGTCAGCGGTTCAAGGGTATCGTCCGTGATATCGAAACCATGCGGGATCAACTGCGCCGTCATGCGCTGCCCTTCCTCGGTCAGCCGCAACAGCATGCGCCGCCGGTCACTTTCATCGGGGCGGGTTTCGATCAGCCCGCGGTCGATCAGGCGGCGGATCACCCCCTGAATGGTCGCCGGGTCCATCGCAGTCAGACGGCCCAGATGATTCTGTGACAGCTCCCCTTCGTCGCGCAGCTTGGTGAGCGCCGCGAATTGCGTTGGCGTAATCTGCTCATAACCCATATGAGACTGGAAAATGGCGCTGGCTCGCTGATGGGCGCGGCGGAGCAGATGTCCGATATGAACCTCAACATGATAGTCGTCAATGGAACGGCCGACCGATTGTTCCGGTTGTTCCGGTTTTAGCGGGAGTACATGGGTCATAACAGGCATCATCTCATTAACGAGGCCGCCACAGGCAAGCGACAGGCGGCGCGGAAGGTTATTTTACGACGGTAACCGCTTCCCTTCCCTTTTCAATCAACTCCATCCCATCGCCGGACAGGCGAATCTTGGTGACCGAACAGTGATCGGGACGGAACACAATCACATTATCGCTTCCTTCAAGGGCGCTGACAATAGCGTTGATGACAACAAAATGGGTGAAAAACACCGCGTCCTGTGTCTGGCGTCCGGTAAACTCCAGGATGGTTGAACGCCAGTGTTGCAGGTGGTCAGACTGTTCCGACCAGCGCCCCGCGAGAACCTTGTCAAGCCATGCCCGCCGCCCGCCGAGGTCCAGCCCGGCCGAGGGCACCTCCGACAGTTCCGGCGCGACCAGCGGTTCCTGCTGCCAGAGATCGGCCAGCGGCCTTGAGGTTTCACGCGTCCGCAAAAGGGGGCTTGAGAAGAGCGCAACCGGCGGTATTTCCTGATGAATTTGCGATGCGATATCAATGGCCTGACGCTCCCCGCGCGCGCTCAAGCCCGGATCCAGCGACTGATCCCATGACGAAGCCGCCTCCCCGTGGCGGACAAGATAGATTGTTATACTCACACTTCCACTCCTTTTTCCGGCCCCTGTTCCAATGGCCGGTTATCAGGTTATAAAGCAAATATTCACATCATAAACGGGAAATTCAAATAACAACGGAAAAGACTAAATAATTACTATTAAAAGTATACCCTGTATTGGTGTATTAAATAAAAACATCTCAATTGACAGGCGTTAAAACATAACTTAAGCGTTATTAACGTTAATACTATGCAATGTAAGAGAGACAGGGGGACGTTTAGCGCCGCCGCCTGATGTAAACCGGGTATATGAGATGAATCACGCGCAGTTAAAGGCATTTCATGCCGTGGCAGAAACCGGGGGCTTTTCAGCCGCCGCCAAAACCCTCGGGCTTACTCAACCGGCCGTCACATTACAGATCCAGGCGCTTGAACAGGCCTATGACACCAAGCTGTTCCAGCGCCGCGGCCGCAAGACGGAAATCACAGCTTCGGGCAAGCTGCTGCTTGAGATCGCCCGCAAGATGCTGCGTCTTGAAGAGGAAGCGCACAGGCTGCTGTCCTCCATCGGCACGCTCGACAGCGGGCGGCTCAATGTGGTGGCGAGTTCATCCCTCACCTCCCTGCCGCTTGTCGCCGCCTTTCAAGCGCAATATCCCGGCGTGCGTCTCTCCTTCACGACGGCCTCCGCTGAGATGATCGAGACGCAGCTCCTCGATTTTCGCGCCCATCTCG
Organism: Sneathiella sp.; assembly: GCF_002694385.1. Taxonomy (GTDB): domain Bacteria; phylum Pseudomonadota; class Alphaproteobacteria; order Sneathiellales; family Sneathiellaceae; genus Sneathiella. The sequence goes on from NZ_NZMB01000022.1 coordinate 26,834, forward strand.
CCGTTCATCATGCGCCACCTTCAGACAGCCGCCTGTTCGGCGTCAAGATAGAGGAAGAGCCCCTTAAAATCGCCGTGTCACACAAACATCCCTGGTCAACGAAGAAATCGGTCCCCCTCCGCGATCTGCAGGACCAGATTCTAATCCTACCTTTTACACCTGCCAGCCGCAGCGAGGCAAAGGATCACTGGTCAAGGCTGCTGCAACATGATGCCGACAAGATCATTCCCCTGCAAAGCAAGGAAATCGGGCGCGAGGCGGTTGCAAATGATCTTGGCATTACTTTCCTGACCGAAACCGAAATCCAATGGGATTCGCGTATTCACAGTATCGAGATTGAGGATCACAGCCTGAAGGAAGCCACCTATGTCCTGGGGCTCAAGGGCGAACGGCATACGCGGCTTGTGTCGTCCTTTTTGGAACTGACGGGGCATAATCCCGGCGAAGATTAACCGGCGCGGGGCTCAGAGCGCCATGGAAACCCTGTCGGTCTGACCGACCGCATCCAGCTCAATCGTCATGCCTTCCCGCGCGACGAAGGCATTCGGCCACATATCATGCGCGGCCAGCGCCACGCCATCCATAAACACGTCATCATGGGACGGATCGTGATGGAATATGGCCAGTTGACCAACTCCGGCGGCGCGGCAGAGACGCACGCCTTCCTGCCAGGTCGAATGGCCCCATCCCTTGTAGGACGGATATTCAGCGTCGGTATAGGTGGAATCATAGATGACAAGATCCGCCCCCTCGATAAGATCGAGGATATCCTGATCCGGATGGCCGATAACATGCTCCGTATCGGTCACATAGCAGACGGATACGCCCTCATGCTCAATCCGATAGCCGGTGCCTCCGTCGGGATGCTTCAGCGGGGCCGTACGTACATGAATGCCGTCGCCAAGGGAGAAGGAAGCCCCCGCCTTGAAATCTTCAAAGCTGAGCTTGGCCGCCAGTTCCGCAAAGGGCACGGGGAAAGTTGGCTGGCACATTTGCGAGGAAAGGACCTTTTTGATCCCGCCAAGTTCGCACAGATGCCCGGCCATGACCTTGATATTCACATCCGCATTATAAATCGGGGCAAAGAAGGGGAATCCGTTGATATGATCCCAATGGGTATGGGATTGCAGGAAAAGAAAATCTTTTATGCCGCGGCGCATCAGGCAGTCGCCCAGCAGCCGCACACCCGTTCCCGCATCCAGGATGATAATGCGGTCGTTGATGACAATTTCAACGCAGGAAGTATTGCCGCCATATTTCATATGATCGGCAGACGGGGTCGCGATTGACCCCCGAACACCCCAGAATTTCACCCGCATCGTCATAAAGTTCAATATCACCTTCACTTGTGGCTACATCTAATATTTACAAATGTGATATTGCCAAATGATGAAATCACCTGCTTTCCGCCGTTTTTGTAATGGCGATCACGAATTTCGGGGAAGATTCGGGGGAAAAGCAGGCAGACGGACCGTTAATTCGCCTCCGGACCCAGAATCCGCTCCGTCAACCGCACCCAGTAGCTGGCGCCGAGCGGCAGGATCTCGTCGTTAAAATCATAATTGGGGTTATGGACATGGCAGCTTCCCTCCCCCGCGCCATTGGCGATCATGATGTAGCAGCCGGGGCGCTCGCGCAGCATCCAGGAAAAATCCTCCGCCCCCATCACCGGCGTGACATTGCGGTTCACCTTTGCACTGCCCACCAGTTCGACGGCGGCGGCGATGGCCTCCTCCGTTTCCTCGGGCGTATTGATGGTCGGGGCATAGCGGCGGTCATAGGTAAATTCCGCCTTTGCCCCATGGGCGGCGGCTATGCCGGTCGCAATCTGCCGCATGCGATGTTCAATCATGTCCTGCACGCCCGGATCAAACGCCCGCGTCGTTCCTTTCAGCACCACATCGGCCGGAATAACATTGCCCGTATGGCCGCCGTTGATCTGCGCGACGGTCACCACCGCCGCCTGCAACGGGTCCGTATTGCGGCTGACAATATTCTGCCACGCCAGCACAATCTCGGACGCAATGACGATCGGATCGGTGGCCAGATGCGGAAAGGCGCCATGACCGCCATTGCCGATGATGCGGGCTTCGAAAAAATCGGCGGACGCCATGATCGGCCCCTTACGCACCGCGAAACTGCCAACCTCATGTCCCGGCATGTTATGCATGCCGTAAACGCTGTCGACGGGGAATTTCTCGAACAGGCCATCCTGGATCATGACCCGGCCACCGGCGACATTTTCCTCCGCCGGCTGAAAGATGAATTGCACGGTGCCGTCGAAATTCCGGGTGCGGGCCAGATGCTTCGCCGCCCCCAGCAGCATGACCGTATGGCCATCATGCCCGCAGCCATGCATCTTGCCGTCAATGCGCGAACGATGATCAAAGTCGTTGAGTTCCTGAAGATCGAGCGCGTCCATATCCGCCCGCAAGCCGATGGCGCGATTGCCGCTGCCGCTTTTCAGCGTCCCGACCACCCCCGTTTTGGCGAGGCCGCGGTGCACCTCGATCCCGAAGCTTTCCAGCTTTTCGGCAACAAAGTCGGAGGTTTGAAATTCTTCAAAGGCGGTTTCGGGATGCATGTGAATCCTATGCCGCCATTCGGTCAGTTCGGCATGCATGGTCTCGATGTCAGGAAGTATTTTCATTTTTTGCACCATTTTATGGCTGTCTGTGACGCGTCTTGAAAAAAGCCTATCACAACAGAAAAGGCTGATAAAAGACGTTTTATCATGGTCTGAACGCCGCAATCGGGCAATCCGTTCCGAAACCCTCTTTTCATCCGGCCCCGTCTGGACTAGAAAACAGGACGAACGGAAACAGTTTGTTGCCTGCAAAAAACGCACGGGATGGGTAGATGGTAAAGAAAACGCTCGATAAGGACCTTGGCCGTATCGAGACGCTTGAAACGCAGGCTTCGCAGGCTGGCAAAGGCCTCAAGCCGCTGGCGCTCGCCGTTCTGTTTCTGATGATTGTCTGGGCGGTAGCGGCCAGCGTCACCACCAGCGGCGAACATTCTACCCTGATCATCATTGCCGCCATCATCGGCGGCTACATGGCGCTGAATATCGGCGCCAATGATGTGGCGAATAACGTCGGGCCCGCCGTTGGCTCGCGTGCCCTCACTATGTTCGGGGCGATTGTCATCGCGGCGATTTTCGAAGCCGCAGGCGCGATTCTCGCCGGTGGTGATGTTGTCAACACCATCCAGAAAGGCATCATTAATCCGGCCGGAATGCCGACCAGCGAAGTGTTCGTCTGGGCCATGCTGTCCGCGCTGTTTGCCGCGGCGCTGTGGGTCAATGTCGCCACCTGGGTCGGCGCGCCGGTCTCCACCACCCATGCCGTTGTCGGCGGGGTCATGGGCGCCGGGATCGCCGCCGCCGGTTTTAGCGTCGTGAGCTGGGGCACCATGGGCGCCATCGCCGCAAGCTGGGTGATTTCCCCCGTGCTCGGTGGCGGGATTGCCGCCATCTTTCTCGCCTTCATCAAATACAATGTCATCTACAAGGAAGACAAGGTGGCGGCGGCGCGGCGCTGGGTGCCGCTGCTGGTCGCGATTATGGCCGGTGTTTTCTCGGCCTATCTTGTCATGAAGGGGCTCGGCAAAATCTGGAAGCCCGGCCCATTGATGATCCTGACCCTGTCGCTGCTGTTTTTCATCGGCACTTTCGCCATTGTTCGGCCGATCATTCATCGCGCCTCGCAGGGCATGGAAAACCGCAATAAATCCGTCCGCGCTCTGTTCACCATTCCGCTGATCTGCTCCGCCGCGCTGCTTTCCTTCGCCCATGGCGCCAATGACGTCGCCAACGCTGTCGGCCCGCTCGCTGCGATTGTCGGCGTCTCCACCTCTGGCGCCATTGACGCGAAAGTCGGTATTCCGCTCTGGGTCATGCTGATCGGCGCGGCAGGCCTCAGCGCCGGACTGTTCCTGTTCGGGCCCAAGCTGATCCGTACGGTGGGCGAACAGATCACCAAGATGAACCCGATGCGCGCCTATTGCGTGGCGCTGTCCGCCGGGATCACCGTGCTGATCGCCTCCGCCCTCGGCCTGCCGGTCAGCTCGACCCATATCGCCGTCGGCGCGATCTTCGGCGTCGGCTTTTTCCGTGAATGGGATACGGAACGGCGGGCGCGGCTGCTGCGGGAAAGCCTGCGGGAGCAGAAAATCCATCCTGACAGCAACCTGCCCATCTGCGATCAGGCGGAGACCTCCAATAACAAACGCAAGAAGCTGGTGCGCCGGTCTCAGCTCATGACCATCGTCGCGGCCTGGATCATCACCGTTCCCTGTGCGGCGCTGATGGCCGCCGTCATTTTCTGGATCATCCAGTATTTCGGCGCCTGACGTAACCGCAATCACATCATCGACAGATTTTCCCGGAAACTTTATCATAAACCGATAAAGTTGAATTTGATGCTTTGCCTTCCGTCAAAAACGGTTATTCTGGAACGAGCGGTCAGATATAGAAGGATGTTCTCCATGAACGCAACCGAGAAGAAAAAGAAACTCGAAGAATCCCGCAAGGCCATGACGGGACTGGAACAGTTGCAGGCGGTCATCAGCGGCGGACAACGCCCGCCGATTTCCGAAACCCTGGATTTCAACCTGACAGAAGTCTCCCCCGGCAGGGCGGTCTTCGTGGGCGAGCCCAATGAGAAGCATCTCAACCCCATCGGCACCGTGCATGGCGGCTATGCGGCCACCTTGCTCGATTCGGCCCTCGGCTGTTCAATTCATACGGTTCTGGAGCCGGGGGAGCGATATACCACCGTCGATCTCAACGTGAAATATCTCCGCGCCATGATGCCCGGCATGGGCAAGGTGACGGTGACCGGGGAAGTCGTGCACAAGGGCCGCCGCATCGCCACGGCGGAAGCCCGTGTGGTTGGCGAGGATGGCAAGCTGTATGCGACCGGCAATACCACCTGCGCCATAATCTGAAACTTTATCTGACGTGCGCGGGTGATACCTCAGACCGGATGCGGCGACACGCCAAACACCGGTTCATGCAGAAAAATCAGCAGCGTACAGAAGATAACGCCCAGTAAAATCCGCCACCAGAGACGACGAAACGAGAGTTTCGCCCGCCCCGCCAGCACGGCGGCGAAGGGAATATTCGAGGTGCGCGCGCTGTATTGCGCCCAGCTATCGCCAAGCTGCCGGGCTTTCTTCGCATCAATGAGAAACGTCCCGGCCAGCGCCAGCGCGCCGAATGTCCCGAAGAAAATCAGCGCCGACGTCTCGCCATTGTTGATAATATGGGTGATCGACCAGAGAACGAAACTCCACATCATCGGGTGGCGCGTGATGGCATTGATGCCGCTGTAGGCGCTTTCCTTGTCAATCAGCCCGCCCGCGCCGACGGCGGTCGGGTTCGGGCTGGTCAGGGCGCTGATAAACAGGATGCTGGCAATCAGCATCAGCAGCATGCCGATATGCCGCCCCGCATTGCCCGCATACCAGAGTGTGTCCCCCACCGGCGCCGCGTTAAAGGCGAACACCATCCACACCAGTGCGGCAATAGAAAGAAGACTGAATCCCGCGAGATAGGCTTTTTCCCCGATCGCCGCGACGATCCTGATCCGTAATACACTCGACGGGATGATATGAATGGCCAGAAAGGCCCCCGCTGCGAGCAACAGCCCGCCCATTGTTCCTGTCATTTTCTGCTCCACCTCATGAAAACCGGATGGGTAAGTGTGCCATCAAACGGCGCCGCACGAAAGCGCACTGACCCTGAAAGTGGCGTGAATGCGAGGGCCGTCACACCGGATGCAGCGGATTCAGAAGCGATCCCCGTATTTTTCAATCATCCGCCGCCCCTCCTCCGTCAGCTTGCAGACGAGCCAGTCGGGCTTGATCGGGTTATCAAACCATGTTTCAACCCAGCCTTTCTTCAGGCAACTCCTGATGATTGAGTTGCTGATCTGCTGCCCATCCGAATCAAACAGCGGCAGCTTGCCCCCCGGCTGGTAACGCCCGAGCCGGAGATATTTAAGCTGTGAGGCTGTCGGGGGTCGTGATGCCATCTGTCGAACCTAGTCCAATTCATCGCCCGATAAAAGACAACCGGCCGCATTTCGTTAAAAGGAGGCTTTTTTTATTACCGCAGGAGGTTTAAAAAAACTTCAACAGCAGAAAATTCAGGCGGGGGACGTCCATGGCGATCGAGACAGGCTATACAAAATATTTTCCGGTATCCTGGGAAGAGCTTCATCGCAATGGCCGGGCACTCGCCTGGCGGCTGATGGAAAAGGCGCCGTTCAAGGGCGTGATTGCCGTCACCCGCGGCGGCCTTGTTCCCGCCGCCATCGTCGCGCGGGAACTGGATATCCGGCATATTGATACAGTCTGCATCGCCGCCTATCGCAATGACAAGACGGTCGGCGAGGTGAAGATCATCAAAGGGTTGGAGCATATTCCCGATCGGGGTGACGGCTGGGTCATCGTTGATGATCTGGTCGATAGCGGCGTGACCGCCCGCCATGTCCGCCAGATGGTGCCAAAAGCGCATTTCGCTACCATCTATGGTAAACCCAAGGGGCTGGAACAGGTGGATACCTTCATTACCGAAGTCAGCCAGGATACCTGGATTCTCTTCCCCTGGGATCAGGCGCCGTCCTTCGTGAAGCCGATTGTTGAAAATCCCCAGCCGCCCCGATGACCGGAAGCAACTCCTGTGACCCTCAAATTCGCCGCCAATCTCAGTTTTCTCTATCAGGAGCTTCCCTTTCTGGACCGGTTCGCCGCCGCGGCGGATGACGGATTTACCGGCGTGGAATGCCTGTTCCCCTATGAATTTGATCCGGCAGATATCCGCCGCGCCCTTGACCAGCAGGGATTGACGCAGGTTCTGTTCAACTTCTGGCCCGGCGACATGGCAAAAGGGGAGCGGGGTTACGCCAGCCTTGCGCGCCACCAGAGAGAATTCCGGGCGAGCCTGGAACAGGGGTTTTTATATGCCGCCGCCCTGGACTGCGACAGCCTGCATCTGATGGCGGGGCTGCGTGATCCGGCGCAGCCCTATGAGGCGCAATACGCCACCTATCGGGAAAATCTGGCATTCGCCGCCCGTATGGGAGAAGCCAAGGGCATCCGTATCCTGATCGAGCCGATCAATCCCATCGACATGCCGGGATATTTTCTGAATGATTTTGATATGGCCGCCACCCTGATCAGGGAAATAGATCATCCCAACCTCGGCCTGCAATTCGATTTCTATCATGCGCAGCGCCTCGCCGGCGATCTCGTCCACCAGTATCGAAAACTTGCCCCGCTCGTCTCCCATATCCAGATCGCCAACCCGCCGGACCGGCATGAACCGGGCAATGGCGAGATCAATTACCCCTATATTTTCGGCATTCTTGAACAGGCGGGCTACAGCGGCTGGATCGGCTGTGAATACAAGCCTTCGCGCGGAACACGAGAGACACTCGGCTGGGCGCGGCCATATCTTTCGAGAGAAATATAAAAGGCCGGGAATTATTGAAAATTTAAGACAACCGGGATACAAGTAAGCAATAAGAAAAAACCGGGCAAATAATAAAGATAGCGGGTACATGACGGGCAATGGCCCTCTTTGAAAATTCCAAGGCAGGGGAAAGATTTATCAACCCCATAATGTCTGCCACAAGCAGTACGCCGGTAAAACTGATGGCCTGCGCCATCGCCATTGGTCTGCTTGCCGGATACGGGGCCGTGGGCTTCCGCATCGCCATCAGCGAAATACAGCAGCTTTTTTATGGCGCGGACAGCCACGGCGTTGTCGCGCAGGCAATCGAGTTGCCATGGTGGCAGATTGTCGCCGCACCCATGATCGGCGGTCTCATTGTCGGCCTGTTCTGGAAATATATCCTGCCCCGCCATCGCAGCCAGGGCGTCGCCGACGTAATCGAAGCGGTGATCGTCAACCGCGGCAAGATGAAACTCATTCCCGGGCTTGGCGGGCTCTTTATTAATGCGCTCACACTCGGCTGTGGCGGGTCCAGCGGACGGGAAGGCCCCGTTGTCCATTTCAGCGCCCTGATCGCCAGCCAGATCGGGCAATGGCTGCGGATGCCATCCAGATATTATATGACGCTGATTGCCTGCGGTGTCTCCTCGGGCGTGGCCGCCTCCTTCAACGCGCCGATTGCGGGAATGTTCTTCGCCCTTGAAGTGGTTGTCGGATCGCTGGCGACACAGGCCTTTGCGCCCATTGTCATCGCATCCGTCATCGGCACCGTTGTCAGCCGTGTCTATCTCGGCGACTACCCTGCCTTTATCATCCCGAATTATGAAATCGTTTCCTTATGGGAATTTCCTGCGATTGCTCTGCTCGGCGTTGTCTCCGCCATTGTCTCGCTGATCTTTATCTGGAGCATCGGCTTCACGGAGCGGACCATCGACCGCTTCCGCCTACCCGAAGTATTGCGCCCTGTCGCGGGCGGGGCGGTTCTCGGCATCATTGCTGTTTTTGTGCCGCAGATCATCGGCGTCGGCTATGAGGCGACGGACAGCGCGTTGAAAGGCCAGTATCCGCTGATTATCCTGCTGATGCTGATCGTGGTGAAAACCATTGCGGTCGGGATTACCTTCGGCTCGCGTTTCGGCGGCGGGTTTTTCTCCCCCTCCCTCTTTATCGGCGCCATGACGGGGGGCGCTTTCGGCCTGATCGCCGCCGCCGCCTTCCCCGAAATGGCGGCCAGCCATGGTCTTTATGCCATTATCGGCATGTCGGCCGTTGCCGCCTCTGTCCTTGGCGCGCCGATTTCGACCATCCTGATCGTTTTCGAGCTGACGGGCGATTACAAGATTTCCATTGCCGTGATGGTGGCCGTTTCGGTTGCAACGCTCATTTCCAAGAATATTTACGGGCGCAGCATTTTCCAGACCCAGCTTCTCAATCGCAATGTGGATGTGAACGAGAGCCGGGCGCTCCGCCTGCTCAGCTTCCGCCAGGTGCGGGGCATCATGGATCGTGAATTCATCGAAATTCCCAAGCACACTGACATGAAGGAACTGCGCAAGATCATCCGCAATACGAATCATGACAAATTCGTGGTGGTGGAGCCGGAGACTCACGAATTCATCGGATGCATTGATTACAGCGACCTGAAAGCGGGACTGTTCGGGGACGAGCCGCTTGATCATATGACGGCGCAGGATCTGATGCATGATGACGGCCCTGTGCTGTTCCCCGATACCAGCCTGAAAAACGCCCTGGAAATTATCGGCAAGTCCGATACCGAGAATATTCCCGTCATCAACCGGGCCAATGAACGGCGCCTGATCGGCATCCTGCATCAGAAGGATCTGCTGCGCGCCTATAACGCCGCGCTTCTCTCCGCCCAGGACGATACCCGCGACCGGGTTTTCAAATAAACAACCGATCTGCGGTAGCCTCGCGGCACCGCTTGGGCTATATCTTGTCCCTATGGATGACAGCTTCGACATAGCCAGCTTTGCAGGCAATACCGGCGCGCCGAAAGCCCCGGATTTCAGCTATCTTGACGCTCTCAACGAAGGGCAGCGCGCGGCGGTGGAGGCCCTTGACGGGCCCGTCCTGGTGCTCGCTGGCGCGGGCACCGGCAAGACGCGGGTGCTGGTCTCCCGCCTTGCCCATATCCTCAATATGCGCGATGTCCGGCCGTGGGAAATTCTCGCTGTCACCTTCACCAACAAGGCCGCCGCCGAGATGCAGGAACGCACGGCGGACCTCGTCGGCCCGCAGGCGATCGAAATCAAACTCGGCACCTTTCACGCTATCGGCGTGTGGCTGCTGCGCCGTCATGCGGAGCTGCTAGATCTGTCCACCAGCTTCACCATTCTGGACACCGATGACCAGCTCCGCCTGCTGAAACAGATCATGAGCGAAGGCGGCGTTGATACCAAAAAATGGCCGCCGCGAGCCATGGCCGCCATTATTGATCGCTGGAAAGACAAGGGGCTGCGGCCTGATCAGGTGTCGGGCACCGGCGGCAGCGAATTTGCAGATGGCAAAGGCATCGCCTTCTACAAACGCTATCAGCAACGGCTGGCAGAGCAGAATGCCTGCGATTTCGGTGACCTGCTGCTGCATGTCCTGACCCTGTTCCAGAAGCACCCAGATATTCTCAGCCTCTATCAGCAGCGTTTCAAATATATCCTGGTGGATGAGTATCAGGATACCAACGTCGCGCAATATCTCCTCCTCCGGCTGCTGGCGCAGCGGCATCGCAATATCTGCTGCGTCGGCGATGATGACCAGTCCATTTACGGCTGGCGCGGGGCGGAGGTCGGCAATATCCTGAAATTCGAAGACGACTTCCCCGGCGCCCGTGTCATCCGGCTGGAACGCAACTATCGCTCCACCTCGCATATTCTGGGGGCCGCCTCCGGCCTGATTGCACAGAATGAGGGTCGGCTCGGCAAAACCCTTTATACGGAGGATAACGAGGGCGCGCCCGTTACCCTCAAAAGCCATTGGGACGGCCAGAGCGAAGCCCGCTGGGTCGCCGAAGAGATCGAAGCGCTGGAGCGCAAGGGAACGCGCACAAAGGATATGGCGATCCTTGTCCGCGCCAGCTTCCAGACCCGCGATTTCGAAGAATGCTTCTTAAGTCTTGGCATCAAATACCGGGTGATCGGGGGGCTGCGCTTTTACGAGCGGCGGGAAATCCGCGATGTCCTCGCCTATCTCCGCGTCATCAACCAGCCTGACGACGATCTCGCCTTTGAACGCATTTATAACCTGCCCAAACGCGGGCTGGGTGAAAGGGCGCTCGAAAAGCTTCGGGAGATTGGCCGCGGGGCCGGGCTGTCGCTGTCCCGCGCCGCCGATTTTGCCGTCGAACAGGGCTTTTTCAAGGGCAAAGCCCATAGCTCCCTGAAGGAGCTCTCGGAAAATTTTCATAACTGGCGGGCGCAGCAGGACCTTGTAGCGACCGACGAACTGGTGGAAACCGTGCTGGAGGACAGCGGATATTTCGACATGTGGCAGCAGGACACGTCAACCGAGGCGGAAGGCAAGCGGGAAAACCTGAAGGAGCTGATCCGCGCCGTCGGCGAATATGAAAGCCTGTCGCAATTTCTCGAACATGTCTCGCTGGTGATGGAGAACAACGCCGACAAGGGCGATGACATGGTCAGCCTGATGACACTGCATGCCGCAAAAGGCCTTGAATATGATGTGATTTTCCTGCCCGGATGGGAGGAAGGTCTGTTCCCGCATCAGCGCGCTCTCGATGAAAATGGCGTCAAGGCCCTGGAAGAGGAACGCCGTCTCGCCTATGTCGGCATCACGCGCGCCAAGAAACGCTGCTTCATCAGCCATGCGAGCAACCGCCGCATCCATGGGCAATGGCAATCCTCCCTCCCCAGCCGGTTTGTCGACGAACTGCCGAAAGAACATATCGCCGATCAGTCTGAACAGGGACTGTACAGCACCACCGCCCGCCAGACGGGGGAGAGCAGCTTTTCCTCCTGGCGGAGCCGGGAAACCAGCCATCTTGCGGAGATTCTCAACCGGAACGCTCAGAGGAATGAACGGCTTGTGGACAACAGCACCAAACCGGTCAGCCGAACACCGGCAACAAATGAGAACGGGGGCCTTGCCGTCGGCAGCCGCATATTTCACCAGAAATTCGGCTATGGCCGCATCCTCCGCAAGGATGGCCCGAAACTGGAAATCGCCTTTGAAAAGGCCGGTATGAAGAAAGTGATGGAACAATTTGTCCAGGCAGCCTGATCCCGCCTTTTGGCAGCTCACCCTGACCCTGCCCCTCGATCAGGCCATGCAGATCGCCGATCTTTATGAAGAGGAGGCGCTGACCGTCTCAACGCAGGAGGCCGTACCGGACGGATCGCTCTGGCGGCTGGATATCCTGTTCGAACAGCAGCCCGGCGCCGAGTTGCTGCACCGCCTGCCACCGGAGACAGAGTTCGATCTCGCCCCTCTCATCCAGAAGGACTGGGTCAGCGAAAGCCAGAAGATGCTGCCGCCCGTCGATGCCGGACGTTTTTATATCCACGGCTCGCATGATGCGCCGCATCCGGCCGCCTCGCGCCATAATCTGCTGATAGACGCGGGCGCGGCATTCGGCACCGGCCTGCATGAGACGACATTCGGATGCCTGACCGCGCTGGATGATCTGCATAAATGGCGGCGGGTCCGCCATCCGCTGGATCTCGGCTGCGGCTCCGGCGTCCTGGCTCTCGCCATTGCAAAAGCATGGAACATCCCCGTCCTTGCGAGCGATATTGACCCCGCCGCCGTCGAGGTGACAAAAGCAAATGCCCGGCGCAACCGACTTGCCCCCCTCCTGACTGTGGTGGAGGCCATCGGCCTGCAAAACCGGCTGCTGCGGGAACAGGCGCCCTATGATCTGATTGTCGCCAATATTCTCGCCTGGCCGCTCATGAAAATGGCGCCGGACATTGCCGCCGCCCTTGACCGGACAGGGGTCCTGATCCTTTCGGGGCTGCTTGGCACACAGGAGGTGATGGTGAGAAAGGCCTATTTAGAGCAGGGCCTGAAGCTGAAACGCCGATACGCTATCGGCGAGTGGAACACGCTGGTTCTCTGCCGATAGCGTATCAGGGAAGAAGTTGCAGCCGGTCCGCCTCGAATGGGGGGAAGAAACGGATCGGCTGCGAACGATCAGACCGCCTTGCGGTGATCGTTCAGATTTGCCGGCAGGGCAACATTGTCATTGGCCCGGAGCTGTAGCTTGCCATTAACGGCCGCTTCAATTTCCCCGCGGGAAAGGCCGATGTCCGCCAGTTCACGGCTATTCATGGCCATAAGCTGAACATAAGCCGCCCGTGCCTGCTGGGCTTCAATGAATTTGCGGCCCAGCTTGCGCCAGAAACCTTCACCCCGTACGGAGGCGGATTTGACGGTGCCATCAACGGCCTGATCAATCTCCGCCCGCGTCAGGCCGATATCCTTCAGCTCACGATCGCTCATTTCATACAGTGCGGCCTTGGCAGCAGTCGCCTGCCGCTGTTTCTTGAACTTTGCGACCAGGCCCGAAAGCTGCTCGGCGATGAAACGGCTTCTACGTGCATAAGCCTGCTGCGTCAGCTGAAATTCATCAATATAGTCATTGTTGGCATTGACGGGCGCACCCTGCACAAAGCCGTTCTGTTCTTTCGCGACATAACTCGTCATTTTCCTACTCCTTCAATTCCGTCATCGCTCCCGTAGAGCGAAGATTAGCGATTATTTTTTTCCGTAACCGGGATGAAGCCATTTTCATTGGCGGCATCACCCAGAATTTCATTTTCATACCGAACTGCCCTGACAAGCGGGCCGTGGCCCAGGTCCAGGACAATCGTCTTTTCCACATCGGCAAGACAAAGGCGCGCGCGCAAGGATCGCATCAGCCCCGACAGGCCGAAGGACCGGTCAGTAAAAGCTGGTTCATATCGCAAATGACCGACCGCGCCGTAGCCGGGCTGTCCTGCATCTGCATATCTTTCATTCCTTGCGAACATTTCACTCTTTCCGCCTGACATTCTCAATGACGAATATATTGCACTGCATCCATTAAAAAACAATAACTTACTAAGCGTTTTTGCCCGCAAAGATCGAAATGGTGCTTTGCAGAAAATGCATGGCTCACGTTGCACTCATGACGAAAAAGCGCCATATTCATCATCAGAAGTATCATGTTATCAATAGGGTTAGCCCATTTCAGGATATCGCGATGGAAACCGCCGCATTGCCCGCTCTCGCCCCGTTCCTTCCCCATGGTATGAAGGAGGAAGAGGCCGTTCAGATCCTAAAGGCCGCTGCCGCTGCCCCGCCACGCGGGGATGAGGATCTGCTGCTCACCCGGCTTTTCCCCCGTCTCGATGCGGAAAATCTGGCGAAAATCCGCGCCGCGCGAGAAGAAATGCGCGCGCAAATTCAGACCGATGTTCTCAACCGTGCGGCATCCGTAGAACGGCTTGCGGCGCTACGGGCGGAAATGGCGCGGCAGACGCTTGACGGCTTTATCATCCCGCTTAATGACGAATTTCATGGCGAGGCGGCCCCGGCGGCGGCGGAACGGCTCAAATGGCTGACCGGCTTTACCGGATCGGCGGGCGTTGCCGCTGTCCTCAAAGACAGGGCGGCAATCTTTATTGACGGGCGCTATACGCTGCAGGTGCGGGGCGAGGTGGATACCACGCTTTTCACCCCCCGCCATGTCAGCGAGGAGCCCATGAGCGACTGGCTGAAAGAACATATGTCCAGTGGCCAGACCCTTGGCGTTGATCCCTGGCTGCATACCGAAAGCGGCATGAACAATCTGAAACGGCTGACCGGAGAGATTGGCGTGACGCTCGCCTCTGTCGCAAAAAACCCCATAGATGCCGTCTGGCCGGACCGGCCGCCGCAACCACTTGCCCTGGTGCAGCCGCAGACGGAAAAATTTGCTGGGAAAAGCTCCGCCAGCAAGCGTCAGCGCATGGCCGCCCACCTGGCGGAGCGCAAAGTCGATGCCACCGTGCATACCCTGCCCGATGTGGTGGCCTGGCTGCTCAACATCCGGGGCGCGGACTTGCCCTGCACGCCCTTTGCCCTTGGCTTCGCCATTTTGCATCAGGATGCGACGGTCGACCTCTTTATGAAAGAAATGAAATTTGCAACCGGCCTGAAGGAGCATCTCGGCAATATGGTCCGTGTCTGGGCGCCGGAGGAATTTACCGCCGCCCTCACGGCGCTTACCGGCAAAACCGTGCAGATTGACCCGATGGTCACCAGCCAGGCCATACTCGACCGGCTGACGGAGGGCGGAGCCAATCTCATCCGGGCGGAAGATCCCTGCCTGCTGCCGAAAGCAACCAAAAATGCCGTCGAGGTGGAGGGGATGCGCCGCGCGCATATCCGCGACGGGGCGGCGATGGCGAAATTCCTCCACTGGCTCTCGGCCAATGCCACGTCCGGGGATATTGATGAGCTCACGGCGGAGGCGAAGCTACGTTCCTTCCGCGAGATAGGCGAGAATTTCCGCGACCTCAGCTTCAACACCATCTCCGGCGCCGGGCCGAATGGCGCCATCGTCCATTACCGGGCGACACCGGCCAGCAACCGCAAGCTGGAAAGCGGCAATCTCTATCTGGTGGACAGCGGCGCACAATATCTGGACGGCACCACGGATATCACCCGTACCATCGCCATCGGAACGCCGTCACAGGAAATGAAGGAACGCTTCACACTGGTCCTGAAAGGGCATATTGCCCTTGCCCGCGCGATCTTCCCCAAAGGCACATCGGGAAGCCAGCTCGATACGCTGGCCCGCGCACCACTCTGGGCCGCCGGGCTCGATTTCGATCATGGCACCGGGCATGGCGTCGGCAGCTATCTCAGCGTCCATGAAGGGCCGCAGCGGATTTCAAAAGCGCCGAGCGCGGTCGCCCTGCAACCGGGCATGGTCCTGTCCAACGAGCCGGGATATTACAAGACAGACGCCTATGGCATCCGCATCGAGAATCTGGTTGTTGTCTCCGAGGTGACGCCTCCCGCCGGGGCGGAACGGGTTGTTTACGGTTTTGAAACCCTGACATTCGCACCGATTGACAAGGCGCTTGTGGAAACGGGGCTGATGAGCGATACGGAAATCGCCTGGCTCAACAGCTATCACGCCGCGGTGCGGGCAAAAATCTCTCCGCTACTGACGGGGGACAGCGAAACGCTCACCTGGCTGGAGCAGGCGACGGCGCCCCTTTGACCGGCGGCGCCGTTATCCCCCGCCGATCAGGTCAAGCCATTCCTGTTCGTTCAGCACGGTAACGCCGAGTTCCGACGCTTTCTTGAGTTTCGATCCCGCATTGGCACCGGCCACCAGATAATCCGTCTTGGCGGAGATGGAACCGCTGACCTTCGCGCCCAGCCCTTCCGCTTTCGCCTTCATTTCCTGTCGGGTCATCAGTTCAAGCGTACCGGTAAAGACGACTGTTTTCCCGGCAACGCTGCTATCCTCCGCCGGGCGAGTGAAATCCGTCACAGTAATTTCCGACAGTAGGTCATCGAGCAGTTGCTGGTTCAGCTCTTCCCGGAAAAATTCAGTGATCGCATCGGCGACCGCCGGACCGATACCGTCAATCTCCAGCAGGTCCGCATAGGCTGCACCGCCCGCCTCTCCCGTCGCGCCAAGACTACTGCGCAACGCATCAAGCGTGAGATAGGACCGCGCCAGCAGCCGGGCATTCCCCTGCCCGATATGTCGCACGCCCAGCGCATAAATAAACCGGTCCAGCGTGATCTCCCGCCGCTCGTTAATGGCGTCGAACAGATTTTGCGTCGCCTTCTCGCCAAAGCCCTCGCGATTCTTGATCCGCGTCAGATTTCCGGGGGCACTGTCGCGCTTTTCCAGCGTGAAAATATCCGCGGGCGCGCGGATCAGGCCGTCCTCATAAAAGGCTTCGATCAATTTGGTCCCCAGCCCTTCGATATCAAAGGCATTGCGGGAGACGAAATGCTTTAAGCGCTCCACCGCCTGCGCGCGGCAGATGAGCCCGCCGGTGCAACGACGCACCGCATCCTCCTTGCCCGTCGTCTCGTTCAGCTCTTTCACTGCATGGCTGCCACAGACCGGGCAGTGATCGGGGAAAACATAAGGCGTGCTGCCCTCCGGGCGCTTGTCCAGCACCACCTCCACCACCTGCGGGATCACATCGCCCGCCCGCTGGACAATTACCGTATCGCCAATACGGATATCCTTGCGCAGGATTTCATCTTCATTATGGAGCGTGGCGTTGGAAACAACAACGCCGCCAACCGTGACGGGATGGAGCCGGGCAACAGGCGTCAGCGCGCCGGTGCGCCCGACCTGGATTTCGATATCCTCAATCACCGTACTGGCCCGTTCGGCCGGGAATTTATGCGCAATCGCCCAACGCGGGCTGCGGCTCACAAAACCCAGACGCTCCTGCCAGTCCAGCCGGTTGACCTTGAACACCACGCCGTCAATGTCATAGTCGAGGCTGGCGCGCAGTTCCTCGATCTTGCGATAGGCATCAATCGCCTCCTCCATGTTCACACAGACTTTGGAGAGCGGGTTGACCGTAAAACCCCAATCGCTGAAAGCGGCCAACACCTCCGATTGGGAGGCACCGGGCAACTCCGCCGCCTCCCCCCAGGCGTAGGCGAAAAACCGCAGCTTACGCGATGCGGTAATCGAGGCATCAAGCTGACGCAGACTGCCCGCCGCCGCGTTGCGCGGATTGGCGAATATCTTGCCGCCGCTGTCCGACTGCGCCGCATTCAACGCCAGGAAATCGGACTTCGACATATAGACTTCGCCGCGAATTTCAAAAACATCGGGGGGGGAAGCCTTCTCTCCCTTCAGGGTTAGCGGCAAATCCGTCACCCCGCGCAGGTTGGCGGTAATATCTTCCCCCTCCTGACCATCACCACGGGTGGCGCCCTGAACGAACTTTCCCTTGTCATAGCGCAGGCTCGCGGACAATCCGTCGATTTTCGGCTCGGCGAAGAAGGCGACTTCTTCCGTCGGCGCAAGGCCAAGAAACCGCCGCACGCGCCCTTCGAACTCCCGCAGTTCCTCATTATCAAACGCATTATCGAGGGACAGCATCGGCACGCGATGTTTTACCTTGCGAAACCCTTTCGACGGCGCAATGCCGACATTCTGCGACGGGCTTTCCTCCGTAATCAATTCGGGAAAGCGCGCTTCTATGGCGAGAAGATCTTTGCGCAGCGCATCATATTCCGCATCCGAAATGACCGGTGCATCTTCGGCGTAATAGGCCTCGTCATGATCGCGAATGATCTTCGCCAGCCTTTCATGCTCGGCCTTTGCCTCTTCCACCGTCAGCTTCGCGATCTCTGTCATGGTCATCCTTCAATCAGGCTGAGAGCCGCCGCGCGCGCCTCCGCCGTCACACTTGCGCCGGACAGCATCCGGGCGATCTCCTCCGTCCGTTCCTCCGCCGTGAGACGGGTGACAGAGGTAATGGTTACGCCCTCCGCCTCCGCCTTGCGTATATTCCAATGCGCCTGACCGGCGGCGGCGACCTGCGGGGAATGGGTGATGACCAGCACCTGAAGATCATGGGCGAGACGGTGCAGCCGCTCCCCTACCGCATCGGCGGTTGCGCCGCCAACACCGCGGTCCACCTCATCAAAGACCAGTGTCGGGGCCGAACCGGCACGCGCCAGCACAACCTTCAAGGCCAGCATGAAGCGCGACAGCTCCCCGCCCGAGGCGATCTTGATCAGCGGACCTGCATGGCTGCCTGGATTGGTCGCCACCAGAAAGGCAACCCTGTTCATGCCAGCCGGGCCCCAGCTTTCTTCCGGCACGTCGGCGATCTCGGTGGTAAACCGGGCGGCGCCAAGCCGCAGTGGATCCAGTTCCGCCATGACGGCCTCGTCCATCTCCGCCCCAACGGTCCGGCGCTTTTCCCCCAGCACGGCGGCCGCCTGCCTGTATTGTTCCCGGGCCGCCTCTGCCTGCTCGCGAAGGGCGGTGATCTGCCGGTCGCCTTCCTCAACCGCCCGCAGACGGGAAATGAAGTTCTCCAGCAAACGCGGCAATTCCGCCACCTCGCATTTATGCTTGCGCGCCGCCGCCCGGAGGGCAAAGAGACGCTCTTCTACCCGCTCCAGCCCCGCCGGATCCATATCCAGGTCACTCGCCACCATATTGATGGCGGTCTGCGCCTCAGCCATTTCAATGGCGGCCCGCTCCAGACTTTCGAGCACCGGATCAAGCTTGCCAGACGCCTTCTCGATCACCCGTTCCACTGCCCGCGTCGCTGTCCGGATACGGTTTTCAATGCCGCCATGATCGGTGAGCGCCTTTTCCGCATCGCGGAGCGCCTCCGCAATTTTCTCGGCATGCATGAGGTTGGAGCGTTCCACGGCGAGGGCTTCCTCCTCCCCCTCTTCCGGGGCGAGATCGCCAAGCTCTTCCACCATATGCCGGAGATATTCTTCATCTATACGCGCCTGCTCCATCTCACGCAGGGCGCTTGCCAACTTTTCCGCCGTCTCCTGCATCCCCTCATAGAGACGTCCGACAGCCATTACGTCTGCTTCCAACCGGCCATACTGATCCAGCAACAGGCGATGACCGCGCGCATCCAACAGGCCCCGTTCGGCATTCTGTCCGTGGATTTCCACAAGCATTTCCCCGACATTGCGCATCAGGCCCGCGCTCACCCCCTGATCATTGATGCTGGCGCGGCTGCGGCCATCCGCAGTGAGGGTGCGGCGGAGGATCAACGGCTCCCCGCGATCAACCTCGATCTCGGACAGCAGATCGAACGCCGGATGATCGGGGGGCAGGTTAAATTCCGCCGTGACAGTTCCCTGCTCCGTTCCGGCGCGAACAAGGCCCGCATCGGCCCGCACCCCAAGCGCCAGTGCGAGGCTGTCCAGCAGGATGGATTTTCCGGCGCCTGTCTCCCCCGTCAGAACGCACAGCCCTTTTTCAAAGGCAATATCCAGCCGGTCGATCAGGACAATATTGCGGATGGCGAGTTTTTCCAGCATGTCCGGCGGGCGCTAAAAGACGGTTTTCCAGGCCTTGACGATCCATGAATCTTCGTGGATTTCCGGCTTGAGATAATTCTTGTCCAGAAGTGCATATGAATCTTCATACCATTCGCTGCCCGGGAAGTTGTAGCCGAGAACCGCCGCCGCCGTCTGCGCCTCATCCCGAATACCGAGGATCAGATAGGCTTCCGTCAGGCGGTGCAGCGCCTCCGGCGCATGCGTAGTCGTCTGATATTCCTCAACCACCGTGCGGAACCGATTGATGGCGCCGACAATATGCTTCTGGTTCAGGTAATACCGCCCGATGGCCATTTCCTTACCCGCCAGATGGTCCCGTGTCAGATCAATCTTGAGGCGCGCATCCTGGGCATATTCCGTATTTGGAAAACGGCGCACCAGATTTTGCAGGGCATCGAGGGCCTGTCGCGTCACCTTCTGATCCCGCTCAACACCCGTGATCTGTTCATAATAGGAAATCGCCACCAGATAATAGGCATAGGCGACATCCTTGTTACCCGGATGCAGCTCGATGAACCGTTCCGCCGCCAGAATGGCCTGGTCATATTCATTACTCTGGTAATAGGCGAAGGCGGACATGATCTGCGCTTTGGTCGACCAGACGGAATAGGGATACTGACGCTCTACCTCATCAAACCCGCGCGCCGCCTGACCATAATTTTCGCTATTCAGATCGGCCAGTGCCTGATTATACAGATCCTCGACCGGCCGTTCGACATAGGCGTCGGGCTCCGATGTGCCGCTACAGGCCGACAGCACCATGACAATTGAAAAGGCGCACAGCACCTTTGCCTGTTTGGAAAATATTTGGTGAAACAACTTGTTCCTCTCGGCCCGTGACCATCAAACTACAGAAGCTGCGGCATTTTATCCAATCAATGGAGCAAGGGGAAGTTTTCGATTAAGTTTTCTTCGTGTTCGGGAAAAAATGATCCGCAAGGCGGCATTGTCCTCAAATGATGACCGGCGCGATTGCGGAAAACTCTATCGCGATAACCCGGCGTTAGAGCTCCGGGAGAAGCGATAAAAAAATTTTATCTAATTATTGTTAGAATTTAGATATTTCGTTTTTCTACCCGTGTGTGTTATATTACCTATAAGGGTGAAGGCGCCGTTCGATTTTCTCCCACGATAATATATCGTTTTTCTCGAATCGTCGACAACGCCCTTGACAGTAAAACAACCAAAAATAAATTCAGGTTTTAAGAAAGGTACCAAACTACAATGGGCAAAGTCGCGAAAAGAGTCGACGACCACGTCGGTGAGCGGATTCGTGAAAGACGCACAATGATGGGTCTGACACAGGAGCATCTGGCGAAGGCACTCGATATTTCCTATCAGCAGGTTCAGAAGTATGAAACCGGCGCCAACCGCGTAAGTGCTGGCAGATTATATGAAATAGCAAAACGGCTTGAAGTCGATGTTGCCTATTTCTTTGAACATCTTGAACCATCAACAGCCAGCATTCCCTTGGAACATGGCGGAAAAAACCGCTCCACGATTGAGCTTGTCCGCAATTACAGCGAAATTGAAGAGCCTGCTGTGCGCTCCGCGGTCAGCGGCCTGATCAAAAGTCTGGCTGGCAAGGAGCGGCGGCGCAAGTCCGCATAAATTCCACCCGACAGAGATTTCACAGAATGAACAGGCGCGGAAATCACTCCGCGCCTGTTATGTTTTTTGCTGTTGATTTCTAAAACAGCGCCAGATTGTACACAAGAATTTCGGTTAATCCCGAGCTGGCGCGGCGGCCTTCTGCGCGGGCCAACTCGCCCCGCCGACATTGCCGCTGCGCAGCGGTGCCTCGGTGGTGTAGCACCAGGCATCCCGGTCCGACAGGAAAGCGTGCAACAGCTTGTTATTCAACGCATGTCCGGAACGGAAGCCATAAAATTCCCCGATGATCGGCGCCCCGGCGAGATAGAGATCTCCGATGGCGTCCAGCGCCTTGTGCCGTACAAATTCATCGTCATAGCGCAGCCCTTCTTCATTCAGGATGTCCGAGCCGCTGAGCACGATGGCGTTTTCAAGCGACCCGCCCTTGGCCAGCCCGAGTTTTTTAAGCTGCTCAAAATCGCTAAGGAAGCCGAACGTCCGGGCGCGGGAGATTTCCTTCTTGAATATCCCGTTGCGCAGGTTATAGCTGCAATTCTGCTTGCCGATCCGGGGATTGTCGAAATCAATATCAAAAGCAACGGAGATATTGTCAGCCGGGGAGAGAATCGCCCGGGCGGCACCGTCCGCCACCTCGATTTCCTTCAACACCTTGATATAACGACGCGGCGCGTCCTGCTCCTGGATATCAGCACATTCAATCAGAAAAATAAAAGGCGCGGCGGATCCATCCATAACCGGCACTTCCGGTCCGTCCAGCTCGATAACAAGATTATCAATTCCGGAACCGGAAAGGGCCGCCATCAGATGCTCAACCGTTGCCACCTTCACGCCCGCGTCATTGCGGACCGTCGTGCACATGACAAGATCGGACGCGCTGTCATAGCGCGCCGGAATATCGGCAATGGCCGCGTCAACATCGGTGCGTCTGAAAATAATGCCGCTGTTCGCCGGAGCGGGAACCAGCTTCATATTGATCAGCTCCCCGCCATGCAGACCTACGCCGGTGCAGCTGATGCTGTTCCGCAATGTCTTTTGATTAACAAACATTTTCCGCCACTTCTGTTGACCATGTACAAATTTTGTAGCCTGAATGTACGAAACAGCCTCGGTACAAACAAATCAAACATTGTTACCAATTATTTCGGCGCTGCACAATTTAATGGTAAATAAATCGTTATTTACATCCTCAATGCGTGCCATAGAGCCGGTCCCCTGCATCGCCGAGCCCCGGAACGATATATGCCTTTTCATTCAGCCGCTCATCAAGAGCCGCCACATAGATTGCGACCTTTGGATGCTGGCGCCGCATCACCTCCACTCCTTCGGGAGCGGCGACCAGCGCCATAAAGCGGATATCTTCAGGAGCAACCCGGTGATCGAGCAGCACATCGACCGCCGCCGCCGCGGAATATCCCGTCGCCAGCATCGGGTCCACCAGAATGAACAGCCGCCCTTCCGCCGAGGGGAGACTGCGGAGATATTCCACGGGGCGTTTCGTCTCATGATCCCGATACATCCCGATATGCCCGACGCGGGCCGAGGGCATGAGGTCAAGCAACCCGTCGGCCATGCCGAGACCGGCCCGCAGGATAGGCACAACTGCCGCCTTCTTCCCGGCGAGAACCGGCCCCTCCATCTTGCAGACCGGCGTTTCGATGGCGCTGCCGGTTACGGGCAAATTGCGTGTGATTTCATATCCCATCAGCAGGGCAATTTCCCGCAGCAGCTGGCGAAAGCTGCGGGTCGACGTCTCCTTGCGTCGCATATGCGTCAGCTTGTGAACAATCAACGGGTGATCGAGGATATGCAGGTTGGGAAAACGCGGATCGCGGGTCATAGGCATCGTTTCTTTATGGCTAGGCGTTCTGGTCCTCAGAGTACGGGTATCTTAAATTTAGACGAGTTTACGGGTTAATCCACCACTGTTGAGCATGATCCGCTATTTCATGGCAGCTGGACACCGCGCAGGGCCGATAACAAATATTTATAACCTTTCCGGCCAATTTTCTGCAAATCGCTGTTTGGTATGATAAAAGTCACCCCTATACTGCACTCAACATCGAAAGACGATCCTGTTCCGCCAATCATCGGGAATAAGAATGACCCTGAATCCACATATCGCCGCCGACTATGTCAAACAGGTTGCCCCCGGCTTTTCGCCCCGTGTCGGTATCGTTCTGGGATCCGGCCTTGGCGGACTTGCTGACAAGATCGAAACCCTCGTCAGCATCGATTATGGCGAGATCCCGGACTTTCCCCGCTCCTCCGTCGAAGGCCATACTGGAAAACTCATACTCGGCCGATTGGGCGGCATGGCGGTCGCCTGCCTTCGGGGCCGCGTCCATTATTATGAGGGCGTCACCCCCCGCGATCTTGCGATCCCCATACGCATGCTTAAATTGCTCGGCGTCGATATTTTGCTGCTAACCAATGCCGCGGGCAGCTTTCGTCCGAAGATGAAACCCGGAAGCCTGATGATGATCCGCGATCACATCAATCTTTCCGGCCTCAACCCGCTGGTTGGACCCAATGACGACGTCTTCGGGCCGCGCTTCTTTTCCATGGAAGACGCCTATGATCCGGTGCTTAGAAAACATCTCGCGGCGGTCGCAAAAGAGCTTGGCATCACGCTGCATGAGGGGGTTTATCTGCATTATCTCGGCCCCAATTTCGAAACCCCGGCGGAAATTCGCGCCTTTCGCCTCCTCAGTCCCGATGCCATCGGCATGTCAACAACGCCGGAGGTGCTCACCGCCCGTCATGCGGGCATGCGCGTTCTCGCCATTTCCAGCATCACCAACCCCGTCGCCGGGACGAACAAAACGCCGCTCAGCCATGAGCAGACGCTTGAACAGGCGAAAATCGCGGCGGGCGATCTGGAAAAGCTCGTCATTGTGTTTCTGGAAACCCTGAAACGGGAGTTGCTGAAAGCCCATATCCGCAGCACGGAGGGACATAATGGCTGAAAGCCAGCCTGAACGCAGTTTTTTTCCTCAGGAAATCATCCGCAAAAAACGCGACGGCAAAACGCTCGATGAGGCTGAAATCACCTACATGGTCCGCGGCCTTACAGACGGCCGGATCAGCGAAGGACAGATCGCCGCCTTTGCCATGGCGGTTTATTTTCAGGGAATGAGCATGTTGGAACGCACGGCCCTGACCCAGGCCATGCTGCGGTCCGGCACCGTCATAGACTGGCAAAAGGAAGGTGTTTCCCGCCCCATTGTCGACAAACATTCAACGGGCGGCGTCGGAGATAAGGTCAGCCTGATCCTGGCGCCCCTGATTGCCGCCTGCGGCGGAGCGGTACCCATGATTGCCGGACGCGGCCTTGGTCATACCGGCGGCACGATTGACAAGCTGGAAAGTATCGCCGGATACCGGATAAATCCGGCGATGGATCTGTTCGTTAAAACCGTTCGCCACGTTGGCTGCGCGATTATCGGACAGAGCGACGCCCTCGCCCCGGCGGATGGCCGCTTCTATGCCATTCGCGATGTGACGGCGACGGTTGAATCCATTCCGCTGATCACCGCCTCGATCCTCTCAAAGAAGCTGGCCGCCGGTCTCGACGCCCTTGTCATGGATGTCAAGTTCGGCTCCGGCGCCTTCAAGCCAGATCCGGGGGAAGCGGAGGAACTTGCCCGCAGCATCGTATCCGTTGCCAATGCCAGCGGCCTGCCGACCACTGCGCTGCTGACCGACATGGATGAGGTTTTGGGCCATACGGCGGGCAATGCCGTCGAAGTCAGAGAAGTCATTGATTTCCTGATGGGGCGCCATATGGATCCGCGCCTGTTTGATGTGGTGATGGCCCTGGCGAGTGAGATGCTCATTCTCGCCGGAATAGCGGATGAAACTACGGCACTTCACGCGGCAAAAGGCGCACTCGCCAGCGGGACGGCGGCCGAACGATTTGCCCAGATGGTGGCGGCCCTTGGCGGACCCGCCGATCTCATGACAAACATGAACGCGCATCTCCCCCTCGCCCCGGTGCGCCGGAACATCATTGCCCCACGGCGCGGCTTCATCAACCGGATCAATGTCCGAGAATACGGCCTTGCCGTCATGGAACTGGGCGGCGGTCGTCGGCAGGCGACAGATATGATCGATCACGGGGTGGGGCTTGTAAATATTGCTGGTATTGGTGCAAAGGTCGGGCCGCGGGCGCCTGTCGCCACGCTTTATGCCCGCACCGAGGCAGATGCCGATCAGGCCGAGACGCGCCTTTTGCAAGCAATCACCATCACGGATGACTGTCCGGCAATTCCATTACCGGTACGCCAGCGGATAACGGCGGAAAAAACTAGGCATCCTGTCTGATACACCTTCCCAGACGCAGAACGCATCGCCAGGTCGCGCCCGTCGGAACGTCAGTTCTGCTTTTTCGGGGCGCTTTCAACAGTTTCTTCGATCTTGATATCAACCTTTGGATTGGCATCGTTGAAACGCTTCATGACCTCTTCCGTGATATTCATGGTCGGATTGAAGAATACGGTTCTCTCGCGATCAATGCCAATATTAACCCCTTTTTCCTTGCTGACATCGGCGGCAACACGGATGATGAATTCGCGAAATTTGAGGCGGACACCCACAAGCACTTCATTCATCTTGCCATTGATGACCTGAAAATCGCGTTGTAGACCTTGTCGCTGCTGATTCAGCTCAGCCAGTTTCTGCTGATAGGCATCGGGGGCCAGGATGGCGCGCTGTTTATCGAGCGCTTCCTTTTCCTTCAAAAGCGCATCCCCGCGCTTGTTCAGCTCATCAACTTTGCTTTTGAGAAGCGCTTTGACTTCCTCTTCCGCTTTTTTTACCGGCGCCGATTCCTGCAAAATATAGTTGATATCAATAACAGCGACAACGGCTTCCGGCAGCTTTGATTGTGCCTGCGCACCCGCCCCCCCCGGCAGGGAAAGCGTGGTTGTGACGGCTGTCACAAACAATCCAATGAGCAGATACTGAATCTTTTTTGTCAATTGTCTCTCCGGAGTTTGGGGATTGCCGAGGTGTTACAGAGCTACATAACATCACCGGATTAATAAATCCAGAACCCTCATTGCGTCATTCTCAGCCTGTTATCCCCGAAATAGCTAGCAAAAAAGGCAAAACAGTGAAATTTGGACGTTGCATTGCGGCGGTCCCTCAAAACCGGAATGCAGCCCTTTTGAGAGAATCTACCCGTTCCAGATTTCCACACATTCCGTCGCCGCTTCAAGCGGCAGAATGGGCGGCCGCTCGGCGGTGCCTATATAAAGAAAGCCGACGATCATATCTTCGTCCCGCGCGCCAAGGGCGGCTTTCACATGCGCATCAAAACAGGGCGCACCGGTACGCCATATCCCGGCATAACCAAGCGCATGAATGGCCAGCATAATATTTTCGGCGGCGGCGCCGGCGGAAAGATACTGTTCGATCGGCGGCACCTTGGGGCTGTCCGTCACCCTGGCAATGACAATGATCATCATGGGCGCCCGGAGTGGCTTCTGGCTTTCCTTTTCAAGCGCGGCATCGCTGGCCTCAGGGTCGCGCTTTTGCAGCGCATCGCGGAATATTCCGCCAAGTTTTTGCCGCGCCTCCCCTTCAACAACCAGAAACCGCCAGGGCCGGAGGCGACCATGATCGGGCGCGCGACCCGCGGCCTGCATGATTATCTTCACCTCTTCGGCATTGGGGGCGGGTTCTGTCAACCGCGCCGATGATTTACGCGTGATCAGGGCTTCAATGGCATCCATTAGACTGATGTTTCCTTTTTTAAAGGCGCCGGTTTCATGGCAGCAATAGCAGAGAATCTGCCGACTGGCCAACGCGTTGCATCAAGGTGGTTGTTATCGCCACATTCTGTCCCTACAGTATTAAAGGGACGGGGGAGAAGACAATCCATTATCAAACCGGCGACATATTTTGTCTGAAATCAATGTCAGCGGTCACAAAATAGAGGAGTATGCAATCGCCATCCCCGGGGGGAGAAATGAGGAAACCATCATGTCCATAAAAACTATCCTGCTACATTTGAATGACGAAGCCCATCTCGACACCAATATCGAAGCGGCCCTTGGCCTTGCGGTCGAGCATAAAGCACATCTGATCGGCCTGTACACAATTGCACAGGTTGTTGTTCCGGCAACCTATATGGGCTATGTCCCGCCGGAATTGATCGAACAGTCCCACCAGGCGGAAGAGAAAAAAGCAGCGGCGGCAAAAAAGCGTCTGGAGGAGCTGGCCGCTAAAGTTGACTGCGGCGTTGACGTCTTCATCGAACAGGGATATGCGCCGGACCTGCTGAATGCCCACGCCCTTGCTGTCGATCTTGTCGTGATCGGCCAGGGCGATCCGGAGGCGGAGAATAATGCGCAAGTTCGCTATATTGCCGAGGAAATTGTGGTCAGCTCGCCAAGGCCGGTCCTGATTATTCCATCTGCCGGTAAATTTCACGATTTTGGCAATCACGTCATGGTCGCGTGGAACAATACGCGGGAATCCTCCCGCGCCCTGCATGAAGCCTTGCCCTTCCTGAAAAAGGCGGACAAGGTGACGCTGCTGCGGGTTAACGCAACGGAAGATGAAAATTTCGAGACCAAGCAGATCATGGCGCATCTTGAACGACATGGTATTAAGGCGGAATTCAAATCGGGGCACTGGCCGGACCTCGATGTCGGCGATGCCATGCTGGGCGCGCTGGTCGATTATAGCGCCGATATGCTGGTGATGGGCGCCTATGGCCACAGCCGCATCCGCGAAATGATTCTGGGCGGCGCAACGAAAAGCATTCTGTCGCATATGACGGCGCCGACGCTGCTCTCCCATTAATCATACAGTCAGCGGGACGTCAGAAAATATCGCTTTTTCGCACGTCCCGCCATGCGCCCATTGGCAGATCACCAAGCTCCAGCCGACCTATGCGCTGACGGATCAGTCGCAATGTCGGAAACCCTGTCGCCGCCGTCATGCGGCGCACCTGTCGGTTTTTCCCCTCCGTCAGGGTAAGCGTTATCCAGCAGGTCGGGATTGATTTGCGAAACCGGACCGGCGGATCGCGCGGCGGCATCTCCGGCTGCGGCGTGATCAGCTCCGCCCGGCAGGGTTTCGACTGATAACCGCCAAACATCACGCCCTTCGACAGTTTAGCCATGTCGGCTTTTCCCGGTATTCCCTCCACTTCGGCCCAATAGGTCCGCTCATGGCCGTTTTCCGGGTCCAGCAGCCGTTTGATGAACGGCCCGTCATCACTCAGCAGCAACAGCCCCTCGCTGTCCTTATCCAGCCGCC
This sequence comes from Sneathiella sp., assembly GCF_002694385.1. Lineage (GTDB taxonomy): Bacteria > Pseudomonadota > Alphaproteobacteria > Sneathiellales > Sneathiellaceae > Sneathiella. The sequence goes on from NZ_NZMB01000022.1 coordinate 55,215, forward strand.
CAGCCGCATAAACATTGGGCGGCAGGGAAAATTCTGCCAGCGTCCGCTGCCCCGCTTCTCCTGTGAACTGGCTGAGGACACCGTACGGTTTATGAAAGGCAATATATCTTGGCATGGTCAGGGACTATCAGTAAGGTCGGAAATCGGCCGCTTCTTGTGATGGCCAATTGAAAATTGTTTTACATCAAAGTTATCAAATTTTTAGGTAATTTTAGCGATGGTAAAAGACGAATTTCTGGCACCATCGCCAGAATAGTCAAAAATGCCAAACCGGATCAACATCTGNAATGGAAGATATTTCAACCGCGACCATCCGTTTTATCGGACAAAAGGAGGAGGATGCCCAGCAGCTTGGCTGGCTTCTCGCCAATGCNGCGAATGCAAATTTCTCGTTNGAACATGTGACCGGCCTCGANAGCTTTATNAANACCGGNACGGCCAATGAGGGCGACGTNATCATTCTNGATATGACGGAAAATTCCGGAAGCCGNCTGGAAGCGGTNAGCCAGCTNGGCCAGAAAATCCCNCAATCNCCNATNATCGTGCTNACCGGCGAAGATGAAACNGTCGGNCGNGACGCCATTCGCAANGGCGCACAGGATTATCTGATCAAAAGCCANCTNACCACCGANGGCATGGCCCGCAGTATCCTGAATGCNATCCAGCGGCATCAGGGGCACGGGCGCCGTGCAGAAACGGCNCCGCTNCTTGATTCCGCAACCGCCGTTCTGAACCGNCTGCCGTTNGGCGTGATACTGGTAACGGCGGATTCGAAAATTCTATTCTTCAATGGCAANGCGAAACGCTATCTGGAAAAGGGCGATGGTCTNACTGTCGGCGCCGANCGCATCTGCCGCGCGACCCTTCCGGGGGAGAGCCGGGCGCTGGCCAAGCTGCTGANCGANACGCTGNCCCCCGGCGACGACACCCGNTCCGAAGGGGANTTCGCCATTTCCCTGACCCGCATGGAAAGCGACCATCCGCTGAATGTCATGGTNGCGCCCATCGGTACGGGCATGGCCGGNAAAGGCGCGGTCCTCTTTGTTTCCGATCCGGCGGAACCGGTTGAGNTNTCCATTGACACCATCTGCCGCCTNTATGGCCTCACCCCGGCGGAGGGGCGNCTCGCCCTCGGCCTCACCAACGGGCACAAGCTGGACGATCTCGCCGANGAATGGGGCGTCAGCATGCATACGGTTCGTTCACAACTGCGGCAAATTTTCAGGAAAACGGATACCAGCCGTCAAAGCGAGGTTGTGAAGCTGATCNTGACCGGTCCGGCCGCCTTNCAGGCCACGCCNCGCGGGTGATCCNNCTCAAACTATTGCAGGATCGGACAGTGGAAACGCNNCTATGANTGAGNGAGCGGAAAACNCCNCCTGCCCNTGATCTCAGGTTTCATCCTTTGTTGCATTCGCATCCGGATTTTCAGAGAAATATTTCCAGANNTCCCGTCCGCCNCGNTTTTCGAGATAGTTGGTCAGNGCGCTGACNACCCGGCGNTCAAACCGCCNGTCNGCATCATCGAGCAGNATTTTGACCGCATCGCTGAAACTTAANGCCCCGCGATAAGCGCGCGGGCTGACCATCCCGACGAAGGCATTGGCGACGGCAATGATACGNGCAGCCTCCGTGATTTCGGTGCCGACGAGGCCATTCGGCTGGCCACTGCCGTCATAATGCTCCTGCAACTGGCGNAAGGTGGCGGCGACAGGCAGGTCGAACTCCACCTCCTCCAGCAGATCCGCACTGGCGATCAGGCTGTTGCGGATTGTCTCCANTTCCTTTTTGGTCANATCTTTNGTTTTGGTCAGCAACTCGGCCGGNACCAGTATCTTGCCNATATTGAGAAGGTTCCCNGCGATATCGACAGTGCGGATCAGATCATCGGTCGCNCCCATNTCCCCGGCAATGGCNACNGCCACCCGGGCGACNCGGCGCGACTGATCCGCCGAATAGGGATCGCGACGATCAACNAAACCGACCAGTGTCGAAACAAGATTGCGCANNACNGCTTCGCGNCGCTCCTGCGCCATCATGACATCGGAAATATCCTGAAATACCGTCAGCACTTCCTTNCTGTTTACGCGCGAGGANCGNAGCGGCACGAANTCCGCNTTGACAACCCGNTCCGTCGTCGCCTCCCCGCTTCCTTTCATNCGGCTGACCAGAGANCGNGGTTCGTAATCCGTGCGGACAAGATTGGTCATTTCGATGATTTCCCGCGCCTGTTCCGGGCCCAGNACACTCGCCACCTTCTTACCGATCATCTCTTCCTGCGAAATATCGACGCCGCTGGCCGCGCCNNTATTGGCGAAGGTATATTTATCCTCCACATCAAAAACGGCGATNGCCGTCGGCTGCTGATCCGTCACAATTTTCAGAAACTCACTCCGTTCCTTNAGCCGTTCCGCCATNTCCTTGTAGCGCACGGCCAGCTCCGCCGCGCGNATGGANGAACCATGCCGCCAGACGGCAATGACCGTCCCCGCAACCGCGAAAATNAGCAGCANGAAAATACCNAGCATNGTGGAAAGCCGCTGNTTGGTTTCGGCAAGGGCCTCCTGTTCGGTGACCGTGCGCACCAGATACCAGGGCGCGGCAGAAAGCGCCCGNCCTGTGACCAGCACCCGACTNCCCAGATAGTTGGAGGCAAGNGTGAAATCNCCCGGATTATCCANCACNAANGCGGCCGCGAGGTCTCCCTTGCTGCTGAGTTTACGGGNGAGAGGAAGCGTTCCGTCCGCNANNGGNGANATATANTGAACNAGCGTCCCGTCCTTNCGCACCAGATAGTTTTCCGCCGTCTGCAACGTNTCGCCGGGCTGAAACAAAAGCGGGAAAAGNGATGTTTCAACNGTNCNNAGNCCGATCACATACCCGATAATATCCTTNACGCTGCCCTCGTCCTGGACCGCAAAAACCGGCCAGACAAAGCCNAGTGTCGGATCACCATTAATCCCTTCATAGATATCGACAAGAGCNGACTGCCCCTCTCCCGCCTTGGCAAGGGCGGCGCGGATTGTCGGNTTCATCGGCGGCATATTGCCGCTGGAGACCAGNAGACGGCCNGTCGCNTCNGCAAGGCCGATCCCGGCCCGGCCCGGCCGCGACACATTGGCCCGGATCTGCGGNTCCTCCGGTTCCCAGAACCCGCTGATCACCGCCTGATTATTGAGNAGATTGATCAGATATCCCGCTTCGGGAATTTCATTGATGGCAATGCCATTTTCNCCNGACTCGATGACAAGNTGGGTCAGATANACCTGCAANGAGGCATTGGTGGCCAGNGTACCAATGGCCTGNTCCTGTTTGCGTAGCCAATCNTCCACATTGGCCGCCCNACTGTCCGCCACNATACCGAGCCGGATTTCCCAGTTGCGGATATCCCGCTNTCTCTGCTCATCAACAAATCTGAAAGTCGCCCANACNCCGGCAATCACNANGGCAAGAAGCAGCACNACGCCAAGTCCCAGCGTCCTGTTCGTTTTCTTGCGNTCNGTCGTCTCGATCTCGATNCCGGACATGGATACCCCGANACAATACTCATAAAACTGCAGAATGCCCCGAAACTCTTTAAGGATGGGTAAATTCCGCCCCTTACCCTATGCAAAAAATGCCTGANTGCGCAACGGTATTGGCGGATCAGGTAAGGTTTTGTTAACCATTGCCTGGCCATAATGTCACCCNTGGAAAAATCGCCCGGCCTGACGGGCGGAGGGTGNACNGTGGCATCTGCAAAANAGCATAAATTCCTGACGGCCCTGACAGCAGGACTGATCCTTGCTGGCNCATGGAACCTCCCGTCCGCAGNCGCCGCNTCTCGTAGCCTGTTCGGCTATCAGGAAACCCCCTATTCCGACCTCAAGCCGTTTCCCAAATGGCGNAGNGTTCTTGAAAACCACAGGCAAGAACCGGGNGAATGNACCCCNGGCAAGTATAANCGCTGNGCCTATCAGAAATGGNNCGAGNTNATCGAGGAATGGCGNCTTCTGCCAAAAGACGAACAGCTTGCAANGGTCAATCGGCANATGAATCTCTTCCGCTATATCACTGATCCGGTCAACTGGGGAGTGAAGGACTACTGGGAGATTCCGAAGGAATTCTTTGCCCGTTTCGGCGATTGCGAAGATTACGCCATTGTGAAATATTTTACTCTCAGGGCACTTGGCTGGTCCGAAAATGACATGAAAATCGTCATTTTGCAGGATATGAACCTTGGCGTCGCCCATGCTGTTCTTGTCGTCGCCTTTGACAACAAACAGCTCGTTCTCGATAACCAGATCGGCCAGGTGGTCGAGGCAAGCCGCATCCGCCACTACAAGCCGATTTATTCCGTCAATGAAACGGGCTGGTGGCGTCACAAGCCGGGAACGGCGCAAAACTGAGCCATAAAGCCGGCCGAGCTTTCCCACCCGAGACGAAAATCCATATGATCATAAGAAAAGGCCGCGCTCCAGGCACGGCCTTCACTCTTTCGATTTATTCCGTTTGTCGCGGCGCGATCAGCCTTTTTCAGGCAGCGTCGCCTCCTCGGGCAGGGTAACGCCAAGGGTGCTGTTCAGCATGCCCATGGTCGCAAGCAGACGGTATTTTGCGAAACGAACCGAATAATCCACGGTCACCAGCGATGTCTGCGAATTGAAAAGTTCGTTATCCGCATAGAGAAGATCCAGCAGATCCCGCTGTCCGATGGAGAATTCCTCCCGGTACGTCGCGGCAACTTCACGGTTTGCGGCCACTGCCGCGGCAAGCACAGTGGAGCGTGCCTGCGAGCGGGCCAGCGCACTCCAGCTTTTGCGCACTTCCTCTTCTACCAGCCGTTCAAAACGGCGCTTACGCTGTTCGGTTTCGGATTTCCGGGCAATGGCTTCCTTTTCCCGTCCTTCGTCAATACCGCCGCGATAAAGATTATACCGCAACCGCAGCATCGCCAGCATATCGTCATTATGCCCTCTCACCCCGTCGATATTGTTATCGGCCGAGGCACTGACTTCCAGATTGACCGTCGGGTAATAACCCGCCTGACTGGCACGGATTTCCGCTTCGGATGTTTTGATGTCGGAGGAGGCAAAAAGAATATCAGGGTTATGCTGAAGTGCCAGCGCGATAATATCTTCAACCCGGGCGGGGATAACGCTGTCATTAAAGGTCGGCTGCTGCAAATTTGCGGGGGGCGCTCCGACAACACGCTGATAGGAGATTTCCGCGTCATCCAGCGCCCGTTGCGTTTCCACCAGCGTATCTTCAGCCGCAGCAACCCGTGCGAGCGCCTGCTGATCATCGCCAATGCCGCTCTGTCCGGCGCGGACGCGTTCCTGAATTTCCCCGAGAGTACGGCGGTGTTTTTCAACATTCTCGCGCGCCAGTTCAACAATTTCCAGGCTACGCAGCGTATCGAGATAGGCCCGAACGGCATCAAGCGCGATGGCTTCAGCCCGCTCTCTGACCCGATAGGCGGCGCTTTCCACCCGGTTGCCCTGACGATCAACTTCCGCGCTGCGGAAGCCGCCATCATACAGGGTCTGGATCAGCATAAGGCTGGATTCGGTCCGCCGCAAATCTTCATTGTCGATGGTAACGGTATCCGTCCATTCATATCCGATACCCGCGTCCAGATCGAGGGTTGGAAGATACAACCCTTCAGCCTGATTGAGTTCCTGATCAATGGCCCGGCGGTTGGCCGATGCCTCACCAATTTCGGGATATGTTGAAACCGTTTGCTGAACAGCTTCACCCAGTGTCTCGGATCTTGCGATTCCAACCGTGAGAAAACTACCGACTACAGCCGCCAGAATACTTGCGGAAAGAATATCAACACTCTTTCCCGCACCGCTGCCAAGCTTCATGCCCCTCTCCCATTGGTTTCATATGCGAGCCGTCCAAACGCGTCGCCCCACTCAAAGCTGCCAGAAATTGCAAGCCGCCGGATCCGCACAGATATATCAGCAGGCAATCTACTCATTCTTACCATCCGTAATCAACTCTAATATCCCCTGAATGTTCACATATTTCAAAGGCGGCGACCCCACTGTAACATAAATACAACAAAGCCCTCGCGAATGAAACAGGAGATAATCAATGTTTCCGCTGTAATCCCGCGAAGGGTCTTCTGCAAGTCCCCCGAAGATTTTCCCAATATTCGCCGTTAACGGTTAATTTTTGTTGAAAAACAGATCAAAAGCTCGCAATTATCCTTATATATATGGCGAAACGCTTTGTTATTAAAAATGTTTGCGTAATCTCCGCAAAGCTTGCTACGCCGTTCCGGATTACTGATTAAAGACGGACTAGGCCCGTCTGGTGCCCACATGTTAACCGCTTCTTCACCAAATAAGCGTTGAATGGGGTATGATGTTTGGAAAGAAAAGCCGTGAACGCCACGGAAGTTGCCATCCGGGACAATCGACGTGACGGCCAAGGCTTGTAAAGCGCGGGGATAATGGGGTGAGCGAAACGTCGCACAGAACAAAGGCGCCGAATACGGATTCCGCAAAAGAACCGCAGCCTGCCGATGACCGCCAGAAGGCGCAGACGGCGGAGGAGTTGGCGCATGTCGCCGCCGCCTTCAAGGCCGACGAACAGACAAAGGCAACCTTGCCCGTTACAACACAACATGGTGACTGGACCGTAAATCTGTCCGAAGTGACGCGCGCCGATCAGGATTCGCTGCTAGGCTGCCTCGCCGCTCTTACCAAGCTGTTTGATGATCCGCGCACACCGGACGCTCTGATCTATGGCCTGCCGCTGGAAAATAACCGGCTGACGCCCGCGCTTTTCGTCCGGGCAGCGGAACGGGTGGGTTTAAGCGCCCGCATCTCGAACCGAAAACTTGCCGACATTCCGGACATGGTGCTGCCTTGCGTTCTTCTGCTCAAGGAACGCCGCGCCTGCATTCTCCTCTCGGTTGCGGATGGATATGCCAGTGTCGTCTTTCCCGAAACCGGTGAAGGGACAGACCGGATACCGCTTGAAAATCTGAAAGAGCTCTACGCCGGCTATGCCATCCTGACCCGCCCGAACTTCAAATACCGGGTCGAGAAGGACGAACGGCTGATGGACCGCAAGGGGTCCTGGTTCTGGGGGACCATGTGGCAGTTCTGGCCGACCTATCTTCAGGTCATCATCGCGGCCTTCCTGATCAACAGCTTTGCGCTCGCCAGCCCGTTGTTCATCATGAATGTCTATGACCGCGTTGTCCCGAACCGCGCCATGGAAACCCTGTGGGTTCTGGCCATTGGCGTGATCACCGTGATCGGCTTTGATCTGTTGCTGAAAACCCTGCGGGCGTATTTCGTCGACAATGCGGGCAAGCGCGCCGATGTGCTGCTTTCCAGCCGGATATTCGAGCAGGTGCTGAATCTTCAGGTGAAGGCGCGCCCTGCCTCCGCCGGGGCTTTTGCCAATCACCTCCGGGAGTTTGAAACCCTGCGGGACTTCTTCACCTCTGTTACGGTGACGGCGCTGGTGGATCTTCCTTTCCTCGGCATCTTTCTCTTTATCATCTATCTGATCGGTGGGCCGCTGTTCATGATTCCGGCCATTGCCGTGCCGGTCGTTCTTGTCATCGGTCTGCTGCTGCAATGGCCGATGCAGCGCGCGGTTGCCAGAACGTCGGAAGAGGCGGCGCAGAAGCACGGCGTGATCATTGAAACCATTTCCGCCCTCGACACTGTCAAAAGCATGGGAATCGAAGGGCATATGCAGAAGGAATGGGAACGCTTCGTGGGCAAAACGGCCGAGACAAGCGTTGCCGCCCGTTTCTTCGCCGGGCTCGGCATCAATCTGTCCGCCGCCGCCATGCAGCTTGTGACCGTGGCCGTCGTCGTCTATGGCGTGCATCTGATGGGCGAACCCAATTCCACCATGACTGTCGGCGCCCTGATCGCCAGCACGATCCTGACCGGCCGGACAATGGCCCCGCTTGGCCAGATTGCCGGGTTACTCACCCGTCTCAATCAGGCAATGGTCGCGCTTAAAGGGCTGAACAACATCATGTCCCTACCGGTGGAGCGCGGCGCCGAAAAACGCCAGCTCAGCCGCCCCAATATTCAGGGGGATATCGAATTCAAGGATGTCACCTTCAAATACCCCGGCAGCGATCTGCCCGCCCTCAATAATGTTTCCTTCCGCATCAGTGCGGGGGAAAAGGTCGGCATCATCGGCCCCGTCGGATCGGGCAAGACAACCATCTCCCGCCTGCTGATCAATCTTTATGAACCCAATGAGGGCGCGGTCCTGATCGACGGGACGGACATCCGCCAGATTGACCCGTCCGACATCCGCCGCAGCATCGGTAGCGTTATGCAGGACATCACCCTCTTTCAGGCGACGGTGCGGCAGAACATCACCCTCGGCCACCCGCAGGCCGATGATGAAATGATCTTGAACGCCGCCCGCCTGTCCGGGGTGCATGATTTCATCAGCAAACATCCCCATGGATATGATCTTCAAGTGGGGGAGAAAGGCGCCACCATGTCCGGCGGGCAGCGCCAGGCCATCGGCCTTGCGCGGGCCTTCCTGCCCAATCCGCCCATCCTGATGCTGGACGAGCCAACCAGCGCCATGGACCTCAATTCAGAACGCCGCCTGATCGCCCGACTTGAGGAGCATATCGCCGACAAGACGGTCATTCTAGTGACGCACCGCACCTCTCTTTTCTCGCTGGTGGACCGCATCATCGTACTCGGCAATGGCAAGATCGCCGCGGACGGGCCGCGCGACAAGATTCTGAAGCTTGGTCAGACAGGGAACGGCAGCCGGAATGTCAGCGCCTCAATCGGCCGTCCGGCCCTTCGGGACGGGGGGGAATAGTCATGTCCGCGCCGCTTAAATGGGAAGATTCAGATTTCGCCTCGGATGTCGTCGCGGCCAAACTGCAAGGCCCGCACCCACGTGCTTTCCTGCTGCTGTTCGGGATTATCGCCTTCTTTGTTGTCGCCTATCTCTGGGCCAGCAATGCGGTGCTCGATGAGGTGACGCGCGGCGATGGCAAGGTGATCCCGTCCAGCCAGGTACAGATCATCCAGAATCTGGAGGGCGGCATCCTCGAAGAATTGATGGTGCATGAGGGTGATATTGTCGAGAAGGGGCAGATCCTGCTGCGGATTGACGCGACCGGCTATACGTCCCGCGCCGGAGAAATTGAGTCAAATTATCTCAATCTGATGGGACGTATTGCCCGGCTTGAGGCCGAAGCTAAGGATGAACCCCTGGTCTTTCCCGCAGAATTGCTGGCGGAACGGAAGGATATCTCCGTACGTGAACAGAATCTCTATAACGCCCGCCAGGCGGAGTTGCAGTCTCAGATTGCCATCCTGCGGCAACAGGCACAGCAGCGGCAGCAGGAAATTGCCGAGATCAACGGACAGCTCAAACAGCTCCGTACCAGCCTTAGTCTCGCCAATGAAGAGTGGGCGATCACCGAACCGCTGGCGCAGCGCGGGATTGTCTCCAAGGTAGAGGCACTGAAACTTCGCCGTGAGATCAATACGCTAAGAGGGCAGATTTCCGTGTCCGAACTCTCCCTTCCCCGCGTTGAAGGGGCGCTGAAAGAAGCCAATCAGCGGATCGAGGAAAAAATTCTCAGCTTCAAAAGTCAGGCNGCACAGGAGCTGAGCACGGCGCGGGCAGAATATGAAGCCTCGCGGCANGCCATTCTCGGNGTTCAGGACCGCGTCACACGCACCAATGTCCGCTCCCCGGTGACCGGCGAAGTCAAGGCTGTCAAGGTCCGNACCATCGGCGGGGTCGTCAAACCCGGNGANGATATCNTNGAAATCGTTCCCATTGACGANACGCTGCTGGTGGAGGCGAATATNCGNCCNTCNGACATCGCATTTCTNNGNCCCGGACAGGCNGCAACCGTCAAGATCACGGCCTATGATTATTCCATNTANGGCGGNCTGCCCGCAAAGCTGGAACGCATNAGCGCCGATACCATTCTCGATGANAAAACCGGCGAGAGCTATTATCAGATTATTGTCCGGACCGANCAGAACTTCCTGCAACGGGGCGAGAACAGCTANCCCATCATTCCCGGCATGGTCGCCTCNGTTGACATNCTCACCGGCCAGAAAACAGTGCTCGACTACATTCTGAAACCGATCCTGAAAACCCGGGACACGGCGTTGAGAGAGAGATNATGCGCATNCAGACGGCTTTCTATCGNAACANACGACTGTTTGCTCCGTTGCTTGTCGGCNTCNGNATNNCNGCGGCCGCTGATCGTCGCGNCGGNCAGNGCGGAGANNACGGAAAACGGNNTGTTCGGACTGATGGANATTTCCTCCGATGATCTGTCNGCGCTNCCCATGTGGCAACATGTNATGGCCAGCTTTCCCGCCCTTGCCGATGCGGCAAAGGAGTGCGATCTGCATATCGAGAAATGCGANACNCAGCAGATGACCCTGTGGCGGACGAAAATCGCCGANTTGCANCGTTCGGCAGAACGCATCCAGATGCTGGAAATCAATCGCTTTCTCAATGACTGGAAGCATCTGCCNGAAGAGGACGGCGGCATCNGCAATCGCTGGNCNNCCCCNCTNCAGTTTCTNTCCCATGGCGGCGGATCGCGGGATTTTGCCGTGATGAAATATGTCAGCCTNAAAGAGTTGGGGTTTGATCCCGATGCCATGCGGATTGTCATTGCGAATGATGTGCTGCGCAACAANNCGCATGCGGTGCTGAGCGTCCANTACCGCGGCAANCAGTATATTCTGGACAGCCTGAANGACACNATTCTGGAAGAGCGGCTGGTCAATTACTACCTGCCTCTCTATTCGGTCAATGAAAAGACGCGATGGGCGCATATACCGCAGGATTTNCTNATCGCCNGCGAGCCCTCGGGGAGCGAGAAAAATGACTGACGCNACGCTGAAGCTCGANCTNAACTCNTTTCTCACCGGACAATCGCCGGANGACAGCAGCCTGATCCGCAAGGCNCCNTGGAAATTTGTCGGNCTGTGCTTTCTGGTGCTGGNCATTCTCGCCTATTTNCTGTGTGATTACGCCATTCAGTCCCGCCAGCAGGAACTNACGCGGGANGTTCAGAAGCGNCTTGATATTTCCGCGTCCGGCAAGGCGCAAGTGATCGAAACCTGGCTGNATTCCCGCATNGCCGCAACGGACAGAATTGCNAAAAACGACCTGTTCCGCCTCTTTGCAACGGAAATCAGCCTGGCAAAAGACGGNAAGCTGCCAAAGGCNCTCGGNGAACAGCTTCCCTATATGCAGAACGCCTTCACCAGCTTTGCCCGTCAGGAAGGATTGATTGGCGCCTATCTGCTGGGCCGNGACGGCCGCGCCTATCTTGCCTCAGGCGGGGCGCCGACNCTGACCGATNCNCAGCGNGAGGCGGCCCGNGNNCTNNCCGAAAGTTCCGGCGTTACNTTCCTGCCNTTNCGGACNGGGNCNTCCGAACTCGTTTTTGATTATCTTTTGCCCATTCATGCGGCNCAAAATACCGCCGACGGNNNGCNNCAAACAGNCGGNGTTCTGCTTCTGACNTCCCCGGCGTCCGNGGCNCTGGNCAGNCTTNTGAAGCCGAACTCCCTNGGCCATGAAAGNGAAACGACCCGCCTCTTTCAGGAAAGNGACGGNAAATANTTNGAANTNATGGCGACACGCATGCCCTATACCGTCCTGATCGAGGATGACAGCCTCACACCCGGCAATACGGGCTTTCAGGAGCTGACGNGCAAAGATGGCAAACGGATTTTTGCCTCCGGCGCNACNGTGNNGGGAACCGGATTGACTGTNTTCCAGCAGATCGANGCAGACGAAGCGCTTGCTCCCGTCAAGACCTATGCGCTGTTCATCATCGGCCTTGCCGCCAGTTTCCTGGTGATNATCTTTNCCATNCTGATCGTGATTTGGCTTCTCCTGAAAGGACAGAATGTCCGCGCCCTCGCGCATCAGTACCGGGAGTTTGCCGGCCAGATNAATGTCCAGCGCCGCCTGCTCGGCAGCATNAANAATACAATTGACGANTTGATCAGCCTGACGGATCCCGAAGGNCGCTACATTTATGCCAACCCGTCCCTCGCCCGNCTGGCNGANTGCCCGATCCGGTCCATTCCCGGAAANACGGACCGNGACCTGTTTGGNGAAAANGCNGCCCGCGACTTCGCNGAACANGACCGCAAGGCNATTGCNACCGAACAGACGGTCAACGCCTTCGTTGAAATTGACACGCGGGACGGGGTNCGNACGCTGCGTATCGCCAAATCCCGCTTCCTGAATGAAGAAGGTGTTTTTCTCGGCATCGTGACGGTCGCCAGCGANATCACCGATTATGTCGAGCATCANCGNCGCAAGGAGGCCATGGATCGCAAGACCATCACGGTNCTTTCGCAGATGCTGGAGGCNAACGATCCCTACTTGCGNGATCATTCCAACCGTATGGCNCANCTTGCNCGCNATATTTCCAATGAGCTCGGCCTNTCTNCCGATGTTGCCCGCATNATCGACACCGGCGCGCATCTNTCGCAAATCGGNAAGATTTCAATTCCGCGCGAAATCCGCCAGAAGGAAACGCGGTTGACCGAAAAAGAACAGCGNATCATGCAGGGCCATGTCCAGACCGCCGAAAAAATCCTCCTCAATGCGGAAGTCGAAAAGGANATCGTGGATGCNGTCACACAGATCAATGAACATCTGGACGGCAGTGGGTATCCNAAGGGGCTCAGNGCNGACGAAATTGANATTCCGGCACGCATTCTGGGGATGGCCGATATCCTNATTGCNCGAATCTCGCCCCGTTCCTATCGCGAGGCCATCGGCGTAGACGAAGCCATGCGGGTGTTCCGCAACAATCCCGAAAAATACGATCCGCAGATTGTNGACGCCTTGNTGAAATTTTTCGAAACGNCGGAAGGGGCCGCCTTCAAGGCGGAAATNGANGCGAAACGGGGCTGATCAGGATTCGTCGGACACNATATTGCTTTTGGTGAGCATATCCGCAACGCCGGAGACATCCTCCGNNCCGCCNCCGATCTGTAAATCCGTGCCGGAGATGATCAAACGCCCACCGCCGCNCTCCCCGGCCTCNATAAAGTCGATNGGGGCATTCCCCTCGCTCGCGGCNATATTCAGCGCGTCAAACAGGGCATCAAGATCGACCGTTCCGTTGCTATCCAGATCAAGAAAGGCAAGCTCGGCTTTTACCGTCTCNTCCNCCGTGGCNANNTCTTCCACGTCTGGACCAATATCATCTTGCTGGCCATTACTCATGACAACGCTTACCTCCACTTACCCGTTACGGNAAGGATACGGACTGGTTAATTCTTCGTTANCCTATCCGGCAAACAGGCGCCCCTCATCCCTCATATGAGGTAGAATACAACAAATTTCGCTGTTTTTTCATAAAATTTTATGGTTTACGTCACTTTGACAGGGCGGGAATGCGATCCCGGAAGCCATCGGCGAAGAGGGCGACCCCCTCGGATGTGTTCTCCTGGCGGAGGATTGTCGCCACATGCAGGCCCATGATACGATACGCCTCCCCCTCCCGCAGCAGCAGGGGAGAACCGGAATCCCCCTCCGTCGCATCGCACTGATGCAGCAGCATTGTCCCAACAGGTCCCCGCCGGATCGCGTCGATGCGGCAGTTTTCATCCGCCGTCAGCATATGCGCAATATCCCGGCTGTAACCCGCCTGTATAACCGTGAACCCAGTCGCGAGCCCGGCTCTGACATCCTCGCGGGTGATACCGCTGAAACTCAGAAATCCGTGCTTTTCTCCGAGTGGTTCGCGCAATCTGGCAATGGCCCAGTCCTCTTCCACACGCGGGCTTTCCGGGTCCATATCCGGAAATGATTTGCCGCTCGCCAGCGTATAGCTGTCAATCTTCGAATGGGCGCGATAAGCCCCCTTCTCATAGCCGAGAACGAAATGATAGGCACTCGGCACCGCCCATTTCCGCTGCCGCTTGTCCCAGAAACAATGCGCCGCCGTCAAAATGGTGGACGGACCAATGAGAACCGCCGTGCAATGGCTGCCGTTGCGATTGAGGCGGCCAATCGTCCGCCAGGGATAATCGGCGACATTCACCCGCACCCGATTATCATCCCCCTTGATGCCCGGCGCCTGCAATGCCTTGCCCGAAACTGACATGTCGGCTTGCAGTGCTGAGGGCTGCAGCAGGACAGCAAATGCCAGAAAACCTATGATGATCGCCAGCGCCTTCGGGGAATAATGCAAAAGACGCATGGCTTTCTTTCCGCCGTTTTAGCCCGAGAGGCCCGCCCGGCGGCGCAGTTCCTCATCCCGGATGGTGAGTTCCTGCCCGGCGAGATCACTTGCCGCCTCGCTGCACAGCCAGGCTATCACGGTTGCCGGATCCGCGGCGGGGGCGAGTGAGGAACGCGGCAGTTTGCTGACCTCGTTAATGCCGGAGGCACGGATCAACCCCTGCATGTCCGTATCGACGACGCCCGGTGCAAAGCCATAAACGCGCACGCCCTTGTCCGCCGCCTCAAGTGCGGTTGCGCGGGTCAGCATGAATACGCCTGCCTTGCCGGAACAATAGGCGCTCCATCCTTCCATCGGGTTATGCGCGGCACCGGAGCTGATGTTGACGATCACACCCTGTTTCTGTTCCAGAAACCGCGGCAGGACGGCGCGGGTGCCATGATAGACACCCAGGAGATTGACGGAAATATTGCGTGCCCAGTCTTCCGGGTCGCTGGTGGCAATGGCCCCGATGGGGTCCACAATCCCCGCATTGTTGATGATGGCATCAAGGCGGCCATACCGGTCCAGCGTTTCAGCGACCAGCCGCTCCACCGCGGCATAATCGGCCACATCGCAGCTGGCGGCGAAGGCCTCACCGCTTCTGTTCTTGATTTCCTCCATCACGCCGCTGCAGGAGGCGGCAGAGCGGGCACTCAGGCAGAGTTTCGCGCCGCTGTCCGCAAGGGCCAGAGCCGCCGCCGCACCAATGCCCCGGCTTGCCCCGGTGACGATAATGGCCTGATCTTTCAGTGACTGCATGGTTTGGCTCCGTATTAATATCTCAGAATGAGGAATTCGGCTGTGTCAGAAACTCTTTTTCTTCCGGCGTACTTTCCCGGCCGAGCTGCTTGTTGCGATGGGGAAAACGACCAAAGCGTTCGATAATGACATAGTGCTTCTCGGCATAATCCAGCAACTCCGCATCGCCAAGCGCCTTGAAAAGCTCCACCGACAGCTTCTGGTCTTCCAGATCCTCGCTATGCTCAAACGGCAGGGCCGCGAACTGTTTCTGGAACTTGTTCAACTCCCCATAAAAACCACGTTCAATCATATGCCGTGCAATTTCCCGCGCCTTGCNATCGGCGGAAAAGGCCCGCGCCGTATCACGGAACATATTGCGGGTGAACTGGTCAAACAGCANGATGAGNGCGAGCGAGCCTTTCGCCGTTTCGGCCCAGTCAAGCCGCTCNCCTGCCTCCGCCTTTTCAAAATCATCCAGNAANCGGGNNGTGATTTCGGCATCAAACNCNGNGTTTTTTTCGAACCATGCCCGGCGCGGCGTGCCNTANTCCTTNTCGTCTTCGGGCAGAAACCAGAAGTCGAGAATTTCCTGAACGCGGTCCATGACAGTCTCCTCTACANATTCGGGNCGCCGGATGCNGGCNTTGCGTTATCTTCNTGGGGAAACTTATAGGCGGCAGCCGGGCCTGACAAGACGGGGAAGCGGTTATTCANGTCTTTTTCCAGAAGGAACGGATNTCCGCCGCCGAAAGCCGGAACACATCCTCGGCTGTCAGACGNTAATAACGGACAAGCGCGCCCAGCAGGGANAGCTCCCGNAGATAGTCATCCTCGGTCTGATAGCGGGCGCAGATTTCCTGATCACTCATCAGATGCAGGGTGCGCAGCAGCATCGCAAGACGGAACCGGTTGCCNGCNCGGGTCTGGTCGGCGGACCGCCGCGCCATGCCTATGAACTGGTCGGCCGCCGCGAAAAGCCGCTCATCGGGATGGATCAGGACGCTCNACCGNACAAACTGGCGACAGAGACGGGCNATAAACCGGCTTTGCGGCAGNTTGCCCTGCTCAAGATATTTGCGCACCACCAGGCGNCGGCACACCACCATCTTGCGCGGCATCAACCGNGCCAGGCATANAAAGGCCGGGGCATANAANGTCAGTTGATGAAAGGATAGCCGCTTCTCAATNAACCGGTACTCCCCGAACCAGAAACGCGCCTGCACCGCNGGAAGGCTCGCCAGCTCCCCTTCGATGCTGTCCCGCAGCGCCGCGCGCACGGCCCNTTCCTCGCGCAGAANNNTTTCCTGATGTTCGCGNGCCGCNGGGCAGTTAATGAAAGCGGAGACAGGCCAGCCGCCAATGCGGCGTTTGCCTGCTTTCCANGGCAGNCNACTCCGGGGCTTCAGAAGATTGGAGGATGCGAGAGCATCCGTNTCGTCATCCGTCATCGGTACCCGCCATCAGAATGTCACATATGACTGCCCTGACGCGCGGCGAAGNGTATCCGTGATGATCCAGCGGCCGTTTTCAGGCGGAAATGGTNGAAACGCTCATCTTGATGGGGCCGTCTTTGCGCTTGTTCCAGAACTGCGACACGTAAGGGTCATCCGTNCGNACAGCCTCCTGCACATCGCCGGTCCAGACAACACGGCCTTCATGCAGCATCGCAATGCGATCNGAGATGATNCGCGCCGTCAGCANNTTNCTNGTGATGGCAATCACCGTACTGTCCAGNTCCCGCACNTTGTTGAAGATCTGGTCNTTGATGACATTGCTCATAATCGGNTCGAGGCCCGCCGTCGGNTCATCCAGAAATAAAATCGGCGGGTTTCCGGCAATGGCACGGGCAAAGCCGACCCGCTTCTGCATGCCGCCNGANAGNTCCGCCGGATANAGATCNGCCACATCCGCCGACAGCCCGACAGAGCGNAGCTTCTCAATGGCCAGCGCCTTGACCTTGGCCTTCGTCATGCCGGGCTGCTGCGCCAGNCGAAAGCCGATATTCTCCCACACNCGCATGCNATCNAACAGGCCNGAGCGCTGGAACAGGATGCCNAAGTTGCGGAAAAAATCCATGCGNTCCTTCTCGGGCAGGTCCGTCACCTCTTCCCCNTCGAGGAGGACGGANCCGCTGTCCGGCTTGACAAGNCCGAGAATGCATTTGAGCGTCAANGTCTTGCCGGACCCGGACGGGCCGATCAGCGTGAGAATCTCTCCGCTCTTTACCTCCAGATTGATCCCNTTGAGGACGGGNACCCCGTCAAAGCTCTTATAGAGATCCCGGACGACAATCTTATTTTCCGCAGACTTCACCATGGNNCGAAACTACAGGATAAGNACGCAAAAACAAACTGCATTCTGCAAGATATGNCGCCCGCNATGTGAAGATGTCTAGGCGACCTTGCGCAAGAGGTATAAAANGAGGTCATGGAAGAAATACTGAATAAAATTCCGGCGTTCGAGCCGGGCTCCGTCTGGCTGGTTGGCGCNGGCCCCGGCGATGCCGGTCTGCTCACCNTATATGCGGTTGCCGCCCTCCGCCAGGCCGATGTGCTGGTCTATGACGCGCTGGTCGATCAGGAAATCCTCTCGCTGACCGGACCGGACACAATTCTGGAATATGCCGGCAAGCGCGGCGGCAAGCCCTCCGCCAAGCAGAAAGACATTACCGAACGGCTCATCGCCCTCGCGCGGGAGGGGAAGAAAGTCCTGCGGCTGAAAGGCGGCGATCCCTATATCTTTGGCCGCGGCGGGGAGGAGGCATTGACCCTCGCCGCGCACGGCATTCCCTTCCGGGTCATACCGGGGATTTCCTCCGGCGTCGGCGGGCTTGCCTATGCGGGCATTCCCCTTACCCACCGGGAAACCAACTCCGCCGTCACCTTCCTGACCGGCCATGATGCCAGCGGGGAGGTTCCCAGCGTGAAATGGGAGCATATCGCCAAAGGCTCCCCCGTGATCGTCATCTATATGGGCATGAAGCATATCGCCACCATTGCCGAGCGGCTGATTGAATACGGCCGCTCAAAAGACGAGCCGGTCGCCGTCATCTTCCGCGCCACGCTGAAGGATCAGGCGGTGGTCACCAGCACTTTGGAACAGGTTGCGGGCGACGTTGAAAAAAGCGGCCTCAAGCCGCCCGCGCTGATCGTCGTCGGGGAAACGGTTGCGCTCAGCCCCGAACTCGACTGGTTCACCCGGACACTGCCCGGGTCTCGCAAAAATCAAGAATAGCGGCTTTCTGAAACCGGCCAGAACGCCATAATAGTTGACTCAGTCAATAGGTTTGTTGACCTGGTCAATTATTTTGCCATTTGCGGAAAATTCAGGAGCTGTTTTTACGGGGCTTTACGCGCGCCGTCGGTTCCGCCTGCATCGGATCATCGGGCCAGTAATGTTTCGGATATCGACCCTTTAAATCCTTTTTGACATCCGCATAAGTGGTTCGCCAAAAGCTCGCGAGATCCTGCGTGATCTGCACCGGTCGCCGCGCCGGGGAGAGAAGATGAACTGAAACTGTCACCTGCCCTTCAGCCAGCTTCGGCACCTCTTCAAGGCCAAAGATTTCCTGAAGACGGACAGCGAGAACCGGCGCCTCCGGCGTTGAATAATCAAGGCGGATGTTTGATCCGCTCGGCACCGAAATGGCGCGGGGGGCGAATTTTTCAAAGCGGGCGAGCTTGTCATACCCCAGCGTTGCTTTCAGGATCTCGAGCAGATCGAGCTTTTGAATATCGGCAAGCGAGGAAAGCCCCGCCAGATAGGGCAGCAACCAGTCTTCCAGCCCCGCCTCCAGTGCGGATAATGAGAAATCCGGCCAGCCGCCGTCCGCATCATGCAGCCGCGCAAATTTCACCCGTTCGACAAAGGCGCGGCTTTCCTCATCCCACGGCAGGCTTCGAAGGTCCTTGCCCCGGATCGCGCCCAGCAGGGCATGAGCAATTTCATCGGGCAGCGGTGATTTGAGACGCCGACTTTCAAGTATGAGCGCGCCCAGTCTGCGCTCCGTGACCGCGACGACGCGCGCTTTTTTGTCGTCCCAATAAACGCGGCGCTCCTCCCGGATATCCGCTGCGAAAAATTCCTCTATCTCCGCGGCGGTAATCGGGGCCGCAAGATCGATGCGTGCATCCCGCCCCTTGCCATCCAGCGCGGCCGCGACAAGATAAGGCTCCCCCGTCAGACGGTCATTCTCATTCAGCCGCGCCCCACGCCCGCCGGACAGCCGGTATTGGACCTGACTGCCGGACCGGAGTTCCCCGATCCGGTCGGGATAGGCAAAGGCGAGCAGCAGGCCCGCGCTTGCCGTGCCTGTCCCTGTCGCGCCCGGTTCTGACATCCGCCGGAGTAAATCCTCACTGACTTTCAGCACCTGCGCCGCCAACCCACCGCCTTTTCGCGTCCGCGCAGCCGTGAGGATCTCCAGCCGGGCGCGGATATCGGCATTGGAAAAATCCGCATCCCGGCGCAGGATATCCCGTTCAGAGAGCAACGCGGCTATATCAGCGGCGAGCGGAACCACCTTCAGCGCCCGAGCCTTCAGCATCATGCCGGCAAGGCGGGGATGCAATGGCAGGCGCAGGATTTCCCGGCCGAGCGGCGTGATACGCCCGTCCCTATCCAGCGCGCCGAGCGCCTGTAACAACTCCCGCCCTTGTGCAATCGGACCCGGCGGTGGCGCATCCATCCAGAAAAGTTCTTCCGCCCCGTCGGCGCCCCAGTTGGCGAGTTCCAATACAAAGCCGCAAAGATCCGCCGTCATGATTTCCGGCGGCGTAAAGTCAATCAGGCCGCGATCTTCCGCCGCTGTCCAAAGGCGATAGCAAACACCCGGACCAAGACGGCCCGCCCGGCCGCGCCGCTGATCGGCGGAGGCGCGGGAGACGCGGCGCGTGACCAGCGCGCTCATACCGCTGCCGGGATCAAATACGGGAGCGCGGGATAGACCCGCATCAACCACAATGCGCACCCCTTCAATGGTCAGGCTGGTCTCCGCAATATCGGTCGCAAGGACGACTTTCCGCCGTCCCTCCACATCGGGCTGGATCGCTTTTTCCTGATCGCGCAGGGAAAGATTGCCATAGAGCGGCGTCAATAGAACGCTGTGTATCCGTGCGGTGTCTTCCAACAGGCTGACCGTCCTCTGGATTTCTCCGACGCCGGGAAGAAAAACAAGGATATCCCCCGCCTCCTCCCGAAGGGCCTGCTGCACCGTCTCCGCCGTGACGGCCTCAATCCGTTTGGCGGGCTTGCGCGGCAGGAAGCGCGTTTCAACCGGATATTGTCGCCCGTTACTGCGGATAACCGGCGCGTCCCCAAGCCGCCGGGAAAGACGGTCAGTGTCAATGGTCGCGGACATGATCAGCAGCTTCAGATCATCGCGGAACACCTCCTGCACCTGCCGGGTGAGGGCGAGGCCGAGATCGGTTTGCAGGCTGCGTTCATGAAATTCATCAAAGATGACGAGACCGACCCCGGCAAGTTCGGGATCCGACTGCAGGCGGCGGGTCAGGATTGCCTCGGTCACCACTTCAATGCGCGTCTTTTTCCCGACCTTGTTTTCAAGCCGGACGCGATAGCCGACCGTTTCCCCCACCGTTTCCCCGAGGAGGGAGGCCATGCGGTGCGCCGCCGCCCGGGCGGCGAGACGGCGCGGCTCCAGCATGATGATCTTCTGATCCGCGGCGATAACAGATTGCAGAAGGAACAGCGGCACAAGGGTGGTCTTTCCGGCGCCGGGTGCCGCCTCCAGTATTACCGTATTGGCCGCCCCAAAAGCCGAAGACAAGGGCGTCAACGCGTCCACAACGGGCAGGCCGGTATTTGCAAAGTCGGGTTTCATGCGCCTTTATATGCCCGCAAGTCGCCGCCACGCCAACAGGGCAAAGGGGCCGCGACTGCTGCGGACGCTCTCCGCCCCTTGCGATAATGTGACCAAAGAAGCCATAGGCAGCCTGTCATTCATGTGGCATTATGCAAACGGCCATCCCCGCGCATTGCAAAAATTCAAGATTCAATAACCTCTTACGCCGCATCATGCTACAACAGATTGCCGAAATAGAAGCCCATTCCCTCACCGCCATTCCCGCCCTCAGGACGGAAGTTTATGACGGCTGGCACTTGCGCTTTGCCCGCAACCATACACGGCGGGCCAATTCGGTCAATGTCGTCACGCATGGCGTCTTGCCCCTTCCGGAAAAGATTGCACATTGTGAAACAGCCTATGCGGCCGAACGGCAAACATGCCATTTCCGCCTGACTCCCCTTGCCAATCCGGAGCTGGATGCCTGCCTGGAGGCGCGGGAATATGGTTATTTCGGTGAGACGGAAGTGCGGATACAGGAACTTGCCGGTGATCTCACCCTTGATCCGGGCAAGGATCTTGTCAGCTATGACCCCGCGTCGGAATTCTGGCTGAAAGGCATTGCCGCCCTGACCGGGCAGGATAAATCAAAGCAGCAGGTCTTTCGCGAGATGCTCTCCCTCATCGACATGCGGATCCATGCCATTGGCATTCTCTGCGGCAAGCAGATTGTCGCCTGCGGTATGGGGGTCAGCGCGGGCTCATACCTCGGCCTGTTCGAATTCGCCACGCACAGGAAATTCCGCCGCCGTGGGTTCGCCGGGCGTATCGCGAGACATATGCAGGCAGAGGCCCAGGAATCAGGCGCGAAAGCCGCCTATCTCCAGGTCGTCGCCGAAAATCGGCTGGGGCAGGATTTCTGGGCCGAGATGGGCTTTGTTGACGTGCTGTATCGCTATCATTACCGGACAAGGCTATAGGGCGAGGGTGAGCGACGGATCGTCAAAGAAGATTTCGTCGCAATTCTCCCCCGGACCGCCGCGGTCTATCACCAGAAAATCACTCGTCGCCTCCAATGCCAGTACGGGATGATGCCAGGTCCCGGCGTGATAGTTGACGCCCTGATGACCGCCTGCCCGAAAGGCGCGGAGCGCCTTTCTGTCAACGGTCTCTCCCTTTGGTGCGACAAGAACGAGATAGGGCCGCCCCTGCAACGGGATAAAGGCCTGACTGCCTTTCGGATGCCGCTCCACCAGCCTGATGACAAGTGGATATTGCAACGGCTCGGCGCGGAAGATATTGACGAGAACGCGCCCCTCGGCATCTGTTTCAACACGCGCGAGATCATGAAAGCGCGTTGTCGATCCGTTATTGATAAGGAAATTCTGCGCGCCCGCCGTCTCGATCACATCGCCAAAGGGTGCGAAAGCCTCTCTGGTCAGCGGTTCAATGGGGATCGGCATGGATTACCTCGCGATCCGCCCGAACAGGCGCAGGCGGCTCACCCCGCCGTCAGGAATGATATTCAGGCGGACATGACTGACAGGGCCGATATCGACGACTTCCTTCTCGAAGGCATGAATGGCGTCCATGGACAGCGGCTGCTCCGGCAACAGGGTTTTCCAGAACATGCTCTGGGTGACCAACGATTGCTCCGTCCCACCGGTGACAAGCGCCCCCTGAATGGAACACCTATCCGGGTAGTTCCCCTTGAAATGGGCCGTATCCACTTCGACTTTCGAAATCACGCCGGCATGACCGAGGGCGATGATCGCCCAGTCATTCCCAGGTTCCCGCCGTCGCCGCGTCTCCCATCCATCGCCCATGTTCACGCCCCGACCGGGCATCAGGATTTGCGACGGGCTTCCATAATGCTGATCACTGGCCGCAATGCCGCGGCCGCCGTTCAACAGCGCCGCCAGATCAATCACCTCTGTGCTATCGCGCTGCTGCCAGTTACATTGCACCTCCCCATAGACCCGCAGGCGGGCAACGCCGCCATCGGGATAGATATTAAGACGCAAATGGCTCCACGTTCCGCCATTTGCTATGGCATGCAGATGGTGATTGTTTCCTAGTAAACTAACGGAGGGGAGAATTTCCGTCCAGACGGTCTCCGCATCCGGCTCCCCATCCACAAGGCAGGCGTCAATGGAGGCGGCAGG
Organism: Sneathiella sp.; assembly: GCF_002694385.1. Lineage (GTDB taxonomy): Bacteria > Pseudomonadota > Alphaproteobacteria > Sneathiellales > Sneathiellaceae > Sneathiella. Next base: position 78,160 of record NZ_NZMB01000022.1, read on the forward strand.
CGGGAAATTACCGGTGAAATGGCTGGTATCGATATCGACCCCATGCAGGATACCCGGCAACGCCAGGCGGATGATGCAGTAATCATACCCTCCATTGCGACGGCGGCGGCTTTCCCAGCCGTCCATCCATTTCCCGTTATCATCATATTTGCCCGCGATAAAGACAGGCGACGCCGGATCAATCAGCCGTGATTTATCCGCGAAAAAATCATCCGTCGCAAAGGTAACCTCTGCCCCCAGACGCGGCGAAGCAAGATCAGTATATTTTGCGGCAAACGCGGCAGCTTCAACCATAACTATATTCTCCAACCTTTCCATGATACGCGGCTATGCCGCAAGGGCAGCAAGCCGGAACCGCGCAATCCGGTTAATTTCAGTAAGCGCCCGGGCAAATTCAGTTTCCCTGTCATTATGCAGCCGGGCGGCAAAACCCGCCAGTATTTCATGGCGATTGCTGTTCTTGACGGCCATGATGAAGGGGAAACCGAATTTATCGCGATAAGCCCGATTATAGGCCTGAAACTGATGGAACTCTTCCTCCGTGCATTGATCAAGGCCCGCGCCCGCCTGCTCCGATGTTGACGCAGGCGTCAGTTCCCCACTGATGGCCGCCTTGCCCGCAAGATCGGGATGCGCTGCCACAAGCGCCTGCTTCTCGCTGAGACTGGCCTGATCGACAATTCGCACCATCATCTCCGCCATTGTCTCAATCTCATCATGCGCCTCGGTAATTCCGGCAGCCCACGCCCGTTCCGCCACCCAGGGGGAATGCTCATAAATACTTCCGAATCGCGCCGCAAACTGAACCTTGTTCATTTTACTAGGCAGCATTTTAAATCTCGGCATCAGCGCACACCATCCAACTTTGGCGGATGCTTTTCATGCCAATGCCGGGCGATATCTATGCGGCGGCAGAACCAGACCCGATCATGCCCCCGCGCATATTCGATAAAGCGTTTCAGGGCAGCAAGGCGACCCGGCCTGCCAACCAGGCGACAATGCAACCCGATCGACATCATTTTCGGACTGGTTTGCCCTTCCTCATACAGGGTATCGAAGCTGTCCTTCAGGTAGGTGAAGAACTGATCGCCACTGTTAAACCCCTGCACGGCGGCAAAGCGCATGTCATTGGCATCGAGGGTATAGGGGATAACCAGCTGCGGCCTGCCCGTTTCATAATGCCAGTAAGGCAGGTCATCATCATAGGCATCCGCGTCATATAGAAAGCCCCCTTCTTCCGCCACCAGGCGCCGGGTGTTGGGGCTGGTCCGTCCGGTATACCAGCCGAGCGGATGGGAGCCTGACAGCCGTTCGATTATCTCGATGGCTTTCTGCATATGGGCGCGTTCCACTGCCTCCGGCACATATTGATAATTGATCCAGCGATAGCCATGGCTGCATATTTCGTGGCCGAGATCGACGAAAACCCGGGCGATATCCGGATGCCGTTCCAGCGCCATGGCAACGGCGAAGATGGTCAGTGGAATATCGTAACTTTCAAACAGCTTCAGAATCCGCCAAACACCTGCACGGGACCCATATCCATAGAGGGATTCCATGCTGATATGGCGCACACCGGGAAGCGGCACCGCATTGGTGATTTCAGAGAGAAACGCCTCCGACGCGTCATCACCATGCAGGATATTATTCTCGCCCCCCTCTTCGTAATTAAGGACAAACTGCATCGCGATACGGGCATTACCCGGCCATTCTGGATCGGGCGGCATTCCGCCATAGCCGATCATGTCGCGCGGATAACCGTTCATTTCCTCGTCTCCCTTCCGCCTTTTCCGACCGTTCGGCCCGGTTTTGCGAATATGGCGTAGAGATCGGCCGCCGCCTCCCTGTCTTCAAGATGAAGCTGGTCCTCACAGGTCTGGAGATGGTCCCGCATCAAAGCAACGGCCGCGGGTTCGTCTCCCGCATCAATGGCACGGATAATTTCCATATGCTCATCGCAGCCGCAGGACGACGCATTGCCTTTTTGATACTGTAAAATAATAAGGGAAGTGCGGGTTACCAGCTCCCTCAAATAGACGGCAAGGGTCTCATTCCCCGCGATGGCCGCCAGCCGCAAATGAAAGTCGCCAGATAGCCGGACCCATCCCGGGTGATCGCCCTTATCGAGGCTGGCCCGCTCCGCCGCGACGGACAGGCGCAAGGCTTTTATATCCTCCGGCGAGGGCTTGCGGATAACCTCACGGATGATGCCTTCCTCAATCAGGCGCCGGGCCTGCAAAACCTCGCGGGCCTCATCCGGCGTCGGTTCCGCCACGAAAGCCCCGCGGTTCGGATGGATCTGCACTATCCTTTCATGGGCCAGCCGTTGCAAAACTGAGCGGATCATGGTCCGGCTGACGCCAAAAATCTCACCCAGCGCATCTTCGGCAAGCTTGGTTCCGGGGGCCAGTCGCTGTTCAAAAATCGCAGCCAGCACTTCCGCATAAATAAGGTCAATTTGCGAGACCTTGCGGGATGGGGCTTCAGTCCGGTTAACCGCGGCTGTTGGGGCAGTCCGGTTCATCTGTATCCTTCAACCTTAATTGCTTCCCTTTTTGGATAATACAATATCATATATAATTGTATACAAAATAAATAAATTATGTGGACAATACGCCTTGCCTCATGCAGAGTTTACCCCCTGACCTGATACCGGCAGGCATATGGCACTGTCCTTCCAAGGATACGCATGGGAAAGCTGACAACGCATATTCTGGATACTTCTACCGGAAAGCCGGGCGCCAATATTCGCATTGAGCTTTTTCGCCTTACCGACAGCAATAAAAAGCTGATCACCCACAACACAACCAATCCCGATGGCCGCACCGATGCGCCGCTGCTGGAAGGCGCGGCATTTAATACCGGGACTTTTGAGCTGGTTTTTCACGTCGGACCCTATTTTGACAGGACGGGTCTTTCCCTTCCCGATCCGAAATTCTTGGACGAGGTTGTTATTCGTTTCGGCATCGCAGATAAGGATCAACATTATCATGTGCCACTGCTGATTTCCCCTTACGGCTATTCGACCTATCGCGGCAGTTGAGGCAAGGGCAGGCAGGCATGAAAGAGATCCCCCTCCCATGACATCCTACCGCCAGCGCATCAAATACATTCATCACGGCCGGATTGTCGAGCTCGGCGCCGTTGATCCGACCATGACATTGCTCAACTATCTGCGATATGAAAAGGCGCTTACCGGCACCAAAGAGGGCTGCGCGGAGGGCGATTGCGGTGCCTGCACCGTTGTGCTCGGGGAGGCCGGGGAAGACGGCATTCGCTATCAGGCCGTCAATGCCTGCATCCAGTTCCTGCCGACTATCGATGGTAAGGAACTGATCACGGTTGAGGATCTGAAGGATGAGGATGGCGCGCTTCATCCCGTACAGCAGGCGATGGTGGAGGCAAACGCGACGCAATGCGGCTTCTGTACGCCGGGGTTTGTTATGTCGATCTTCGCGGATATGCATAACGGCGCGACCACCGACCGGCAGCATATTGATGACGTGCTGGCGGGCAATCTCTGTCGCTGCACCGGTTACGGCCCGATTGTCGAAGCGGCCAGAAACATCGCAGGAGCGGGGACAAAGGATCACTTCCACGAACGGGAGGGAGAGACTCTTTCTCTCCTGAAGAGGCTCGCGGCGGAAGATACGCTGCATTTCACCTGGCAGGGCCGGCATTATTATGCCCCGGATACAGTCGAAGAACTCGCAGATATCCTGGACCGGCACCCGGATGCAACCCTTGTCGCCGGGGCGACCGATGTCGGGCTTTGGATAACCAAACAGCACCGCACACTGCCCGTAGTTGTCTATCTTGGCAAAGTCACCGCGCTGCAGAAGATCACACAAACTGCCGAAGGGCTGCTCATCGGCGCGGGCGTCACGTATAGCGCCGCATGGCCTACCCTCAGCGATTTTCACCCCGATCTTGGGGAGTTGGTCCGGCGTATTGCTTCTACCCAGATCCGCAATTGCGGCACCATTGGCGGGAATATTGCAAACGGTTCCCCCATCGGCGATATGCCGCCCGCCCTCATCGCCCTCAATTCCCGGCTGCGCGTGCGATCAAAGGCCGGGGTGCGGGAAATCCCGCTGGAGGAATTCTTTATCGACTACGGTAAACAGGATTTACGGGAGGGAGAGTTTGTCGAAACTGTTTTCATCCCTGTCCCTGCTGTGGGCGCGCATTTCGCCACCTACAAGATATCCAAACGCTTCGATCAGGACATCTCCGCCCTCTGCGGCGCCATGTCGCTCTATCTGGAGAAAAGCATTGTGGCGGATATCCGCATCTGCTTCGGCGGGATGGCGGGCACGCCGAAGCGCGCGACAACCGTTGAAACCGCGCTGATCGGCAAGTCATGGGACACGGCCACTCTCGATATCGCTCTCAACCGGATGGGGGAGGATTATGCCCCCTTGAGCGACATGCGGGCGAGCCGGGAATATCGCCTTTTGGCGGCAAAAAATCTGCTGCGCAAGTTCCTGATTGAAACGACAGACTCCGGCACCGCCACCCGCATTGTCGGCGTGAAAGGGATTGCCCATGCGTAACCCGCCGCTCAGTCAGACTGTTATTCGCGGGGCGGTTCATAGCCCCCGCCCCCATGACAGCGCCGCCCGACAGGCGGCCGGCGACGCACTTTATATTGACGATATCGCAGAGGCGAAAAACCTTCTGCATCTATACGTCGCCCAGAGTGAGAAGGCCCACGCCCGCATCGTCAGAATGAATCTCGATGCCGTCCGCGCCGCGCCGGGCGTGGTTACTGTGCTGACCGCCCGCGATGTGCCGGGGGAGAATGACGCCTCCCCCATTGCTGGGGATGATCCCGTCTTTGCGGAAGATATCGTCGAATATGCGGGACAATCGCTTTTCGCCGTCGCCGCCGACAGCCTTGCGCAAGCCCGCACCGCCGCAAAGCTGGCCATCGTTGAGTATGAGGCACTCCCCGCAATCGTCACAATTGACGAGGCGCTTGCCGCCGAAAGCTTTGTCCTGCCGAGCCGGGAAATGCGCCGCGGCAATGCCGCAAAGGCCATTCGCAAGGCGAAGCACAGGCTGAAACAGCATTTTGCAATCGGCGGGCAGGATCATTTTTATCTGGAAGGGCAGATCGCCCTCGCGCTGCCGGGGGAAGACGGCGACATTTTTCTCCATTCCTCCACCCAGCATCCAACGGAAGTGCAGCATAATGTTGCGAAATTCCTCAACCTGCCCGATCACGCCATAACGGTGGAAGTGCGGCGTATGGGCGGCGGGTTTGGCGGCAAGGAAACGCAGGGCGCGTGGTTCGCCTGCATTGCCGCGCTCGCGACGCGGCTGACCGGCCGTCCCGCCAAGCTGCGTCTTGACCGGGATGACGATATGATCATGACCGGCAAGCGCCATGACTTCACCGTCACGGTCGAAATGGGGTTTGACGATGACGGCCGGGTAAGCGGCGCGGAATTCACTTTCGCTTCCCGCTGCGGGCGGTCCGTGGATTTATCCGCGTCCATCAACGACCGGGCAATGTTTCACGCGGACAACTGCTATTACTTTGAAAATGTCACCATCATTTCCCACCGCTGCAAGACACACACGGTGTCCAACACCGCCTTCCGGGGGTTTGGCGGGCCGCAGGGAATGCTCGCCCCTGAACGTATGATGGATGCCATCGCCTGCTATCTTGACAAGGATCCGCTCGCGGTGCGGAAAATCAATCTCTATGGCAAGGATCGCCGCAACATTACCCCCTATCAGATGGAGGTGAGCGACAATATCGCGCCGGAGATCATTGCCGACCTGGAAAAAAGCGCAAATTATGCAAACCGCCGCGCGGCCATTCGCGCCTTCAACCAGGGCAGCCCATATTTAAAAAAGGGGATTGCCCTGACACCCGTCAAATTTGGCATTTCCTTCACCGCGACACATATGAACCAGGCGGGAGCCCTGCTGCATATCTATACCGATGGCAGTGTGATGATCAATCACGGCGGCACAGAGATGGGCCAAGGGCTTTACATCAAAGTGGCGCAGGTTGTTGCTGAAGTTCTCCAGATTGATATTGAACGGGTAAAAATCACCGCGACACGAACGGATAAAGTTCCCAACACCTCTCCCACCGCTGCCTCCTCCGGCGCGGATCTGAATGGCAAGGCGGCAGAGGCGGCGGCGCTGACGCTTAAACGCCGCCTGACCGATTTTGCCGCCACGCATTATGTGGTTGATCCGTCAGAAGTTCATTTCCTGCCCAATCGCATCCGTGTCGGCAAGCGCACCATCGCTTTCCGCGATCTTGTGCAACAGGCCTATATGGCCCGTATCTCCCTCTCCGCCACCGGTTTTTACCGCACTCCGAAAATCCATTATGATCCGCAAAGCTACAGCGGGCGGCCCTTCTATTACTTCGCCTACGGAGCGGCGGTTTCGGAAGTCATCATTGACACGTTGACGGGAGAAAACAAAGTCATTGCCGTCGATATCCTGCATGATGCGGGACAGAGTCTGAACCCGGCCATCGACCTTGGGCAGATCGAAGGTGGATATATTCAGGGGCTCGGCTGGCTGACAACAGAGGAACTTTTTTTCGACGGCAAGGGCATCCTCAAAACTCACGCGCCGTCCACTTACAAGATCCCCGCCTGCAGCGACCGTCCCGAGCATTTCAACATGCAGATTTTTGCACGCGGCAAAAATGCGGAGGAAACGATTTTCCGCTCCAAAGCGGTGGGGGAGCCGCCCTTCATGCTCGCCATCTCCGCCTTCAACGCCATAGCCGATGCCATATCCAGCGTTACTGATTATAAAGCATACCCCGATCTTGACGCTCCCGCGACCCCGGAACGCGTCCTGCTGGCAGTTGACCGTTTACGCCAAAGAGCACATGCCAGCAAGGCGGGGGCGAAATGAGCAATTGGGCCGAGATCGCCGGGCGGTATGACCCCCAACAACATGGGCCTGCCGTCCTGATCACCGTTGGCACCGTTCGCGGATCAACCCCGCGCGAGACAGGCGCCACCATGCTGGTCACGCAAACCCATTGCTTTGGTACCATCGGCGGCGGCAATCTGGAGTACCGCGCCATCAGCAAGGCGCGCAAATTGCTACAAAGCCCGGATGAGACGATGCTGCTGCGCCTCCCTCTCGGGCCGGAGCTGGGGCAGTGCTGCGGCGGATATGTAGAGCTTCTGATGGATCGCCCGACTGACGATTTCCTATTTAATATTTTTAACCGGTTTAATAAAAATAATACGGAATGCGTTTTATTATCGCAATGGGACGGCCGCAAAGTCTCGCGCCGTATTATTGATGTCGCGGACAGCCTGGCACTTCTTGATGCCCCTCTGCGTCTAGCCGCAACGCGTCGTTTAATAAACACCGGAGCAGAAATTATCCGGCCCGCCGGAGATGGGGTGCCTGATACGGACGGCTTCACCCTTCTGCAGTCCCTTTCCGATGCTGAATTTCACGTCACCCTGTTTGGCGCCGGACATGTGGGCAAGGCGCTCATCTCCGCCCTTTCTCCGCTCTCTTGTAAAATTAACTGGGTCGATCAGAGGGCATCGGAATTTCCCGCCAGGCTCCCGCCCAACGTTACCAGATTTATCACCGACAGCCCGGAAAGTGTGATTGCGAAAAGCCCGGCGCGCGGTTACTTTCTTATTATGACGCATAGCCATCAACTTGATCTGGAAATCTGTGAAATGCTGCTCGCATCGCGGCCGGAGGCAAACTTCATCGGACTGATCGGGTCGCAGACGAAAAGAAGCAGATTTGAAAAGCGGCTTGCCGTCAGAGGGTTCCAGGCCAATGAGATTTCCCGGATAACCTGCCCCATCGGACTGGCGGAGCTTGAAGGAAAGCGGCCTGCGGAAATTGCTCTTGGCGTTGCCGCAGATTTGTTGAGACGCCATCAGGCGGACATAAAGAATAACGCGGAAAACTGCGACGAAAGAAGGTATGGCCTGATTGGAAAATAAGGCACGCGGGATCGGATAAGGGGGTTATATATGCGATTTCAAGGGTGGCGGAATGAGTGAAACGGGGGGCGGCGCGCCCCAGCTTGAATTGAGGGGGATCACCAAGGCCTACCCGGGATGCCTTGCCAATGATCATATCGATCTGAAAATCATGCCGGGTGAAATCCATGCGCTGCTCGGCGAAAATGGGGCGGGGAAAAGTACGCTCGTCAAGATCATCTACGGCGTTCTGGCCGCCGATGAAGGGGATATCCTCTGGGAAGGAGTTCCCGTTACCATCCCTAATCCGCACGGTGCCCGCAAGATCGGCATTGGCATGGTGTTTCAGCATTTCTCGCTGTTCGAGGCTATGACGGTAAGCGAGAATATCGCCCTTGGCCTGCCCGGACGGCAAAATATGCGATCTCTCGAAAAGCAGATCATTGACGTATCGAAAAACTATGGCCTGCCGCTTGATCCGCAACGTCAGGTCCATACCCTGTCCGTCGGCGAGAAACAGCGGATCGAAATTGTCCGCTGCCTGTTGCAGAATCCGAAACTGCTGATCATGGATGAACCGACATCCGTTCTCACGCCGCAGGAAGCGGAAAAAATGTTCGAAACCCTGCGCCGCCTTGCCACCGAAGGGGTCTCGATCCTCTATATCAGCCATAAACTCGACGAGATAAGGGCGCTCTGTCACAAGGCGACAATCCTGCGCGGGGGCAAATTCATCAATGAATGTGATCCGACAAAGGAAACCGCAAAAACTCTTGCCGAGATGATGATCGGTAGCAGCCTGCGCGCGCCTGCGCATCACAAGGCCGTCAAAGGAGGTGATGTTCGCCTCAAGGTCCGGAACTTGACTGTCCCTGCGACGACGGAATTTGGCATCAGCCTTAAGGACATCAGCTTCAATGTGAAAAGCGGTGAAGTCTTTGGTATTGCCGGAGTTGCCGGAAATGGCCAGATCGAGCTGTTATCCGCGCTGAGCGGCGAAACCCGCAGCCAGGCGGCGGATGCCGTTACACTTGATGGTGAATATATCGGCTGGCTTTCGCCGAACGAACGGCGCGACCTTGGCCTTGCCTTCGTGCCCGAAGACCGGCTGGGCCACGGGTCCGTGCCGGAAATGACGCTTTCCGAAAACGCGTTCCTAAGCGGTTACAACCGCATGAAACTGATAAGTGCAGGGTTTATCAACAACATCTCTTCTGCCCGTTATGCGACTGATATCGTCAGAAAATTCGATGTCCGCACACCTGGCATTTTCCATACGGCCAACTCACTTTCCGGCGGCAATCTACAGAAATTCATTGTCGGACGCGAAATCCTGCAAAAACCCGACGTCATTATCGTCGCTCACCCCACATGGGGCGTCGATGCCGGTGCGGCGGCCTTCATTCATCAGACGCTGATCGATCTTGCAGAGAAAGGCGCCGCGGTCCTTGTGATCAGTCAAGATCTCGACGAACTTTTCGCCATCAGCAACCGGATCGCCGTAATCTCCGAGGGACGTCTGTCAGCCGCCAAGTCATTAAAGGAGATTACAGTCGAGGAAATCGGCCTCCTCATGGGCGGCACCCATGGCACGGGCGCGCCAAAGGAGGCATCTCATGTGGCTTAAGATCGAAAAGCGCCCCGAATACTCAAAGGGAATGGTATATGCAACGCCCCTGATTGCGCTGCTGCTTACCGTCCTCTCCAGCATCATTTTGTTCGAAGTGCTCGGCGTCAATCCGATGGAGGCGCTCTACCAGTTTTTTGTCGCTCCGCTTGATTCCACCTATGGCTTCTCCGAACTGTTTGTAAAGGCGACCCCGCTAATCCTCTGTGCGATCGGCTTGTCCGTCGGGTTTCGCGCCAATGTCTGGAATATCGGTGCGGAAGGACAGCTCCTCATGGGCGCGATCTTCGGCAGCAGCCTGTTTATCTATTACCCTGAAACGGAAAGCGTTTTCCTGTTGCCTGTCATGATCCTGATGGGCGCAGTCGGCGGCGCGGCCTGGGCGGCCATTCCGGCGGTATTGAAAACACGCTTCAATGCCAACGAGATTTTGACCAGCCTGATGCTGGTCTATGTGGCGGGCCTTATCCTGTCGTTTCTTATCCACGGGTCGTGGCGCGACCCGGCGGGCTTCAACTTCCCCGAATCCCAGACTTTCAGCGACAGCGCGGACATGCCGATCCTGATTGCGGGGACCCGCATGCACCTTGGCACCCTGCTCGCCCTGCTGGCTGTCCTCGGCACCTGGATCATGATGGCGAGGACGCTGATCGGGTTTCAGGTCAAGGTGATCGGCGAAGCCCCGCGCGCTGGCGGCTATGCCGGGTTCAGCCAGAAAAAAATCATCTGGTTCTCCCTGCTTTTCAGCGGCGCGCTCGCCGGAATCGCGGGCATATCGGAAGTCAGCGGCCCCATTGATCAGGTCGTGCCGGTGATTTCACCGGGCTATGGCTTTACGGCCATCATCGTTGCCTTCCTCGGGCGGCTGCATCCTGCGGGCATTTTCTTCGCCGGGCTGCTTATGGCGTTGACCTACCTCGGCGGAGAAACGGCGCAAATCAACCTCGGCCTGCCGCTCGCAGTGACCGGTGTCTTTCAGGGCATGGTACTGTTCTTCCTGCTCGCCAGCGATGTACTTATCCATTACCGGTTCCGGTGGAATTTCTCCACAAAGGCGGTGTCCTGATGAGTGGATTTGACTGGATCGTACCCGTGTTTCTGACAGTCATTACGGCCGCAACACCGCTTGTCTTCGCCGCAATAGGCGAGCTTGTCTCGGAAAAGTCAGGCGTGCTCAATCTTGGGGTGGAGGGAATGATGCTGGTCGGCGCGGCGACCGGTTTCATTGCCGTAACCGTGACCGGCAGCTATTTCCTGGGCGTTGCCGCCGCCGCCTTCGCCGGCGCCGCGATGGCGTTGCTTTTTGGCATCCTGACGCTCTCTCTTATGGCCAATCAGGTCGCAACGGGTCTCGCCCTGACACTTTTCGGGGTTGGCCTCAGCGCCCTGATGGGACAGGATTTTGTCGGAGTACCGGTGGACGCCCTGACCAAGCTCAACATTCCCGGCCTTTCCGACATTCCCTTCCTTGGCCCGATCCTGTTTGCCCAGGACGCCCTGGTCTATCTTTCCATTATTATGGTCGGAGTTGTGGGCTGGTTTCTCTATAAAACCAAAGCGGGGCTTATCCTGCGGGCGGTGGGCGATTCCCATGACGCCGCCCATGCCATCGGGTATCCGGTTATCGCCATCCGATATCTTGCTGTTCTATTCGGCGGCGCCATGTCCGGTATTGGTGGCGCCTATCTATCGCTTGCCTACACTCCGATGTGGGCTGAAAATATGACAGCAGGTCGTGGCTGGATCGCCCTCGCGCTGATCGTTTTTGCCACATGGAAGCCCGGCCTGGTTCTGCTCGGCGCCTATATGTTTGGCGGCATCACCATTTTGCAACTGCACGCGCAGGCCGCCGGTCTCGACGTTCCCTCGCAATTCCTGTCGATGCTGCCATATGTGGCAACCATCGTTGTTCTTGTTCTGATATCGAAGGATCAGTCGCGCATTCGCAAACATGCCCCGGCTTGTATCGGCAGGGTGTTCCATCCGGCGGCATAAGGAAATATTTTACCATCAAAAAGACAAAGGAGAAAGCAATGAAACTGAAACATATCTCAAGCCTGATCGGCGCGGTGGCTCTCGCGGCGGGGATGCTTGCCGGAACGGCCCACGCAGAAGACAAGGTCGGATTCGTTTATGTCGGTCCGGTCGGTGACCACGGCTGGACCTATCGTCATGACGTCGGCCGCAAGGCAATCGAGGAAGCCTTTGACGGCAAGGTCAAAACATCCGCCGTGGAAAATGTGAAGGAAGGCCCGGACAGCGAACGGGTTATCCGCAAACTGGCGTCTGAAGGCCATAAGCTGATCTTCACAACCTCTTTCGGTTTCATGAACCCGACCCTGAAAGTGGCGAAGCAGTTTCCGGATGTAAAATTTGAACATGCGACCGGCTATAAACGCGCGGACAATGTCAGCACATATTCCGCCCGCTTCTATGAGGGCCGTTACGTGGTTGGCAAGATTGCGGGCAAGATGACGAAGACCAATGTCATTGGCTATGTCGGTTCTGTCGCCATTCCGGAAGTGGTGCGCGGCATCAACGCCATGACCCTTGCCGCCCGCAGCGTCAATCCGAATGTGACGGTCAAGGTGGCCTGGATCAATAGCTGGTATGATCCGGGCAAGGAAGGGGACGCCGCCAAGATCCTGATTGATCAGGGCGCCGATATCATCTTGCAGCATACCGACAGCCCCGCCCCGTTGCAGGTTGCGGAAAGCCGTGGCGTCTGGGCCGTGGGACAGGCGTCAGATATGTCCAAATTCGCGCCCAAGGCTCAGTTGACGGCTATCATAGACAACTGGGACAAATATTATGTGGAACGGACCAAGGCCGTGTTGGATGGCACCTGGAAATCGCAGGACATCTGGGGCGGACTGGATACCGGCATGGTAGAGCTGTCGCCCTATAATGAAGCAATTCCGGAAGATGTCGTCGCCCTCGCGGAAGAAGCCCGCAAGGGGATCATTGACGGCTCCATCCATCCTTTCACCGGCCCCTTTAAAAAACAGGATGGCTCCGTTGGTGCGGCCGAAGGGGAAACTCTTGGCGATGATGTACTCCTCGGCATGGACTGGTATGTCGAAGGCGTTGAAGGGCAGCTCCCGAAGTAAGCTGCCACGATCACTTATCCCGTCGGCATGTCAAAAGCCGACGGGCATTCAGCTTTTGTCACATGCACCTTGAGGCGGATCGACGCGAAAGAAAGCAATAATCAACAACACGCATATGGTCAGGATCGGACGCGAATTGGGAGGCGCGTGAACATGGTCAATCGGTTTGAAACCAGACGGGAGATATTCTTTGAAGGGAAGCAGATTTCCCTTCCACTTTACATGGACTATCAGGCGTCAACGCCGCTGGATACAAGAGTGGAAACCGCCATGGCCCCATGGCTTGGCGCCTCTGTCGGCAATCCACACAGCAAGACGCATGTTTTTGGTCATCGTGCCAGGCATGCAATTGAAACAGCCCGCCGCAACATTGCGGCGCTCATAAACGCGCAGCCGAATGAGATAATTTTCACATCCGGCGGGACGGAAGCCAACAATCTTGCCCTCATGGGCTATGCCCGCGCACGCAAGGGGCCGCGTCATATCATCTCAGTAGCTACGGAACATGATGCCATACGCCAGCCGCTTTATCACCTGGCCCGGGCCGAGGGCGTCGATGTCACCTTCCTTGACGTGGACAGCAGAGGCTTGATCAATCTAAACCGGCTAATTGACGCCTTTCGCGATGACACCATTCTGGTTTCCATCATGGCGGCCAATAATGAAACCGGCGTCAAGCAGGATATCGAAGCCATTGGCCGGATATGCGAATGGCAGAATGTCGCCTTTCACAGTGACGCCGTACAAGCGCTCGCCAGTGAGTCGATAGATGTGGAAACAACCAATCTGACCATGATGAGCCTGTCTGCCCACAAGATTTACGGCCCCATGGGAATCGGCGCGCTTTATATCCGCGAAGGAACGCATATCAATCCATTGATGTATGGCGGTTCTCAACAGCGGGCAATCCGTTCAGGAACTCTGCCGACGGCCCTTTGTGTCGGATTTGGAGAGGCGTGTCGTATCCTGTCCGAAAGCCGGAGAACGGAGGCGCGGCGCCTCACCCTGCTACGCCATACATTGATCGAGCAGCTTCGCGCCGGTCTTGGCGATGCCGTTCGTATCAATGGAGATGGCGCGCCCTCGATCCCGGGATGCCTCAGTATCACATTTGATGGCGTGGACGCGGAAGAACTGCTACATGAGCTGCCCGATCTCGCCCTCAGCACCGGTTCGGCCTGTCATTCGGAGGAGGCAACGCCCTCCCATGTCTTACTCGCCATGGGCAGAAGCGCGAATAACACCGCCAGTACAGTCCGCCTCGGCCTCGGACGGCCGACCGGACTTACAGAGGTGAATTATGCTGCCGCGCAGCTTGTCGATGTCTGCCGCAGATTGGCCTTGCCGCAGAAAGAACGCAAAAGGGAGTAGCACCGCATGGAAATAATGGAGTGGGTGCAACTGGCAATCCGCTGGATACATGTAATAACCGGCATTGCCTGGATTGGCGCTTCATTCTATTTCGTCTGGCTGGATATGAATCTGACACCGCCCGTCAAGGAGGGGGCCAAGGACAAGGCCGGAGTGGGCGGCGAGCTTTGGGCCATTCATGGCGGCGGCTTCTATGAGGTGCAGAAATACCGCCTCGCGCCGCCGGAAATTCCATCGACACTTCACTGGTTCAAATATGAGGCCTATTTCACCTGGATCAGCGGATTTATCCTGCTAGTCATTCTTTATTACTTCGGGGCAGATATCTATCTTCTCGATAGAAGCAGGGCCGATATTTCCGCAGATGCCGCCATCCTGATCGGTCTTGGCACCATCTTTGGCAGCTGGATCATCTATGACCTGCTGTGCAAATCCCCGCTGATAAATCATCAGGGCTGGTTCGGGCTTGTACTCTTCCTCCTGCTGACCCTTGCGGCTTTCCTCCTCTCGCAGATATTCAGCGGGCGCGGTGCCTACATCCATATTGGGGCGCTGATGGGCACGATCATGGCGGCGAATGTGCTGAAAGTGATCATTCCAGGACAGATTGCCCTCGTCACCGCCACCAAGAAAGGCGAGGCGCCAGACCCGATCTATGGTCTGCGCGCCAAGCAGCGCTCGCTGCACAACAATTATTTCACCCTGCCGGTTCTGTTCATTATGATCAGTAACCACTATCCCATGACCTTCGGTAATTCGCTCAACTGGTTGTTGCTGGCGGGGCTGGCGCTGGTTGGCGTGATGGTCCGTCATTACTTCAACATGAAAAATCAGGGCCGGGCGAAACAGGGTTTTTTCCTTCTTCCCGCTGCCTTTGTGCTGTTCTGCGCCATTGCCTGGCTTGCCTCCCCCAAATCCAATGAGGTACCGGCCGAAAAGGTTTCTTTCAGCGATGTTGAGAAAATCATCCATGACCGCTGTACAAGCTGTCATGCCGCGAAGCCGTCCAATGCGGATTATCCGAGCCCACCGAAGGGGGTTCGCCTTGAGACACCCGAACAGATGGCAAGGGAAAAAACCCGTATCCGTCAGCAGACGGTCGACACCCATACCATGCCGCTCGGCAATATCACGAAGATGACCGAGGAGGAACGCAAGATCCTCGGCTGGTGGATATCACAAGGGGCGGCGATAACGGATTGAGATCAGGAATAAAGCGGCGCCGGGTTGCCGGTTGCGACGCGCGCCTCCGTCGGTTCCCGACGATCGCGCGAGAAATGGCGGATATATTTATCCGTGACATTCTCCGTTTCCACCACCACACAGACATCAATCGTATTGAATTGGTGATCGATCACGGCCCCATCGCCGATATGCCCGCCTAGCCGCAGATAACCTTTCAGAAGCGGCGGCAGCTCCCGTTGCGCCAATTCGACATCCACTTCCTTGCGTTTCATCATCTTCATGGGAATGTAATGTTCTTCGAGCGCCCGCGGCCGGAGGTGCCCTGGCGCCTTATGATAATGATGCAGATAGGAGAGCACACGCGCGTGCTCTTTCAGATCGGTACCGTGAATGCTGCCGCAACCGAACATCACCTGCACATCATGGCGACGGATATATTCGGCGATGCCGCGCCAGAGAAGCTGCATGGCCCCGCGGCGGCGATAATCCGCATCAATGCAGGACCGGCCGAGCTCCATGATTTCGCCCGGG
This sequence comes from Sneathiella sp., assembly GCF_002694385.1. Lineage (GTDB taxonomy): Bacteria > Pseudomonadota > Alphaproteobacteria > Sneathiellales > Sneathiellaceae > Sneathiella. Next base: position 93,930 of record NZ_NZMB01000022.1, read on the forward strand.
AAAAACTTGAGATGACCGAGATCAAACTCGTTTTCAGAATAGAACCCGCCATGCACGGACGCAATGCTGCTACGGAGAAAGCGGTATGTGCCAACCACACAGGGGGCGGCATCACTGCCCCGCTCCAGATCAATCACCAGCAGATGATCACAAATGGTATCAAACCGGTCGATATCGCGGCTTCTGGCAAGTGCGATATCACCGGGTTTCGCCCCCATTTCCTCATAGAAAATCCGGAACCGGAGGGCCTGCGCCGCATCGACATCAGCAGTGGTTTCCGCGAGCCGAAGCTCAAGATTGTTAAATCGTAACGCGTCCAATATACGCTCCTGCAAACTCTTGTATGAACTTGCAGGAAATATCCCGGTTTCATGTTACCCGCCGATGTCACTTTCATGGCAGAGACATGACAGTCGTTTCACCATCATCAGTCGATAAGAGCCTGATGCACAAGGGTGCGGAGTTCCTTGCGCAAGGGGTAGAAACTGCTCGGCACAAACTGAGTGAGGAAGAGCACCGTCATATCCTCCACCGGGTCCACCCAGAAGACCGTGCTGGCCATGCCGCCCCAGCCAAAATCACCAGGAGAACCCATCATCTGCGACAGCGCCGGTTCCAGCATGACCCAGCCGCCAAGACCGAAGCCGACGCCAACGAAGGAAACTTCTGAGAAGACCGGTTGTCCGTTAGCCGCCAGATCACCCTTTAGATGGTTGCTGGTCATGAAATCGACCGTCCGGGGGCCAAGCAGCCGCCCCCCTTCCACCGCCCCGCGACAGCGGATCATCTCGGCGAATTTGAGATAGTCCGCCGCCGTCGAGACAAGCCCGCCACCGCCGGAATAACAGCTCACCTTCTCCTCTGCAAATGCACTCTTACGGGCAGGATCGAGAAGGGCCATGCCGCCCTTGCCGTCTGACATATAGGCAGAAGCATAACGGCCGAGTTTTTCTTCCGGCACCCCGAAATCCGTATCCGTCATACGCAACGGATCGAAAATATTTTCATGAAAGAAGGATTTGAGGTCCTGACCCGAGATCACTTCGACAAGCCGCCCGACCACATCGGTCGAAACGCCATAATTCCAGCGCGCACCGGGCTCAAACAGAAGCGGCATTGCCGCGAGACGATTGACCTCTTTCTCCAGCGTCCCGCGCCTCGGACCGAAATCCATCTTCTCCTTCTCATAATAATCGCCGAGCACGCCCAGATTGAAGCCATAGGTCATTCCCGACATATGTGTCAGAAGATTATGAACGGTCATGCGGACTTTGGCGGGCTCGGTGTCCTCAATATTCCGGGCCTGTGGACGAAGCACCTGCATATCCTTGAAAGCAGGAATGAACTCATCCACCGGATCATCAAGATGGAACAACCCTTTTTCATAGAGCATCATCAGGGCAACGGAGGTGACGGGCTTCGACATGGAGTAGAAGCGCGCCATCGTATCGTCGGTCCAGGGAGAGGCGCTGTCGATATCCCGAAGGCCAATGGATTTGGAATAGGCAATTTTGCCGCTGCGAGCGATGACCGTTTGCGTCCCCGCCAGCTTGCCGTCATCCACATACCGCTGCATCCAGTCCGTGATATATTGCAGGCGGTCCGGACTGAATCCCAGACTTTCCGGCTTCTGCACGGGTTTCAACATGCCATTCCCTCCCTTTATCAGCGCTGCATCCCTGATTATGCCTGTACGGTAGTTTGCGTCTGAACGCCCAACCCGACAACCCCAAGCTTCATTTCCTGCCCGGGCTTCAGAAAGAAAGGCGCCGGCTTCTGGCCAAGGCCGACCCCGGCCGGTGTCCCCGTCATGATGATATCCCCCGGTGTCAGCGTCATGAACTGGCTGAGATAGGAAATAATCGTCTTGACGCTGAAAATCATGTTTTTCGTATTGCCATCCTGTCTGCGCACGCCATCAAGTTCCAGCCAGAGGTCGAGCGCCTGCGGGTCTGGCACCTCGTCGCGGGTGACAAGCCAGGGACCGATGGGGCCGAATGTTTCATGGCTTTTGCCTTTGGTCCACTGCCCGCCGCGTTCGGACTGAAATTCCCGTTCCGACACATCGTTGGCAACGCAATATCCCGCCACATGGTCGAGGGCCTCTGCTTCCGTCACATATTTAGCCCGCTTGCCAATAACCACGCACAGCTCCACTTCCCAGTCCGTCTTTTGGGAGCCACGCGGAATCTCGACATTATCGTTCGGCCCGCAGATGGCAGAGGACGATTTCTGAAAGACAATCGGCTCTTTCGGCACCGCCGCGCCTGCTTCGGCGGCGTGATCGGAATAATTGAGCCCGATGCAAATCGCATTGCGCACATTGCCGACGCAGGCGCCAATCCGCGGATTACCCGCCGCTTTCGGCAGGGACGCCGGATCGAGCGCGCGAATTTTCTGCAGATTTTCGTCCGTAAACGCTTCGCCCGCGAAATCATCAATCACCCCTGAAAGATCGCGGATATCTCCGTTCATATCCAGAATGCCCGGCTTTTCGGCTCCGGCGGGGCCAAATCTCAAAAGTTTCATTACATTTTCCTATTACTGCTGTGTTCTATATGTTTATGACAATTTTCCCGAAATGCGTGGCCTTTTCCATCATGCGGTAGGCCTCCTGCGCATTTGCGAAATCGACGGTCGCGTCAATCACTGGATGAATGTCATTATTCACCAGCGCCGCATTCATGGCCCTGAACATATCGCGCGGGCCGACATAAACGCCTTTCAGCGTGATGGATTTGCGCATGAAAACGGTCGGGTCGATCTGGCCGCCTGAAAGAATCCCGATCAGGGATATCCGTCCCCCGATACGCACCGACAGGGCGGATTTTTCAAGCGTCCCCGCCCCGCCCACTTCAATAACAAGATCAACCCCCCGGCCATCGGTGAGGTTCATTACATTCTTTTCCCAGTCCGGATGCTGACGGTAATTCACAAGATCATTGGCACCCAGCGTCTTTGCCCGCGCCAGCTTTTCTTCACTGCTGGAGGTAAGAATGGTGCGGATGCCCGCCATTTTGGCAAACTGCTGCGCAAATATCGACACGCCGCCCGTGCCGAGCAGCAACACGGTCTGGCCCGCGCGCGCCTTTCCGGCTTCAAACAGGCAGTTCCAGGCGGTCAGCCCGGCACAAGGGAGGGTCGCCGCCTCCGCAAAGGAAAGATGGTCCGGGATGGGGAGCGCGCCGCCTTCTTTCAGCAGCACATATTCCGCAAGCATCCCGTCAATCGGCCCGCCCAGCGCACTCGGCATCACGCCCGCATGAATGGGACCGGCCGGCCAGTCCTGAAAGAAAGTACCCACCACCCGGTCGCCCGCCTTGAAGGCAGTCACGCCTGCGCCGACATCCTCGACAATTCCGGCCCCGTCGGAATTCGGGATGCGCGGCCCCGCAATACCGCGAGCAGCAGGGTTCATAATGGTCGACAGATCGCGGTAATTGATCGCATTCGCCTTCATCCGGACAAGGATCTCCCCCGGTCCGGGCTTTGGAACATCCCGTTCAACCTGCCTGAGGTTGTCTACTCCCCCCTCACCTTCAATTACCCATATTTTCATCGCTCACCTTCCATGAAAACAATGCCATCAGTCAGGAAAAACGGATAGAGTCGGTGTCGGTACATAATGCTGATCCATCATTTCTCGGCCTATGGGGATCCCCAGAACGCGGGCCTGATTATTTTTATAGTGAATACAAAGCCATGATTGCCCAATATTTTCCCGAGTTCAATCTTTTCCATCTCCTGATTGTCTGTCTGGCCTTCACTCTGGGAGGTTTTGTCAAGGGTATCTCCGCGTTCGGTTTGCCGACAGTCGCCGTTCCGATCATGGTCTTTTTTGTTCCTCTCCCCACAGCGGTCGCCATCATGATCCTGCCCATGATGGTGACGAATTTCATCCAGATGCTGGTGACCGGCCAGATAAAATCATCCATCCTCCGCCATTGGCGACTGTATCTTGGCCTTTTTCTGGGGCTGCCCATCGGCGTTTATATGCTCTCCGCCCTCAATACCGATAATCTGCTGATCGGCATCGGTGTCATGCTGATTGTTATTGCCCTGCTCGAGCTTTCGGTTTTCTCTTTCGGCTTTCTCGGCCGTCAGGAGAAAATATCGGGGCCCGTTATCGGCTTTATCTCCGGCATCATTGGCGGCATCACGACGCTTTACGCCACCCTGCCCGTATTCTTTTTTATTGCCATCGGCCTTGAAAAAGAAAAATTTGTCGCCGCCGTCAGCGTCATGCTGTTCAGCGGCAGCATTTTTCTCATGTTGAGCCTGCAAAGCATGGATATCCTCGGCCTGACTGAGCTTGCCTACAGTATTATTGGGCTTGGCCCGCTGTTTCTCAGTATGTGGGCCGGCACCAAAGTCAGGCATCTCATCAATCAGACGACCTTCAGAAAATTCGTCCTGATAATGGTCGCCATGATCGGCGTCACCATGATCTACCGCGCGCTCACTTAAGATCATTCAGCGGATAATGAGATTTCTGCAAGACCGGCATGCGGTAAGGTAAAGGTAAAGAGAGCGCCGCCTTCCGTTTTGTTTGAAACCCAGATCCGCCCTCCGAAGAAGGTGACGATTTCCCGGCAGATGGCAAGGCCAAGCCCCGATCCCTGCGGCTTGTCTCCGCCCCGCCCGGTAGACTGGTGAAATTTTTCAAAGACCCGTTCTTCCATATCATCGGGAATGCCCCGGCCATTATCGGCAACACTGATTTGCAACTCGCTGTCGGCGACATTCACCGAAACCTCGATCCGCCCTTCCGATTTGTCACAGAATTTGATGGCATTGGAAACCAGATTGATGATGACCTGCATGAGCTGATCCCGATCGGCGCGGACACAGGGCAGATGGTCCGGGATATCAACCTGCACAGCCACGCCATTTTCCTGTACCAGCCCGTCAAGCGCCGCCATAGCCTCCTGCAACGTTGACCGCACATCCACCTCATCGAGGGACCAATCCATCTCACCCGCCTCCATCCGGGCGAGATCGAGAAGCTGGTCGATAAGCCGGGTCAGACGGGAGCTTTCCTTGACAATGACATTCAGGAAGCGTTCGCGTTCCTCTCGTGAAACTTCCGGATTATCGACGAGAATTTCGCCAAACGCCCTCAAGGACGTCAACGGTGTTCTCAATTCATGGCTGACCATGGAAAGAAAATGATCTTTCAGAGAATCGAGTTCCTTTAACCGTTCATTGGCATTGCGAAGCTGCGCCGTCGCCTGTTCCAATTCCGCCGATTTCTGTTCCAGACGATGGCTGTATTCGATCACCTGGCTGGTCTCATCGAGAATTCGATACACTTCGTCCAGACCGACAATCTCTCCCTTCACGACAGTTCCCACCATGACCCGCGCCGTTGCCGAGCCAATGGCGCCCGCCAGCAGCTTCTCGGCAAAATCAAGTAGCGCGGCATCGGCGGACTGATTGCGTTTCAGGTTGAGATTGCGTTCTTCGGCAAACTCGGCAAAAGCCTTGGCCGCGCGCTGGCCACCGACGAACCGCCCGACAAGCTGCTGCAAATCAGAAACAGTGGCCGACCCTCGCCAATAGCGACTGTCACGCTCATCATCCGTATGGCCGAAGACATCAACAAACAACGTCCCCTGAATACGCTCGATCGCGGTCTGCTGCGACAGCAGGGAAACCAGCCACAGGGCCCCGATATTGAACAGCATACTCCAGAACAGCGCATGGGTCAGCCGGTCAAACCCCTCCAGACCGAACAGGGCATAGGGTTTGAGAAAATCAATCCCAAAGGGGCCTTCTGCAATAAAACTGAGGGGTAACCAGCCCGACTGGGCAAAGGAGGGCAGCAGCAATGTGTATATCCAGATCAGGAAACCAAGCGCCAAACCGGTCATCGCGCCATGATAGGATGCGCCTTTCCAGAAAATGCCGATGATAATCGCCGGGGCAAATTGGGCGGCCGCAGCAAAGGACACAAGCCCGATGGTAACGAGGGAATAGCTCTCGCTCGCGAATAAATAATAGACATACCCCAAAAACAGGATCACCAGAATACTGATGCGGCGGATCGTCAAAAGCAGACCGGTCAGGTCGTCATTCTTGTTGATATTGAACCAGCGCGCCCGCAGCAGAAGCGGCATGATCAGGTCGTTGCAGATCATGGTACTGAGCGCGATCGCCGCCACGATCACCATGGAAGTGGCGGCGGACAGCCCTCCCACGAAAGCAATCAGCGCCAGCATCTCCTGATCATTGATCAACGGCAATGTCAGCATGAACATATCCGCGTCCGCCGTGACGCCATCAAAGGCGATCCGCCCCGCAAGTGCAATCGGCAACACAAAGATATTGATCACCAGCAGATAAAGCGGGAACAGCCATGTCGCCTTGCGCAGATAGGATTCTTCAGGATTTTCAACGGCCGTTATGTAAAACTGGCGCGGCAGACAGATAATGGCGGCCATGGACAGGATGGTCATTGTCATCCACCGGCTGTAGTCTCCATCCGCATTCACCGCGAACAGCGTGTCGAGGCCGTTTTCGGCAGCTTTCGCGAAAAGGTCGGTAAAACCACCATACAGCCCATAGGTTACAAAAAATCCGACTGTCAGAAATGCCACCATTTTCACAACGGATTCAAAGGCAATTGCCGCCACCAGCCCTTCATGATGCTCGCTGGCGTCAATGTGACGCGTGCCGAAAAGAATGGCGAAGAGCGCAAGCGTAAGCGCAACGATCAGTGTCGTATCAATAAAATAAATCGGATCACTGGCTGCATGCAAAAGCTGCCCGTCGGCGGAGCTGATCAGGATGCGAAAGCTTGTGGCAATGGATTTAAGCTGCAGTGATATGTAGGGCGTCGTACCGACAACCGTGATGATGGTGACAAGGCCGCCAAGGCGCGCCCGCTTTCCATAGCGGGAGGCAATGAAATCGGCGATTGATGTAATGCGGTGCAGCTTACAGATACGGATGATCTTGATCCAGATGACCGACCAAAGCACGAATACCAGGGTCGGCCCAAGATAGATGGGCAGGAAATCAAAGCCCCGCGTCGCTGCGAGGCCGACACTTCCGTAAAAGGTCCAGGACGTACAAAAGACGGCAATCGACAGGGTATAGACATATGGATTGCGGGTAAAAGGCCGCCCCTTGTCCGCCCGATGATCAACAAATTGCGCAATCGCGAACAAAAGCCCGAGGTAAAGAATAGAAACCGTAAGGACAAGCCCGCCCGACATCACCTTGTCTCATGTATTGGCGGCGGGGACGGCTCTCCCGCGACCTGCTCGGATAAAGGAGTGTCCGTCTCTCTCCCTTTGCCGCGCTTCGCACCGAGCGCCGTCAAGGCAATCGCCGCGCCCCAGACGGTAAAGAGATACAGAAAGATAATCGGGATTCCTAACAGGCGCCGGGGAGTATCAAAAATCATGATGACAGGCGGGAGAAGAGCGATCAGAAAAACAACGAACAGAAGGATCGACCATTCCTTTTTCCGTCCCGTCCTGATCATCGCCTATCCTTTCTATCCTGAAAATTTAGTTCGGATTGACTGATCGGGCCGGTTTTACCGGGGATATTATTTCCCGGACCATCCGGCCAAGTTCGCGGGTCGAAAAAGGTTTGGTGACAAATTCATCCGCCCCCAGGGCGAGAGCCCGCTCCTTGTCGGCCTCCCGGCTTTTGGCGGACAGCATGATGATCTTGACATTACGGCAGGCCGGATTGACGCGAATCTGCTCGCAAACCGAAAACCCGTTCTGTCTGGGCAACATGATATCGAGGAGAACCAGATCAGGCACATAGTCGTCAATCGCCCGCAGCGCCTGTTCCCCGTCCCGCGCAACCCTGACCGTAAATCCCGCCTGCTTCAGAATAAATTGCAGGGACAGGACAATATTGGGCTCGTCCTCCACCACCAGCACCGTCGGTGTCATCTTGTCATATGCTCCCTTCCATATGAACGGGAAGCTGCCGATGACTGGCGCGTAATCCGGCTTTTAAAAGCTCTTTTCGTCGGACATCTTCCCTGTTCGGCGTCCTGTCACTCCGATCATACCCCATTTACGGGGATTATGTCATGACTCATCGTGACAGGCTGCCTCATTCCAATCGTTACTTGTTCATGCGGTTAGCGATCAAATCATCGACCACCGCCGGCTCCGCCAGTGTCGAGGTGTCACCAAGACTACCGAAGTCATTTTCGGCAACTTTGCGGAGAATGCGGCGCATGATTTTGCCGGAACGGGTTTTCGGCAGCCCCGGCGCCCACTGAATCAGATCCGGCGTTGCAATCGGACCGATTTCGTGGCGAACCCATTTAACGAGTTCTATGCGCAGCTCTTCCGTTGCCTCCACACCGGCCGTCAATGTGACATAGGCATAGATCCCCTGCCCCTTGATATCATGGGGATACCCGACTACCGCCGCTTCCGCGACCATTTCGTGCGCGACAAGTGCGCTTTCAACTTCCGCCGTACCCATGCGATGTCCGGACACGTTGATCACGTCATCCACACGGCCCGTGATCCAATAATAGCCATCCTCATCCCGCCGCGCGCCATCACCGGTGAAATAACGGCCCGGAAAACTTGAAAAATAGGTTTGGATAAAGCGTTCATGATCACCATAAACCGTCCGCATCTGGCCCGGCCAGCTATCCTTGATACAGAGAATGCCCTCGCAGGCGCCCTCCAGCACGTTCCCCTCATTATCAACCATCAAGGGTTCAATCCCGAAGAAGGGAAGGGTCGCAGAACCCGGCTTCAGATCCGTCGCGCCCGGCAACGGGGAAATGAGAATGCCGCCTGTTTCCGTCTGCCACCAGGTATCGACAATGGGGGAACGTCCCTCGCCCACCACATCATAATACCAGCGCCAGGCTTCGGGATTGATTGGCTCCCCCACAGAGCCCAGAAGACGAATGGATTTACGGGATGTCTTTTTGACCGGCTCATCCCCTTCGCGCATCAGCGCGCGGATCGCCGTCGGCGCGGTGTAGAAAATATTGACCTGATGCTTGTCGCACACCTCCCAGAAACGGGAGACGGTCGGATAGTTCGGCACGCCTTCGAACATCAATGTGGTCGCGCCATTGGCGAGCGGACCATAAAGAATATAGCTGTGGCCCGTCACCCAGCCGACATCGGCCGTGCACCAGTATATGTCTCCATCATGATAGTCGAACACATAACGATGCGTCATGGCCGCATAAACGATATAGCCACCCGATGTATGAAGAACCCCCTTCGGCTGCCCTGTCGAGCCGGAGGTGTATAGGATGAACAGCGGGTCTTCGGCTTTCATTTCCTCCGGCGGGCAATCCGCATCAACCTTCGCCATTTCCTCGTGATACCAGACATCGCGCCCCTCGACCCAGCCCACTTTGTTGCCCGTTCGTTTCACAACAATACAGGTTGTGCAGTCGGGGCAATCCTCCAGCGCCTCATCCGTATTGGCTTTGAGCGGAATGGCGCGGCCGCCGCGAATGCCTTCGTCGGCCGTGATCACACAATTGGACTTGCAATCCTGAATACGGCCCGCGAGCGCATCGGGCGAGAAGCCGCCGAAGACAACGGAATGAACGGCGCCGATCCGGGCACAGGCGAGCATCGCCACGGCGGCCTCAACAATCATCGGCATATAAAGGGTAACGCGATCGCCTTTCTTAACCCCTTGCGCCTTCAGCACATTGGCGAATTTGCACACCTCGGCATGCAGCTCCCGATAGGTCAGCTTTTTATCATCTTTCGGATCGTCGCCCTCCCAGATGATCGCCGTGCTGTCACCGCGCGTCTCAAGATGCCGGTCCAGACAGTTATAGCTGACATTCAGCGTCCCGTCGTAATACCAGCGGATATGCAGATCGTCCTGATTGTAGGAGACATCCTTGACCTGCGTGTAGGGTTTGATCCAGTCGATGCGCTTGCCATGCTCTCCCCAGAAGGCGGCAGGGTCCTCGATCGAGGCGCGGTACATGGCCTGATAGCTCGCCTTGTCGGCCCAGGCCGTTTTCGCCAATTCTTCCGGTACCGGATACAGATCCTTCGCAGACATACTCTCCGTCCTTTCACCCTGATAGCAATTTGATTCTTATTATGAAGTCAACATCATCAGGATATTTGCTAGCTCACCATGATGCAAAACACAAGAGGGCTGTGCCCGTGGGGCTTTCATCTCGCGTCAGATTGCCAGATACTCATGCCGCAGTTCCTGATCGTCCAACACCTGTTGCGCGGTGCCGCGAAAGGCGATCTGCCCCATATCAAGGATCAGCGCTTTGTCAGCAAGCTGAAGCGCCGCAACGGCATTCTGTTCGACGATGATCGTCGTAATGCCGAGCTTTTTAACCTCCAGCAGGATTTTTTCGATTTCCTGCACAATGACCGGCGCCAACCCTTCATAGGGTTCATCGAGAAACAACAGCTTCACCTCCCGGGCAAGGGCCCGGGCAACAGCCAGCATCTGCTGCTCCCCGCCGGACATGGTGACCGCATCCTGATTGCGCCGCTCGCCAAGCCTTGGAAAGTGATCGTAAATCCGTTCGATCTCCCATCCTTTCGGCTCCGCCACCTGTGATAGCATCAGGTTTTCCTCAACTGTCAGTCCACCAATGATACGCCGGTCTTCCGGCACAAGCTGAATACCTTCGCGCGCCGCTTCATAGGCTTTGAGAGGGTGGATCGGCTTTCCGCCGAGATAGATTTCCCCTTTCCTGAGTGCGGGGCTGTCAACGCGGGCCAGTGCCCGCAAGGTGGATGTCTTGCCCGCACCGTTACGACCGAGCAAGGCAACGATGTCCCCTTCCTCAACATCGAACGACACTCCCTGGACAATATAGGATTCCCCATAATAGGCGTGAACGTCTTTGACACTGAAATAAGGTTTCTTCACCGCGGTTTCAGAGATTCTTTCTTCAATCGTCTCGGACATTAATGGGCACCTCCCAGATACGCTTCCTTGACCTTCGGATTTTCGCGAACCGTTTGCGGGTCGCCATCCGCAATAACCTGACCGCGAGCCAGCACGCTGACCTTATCGGCCAGGCTGAACACCACATGCATGTCATGCTCGATAATCACCTTGGTCATCCCCCGGGATTTGATTTTTTTCAGAAGTTCAATGGTCTGATTGGTATCGTGGCGGGACATGCCGGCTGTCGGCTCATCCAGCAGCAGCAGGCGCGGCTGCAAAATCAGGCACATGCCGAGTTCGAGCCGTCGCTTATCCCCCCGGCTGAGGCTCCCCGCCTCTGTCAGCATCATATCCTTGAGGCCAACATCTTCAAGGATATGCTCCGCTTCCTCGCGGATTGCCGTCTGTCGGGACAGCAGTTTTCCCGCATTCAGACGAAAAGCTCCATCGCGGTGTGAAAGGGCGGGGATCATGACATTCTCAAGCAGGGTCATTTCCTGAAAAATCTCGGGCGTCTGGAATACCCGCGCCACGCCAAGCTGGGCAATCTCATGCGGCGCACGCCCCGTCAACTCTTCACCGGCGAATGTGACCTTACCCGTGTCGGGCTTCAATCGGCCGATGCAGACATTGAGAAGTGTTGATTTGCCTGCGCCGTTTGGGCCGATAATCGCATGTGTCGTCCCCTCCTCCACATTCAGATTGATGTCGGAAAGTGCGCTTAGCCCGCCAAAACTTTTGTTGATGTTATCCAGATGAAGAACAAGACCATTCATGACGTATCCTCTCACTCCCCGGCCTGATTATGGGCCTCGACCGACTGTCGGTCCGATCTTGCGCCGCGAGATATGAAATAACGATAAGTGCGACGGAACCCTTCCACCAGGCCACCTGGCAGGAAAATCACAATCACCATAAACAGCAGACCAAGCGTCAGATGCCAACCACTGCCGACGAACAGCCCGACGACCGGCACGAGAATGTCGGTCACACTGTCCGGGAGAAAGGAGAAGGCTTGCTGCAACACATTGTTATCAAAGGAAGAGAATATATTTTCGAAATATTTGATCAGTCCCGCCCCCAACATCGGCCCGACCAGCGTGCCCGCCCCGCCAAGAATGGTCATCAGCACCACTTCCCCCGAGGCTGTCCATTGCATCCGTTCCGCTCCGGCAAGCGGGTCTGTGACCGCCAGCAGGCTTCCGGCGAGTCCCGCATACATGCCCGAAATGATAAAGGCGGTCAGCATATAAGGCCGGGTATTGAGGCCGGTATATTTCATCCGGTTCTGGTTCGACTTGATGCCTTTCAGCATGAGGCCGAATGGCGAGCGGAAAATCCGTAGCGACACATAGAAGCAGATAATCAAAAGAACCGCGCAGAAGTAGAAACCGGGATAACCGCTCATGGTTTCACCGAACAGATCCGTGCTCGGCAGTCCCAGACTTGGCTGTCCGTTGGCAAACATGCTGTCCAGAATACGCGGATCGGACGCCGCGAGCTGCAATCCCGTCTCGCCATTTGTGATCGGTGTCAGAACCGAATAGGCAAGATTGTAGGACATCTGCGCAAAGGCAAGCGTCAGGATTGAGAAGTAAATACCCGACCGCCGCAGGCTCAGAAAACCGATGATCGCGGCCAGTATGCCGGCGAACAGGACCCCGAATATCACGGCCGGAATAACATTCATGGTCAATAGCTTGAACGACCAGACCGCTGCGTAGGAGCCAACCCCGAGAAAGGCGGCGTGACCGAAAGAGAGATAGCCGGTCAGGCCAAAGAGAATGTTAAAACCGATTGCGAAGATGCCATAGATGGCAAATTTCTGAAGCAAATCCGGATAATTGCCCCCGATCGGATCAAGCCAGAGCGGCATCAGCAGGATTGCGGCCGCAAAGACGATGACAAGAAGGGTGTCGTTGAGGGACGGCTTGATCATATCAGTCATCCATAACTCCTGTCCGGCCCATCAGACCACGCGGTAATACCAGCAGAATAATAACGGCAACGAGGTAGAGAATGATCTGGTCAATGCCGGGGAAGATATCTTTCACTTCATTCATTGACGCGAAGGACTGCACCACGCCAAGCAGGAACCCGGCCAGCACGGCACCGCCCAGCGATCCCATTCCCCCCACGACCACGACCACAAATGAGAGGACGAGGAAATCCATGCCAAGATGATAGTCGGGCGGCAGAATGGGCGTATACATTACCCCCGCGACACCGGCGACAATGGCCGCAATGGCGAAGACGACAGTAAAGCGCCGCTCGATATTGATGCCGAGCAGGCCGACTGTTTCACGATCCCGCATCCCGGCCCGCACCACCATGCCGTAAGTCGTGAATTGCAAAAAGGCGAATACCGAAAAAATAACAACCGCGGAAAAGCAGAAATAGATCAGCCGCCACCAGGGATAAACAAGATTGTCGCCAAGCCCCAGCCAGGCACCGACATTGGCGCTGCCCGACAAAATTTCAGGCGCGGGCTGCGGGATGGGATTAGCCCCGAAATAGGCCTTGATGATTTCCTGAAGAACGATGGCAAGACCGAAAGTTACCAGAATCTGTTCGGCATGTGGCCGTTTATAGAAATGCTTGATAAGGCCGCGTTCCATAACATAGCCAATCAGCAACATCACAGGAATAGCTAACAGAATTGATAGCGGCACCGAATAGTCGATGATGACATGCCCAGCCTCCCCGAACCATGTTTCCAGATAGGGCTGTTCCTTATAGGCCGCAAAGGCCGTAATACTTTCATCCCGCACCTTGGCGGAGAGGGTAACCAGCTTCTGAAAGGTGACGGCACAAAATGCGCCGAGCATGAACAGCGCGCCATGGGCGAAGTTCACAATCCCGAGCGTGCCAAAGACCAACGTCAGGCCCAGCGCAATCAGCGCATAGGCCGCCCCTTTGTCCAGTCCGTTCAGGATTTGAATAAAAATGGCATCCATGAAATCTACCCCGTAATCCCCATCGAACGCATCCCGGAGTTACCGCCGGGAAAAAAGGCGGGTTGACGCCCTCCCTGAACCGCCAACCCGCACTCAAATGTACAGAAACTACATCTTCACTTCATAGGGCCCAAGCTCTCCACCGAAGATGGAGGCATCATACTCCACCTGGGCACGTGGAGTGATATCGACCACCTTCAGGATATCGAACTGGCTGCTCGGGTTCTCGTTTCCGCGCACGACCAGTACGTCCTTGAAGCATTGATGATCTTCCGCACGATAAAGCGTCGGGCCATTGCCCATGCCGTCGAAATTGAAGCCTTCAAGCGCCTTGATAACTTCCGGAGGATAGAAAGTGCCCGCCATTTCACAGGCATTTGCATACAGCAGTGTCTGCACGTAGCAGGTATGGGCGGCCATTGACGGCGGCTCGCCATATTCGGCGCCGAAGGACTGCACAAAAGCCTTGGAGCCTTCATCCTGCAACGACCAGTTCCAGTTTGCCGTTCCAAGGATGCCCTTCACCGCATCACCGGCGCCGCGCGCCATAAGACGCGAGAAAAGCGGCACGACAATTTCGAAATTCTTGCCGTTGGCTTGTTTGTCCCGCAGACCGAACTGAACCGCCTGGGTCAGCGAATTGACCATATCCTTGCCATAATGATTCAGGATAAGAACATCCGCCCCGGAATTCAGAACCGGCGTGATATATTGCGAGAAATCCCCGGCCCCAACTGGCGTCTTGACCGTCTCGACGGTTTCCCAGCCGATTGCTTCGGTCGAATTTTTGATCGATTCTTCCTGCGTCCAGCCCCAAGTATAGTCAGCCGTCAGATGATAGGCGCGGCGATCCTTCCCATATTCCTTCTCCAGCACCGGCGCCAGCGCCTTGCCCGACATATAGGCATTGAAAAAGTGACGGAACCCATACCGCCGCTTGTCCTTGCCTGTCGTATCATTGGAATGGGTCAGCCCCGCCATGAAGATAATGCCCTGCTCCTGACAGAGCGATTGCACGGCCACAGCCACACCCGAGGACGACCCCCCGGTAATCATCAATACACCGTCCTTTTCGATCATCCGCTTTGCCGAGGCCCGCGCCGCATCGGATTTGGTCTGCGTGTCGCCAGTTGAATAGGTCACCTTCTTGCCAAGTACGCCCTTGCCGGTCAGGTTGGACGGCTTGAAAGTATTCAGCATACCGCCATCCCCTTCACCATTCAGATGCTTGACCGCCAGCATGTAGGCTCGCAATTCATCGTTTCCTTCATCGGCATACGGGCCGGTTTGCGGCACGTTGAAACCGAGCTTCAACTCACCGGATTTTTCAGGGTTGTTGCGAAACTCTTCTGCCCATGCATTCCGGATAAAAAAGCTCGGCGTTGCCGCAACCAGGCCGCCCACGGCGCCCGCTTTCAGCAAACCACGGCGCGACATGCCTGATTTCGTGAAATCGCTCATGAAATGTCTCCCATAATTATGTTGGATCTCCCCGGACAGGAAGCCCGCGCCTGTTTTCACGAGCCNATACCTGCTGTTTGTAAAANTTTCACAATTTTGNCNTTTTTNCTAATAAGTCGTTGCAAAACNGCCATTTTTTATGTAAATNTTTACTAATAAATTTTGTAANTATGTAATATTTTGTAAATANCAGGATCNNNATGGCNAAGCATCCNCTGTTCGGAAGTCGCCTCAGAAANTTNCGNAAGGAGCGNAATCTGACACAGGCNGAGCTTGCCGACAGNCTNGGGATTTCNGCCAGCTACCTCAANCTTCTGGAAAATAACCGGCGCAATATNACGGTTTCTCTCTTATTACAGGTCAGCCGNATTTTGAAAGTTGACCCNCTCGTNTTCTCCCCCCAGGAAGANGGGCACCTGATCGGCGAAATATCGGATGCACTCAAGGATCCGCTGTANGCCGATGACGAATTTGCCCCNGAAGATATCGCNGAAATGGCGGCNGAATCCCCNNCTTTGAGCGCNCTGTTTAAAAAGACCTATGATGCCTTCAAAAATTCACAGGCCGAATTACGCCTGATGAGCGAACGNCTGTCGCANGATGTCCATTTCGCCAGNGCGTCCTTTCGCCTGCGNACNCTGGTAACCTCAATCGTCTCTTCAACCGAAATCCTGCATGANAACGACGATCTCGGGGCGCGGGAGAGAAAGGAATTTCTGCAAATCGCGCTGAAAGACAGCACGGCNCTCAATGATACGGTCAATGAAATGNTGGGGGCCACCGACGAGGGNGGCCTGACCGGGAANACATGGATGCCGTCCCCCAATGAAGCGGTGTCCGATTTCATTCAGGCCCGCAACAACTACTTTGCTCCTATCGAATCNGCCGCCGCCGATTTCCGTCANACGCTGNACGGNCANGACCTGCTTTCCACNNCGCAATTNATTGACTATCTTCAGAAAACTCACGATGTCCGGGTCGATTTNGCNACNCGCGATATACATAATACGGAAGCANCCCTGTTCGATGAGAAAAGCCGACAGGNNATTCTTTCNAAGTCATTGCCNCAATCGAGTGTGAATTTTCACCTCGCGCTTCTCTGCGGTCANCTTGTCTGCNCCGACCTGTTCGCAGAANTTGCCCNCGCCCCGGAATTGCCGACGGATGCCGCCCGGCAAAAGGNNGCNGCNGCCCTCGCCAACTACTTCGCCGGGGCCGTCCTGCTTCCCTATGATCTCTTTTANCGCGCGGCAGAGGATCATCGNTANGATATCGAGTTGCTGCANCAGCAATTCGATGCCAGTTTTGAACAAATCTGCCACCGCCTGACCACCNTGATGCGCCCCGGCAGAAGCGGCGTNCCCTTCCATCTTATNCGNAGNGACCTTGCCGGAAANATCTCGAAGCGNTTCAGNGCNTCGGGCCTGCATATCCCGCGNTACGGCAATTCCTGCCCNCGCTGGGTTCTGCATTCGGCCTTTCTGACGCCCGGCCTNCTNTGNCCNCAGATATCCGAAATGCCGGATGGCAGCCGTTATTTTNCCATCGCCCGCACNGTAACGAAACCCAGTCTTGGNTATGGCCANCCGAAACGGCATTACGCCATCAGCATCGGATGCGACATTGCCGAGGCACANCGNCTGATCTACGCCGANGGCCTNAACTTATCNTCNCCGAAAACGGTTATGCCGGTGGGCATNACCTGCCGGTTATGCGAGCGGGAAAACTGCGCCCATCGNGCGGCTCCGCCNCCCTCNCAAATNCGGCAGCCNCCGGCGCAGCGNCGCAATATCTCGCCNGGCATAGGNGATTTCTAANAGNCAGGNTTCAGTANCTGTCCAGAACCAGTCGGCCNTTTGCAGTTCTGCGAACCGCGCCGTCNCGCAGGGCGGTAAATTCAAGNTCCATATTCACGCCATTCAGCGTCCGCTTGTACACCTGCATNTCNTANTCNCCTGCGTCACTNATNGCCANGATNTANACNGTCAGNGTCTGCTTCGAAAGTNNCGCCCAGGAAATNGGGTCACCCGCAAAAACATCGCNNGNNNCNGCCGCACGCCAGAANTTGGATCGNCCCTCTTCCCCGGTAAACAGCAATGTCGTCTCTTTCAANGTTTCNTCNGGATTANCAGGGGTTCCTTTCTGTCGCAGCAACGTCCGCCAGGTGATTTCGAAATCCCCTCCGTCTTTTGGCGTAATACGCACATCGATATCCCGGCTGGTNATGGGAAAGTTGACACTTGNGTCGCTTTCCGAGACGGCATTGCCGCGCCAGTTCCCCTTGAATGCGGTGATTTTCAGATCCTCCGCCATCGTATCCACAGGGCCNATCAANAGANCCGCCAGAATGNCGATCATAAAACTTTTAATGCTGCGCAAATTAACCCCCTGATGCAGTAGAAAACCCGTNATTCCACAAGCTTATGGAAAATCGCAATCCATGATAACGACTATATAGCAGCGCCGGAACAAGAAAAAGGCCGCAATANTNATGCGGCCTTTTNCCACTTCCTGTCAGCAACGAGTTCAGCTTTCGTCGACGACAATCTTGCCATTCGTAATATCCGAGGCGCCGAGCGACGCATTCTCCACGACAATCGAGAAGCCGGAAACCTGCGTGTCTGAGCCATCCGTCACGGTAATGGTCGTGTTTCCGCCGCCTTCGGAAAAGACGACATGATCCGCCCGGTCCGCCGGAGCAACGCCCAGATCATCGAACAGCGCTGTCAGATCAATAACATCCGCATCGCCATTGGCGCCGAAATCCTGAATGACGTCATTGCCATCCGTATTCGCGTTCATATAGACGAAACGGTCATCGCCATCGCCGCCGAACAGGGTGTCATCCCCGCCCATACCGGCGATATAATCATTTCCGCCGCTGCCGGTAATGGCTTCGGATGCGCCGGTACCGATATAAGTATCATCCGGCGTGATTGTAATACTCAGAACCGCCGAGCTGGTCGAACCGTCATCATCGCTGATGGTATAGCCAAACTCTTCAGTCTCGAAATTCGCCACATCCGTATTGGCGATATAGCTGTAATCGCCCGTTTCAAAGTTCATTTCCAGAATGCCGAAGTCCGTCTCCAGCGTCAGAATATTACCATTGACGGTCACGTTAGATTCCGCTCCGTCGGAAAGGTCATATTCGATCCCTTTATAGGTAATGGAGGTGATCGGTATGATCGCCTGCGGATCTGTCCCCCACACATCATTCGCCAGAACATTGCCCGAAACACTATTCGCATCCGGTGTCAGGCTTCCCTCAAGGTCGGCCGGGCTATCGACATAAAGATAGGGATCGCCCGGGTCGGGATCGTTGTTGTTGTCGTCCGGCGTATTATCGATCTGGCCGAGATGCGTGCTGTTCTGCGCATCGGTACCGATCCCAACGGCATAAACTTTGGCGTCATTCAAATCATTCGTCACCCAGTTGTTGAAATCATCAATACCGCCCTGGGTGTTGCCTTGTGTCGGCACGCCATCGGAAATGAAATAGATTTCCTGATCAAAGCCCGGCTCGAACTCTACCGTGCGGGTGAGGTCGAGCGCTGCTTTATAGTTGGTGCCGCCGCCTTCCAGGGTATCGAGCGTATCCAGCGCCTCCAGAACTGAATCCAAAGTGTAGAAAGTGCCATCGCCAATAAATCGCGCCGCTGAATCAAAATCGATCAGGGTGATTACCGTCCCGGTCGGGTTGCGCTCAAACAGGGTTGTCGCCAGATTCTTAAGCGCCTCCTCCATCAGGGCGATATCCTCCTGGCTGAGGCTGGCAGAGGTATCAATGACAAAAACCGCATGAGTATCCGCCGGCTCGGCAATCAAAACCGGGCCGTCATCCACTGCAGTCGGACCATCATCAACCGGGATCGTCACATCATTGACAGTGACATCAATGGTGAAGCTGGTGCTGGCGCTGTTATCGGCCTCTGTCACTTCGCCGCCACCCGCAACTGTCGCCCCCTCCGTTGCCGTTGTCGTTACGGTCAGGGTGAAGTCGCTGTCATCATCCGTGGCGGATGTTACTGTGAGGTTGGCAAGATCCCAGCCGGTAATATCCACGTCGTTGCCATCGCCGATAAAGCTGTTGACCCCGTCGGAAAGTGTCGCGCCGGACGGCAGGCCGCTGATCGAGATACCAAGGGTTTCCGAGCCGTCCGCATCCTGCAAGGTCGCCGCGATGTCCGGCAGGTCAATCGCTGTATTCTCATCGCCGCTGACAGCGGCATTGCCTGCGCCTCCGTTCAACGTCAGCGTGGGCAGATCTGCAACTGCGTCAATGACAACATTGATTGTACCCGCACTTCCTGCGGCCGGGGTTGCCGGCCCGTCCTGCGAATAGGGTGTAACGGTGATCGTGAAATCCTCATCGCTATCTTCGGGCAGGCCCGTGATCGCAAGAGACGCAAGGTCCGCCCGCTCTACGCGCCAGCCATCAGCATCGGCGCTTCCGACTGAGAAAGTAATACCCGCCGGATACCCGCTCAGAATGACCCAGCCATCTTCGGTTCCGCCTTCGCCCGTCGTCAGATTGATGGTGAGCGGAATATCGCCAGTCGGGGGCGCGCCCACCGCATCGATCTGGTCTGCGGCAACGCCCAGATCTTCCTTGCCCGCCGCGTCGGACACGGTAACACTCGGCGTATCCGAAACCGGATCAACGATGATATCAATCGTGAGGGTCGAGGTCGCGCTGTTATTATCGTCCGTGATTTCGCCGCCGCCCGCAACCGTCGCGGCCTCCGTCGAGGTCGCCGTCACTGTCAGCGTAAAATCCGTATCATCATCGGCGGGCGGCGTGATGGTGAGAGTAGAAAGATCCCAGTCACTGATATCCACATCCGTGCCATCACCATTGAACAGATTGACGCCATCGGTCAGAATTGCGCCCGCCGGAACACCGCTCAGCATCACTGTCAATGCCTCCGAACCATCTGTATCTGTCGCACCGACAGTGATTGGCGGAATTGTGATCGGCGTATCTTCCAGTCCGCTGGCATCGCCACCGCTGATCGTCGGCAGATCGGCAACCGCATCAATAACGGCTGTTTCCGTTGTCGTCGTCGAACCGGTATCGCCGTCTCCGTTGGCAAAATTGGTTACAACGGTCAGGGATATATCGCCGTCGCTGTCAGCAGGTGGCAAGACATACATCGGGGGCAGGCTGCCACCAGGGGCCGCAACCGTCGTACTCCCCCCCGTCACATCCACTTCATTGCCGGGCGCTGTCCCGCCAACAAAGAAGCGCGTGCCCGGGGGAAACCCGGAAATTTCAATATCCGTGACCTGCTCGTCATTCTCGGGGGTAAAATTGACGGTCATCTGCATCGGACGGACCGTCGTGTCACCGGTATTCTGCGCAGGCTGCCAATCTTCAAAGCCACCGGCGCGCATACCGGCCGCACCCATATCCGTCACATAGGAAACTGTCGTGCTGCCGCCCGGCGGCGTCGGGTCGGGATCCGGGTCAGGTCCCGGCGGAAAAGGCGCACCAAAGCCCGGCGCCGTTTGATTTACACCGATAATCTCTTCGACCTGATCCCGCGAAAACGCAAGGTCGGTCGGCGGCAGCAAACCATTAATTCCAAGCGGATCGCCGATGCCTCCCTCTTGATAGCTGCGAAAACTGGCGCCGCCACCGTCGCTGATTTCATTGCCCGCTTCCGGTTCAATATCGCTCAGCGCATAACCCTGCACCAGCGGCGTAATTTCACCGATCTCGACAATATCGCCATTTTCAAGTTCAATTTTTGGCGGATTTTCCGTCTGCGCCAGTGTCAAAAAATCCTGCAACAGGATTGGTTCGCCGCCATCGGCCGGGATAACCAGAAGATTTCCTGCTTCCTGGACAAACTGAACGCCATCAAGGGACTCAACCGGCAGCCTGATTGTTTTTCCGGGAGTAACCTCAACAATAATTTCTGCATTGGCCGCCTTTTCCGCGCCCATGACTTTGTTACCGTTTGACGTCGCCATTTTTGCCATACTCCACTGAAATTACTATTACTGCGGCCCGGCCTTCGCACCTAACCCGCAAAAAAATAGCCAAATTCAATTATTTTGTCTGTAAAATTATCCAATTTAAATGAACAGTACTTGCGCGCGCCCTGCCTCACATCCCCTAAACGGGGTATAATCTGAAAAAATTAGTAAAATTTTAAATATTTTCCCATGCCCCCGATCACCTGAATGCAGGATACCGCCCATGATGAAAGGTTGAGTGATATCCATGAGGGGCAGATTTCTATTCCCCCAGCATCACACAACAATTCGTCAACGGGCGATCAACGCAGTTTTCGCCAGAATGGCTGCCATCACCGCGATGCCGGCCGAAACACTGGCGATAAAGTACACGGACAGACCTTGATCAAGCGCCAGACCCATAAAAACAGGTCCCAATGCCGATCCGAATACCGTGGCCACCTCGACGACGGAGCGGATACTTCCCAAATGCCGGGTACCATAGATTTCAGCCCAGAGAGTAGAGAGAACCGGGCCAACCGCGCCAGACCCAAACCCGAGACAAAACATAATGACCCCGGCAAATGTCACTGACGGGACATAGGCGAAAAGCATAATGCCAATAGCCATGGGCATCAGAATGAAAGGGGCGAGCCGCCTTGCCCCCACCATATCCACAAGAAAACCGAGGCTGACGCTACCCGCAATATGTGCCAGAGCAAAGGCTGAAAAAGAAAGCGCCCACACGTCAAAATTCCAGCCTTTGGTTTCCACCAGATAGACCTGATGAAAGAAAAACCCGGTAATCACAGCCGCCGGAATCATGATCGACGGCGCCAATAAATATAACCTGACATCGCGCAGAACTTCCCGCCGCGTCCAGTGTTTTATATCATTTATTTCGATATCGTCCGCTTCTACCCGCCCCTCTTCCTGCCTTGAGGACGCACGAACAAGAAACGGGATAGCGGGCAACAGGGTAATGGCCAGCAGCACTGCCATTCCAGGCCAGATAAACCGCCAATCAACAAACCCGAGCGCCACAGCAATAAGAGGCGGATAGACCGCCAGCCCCAACGGAATACCCAGCGCCGCAATCGCAACGGCCCTGCCCCGCTCGGCTTCATAACGCCGCGCCATGGAAGTAAGCGCAATATGCGTCATCATTCCCTGCCCCAGAAATCTGATGGCAATGATCCCGAAAAAAAGCGAAATCGGCCCCTCTACAAACCCGAACGCCAGCAGCGCGGCCACCATCATCAGGCCGATCTTCATTGTGATACTTTTGAGAGGCAAATAATCAACAAGCGGCCCTGCTTTCCAGAGGAGCGCGGCGCACACCAGTGTGGCGAGCGTGTAGATCAGGCCAAATTCACTGTTTGTCAGAAGGAATGCCGCGCGTATTTCGCCGCCAATAACCGAGATCACATAGGTCTGGCCGGGCCCGGACCAGAAGGCGAGTAGAAAGCCAAACAGCAGAAACCGCCATTCCTGACGGACAAACAACAGGGTTCCCTGAAAATGCAACATGATACTAACCAGCAGATAAAAACGCTGGCCATTGCGTCATATGTATTTCCCCGAGTCAAGTTGGCCCCGGCGAATATCCATCAGGCGATAAAGCTTTTTTCAATCCGGTCCAGCGTTTCCATGGCGGGCAGGCACTGTGCGACGGAAGAGTTCGGTTCACGCCCGTCGCGAATGGCCGCAAAAAATTCGCGGTCAATCAGCTCAATGCCATTGCTGGACACGGCAACACCGGAAAGATCGATCGGGTTGTCATAACCATCGACAAGATCGTCATAGCGAGCGATATAGGTTCCGTTATCGCAAATATAGCGGAAAAAGGTGCCGAGCGGCCCGTCATTATTGAAAGAAAGCGACAGGGTACAGAGCGCGCCACCCGGGGATTTCATGCCGATGCTCATGTCAAGTGCAATGCCAAGCTCCGGATGGATCGGGCCTTCCAGCCCGTAAACCTGCGTGGCTGCGGCTCCTGTCTGATACTGAAACAGATCCACAGTATGGCAGGCATGATGCCACAGCAGATGGTCGGTCCAGCTCCGTGGCTTACCAAGCGCATTCGTATTGGTGCGCCGGAAAAAGTAGGTCTGCACATCAAGCTGTTGCAGATTGAGTTCTCCGGCTTTGATCCGGTTGTGAATCCATTGGTGGCTGGGGTTGAAGCGGCGGACATGCCCGGCCATGGCAATCAGCCCTGTCTGCTTCTGCACATCGACCAGGCGCTGCGAATCCGCAAGATTATCCGCCATCGGGATCTCAACAAGCACATGTTTGCCTGCTTCCAGTGACTGGATGGCCTGCGCGGCATGCATCTGCGTCGGGGTGGAAAGAATGACGCAATCCACATCCTGACGGGATAGGCTTTCCGACAGATCAAGCGTCCAGTGCCCGATACCACGCGCCTCTGCCGCCGCTTTGGTGCTATCCGCTTCCCGCCCGACGATGGAGGTCACTTCAACCCCCTCTATTTTGGCGATAGCATCCAGATGTTTTTGACCGAAGGCGCCCGCCGCGCCTGCCACACAAACCCGCATTTCACCTCTCCTGTTCTTTGCTTGTCGCGTTGATCCGGGCGAGCAATGCATCAGCCCGGCTTTGATAGTTATCGTCGCCCGCCTGCAGTTGTAGATTACCGATCAGCTGCTGCCATTCGACTGTCGCTGCGGACATGCCGTTCGGCAAGCCCAACTCCTCGACAGTCAGGGCCACCTCTTTCATCTCCTCCGCCCGCCGGCGGCCATGTCTCATCATGCGTTCGAAATTATAGGCGGCGCGAAACGGAAAATCGAACCCCGGATAGGTGACATCGAGGGAGGCAAGCACCGTCTCGTCAACGCCCGCCCTGCGACCGGCAAGAACGCATTCGGCGAACAGCGCCTCCATCCCTTTCATCATGATACTGCGGATCATCTTGACAGAAGACGCGCCGCCCACATCCCCTTCATAAATTTGCGCGCTCATGCCAAGCTGGTTAAACACCTCAAGGGCCGCCGCCACATGCGGGCCGGAAATCAGCAAGGGAGTCTCATGCATTTTCGGATAGACCGGCGCCATCACGGCAACATCCACATAACGCCCACCTGCCGCCTCAATCCTGACAGCCGACCGGCGTTTCGTTCCCGGCGCACAGGAATTGCAATCCAGATAAAGGCTGCCCCGCTCCAGATGCATCGAGACCGCCTTCGCTGCGGCGGCGGCCTGATCCGCCGTGACGAGGGAAAAGATGATATCCGCCGCCTTCAGGGCCGCCTGCAAACTCTTCGTGCCGTCTACTGCAAGAGAGGCATAGTCATCCAGCTTTGACTGCCTGACTACCGGATCGTCATGTGCGGTTTTTAGGTCATATGCAGTTATCTGCATTGCCGCCGGGGGATTGCCTGCCTTGCGCCAGCCTCGAACGAAAGCCATGGCGGCCTCACCAAATCCGACAAAAGCAATGTTTCCGGGCTGTGTCATTCTCTCCTGCCTGTAGCTGTATCACCCCAACCTTACCTAACCGTCTGTGCGGGGGGCGGGAAATTAAAAAACCCCGTCTGCTTATTCAAATATTGAATAAGACGCCTTCCCTAAAGTACTTACATCAGGCTCCGGCCTGCAACACGCAACGCCTCCAGAAATTCAAGCTGCGTTGCCGTCGGATGCCAGTCCCGCCGTGTTGTCAGGCCAATGGGCCGCCGCGTATCGCCAAGATCGAATGGCAGGGGCACAAGCAGGCCCATCTCCTGTTCATGACGTGTTTGATGGCTGGAGATAAGCGTGATCCGGTCACTATCCATCAGCAATCTGCGGATCAGGACAAGCGAACTTGCCTCAACAATGCTTTTCGGGCGAGCGGAATGCCTGTTCGTAAAAAGCCCTTCAAATATAGTCCGGGTGGGGGAGCCCTCCCGCGGCGTGATCCAAGGATAGCGTGTTAAATCCTCCATGCTGACCTTCTCCTTCCGGGTCAACGGATGGTCGGCCCGGACAATAAGCGCCAGCTCATCATCGAATATGGCCTCCTCCTGCACATCATCGATTGGAGGCGGGTTACGCAAAGCTCCGATAAGGATGTCAATCTCGCTATAGCGAAGGCCATGCAGAAGATCTTCATAACGCCCGTCAATCACACTGATTTCCACATTCGGGCGCAAGCGGGTAATATGGGTAATGGCGGAGGGAAGAATGTAAGTGCGCGCAAGCGGCATTGTCCCGATAACGATCCGGCTGCTGTCAACGCCTTTATATGACCTGATTTCCATCTGCCCCTGCTGCAGTTCAGCAAAGGCAAGCTGGGCATAGCGGGCCCAGATTTCGGCGCCGGGCGTCAATTCAATCCCCTGCCCTGTCTTGCGAAAAAGCATGAGTGTCGACAATCGTTCCAGATCCCGCGCGGCCCGGTAAAGAGATGGTTGAGAGATTCCGACAAGGCGCGCCGCAAGACTGAAATTTCCCGTTTTTGCAATGGCAATCAAGGCCCGAAGCTGCACACCGGAGACAAGCTGATCCAGATTTGCAAAGCTCCTGCCATTCCTGACCTGCGCCATTTTGCGCGCTTCATCAATCCCGGTCCGGATAAATTCCTGCGCCCGTTCAACCCGTGTCAGATAAAGCTGCCCCGCATCCGTGATAAAAACGCCATCTGTTCGCCGGGTAAAGAGCTCTACATCCAGAGACTGCTCCAACTTGGCAATCGCCTGCGTGATCGCAGGTTGAGAAAGGAACACCTCCTCCGATGCGCGGCTGATGCTCTGATGCGCCGCGACGACACAAAAGGCGCGCAAATGCCGCAGATTGGGAGCCATATTGATCATAAAAACACATTACTTCTTGCTGAAAACTTTCTGGACTATAGAAAAAAGTTATATCACAAATGTCAATTTGAAATAGCAAAATCAGCGGTGACGGAACATGGTAAAATTGGGAATTAGTCGATTTCAACAGGCTATCCGGCAGCGAGGAGTCCTGAATGTCTGATCAAAAAACCGCCCTTGTCATCAGCGCCCATGCCGCCGATTTTGTCTGGCGCTGCGCCGGGGCCATCGCCCTGCATGAGGAAAAAGGCTATGACGTGACGATTGCCTGCCTCTCATTCGGGGAGCGTGGGGAAAGCGCCAAACTCTGGAAGCAGGAAGGCGGTATGACGCTTGAAGCAGTAAAAAAGGCCCGCCGGATTGAGGCGGAAAATGCTGCAAAAGCGCTTGATGCACATGACATCGTGTTTTTCGATCTCGGGGATTACCCGTTGGAAGTAACCCGCGATGACAAGTTTAAACTGGTCGATCTGATCCGCAAGGTACAGCCAAACTTCATGCTGAGCCATTCGCAGTATGATCCTTACAATACGGATCACAGCTTCGCCACCACGCTGGCCATGGAATGCCGGATGATCGCGCAGGCCTGGGGCCATAATCCGGGGCAGAAGGTTTTAGGAGCGCCGCAGCTTTACCTGTTCGAGCCACACCAAACGGAGCAGATGGGATGGAAGCCGGATGTTTTTCTGGATATCACTTCGGTCTGGGATAAAAAGCGCGCCGCCATCGAATGCATGCAGGGGCAGGAGCATCTGTGGGATTACTACACCAATGTTGCGGAAAACCGGGGCAATCATTTCCGTCGCAATTCCGGCGGGCAGGCCGGCGGTCGCCCGGCGCGCTATGCGGAAGGGTTCCAGTCCATCTATCCGCGCACCGTGGATGAACTCTGATGGGTATCGTTGTCCAGAATATCGAGCGGGCGGATGCCACGATTATAAAACGTCTTGCGGCCTGCGGCGTAGCTACCGTTCATGAGGCGCAGGGGCGCAAGGGCCTACTCGCGGCCTACATGCGGCCGATTTATTCTGGCGCATCAGTTGCCGCTTCTGCCGTTACCATCTCCGCTCCGCCTGCTGACAACTGGATGGTCCATGTCGCAATCGAGCAGGTGAAACCCGGCGACATTCTCGTTCTTGCGCCGACATCCCCCTCCGACGCCGGTTATTTCGGCGATCTGCTGGCCACTTCCATGCAGGCGCGTGGCGGTGTCGGTCTGGTGATTGATGCGGGCGTGCGTGATATCCGCAATCTGACCGCGATGAAATTTCCCGTCTGGTCAAAAGCCATATCTGCACAGGGAACCGTGAAGGAAACTCTCGGTTCGGTCAATATCCCCGTCGTCTGCGCCGGCGAACTTGTCAATCCCGGTGACGTGATCGTCGCGGATGATGACGGGGTCTGCGTCGTCCGCCGAGAGGAAGCGGCCGACATCGCCGATAAGGCGGAAGCGCGTCTCAAGAATGAAGAGGAAAAGCGTAAACGGCTTGCCGCCGGAGAGCTTGGCCTCGACATGTACAAAATGCGGGAGCGTCTCAAGGAAAAGGGCCTCAAATATGTCTAGCGCGCCCTGCATGTGGATGCGGGGCGGCACCTCGAAAGGTGGATATTTCCTGGAAAGTGACCTGCCCCCGGACAAGGCGACGCGGGACGCCTTTCTGTTGCAGGTCATGGGTTCACCCGATCCGCGACAGATCGACGGCATGGGCGGCGCCGATCCGCTCACCTCCAAAGTTGCAGTGATCCGCCCCTCGGCCCGCGAGGGTGTTGATGTGGATTACCTTTTTCTTCAGGTCGTCGTCGATCAGGCCATTGTCTCGGATTCGCAAAATTGCGGCAATATCCTGGCCGGTATTGGGCCCTTCGCAATCGAGCGCGGCCTGGTTCCCATCAAGGGAGAGGAGACCGACGTAACGATCTATATGGAGAATACAGGCCAGACCGCCATTGCCCGTGTCCCGACACCGAACGGAGCCGTATCCTATAGAGGTGAGGCAACGATAGACGGCGTTCCGGGGGCCGCCGCGCCCATCCCGATTACCTTTACGGAAACCGCTGGCTCCACCTGCGGCGCGCTTCTGCCAACCGGAAACGCTTGCGATGTGATTGATGGCGTTGAGGTAACAATGATCGATAACGGGATGCCTTCAGTGATCATGCGCGCCACGGATATGGGGATTACGGGCCGTGAAACACGCGAAGAGCTGGAGGCGAATGAGCCCTTAAAAAAGCGCCTGGAATCCATCCGCCTGCAAGCCGGGCCAATGATGAATCTGGGCGATGTCACGAACAAGACAGTGCCCAAAATGTGCATGGTAAGCGGCCCGATGAACGGTGGCGCCATTTCCACCCGGACCTTTATCCCACATCGTTGCCACGCCTCCATCGGCGTGCTGGGCGCGGTGACGGTGGCGACCGCTGCCGCACTTGAAGGCTCCCCCGCCTCGGACCTCGCCGTCATTCCCGAAGGTCGTCAAAAATCCCTGCAAATCGAACATCCGATTGGGGAGACAACCGTCGTCCTCGACATGAATGACAAGGGAGAGGTGATGAGTGCCGCCATCCTGCGGACGGCCCGCAAACTTTTTGACGGCGTGGTTTTCGGCCGATAAAGAACGAGAGAATACAATGGATCCTGATTACCTTCCCTTTCACCCGAACCCGTCAAAGCCTAAGTTCAAGGCGCCAGCCGGCGCGGTCGATGCCCATTGCCATGTTTTTGGCCCTGCCGACATGTTTCCTTATGCGCCGGAACGAAAATACACTCCTTGCGATGCCCCAAAAGAGAAGCTATTCGCCCTCCGTGACTATCTCGGTTTTTCGCGTAATGTCATTGTTCAGGCCTCCTGCCATGGCCGGAATAATGACGCGCTTGTCGATGCGCTGAAATCATCGCATGGCCTCGCGCGCGGCGTTGCGGTGGTCGGGGCTGACGTCACGGACGAGGCGCTTGCCGCAATGGATGCGGCCGGAGTGCGCGCCGTGCGCTTTAATTTTGTGAAAAGGCTGGTAGATGCCACCCCCAAGGAAATATTCCTTGGAATTTCCGAACGTATCGCCAAACTCGGCTGGCATATCGTTGTTTATTTTGAAGCGCCGGACCTTGAAGACCTCACACCTTTTCTAAAACAGCTTCCGACAACCGTTGTGGTGGATCATATGGGGCGGCCGGATGTCACAAAGGGCGTCGATCATCCCGATTTCCAACGGTTCCTCAGCCTGCTGTCAGAGAATGAAAATATATGGACCAAGGTCAGTTGCCCGGAACGCCTGACGGTGGCGGGCCCACCCTATGACGATGTGATTGCCTTTGGCCGGACGCTGGTGGAACACTTTCCGGACCGTGTCCTCTGGGGCACCGACTGGCCGCATCCGAATATGAAATCCCATGTCCCGGATGAAGGCATTCTGGTGGATGTCATTCCCCGCATCGCAGTAACCGCGGCGGCACAACAGAAATTACTCATCGATAACCCGATGCGGCTATACTGGCCGGAAGAACAGATTTCATAAAGGGAGGGATATCCGATGCAAAGCCTGAAAGGCAGGAAACCCATACCGGGAACCATCATTTTCGATGGCCATCAGGCTGTCAAAGGCTATCAGCTGAACAAGATGTGCTTCTCTTTTAATGAGGCTGCGAACAGGGAAGCCTTCTTGCAGGACGAAGAAGCCTATTGCAAACGCTATGGGCTGACAGATGATCAGCGGGCAGCGGTCAGGGAGCGTGACGTCCTGAAGCTTCTCAATCTTGGCGGAAATATTTATTACCTCGCCAAGCTGACCGGTATTTTTGGCCTGAACATGCAAGATATTGGCGCACAACAGGCTGGTGTGACTCTGGAAGAATTCCGCGCGAAGCTGCTGGCCGCCGGGGAGAAATGACATGGCAAGATTAATTGGCGGGGTGGGCAGCTCCCATGTTCCCGCCATCGGCAATGCGATCGAGCAAAAACTTCAGGGCGAGCCCTACTGGAAGCCTTTTTTCAAAGGGTATGAACCGGTCTGGCAATGGATGGAGGAGAAAAAACCAGATGTTGCAATCCTCGTCTATAATGATCACGGGCTCAATTTCTTTCTCGACGCCATGCCGACGTTCGCCATTGGCGCCGCCGCCGAATATCAGAATGCTGATGAGGGATGGGGGCTTAAACCACTTGATCCCTTCAAGGGCGACCCTGACTTCTCCTGGCACCTGATCGACAGCCTTGTGCATGATGAATTTGACATCACCATGTGCCAGGAAATGCAGGTCGATCACGGCTTTACCGTGCCGATGTCCCTGATGTGGCCGCAACAGGCGCTCCGCGATCAGGTGAAAGTCATCCCGCTCTGTGTCAATGTTGTGCAATACCCCTTCCCCACCGCAAGACGCTGCCTGCGTCTTGGAGAGGCGATCGGTCGCGCCGTTGCAAGTTATGAGGAAGATCTGGATGTGGTGATCCTTGGTACCGGCGGGCTGTCGCATCAGCTGGATGGGGAACGAGCCGGGCATATCAACAGAGAATTTGACATGGAATTCCTGGGCCGCCTGAAAGATGATCCGGAATGGCTGTTGCAATTCACCAACTACGAGCTGGCCGAAAAGGTCGGTTCGCAGGGTGTGGAAATGATCATGTGGCTGATCATGCGCGGCGCGCTGGGTGACAACATCCGGGAACTTTCCCGCAATTATCATATTCCCATCTCAAATACGGCCGCCGGGGTCGTTTTGTTTGAAACCCTATTGCCCTGATCGGCCCGGAAATCGGACTGGCGCATCCGACCCATGCATGCCAAACTTCCGGACAGAGGCAAGCCAATCATGATGGGCAGGGAACAGGATGAGCGGATATATTCTCGCCCTTGATCAGGGGACGACATCAAGCCGGGCAATCGTTTTTGACAGGGAATACCGACCTGTCGCCATCGGGCAGCAGGAGTTCAGGCAGTATTTCCCCTCCTCCGGCTGGGTCGAGCATGACCCTGAGGAAATTTGGGCAACCAGCCTCTCAACTGCAAAGGAAGCCCTCAAGAAAGCGGGCATCGGCATCCGTGACATCGCCGGAATTGGAATTACAAATCAACGTGAGACAACCGTCATCTGGGACCGGGAGGGCGGCAAACCGATTTACAATGCTATTGTCTGGCAGGACCGGAGAACGGCCGGTTTTTGCAACAAGCTGAAGGAAACCGGTCTTGAAAAGCTGTTCACCAAACGGACCGGGTTACTGCTCGATCCCTATTTCTCCGGTACGAAAATAAACTGGATCCTGAATAATGTGGAGGGTGCGCGGGCAAAGGCGGAGGCCGGAAAACTTGCCTTCGGAACCATTGACAGCTTCCTCCTCTGGCGTTTGACTGGCGGCAACATACATGCAACAGACGCAACGAATGCAAGCCGGACGCTGGTCTATGATATTCATCGCGGGGAATGGTCCGATGAACTTCTGGAAATCCTCAATATTCCCAGATCCCTGCTTCCGGAAGTGCGCGATTGCGCGGCGGATTTCGGCGAGACAGCCCCCCACCTTTTCGGTGGCACCGCCCGCATTGCCGCCATTGCCGGAGATCAGCAGGCCGCGACAGTGGGGCAGGCCTGTTTGTCCCCCGGCATGATGAAATCGACCTATGGCACCGGCTGCTTCGCCCTGCTGAATACGGGCGATGAGCCGGTTATCTCCAATAACAAACTGCTGACGACAATCGCCTATCAGCTGAACGGCAAACCGGTATATGCATTGGAAGGCTCAATTTTTGTAGCAGGAGCCGCGGTGCAGTGGCTGCGCGACGGGCTTGGCATTATCGACAATGCGGCGCAATCGGGCGAGCTTGCAAAAGATGCCGACCCGGAACAGCATGTTATCATGGTGCCCGCCTTCGTTGGCATTGGCGCGCCCTATTGGGATGCTGATTGCCGGGGGGCCATCTATGGCCTGACCCGCGCGACAGGCCCGAGAGAACTCGCCCGCGCGGCCCTGGAAAGCGTCTGCTTCCAGACACGCGATCTGTTGAACGCCATGCGGGCCGATTTTAACAAAAGCTATGAAACCGTGCTGCGGGTGGATGGCGGTATGGCCACCTCCGAATGGACCATGCAGCGCCTCGCGGATTTATTGGGAGCCCCGGTCGACCGACCGGCTTCAAGCGAAACCACCGCGCTCGGCGCTGCCTATCTTGCTGGAATGCAGACGGGGTTCTATCCCCCGATTGAGGACTTTGCCAAAAGCTGGCAATGCGACAAGCGATTTACCCCCGCCCTTTCCGGCCCTGAACGGGACGGGGCCTACGCCAGTTGGCAGGACGCCGTGCGCCGGACGCTCAGCCGCGATCATGGCGAATAACAACAATGAAAGTTTCATATAGAATTTAATATTCTGGGGACGATCAGAAAACATGATCAATTCATGAAAGAGGAAATTTTGAGCGCAGATTTCGACCTGTATATTATCGGCGGCGGAATAAACGGCTGCGGCATAGCGCGTGATGCGGTCGGGCGTGGCTATACAGTCGCTCTCTGCGAAATGGGAGATATTGCCAGCGGTACATCCTCAGGCTCGACAAAGCTTATCCATGGTGGCTTGCGCTATCTTGAGCATTTCGATTTTCTGCTGGTCCGCAAGGCCCTCAAAGAGCGGGAAATTCTCTGGGCCAATGCGCCGCATATCATCTGGCCGCTCCGCTTTGTTCTGCCCCATCACAAGGGGCTGCGCCCCGCTTGGCTGCTGCGTCTTGGCCTGTTCCTATATGATCATATGGGCGGGCGACGAAAACTCCCGTCGACCACTACCCTTAATCTACGGCAGGCCTTGCCAGGAACGTCCCTTAAGGAAACCTATCGAAAAGCCTTTGAATATTCCGACTGTTGGGTGAATGATTCCCGGCTGGTGGTTCTGAACGCCATGGATGCGGCAGGGCGGGGCGCCCTGATTGAACCACGCATGAAATGTATCGGCATAGAGCAGTCAGGCAAGGTTTGGCGGATCACGCTTCAGGATATGGTCCGCCATACAACCCGGGTCCGGACGGCCCGGATGGTCATCAATGCCGCCGGACCGTGGGTCGATCAGATCATCAACATGGCGACCCATACGGCTGCTTCTCACAATATCCGTCTTGTGCAGGGCAGCCATATCGTTGTCCAGAAGCTTTATGACCATGACCGATGCTATATGTTCCAGAATGCCGATGACCGGATCGTCTTTGTCATTCCGTATGAAGGAGAATATACGCTGATTGGCACAACGGACAGGGACTATGACGGCGATCCTGGCAAGGTGAAAATCACACCAGAGGAAATTGCCTATCTCTGCCGGGCAGCGAGCGAATATCTGAAAACTCCTGTCCAGGAAAGCGATGTCATATGGGATTACGCGGCAGTGCGCCCGCTTGTCGATGACGGCGCGAGTAAAGCACAGGAGGCAACACGGGATTATCTGCTGCACTGGCATGGCGGTGAAGACGACCTGGCCTTTCTCAATATCTTCGGCGGTAAAATCACAACCTATCGCCGCCTCGCCGAAGCGGTCATGGAAAAGGCCCAGGAAAGGCTCGGGCAAAAAGGTGACACCTGGACCATTGATGCGCCGCTGCCGGGCGGCGATTTCCCGATGCAGGGATTTCAACAACTCGTGGATCGGCTGCAAGCACGCTATCCGTTCATCGCAGCCGCCCAACTGCATCGCCTTGCCCGCGCCTATGGCACACGCCTTTATGACCTCCTCGGCAATGCTGCGGCTGATGCCGATCTCGGTGAAGATTTCGGAAACGGCCTGCGCGAGATCGAGGTGCGTTACCTGATCTCTCATGAATGGGCGCGGACAGCGGAGGATATCCTCTGGCGGCGCAGCAAACTTGGGATCGGCCAGACGCCGGAGAGAGTTCAGGCGCTCGAACGCTGGATTAAGATCAATGTCCCGTTCAATCCGCCCGCGTCAGAAGCACGCCGAGCAGAATCACCACCGCCCCGATGATCTGCACCAGTGAGATGCTTTCCCCCAAGATCAGGACCGAACACAAGATTGCTATAACGGGCACGAAAAAGCTGTAAACCATCCCTTTGGTCACACCGAGGCGCAGGATACCGGCGCAGTACCAGACAAAGGCAAGGGCCGCGCCGAAGACTGTTGTTGAAGCCCAGGCCGCCCAGCCAACACCGGTGATAGCACGCCAGTCCTGCGCCATAATGCTGGGCAGGCCGATGACAGTCAGAATGCCGGCGCCGAACAGCATCGCCCAGGCCGTCACCAGCAACGGTCCGCGCCTCATGATCATCGGGCCGGAGACAATGGTATAAACTGCCCAGGCACAAGCGCCTCCCATGATCATAAGATCGCCCGTAAATGACCCGGCCCCAATGGTGAGTTCCGTCAGGCTGTTGTTAATCACGAGTACGACACCGACAAAAGCCAGTAGAATGCCAAGCCAGCCTTTCCATCCGGGTCTGTTGCCGAGCATAGCCGAAATCAACGCCCCGAATATCGGCGATGTCGAGACCAGAACAGAGGCTTTCGAGGCCGAGGTAAGGTTGAGGCCATAGGCCCAGCCGCCCTGAAACAGAGTGATGCCGAGCAAGCCGATCCAGGCAAGCATTAAGGCTTCGCGCCTTGTTATGGCAATGGGCATGTTGCGAAACCACAGCAGGGAAAACAATGCCAGCGGCGCAATCAGATAGCGGGTGGCGGAAAAGACGAAGGGGTCCATATAATCCAGCGCAATCTTCGCAAGCGGAAAATTTATGCCCCAGGCAAAGACCGCGCCGAGCAGGAACAGATCCCCCGCACCCACGCCCCTTCCCTTGTCCAATCCGCTTCCAGGCGACATTTCTGGCTTCCCGCCCTGACCACCCGCGATTTCCATATTGACGACTCCTTTCGTGAGAGGATAGGCTATAAGGGCGCTTCAGGACGATGATATTTCTGCTCATTGCGTATTTTTTACCAGTATTACGCTGATTGAACGCGAAAATCCCCGCTCAAGTTGTATGTGCCGCGTAAAAAGCGGTAATTTGTATAAAAATTATCACTTTTTGCTCTGATCTTGGTGAGTTGCTAAGTAAATATTCAGACTTTTTCGTTATTTTCACTGCATCTATAACGGTCCCAGATGGAAGCATTAACGCTTGAAACAATGATGACGGAGAGACAGTCCAGCAATAAGGGCAAGATGCCTTTTGTGGAAAGCAAGCGCCCCGATATGACTTATATCGCCGCATTGCTGGAACATTGCATTGAGTCCAACATGTGGGCCAATCGGGGTCCGCTTTATCACATGCTCGCGGAGAAATATCAGGATCATATGAATGTTCCTGCGTCCCGCAGTCTTCAGCCCTGCGCCAATGGCGGTATCGGGCTTGAGGCCCTCGCCCGCCTTCTTGACATCAAGTTCGGCAGGCCCATTCGCTGGATCGGCAGTTCCTTCAGCTTCAGCAATCTGGGGCGCGGCTATTTCTCTGGCATGCAATTTATTGATTGCACCGAGCAGGGAATTCTCGATGTAGGCATCCTCGCCGCTCTCGATCCGGACAGTTTCGACGGCTTTGTTGTGACAAACCCGTTCGGCGCCTGGCCCGATTTCAGCCCCTTTATCGACTTTGCCACAAAATCGGGCAAATTCATGTTGATTGACAATGCCGCCGGATTGAGTGAGCGGTTGCCCGACTGGCCTTACCAGAGCTTCAGCCTGCATCACACCAAGCCCTATGGCTCAGGTGAAGGAGGGCTTATTTTAAGCCCGAAGGACGAAGCAGAAGCGGTTTACAATCTGCTGAGCTACAGTCCGCTGACCGAGGCGGAGCGGCCACAATGGATCAACAATGGCAAGGTTTCCGACATTGCCTGCGCCTTCCAGATTGAACGGCTTGACCATTGCCATATCTGGAAACCGGGCTATCAGGAACAGACAGAACGGATCATAGGAATTGCGGCACAGGCCGGTCTCAAACCCCTGTATGATTTTAACATCAAGATTCCGGCGACAAGCCTGCCCTTTTGCAGCGCGGACACCATTCCCGAAGAAAAGGTACATACGACCAAGTATCTGACTTTTTCCAAATATTATCAGCCGCTTGCACCGACACCCGTATGCGCGGATATTTTTGCCCGGCTGGTGAATATCCCCTGTCATCCCGATGTAGCGCTTATTCCGGATGACAAGCTCTTGCAGGATTTTTTGCACTTCACAAGCAGATCAGCGGCGAAATTCGGCTAAACGCTGATCCACCAAAAACCACCTCGCGCCCGGTCCGTCTCCGACGCCGGGCCGGTTTTATCCTTTCGCCCTGTTTGCGATAAAAAAGCCGCCACAAAAATTGTTGCAGTTACATTTTCCGCCCCCTATCCTCATTAAACAACTTCCTAATAAAAGGAAGGGTAATGGGAGGAAATCAGAATGTATCCAGGGAAATATGCAACAGAAAATCCCGATCGGCCGGCCTTTATCATGGCCTCAACGGGAGAAGCTGTCACCTACCGCGACTATGAAGCGCGAGTGAACAGGCTGGCCCATCTGCTGCAACGTGAAGGACTGAAACAGCGGGATCATTATGCCATCTTCATGGAAAATAACGCCTGGTATATGGAAAGCTGCGCCGCCGGAGAACGGGCAGGACTCTATTATACCTGTATTAACTCCTACCTGACGGCCGACGAGCTTGCCTATATCCTCAACAATAGCGAATCCAAGATTCTGATTACCTCCAGGGCCAAGAAAAATGTGGCTCGCGACGCCCTGAAACAATGTCCTGATGTGAAGCTGGCGATTGTCGTTGATGATGACAGTGATGATCGCTTCACCAGCCTTCAGGACGCAACCCGTGACTGCCCGTCAACCCCGCTTGAAAATGAACGGCTGGGCCTCTCAATGCTGTATTCTTCGGGCACGACGGGCAAGCCAAAGGGTATTCTGCGCCCCATGCCCGATGCGCATCCGCTGGATCAGATCCCCCTCTATACCTTCCTGCAAAAACTGTGGCTGTATCGGGAGGATATGATCTATCTCTCTCCCGCGCCGCTTTATCATTCCGCCCCGCAGGCCGCCGTCAACTTTGTCATTCGTTTTGGTGGCACTGTGATTATCATGGAGCGTTTCGACCCGGAGGAATATCTACGCCTCGTCGAGAAATACCGGGTGACCCATAGCCAACTCGTCCCGACCATGTTTTCGCGCATGCTCAAACTCCCCGAGGAAATTCGCAAGCAGGCCGATATATCCTCTCTCGAGGTTGCAATCCACGCGGCGGCGCCCTGCCCGGTTCAGGTAAAGCATGACATGATCAACTGGTGGGGCCCCATCATTCATGAATATTACGGCGCGACGGAAGGGCTCGGCTTCACCGCCAGCAACAGTGAGGAATGGCTCGCCCATCCCGGTTCGGTCGGCAAGGTCCTGCTGGGCGATTTGCATATTCTGGATGAGGAAATGAACCCCTGCCCGCTCGGCGTATCGGGCACTGTCTGGTTCAAGACGGCGACGGAATTTGAATATTTCAATGATCCGGAACGGACGAAAGAAGCGCTTTCCCCAGATGGCACCATGAGCACGGTTGGCGACATGGGCTATATTGATGAAGATGGCTACCTCTATCTCACCGACCGGGCGACCTTCATGATTGTCTCGGGCGGCGTCAATATTTATCCGCAGGAATGTGAAAATCTCCTGATCACCCATCCGAAAGTGGCTGACGCCGCTGTTTTCGGGGTGCCCAACGAGGATTTTGGGGAAGAGGTCAAAGCCGTTATCCAGCCAATGCCGGCACATTCCCCCGATGCAGAGCTGGCGGCTGAGCTTGATGCTTTCTGCCGGTCGCATCTGTCACCGCAGAAATGCCCGCGATCCTTTGACTTTGAAGAACAGCTTCCGCGATTGCCGACGGGCAAGCTGTATAAACGCCTGCTCCGCGACCGTTATTGGGGAAATAAAACCAGCCGCATCGTCTGATTGGCTTCTTCTGCAGCGGGAACCTGGCCGGATTACGCTGATCGGGGCTTGCCCACGGCGTAATCTGCATTATTATCAAGACTTATGGACAAAGTTTCACAGGTCAGAGCCGCAAAATTCGCCATCGGGCAAATCGTCAAGCACCGGATTTATCCCTTCCGGGGCGTGATTTTTGACGT
The DNA here is from genome assembly GCF_002694385.1 of Sneathiella sp. GTDB lineage: Bacteria > Pseudomonadota > Alphaproteobacteria > Sneathiellales > Sneathiellaceae > Sneathiella. The sequence goes on from NZ_NZMB01000022.1 coordinate 132,117, forward strand.
TGACCCGACCTTTAACAACAGTGAGGAATGGTGGGAATCCATTCCCGAAGAAGTGCGACCGAAAAAGGATCAGCCCTTTTACCATCTGTTTGCCGAAAACGCGCAAACCACCTATGAAGCCTATGTTTCGGAACAAAACCTTCTGCTCGATGACAGCGGCATACCCGTCTCGCATCCGGCGGTAAAGGATTTTTTTACCGGCATCGAGGACGGGCACTACATCTTCTCACCACGTTTGCAATCCTGAATCCAAAATACGGCACATGCCAAAATAATTATATACCCGGCAGTCGAATTTGTAGCCGAAATCCCCTAATCAGGATAGCATGTCCCTTGCGTCAATTCATGATAACAAGGGAGGAAAAAACATGCATTGCCAACAAATTATCCATTTTGGCGAACCGCTGGAGGGGCGGGATTATCCAACGCCGGAACCAAAGGGCACAGAAGTCCTGCTGAAGGTCACGGCCTGTGGCGTCTGCCATAGTGATCTGCATATCTGGGAAGGGTATTTTGATCTCGGGCAAGGTCAGAAAATGGACCTTTTGCAACGCATGTCGCTTCCCTTCACACTGGGGCATGAAGTCGTTGGCGAAGTCGCCGCCCTCGGCCCCGAGGCAACCGGTGTCGAAATTGGCGATAAACGCATTGTTTTTCCCTGGATTGGATGCCGAAAATGCGCTGTCTGCAAGGCGGGGGACGAACTGCTCTGCATGTCCCCGCAGACCGTCGGCACCCGATATAACGGCGGCTATGCGGATGAAGTCATTGCCCCGCATCCGAAATATCTGATCCCCTATGACGGCATCCCGACCGAGCTTGCCTGCACCTATGCCTGCTCCGGCCTGACGGCCTATAGCGCCCTCAAAAAGCTGTCCCATCTGAAGGCAGAGGATCACCTGCTGCTGATCGGCGCGGGCGGCGTTGGCCTGTCGGCCGTGCATTTCGCATCCAGCGTCGTCAAGGCGAAAATTATCGTCGCCGATGTCGATGCGACGAAACGCGCCATTGCCCGGCAGTCCGGCGCCCATGCCACGCTTGATAACAGCGATCCACAAGCGGCCCTTGCCGAGCTTCAGGAAATGACCGGCGGCGGCGCGGCAGGCGCCATAGATTTCGTCGGTGCGCCGACAACCGCTCTCTTCGGTTTCAACAGCCTGCGCAAGGGCGGCCATATGATCACGGTTGGGCTTTATGGGGACTCGATGCCGCTTTCCACTGCCATGCTGCCCCTGATGATGCGCACTATTCAGGGCTCCTATGTCGGAACCCTTGAGGAAATGCATGAACTGATGGCGCTGGTTCAGTCCGGAAAGATTGCCCCCATTCCCTATGAAGTGAGGCCGCTGGACGCCGCAAACAGCGCCCTGAACGATCTGAAGGCCGGTAAAGTGAAGGGGCGTGTTGTCCTCAACCCGCGCGCCTGAGATAACAACATAAAAAAAGCCGGGAGCCTGAAACTCCCGGCTTTGTTGTAAAAGTACAACTAATTAGTTGACTGAGACAACTTCTCCGACCGGAACGAACTTCTCACCGTCGAAGGCAATTGGCATCATCGCCTCAATCGGGAAGTAATCGTCAGGGCCTGTCTGAATCTTGACGCCGGGCAGCATCATATCCAGTTCCAGGTCCAGATTGGCGGCTTCCTTCATGACATTCTCGCGGGTCAGGTTATCACCGGCCTGCTTCAGCACCTGCTCCATCGTCTGGGCGACAAGATAGCCATAGGCCGTGAAGGAGCTGGACTGATCGCCATCCGGATAATATTCCTCCATGAACTTCTTCCATTTCTTGTAAGGCTCCGTATCATAGATGCTGGGATCCGTGACATCCTGGAAGTACTGCAAGGAAATAATTCCCTTTGATTCTTCAAGACCTGCGGGCTTGTAAACGGCACCGACGGAGTTCGAAACCGAATTGTTCAAATGCACCGGCTTCCAGTTCAGTTCGTAAATCTTCTTGATTGCCTGAGCGGCAAACTTCGGCGTGGCAACATTGAAGAAAACATTCGCCCCGCTGTCTTTCAGCTTGATAATCTGGGAATTGATCGTCGGGTCGGTCACTTCGTAGCTTTCTTCCGCGACAATCAGTTCAGATGCCTTGTCCCCAAGAACATCCTTCATGCCCTTTACATAGTCTTTGCCATAGTCATCATTCTGATACAGAATCGCGATTTTCGGATCCTTCACATTTTTGAGAACATAGGTACCAAATAGCTGCCCTTCCGTCTGGTAGCTGGGCTGCCACCCCATGGTCCAGGGATAGTTTTCGGGATCGCCCCACTTCGTCGCGCCCGTTGCGACAAAAAGCTGCGGAACCTTTTTCTGGTTCATATAGGCATGAACCGCAGACTGAGTTGGCGTTCCCAGCCCCTGAAAGACGAGAAGAACTTCGTCCTGCTCGACCAGCTTACGGGTCTGTTCCTTTGTTTTTGGCGGGCTGTAGCCGTCATCGAGCGAAATAAATTCGATCTTGCGACCATTGACGCCGCCATTCTCCTTGTTGATCTTGTTGAAATAGGCGTTGATTGATTTGCCAATCTGGCTATAGGCCGCCGCAGGGCCGCTATAGGGCATGGTGTTACCAATCTTGATGCTGGTATCGGTGACGCCCGGTCCATACATCTTTTCGGCCATTGCCGTGGTCGCTGCCATGCCCATTGCGGCAACGGCAGCGAAAGTAATCGCTATTTTTCTCCCGGTATTCATATTGTTCCTCCTGTTAGTATTGATCCCTTGTGGAAGACGAGGGCTACACAAATCACTCAACCCGTTGTCCCGATCCTGCCCCTTATTTTTGTTCTTATGAGATTGACCAGTCCGGTAAATCCCGAGGGCATGACATATATAATGAGAATAAGGATAATGCCGAAAATCGCGTAGGAAAGACCCGTAGAAATTTCTTCCGCAAAATTCGGAATGATCAGAATAAAGAGGCCGCCGAACAGGGCCCCCCAGATGGATCCCGTGCCGCCAACCACCATGCCGATAAACAGCAGGATGGAAAGCTGGAAGGTAAAGCTGTCCGGCGCAACAAATTCTATGATAATTGCCGACAGGGACCCGGCAACCCCTGTATAAAAGGCACTGACCCCGAAGGTGAGCGATTTATAGAGAGAGGTGCTCACTCCCATGGATTTCGCGGCGATTGAATTGTCGCGAATGGCCATCATCGCCCGGCCAGTGCGGCTGTTAATCAGGTTCCAGGCAACCCAGAACATGAACAGCATGATCACAAAGACAATCAGATACCACCACTGATCCATGGTCAGTGGCAGCATTTCCGGAACCGCAGGACGAAAGACGTCAAGCCCCTGCACACCACCAGTCAATTCCTCCAGATGCGAGGATTTCAAAATCTGCGGAATGGCAATCCCGAGCGCGAAGGTGGCAAGCGCCAGATAAAGCCCTTCAAGACGCAGCGCCGGCAGTCCGAATAGGAACCCCGCCACGAAGCAGACAATACCGCCAACTGGAATGGTCGCATACACCGGCCAGCCATAATGAAAATACAAAATGGCCGCCGTATAGGCCCCGATGGCGTAAAAGGCGCTATGGCCCAGCGAAAACTGTCCGTTAAAGCCGGTCAGCAGGTTGAGACCCAGAATCGCAATCGCATAAATCATGACCAAGGTGGCCTGAAAGGTTGTATAGCCGTCCATAAAAAATGGCAAAATCACGCCGATCACGACGAAAAGCGTAACCCATTTGATCGGTATTCTGGCGCCGACAGTCAGCCGCGGATCCATTTTCACCTCTGCATCATCAGCCATGTCATTACACCCTTGTCACAATGGTTTTACCGAACAAGCCATTGGGCTTGAACAAAAGGACGGTCACGATCAGGACCAGCGCAACCGTCAGCTTCAGTTCGCTGCCAATCGCCGGAATATAGGTGCCCGCCAGATTTTCGATGATGCCAACCAGAAAGCCGCCTGCAACGGCGCCGCCCGGGCTTGAAATGCCGCCGACAATTGCCGCCGCGAAGCCATAGAGCAAAATGCCGAGCATCATGTTGGGATCAAGAAAGACAATCGGCGCAATCATCATGCCCGCGACAGCCCCGATGGCCGCCGCCAGCCCCCATCCCAGCGCCAGCATCCACGCGACACGGATGCCCACCAGCTCCGCCGATACCGGGTTGGCCGCCGCCGCCTGCATCGCCATGCCGACCCGCGTGAATTTGAAAAAGCTGAAGATTGCCAGCAGCAGGATCAGCGTCACAAAAAACATCCCGACTTCATGCAGCCCGATCAGACCCCCGAAAGAACCACTTGGAAAGGGCGAGGGGAACGTCTTGATGGTATGATCCCAGATGGCGCCCGCCGTACTGTTAAAAATCGCGATAAGCCCGATGAAGACAACGATATGGCTCAGCACCGGCGCATGATGCAGCGGTTTGATGATAATCCGCTCAATCGCCAAACCGCCCAGGAACGAGACAATAATCGTAATAAAAAAGGCGGCCCAGTATGGGACACCCGCCGCAATCAATGACCAGCAGATATAGGTGCTGAACATTGCCATTTCGCCCTGCGCGAAGTTGAAATGATCGATTGCCTGATAGATCATCACAACCGCGAGCGCCAGGCAGGCATAAATTGCGCCATTCGCAATCCCGGTCAGTATCTGTTGCAGAAATAGATCCATGGGAATGTTTCCTAATATCCTAAGTAGGACCGGCGAACGGTCTCATTTTCCAGAATGGACTGCGAGGTTCCCGAAATGACAATATTTCCGGTTTCCAGAAGATAGGCATGATCCGCCATCTCAAGCGCCAGCGCCGCGTTCTGCTCGACCAGCAGCATGCTCACCCCTTCCTCGACATTGATCCGTTTGAGGATGGCGAACAGTTCCTGGACAATCAGCGGCGCCAGGCCGAAAGAGGGCTCGTCCAGCAGCAACAGCCGCGGCCGCAGCATCAGCGCCCGACCAACGGCCAGCATCTGCGCTTCCCCGCCGCTCAGCGTTCCCGCCTGCTGGGTCCGCCGTTGCTTCAAAATCGGAAAATAGCTGTATACCCGCTCGATATCTTCAGCAATTCCAGCCTTGTCATTCCGGCTATAGGCGCCAAGATTGAGATTATCCTCCGTCGACATGCGGACGAAGGTGCCGCGCCCCTCCGGTACATGCGCTATCCCCTGCCGGGTAATATCCGCTGTCGCCATAGCGCCGATATCTGTTTCTTCCAGCTTGATTTCCCCGCTCCGGGTCACCATGCCGCTGATCGCCCGCAAAGTTGTGGTTTTGCCGGCGCCATTGGCGCCCAGAATGGTCGTCACGCCGCCTTTTTCCAGGCTGAAATCCAGCCCGTTTAGTACATTTGTCGGCCCATAGGAGGCATGCAGCCCTTTTACCTCAAGTAAATGACTCATTTTTTGCCCGTCCCCAGATAAGCCTCAATCACATCGGGATGACGCTGAATGTCCGCTGGCGCCCCTTCGGCAAGCTTTCGTCCGAAATTGAGGGCGATGACCTTTTCGGACACTTCCATCACCAGCCCCATATGATGTTCCACCAGCAGGACCGTGGTGCCGAATTCATCCCGGATCCGGCGGATCGTATCGACAAGCAGGGAAAGTTCATTGTGGTTGAGGCCGCCCGCCGGTTCGTCCATCAGCAGGAGTTTCGGCCGCCCGAGCAACGCCCGGGCAACCTCCAGCCGTTTCTGGATACCAAAGGACAGATCCCCGATGCGATGAAGCGCGGTATCTTCCAACTCCATGAAACGCAGCATTTCCAATGCCCGGCGCCGCAACTCCCGCTCTTCCCGCCGGGTCCAGGGTAGATGCAGGGCATTGCTGAGATAGTCCGACTTTGCCGTTGAATGCCCGCCAATCATGATATTGTCGAGAACGCTCAGGTTGGAAAACAGGGCAAGATTCTGAAACGTCCGGCCAATCCCGATTGAGCTCATTTTATGGACCGGACTTTTCAGGATTGATTCCCCGCAGAACAGGATATCCCCGAAATTGACGTTATAAAGTCGGCTGATACAGTTGAAAAGCGTCGTCTTTCCCGCCCCATTCGGCCCGATCAATCCGACGATCTGGCCTGGAGCAATATCAAATGAGACGCCATCAAGGGCGACAATGCCGCCGAAATGCACACTGACATCCCGGACACTCATAAGGGCATTTGACGCCGAAACATCCGCAGATGTTTCAAGGTTTAAATTTTTTTCCAATCACAGCTTATGGATGCATACGCTTCCAGATGCATATCACACGACATATGAAACGCTTCCGGACGCCTAGGCGTCCACCCTCCCAGTTAAAAACGTTCTTTATTCGTTATTTGCGGGTAACTGTGCCTGATATTTTTTTGTTTGGCTAGAGGAAAATTTATCGCCCCGGCTTTAAACCGTTTGATTTTCAATCATTTACAATGGGCCGCTTTACTAAGAAATATTCGCATATCAAATAGTAAAGCGGCCCATTAAACTTATATAAGCATAAACAAGTAATAATATAAATTACCTGATTACTTATTTTGCGCGTATCTTTTTCAGGAAGCCTTCAACCTCCCGATCAAGATCCATTACCTCTTTTGCGAGTTCATTGGAGACACCTTGTACTTCCTGGGCGGTTTCCCCGGTGGACACAGCGGCATCTTTCACCAGATTGATATTCTGCGACACTTCCTGCGCGCCGTCCGCCGCCTGACGGACGCTACGTGAAATCTCGTCGGTCGCTGCCCCCTGCTCTTCCACCGCCGCGGAGATCATGGTCGCGATGCTGTTGATTTTGCCGATAGTCTGGGTAATTCCGCCAATCGCGCCAACCGCATTGCCCGTCTCTTCCTGAACGGCCTTGATCTGTTCGGAAATTTCTTCCGTTGCCCGCGCCGTCTGGGCAGCAAGATTCTTAACCTCGCTGGCGACAACCGCAAAGCCCTTGCCGGCATCACCCGCCCGGGCGGCCTCGATCGTGGCGTTCAGAGCGAGGAGATTGGTCTGTCCGGCAATGTTGTTGATCAGATCAACCACTGCGCCAATCCGGGACGCCGCCTCGTTCAGCGACGTCACCATCATATTTGTCCTCTCGGCTTCCGACACGGCCTCGCCGGCAATGGAGGCGGCATCGCTGACCTGACGGCTGATTTCACTAATAGAAGCCGTCAGCTCTTCCGTCGCGGTTGCAACGGCATTCACACTGGAAGTCGCAAGATCCGAGGCGGAGGCAACCGTCGTGGTGCGCCCGGCCGTGTCATCCGCCGATACGGACATGGATTTCGACATTTTTGACATTTCCGCAGCCGCGGCGGCAAATTTCTCGACGAGATGCTTGACGCTGCCTTCAAAGGTATCCGCCAGCTGGTTACGCTCCTGCTCCTTGGTTTCATTCGCTTCACGGGCCAGACGCTCGCGCTCTTCCCGGGCCGCCCGCTCCGTTTCCCGCTGTTCCGCTTCACTGCGGCTCTTTTCCTCTTCGCGCTTGCGCCGTTCTTCTTCGGCTTCGTTGCGTGCCTTTTCAGCATCCCGCGCCGTATCCCGGAAGCCGACCAGCGCGCGACCCATCCGGGCAATCTCGTCCCTGCCGTCCCGATAAATTTCGGCATTCAGATCCCCCTGTGACAGGCGATCCGCAGACGCGACGAGCAATAGCAGCCTCCGGATGATATTCCGGCGTATATAGAACAACCCGATGAGAATGGTCACCAGCAAGGCGCTCACTGCACAGATGATAAGCGTAATTTTCGTCGTATCGGCCAACTGCTGATTAGCAGCCGTCGCGGTGGCAAATGACCCCTGTACTTCCGATGTGAAGGTATGAACATTCTGCACAAGGGCGCCAGCCAGAAACTGGCTTTCATCGACGATCTTATCGGCCGCCAGCGCCGCCTCAAGCTCCTGCACACGTGTCTGGAAAACATTGACGGATGTATCGCTGTTATCCTTCACACCCATTTCAAGAAACTCCTGAAACAGGCTGGACAGTTGTTTGGATTTGTCGGCACCGGTCTGTTCTTCAATGGAACTTAGCGGCCCACCCATGGTGGAGATGGAGGCAAGGAAAACGGCTTCGAAATCACGCACCCCCTCTATCGTCGTCGCCTGTGCGCCTGCGGCCAGCAGATTGAGCATCTGGAACCCGCTGCTCTTGAATGTGAAAACATCTTCCTGCAAGGACAGAACACTCATTGCTTCTGTCGACAGGCTGGACGTATTATATTCAGGCTTAACGCCATTGGCGGCCTGTTCGAGCGCCGTAGTCAGCGTATCGCTCCACTGGTCGGAATTCTGGATCATCCGCAACCGCAGCGGAAGCAAAAATGGAGTCAGCCCTGTATCGAGAACTTCACGGGCTTCTTCCAGCTTCGGTGTAACCGTCTCAAGACGCGCGGCAAGCTTAAGGCGCGTATCCACCTGATCATTCAACCGGGTCAGGCTGTCCTGAATCTGAACCAGCCCGTTGCTGATTTCCTGCAAAGAGGTGTTGTCATCCATATACTGACGCAGCGCATCAAGCCGTTCAGTCGCCTGGTTGGCGGCGACTGTAATACGCTTATAGCTCTGGAGGCGTTCCGCCTCGCTCATCGCGCCACTAAGCTGCGGCGTTGCAGCAGTAAGCGCTGTGGTTTCATTGGCGAGATTGAGGGCCAGCGTGATTGCCGGGAGCTTCTGTTCTATCAGATCTTTCTCTGCCGCCGTCAGCCTGTCAAGGCTGAACCAACTCACAACGGAGATGGCAACCGTCAGGACGGCAACGATCGAGAATGAGGCGATCAGACGGGGACCGATGCCAAATTTCGCGTCACCGGAAACCGGTTTTTTGCCGGAGGCGGACGCCTTTAAACCCTTGAACCACTGTTTTTTTATTATCCCGAACATAGTAACCGAAACTCCCGATGGTTGTCTTCATAACCGACTATTAGCGAAGAAAAATTAACAAGAGGTTATAAAAACCAAATACATCCGGGGGGAGGTCCCTCTCCCGTCACGAGCAACGGGGAGGGCTTCTACGGCATTGTGATGGAATTTCGATTTTATCGGCTGGCCTTTCCGTCTCCGCTGCACCACAATTCCCTATATCTGCAACATTTAGATGGATCCCCTCTATGCGACAGGCATTATTTCCCGCTTTATCAACCACATTCACGGCAATGCTGTTTCTTTTGGCGGCTTTCCTGCCGTCTTCACAAAGCTACGCGGCGGAGGAAACAGCCATCCTCGCAGGTGGGTGTTTCTGGTGTGTGGAATCTGACTTCGATCATGTCCCAGGCGTTGTATCAACGGTATCCGGATATATCGGCGGAGAGACGCCCAACCCCACCTACAAGCAAGTATCCGCAGGCGGGACCGGATATATTGAAGCGGTAAAAATCACTTTTGATCCCGCCACCATTTCTTATGACAAGCTGCTGGACATATTCTGGCGAAGCGTCGATCCCACTGATGACGGCGGCCAGTTCTGCGACCGGGGTGAAAGCTATAAAACAGCTATTTTCACAATATCCGATGCACAAAATGACATTGCAACCCAATCGAAAGTGACGCTGGAACAGTCCGGGAAGCTCCCCCACACTGTCGTAACAGCAATCCGGCACGCGACGACATTCTACCCGGCTGAAGATTACCATCAGGACTATTACAACAAAAACCCTATCCGTTATAAATACTACCGCTTTAGCTGTGGCCGGGACGCACGAGTTGAAGAGCTCTGGGGGAAGGAGGCGCACCGGGGAATATTGATGAATTGATCTGACCGCGCCTATTCCGCTCCATAAATCAAGTCTCCGGAAGGGGACAAATCCGTGTAAATTCTCAACAACATTAAATAATGTGGTCAAAGCCGGAGGCGCGATTTAGAATGCTTTGAAATAATACAGTTGAAATCGGGCCAGGGTCGTCAACATGGCGTCCTAATAATGATAAGAAAAGGCACGCAGGTGACAATTTCTGATTCCCTTAAGAACAGCACGACCCTGCAGGGGATATCCTGGATGATTCTGACGACTTTCCTGTTCGTCGCCATGAACGGGATTGTTCGCTATCTCGGCGGGGCGCTCCCCGCAGCGGAGTCCGCGTTTCTACGCTATTTCCTTGGCACCCTGATTATCCTGCCAATGGTTATCAAAAATTGGCCAGGATATGTCAGTCGAAAAGATACCGGATTGTTCCTGCTGCGGGGGCTGTTTCACGGCATTGGCGTTGCCCTGTGGTTTTACGCCATGGCGCATATACCCATGGCCGAGGTGACGGCTATCGGTTACGTCTCTCCTATTTTTATCACCATCGGCGCCGCGCTTTTCCTCGGGGAACGGCTACAGCTACCGCGTATACTTGGCGTGCTCTGCGGCATTCTTGGAACTTTGATCATTCTCCGGCCCGGTTTTCAGGACATTAATCTGGGCCAGATCGCTCAGCTTTGTGCGGCGCCGCTTTTTGCCGCGTCCTTTGTCATCGCCAAAAAGCTGACGGAAACGCAAAGCTCGACCATCATCGTTGGAATGCTGTCTGTCGGTTGCACGATCACGCTCATCCCGGCCACCATTATTCAATGGCAAACACCGACTTTGGAACAGTTCCTGTGGCTCGCGCTCGCGGCAGTGGTCGCCACGCTTGGCCATTATACAATGACACGGGCCCTTCAGGCGGCCCCCATCACGCTGACCCAGCCGCTCAATTTCCTGCAATTGATCTGGGCCACGATCCTCGGCATTCTGTTGTTTGGAGATCCGCTCGATCCTTTCGTTCTGATCGGCGGCGCTGTGATTATTGGATCGGCTACCTATATATCTCACAGGGAGTTGAGACGCAGCCGATTGGAGCGCGAGAGACGCATAGCTGACATATGAGGGAGGGAACGTTGAAAGTTGAATATCACTACGATTTTGGAAGCCCCAACTGTTATCTGGCGCACAAGGTCATTCCCGGCATTGAAAAGCGCACTGGCGTTTCATTCACCTATTTCCCGATTCTTCTGGGCGGCGTTTTTAAGCTGACCAACAATATCTCGCCGATCCAGCAGTTCGCGGACATTCCGCACAAGATGGCATATATGCGCCTTGAAATGCAGCGCTTCATAAAGGAGCACGGCCTCGCAAAATTCCGGATGAACCCGCATTTCCCTGTCAATACCGTGCAGATGATGCGCGGCGCCATCGTGGCGGAGGAAGAAGGCTATGCGCCTGCATATGTGGACGCCATGCTGACCGCCATGTGGGAAGACGGCAAAAAGATGGACAACCCCGCCGTCATCATTGAAACCCTCGATGCGGCGGGGCTCAACGGCGCGCATATACTGGAGCGGATACAGGAACAGTCGGTGAAAGACAAGCTGATCGCCAACACCAGCAGCTCCGCCGAACGGGGCTGCTTCGGCGCACCAACTTTTTTCGTTGGCGATGAAATGTATTTCGGCAAGGACCGTCTTGAAGCGGTTGAGCGGGAAATCATGCGGCGAAAATAGGTCACTGCAAATCAATGACGCGACGTCCCCGTAAAAGGGGACGCCGCATGATGTCATCAGGTGGTAATTTAGGATATCCAAGCAATATAAATTAACCGGTTAATTTATATTATAATCCTCAAGCGCTGCCGCCGTTGCCTCCTCATTTGCGAGATAGGCCGTGATCGCGTCCATCCCGCTCATCTCCCGGTCTGGTTCTTTCCCATCGGCAAGGCGAATGATATTCAGGCAAAACCATCCCAGTGCCGCCTTGGAAGGAGAGATATTCTGCTCATAGGCAACCGCACTCGCCTCCGCTGAAGAGAGCAGATGGTTCGGCGCATCGGGATCGACACACATAGGTCGGCCAATGCCGATAATATCCACCGCCCCACTCTGCAAGGCTGCATCCATGACGGCCCGACTGCGAAACCCGCCCGTCACCATCAGCGGGATCGTCGTCGCTGCTCGGATGCTTTTGGCATATTCAAGGAAATAGGCCTCCCGCGCGATGGTGCTGTCGCGAATTTCATCTTTTCCCCGCGTACCGATCATCATGGCCGGGTTTTCATAATTGCCGCCGGAAACTTCAAGCAGATCAACGCTGTCCTCCTCCAGCCATTTGACCACCTGCAAACAGTCTTCCAGATCAAACCCGCCCTTCTGGAAATCAGATGAATTGAGCTTTACCGAAATCGGATACGCGGGTCCCATGGCCGCACGGACACCCTGCACAATCCGGCGCAACAGCCGCGCCCGGTTTTCAAGGCTTCCACCCCATTGATCCGTCCGCCGATTGGCAAGCGGCGACAGAAATTCCGAGATCAGATAACCATGCGCCGCATGTAGCTGCACACCGGAAAAGCCGGTTTCCTTTGCAACTTCCGCCACATGGATAAAGCGGCGGATGATATCCTCAATCTCCTCATGCTCCAGGGCGCGCGGCACGCCAAAGGCGTTACCCGGCAACGCCAGGCCAATATCGGAGGGCGCCACGGGATGCGGGTTCACCCGCACCGGCGTTTGTCTTCCGGCATGGCTGATCTGCATAAAAAGAAGCGTATTGTTGACGGTCCCCGCCGCCGCAAAAGCACGAAGCTCTTCAAGGCCCCCATTCCGGTCAACCACAACATTGCCCGGCCGCTCCAGATACCGGCGATCCACCTGAACATTTCCGGTCACCAGAATACCGGCGCCCCCTTCCGCCCATTTGCGATAAAGGCGAACATGCCGATCCGTCGCCCGGTTCATTGGGTCGGCCAGCCCCTCTGTCATCGGCGCTTTTGCAATACGGTTTTTGACCGACACGCCACAGGCGAGCCGGATTGGGGAAGAAATTTCAACGGTCATACTGTTATCCCTGTTTGTTATTTTTCGTTATGACAACAAAACCGGGGAAAGCGCATGCCATCCCCGGTTCATATTGTCAGTGCATCAAAAAGTTGCCTGTCTGAAAGTCACGGACAGCCTTCTGGATTTCCGCAGGCGTATTCATGACGAACGGGCCATAACGGGCAACCGGTTCACCAAGCGGTCTCCCGGCAACCAGAATGGCGCGCCCACCCTTGTCGCTGGTCAGCCTCACATGATTGCCGTCGGAAAGAATGGCCAGATGATGCTGTTCCACTTCCTTGCCGCTGACCGCGACGGTTCCGTCAAAAACATAGACGAAAGCCGTATGTCCTTCGGGGATGGCATGTTCAAAGCTGCCACCCGGCGCAAGGGTCACGTCAAGATAGACGGGATCCGTCGCAACACCGGTCACCGGCCCCGAAACAACACCGTCAGGTCCTTCGACAGACCCGGCAATAATGCGAAGATCGACACCATCGAGTTTGACCGACGGTACATTCTCCGGATCGATATTCTGATACCGGGGAGCGCACATCTTGTCTTTCGCCGGCAGATTGACCCAGAGCTGAAACCCGCTCATACGGCCTTCCTCCTGCTCCGGCATTTCCGAATGGATGATGCCGTGACCGGCGGTCATCCATTGCACGCTGCCGGGGCCAAGAACACCTTCCGAACCCATTGAATCCTTATGGCGCATCAGGCCATCGATCATATAGGTCACGGTTTCAAACCCGCGGTGCGGATGCCAGGGAAAGCCGGCGATATATTCGTCCGGGTTTTCAGTACCGAAATTATCCAGCAGCAGAAAAGGGTCCAGATCCGCTATCTGACTGCCGCCGATGGAACGGCGCAGCTTTACGCCAGCACCGTCGGAGGCTACCTGCGAGAGGATAACACGGCTGACTTCACGAATCCTGGACATTGGACTAACCTTTCATACGCTATTTTGGAACGATTGTTCCAGATATAGGTACTCTTTTGCAAATTTCAAACCCCGCTCATCCCCTGCCGATATAGGGCATATTTGTCGCCATGATGGTCATGAACTGAACATTCGCGTCCAGTGACAGGCCATCCATGTAAAGAACGGCAGAGGCGACATTCTCCACATCCATCACCGGCTCAGCGGCAACCGACAGATTGGCCTGCAACACCCCCTGCTGCATGGCCTTTGTCATGGGGGTCGCCGCATTGCCGATATCAATCTGGCCAACGGCAATGTTATAGGCTCGTCCGTCCAGTGACAAGGTCCGGGTAATACCGGTGACTGCGTGTTTGGTGGCCGTATATGCAATACTGAAGGGCCGCGGAACATGCGCTGAAATGGAACCGTTATTGATGATCCGCCCGCCCATGGGCGACTGGTGTCGCATCATCCCGAAGGCTGCCCGCGCGCAATAGAAGGCGCCATTCAGATTGGTATTCACAACATTCTGCCAAACGTCAATGGCAAGCTCATCCACGGGTACTGGCGGGGCGCCAACTCCGGCATTATTGAACAAGAGATCGAGCCGACCGAATTTCTCCTTCACCATGTTGAACAGAGCATCGACCGCCTTCGAATCTGAGACATCCGTCGGCACCACGAGACCATGATCGGCGCCGGGCCCGGCGAGGTCCAGCGTTTCCTGAAGCGTTTTGCGGTTTCGCCCGGCGAGTGCGACTTTGTATCCGCTTTTCAGAAGTTTCAGCGTAACGGCCCGGCCAATGCCCGCGCCCGCGCCAGTGACAACGGCAATCTTTCTCTTTTCAACCATTCCCTACCCTAACCGCATCATTACCTGTTTTCCGCCGCCATAAGCATCATCGCCCGTTTTCTGGCCTGTCCGGCAACGAGACGTTTCTTGCGCGGCGCCGCCAGCCAGACGGACAAAATCGACAGCACAGACATGCCTAGTATGACATAAAAGGCCAGATGATAATTGCCTGCCTGATCATAAAAGAAGCCTGTCAGCCATGGGCCGATTGCCCCACCGAAAAGAGCCAGCGTACTGACCACCCCGAATATCAGGCCATAGCCCCGGCCCTGGAACAGATCGGCCGGCATCGCGCCGAAAACGGTTGCCACGCCATATCCCAAGCCACCTTGCAGGATCACCATGGCATACATCATGACGGCGCTCGGTACATTTTCCATGACCAGTAACAGGATGCAACTTAAAATAAATCCCGCCATGGAGAGTGTCCAGACCCATTCCCGGCCGACCTTGTCAGAAAGATTGCCGAGATAGATCTGGCCGATCACACCGGCAAGCCCGACAAGTCCGAGGGCGGATGCCGCCGCAATATCCGAAAAACCGATTTCAATCAGATATTTTGTCTGGTGAATCTGGACAGCGTACCAGACATAGAGACCGCTGGCACAGGCCAGCGCCAGCCACCAGAAACAGCCGGTTTTCACGGCTTTGGGCAATGTCCAGTCGGTATTGACCCAACCATGATCAACAACCGGATCTGCGGCGGCCTGCTGTGCGGCGGTCTGTGCCTCGCCGGGAGCGGAATCGCCGTCAGGATGCAATCCGATATCGGATGGCTGCTTGCGCTGCAAAAAGAAATTGAGCGGCAGCACGATGATCATCAGCAGACCCGCCATCAGCCAGCAGGCTTCCCGCCAGCCATTGGCGCTGATCGTCTCCTGTATGATCGGCATCAGAATGATGGCGCCGATGCCAACGCCCGAGAAAGCAATGCCGACGGCGAGTCCGCGTCGTCGCTGGAACCAGTTCGGCAGGAACATGGAATGCCCAACATAGGTCATGACGATCCCCGATCCGACCACAAGGATCCCCAGTGTCAGATAGAGATGCCAGGGTTCGGTTGCAAACGTGGACAGCACCAGCCCGAGACTGACCAGAATGGCCGACGCCGAAATCATGAAACGCGGCGCAATAAATTCAAGGAGTTTGCCAATGACGGGCGCGAGCAGCGCGCCAACGACAAAGCCAATGGAAAATGCCGCCGCCGTTGTCGCCCGGTCCCAGCCGAATTCATTGAGAATAGCCGGAAACAACAATGAGTAGGCCGTTCGTACATTGACGCCAATGCCCATTGTAATGAAGATGATGGCCACAACAGCCCAGCCGTAAAAGAAAGGCGTGCGCGCCAGAAGCGCATTCAGGCCGCTTTGCGGCCGCATTTGATTTTCCCCAGTCATGCCGCTTCCCTGTTATTGGTTATATTGAACCGGAAACTCCCACCAGCATGGAAAGAGATTAACTACTATTCGTGTATTAGGAAATGGAAAAACACACCGGTTACCCGAAGGCAGCTTATTTTCCAAATCCCAGATTCTGTTTGATGAAAAACAGTCTATTCAGACTTAGGAAAAGTCGGCTATAATACGCGTCATATTGAGCGATCCGCCTGCCGCGCAGGCCGAAAGCCATGTTCCCCGCGATCCTGAAAAACCATAAAGCCGGAATGATGAGTAACGAAAACAGCGCGCCCTCCGGAAAGCCCGGATTTGCCGAGCAGGTCGTCCTGCTCGCCCTCATGATATCAATGGTCGCGTTGTCCATTGACGTCATGCTTCCGGCCCTTTCCGAAATCAGTACGGATTTGCGGGCGGCCAATCCGAATGATCGTCAGTATATTATCGCCGCACTGTTTCTCGGCCTTGCCATCGGGCAGCTTTTCTATGGCCCCATCTCCGACAGTACCGGGCGAAAGCCTGTTATATATTTCGGTTTCGGCCTGTTTCTTGCCGGCTGCCTGCTGTCCGTCTTTGCCAGCAATTTTACCATGATGCTGATCGGCCGGTTTTTGCAGGGAATTGGCGTTGCCTCCCCGAGAATTGTCTCTCTCGCCCTGATCCGCGACCAGTATGAAGGGCGCCAGATGGCGCGGTTCGTCTCGCTGGTAATGACGGTTTTCATTCTGGTGCCTGTTCTGGCGCCATCGCTCGGCCAGCTTATCCTGTTCGTTGCCGACTGGCGGATCATTTTTCTCGCGCTGTTCCTTCTCGGGGTCGCCACGCTGGTCTGGTTCGGATTGCGGCAACAGGAAACATTGCCGCCCGAACGGCGTGTTCCGCTTTCGCTCAGCCGCATCTGGCGCGCCGTTCAAGAGGTTTTCAAAACCCGCAGCGCCTTCGGCTACACGCTTGTTGCCGGTCTGATTTTCAGCGCCTTTCTCGGATATCTCACCATATCGCAGCAGATCTTTCAGGATGTCTACAAGGTCGGCGATATGTTTGCGGTTTATTTTGGTGCGCTTGCCCTTGCGCTCGGCATTTCCTCCTTTCTGAACGCCCGCCTTGTCGTCCGCTTTGGAATGTACCGGCTTTCCTCGATCTCCCTTACCGGGCTGACGGCCTTTTCCATTCTGTACACCCTCTTCACCCTTTACTGGGGTGGGATCCCGCCCTTCTGGTCCCTGGTAGTGTTTCTGACCGGCGTCTTTTTTTGCTTCGGCATTCTGTTTGGCAATTTCAACGCGCTGGCGATGGAACCCCTCGGCCATATTGCCGGAGTTGCCGCCGCGGTTATTGGATCGCTTACGACCTTCATGTCGATGGGTCTTGGCACCGTGATTGCGCAACTTTTCAACGGCACGCTGATCCCCATGACCGTCAGTCTTTCACTTCTCGGGCTGCTCGCGATCCTCGTTATGGTCTGGACGGAGCGGACCGGCAGGGAACGGCAAGGCAGCCGGATAAACTGAATGTCTGGGGCCCTGAAAATTTGCCATTGCCCGCCGATTAAAAGCGAATAAACTTACCCCTTAATTGGGAATTCAGATCAGGAAAGTAACGCCATGAGTGTCAGCAACGGCCGCCAGTTTTTGAGCATTCCGGGTCCCACCACCGTCCCGGACGCAGTGCTGTCCGCCATGCATCGCCCCGCAGTGGACATCCGCAAAGGTGAACTGGTCGACATCACAAACCGGCTGAAGGAAGATCTGAAAATGATCACCCGGTCCTCTGGCACGCCCTTTATATATATCGCCAATGGCCATGGCGCCTGGGAAGCGGCGCTTACGAATGTCCTGAGCCGGGGAGACAAGGTTCTCGTGCTGGAAAGCGGTTCCTTCGCCGTAGGCTGGGGGGATGCCGGGAATATGCTTGGCCTTAATATCGAAGTGTTGCCCGGCACCTATCATGAGGCGGTTGATCCGGCCCTGCTCGAAGCCCGTCTCAGGGCGGATACCAAGGGCGAGATAAAAGCGGTTCTGGTGGTGCAGGTCGATACCGCTTCCAGCGTGATGAATGATATCTCCGCCCTGCGGCGGGCCATTGACAATGCGGGTCACGGGGCTCTCTTCATGGTGGACACCATCGCCTCTCTCGGCACGATGGATTATCGCATGGATGACTGGGGCGTTGATGTGACCGTTGCCGCCTGCCAGAAAGGCCTGATGATGTCTCCCGGCGTCAGCTTCGTTGTCGCCGGCGACAAAGCGCTCGAATGTCACAAGTCGGCCAATCTGCGTACAGCCTACTGGGACTGGACCGCCCGTCAGGCAAGCGAACATTACCGCAGCTATGCCGGGACGCCGCCTGTGCACCACCTGTTCGGGCTGCAGAAATCATTCGATATGATCCGTAGCGAAGGCCTCGAAGCCATATTCGAACGTCATCGGCTACTGGCGGGCGCTACCCGCGCCGCCGTCAGCAAATGGTCGGAAGCCGGGGAGCTGTCTTTCAACATTCCCGCACCGGAGCAGCGGGCAAACTCCGTTACCACCGTACTCCTTCGCAATGGCGATCTGATTCCCGCCATTCATGATTATTGTCTTGAAAAATGCGGCTTGGTGATCGGGCTCGGGATCGCGGTCCTGAGCGGCAAGGCCTTGCGCATCGCCCATATGGGGCATCTGAACGCTCCCATGATGCTGGGAACATTGGGAACGCTTGAAATGAGCTTCCGCGCGCTTGGTGTTCCGCATGGAGAGGGTGGCGTGCAGGCGGCCATCGGTTTTCTGGCAGACAATGTCCCACACTGATGGGAGTGTGAAGACGAAGGGCCGTTCGCCGGAATATGAAAGCGGATAGATGTTAAAATCCGAGTATGCCGATGCGTGCATTCCTGGCCCTGTCATACACTTTTACGTGATCATGAAAGAAGAAGCCCATCTTGAAGATAACCCCGGTAAGGAATATCTAGATTAGAAGGCTGAGGTTCGACGCTGGCTTTAACGAAGCGGCGGGCGGATTGTTGCCTGTGAAGCACAGACAACTTGCAAGGGGTGCGACATATGACAGACGATGTCAAAAACCACGTCAAATCAAATACGACTTGGACAAGATTAATTTATCTGATCCTTTACGGGGTCATATATTGGTTCGCCAATTTTGTCCTCTTCGCAATTTCCGTCGTACAATTTATCAAGACGCTGCTGAGCGGCGAGCCGTTCGGGCAATTGCAGGCGTTTGGCAGTTCCTTCGCCGAGTATAACCGGCAGATTGTCGCCTATATGTCCTACCACAGCGACGAAAAACCTTTCCCGGTCGGACCATGGCCGCCGGAAACACCCCGTCCCGATGGGACAACACCGGCAGATGATGTAATCATTGTCGCCGAGACACCGGAAGAAAAACCGGAGAGCAAACCGGCGCCACGCAAAAAACCCGCGACCCGCAAAAAGCCGACAGACGATACGGATACTGATACATCCGCCGCCTCTGGCTGAGACCTGTTCTTGTGGTAGAGTGGAGACCATATGCCCTCTACCATCTTAAATGAGTGAGCGATGACAAACAGGCTGCAGAGCCTGCTGGATCGGAAATCGATCCTGCTGGCGGACGGGGCGATGGCGACCAATCTGTTTCCCGTTGGCCTGAAACCGGGGGACGCGGCGGAATTCTGGAATTTAAGCGCGCCTCGGAAAATTACCGATCTGCATCAGCAATTTGTGGAGGCGGGCGCGGACATCCTGCTGACGAACAGTTTCGGCGCCAATGCCTGCCGCCTGCAACGGCACAACAAGGCGGGGGATGTGCGCACTCTTAACATCGCCGCGGCCCATCTTGCCAGATCCGTTGCGAAGACAGCGCAAAGAGAGATGATCGTTGCGGGCAGCATCGGCCCGCTTGGATGCGAGATAACCCCAACCGGCGCAATGCAGCCTGATGAAGCGGTACGTCTTTTCAGGCAGCAGGCGGAGGCGCTGGCGGAAGGAGGCGTC
This sequence comes from Sneathiella sp., assembly GCF_002694385.1. Taxonomy (GTDB): domain Bacteria; phylum Pseudomonadota; class Alphaproteobacteria; order Sneathiellales; family Sneathiellaceae; genus Sneathiella. The sequence goes on from NZ_NZMB01000022.1 coordinate 151,987, forward strand.
GATCTTCTCTGGCTCGAAACCTTCTCCGACAGGGTGGAGCTGCAAGCCGCCCTTGCCGCCGCGCAATCGACGGGCCTTCCGGTTATCGCCACTCTGTCCTTTCATGGCGGCGGGAAAGGCCGTGAACCCCTCATTCCGGCCGACCTGCCGCCCATCTGTCACGCGGCAACCCCTCCTCCCACCGCCTGGGGCAGCAATTGCGGCAACGGACCCGGGGAGGCGCTTCTGCATCTGCTGGAATTCGGCAAGCAGTCGAATACGGGAGATACCCTCACGATCAAGGCGAATTGCGGCCTGCCGGAAATAAAGAAAAGCATGCTTTCATACCCGACAACTCCGGATATGATGGGAGACTATGCACGACTTGCCGCCGATGCCGGTGCGCGGATTATCGGCGGATGCTGCGGGACAACGCCAGCGCACATAAAAGCGATGGGCGATGCGCTTCAAGGCTATTGCCCGAAGCGACCGCCCACCCATCAGGAAATAGAGACTAGATTCGGCCCCCTGATGCTGTATTGATAAAGAGGATTATTTCCCGGCCGCTGCACTTGGTCTTGCGGAAACAGCCGCGTGCCATTTTTTCAGATGATCCAGCCCGTCCGGCATGGCAATGCGGCCCATCCCGGTTGCAAAATCGACAACGACCAGCGCGCCGATATCCGCGACGGAATAGCTGTCACCAACCATGAAGTCGCGGCCTTCAAGATGCGCGTTCAAATCTTCGAAGAAATAGAGAACCCGCTCGCGGCCCCGTTCTGCCAGCGCCGGTATCTGTTCAATATTGCGCGGGCCTGTAATGGCGCGGCCAACCATGAACGGCGCCGAATTACGCAGCGACTCCGCCACCGCCATAAAACCGTTCACATTGATGTAATGACACCAGTCATTGATATGCGCGCGCTCTTCCATGTTCCGGCCGAACAGAGGCGGTTCAGGAAATTTTTCTTCCAGATAACGGTTGATGGCATCAATAGAAGAAATATAACTACCGTCGTCCAGTTCCAGAACCGGGACGGTGCAATGCGGGTTCATCTTCTTGAAATCATCTGCGAACTGGGCGCCTTCACGGATATTGACGTTCACTGTTTCCAGCTCAACACCTTTTTCCGCAAGAAAAATACGGACGCGGCGTGGGCTGGGCGGCCCGGGGAAGTCATATAGTTTCATGTGTTTTTTTCCTTATCCAGTTTTGCGCCCCGGATCAGATCTGCACCGTCAGATTTTCAGCCAGTAGGCCCCCTGTTCGTCTTTTTTCAGGTGACCCGCTGTCGGAGCAGCGAAATGGGTCCCGATGATCAATGTTTCGCTATCGCCATATTTTGCGAGGAAATCCTCCCGCGTGCGGCGTGATGCCTCCTTGTCCGTATCGGCCGAACTGGACCATTCCGGATGCGCAATCTGGCAGGGGTGATGCATGCTATCGCCGGTAATGACCGCTTCCTCCCCCTTTGATAGAATGCGCACACAGACATGGCCGGGCGTGTGACCGGGGGATGGGAAAAGGCTGACTTCATCACAAACCTTGTGATCCATGGCGACAAGATCGGCAAGCCCTGCATCGACAATCGGCTGCACGGAATCGCCAACGACATCGCCAAACTCCTCTTGCGGAACCGCGCGCCAGTGATTCCATTCGGTCTCCCCGAAATAGTAGCGTGCGTTGGGGAAAGTCGGCACCCATTCACCATCCACCAACATCGTGTTCCAACCAACATGGTCCACATGCAGATGGGTGCACAACACCGTATCAATAGTTTCGCGTGGATAACCGGCCGCTTCCAGATCCGCGAGAAAACTCGTCTGCAACATGTTCCAGGCGGGGATTTTCCGCTCCTTGTCATTGCCGAGGCAGGTATCGACGATGATCCTCCGCGAACCCGTGTCAATGATCAGGGCATGAATGCTCATGATCAGGCGGCCTTCCGCGGTTGCGAAATGCGGTACCATCCAGTCCAGCGGCGCAACCGCTTCCGGCGTCGCCTGCGGCAGGATAAAACGCGTACCGCCGGTTGCCTCCACCTCGACGACGCGGGTGATCGTGACATCTCCGATCTGCCATCTGTTCATTCCGGCCTCCCCCTTTTTCATTCTTATATCGACACAGTATAACGGCCCGGGCCCGACGGACAATAGCCGATCAGCGCCCCTTGCCAAAAGCTGCCCATGCGGCATAGATGCGTGTGAGCGTCGTGACCCAGCAAAGAACCCCGAAAATAACTGCAATTTCCACAAAATATTCCGGCAGGACGCACATCAGGCAGAAGGCGGCGATGGTCTCCGTTCCCTCCGTCAGGCCACCAAGATAGTAAAGCGATTTGCGGCCGCGGATCGCTGTTGAAATGCCGTGCCGTTCCGCCAGAATGGCGTAAGCCAGGAACGTCGACCCCGTTCCCATAAAGCTGAAGATGAGAAATGCGGCCGCCAGTGCTTTTTCCGGCTGGGCAAGAGCAAAGCCAAAGACAACGGCCGCGTAAAAGATAAAATCGCAGATGATATCCAGATAGCCGCCAAAATCAGTCAGCCGGGACTGCCGCGCAACGGCGCCGTCCAGCCCGTCACCAAGGCGATTGACCAGAATGATAAAAAGGGCCGACAGGTAATATTCCGATGCGAGAAGCGGAATGACCAGCAGCCCAATTCCAAAGCCGGTCAGCGTGACGGCATTCGCCGGAATGCCCAGCTTCGCCATTTTCCGGCCCGTGGCATTCAGGGGCGGATCAATAATCTGCCGGATTGCTGCATCAAACATCGGATTTACGAAATACCTTCTTGCCTGCGCTGGCCGTGAATGAGATTGTCTTGAAAAATGACATACTCGCCAGAGCCGGGCAAGGCAATGCGCTCTGCCCCGCATGCCGATAATGTGAAGGGGATCCGGAGGGAGAGAAGATGCGACACCCCCATGAATTTATCGCCCGTCTCGACTGGACCGGTGCAAGCGACGGCCCGACGACGGATTACAGAAGCTATTCCCGCGATTATGAAGTTTCTATTCCCGGTCGCCCGGTGCTTGCCGGAACCGCAGCGACCGCTTTTCTCGGCACGGATACCCGATTTAACCCCGAAGATATGCTTATCGCCTCCCTCGCGGCCTGTCATATGCTGAGTTACCTCGCTCTCTGCGCCCGTAAGAATATCGTCGTTACCGGGTATTTTGATAATGCCTATGGCAAGATGGATTTTGTCGATGGCGTCATGCGGTTTACGGAAGTTCTTCTGAAGCCGGTCGTGATAATCCGTGAGGGCAGCGACCTGGAGCGGGCAACAAGGCTGCATCATGAGGCGCATCAGGAATGCTTCATTGCCAACTCAGTCAATTTTCCGGTGCAGAATGAACCGACGGTCAGCTATGCCAGATAACCTTTTTTTAAGGATAGCTGTGCAAATATGCCGCCATAAATAACCATATTTCGAGATAAAAAATGCAACTGAAATTTGAAGCGGCCATTTACAATGAGGAAGTACTGGCCGCCCTCCAGGAAGGGGAACATCACAAGGACCTTTCCGACAGCTGGGCCGATACGCACTATTTCGATGTTTATGCTGTCAGTATAGAACAGGCATGGGAAAAGATGCGTCGCAAATACAGCGCCGATCGCGGTTTTGTCATCAAGGCGATTGAAGCCATCGATTGACGTTATTCAATATCCTGAATAATAAGGATTTGTACCACCGGCATGATCGGTGACATCCAGGACGCGTTCAATCGTTGGAACCGCGGATTTGATTTCCACCTCGATCCCCTGTTTCAATGTTGCATCCGCCATGCCGCAGCCCTGGCATCCACCGGCCATTTCCACATAGGCGGTATCCCCCTGTACATCAATCAGGCTGATATAACCGCCATGGGCCGCAATTGCCGGATTGATCCGGGTTTCCAGAAGAACCTGGATCCGTTCGGCTTCATCCGTTTGCAGCCCCGGCCGGTCCGTCGTCTCTGCCGCCGCCTCGTCAATCATCCGTTCAAACCGGACGCGCTTTACTTCCGGAACGTGGTGTTTGAGGGTATTCTCAATCTTGATCTGGGTGCCAAACGCCGGGGTTGACAGCCCCCTGCTATCCATTTCAAGGGTGACAAGCCCTTCCGACGGGTCATAGGATTTAAAGGCGACATCGCCGCCATCTTGGGCAAGCTGCGGCTGCACGCGGGTTGAGACAAGCTCGACAATGGCATCGACAATCTTCTGATCATCCTCGGAATAGCTGCCGCTGGTCTTCGGCGTATCACCGTTCAGCACCGGCATCCCGCTCATGTAATGATCCATGATGGCAGCCAGAACCATCGGCTTCAACTGTATCCAAAGGATTTTCTGTTCCGCATCCGGCTGCTTGATGATCGTGACGTAATCCTCGCCCAGTTCAACGGCCCTGATCCCCGGAATGTCAAACAGACGTTTGGCCAGCGGCGAGCGAACGCGCGCCTCCTCCGCATCGTCAAGCAGAACGGAACCCGACGCCAGCACCTGACGTCCCGGCATGAACTTCATCCTGTCTTCATTCTCATGTGGCAGGGTCTGGATGAACATCTACACGCTCCCGCCCCTCCGCAAAAGGGCATTGAAAAGATCACCGTCAGCTAGCAGAAAACCCGCTGCCCGACAAGGCTCAATGATAACATATGGTATCGAACGCGCGATGCAATAGCCTGCCGGATATCCTCTCAGACAGTGGCAACTGCATTTGCCGGAGAGCCGACCGCACCCGGCAGACGCATCGGCGGTGCCGTCAGCAGAAAACGGGACCGTCCCTGCTTTTTAAGCCAGCTATTCAGCGGCGTCAGATGCCAGAGTTCGCCCAGATGAATGCCGAGTTTGAACAGGCAATGTTCATGGAGGGGCAGAAAGGCGCAGCAGCCATCCCCCGGGCGGGACGGATAGGCCTCAACCGCATAGTTATCCGCAATCAGCAGGGACAGCCCGCTGTCGGTGATCCAGTTGAGCAGTTTCCCATCGCGCCCATCCAGCGCCGCGCAGGAATTATGCAATGCTTTCTCATCAGGGTTTCCGGCCATTTCCATGATCATCTGCGCAAAACCGGTATGCAGACAGACCATATCTCCTTCTTCGACGATCACCCCGTCCTTTTCCATGACTTTCATCAGATCATCATAGCCGACGATTGTTTTCTCTCGCCCGAAAGCGCCCTCCAGATCAATCATGACACCGCGCCCCTGCACTCCGGCAGCGGCCATATTCTCGATTCCAAGCGCGTTCGCGCGGCTTCCACCCGCATCTTCGGGACCGCACACATGTTCTCCGCCGCGATATCCGTTGTAATAGACGATTTCCGCCTTGCCATCGCCATCGGCATCAAACTCCTGCCCGACATGTGCCAGACTGTCCCATTGCGAGGAATATTGCGTATGCAGGATCACCAGATCGTCACAGATCACATCGACAAAGTTGGGATCGTCCTGTGACACCTTGTAATTCATATTCGCCCGGCCGCCTGACCGTTTTGTCGGCACAAGTTCGGGGGGAAACCGCCGTGGGTTCAGCAGATTGCCGCCCGGCAGATCAAGCGGCAGGCTGAGGCAGAACCGTTCCCCCGTCTTCACCTCTGCTGCCGCCGCGCGGATCTTTTCCGGCGTAATCAGATTGAGACGGCCGATCTGGTCATCCGCGCCAAAATCCCCCCAGTTCGAGCCTTCCGGCCGGTTCACCCATCTTGTCATGCTTGCCTCCCGCAGTTTTTGTTTTGCATAAGCATAACCGCAAGCATCGCGCGTGCAAAGCCCTCTCTCCAGCTTAATTGACGGAAGATACAGAAGCTGTTAGCAGTGTTGNAAAACAAAATGAATGGCTCCCCCGATGACAAGCGAAACCTCGAACGCGCTCAGGATCATCTTCACCCTGTCGATCGTCTATGTGGCNAGNAATTTCTTCCGTTCGGCCATTGCCGTCATNGCNCCCAATATGATGGACGAGATGGGNCTGACCCCCGAAGAACTTGGTCTTATCGGCGGNAGCTTCTTTATNGCCTTNGCCCTNATGCAGGTGCCGGTCGGNATNTTTCTGGATCGCTACGGNCCGCGGAAAACCATCTTTNCGCTGATGCTGGTCGCCAATNTCGGAGCGGNCGGNTTTGCNCTCGCCACNAGNTTTCATGGAACTNGCCGGCAGTCGNTTCATTATCGGCGCGGGCTGNGCGCCTGTCCTGATGGGCTCCCTCGTCATTATATCGCGGTGGCTGTCGGCGGAACGCTTTGCCTTTTANGTCTCGCTNATNGTGGCCATGGGCGGCGTCGGCAACATCCTNGCGACAACGCCAACCGCCATCCTNACNGATATGATNGGCTGGCGNGATGTATTCTGGATCGCCAGCCTGATCAGCGTCATTTCCCTGCTGTTCGGCTATCTGATCATCCGCGATGCGCCNAAGGGGCATGCNTTTCATGACCGCAANGCCGAAACCCTGCGCGAAGCCNTNGGCGGTGTNCTNGAAATTGTCCGNAACCGGCAGTTCCAGTANCTNTTTTCCCTCAATCTGGTGATCTATGGCGTGATCATGGCNATNNTCGGNNTGTGGGGCAGNAATTANCTGCGGGANATTTANGGGCTCGACCTGACCGCGCGCGGCAATATNCTGCTGTGGATGACCCTTGGCGTGATATTCGGGAATTTCTTCTATGGCTGCCTCGACGGGNTTGTCCGGCGCCGCAAGCCGCTGGTTATTCTGGCGGCNGGCACNACCATCCTGCTCCTGATCGCTCTCGGNACCCTGCCGGTTCTGCCCGTCTGGCAGGTTGCAACCCTGTTATTCCTNTTTTGCTTTTTCGGCAGCTATGGGGTGCTGATCATGTCCCATGGCCGNTCCATCTTCCCCGAACATNTGCTGGGNCGCGGCGTTGCGACGCTGAATACGGCGGTGATGCTCGGGGTTTTCATGCTGCAGTCACTTGGCGGCTTTATNGTCGGCCATTTTGTGAAAGAAGATGGAACCGCNCCAATGGAAGCCTACCGTGTTCTCTATATCACNCTGGCNGTGATNATTATCGTCGCCTTGCTGGTCTACAGCCGGGCAAGCGAATCCAAGACCACCAAAGAAAAANCGCCGGAAACCGCGTGAGGGNTTCCGGCGCTNANATCNTTCANCGAGNTGAANGATCANGGATCAGTCGCGATAATGGCTTCCCTTGCGATCCAGAATACGCAGCAGGCCCGGCCATTCCAGCCCCGATTGCGACGCGCTGATCTTGAATTGGGANGCCGCATGNTCACAGACTTCGCGGGACGGGATGATCAGCTCCGCATCNCCNGCCATGGCCTTGACTTGCGACTCGCATGATTTTTCAAGATAGAAAATCCGGCGGAACGCNTCCGGCACTGTCGTGCCGACCGTCAGAAGCCCNTGNTTGCGCAGGATCATGGCAATGTTNTCCCCCATATCACGGACCAGNCGTTCCCGCTCGTCCAGATCAAGGGCNATGCCTTCATAGCCATGATAGGCAAGACGCCCGTAAAACATCATGGAATGCTGGCTGATNGGNAGCAGGCCATGCTTCTGCGCCGCNACCGCCATNCCGGCCGTTGTATGCGTATGCAGCACACAATGCAGATCATGGCGCGCGGCATGAATGGCGCTGTGNATGGTGTAACCGGCCGGATTGATCTTGAAGGGCGTCTCCTGCTGGATATTGCCATCAATATCGACCTTNATCAGGCTTGACGCCGTAATNTCNTCAAAGAACAGGCCGTANGGGTTGATCAGGAAGTGATTCTCCGTCCCCGGNACGCGGGCGGAGATATGAGTGAAGATCAGATCGCTCATTCCATAATGCGCAACGAGCTGGTANCAGGCCGCCAGATTGACCCGCATTTCCCATTCTTCGTCACTGACCTTGCCCTTCAGGCTCGGCACCAGCATGTCTACACCCATATCAACCTCCCTTTTCTTCCTTTATCGTTTAGTTTGCCAGCGATTTCAGCATATTGCGGGCAATAACCAGCTGCTGAATCTGGGTTGTTCCTTCATAAAGACGGAGCAGCCGGACATCGCGATAGAACCGCTCGACCTTATATTCCGCCATGTAACCCGATCCGCCATGAATCTGCACGGCGCGATCAGCAATTCGGCCAGCCGCCTCTGTCGTGAACATCTTGCAACAGGCGGCGAGCATCGCAATCTCTTCTTTTCTATCATATTTCTTCGCCGCATCCAACGTCATAGCCTGTCCGGCGAATAATTCGGCCTGACTGTCAGCCAGCATGGCCTGGACGAGCTGGAATTCCCCGATCGGCGTCCCGAACTGTTTCCGCTCTGCCGCATAGGAGAGAGCCTCCGCGATGATGCGTTCGGAAATGCCGGTGGAAACGGAGCTGAGATGCAACCGGCCGCGGTCCAGCACTTTCATGGCCGTATAAAAGCCCTGTCCCTCGGCCCCGCCCAGCAAGGCCGACGCCGGAACACGGGCATCCTCAAAGATAATGTCGCTGGTCTTGGTGCCGCGCTGACCCATTTTCTCGTCCGCCTTGGCGATGGTCACTCCCGGCGTCTTCGGATCGACGAGGAAAGCGGAAATCCCGGACGCCCCTTTTTTATCCGGATTGGTGCGCGCCATTACCGTCAGCATCCCGGCGCGCAGCGCATTCGTGATAAAGCGCTTGGTGCCATTCAGAACATAGTCATCGCCGTCCTTGATGGCGACGGTGCGCAAGGACGCGGCATCAGATCCGGCATCCGGCTCCGTCAGGCAGAAGGAGGACATGATCTCACCCGATGCAAGACGCGGCAGATACTGCTTCTTCTGTTCTTCGGTGCCCGTCATGACAAGCCCCTGGCTGCCGATACCGACAGTCGTACCGATGACGGAGCGGAACGTCAGCGACGCCTTGCAGAGTTCATGGATAACCTCGCATTCCTGCTCCATGTTGAGACCAAGCCCGCCATATTCTTCCGGGATCGACAGGCCAAACAGGCCCAGGTCGCGCATTTCCTGAATAATTTCTTCCGGCACCTCATTGGTCTGCTCAACCGTATCTTCGGCTGGCACCAACCGGTCACGCACAAAGCGCGTGACAGAATCTTTCATCAGTTCAAAGGTCTCATTATCCAGAGCCATCTTCTTTCCTTATATTGTGTTTTGTATCAACTAGATAATCTCTCGCCCCGATGAAAGCCAGTGTATCGGATCACTTTCTGCCGGGCCGGGGCGGTTGAACGCCTTGCATTTTCTCTAAATACAACTTCTGTTATCAGATATGCAATGCCGCCGCAATTGCAGGAAATGAAATCTTTCCGCCGGATGCCGACACGGCGCGCCCGCCAGGAAACAGGGCATCAAAATTATGTGCGGACACGCAATAAATGATAAAATTTCGCCTTCCCACAATTCAGAATATTATTAGATTTTCCAGAAAAAAACTTGCAGAACGAAAACCCGGCCTTCACAATGGATTACATAAATAACTAAATAATAAACCATACCGGGTTCTCAAAGGGAGGAAACTATGAGAATGGGCTTAAAACTCTGCACGGCAGCATTCGCTGCCGCGATGGCAATGTCATCTTCTGCACTTGCCGAAGATGTAAAACTTCCGGATGTCCTTGCCTGGACAGCCTATAATACCGGGACAACCGGCTACAACCAGTCGGTCGCCATCGGCAAGGCGCTGAAAGACAAGTATGGCGTCGATATCCGTGTTATTCCGGGAAAGAATGATATTTCCAGGATGGAGCCGCTCCGCTCCGGCAAGGTTCAGTTCGTCGCCAATGGCGCCGGCACATTCTATGCGTCCGAAGGGGTTTTTGAATTCGCCAATCCGAATTGGGGCCCGCAACGGGTTCAGGTATTGATCTCCTCGACGGCGGATGCCGGCCTTAACGTCGCGACAACGGTTGAGTCGGGTATCAAGCAACTCAAGGATCTGAAGGGCAAACCTGTTGCCGTTGTCCGGGGGGCGCCGGCGGTGACCATCGCCATGAAAGCCTATCTTGCGTTCGCTGATCTCACCTTTGATGATGTGGAGGTTGTGGAATACGGCGGATACAACGCCGCATGGCAAGGGCTGGAAACCGGTCAGGTGGTTGCCGCTTTCGGCTCAACCGTAACGGGCCCCGCAAAAAAGATCGAGGCGTCTCCGCGCGGCATTTACTGGTTGCCCACCCCGGCGGATGACAAGGAAGGCTGGGAACGGCTGCAAAAGGTCGCCCCCTATATCGTCCCGCATAACGTCACTCTCGGCACCGGAAACATCACCAAGGAAACGCCGATGGAAGGCGGGGCATATCCCTATCCGATCCTGATAACCCAGAATGATCAGGATCCGGATCTGGTCTATTCAATGGTCAAGGCGATCTTCACGAATTACGATTCCTATAAAGATGCGCTTCCCGCCATGAAGGGCTGGGCCCTTGAACGGCAGACCTTCAAATGGGCAGTGCCCTATCATGCGGCGGCTGTCAAATTCTGGAAAGATGAAGGCATCTGGACCGATGAAATGGAAGAGCATAACAACATGCTGCTGAAGCGTCAGGACATCCTTGCGGATGCCTGGGCAACCATGAAAGGCAAGGATCTGGAAGGCGATGCCTACCAGGCGGAATGGATGAAAGTGCGGGCGGCCGCATTGGAAGCGGCGGGGATGGACCCGACATTCCGATAAAAGATCACTTTCATGAATGACATAAAAACGGAAGAAACGGCAACGGCGGCGCCACAACTGGCCCGCCACCGTCACCTTTCCACATTGTGGCGATGGTTAATGATCATCGTCACAATTCTTGTTGTGTTGCTGGCCATCAATCATCTCTTCAATCTGAGATTTTTTGTTGGCTATGCCTGGCTCGATACGGAGTATCAATATGCGCTTGTCGGGCTGCTAGTCCCGCTTGTTTTTCTGATCTTCCCGGCATCGTCAAAAGCGTCACTGGATAAGGTGCCGTGGTATGATATGTTGCTGGCCCTGGCCATGTTCTGCCTTGCACTTTACTTTTTCGGCAATGCGGAACAGATCATTGATAATGGCTGGGAAATGGGCGCGCCCGATTACATGGTCATTCTTGGCTTTCTGCTGTGGCTGCTCGTGCTGGAAGCAACACGCAGAGCCGGGGGGACGGCGCTGTTCGTCATTGTCGTCCTGATTTCCCTCTATCCGCTATATGCCTCCGTGATGCCGGGCCCGATCTCCGGCCTCAGCAGTTCGCTGTCTGATACCATCGCCTATCATGTCTTCAGTGCGGAAAGCATGCTGGGCATTCCCCTGCGGGCCCTCGCCAATCTCGTGATCGGCTTCCTGATCTTCGGCGTTGCCCTGACCCAGACCGGCGGCGGCAAGTTTTTCATTGATCTGGCGTTTGCCGCACTCGGCCATGTCCGGGGCGGACCGGCAAAGGTGGCCATCTTTTCATCCGGCCTCATGGGCTCGATGAGCGGCAGCGTGATTTCCAACGTTATCACAACCGGCGTCATGACCATTCCGGCCATGCGGAAAACCGGCTTCCGGCCATCCTACGCGGCGGGGGTGGAAGCCTGCGCCTCGACCGGCGGGGTTCTGATGCCGCCGATCATGGGTTCGACCGCCTTTATCATGGCGGTCTTCCTGAGTACGCCCTATATCACCATCGCCGTGGCGGCGATTATTCCGTCTGTCCTTTATTATCTGGCGCTGTTTATCCAGATCGATTCATATGCGGCGCGCAACAACATGCCGGGCATCCCGCGGGAGCAGTTGCCGAAGCTTTCCGACACCCTGAAAGAAGGATGGCATTTCATCGCCGTCTTTATTCTGCTGATTGTCATGCTGGTCTATCTCCAGCAGGAGGTTCTGGCGCCTTTCTATGCAACGGCGCTGCTGATCGCGATCAACCAGATTTTCTCGAAAACCCGTTGGGGAATGAAGGAGTTCTGGGAATTCGTTGTTGCCTCCGGCAAACTTCTGGCAGAAATTGCCGCCATTCTTGTCGGTGTTGGCCTGATCGTCGGGGCCCTGTCCATTACGGGCATGGCGGGCACATTGGTCAATGACCTGGTTTACCTTGCCGGGGGCGATATCCTGCTCCTCCTCCTGATGGGCGCGATTACCAGCTTCATCATGGGCATCGGCATGACCGTGACGGCCGCCTATATCTTTCTCGCCATTGTTCTTGCGCCCGCGCTCGTTCAAGGCGGGCTGGATCCGATGTCGGTGCATCTCTTCATTCTCTACTGGGGGATGGTATCCTTCATCACGCCGCCGGTTGCCCTTGGCGCCTTTGCGGCGGCATCCATTGCCGGCGCCAGCCCCATGCGCACGGGGTTTGAAGCAATGCGGCTGGGATCAATTATTTACTTCATCCCCTTCTTCTTTGTGCTGGATCCGGCGTTTATCTTCCATGGGGAGCTGAGCCGGACGGCTGTCGTTCTCGCCAATGCGCTGGTCGGCGTCCTCCTGATCGCGAGTGCGTTGCAGGGTTACCTCGTCTGGGTTGGCAACCTGCACCGTCATCCGGTCATGGGGTGGCTGGCGCGGGCGCTGATCCTGATTGGCGGCCTGGCCTTCGCCACACCGGGCGGGAGTGATCTCATCCCGTTCAGCGACTGGCAATTGGCGCTCTTTGGCCTCATCACGGCGGGCGGCGGCATCCTGCTGGCGCTCTATTATCAAAAACGATGGAAAGCAATCGCGCCCGCGTGATGCCCCATCGGTTACACCGAAACGCCCGCCCGGAAAGGCGGGCGTTTTTCTTCGCTCCCGCTTAACATGCCGCGCGACAATAGCCTTGCGAGCTGTCGGGGCGCATCGTATTGTGCGCCGGTTCTGGGTTTGGAAAGGGTTATCTCCTGATGAGACGCGTTTTCTCATTCATCATAATCGGGATTGTCGCGATTATATGCATTGCTATCGCGACGGTATATCTGTCAATTGGCTCCGTTATCACCGGCAGCATTGAGAAATATGGCACCGCAATAACCGGCACGGCGGTAACTCTCGAAGAAGCCGATTATTCATCCTCCAGCGGCGAAACCATTCTGCTCGGCCTGTCCGTCAGCAGCCCGCCGGAGTTCAAGGCGGAACCCGCCTTTCTCGCTCCGTATATTGAGATGCTGATCGACCCGCAAACCATCAGCACGGAGGTTATTGTCATCAAGCGGATGGAGATCAAGTCGCCGGAAATCACCTATGAAATCCTGCAAAATGGCGACAATCTCCGGGCTCTGCGTCACCGGATCGAGCAGGCTGTCACCGCCGAACAGGGCGGAACTTTCGCCCCGGAAATGACAGGACCGACCGCAAAGTTCATCATCAATGATCTTTATATCAACAAAGGCGTCGTCATTGTCGAGGCGGAAACGCTGACCGGCCACCGATCAACGGCGCTGCTGGAAGATATCCATTTGCAGGATATCGGCCGGGAGGAAAACGGCCTTCTCCCCGCCGCCCTGATCCGCAGGATATACACACCCGTCGTCCAGGCCACAACCATCGCGGCGCTGTCCACCGATCTGCCGTTGACGGAACAAGTGATCAATCTCATCCGCGGCGCCAGTGACGAAACCGGTGAAATGATTGAACGCCTGCGCAAGCTGCTGGAAAAATAAAGTTGCCGCCCCCGCTTTGAGGAGGCATAACAGAGGCCATTGCAACCGTTTGTCAGGATCGGGCCGTGGCAGAAAATCCACCCTCACGCGAAGAAAACCTTCATCGCAGTGACAACCGCCGTCAGGAACTTATGGCGGCGGCGGCTCATCTTTTCAATCAACGGGGGTATGACGCCACCTCCATGCGCGATATTGCCAAGGAAGCCGGCATGCTTGCCGGGTCCATGTATTATCATTTTTCCTCCAAGGATGAATTGATCATCGCCACCTATGAAGAAGGCAGGCGGTTGATCAGCAACGCGGTTCTGGAGGCCATCGAACATGTCGAGGACCCGTGGGAGAGGCTGACCGCAGCGGCCGTCGCGCATATGAACACCCTGTTCAGCGGCAATAATTTTTCCATTTTGCTGTGCGCCGATATTTCCCGCACCGCCCCGACGCTGCGCAGCCGACTGATCGAAATTCGTGACCGTTATGACAAGCTGTTCATGGATCTCATCGAAGATCTGCCGCTTGAACAGGATATCGACAAGGGGCTGCTGCGGCTCAGCCTGCTGGGGTCGCTCAACTGGTCCAGCAGCTGGTACCGCCCCGGCGGACAGACCCCCGCCCAGATCGGCGCCTTTTTTGTCCGCATCATGAAGGATGGCCTGATGCCGCCAATCCACCCCGACTAATTCACATATAATTTCTGTTAATAAAATATTTTACACCATTTCACAGAAAATTATATTGCGTTTCATCGAAAAAAAACTATATCTACATCAGATATTGTGATCGCAATCAGGACAGGCTCTGCGCAATGCCGTGATTTATGGATCGCACAAAAAAACAGCATCCGGCAGGATAATCGGGAATGTCCTCCGTTGATTGCTGTTGTAAAATAAGGCTAAACTAATATCTGTCCGCGGGGATCGCGACTGTGCCATTCCCCGACAGCGCAAGGCGAGTAGGAAAGTTGAACGAACCAAAGCTCAAGACCGAAGTCTCAACCGTCGCCCGGCAAGAGGTTTCTTCTGTAGTCATCCGTTTTGCCGGTGATTCCGGGGATGGCATCCAGATTACCGGCAGCCGCTTTACCGATACGACGGCCCTCGCCGGAAACGATCTGGCCACCTTCCCCGACTTTCCCGCAGAAATCCGGGCGCCGGTCGGCACCACTTTCGGTGTCTCCGCCTTCCAGATCAACTTCGGGTCCCGCCGGATCGAAACCGCCGGGGATGATCCCGATGTGCTTGTCGCGCTCAATCCCGCAGCCCTGATGGTCAATCTTGCCCGCCTCAAAACCGGCGGGATGATCATCGTCGATGGCGGCACATTCAATGATCGCAATCTCAAGAAAGCCGGATATCTCAGCAATCCGCTGGAAGACAGCTCGCTTGAAGCCTATAGCGTTGTCGATATCGACATCACGAAGCTGACGCTCGAATCGGTCAAGGAATTTGGCCTGTCCCAGAAAGAAGGCCTGCGGTGCAAAAACTTCTGGGTTCTGGGACTTGTCTACTGGATTTATGGCCGCGACCGCGGCGACACCATTGACTGGCTACGCCGGAAGTTCGCCAAGCGCCCTGAAATCGCCGATGCCAATATTGCCGCGCTGAATGCCGGGCATGTCTATGGCGAAGCGTCGGAAATCAGTGGCATCAGCCATCTTTATGCCATTCCCGCCGCCCAGATGCCGCATGGTCTCTATCGCACGGTCACCGGCGGAGAGGCGCTCGCCTGGGGTCTCGTCGCCGGGGCTGAGCTGGCCAATCTGAAGATTTTCTTCGGCTCTTACCCGATTACGCCGGCCTCCCCCGTGCTGCATGCGCTGGCGAAAATGAAACAGTTCGGCGTGAAAACATTCCAGGCCGAAGATGAAATTGCCGCTGTCTGCTCCGCCATCGGGGCGTCCTACGCCGGGGCGCTCGGTATCACGTCGTCGTCCGGTCCGGGGATTGCCCTGAAAGGCGAAGCTATCGGCCTTGCCATCTCGACCGAGCTGCCCCTCGTGATTGTCAATTCGCAGCGGGCAGGCCCCTCAACGGGTATGCCGACAAAAACCGAACAGTCCGACCTCTATCAGGCGGTCTATGGCCGCAATGGCGATGCCCCGCTGGTCGTTCTCGCGGCGCACGGCCCCTCCGACTGTTTCGATGTCGCGATAGAGGCCTGCCGCCTTGCCACGAAATATATGACGCCGGTCATGCTGCTGACCGATGGCTATATCGGCAATGCGGCCGAACCCTGGCTCATTCCGACCGTTGCGGACCGGGAAAAATTCCCCGTGAAGTTTGCCGACAACGCCGAAGGTTTCGCACCGTTCAATCGCGATCCGGAGACGCTGGCCCGGTCCTGGGCAATTCCCGGAACGCCGGGGCTTGAGCATCGTATCGGCGGTATTGAAAAGCAGGATGGGTCGGGAAATATTTCCTATGAACCGGCCAATCACCAGCGAATGACCGATTTCCGGCGGAACAAGATCCTCAATATCGCCAATGACATCCCTGAACAGCGGGTGGAGAATGGCGAAGAAGGCGGCGATCTGGCCATTGTCGGCTGGGGATCAACCTATGGCCCGATCAGCCGGGCCGTGGACAACAAGCTGCAGGAAGGCAAGAAGGTTTCGCATATCCATCTGCGTCATATCTGGCCGCTGCCCCGCAATTTTGGTGATCTGTTGCGTGGTTTCAAAAAGGTCATTGTTCCTGAAATGAATGATGGCCAGCTCAAAACCCTGCTGCGCGATCAGTATCTGATTGATGTGCAACCCCTGACCAAAGTGACCGGTCAACCGTTCAAGATTGCGGAAATTGAACGCGCCATCGACGCGGCGCTGGAGAATTGACATGAATGTTGCCGTAACGAAAGACAAGCTGAAACCGACCGACTTCGCCTCCGATCAGGAAGTGCGCTGGTGCCCCGGCTGTGGTGACTACGCCATTCTGAAGGCCGTGCAGCGGACGCTTCCCGATCTTGACACCCCGAAGGAAAAATATGTGTTCGTGTCGGGCATCGGCTGCTCGTCCCGTTTCCCCTATTACATGTCGACCTATGGCTTTCATACGATCCATGGCCGGGCCCCGGCATTTGCAACCGGCATCAAGATCGCCAATCCGGAGCTGGATGTCTGGCTGGTGACCGGCGATGGCGACGGGTTCAGCATCGGCGGCAATCACATGCTTCATGTGCTGCGGCGCAACGTGAATATGCAAATCCTGCTCTGCAATAACGAGATTTACGGCCTGACCAAGGGGCAATATTCGCCGACATCCGCCGTTGGCCTGCGCACACCGTCTTCTCCGGACGGGTCTGTGGATGCGCCGCTCAAGCCGCTTGTCTTCACTCTTGGCGCGGGCGCCCGTTTTGCCGCGCGGGGATTTGACACGCAAAAGACCCTGCCCGAGATTTTCAAACGCGCCCATGCCCACAAGGGCACCTCGCTCATCGAAATCCTGCAAAATTGCATCGTCTATAACGATGGTGTGTTCGATGATGTTCTGGCCCGGGATGTTGCCTCGGAAAAGCAAATCCATGTGGAACATGGCAAACCGCTGCTGTTCGGGGCGGACAAGAACAAGGGCATCCGGCTGAATGTCAAAACGCTGACCTTGGAAGCTGTCACGGTTGGCGAAAATGGCGTCACGGAAGAAGATATTCTCGTCCATGATGAGACGAACCGCAGCCTCGCCACGCTGCTCGCGGAAATGGACGGGCACGAGTTGCCGGTCGCTCTCGGCGTTATCTATTGCGATCCGGCCCCGACCTATGAAGAAGGGATTGAAAGCAAAATCACCTCCTTGAGAGGCGCGGAAGCTCCCTCGCTGGACGCCCTGCTCCGTCAGGGACATACCTGGCAGGCGTAACCGCAATATCGAAACGGAAAAGCCGACCTTAAGGGTCGGCTTTTTTTATGGTCGCGCATTCGTCGGTGACGCTACTCTTCCGATTTTGAGGAGGTAGAGGAGGAGGAGGAGGACATTTTGCGGCGGCCTTTGCGCTGCAGATAATTGAGCCCCCCGACAATCGCCGCGATCGGAACGACAATCACCGCACCGAGCAGGATATAATCCGCCGCCCAGCGGAAGGTTTCCAGCGCCATGGAATAAATCTGCCCGATTGTCCCGGTCAGGTCTTTCAGCAGGTCGAGCGGCGTGATGTCAAAAAAAGTCAGCCCCCAGCCAACAAGAAACGACGCCAGCAGAAGCTTTACAATCAGCGAGCCGATATTTTTTGGCATTGGTACCCTCAACAATGATCAGGTGGGCGCATGGTCGCCCCCGGAATGCACATATCATATCGTCCCGGCCCCTACCATGACCAGAGTTTATTTCCCGGCAAAAAACATCCTGAAGGCCGATGCCGCCCCTTTGCGGGACAATGCTTTTGCACATCGGCAAACAGTTGCTATAGTGTGCCGAAAGACCCAACATGGAGACGGGTGATGGCGTTAAAGTTTCGTATTCCCGCTGGCGAGAAAATTGTGATCAACGGCGCAGTTATTACCAATACCAGCCCCAAGGCGATGCATTTTTCCCTGGAAAATGACGCATCCGTCATGCGGGAGCGGGATATCCTGCTGCCCGAAGATGCCAAAAACCCCCTGCAAAATGTATATCTGTTTATCCAGCTCATGTATATCGAACCGGATAGTCACGATGCCCATTATAAAAGCTTTCAGAACGCGGCCCAGATTGCCTTTCTGTCCACCGCCGATATCACGGAGCGTAATCTGGTTTTCGAACTGGTCGGGCTGGTCGGTGAACGGAACTATTACGCCGCCCTCAAGCTGTTGCAGAAATATTTTAAAACAACAAACGCCGAATCTGCGGAATAATCCCGCCGGCGCAGGCATCTGCCGTCATGATTCCGTTCACTCAAATCCAGGTGAGGGCCGGCAATTTGCCGGCCCGCCGCTTTTTATGGCCCGCAGATAAATTTTTTCTGACGCAGCCTTTGAAAAAATATTCCTTATTTTTCGGTAGCTTACGAAACCCTACCCCGTCTTTTGTAAAATAAAATCCATTCTCCCCCCGCAAAGCGGCCTTCCATTAAGCTTTTATTAGGAAATGACAGCGATAGTCGTCTCACGGTTTCGAAGTAGACCGGGGCTCAAAACGAGCTGCACCGTCGCGGAGGCGACAACTCTAGAAATGAGGAATAAGATTATGGCTTCTATTAACACGAACTCCAGTTCCATGGCTGCTCTGCGTACTCTCACATCTACGCAGAAGAATCTTGCCAGTGTCCAGTCCCAGCTTGAAACAGGCCTGCGCGTCAACAGCGCAAAGGACGCCCCTGCCACTTTCGTTATCGCCCAGGGTATGCGTGCCGACATCGGCGCTCTGAACTCTGTGTCTGAAGGCATTGCCTTCGGTCAGGCTACCATCGGCATGGCAATGGCTGCGGCAACGGAAATCTCCAATCAGCTGACCTCTTTGAAGCAGCTGGCAACCCAGGCCAAGAACGAAGGTCTCGACGGTGCCGTTATCCAGGGTCAGATCGACGCGACTCTCGCCCAGATCGACACGATCACCAGCACATCCGCCTTTAACGGCGTTAATCTGCTGACGGCAACGGCCGCAACGCTCAACGTTCCGACAGGCCTTGGCGCAACGGATCAGGTTTCCTTCACGAATGTTGACCTGACCTCCACCACGGGCCTTGCGCTTAACACGGTCGATGCCACGGATACCGCCAACCTCGATACGCACATCGCCACGATCGATGCCGCCATCACGACAGTTGGCGCGGCTCTGACCAGCATTGGTACCTTCTCCAGCCGTCTTGATGACCAGGCGGAATTCACCACGCTGCTGACCGACACCATGAAGGAAGGCCTTGGCGTTCTCGTCGATGCCGACATGGCGGAAGTAGCGGCTGAACTGCAGGCCATCCAGACCAAGGAACAGCTCAACATCCAGTCGCTCAGCATTGCCAACGCGGCACCGCAGTCGATCCTGGCCCTGTTCCGCTAAGATCAGTACCCTATTGGAGAGACGGCCTTTCGGGGCCGTCTTTTCCGTTAACCTCCTGTTCATCAATTCTGTACTAATATGGACGGAATTACTTTTCACCGGGAAATGTGATGCAGGTATCGTCCAACAGTTCGCTCCTCTGGTACAAGCTGGCCAACAACCAGAAGGATGCGCATATGAAGTCATTCGAGGCACAGCCTACGGTGTCGCGCGATCTTGCCACCTTCAAGGAAAAAATCGGCGAGATCAAATCCGTCGATGACCTGATGAAGAACCGCACCGTGCTTAACATGGTGCTCTCCGCTTTCCAGCTTGAAAGTGAAATTGACAAACCGGCGATGGTCAAAAAAATCCTGACCGAAGACCCGACGGATAAGGACAGCCTGGTCAACCGGCTGGTGGAACCCCGCTGGACCAAGCTGGCGAATGCGCTCCATGGCCTCAATTCCGATCCGGACTTCTTCCAGAAGGAAGCGAATGTCAACGCCATCCTGGCCGGGTACAAAACCAACGAGTTCGAGAAATTCGAAGGGGAAAAAGCCGATGGGGTGCGCGAGGCGCTCTATTTCAAACGCATGGCGGGCAATGTTGAATCCCTGGGCCAGATCATGGCCGACAAGACGCTGATGCATGTCGTCCGTGTCGGGCTCGGCCTGCCGGAGAGCTTCCAGTCGCTCGAATTTTCGCAGCAGCGTGATCGCCTCGAAAAACAGATCAATATCGACGACTTCAAGGATCCGGAAAAGATCGAGAAGATGATCCAGCGGTTCCTCGTCTATACGGAAATGAACAATACGGATCCGGCGGCCAATCCCATCCTGTCGCTGTTCCAGCCGATTTCCACCGACGGCGGTTTTGTTGGCCCCCAGCCGATTCAGGTTGACCTGTTCGTCTGACAGATTAACCATACCCGGTTAATATTGCCCCTTACGGGGAAATAAGTGTCCCGTTCAAGAAAAAATTTCCTACTGCCGCTTTGCGGCGCCCCTCTCCCGACCCTCCCTTTCCATATCCCTTACGCGGAAAATCGCAGTTTTCCGGCGTTTATACGAATTGGCATGCCTTTTGCTTCTGTAGCGGTGAGTGAATTGCGTTCAACGGTAACGCGCAAATCTACAGGAGAAACAAAATGGCTGCTTTTTCTATCAACACCAACGCAACGGCGATGGCGGCATTACGCACCCTGACCACCACCCAGTCTGCCCTCGGCCAGACGCAGCGTCAGGTGGAGACCGGCCTCAAGGTCGCCGAACCGAAAGACAATCCGGCATCCTTCACCATTTCACAGGCGATGCGTGGCGATATTGCCGCCATGGACGCCATTGAAGAGGCGCTCACCTTCGGCCAGGCCACGGTTGCCATGGCCAATGCCGGCGCCCTCAAGATTTCCAACATCCTGATCGACATCAACCAGAAAGTCACACAGGCCTTCAATGATGGTCTGGACACCGCCGTCCTGCAGGAAGAAGTTGATTCCCTGCTGGCCGATATCACAACGACCGTGAACTCCACAGTCTTCAACGGCGTGAACCTGATTGACGGCGTCAGCCCGGATCTTGAAGTTCTGACCGGCCTTGGCGGAGTCTCGCAGACGATCAACATTCAGGATCTCCGCCTGGCGACACTGGGTCTTGGCACGCTTGACCTGACGGACCCGGCGGCCTCTCTCACCGCTCTCGAAGCGGCGGAAACAATGGTTGGCAACGTTCTGACCACCCTTGGTACGGCCGCCAACCGTCTGGATCGTCAGGCGGAATTCAGCCAGCTTCTGACGGACAAGCTGAAGGAAGGCCTCGGCATTCTTGTGGACGCCAACCTTGCGGAAGCCAGCGCCGAAATGCAGGCCCTGCAAACGAAGGAACAGCTCGGCATTCAGTCCCTGTCCATCGCCAACGCCCGTCCGCAGTCCATCCTGCAGTTGTTTAAATAATCACCTGTTAGGGATTTAGTAAGAGTATCATAGGACAATTCGGTGATAAGAAACTCTGCTATAAAAGTCGAATGAGATAACGATGTCTGTAGCTGCCTACCAAAAAGCCAACCAGAATACGGAATCCCCCCGGCTGACGGAATATCGGGCTTTCGCAATATTCACTCGCGCTATGGAAGAGGCCGACAGGGATGAAGATACCATGGCAAGGATCCGCGCCGTCGCCAACAACCGGCGACTCTGGCTGACCTTGCAGACGGATCTTCTCTCCGAGGATAACAAGCTCCCTGATGACTTGCGGGGTCGGCTTCTTTCCATTGCACTCTGGGTTGGACGTTACAGCCTCAAGGCCATGAAAGGCGAAGCGGAGGTCAGCCCGCTGGTCACCGTCAACAAGCAGATTATGGATGGCATGAAGCCGCACGATCCTGCGCGCAAGGCTCCTGAGGCGGATGTTGAGCGCCCCCACATCACCCCCAACATGACCCTTTAGAAAGTTTACTAGTCAACTATCCGACCTCTGAAGAAAGTTTACTAGTCAACTACTTGGATGTTGAGGATAGTTTACTAGTCAACTATCCGGATGCAGGGAAAGTTTCCTGGTCAACTACTGGAATACTGACAATAGTTTCCTAGTCAACCACCTGATCACCCGCGAAAGCTCCCTGGTCAACCGTCCAATCCCCTCGCGCAACCCGCCTGTCCCGAACTTCCCGCCCGGCTGCATCGGACGGCCATTTTCCGGCGATCCGCCCTATCTCCCCGCCTATCCAGCCGCTATACTCCGGCCAATGAAAATCGCTGGAGAGAAAAGCATGAGCTGGGAAAAGGAAGTTCAGGAAATACAGGAAATGCGCAAGGCCGCCCGCGCCCAGGGCGGCGCCGAGGCGATCCGCGCCCAGCATGACAAAGGCCGCCTGACCATCCGCGAACGCATTGACGGTCTTCTCGATCCCGGCAGTTTTCAGGAGCAGGGGCGCATTGCCGGTGCGGCGGAACGGGATGAAAGCGGCAGGCTGACAAGCTTTTCCCCCGCCAACTACATCACCGGCCTTGGCCTCATCAATGGCCGCCGTGTCGCGGTGGGCGGGGAGGATTTTACCCTGAAGGGCGGCTCTCCCAATGCGGCGGGGCTGCGCAAGAGCATCTTCGCGGAGGAGCTGGCGTCGCAATATAAAGTCCCCCTCGTCAGGATGCTGGAGGGCGGCGGCGGCAGTGTCGCGAAGGGCAAGGGCAGCGGCACCGTCGGCAATCCGGCCTATGAAAAGCCGCGCTTTCTGTCCATTGCCCGGCTGCTGGGGGAAGTGCCCGTTGCCTCCGCGGCGCTGGGGCCCGTCGCCGGGTTTCCCGCCGCACGTTTCGCGGCCTCGCATTTTTCCGTCATGACCCGCGATACGGCGCAGCTACTGATTGCCGGACCGGCGCTGGTGGAGCGCGCGCTCAATATCAAAATCACCAAGGAGGAGCTGGGCGGCGCGGCGGTCCACAGCCGCAACGCCGTCGCCGCCAATATCGCGACGGATGAGGCGGATGCCTTCCGCCAGATCCGCCAGTTTCTGAGCTATCTTCCCGGCAATGTCTGGGAATTGGCGCCGCGCGCCGCCAGCGATGACCCGACCGACCAGATGGCGGAGGAGCTGATCCATATCGTGCCCAAAAACCGCCGCCAGATTTTCGACATGCGCAAGCTGGTGGGGCTGGTCGTCGATCAGGGCAGCGTTTTCGAGATGGGGCGTCATTTCGGCCCCGGCCTGATCACCGCCTTTGCCCGGCTGGACGGGCGTAGTATCGGCGTCATCGCCAATGACAGCAAATATTATGCGGGCGCCATGGGCGCGAAGGCGGCCCAGAAAGTCCGGCGCTTTATCGAGCTGTGCGATACCTTTCACCTGCCCATCGTCAATTTCACCGATGAGCCGGGCTTCATGATCGGCCCGGAATCAGAAAAGGAGGGGACGATCAAATACGGCACCTCCGCCGTGGCCGCCGCCGTCATGTCCGTCGTGCCCTGGGCGACGGTGGTTGTGAAGAAATCATTCGGCGTCGCCGCCGCCGCCCATTACAGCGAGAACGGTTATGTCCTCGCCTGGCCAAGCGCCGAGATGGGCCCGCTTCCGGTGGAAGGCGGTGTTGCCGTCGCCTACCGGCGGCAGATCGAGGCGGCGGAGGAGCCTGAAAAACTCCGTGCGGAGCTGGAAGAAAAGCTGGCGGCGCAGCAATCGCCCCTGCCCCGTGCCGAAAGCTTCAGCGTCCATGACATCATCGACCCGCGTGAGACCCGCCCGGCCCTCTGCCACTGGATCAACTGGATCGAACCGCAGCTTGAAGGCCTGAGAGGTCCGGTCAGTTTTTCTTTTCGCCCCTAGCCCGGCCTCCGGGGTCACAGCCATTTACCTGCCGCAAGGGCTTTGTTAAGATCGCCCGCCAGATAAAATGATAACGGGAAGGATCATATGACAGCCACATTGAAAATTAAGATCGACGGTTGGGAAAACGGCGGCAAGATACCGGGAAAATTCGCCTTCGGCGTTCCCGCAAGCGAAGGGCATGTTGCGCTCAGCGATAACAAGAGCCCGGCGATGAGCTGGTCCGGCGCCCCCGCTGGCACCAAGTCATTTGCCATCATCTGCCATGATCCGGATGTGCCCTCCAGCGGGGAAGATGTCAATCAGGAGGGCAAGACGGTCCCCGCCAGCCTGCCGCGTGTTGATTTCTACCACTGGGTTCAGGTGGATATCCCCGCGAGCGTCACCAGCCTTGCGGAAGGCGCGGCGAGCGACGGGATAACCGCGAAAGGCAAGCCCATCGGCAAGAATGACTTCGGCGTCTCCGGCCTCAACAACTATACGGACTGGTTCGCAGGCGATGCGGATATGGGCGGCGAATATGGCCAGTATGACGGCCCCTGCCCGCCCTGGAATGACAGCATCGTCCATCACTATCATTTCACGGTGTATGCGCTGGATGTGGAAAGCCTCGGCCTTTCCGGTAAATTTGGCGGCGGCGAAGCCCTTGCCGCCATGGAGGGGCATGTCCTGGCAACGGGGGTCTATGTCGGCACCTACAGCATGAACCCGGACGTACCCGCCTGAGCGATCCGACGCGCTGTTCCATCCGCCGCCTCCGGTCATCGCCGGGGGCGGTTTCTTTTGGCTCGCAAGTTCCCCGCCGCCGAGTGCCCCTCAGGCCCGTTCCGTCAGGGCCAGCCGGATGGCCAGGCCGATAAAGATCGTGCCGGAGATGCGCGAAATCCATTTCGCCGCCGTCGGCCGCTGCAACAAGAGCCGCCCCGCGCCACCCGAAAACAGCCCGACCGCGCCGTTGCACAAAAGGCCCGTCAGATTGAACAGCAGGCCGAGGATCAGGATCTGCAACGCGATGGAGCCGGAATTGACCGACACAAACTGCGGCAGGAAGGCAATGAAGAAGAGCGCCACTTTCGGATTGAAAATATTGGTCAGCATCCCCCGGCGGAACACGGTCAGCATCGACGCGGGTTTTACATGCGGGCGGCTGAGATCGCCCGCCCGCTCCGAAAAACTGCGGATGCCGATCCACAGCAGATAGCCCGCCCCGGCAAAGCGGAGGACATCAAAGGCCAGCTCCGACGTCTTGAAAATTGCCGTGACGCCGATGATCGCCAGCAGGATATGCACCATCGACCCGGTCGAGATGCCGAGCGCCGCGACAATTCCCGCCCGCGGCCCCTGCTTGAGGCCGCTTGCCGTCGTGAACAGCATGTCCGGCCCCGGCGTCAGGTTAAGCGCCAGCGCCGAGAGCACGAAAAGCCCGAGGGGTCCCGCCTCGATCAGCATCGGTCAGTTTCCTTTTGGAAAGTCCGGCCGGACAACGGCCTGCGCCACCAGCATGCGGTTGGTATTGGGATCGAATGTTGCCGCCGGAGAGCCATACAGCACATAGCCTTCCGCCAGCGCCTTGCTCACCCGCACGCAAAATTCATGGGTATCCTCCCCGGTCAGAAGCCGGTATCCGGGTTTTTCATCACTCATCACAATGCCTCATTCATAGTGAACCGTCAGCTTCGCCGTTTCCGGCTGCGCAGTAGAAATAGAAAGGCGAGAAGGATACAGGCCCCGCCCGCGATCAGAAAAGGAACCCGCAGCGGCGTGACATTCCGGCGAAGCGAGATCGCCTGCGCCGTTACCTGTGCTTTTTCCGGCATGATCCGCCAATCCAGCAGATAGTCGCCGGGCGCCGGAATATCAAATGTCTTGATGACCTGTTCCGATGTTTTTGATGCATATTCGGGCGTTCTGTCTTCGCGTTTGTCGCGCTGCTGCCCTTCGGCTGTGAATGTCTGCATTCCGCCCGGCCCGACCATGATCACGCTGTAGTCAAAGGCCCGGTTGTTCTCTTCCATCAGTTCGATGTCATAGGAAACCGTCAACACCGCGCGCATCGGGTTCATGGACGGATCCAGCGTAACCAGACGGCCGCTGCCTTCGGTTCCATGCAGTTCAAAGCGGGCAACCTCTGATCCGCTGGCCGAATAATCATAAGCAACCCAGCCGATCAGCCCGGCACCCGCCAAAAACAGCAACGGAACGATATATTTTCTCATTAGGTCTCACCGGAAAAGGGCCTTTGCGCTAACATGACGCGAGATGCAAAAATGCGCAAGCTTCCTGGGGAGCTGGCGAAAAAATCATACTGCATTTTAGGGGAAATGGTGCCGCCGGGTGGATTTGAACCACCGGCCTCTCCCTTACCAAGGGAGTGCTCTACCCCTGAGCTACGGCGGCAATATGGGTCGATGCGCGGCGGAATATATAGGGATTTGCTGCCATGTCAAAGAGTTTGTTGAAATTATTGACGCGACAAACCGGCACGACACAGGACGGCAGGCGACAAAAAATTAACGGCACAATATCCCCTCTATATCTCCGTTTATTGCCAGCCCTGATTTTACCTGTTTCCTTCCGGAAATTCTCTGTCACACTCTATTGCGAACACAGACGGGACCGGACGGGGCCGGTATCTTGACGGGGTTTATCCATCCCGTCATCAAACTGACCAAAAACTGCAATGCCCGGCCCGTAAGACGGTGCTCACACTTGGTTCTTGAAATGGAACCGAGCGAAACACAGCAATTGCAGGAGCCCCTACATGTCCGCAAAAGAATTTGACCGCCCGTCCTTNGATGAATTCGACGAAATGAACAACCCGCGTCCGGAAGCGACCGACTTCCAGAGAATATCCGANACCNTNCTCTCCCGCCGCCGCTTCCTCGGCCAGAGNGCNAAGTTCGGCGCCGCCGCCCTGCTTCTCGGNACCACGTCGCTGCGCAGCCTGCCCAGCGCCGCCGCAACCGGCGTCGATTTCAAGCCGGTTGCCGCCAATGCCCTNGATACCATCACCGTGCCGGANGGCTTCGACTGGCATGTGGTGACCATGTGGGGCGATCCGCTCTGGTCCAACAGCCAGGCATTNGATCAGGCNACGCGCGGCACNGANGCCAGCCANNTNCTGGCGGTNGGNGACAATACGGANGGCATGACCCTGTTCGATATTGACGGCAAAACGGTCCTCGTCGCCAANAANGAATATGTGAATCTCAAAATCATNTATGGCAANCGCGACAGCAAGGCTCCGGAAACCGACGATGANGTGCGCAAGGGCATGGCCGCGCATGGCNTCACCGTTTCCGAACTCCGGCAGGAAAACGGNAAGTGGCAGATTGTCAGGGACAGCCCNTANAACCGCCGCCTGACNGCCAGCAGCCCGATGGAAATCACCGGTCCGGCCCGNGGNCATGCTTTGATGAAAACNGCGGCNGANCCNGANGGCNTNCTCGCCCTCGGNACCTGGAACAACTGCGGCAANGGTCATACTCCCTGGGGCACCTATCTGACCTGCGAGGAAAATTTCAACGGCTANTTCTCCNGCAGCGATGAGAATTACNCCCNCTCCGCCGAGCTGAAACGCTATGGCGTCGGNAACAAGGACTGGGGCTATGCCTGGATACGCGCCGATGAACGCTTCGACATCAGCAANCACCCGACCGANCCCAACCGATTCGGCTATATCGTNGAAATTGACCCGGCCGATCCGAANTCCACGCCNAAGAAACGCACCGCGCTCGGNCGTTTCAAGCATGAAAATGCGGANCTTGNCGTGGCGAATAACGGCCATGTGGTTGTTTATCTCGGCGATGACGAGCGCGGCGAATTTCTCTANCGCTTTGTCAGNNCNGGCAAATATGTCGAAGGGGGCAATAATCGCGACCTGCTGGATGACGGCACGCTTTATGTCGCAAAATTCAGCGATNANNGCACCGGNAAATGGGTTCCGCTGACGCCCGAAACAACGGGGATGGCGTCGCAGGCGGAAATCAGTATCCTGACCCGTCAGGCGGCNTCNGCGGTTGGCGCAACCACGATGGACCGTCCGGAATGGGTNGNCGTCAACCCGAACCGGGCCGAAGCCTATCTNGCCCTCACCAATAACAAGAACCGCGGCATCGACAAAACCAANGCNGGCGGNGANGCCATGCCGGTNGATGGNCCCAANCCNCGCGCCAAGAACAACTATGGCCAGATTGTCCGCTGGCGNCCGGCNAATGANGATCATACGGCTGAANNTTTNANCTGGGATCTGTTCGTCGTCGCCGGNAANCCGACAGTNCANGNCGATGCCTATGCCGGNTCNGCNAATNTNACNNNNGACAATATGTTCAATTCACCGGACGGGCTNGCCTTNGATAAACGCGGCAANCTCTGGATCCAGACNGACGGCAGCTACTCCAACAANGATGATTTCGCCGGGATGGGCAACAACCAGATGCTGNTCGGCNANCCGTCAACNGGNGAAATCANNCGNTTCCTGGTTGGCCCGAAGGAATGNGAAATCACCGGNATNACCTGGAGCCCGGATAACCGCACGGTTTTCATNGGCGTNCAGCATCCCGGCGAAAANGGCGATAGCCACTTCCCCGAAGGCGGACAATCCGTTCCCCGGTCCGCCGTNATTGCCGTNACCCGAAAGGACGGAGCTGTCATCAGCTAAAAGATCCGTAAACAGNCGGCATGAAAAGAGGGGCGNCATGCCCCTCTTTTTATATTCATTGTCTTTCTGNNAAACGTGGCATAATGACATTCAGGATGTGAATAGNCCNNCGGNCGGCTGGANAGGATGACGGATAAAGACACAAAGAAACNGCAGCAGGCTGAAAANNCGGAACGGCTNGCGGCCGAGTTGCGCGCCAATTTNCNCAAGCGNAAGGNNCTGCAACGCANNCGCGGNGAAGCCGCGCCNGCGCCCATCAAGAACCGTGACCGGCTCGGGGGTGGATAAATCGTCTTTTGGCCTTGGCCCTCTCCGCCACAAACTGTAGTATGCCGGTCAAAATCAGTGGTTTGAGCGGAGATAACGATTTATGGCAATATTGTCCGATAAATGGATCAGGCAGACGGCCCGTGACACGGGTATGATAGAACCCTTTGTCGAGAGCCAAAAGCGGGAGGGCATCATCTCCTATGGTCTGTCGTCCTATGGCTATGACGCCCGGGTTTCCGATGAATTCAAGATTTTCACCAATATCGATTCGGCGACTGTCGACCCGAAAGCCTTCTCCAGCACCAGCTTTGTTGACCGCAAGACCGATGTCTGCGTCATTCCGCCGAACTCTTTCGTGCTGGCCCGGACGGTCGAATATTTCCGCATCCCCCGCGATGTTCTCGTGATTTGCCTTGGCAAATCCACCTATGCGCGTTGCGGCATCATTGTCAATGTCACACCACTGGAGCCCGAATGGGAAGGCCACGTCACACTGGAATTTTCCAATACAACTCCGCTACCTGCAAAAATCTATGCCAATGAAGGGGCCTGCCAGTTCCTGTTTCTGAAAGGGAACGAGCCATGCGAGGTGTCTTACAAGGACCGGGCAGGGAAGTATATGAGGCAGGAAGGGGTGACGCTGCCAAGACTGTAAATACATGTCGAACCGTTCACGGCCCAAAGCACGACCAATATGACAGAGATGCGCCAAAAGCTTTCCCTTCTCAGGCAAAATGGGATAAAAGCCGCTCTTTCGACAAAATTTCATGGCCGGATATCATGGGGGACCCTCCCCGGTTATTATCCGCTATCAGCCAGACTGAGACAGAGTATTCGATATGGACAGCATTCGCATCAAGGGCGGCAAACCGCTTAACGGTAAAATCGAGATCAGCGGCGCGAAAAATTCGGCCCTGCCGCTCATGGTTGCCAGCCTGCTTACGGAAGACACCCTTACCCTCTCAAACCTGCCGCATGTGGCCGATATCTCGACGCTGATTACCCTTCTCTGTCATCACGGGGCGATTGCCGTGATGAATGGGGAAAGCGCCAACGGCGGTGGCTGCGACGGCCGCTCCCTCTCCATCAACGCAAAGAATATCACCAACACCGAAGCCCCCTATGACATCGTCCGCAAGATGCGCGCGGGCGCCCTTGTCATGGGCCCGTTGCTGGCGCGCATCGGCAAGGCGCGGGTGTCCCTCCCCGGCGGCTGCGCCATTGGCACCCGGCCGATGAACCTGCATATCAGCGCCCTGGAAGAGATGGGGGCAAAAATCACCATCACCGGTGGCTATATGGAGGCCGAGGCACCCGATGGCCTGACCGGCGCGGACATCCGTTTTGAAACCGTTTCCGTTGGGGCAACGGAAAATCTGCTCATGGCCGCCTCTCTCGCCAAAGGCACAACTGTGCTGGAAAATGCCGCGAAAGAGCCGGAGATCACCGATCTGGTTCACCTTCTGCGCGCCATGGGGGCCGACATCACCGGCGAAGGCACCAGCCGCCTTGTCATCAACGGCGTTGATCGTCTGCACGGGACTAGCTATCGCGTGATGCCGGACCGGATTGAAACCGGCACCTATGCCATTGCCGCCGTGATTACGGGCGGGAAAATCGAGCTCACCAACACCCACGCGAGCCTCATCCGCTCCGTTCTTGATGCCCTTGAAGAAGCGGGCGCGGACATCGAGGAAACGGAAAACGGCTTTATCATCTCCCGCGACGGCCCAACCGTTCACGGCGTTGATATCATGACCTTGCCCTACCCCGGCTATCCCACGGATATGCAGGCCCAGTTCATGGCCCTGATGACGCTGGCCGATGGCGCGGCGATGATTACCGAAACCATCTTCGAAAATCGGTTCATGCATGTGCCCGAACTCGCCCGGCTTGGCGCCAATATCACCGTCCATGGACACTCCGCCCTGGTGCGGGGGGTGAAGCGGCTGGTTGGTGCGCCGGTTATGGCAACAGATTTGCGCGCATCGGTCTCTCTTGTGCTTGCGGGCTTGGCAGCCGAGGGAGAAACCATTATCAATCGTGTCTATCACCTTGATCGCGGTTATGAGCGTCTCGAGGAAAAACTGGCAGCCTGTGGGGCGGATATAGAACGCATTCACACAAGCTGAGGAAACGAACAACAGGACAGCCGATGCCCGATCCATTGAAGCTGATAGCAGTCGAAGCCGATGAAGTTGAAATCCTCTCCGCCGCGACGGAGGGGCTGATTACCAGCGCCGGAGAGATGAGCTACCTGAAATCCGCTCGCGCCTTCGCCCTTATCGGCTCGCGTTTCAAATGGGAAGATGCCACCGCGGCGGACAGGAGCGGCGGACCGTGGCACCGCATCCGGTCCGGACTTTATATCGGGGATGTGACGAGTGTACGGACTACGGGGATTTCCCGGCAAAAGCCGACAGAAGTTCTTGAATTGCTGAGCCTGTCAACGCATGTCGGAAATGATCTGGAAACGGAAATAACCCTTAACTTCGCGGGTGGCGGTACGCTGCGGATTTCGGCGGAATGTGTCAATGTAACCCTGACGGACACGGGGGAGGCGTGGGAGACGGACAAGAAGCCGTCGCATGACGATACCCCCACCGCGCCGCAGAATAGATAGAGAATGGAGCTACCGCGTGCCATCGAGTGAAGAGTTGGTCATAGCCCTGCCGAAAGGCCGGATTCTGAAGGAAGTGATGCCCTTGATCCGCGCCGTCGGCATTGAGCCCGAACCCGCGTTTGACGATCCGGCGAGCCGCCTGCTGCAATTCCGGACCAACCACCCGCATATTTCCATCATCCGCGTCCGCTCCTTCGATGTGGCCACCTTTGTCGCCTTTGGCGCTGCCCAGCTCGGCGTTGCCGGAAATGATGTTCTGCTGGAATTCAATTATCCGGAGATATACGCCCCGGTGGATCTGGATATCGGGCACTGCCATATCGCGGTCGCCCAGCCGAAGGATCTGGAGGAAGATCGCGATCCCAGCCGGTGGAGCCATATCCGGATCGCCACCAAATATCCGAACCTGACGCATAAATTCTTTGCCGAAGCGGGCATTCAGGCGGAATGCATCAAGCTCTCCGGCGCGATGGAGCTCGCGCCGGGCCTTGGCCTGTGCCGCCGCATCGTCGATCTTGTCTCGACCGGGGCGACATTGGAAGCCAATGGCCTGGTCGAGGTGGAGAAAATCCTCGATATCACCTCCCGTCTTGTTGTCAACCGGGCGGCGCTCAAAACCCGCTCTGTCGAGCTGAACGGCTGGATCGAGAAATTCCGGGGGGTGGTCAATGCCGCTTAGGCTCGATAACCGTGATGCCGCCTTCGCCGCCGCCTTTGACGCCCTGCTCGATCAGAAGCGCGAGGAAGACAGGAATGTCGATGCCATCGCTGCCGATATTCTGGAGAATGTCCGCAAAAATGGCGATGCGGCCCTCCTTGATTATACAGCGAAGTTTGATCGCCTGACGCTGGACAGCGCGGACAAGCTGCGCCTGACGGATGATGAAATTCAGGCGGCGATCAAAACGTGCGAGCCGGATACATTGGACGCGCTGAAAATCGCCGCCCGGCGGATCGAGGATTATCACCGCAAACAGTTTCCCGAAGATGCCTTTTATGAAGATGCGGATGGCGTATCGCTGGGCTATCGCTGGACGGCTATCGAGAATGTCGGCCTATATGTGCCGGGGGGCCGGGCGACCTATCCGTCGTCCGTCCTGATGAATGCAATCCCGGCGAAGGTCGCGGGCGCCTCCCGCCTCGTGATGGTCGTTCCGATGCCGGACGGCGCCTTTAATCCGCTGGTGCTCGCCGCCGCCGATCTTTGCGGCGTTGATGAGATCTATCGCATCGGCGGGGCGCAGGCGATTGCCGCCCTCGCGTTCGGCACCGAAACCATTGCCCCCGTCGACAAGATCGTCGGGCCCGGAAACGCCTTTGTCGCCAGCGCAAAAAAGCAGGTGTTCGGCACCGTCGGCATCGACATGATCGCGGGCCCTTCCGAAATTCTGGTCGTCGCCGACAATCGCAATGATCCAGCCTGGATCGCCGCCGATCTGTTGAGCCAGGCGGAACATGACCCGGTCGCGCAAAGCATTCTGATTACCGATGACGCCGCCTTCGCCCGCAATGTGGAAGCCGCAATCGAGACCCATCTCAAAACCCTCAAACGTGCCGAAATCGCCCGGACAAGCTGGGAGACATATGGCGCGGTCATTATTGTGCAGGATATGGCGGACGCGCCCCATCTCGTCGACCGCATCGCGCCCGAGCATCTGGAGCTCTGCGTCGATGATCCGGAGGCGCTTGCGGCCGACATCCGCCACGCCGGGGCCATCTTCCTTGGCCGGTATAGCCCCGAGGCGATTGGCGATTATGTGGCCGGGCCCAACCATGTTCTGCCAACATCGCGGACAGCACGCTTTTCATCGGGCCTTTCAACCCTCGACTTTGTCAAGCGGACGTCGCTGATGAAGCTGAATGCGGAGAGCCTGCGGCGGGTGGGACCGGCGGCCCTTGCGCTTGCTGAATCCGAAGGTTTGGATGCCCATGCGCTTTCCGTTTCCATACGGATGAATTAAATGACGACAGTGTGAAGGAGCCGAAAGGATGGCGGGCACACAATATATCGCGAAAATCGCGCTGGATGAGAAATCCGTCGTTCGCCGCAATGCGGATATCGAGCATGAGCGGAAAGTCGCCATTTTCGATATATTGGAGCAGAACCATTTTGCCGTAAATGGCCATGAGAATGGCGGCCCCTATTCGCTTCACCTCAGCATTGAGGATAATCGGCTGATTTTTGATATTCGCAGCGAGAATGACGAAACCGGCCTTGCCCGTGTGCCGCTTCCCGTCATTTCCTTTCGGCGTATTATCAAAGATTATTTCCACGTCTGTGAAAGCTATTTCGACGCCATCAAGACCGGCTCGCCCTCCAAGATCGAAGCTATCGACATGGGCCGCCGCGGGCTCCACAATGAGGGCTCTGAACTTCTGAAGGAACGGCTGAAAGACAAGGTGGAAACCGATTTCGATACGGCCCGCCGCCTGTTCACCCTGATGTGCATCCTCCACATAAGGGGCTGAATGTGCCGTCCGCGCGAGACATTCATATCCATCGCCAAGCCACAGATATCGGGCGCCGATGAGCGAACTTCCCTACAGCGATAAACTGCCGGGAAGCGTTCTTTTTGCCTGTACGCATAACAGTATCCGGTCCGTCATGGCGGAAAATATCATGAAAAGCCTCTATGGCCATGCCGTCTATGTGGACAGCGCCGGTGTCATGGCGAAGGATGTGGATCCTTTTGCGGTTGAGGTTCTGGATGAAATCGGCCTTGATGCCTCCAAACATGTTGCCAAAAATTTTGACGATCTGGCGGACAACTCTTTTGACATGATTATCTCTCTCTCCGTCGAAGCTCATCATAAAGCCGAGGATATGACACGCGCGACCGCGACGGATACGGAACTATGGAATATAATTGATCCATCGGGGACGGAGGGAAACCGGGAAATGCGGCTGAATGCCTATCGTCACGTGCGTGACGACCTTTATGAGAAAATAAAGGCAAGGTTTAGAACGGCACCGGCGCCGAGAGTTTAAGTCAAGAAGACACAAATTTGTGGCGTCTTCGCCAGAATTCGTCCCTCTTTTCCTTTTTCTTTCACTTTTTCTAAAGGAAACACTTGCTTTTTCCCAATGCTGGCCTTTATTTTGCAGCATCCGCAATAATTGGAACAGGATTTTATGGCAAAAGAAGAACTGCTTGAATTTGAAGGAACTGTAACGGAACTGCTGCCGAATGCCATGTTTCGCGTCGTCCTTGAAAACGACCACGAGGTGTTGGCGCACACAGCCGGCAAAATGCGCAAACACCGCATTCGCGTTTTGGCAGGTGACAAGGTCACTGTCGAAATGACTCCTTATGACCTGACCAAAGGCCGCATCACCTTCCGCTACAAATAAGGCCATCGCCCATGGGTGATCACGCCACTTATAGGAAGGCTGCGGCCACATCCGCGACCGAGAATACCAGCATCACCCTGCCCCTTTATTCCAATCCCCTGTTTATTCTGGCGTCGGCCTCTCCCCGGCGGCTGGACCTGCTCGCCCAAATCGGCATCCGACCGGATGCGGTTGATCCGGCTGATATTGACGAGACCCCGCTGAAAATTGAATTGCCGCGCGATCTGGCTGGTCGGCTTGCACGCCAGAAAGCGATGGCGGTTGCCTCACGGCATGTAGGGCATTTTCTACTGTCCGCCGATACTGTGGTTGCCGTTGGTCGGCGCGCCCTTGGCAAGGCGGCAAGTGAAGACGACGCCGCCCGCTTTCTCTCCCTGCTGTCCGGCCGCCGCCATCAGGTGCATACCGGCGTCACCCTGATCACCCCGACTGGCAAGGTTATCTCCCGCACGATCTCAACGGCGGTGATTTTCAAACCGCTCGATCAGTCGGAAATTCGTCTTTACCTCAACTCCGGTGAATGGCAGGGGAAAGCGGGCGGATACGCCATACAGGGCCTTGCCGCCGCCTTTGTCCGGCAGATACAGGGCTCCTACAGCAATGTCGTCGGGCTGCCGCTCTTCGAAGTCGCCAATATGCTGAAAGGGAACGGCTTTCCGTTGTGGACGGACCTTCGGGCATGAGCCTTTCCCTGCTGATTGAAGAAGGGCCGATTGAGACACGGGCCGCCCTTCTGCAAGACGAAACCCTTCTGGAAATACATATTGAACGGCCGGGCAATGTTTCCCGTACAGGCGCCTTTTATCTTGGCCGCATTGCCAAGATCCTGCCGGACATGAATATCGCCTTTGTTGACATCGGCGGCGGGGAGAGCGGCTTTCTTCAACTTGCCGACCTGACTAAAAAGGCATCCGGAATTGCGGCGACCGTTCAGGAAGGGGAAAGACTGCTTCTTCAGATACGGAAAGACCCGAAAGGCGATAAAGGCGTTCAGCTGGGTAACCGGTTTGAACTTACCGGCAGATATCTGGTTCTGCGGCCTGAAGGGCATGGCCTTACTTTCGCGAAACAATTGCGCAATCCAGAATGGCAGGCGCATCTGT
The DNA here is from genome assembly GCF_002694385.1 of Sneathiella sp. Lineage (GTDB taxonomy): Bacteria > Pseudomonadota > Alphaproteobacteria > Sneathiellales > Sneathiellaceae > Sneathiella. Next base: position 187,773 of record NZ_NZMB01000022.1, read on the forward strand.
CAAAGCTGCTGTCAGAGGCGGCGCAAGGCGTGGGGCTGACTGTCCGCACGGCAGCCGCTCATGCGGCGGATAGTCAGATATTAGCGGAGCTGACGCGCCTTCAGTCCGATTGGAAAACGGTCAGGACCGCCAGCCATGGCATGAAAAAGCCCGGTCCGGTCGGCCCGCTGCCCTCCCCACTTTCCGTTCTGCTGCAAAAAAATCTATTGCCCGGCTGCCAGATCATCGTCAACAATGTCTCTGCGCTGGCAGGCGTCAGGCGCTTCCTAACGCGCCACGCAGCGGATTTTGACGGCATTGTTTCTCTCTGGCAGGATCAGGCCCCGCTGTTCGAGGCCATGGGCGTCGAGGCCGAGATTGAGAAGGCCCAGCAGACCCGAATTTCCCTTCCCTCCGGTGCAAATATCGTCATTGAACCAACAGAGGCGCTGACGGTGATTGATGTCAATTCGGCCGCGCAGACAATGGCCTCGGGCACGCATTCCGCCGCCCTTGCGGTTAATCTAGAGGCTGCGGAAGAAATCTGTCGCCAGATCAGGCTTCGCAATATCAGTGGCATCCTTATCATTGATTTTATTCAGATGAGCGGTAAAGGCGATGTCGCAAAACTGACCGCATCCCTACAATCCCGACTGGACGCCGATCCTGTGGCAAGCCGGGTGATCGGGATGACTGAGCTGGGTCTCATGCAGATCACCCGCCAGCGGGAACGGCCCCCTCTTCGTGACCTGCTGTATGTTCCCTGTCCGGCTTGTGACGGGAATGGCCTGCGCAAATCCGATAGTGCCCGGCTGGCGGAGTTGTTCCGCGCCCTTGAACGGGAGGCTCGCTACACGCGATGCGCTGAATTGAAAGTGCGGGCGGGGACCGGCCTTGCATTGTTACTGCAAAAACAGCAGACTCGCTTTGAAACAGAACTGGCCCGCCCCCTTGTCATTGAGACAAACGGGACGATGGCAGCCTTTGATTATCAGCTAGGTTGAACCCGTGACAGAAATTGATATCCCGGCAAAATCCTGCCCCCAGTGCGGAAAACCCGCCGTTCTAAAATACCGCCCCTTCTGCTCGGCCAGATGCAAGCAGGTGGACCTTGGAAAATGGTTTAACGAGGCGTATGTGATCCCCGGCGAGACGGCCTCTCCTGCCGATGAGGAGGATATGGGCTGAGCCGGAACTGAGCTGGAAAGGCCTCTGTTTATGACGAAAAATCACTCAGGATCAGAGGCTTGATGCTTTTCTGCATTTTTGCGTCAACAGCCTCTGGACAGCCCGGAATATTTCTTTTATAACCCAGCTTCCTCGCCCGATTGGCGGCGCGAAATGCGCAGGATGCCCAGGTAGCTCAGTTGGTAGAGCAGCGGACTGAAAATCCGCGTGTCGGTGGTTCGAATCCGCCCCTGGGCACCATTTCTTTAAGACTACGAAAAATTAACGGCAGAGCTGTCTGCTGTTGGCCTGATTGAAATTGCTCACACGAACTCAGAGCGATCGCCTTCACAAATGAATATCACCTACTCTGTGATAAGGCTGGATTCAGCTTCACGCTTTTGTCGGAGCTGTGAGAAAGTCAAAAGTACGGCAAATAGCACCCCGGTTAAGAACAGTGCAAATTCAATCTCTGTCGAAAAAATGCTCCGGCAGAGGGCATAGGCGATACTCGCTCCGACTGCGATAATTCCAAATAACCAGTCTCTTGCACTAAACCGAATAGCACCTACGCCATAAAGCAGGGCCGCCCCAACGGACAGAATGATCAGTATGGCAATGATCGACATTGCACCGTTAACCAGATCGGTGCTTTGCATCATCATGGCCGGATTGAAGACGATAAAGAATGGAATAATAAAGCCCGCAAGAGAAAGCCTGAATGCCTTCATTGCGGTTGAAAAATAGTTGGCGCGGGCGATAGCCGAGGCCGCAAGAGCACCCATAGCGACCGGCGGAGTTACGGCAGAAATGATTGCGAAATAAAAGCAGAAGAAATGCGCCGCCATAACCGGTACACCCATCTTCACAATGGTGGGAATGGCAACAAGTGCGACCAGGCTATAGGCTGCCACAGGGGGAACGCCACATCCAAGAATGAGAGAAACAATCATGGTCAGCAGCAGTCCTATCACAATGTTTCCTGCACTGAATAGTTCAACAAGACCTGCTATCTTACCGCCAAGGCCAGTGGTAATCAGCGTCTGTGAAATAAGGCCGACAAGACATAGTGAAACGCCTATCTGCGCACCAACAATGGCACCCTCTGTAATCGCCTCAAGAAATTCGGAGGCTTTGGGGCGTCCGCCAGAGCGGAAGAAACTCAACACAACGACGGTGCAAATTGCCCAGAATGCCGCATGCGATGGGCTGAAACGGAGCAGCAGCAACCCGGTGAGGACACCGACCGGAATAACGAACATCGGAATGCCACGCCGGACGACAGACCAGTCCGGTGTCTCAAGCGGCGCCTTGATACCCGCCGCTCTGGAGGCAAATTGCACCGAAAGCATCACCCCAACATAGAACAGGATCGCCGGAATGAGACCTGCGATCATGATATCCGTGTATGGGACTCCAACAAAGAATGCCATCAGGAACGCCGCCGCCCCCATAACGGGGGGCATAAGCTGACCACCTGTTGAGGCCGTCGCCTCGATCGCGCCGGCCAGGGGAGCGGAATATCCAGCCCGCTTCATATAGGGGATCGTAAAGGCGCCGGTAATCGCAACATTCGCAACCGCGGCGCCGGAAACCATGCCAATCAGAGAACTCGAGACAACCGCAGTCTGCCCCGGTCCACCCGCTACGCGACGCCCAACGAGCTTGCCGAGTTCATAGAGAAAATCATTGATACGCAGCAGCCCCATCATGCTGCCAAAAACAACGAAAAGAAAAATCTGGTTCGCCGAGATCGACAGAAATGTCCCATATATCCCGGAAAAGCCGATCGACAGATAAGAGATGACAAATCCCAAGGAGAATTGCCGGTGATAAAGCGGACCGCCGAGATAGTGCCCGAAAAGGAAATAGGCAACAAATACAAAGGCAACGATAGGCAGAATCCATCCCCAGGCCTGACGTGTCCCCTCAAACGCGAGAACGATCATGAGAATACCAACGGCAATGTCCGTCGGTGTAGGGAACCCTACATTCTGCTCCAAAGTGTCCAGATTAATATAGACATATGCCGTCACGAGCAGACCGCATGCCAGAAAGCCCAGATAAACCAGGCGTTTGATCGGACTGGCCGCAGACCGGACAACAACAAGAAAGGTCAATCCAAAGATAAAGGCCAGATGAACCGTCTGATGCTCAATGCTTCCCAGCAGAATGCCATAGGCACTCAGCATATGATAGGCAACCATTGCCAAGGCAACAACATAGACCGTAACACTGATCACACGATCAAACCCTTTATCCATGAAGGATTCCCCCAGATTGCGCTAGCCCTCCCCGTCGACAAGTAGCGACGGGGAGGTATTGTTTCCTGTTAGTTTATTTCAGACCGGCTTCTTTATATGCGCGCAGCGCGCCCGGATGAATCGTGGAAGGATCGACACCATAGACAAGCGATTCCTTTGACATCAGTTTCCCCAAGGCATGATACTCCTTAAACGCACTGACATTCTCGATAATCATCTTTGTGATTTCATAGGCGGTTTCTTCCGGCATTTCCGGATAGGCCCCCCAGGCGATCGCATCAAAGAAACTCGGCATATCTGATGTAATGCCAGCGATTGCATCCTTCGGGATTGTTATCTTGTTAATACCGACACCTGCCGCAATGGTTTTCTCGATAGCCTCTTCTCCCCAAGGAATGTGATAAAGGGCTTTTCCGCTGCCAATAACAGTCAGGGTTTGCGGGCTCGCGCTGAAAGTCTTGTTAATCGGATCTGCATATCCGCCGATAATCGCCGCATCCACGGTCCCGTCCAGCAAGGCTTGTGCAGCTTGCTTGGTTCCAAGATATTCAATATCGATCTGCCCTTCCAGGCCCCAGCCATGCTTGATGATCAGCTCGGGTTCAATTGTCCAGAGAATTTGCGGCGGGCGGCCAAGGCCAACACGCTTCCCAATCAAATCTTTTGGTTCTTTGATATTCTCATCCAATGTTGCCAGCCAGACAGATCCCAGCAGATAAGTTGCCAGCAACTTTGGCGCCGGTGTTTCTTCGTTGAATGGTTTAAGACCGTTCTCTGCAAGATAGGCAAGTCCGGACGTATAGGGCGTAACTGTCTCCGGCTTGGTACCCGGATCCGCTTTCAACTGTTTCAGATTGAAAACCAGCCCCGGGCTTTCCGCTGCAACGAGCTTGATCTTTGCATCTGTGCTTTTGGAAATCTGCTCCATCGCGCCGCTCAACGCATTACTACCTGTTCCGAATGGACCGGATGGAATGTTGATCGGTGCATCATCTGCATGCACTACCGGCGCATTAAGAGCCAGCAACAGCACAGCGCCAGACAGTATTTTACTAAAAATATTCATATCTCCTCCTCCCAAAACAAAAGCTTAGACGAAAGTTGTCTTGCCTTGTTGTTTCATTATATGTAATGAAATATCTTATATTGAAACAATATCTTGAAATGGGTAGTATAGTCAAGAAACATTGGTCAACATGACCAATGACGTTATCGGACGACGTCAACGGGTTTTAAAAAATGCGGGAGGCATCGCTGTGAAAGCGGCAAAGACATATCCGACACAGTATCTGCAAACGGTCAGCCGTGCAGTCACTGTTCTAAGGGCCTTTAAAGGTGGCAGCAGAGACATGTCTCTCAAGGAGTTGACCGAGGAGCTGAAACTCAACAAGGTCACCACATTCCGCCTCGCCAGAACTCTGGCATATGAAGGATTGCTCGTTCAGGATCCAGCGAGTGATCGCTATTCCCTTTCCTTTGGTTGCCTGGCGCTGGTCGATGCAATGCTCAATCGGGATGGCCTTGCAGAAATCTCCAGGAAGCATCTGCGTGTCGCGCGGGAGGAAACCGGCGAAACAGCAACCATCCTCGTCCGGGAAGGGTGGGATCGTGTTGTTATCGCAACAGAGGCCAGCCTGCAGCCGGTTCGATATGTCATGGAAGTTGGGCGACGCAATCGCGTCTATCTGAGCGGATCAGGGGCCTGCCTCGTTTCAGGCATGACTGAGGAGGAACGAGAGTCACTCTTTGAATTCATTGAGACCGATCCAATAGCCAGGAAATATAGCCTGACAAAAGACGTGCTTCTAGGCCGGCTGGAACACATCAAAGAAAACGGATGGGGCACCGCACAAGGAGAATGGGCGGAAGAAGCCTCTGGTGTTGCCGCGCCCGTATACGACAGAGAAGGTGAAGTAATAGCAGCAATTGCAATCGCAATGCCTCGCAGCAGGTACAACAAAAGCTACCGGCACAAATGCGCGCCCGCTGCATTAAAGGCCGCGAAACTCATCGGCGAAGAATATGACTCCATCAACAGATAGGAAAAAAAGTGAACGAAAAGCCACAACTCCTTTCCGGCCTAAAAATACTGGACCTTGCCACCATGCTGGCCGCACCGATGGCGTCAAGCCTTTTGGCCGACTTCGGTGCCGATGTTATCAAGGTCGAGCTGCCGGATCAGGAGGACCCCTTGCGCGACCTGCCACCGCACAAGGACGGCAAGCCGCTTTGGTGGAAGGTCACAAACCGGAATAAGAAGGGCATAACGCTCGACATTCGCAAGCCTCAGGGCCGGGAGTTGCTTCTCGACGTCATTGGTAATTTTGATGTGCTGGTAGAAAATTTCAGGCCCGGCACATTGGAAAAATATGGTCTCTCCCCGGAGATTCTTCAGGCGCGCCATCCAGGCCTTATTATTCTTCGTGTATCCGGATACGGACAAACAGGCCCCAATGCGACAGACCCCGGCTTTGCACGCGTTGCAGAAGCTTTCTCCGGCTTCACCTATCTCTGCGGCTACCCGGAAAGCGGGCCCATGCATATCGGCTTTCCCATCGCTGATGCGACGACTGGCATTTTTGGTGCCCTTGGGATCATTATTGCCTGTTGGCATAAGGCGAAAAATCCGGACGCACCCGGTGAAATTATCGATTTGTCCCTCGTGGAATCCATGTTTCGGCTGCTGGAATTCCTGCCGATCGAATATGATCAGCTTGGCGAGATCCGGGAAAGATCCGGCAACCGCAGCCAGTATGCCGGCCCGAGCAACATTTACCGCTCCAAAGATGGCAAATGGATATCCTTAAGCGCCTCGGCCCAATCGATTTTTGAAAATTTCGCCCGGACAATGGGGCGGCCTGAACTGATTACCGACCCCAGGTTTTCAACGAACCGCAACAGAGTGGTGCATTCAGAAGAACTCGATAAAATCGTCGCCGCTTGGTTTGCGGATCGTACGCAGAACGAAGCGCTGGAAGAAATGAAGGCGGGCGGCGTTGCGGGCGGTCCCGTATTCTCGATAGAGGACATCTTCAATTCCGAGCAGTTCAAGGCCCGTGATGCCATTATCAAGGTCGAAGATCCGGAACTCGGGCCCGTTGCCATGCAAGCCGTCACCCCGAAATATGCCAATATGCCCGGCTCTGTATCCAGCACCGGACCGCGGCATGGACAGGACACTCACGAAGTTTATAAATCCCTCGGGCTAAGCGAAAGTCGGATTACAGAATTAAGAAATAGCGGAGTTATATAGAGGCTTAATCTTCCACCCACACCAGCATTTGCTTTGTTATTGCAATATCTGAAAACAATTGTGCATTGGGTATGAGGTTGGTTCGATAACACCTGGCTGCTGTAAGGCCGACTCTAGTATTTGCTTTGCGACCCAAACTCACGGATTGGCGGTATATGGAAATGTATCTATTTCCATTCCCGCGATCCATATTACCCCAAGGCTATCATCTGGCCGAACAAACGCGCCGCGCCCCAAAAAATGAAACTCCATATACAATATGTTAACGAATATTAGCTCTATTTGTATATTAAAAATCGATTTTTAAAGAGCAAAAATATTATGAACATATCCATAAAGAACACTTTTTTATTAATAGCAGGTCTCAGTGTTGTCGTTATGGCAATGCTGGTTGCCGCTTTTACGCAACTTTCCTTAAAAGGAAAAGACATCTCGGAAAGTTATAAAAGTCAGTATGACAGCTATTTGCTGGCTGATGAGATGCGGCAAAGCTCTGATGATCTAACGCGTCTGGGACGGGTGTTTGTGGTAACGGGCGAACCGTCCTTCAAACAGCAATATCAGGATATTGTTAGTATCCGCAACGGTGAAAAGCCACGTCCCCTCGATTACCACAGAATTTATTGGGATTTTGTTGCTGGCGGGAATACTCAACCCCGTGGTTCCGGACAGACAATTTCTCTGATGCAACTTATGAAAGACGCCGGTTTCACGGAAAATGAGTTCAAGTTGCTTGAACAGGCCAACGCCAAATCAGATGGCCTCGTTGGCCTTGAAGTTGAAGCCATGAATGCCGTTGAAGGAGTATTCAAGGGAGAAAACGGGGAATATACCGTTAAGAGACCCCCGACGGAAGAAGATCTGGATCGCGCAGCTATACTGTTACATTCAAAAGATTACCACGAATATAAATCTCAGATCATGAAACCCATTGACGACTTTTTTGTCGCTCTCGGAAATCGTACGGAATCGGTGATCAGAAAGGCCGAAGACGCCACAAGTTTCTGGAACCTTATTACATACTCCGTGCTGGGGCTCCTCGTCATCACACTGATGGTTGCCGGCTGGCTGATTGTCAGACGGGTTTTGTCTCCGCTTACGCAACTGCAGAAATGCATGCTTGAAATTGCCAATGGAAATCTGGATTTGGAGATCCCCGGCCTCGATAAATCCGATGAAGTCGGCAAAATGAACCGGGCTTTGGAAGACTTCAGATTGAAGTTGATCGAGAGTGACAAGCTGAGAGCGGAGCAGGCAAAGGCCCAAGAATTAGAACATCAGCGCACTATTGAGCGGCAAAAAGAGGAAGAAGCTCGTCTTGAAAAAGAGCGAGATAGAGAACGGACAGAGGCCGAGGCGCAAAAGCGAAAGACTGAACAGATCTCCGCTCTTACGAATTCTTTTGAAACAAAAATCACTGAGCTTTTAGCGACACTAACTGGTGCCGCCACTGAATTGCAGACAACCGCCAACAGCCTGGTGGATAATGCGGACGGAACAAACACCTTATCAACCGCAGTCGCCGCAGCGGCGAATCAAGCTTCGACCAATACACAAACTGTCGCCTCTGCCGCAGAAGAACTAACATCATCTATAGGTGAGATTGGCAGACAAACCACGCAAGCGGCCGAAATTTCTGAAAGTGCAGTTAGAGAGGCGGAGAGCACCAGTCAAACAGTCAACGAATTAGCCATTTCCGCCAAGAAAATTGGCGAAGTAATAAGTCTCATCAATGATATCGCCGGACAAACAAATCTACTGGCGCTGAACGCAACAATTGAGGCCGCCCGCGCAGGCGAAGCAGGAAAAGGGTTTGCGGTCGTTGCGAGTGAAGTAAAGAGCCTCGCCAACCAGACGGCGAAAGCTACAGAAGAAATTTCGCTGCAAATCAGTGAAATGCAATCTTCCACCGATGGAACTGTAAGTGCGATTGAAAAAATCGGAAAAGTTATCCAGTCAATACGGACCACGACTGCGGGGATTTCTTCCGCCGTGGAAGAACAATCGGCTGCAACCAATGAAATCTCCAGGAATGTTCAGGAAGCTTCTGTGGGAACGAATGAAGTTTCTGAAAAAATCGAACTGGTTTCCAAGAAATCTCAGGAAACCGGGGCCGCGGCGGGGCAGGTTCTTTCCGCCTCGGAATCTCTGGATCGCTTATCTCATGACTTAAAGAAAGACATTGAAACTTTCCTCAGAGACATTCAGGCGGCTTAGATCTTTTCCTGAGCGGGCAGGAAGCCACAAAACAGATCTCGGGCATTATGATGTGGCTACCGTCAAACAGGATACAGGGCCAGACCCATTACTTTGCTTCATTCTGCGCTTCGCCGTTTTCGGAGACAGAATTGTGCAACGTAATGGGTCCTGACCCTAAACACCGCCCAGGCTGCAAATCCGCGATCGGTGGTTCGTCACCGCCCCTGGGCACCATTTTTAAAATTTACAAAAACTCTCTCAAATCTGCGATAAATCTGTCAAATTGGTCATGGTGCAGCCAATGGCCCGCATTTTCATAATTTTTCACAATCGCATTTTTAAAATATTTTATACGCCCGTCATCCATCGGGTTTGACGCCCAGCTATCCTTGCCATAACACAGCATTGTCGGGCAGGTGATATCCCCCCACAATTGATGAGCTTCTTCGGGGCTGATATCGAAGGGGCTCCAGACGCGCATGTAATTATCGAACTTCCAGCTGAACGTACCGTCTTCATTCTGATTGACCGCATGCGTTGTGAGATGCAGAGCCTGCGCGTCAGACAGGTGCTTGTTTTCCGCCTTCATGCGCGCCAGCGCGTCTTCAAACGTGGCATAGCGGCGATGCGTCCGGGCGCTGGCGGCGCGTTTCTGGTCAATCCAGTCGCGCCAGCGCTTGGCGACCGGTTGCGCCTGCGCTTCGATGATCATTTTTGGAGACGCCCCGAGACCTTCAATCGCCACAAGCTTCCTGACATTATCTGGGTAAAGCCCAGTATACCGGATCGCCACATTTCCCCCCATGGAATGCGAGACAATCGTTACCGGGCTCAGCTCCTTTTGATGGATAAGCTGTGCAATGTCATACACATAACTTTGGACACTGTAATTGCCATCCGTTGACCAGCCACTATCACCATGCCCGCGCAAATCCGGCGCAATGACATGCCAGTCATGCCGCAGCTCTTCCGCCACCCAGTCCCAGTTCCGGCAATGATCCCGCCCGCCATGTATAAGCAGCAGCGGCGGCGCATCCGGGTTCCCCCAGTCCGCATAATGAAGCTTTATACGCTGCGAGATATAGCTGTTCGATGTCGGGCCCATAGGCTCCCCCTTCCTCAATCCGGTTATTTCAGGCCGTAATATAAAATGAATTGGCGGTGGCGGTCCATCGGGGGATTGTTTTGAAAGGCAGAAACAGTATTGGCAGCTTTACGGGAGTTGCCGATGCGGTCAGATGATGATTTCGCCGCTACGGAGAATGATGGACCGGGCCACGCTATAGGCGGCCAGCATCGACGTTTTTGGATTATCGGGCAATGAGTTGCCCGCAATCTCGACAGACAGGTTGCCAAAATCACCCAATGCCTTCAGAGAGTGCACATTTGAGGAGGTTGTCGGATCTGAAATCAGGATCGCCCGCGTGTTTTCAAAGCCAAGACCGGCCAGGGCAATCGTTGCGATAACATTGGCATTCTTCGGATATCGCTTGACCGCCCCTTCCGCAGATCCATCATACAGAACCGTGGGCTCCCCATGTCGGGCGGTCTTAAGGAATAGCTCGCCCGGTGTGCCTTTCCATGCCTCCGGAGGTTTGATGACCGTATGTTCGACACTCTGAAGCCCCGAAAAACGCGCGGCCGACAGGGCCTCAACCCCTGCTATCGCGCCCGTAATGATGGAGATTCTGGCACCGCTTTTGGCGGCTTTTTCATATAAAGACGCCCTCAAATGGGCATCGGCAAGAACACCGACGGAGACAATGGAGAAAGCCACCCCGGCAGTGAGAACCATCGCCCCATACTGCCGAACGGCGTCATGCCCCGCACATTCATAAATGCCGTCAGGCGCCAGCGCGATAAGGTCTTCGACCTTGTCCACGACCTGGCAACCAGTCGGCAGGCTGTTTATGGAAGCTGCGCCCGGCCTGACCAGAACGGCAGCAATAATTGTATTGCGTGAATGTTGGTCAACAACATCCATGACAACTTTCGCTATTGCCCCAAATCCAATCAGGCCGATCCGTCGAGGGTGTCTCATGATTTCAGAAACTGTCCGTCGAACACATCGTCCAATGCCACACTGCCCGCAATCGACTTATTCAGCAGAAGCACATTTTGCGTCACGTCGAGGGTTTCCTCTGAAAACTGTCCTGATGCGGAAACCGCCTCCTTCACCATCCCGGCGCCGATTTCCAGAACCTCGTCTCCCAACGCACCGAACACGGGTTTCAATGGCTCGCTGATTGTCTTCGGATCATTTTCAAGCACAAAGCGGGACGCCTTGCGCAGGGCATTCACCATCGCCTGACAGGTTTCCGGGTTTCCCTTCATATATTCCGGCGTTGTCCACAAACCTTCCATCATGAAAGACGGCAGGTTCGGGTCCTGACCGCTGGAGTTGTCTATCAGGGTGATTGCCTTCCCGGCATGGACGACACGCTCGCCGAGCGGAACGGAAATATAAATGGCGTCCACATCTTTATTCTCAAGCGCCGCAGCGACAGCCGGGCCGCCGCCAAGGCCGACAATCGTCGCATCCGTATCCGGATTGAGCCCCGCCTTCGCCAGATTGAAGCGCGCAAGCTGCCAGGTCAACGACCCCGGCCGGGTAATACCGATTTTAAGCCCTTTCAGACCGGCGAGCTTATCCTCGATCGGACTATCGGGCGTTAGTCCCAAACGCTCAGCGGTTTCTTTCTCCATGGAGACATTGATGAGATTTTTGTCAAGCGTCGCCATGATACATCTCATGTCCAGCCCCCGCACGAATGCCGGCAGCACCTGCGCGCCGTCATTAATCGTAAAGGCCGCATCGCCGGAGATAACGGCCTGCACATCCGGGCCGCCGCCGTTCGTCACGACAATTTCGACATCCAGACCTTCATCTTTGAAATAGCCCAGTTCCCGCGCCAGATAATTCTGGATAAACGCGAGAGAGGTAACGGCCTGCGTCACCGTGATTTTTTGCAGGGTGGTCGCCGCAAAAGCCGTGCGGTTAAATCTCATGGTTCCCGCCAGCGCCAGTGTGGCGGCGGTTCCTGTCAAAAATGATCTGCGGGGAATGCCCTGTATCTTCGCCATATTCGTCTCCTGTTCAAGCTGTGGTCGGGTCCAGATTTCAATTTCTGCGCTTACGTACGATTGCCCGGATGTCGGATCAGAGTCCCTGACCCCCGGCATCCCCTGAACGCGACGGCGGCCGCCATGCCAGGGCGCGACGTTCAATCCATGCCAGTAGGGAATTCAAAAAGACAACCAGGATCATCAGGACAACAATGCCGCCCATCGTCCCTGTTGTATTGTAAACGCTTGTTTCCAATTGGATTTTGTGGCCAAGCCCTTCACTTGAAGCAATAAACTCCCCAATGATCGCCCCGATGACGGCATAGGGAATGGAGAGTTTGAGGCCGAGAATGATATAGGGCATGGCCGCCGGTAAAATGACCTTTGTAAAAAGGCTGAAAGATCTTGCGCCCATCACCCATGCAAGGTCAACATAACGTCGTTCGACAGAACGCACACCGGCATAGGAATTATAAAAGACAACGAAAAACACCAGGGTGAAAACCAGGACAATTTTCGGCGTAATCCCAATGCCGAACCAGATCACGAACAGGGGCGCCAACGCAACGCGCGGAATCCCGTTCAGGGCGAGCAGGAAGGGATCGAGTATTTTTGCCGTTTTCTCCATCCGCCCGATTGGCAGCCCCAGAGCAAGGCCAAGGGCCGCCCCGATTGAATAGCCGACGATTATCTCCGTCATCGTGGCATTCAGATGCCGGAAGAAGTCACCATTGACGAACCAGTTGTATATATAGCCGATGATCAGGCTTGGCTTGGATACCCAGAAGGAATCAAACAGGCGTCCCGATAGAATTTCCCAAGAGCCGAGCAAAACCACCAGAATGGCCAATTGCCAGATCAGGGTCGTGTCGAATGCCCGCTTGCCTTTGGCTGCGGATTTAATTTGCTGTTCGGATTTTCCGGCATCCAACATAACCTTATCTCCCCATCGCATTGGCAGCCGAAACCTCATCCGCCAGTTCATCCCATAAATCCGACAGCGCCGTGCGAAATTCAGGATCATCATGAAGGTGATGCAGATCTCTGGGCCGGGACAGCTTGATGTCATAGACGGAGCGTATCCTGCCCGGACGCGCGGTCATGACAACAACCCTGTCCCCAAGCGCGATGGCTTCCTGCAAATCATGGGTAATGAAGATCACGGTCTTCTTGTCCTGCAACCACAAATCCAGCAGCTGTTGCTGCAGCACAATCCGCGTTTGCGCATCAAGAGGACCAAAAGGCTCATCCATGATGATCAACCCCGGATCGAACGACAACGCACGGACGATATTGCCGCGCTGACGCATCCCGCCCGAAAGCTGATGCGCATAGCGGTTTTCAAACCCGGCAAGCCCAACTCTTTGCAGCAGTTCTTCGCTTCGTTTTCTGCGTTCTGATTTCGCCATTCCCCTTATTTCAAGAGGGAATTCGACATTCTCCCGCAAGGTGCGCCACGGATACAGGTTATCTTCCTGCGTGACATAGCCGATATTCAGAAGCTGTTGCCATGCAGGTTTGCCATTAATCAGAATCTGACCCGACGACGGCTTATCCAGGCCGACAACAAGATTAAGCAATGTGGATTTCCCGCATCCGGAGGGCCCAACGACCGTAACGAACTCTCCGTCAGCGACATTTAGAGAAAAATTATCAAGCGCGGTGACCGATCCTCCATCCGGACTTTCGAAAACTTTCGTTACCTTGTCGAATATCAAAAAGTCCGATGAAGATTGCATATACCCTGCCCCGAGCTTGAAGCGCCTTGATTAACATTGAAAATAGTCAACCATATTTATATCATTGCCAACAAGTACATAATATGGAACAATCTATTGCCAATTTGGCAACGATATGCCTGAATCCGGTCGATACAGAATGGATGTAAATAAACTCCCATGGATCGAGACCTCCCGTCACTGATGCCGAAGGCGAGAGATGCGCAGCATCTTACCGTCCTGCGGTATTTTCACGAAGTCGCCCGGACCGGATCAATCCGGGAAGCGGGTGACAATCTGAATGTCGCCTCATCGGCCATCAGTCGGCAGATTTCAAAGCTGGAGGCAGAGGTTGGCGAAGTTCTTTTTGAGCGCCTGCCACGGGGCATGAAGCTGACGGCGGCGGGTGAGATATACAGCGAATATGTTGTCGACAGCCTGCTGGCCCTGCGCCGGCTTGGATCGGAAATACAGCAACTCCGCAACATGAAGCGTGGTACCGTGAGAATTGCCGCCATCGAAGGCATGATCGGTTCTTTTTTATCGCCGCTCGTGTCCGCCTTTCGGCAGGAATATCCCGAAATCAACTTTCAACTGCTTGTTGCCAGCGCAGCGGATGTGACGACACAGCTCCTGTCCGGGACGGCGGATATCGGACTGGCATTTAATGCGCCCGCCCTCGATAAAATAGAATATCGGCTGCGAATTAAAGATCCGGTCATGGCAATTATGGCCCCGTCATATAAACTCAGCACGGTCGAACAGTTTGAGTTGAGAGAGATTGCAAAATGTCCCATCGCCATTCCCGTCACAACGTTCGGCATTCGCAATCTGATTGATCAGGCATGCAGGGAATCCAAGGTTCCCATGGTGCCGACGCTCGAAACCAACTCAATCGAGGCTTTACGTGCTTTCGCAAAAAACAGGGATGGAATCTCGCTGCTTCATACTTACGCTGTCAGAAAGGAACTCGAAAATGGCGAGCTGATCGCCCGGCCGATACGATCCGCCGCCCTGACGGGGGGCACGATTGACCTCTGCGTTCTCTCTGAAAGATTGCTTCCGGTCGCAGCCAAGGAGTTCCTGACCCTCGCGGAAGAAAAATTAACCGGCGCGTATTCGATCTAACGGATCGCCGTCTTTTCTTTCTGGCCAATGTCATGGCCGAATAGCAGAGATCTGTTTTCCTCAAGATCAATATGAACGTCAATCACCGCCGGACCTGTCGCCTCAAGCAACCGACCGACTGTTTCATCAATTTCCGTCCCTTTTGTAATTCGCCACCCCTCCGCGCCGAATGATTTTGCAAGCGCCGCAAAATCCGCGTTGCCATATTCCGTTCCATAGCTGACTTTCTGACGGGCTTTCATGGCGCCGAAGGCAAAATCGTTGAGAATGACCACCTTAACATTCGCCCCGATACGAACCGCGGTTTCCAGTTCCTGGCAATGCATGGTGAAATCCCCATCCCCGAGAATGCAAATAACCTGCCGGTCCGGCGATGTCGTTGCGGCACCGATCGCCGCGGAAAGGGCAAACCCGACCGTGCCGGAGTTCGCCGCATAAAAGAAATTCTCCGGCTGCCGCACCAGCCATTCTCCCGCAAACTGCTGGAACCGTCCGCCCCCCATAACAATGGTGTGATGATCCGATGCCGTAGTTTCAAGCGCCTTCATCACCGCCTGCGGCTTGACCGCCTCTGTGTCATGAATGGCATAAAATTCATTCCGTTTATCGAGCCTGTCGCGCGCTCGCGAACGGAGATCCCAGAAGACGGAGGAGGGCTTTTGATACTTCTCTGTCATCTTTCGCGAGAAGGCCCCGGCATCACTTACGATCGCCAGATCTACCTGCCAGTTCTGGGCAATCATCGCCGCTTCGACATCCACTTGAATGATCGTCTGCTGTAGGCTCAGCAGGGACCAGTCATGTGTCGTCAGATCATCCAGCCGGCAACCGAGCGACAGGACAAGATCGGCCTCGCGTAATGTCTCACTCGCATGGGTTTGCCCGAACCGGCCCGCATGCCCCAGACAAAGCGAATGGTCTTCCGGCAGAACGCCCCGCCCGTTTGGCGAGGTTACGACCGGCATCTCCCACCGCTCACACATCTGCCGGATGGCCTCCCGGGCATCCGGGCGCCGGCCGCCGCCGCCCACAACGACAACAGGCCGCGCGCATTCCATCAATCGCCCGATAACGGCGTCGATAGCAGCCTCCGCCGGTTCCGGCAGGAAGGCTTCGGCAAAGGGTTTCAAAGGCGCGCGGATATCCTGATCCCAAAGATTTTTTGGCACACTCAACAGGACCGGCCCCGGCCGTCCCGACAGCGCAAAACGCAGAGCCCGGTCAAGAAGGCGCGGAAATGCATCGGCGCTCTCAACTCGCTCGCAATATTTCAACATCGGCGAAAACACGGCAATTTCCGGCATTTCATGCCAGACTTCCCGGCCAATCAGCGACTGATGTTCCTGTCCGGCAATGATCAGCAAGGGCGACGAATCCCGCATTGCCGCGAGCGCGGCCGTCAGCGTATTGGCAAGTCCGGGACCAAGGTCGACAAGTAAAACGCCCGGCTTCGTACCGAGCCTGGCCGCGGCATCCGCCATATGGCCTGCACATTGTTCATGCCGCGTCACGACGAATTCCGGCGCGCCGATCCGTCTCATGGCCTCCATCGCCGGCAAGGTTGTAATCCCCGGCAATCCGAACACCGTCTTGACGCCCAGATTACTGATATTCCGCCATAAATAGTCAGCGACTGTTGACATAATCAACGCGGGTTCCTTTTGCTGAATTAATGATATTCTCTATCTGACGCCTCATGGCGCAGTCACATCCAACTCCAGATTAGCGTGACAGAGTTCAAGAACAACAAGCAAATTTAGCACATAGCGAACGCAAAACGGCAATTCACCCCGGGCAATATGATCGACGGCGTATCCAGGCTCCTGCCGACTGCATCAATGAGGCCTACCCGTACCAACTCCAATGACACAATCCCGTTACAGCGCCCGGATGCAGACACTCACTGGATTTACAAAATTTGTTGATTTGAGATATCTAATATGTCTATATTATAAATAATTGATAAGAATAATATCCGGGAGGAGTTTGCAATTCATGACCAGCGCGACGAAAAAACCTTGTATCGTCGGGATCGGCGAGAGCGAGTTCACACGATGGGGCGGGATAACGGACTGCAGCCAGTTTCAGGTAACCGCCGAAGCCATCCTTGCCGCGGTGCGCGATGCCAATCTCGATCCAGAAGACATTGATGGCTTTGCTTCTTTTTCAAATGATTCAAACGAAGCAATGCTGATGCAGGTGGCTCTCGGCGTTCCGGTGGTACGCTGGACATCCATGGTATGGGGCGGCGGTGGCGGCGGCTCGACCGGCGCCGTTGCTCAGGCCTGCGCCGCGATAGAGGCGGGTCATGCCGAAACCATCGTTGTTTATCGCGGCCTCTGTCAGGGGCAAACGCGACGATTTGGAAAGTTTGGCCAGGGGCGGACGCATGGAAATTTTGTCAGCCCGTTTGGCTTTTTTGCCCCCGCCCAGATGCTCGCCCCCCTCATTCAGCGGTTCATGCATGACTATCCGATTACAGAATTGCATCTGGCGGAGATTGCCTTGTCCGGACGGGCAAATGCAAACCGCAACCCCCGCGCAGTGATGGGAGGGAGAGAGCTCAATCTCGACCAGTATTTATCCTCTCGCTGGATCGCCGAGCCCTTGCGCCTTTATGACTGTTGCCTTGAAACCGACGGCGCCGCCGCTGTTGTGATTACAACCCGGGAACGCGCGCGGGACCTCCCCGGCCCAGTGGTTGAGGTTCTGGCATCCGCCCATGGCAGCGGCCCGGGTTGGGGGACCGGCCCTCTCGGTTCACACAACATGCCCGATGAAGATTACTGTTCTACAAACAATAAACAGAATGCCCGCACACTTTTTGCAAAGGCAGGCCTCACACCGGGCGATATCGACGTTGCGCAATTCTATGATCACTTTTCCGGGCTGGTGCTGATGGCACTCGAAGATTTCGGCTTTTGCGGACAAGGGGAAAGCGGCGCCTTCGTCGAAGAGGGCAATATCCGCTGGGAAGGCGGCAAACTGCCGATCAACACGTCCGGCGGCCAGCTCTCGGAAGCTTATGTCCATGGCGTCAATCTCATCAATGAAGGGGTGCGTCAACTGCGTGGTCAATCAACATCACAGGTAAAAGATGCCCAGACCTGCCTTGTAACCGGCGGGCTCGGCGTGGCCCCGTCGGGCGGACTTATCTTAGGGAGGGTGTAATGTCTTTATTTCCTGAAACCATGCCAAGACCGGAACCAAATATGGACGATGCCGGATTCTGGGAGGCATGTTCGAACCGCCGTCTGGCATTCCAGTCCTGCAACGACTGTCACACCCTGCGGCACCCACCAACCCCCGTTTGCCCTAAATGCCGCTCAACGCATGTTCACTGGCAGGAGGCGCCTGAAATTGGCGAAATATTCAGCTTCACACGTATCCATCATGCCAGCCATCCGGCTGTCAGCGATCAACTGCCCTATATCGTCGCCATTGTGACTTTTCCTGAACTGCCGGGTATCCGCTTTATCAGCAACGTAACCGAGACTGATTCAATTCATATCGGCATGCAAGTCCGGCTTTGGTGGGATGACATTGGTGACGGCGTTTATATCCCGCGGTTCAAGGCCATATAGCAGGCAGCCACAACCTGCGCGAACGAACAAAAAGCGGCACCCTCCCGGGGCCGCTTTTTGTCCATCTATTGTACGATATGGCGTGGTCTTCTTCGAAAAACCTTCTATATAGCGCCGATTTGTCTGAGGTATTGGATTTTGGCATCGTCGAAGCCGAGATATTGTTTCAGGACACGGTCGGTATCTTCGCCGAGGCTGGGGC
>NZ_NZMB01000023.1 GCF_002694385.1 Sneathiella sp.
AGGATCGGTCCGGCGATATCCGGACCATGCTCAGCGACCTGCAAAACAATATCATCAGCGCCATCATCCTTGTGATGATTGTCGTGATCAGCGCGCTTGGTATGCGGACAGCGGGGCTGGTGGGCCTCGCTATTCCGGGGTCATTCCTGATCGGCATTCTGTATATGTATCTGTTCGGGCTGACCATCAATATTGTCGTGCTATTCGGCCTCATCCTTGCTGTTGGCATGCTGGTGGACGGCGCCATTGTGGTAACCGAATTCGCGGACCGGAAACTGGCAGAGGGTCTTAACAAGAGGGATGCCTACGCTCTTGCGGCCAAACGCATGGCCTGGCCGATTATCGCGTCTACCGCGACAACGCTGGCGGTCTTCATGCCACTGATGTTCTGGCCCGGAACAGTCGGTGAATTCATGCGTTTCCTGCCCCTCACACTCATTACGACACTGACCGGCTCGCTCCTGATGGCGCTGATTTTCGTCCCCACTCTCGGCTCCGTTTTCGGCAAGGCGGGATCGACCAATTCAAAAACCCTGGCCGCGCTGGCGGCGGCGGAAGGCGGCGACATACGGCAAATCGGCGGGCTGACCGGTCGCTATGTCCGCCTTTTGGAAGTCTGCGTCAAGCATCCGGGCAAAATTGTCCTGCTGGGCCTCGCGACCCTTATCGGTGTGCAGGCCTATTACGCGACCCATGGCAACGGGATTGAGTTCTTTCCTGATGTCGAGCCGGAAATGGCGCTCGTTTATGTTCATGCCCGCGGCAATATGTCGATGGACGAAAAAGACCAGCTTGTCCGAGAGGTGGAGCATGAAATCCTCAAACTCGATGATTTCAAATCCATCTATACACGCGTCAGCGCCAATGTCCGGGGCCAGCGCGATGTTTCCGAAGACGTCATCGGGACGATCCAGATGGAATTCAGGGACTGGCAGGATCGCCGCCCCGCCGAAACCGTGTTTGAGGATATTCGCAAGCGGACAGCACATCTGGGCGGTATTTTGGTTGAAACGCGCGAGCCTGACGCCGGACCGCCAACCGGCAAGAATATCCAGATTGAATTGTCTTCCCGCAATCCGGAGCTGCTGCCCATCGAGGTAGCAAAAATCCGCAGCCATCTGGAAACGGGCGTCCAGGATTTGATTGATCTGGAGGATAGCCGCCCGATTCCCGGCATTGAATGGCAGATTACCGTCGATCGGGCTAAGGCCGGACGCTTTGGCGCCGATATCCAGACGGTCGGAAAAACGATCCAGCTCGTCACCAACGGCATCAAGGTCGATGAGTATCGCCCCAATGATGCCGATGACGAAGTTGATATTCGCCTACGCTTTCCGGATGACAAACGCAGCCTTGATCAACTCGACAATCTGCGGGTCATGACGAATATGGGCATGATCCCGATCTCGAATTTTGTAACCCGATCAGCGCAACAAAAGGTCGGCAGCATCAATCGGTCAAACTCTGAGCGCATCATGACAGTGAAGGCCAATGTTGTCCCGGGCGTGTTGGTGGATGACAAGGTGCGGGAAATTCAGGCCTGGATGGCAAATGAGGCCAATCTCGACCCGGAAGTCTCCTACCGTTTCAAGGGCGAGGATGAAGAACAGAAAAAGGCTCAGGATTTCCTTGGCAAAGCCTTTCTTGTCGCCCTCTTCATCATGGCGATTATTCTGGTGACGCAGTTCAACAGCTTTTATCACGCCTTTTTGATCCTGACGGCGGTGATCATGTCGACAATCGGCGTCTTTGTCGGGCTGATTGTGACGGGACAGCCTTTCGGCATTGTTATGACCGGTGTCGGCGTTATTGCTCTGGCCGGGATTGTCGTGAATAACAATATTGTTCTGATCGATACCTATGCGCATTTACGAAAGCAGGGAATGCCAGCATTGGAAGCCGTGCTCAGGACCGGCGCGCAGCGCTTACGGCCGGTGATGCTAACGACTGTCACAACAATCTTCGGCCTGTTGCCGATGACGCTACAGCTCAACATCAATTTTATCTCACGGGTGGTGGAATTCGGCGCCCCTTCCTCGCAATGGTGGGTGCAGCTTTCAACGGCCGTCGCCTTCGGCCTTACCTTCGCAACCCTGCTCACACTGTTGATGACACCAGCCCTTCTGATGTTGGGCGCCAATGTCAGCGCAGCATTGGAGCGACGCCGGGAACGCAAGGCGGAAAAGCAGCAGGCCGGAAGCCAGACAACCCCCGCCGAATAAGAATGATGGTCTAAGAACGAATTCCCCGGTGGGTCGGAACGGCGATATCAGTTTCTGTTATCGCCGTTTTCATTCTGTGCATCCTGCGCGTCGTCGTCATCATCGCAGTAGGCATCCTCAACGGTATGAGAGGCATCCTGCGCCATCAGACGGCGGTAGCTCATAATGGAAAAAGGGATTGTTCCCATATAGACAAGGGCTATCAGTGAAAGCAATTGCCAGGGATAGCTGAGTAAAATTGCCGCAAAAACGCCAACCAGCAGCAAGAGTGGCATGATAAAGCGCCGGGCAATGCGCAACCGTTTGATGGAAAAGGTGGGAATACGGCTCGCCATCAAAAAGGCGATAAACATCATCCAGGCCGCATTCAGGATAGGGTTGCGGAAAAAATCATTGTCCGAATAAAAGCTGATCACCATGAAAAGAAGCGAGATTGACGCGCCCGCCGGGGCCGCAATCCCGGTGAAATAGCGGCTCGCCCAGGCTGGCTGTTTGCGGTCCAGCATGGAATTAAACCGTGCGAGACGAAGCCCGCAGGAAACTGTGAATACCAGTGCAATAATCCAGCCGATCCCGCCAAGACCGCTGTCCAGCGTCCAGAGGAACAGCACCAGCCCCGGTGCCACGCCAAAGCTGACGAAATCAGAGAGGGAATCAAGTTCCGCACCGAATTTTGACGCGCTGTTGAGCAACCGCGCCATCCGCCCATCCAGCCCGTCAAGTACACCGGCGGCCAGTATCGCGACAACCGCCATCTGCCAGCGTTCATCCAGTGCAAAACGCACCGATGTCAGCCCGGCGCACAGCGCCAGTGTCGTCAGCATGTTGGGGATAAGCGAATTAAGCGAGGTAAAACGCAAACGACGACGCTGTTCGGAGCTCATCTAGCGGACCTCCACCACCATCGGCGCGTCATTTTTCGCCTGCAAATCCGCAATAATTGTCTCCCCGCCGCTCATATTTTGACCGACCCCGACAAGCGGCTCTACCCCATCAGGGAGATAGATATCCGTCCGGCTGCCGAAACGGATCAGGCCGAAGCGTTCCCCGGTGCGGATTTCCTGATTATCTGTGAGATAGCAGACAATGCGCCGCGCCACCAGGCCAGCAATCTGTACAAAAACGATATCATTGCCCGCCTTGTCCTTCAGATGGACGGCGTGGCGTTCATTTTCCTCCGATGCCTTGTCGAGGGAGGCGTTGAGGAATTTGCCGGGGCGATAAACCTGGCGGATTACTGTCCCGCCAATGGGCGCCCGGTTCACATGCACATTGAACACATTTAGGAAGATGCTGATACGAAGCCGCGCATCGGAGCCAAGACCCAGCTCTTCCGGCGGTACCGCGCGCTCAATGAGCTGAACAACACCATCGGCCGGGCTGACGATCAGTCCCTCCCGTGTCGGGACATGCCGCTCGGGATCGCGGAAAAAATATACGCACCAGAGCGTCAGAATGACCCCGATCCAGCCGAGCAAGGGCCAGGTGAACAGGAATAGCAGGAGTGTTATCCCGGCAAAGATGGCGATGAATCGATGACCTTCACGATTGATCGGCACCAGAACTGACTTCAGCATATCCATATAAATGACCTCCGGCCTGCGGAATTTTTGGAACACAGGTCATACCTTATGTGTCCTGCAAAAAGAACAAAAAGATGACGCAGATGATTCTGATGACGATTGTAACGTCTAATCCATGACCTGCTCAAGCTTCTCCTGATAGCTCGCCGCCTCTTGCTGGCGGGACCACATGGCGGCATATTGCCCCTCCATGGCCAACAGTTCCTGATGTCGGCCCCGCTCGACAATCCGGCCAGCCTCCAACACAATGATCTCATCCGCCTCCACGACTGTCGAAAGCCGATGGGCGATAATCAGCGTTGTCCGGTTGCGCGAAACCTCCGCAAGGCTTGTCTGTATCTCCTTCTCGGTTCGGGAATCAAGCGCCGAGGTCGCCTCGTCAAACAGCAGAATAAGCGGCTGTTTCAGGATGGTACGGGCAATGGCAACGCGCTGCTTCTCCCCACCGGACAACTTCAGTCCCCGCTCCCCAACCAAGGTATTATAACCCTCCGGCAGTTCACTGATAAATTTATCAATACTGGCGAGACGGGCCGCTTCCTCGATTTCCGCATCACTCGCTCCGGGTCGACCATATCCAATGTTATAGCGAATCGTATCATTGAACAGAACGGTATCCTGCGGGACTATTCCGATGGCGGCGCGCAAGGAATCCTGCGTCACTTCGTTAATCTTCTGCCCGTCGATGGTGACATAGCCCCCATCCACATCATAGAAACGGAACAGGATTCGCGAAATGGTTGACTTCCCCGCGCCCGACGGCCCGACGATGGCGGTTGTCTTCCCCGGTGGCACGGCGAAGCTCACATCATGCAGGATCTGGCGATTGCTCTCATACCCGAAATTTACATGATGGAAGACAACCTCTCCACCCTGCGGTTCAAGTGGCCGGGCACCCGGCATATCAGCGACTTCACGGCTTATCGTGAGAAGTTCAAACATTTTCTCCATATCCACAAGGCTCTGCTTAACCTCGCGATAGACGAAGCCGAGAAAATTAAGCGGCATCATCAACAGCATAATGAAGGAATGTATCGCGACAAAATCACCAACGGTATATTTTCCCTCAACAACACCATTCGCTGTGATGAGCATAACGGCCACCAGCCCCGCACTGATCACCAGACCCTGACCGATATTGAGCATGGCAAGCGTTGTATTGCTTTTGACGGCTGCGGTTTCATAAGAGGCAAGGGCGGAATCAAAACGCCTTGCCTCATGTCCTTCATTGCCGAAATATTTCACAGTTTCGAAATTGATCAGGCTGTCGATGGCTTTAGTGTTCGCCTCGCTGTCCTTCTCATTCATGGTCCGGCGAAAACGCAGTCGCCATTCCGTCACTGAAAAGGTGAAGCTGATAAAAATAATGAGAGTGCCAAGAGTAATGAGCGATAGTTGCCAGCCATATTCAACGAGCAGAATACCAGAGACGAACAGGATTTTCAAAAGCGTCGGCACGATGTTGAACAGCATAAAACGCAGCAGAAAATCAATGCTCTTCGTTCCCCGCTCGATCACCCGGTTGAGGCCGCCAGTCTGCCGTTCCAGATGAAACCGAAGGGAAAGCTGATGCAGATGGCGGAAGGTTTTCAGAGCAACCTGGCGGATGGCATTCTGTCCAACCTTGGCGAAGACCGCATCCCGCAATTCCGAAAAGGACTGGGTCAGCACACGCGCCGCGCCAAAAGCTATGATCAGTCCGACCGGCATCACAATTACCGGATTGACATCCCCCGTCATGGAATCGACGATATATTTCATAATATACGGGGAATAGACCGATGCGACCTCAGCGCAGATGATCAGCAGGGCGGCCGCAACCACCCGGACCTTTAAATCACTCCGCCCCTCCATCCAGAGATATTGCCCCAGAGTCAACAGGGTTTGCATATGACCACGCCGGTCAGACTGGTTGTGACTGTCGAATTTGGGGCTGCTCATAATCTGACTGTAGCTATTTTCAAAAGAAGAGGCTGACCCCCATAGGGGGTCCATAGTAGTAAGAATGATAATCAATGGCGGATCGGGTGATTATGACATACCGGTCCGGACGAAGAGTTTCAATTCTTTTTCGGCAGATTGAAAATCTGACCCGGAAAAATCAGGTCCGGATCGCGGATCTGATCCTGATTGGCCTGATAAATAACCGTATATTCCATGCCTTCGCCATAGACACGGCGGGCAATTCGCCACAGACTGTTGCCCGGCTGTACGATAGCGCTTAACCCATTACTGGCCTGCGCCAGCACAACATCGCTCGGTTCCGCCTTCTGAAAGGGCAGCTCGATACGGGAAATCACCTTGTTATCCTCATCAAGCTGATCAATGCGCAATGTATGGTTCCCCGGTGGCAAGGATTGATCGGGGATCAGAGTCCAGGAACCATCGGCATCGACGGTCGCTGTTCCCACCACTTTGTTGTTCATATAAACGATCACCTTGCTCCCCGGGCGGCCATGGCCGGAAAGTTCCAGCTCTCCCTTGTCATCATAATTGACAGCCCCGAGAGACAATCCCATAGCGGCCGACACGTCCCCCTTCGCTTCCGGCATTTGAAGGAGTTTTGCCGCCCCTGAACTCCCCTCTTTCCCATCCTTTGGCACCAGCATGGCAATGGCCGGTGCGCGCTGATCGAGCGGAGCCGTGCAGTCCGGGACATTCATGATAACCAGGGAGCCGGATTCCAGCTCCGTTCCGTCGGGGTTTGTGGCCATCAGATTAATCGTCTGCGATCCCGATGGCAGCGGTTTGTCCGTCGTGAAGACCCATTCGCCGGAGGCGGAGGCTGTTACCTCTCCCACACGGGTATCCCCAACCAGCAGGGCGACTACCGCGCCCGCAACGGCCCGGCCCGCCGCGACAAGGTCACAATTGGCGTCTATACGGATGATATCAAACCCGGGGCGGAGAGCGGCCAGCCGTTTGCCTTCTTCATCCGCCGGGTCATCGAGTTTCTTGTCAATTACTGCGGGCTGCGACGGCGTGGTTGCTGTTGTGCCGTTTGCCTGTGAGGACACAGGGCTGCCATTCCCGGCCTGAGTCTGACCGGCAGATCCCGCCCCTTTCTCACCGGCAGGCGCTGCCGCTCCAACCGTCGCCTGTTCCGGAGCCCCAAAAAACAGATCGCTGCGATGGTAAAGAAACACACCGGCCACCAAAAGCAGCAAGATTGCCAGAATAACAAAGACGCGCACCGGAGCCTCACTCGATTAACCATAATCCGGCGTCATTATGAACGCCCAGACCCGATCACGCAATCCTTAGTGAAATAGGGCCTTAGTGAAATACGGGGTGCCAGGCCTGCTAAGAGCCCCCAGTCGCAATCGCCGGGATAGATTTGAGATAGGCGGCAATGGCGGCCAGATCCTCGTCAGTCAGATGCGACAGACCATGTTCGATCGCCTCCGCCATACTGCCCTGCACATTGTCAAAATCCGGTTTCATCCCGTCACGGAGCAAGGTTACGATATCGCCTTCGCTCCAATCGCCAATTCCGCTCGCAGAATCGGGCGTAATATTCGGAACCCGTTCCCCATCAGGTCCGTTCGGCGTCCCGGCAAGATACCGGCCTGAATCCGGGCCCCCAAGCGCATTTCGCGGCGTATGACATTCCCCGCAATGGGTCAAGGCGTCCACAAGGTATCCACCTCGCGCGACCGCTTCGCTGGCGCCCGATGGGGGCTGATAGGGTTCTTCCTCAAAAAACAATATCCGCCAGCCCCATTGCAGCCAGCGCCAGGAGAAGGGAGCCGCAATTTCATGCGGTTTATTTTCGGCCGCAACCGGTTCAAGTGACAGCAGATAGGATTTGATGGCGAGGGCATCCTCATCCTTCATCTTCGTATAGCTGGGATAAGGAAAGGCTGGAAAGTAATAATGTCCTGAGGGGCTTATTCCCCGCTTCAATGCGCGCAGGAAGTCGTTGTCCGTCCAACTACCAATCCCGTTGATGCGGTCCGCCGTTATATTCGGCGTATAAAACGTCCCGAAAGGAGTTTCCAGCGCCCGCCCGCCCGCATAGGGCTTCCCGTCGTTTTTGATATCCGTATGACAGCCGTAGCAGCCACCGGCCGCCGTCAGATAAGCGCCCCGTTCCGTGCCTTGGTCATTATCCGTATCCGCCCGAACCTCTTGCGTCAGGCCGCCCGCCACGCAGAGGGAAAACGCCAGGAGGAAAAAGGCTCTCTCCCCTCCTGCCCGTTTCAGAATACGTCCTATAAAACCGGTCTGCCCGGAAATGCGCATATATATCAGTCCTTGGGTTTGCGGAACTGTTTGTGGCAGGCCCCACAACTGGCGCCGGTCTCTTTCAGCGCCGCGCCGATAGTCGCCGCATCTCCTCCTTCAACGGCAACGACAAGTTTATCGCTCGCGGCCTTGAACTCGGCGATATCCTTGTCAAAGGCATCTTTATATTCCGCATTCCAGATTTCCGGCTTGGCGCGGGATTCCTCAACGCCCGACCCTTCCGGGAAAAGAGTGTCCATATTTGCCGCGATTGCCGCAATCTCCTTGGCATTGCCAACAAGCGCGTCGCTATAGGCCACCTCGCCTTTTGCAAACTTGCTAATTGCGCCCATATTCGCGCCCAGCTTCTTCATTTCGGCTATCCGCAGATCCGCCTCGGCATTACCGGTACTATGGTTATCGGCCATTGCCGCCCCGGTAAAAAGCACCACCCCCATTGCGATCACGGCCAGCGACCGCGAGAACTTCTTATCCATATCAACCTCCATATAATGAATAAGTGTTACAAACATATACGGCAAAAAAATGCCGACCTTTAAAATTGTTTCCCCATCACTCCGGCAATGCCACCTCCATCTCTGCGCCGCCGTATCCATGAGCTGTGTCATGAGCGCGAATGCGTACTTTCTCCACATGTAACGGTAAGGACAGGGTCATCGAGCGGGTAAAAGGCTGTTCATTGTCATGCGGATGCATAATCGTTCTGCTGCCCAGCATATTACCCTGCATATCGAGAATATCCCAACGGTCCACATAATGCTCCCACCCCTCGTCCTTATGCTGCACGGTGACTGAGAAGCGGTAAACATCAGCATCGACTTTCACCACCTTGACGTCGATGACATCCGCCTCTCCCGCCGATAAAGGGGTTGACGTCAAGGTCAGGGAGACGCACATAAAGCAGGCTAAGAGAAGTTTCATATCTTTCCTTTTGCCAGTATAGTTTGCATCATGATCAAGACTAAATCCCTTTGCGTTTACTGCGGCTCCCGGATGCCGAGAGATCCCGCTCATGTCGACGCGGCAAAAACCCTTGGTACGGCACTCGCAACGCACGGGATTCGTCTCGTCTACGGCGGCGGGCATGTTGGCCTGATGGGTATTATCGCCGATGCGACACTGGATGCCGGAGGACAGGTTATCGGGATTATTCCCGCTCATCTACATGATATTGAAGTCGGTCACAAGAAATTGACGGAATTGCATGTGGTTGACAGCATGCATACACGCAAGGCGAAGATGTTTGAAATGTCTGATGCCTTTGCTGTTTTGCCAGGTGGTCTCGGAACACTCGATGAAACATTCGAAATGATAACATGGCGGCAGATCGGCCTGCATGACAAGCCGGTTCTGCTCGTCAATCATCACGATTACTGGCGGCCCCTCCTCGACCTGGTGGAGCATATGATCGGCGCCGGATTCGCTGAGCCGGAGGCGCGGGAGTATTTTACCGTTGTCAGCAATCTGGCGGATATCATCCCGGCCCTGACAAGAGAGCCGGAAGCTGAAATTAACCCCGATATCTCAAAATTTTAGCGGAAAAGCGCGTTTTTTTGACGGTTCGGCTTGCACTGTTGGCGGGCAATGATATTTTGCTGCCGCAGAGAATAAAATTCACAGGCTGAGAAGGACGTCGATATGCCAAAAATTCAAGTCAAAAATCCGGTTGTTGAACTGGATGGAGACGAAATGACCCGGATCATCTGGGCCTTTATCAAAGACAAGCTCATTCTTCCCTATTTGGATATCGATCTGAAATATTACGATCTCGGGATTGAAGCGCGCGATGCCACGGATGATCAGATCACCATTGATGCCGCCAATGCCATCCGGCAATATGGAGTCGGCGTGAAATGCGCCACCATTACACCGGATGAGGCCCGGGTTGAAGAATTCGGCCTGAAGAAAATGTATCGCTCCCCCAATGGAACGATCCGCAATATCCTGGGCGGCACGGTGTTCCGCGAACCTATTATCTGTTCCAATGTTCCGCGGCTCGTTCCGGGCTGGACAGATCCGATTGTCATCGGCCGTCATGCCTTCGGCGATCAGTATCGCGCCACCGACATGGTCGTGAAGGGCCCCGGCAAGCTGACCATGAAATTCGAACCCGCCGATGGCAGCCCGGCCCAGGAATTTGAAGTTTTTGACTTCCCCTCCGGCGGTGTCGCCATGAGCATGTATAACCTGGACGACTCCATTCGCGGTTTTGCCCAGGCCTGTATGAATTACGGCCTAAATCGGGGCTGGCCTGTTTATCTGTCCACCAAGAACACCATCATGAAAGCTTATGATGGCCGCTTCAAAGACTTGTTTGAAGAGGTGTTCAACACCGAATTCAAGGACAAGTTCGACAAGGCCGGGCTCACTTATGAACATCGCCTGATTGACGACATGGTCGCCTGCGCCATGAAATGGTCCGGCAAGTATGTCTGGGCCTGCAAAAACTATGATGGCGACGTGCAGTCCGACACGGTTGCGCAGGGTTTCGGTTCGCTTGGTCTCATGACATCCGTCCTGATGACACCCGATGGCGACACGGTCGAGGCAGAAGCCGCCCACGGCACGGTGACACGTCACTATCGGATGCACCAGCGCGGAGAAGAAACATCGACCAATCCGATTGCATCCATCTTCGCCTGGACGCGCGGGTTGATGCACCGCGCCAAGCTCGATAACAATCCGGAATTGCACAAATTCGCAGAATCTCTTGAAAAGGTCTGCGTTGCCACGGTTGAAGGCGGAGAGATGACGAAAGATCTCGCGTTGCTGGTCGGTCCCGATCAGCCCTGGCTGACCACCAACCAGTTCCTTGATGCGCTGGATGCCAATCTGAAAAAAGCGATGGCCTGATCGCCAGTCATACAGCAATCACTAAATGAAAAGTCGACCCTCGCGTCGGCTTTTCTTATGCCCTTTCATTGCCCGCGACCGGCAGGCAACATGCCACTACCATGGATCTCATAATGTACCTGGAGCGATGTGGCAGGACATCCATTTCCCTCTCCCGTCACGAAAAACGAACCCGGCTTTCCCGCGCCCTGCAAATTTCACTACAGACATCTCTCTTTTTCTGGTCTTTCACCCATCAGACCTCAGGGCAAGAAAGGGGATCACAAAAAAACCCCGGCTTTCGCCGGGGCATTTGTCAATCATCCGTGGTCACATCATCACGATCGCTATCTGTCTCGGGCATGCCTTGCAAAGCTTCTGAAAGAACGCCCGCATTGGCCCGAATTTTCTGTTCGATGTCGGCGGCAACCTCGGGATTTTCCTTAAGAAACAGCTTCGCCTGCTCCCGCCCCTGCCCAATCCGCTGACTGTCGTAGGAATACCAGGAGCCGGATTTTTCAATAATCTCCGCCTTCACCCCGAGATCGAGAATTTCACCTGTTTTGGAAATCCCCTCCCCATACATGATGTCAAATTCAATCACCTTGAAAGGCGGCGCTACCTTGTTCTTGACCACCTTCACCCGGGTCTGGTTGCCGATGATGTCATCTTTTGCCTTGATCTGTCCGATCCGCCGGATATCAAGCCGGACGGAGGCATAGAATTTGAGAGCATTGCCGCCCGTCGTGGTTTCCGGATTGCCGAACATCACACCGATCTTCATACGGATCTGGTTAATGAAAATTACCATGCAGTTCGAGCGGGAAATCGAGCCCGTCAGCTTACGCAGCGCCTGGCTCATCAGCCGCGCCTGCAACCCGACATGCGTATCCCCCATTTCTCCTTCCAGCTCGGCCTGCGGAACCAGCGCCGCGACGCTATCCACGACCAGCACATCAACCGCGCCGGAGCGCACCAGCGTATCGGTAATTTCCAGCGACTGCTCACCTGTATCCGGTTGCGAGATGAGCAATTCATCCACATTCACGCCGAGCTTGCGGGCATAGACGGGATCAAGCGCATGCTCCACGTCGATAAAGGCGCAGGTGCCGCCCTGTCGCTGCGCCTCCGCGAGAACATGCAGCGCCAAGGTCGTCTTGCCCGAACTTTCCGGACCATAAATTTCAATCACCCGCCCTTTTGGCAAGCCGCCAATCCCAAGGCCGATATCAAGACCAAGCGAACCGGTCGGGATCGCGGCAACATCCAGCGTCTCCCGCTGACCAAGGCGCATCACTGACCCTTTTCCAAACGCCCGATCAATCTGGCTCAGGGCCGCTTCCAATGCTTTTTTCTTGTCCATGCCACCTGCTTCAACGAGTTTCAAAGCTGAATTTACCATCGATATCCCCTTATTCCATAGGCCAGTAGCGGATGCAACTGTCTTTAATGTACATGTTTTGTTCTTATTTGCAAGAAAATTTTAAATATCTGATATTATTATGTAAATTATAGTATGTTTGGCTTTTGTTCGCAATTTAAGGGCAGAACAGAAAAAAGCCAGCAACGGCCAAGAAAGAACATCTGCTGACCCGGATTCTTTTATTTTTCCATATAGCGCTGTTGCGGATGGAGCTATTTTTCCATGAAATAGAGTTAAGTTATTGATTTTTATGAATATTGAAGGGTCCCCAATATGAAATTCATATATTTCAATGGGTTATAGCTATTTTTCCTTATTGAGGACCCTATTGAGGACCCCCGCACCCACACAATGATTTATAATTCACCCTGTAAAATTTTACCTTCCAACTCCAACTCATATTCTTCCGTTATGCCGGTCGTAAGTAAATCAATTATCAATTGGTCATCGAAATCCATCTTTTTCAGTTCTTCTAATTCTTTGCTCATTTTAGAGGCGATGAATAGAACTCTAACAATATAATTCGATAAGATTTTAAGCTGTTTACTAATGGGCAAAAGTGTCCCATTTTTTTTAAAAAATCGTTCTGTGAAAGCATCGGCTTTTTCAGTCAGTACATTCCCAACTTTTTCTACAAATATTAAATCAGCAAAAAGAACGCTATTTCCCTGAATTTCGGAAGATAAAAAGCTGCCGATCCCTACCTTTTTCTCACCAGTAAGCAACCACGTAATATCCACACCTTTTTGCGCCAGCCGTATTAAATGCTCGCTTCCAGGGCTTCTTTTTCCGCTCAGGTAATCCTGAAGGGTTCGATAGGGAATATCAACGTGCGCAGAAAATTCCTTAATACTCTTATTTTGAATGGCAATATAGCTTCTAAGTCGATTTGATATCGTCATTTTTGCATTATCATATTTACATTACACGCATTTGCGTTCATATTGTTCCTATTGAACGTAAGAATGACATAAATATGAGCAACAAGCACCAAAATCTTTACCAGCGTGATTACAACAACATTCGTGCTGGGTTTATTAAGCAAGGTAAAAGCCTGGCTCAATGGTGCCGTGAAAACAAAGTACAAAGGCAAAACGCACGAGATTGTATTTTACGAATTTGGACCGGTCCAAGAGCAGAAATTCTCTTACATAAAATTAGGAAGGCGTCGGGAGTCATACGTAATGGCTGACTCGTTTATTCCAACTTGCGATTTCGCAACTTTATGTTCAATTAGCCTTCGAAAAGCAAATGCGGCACTTTCTCATTGTTATCAAGGCAAAACATGGCGTGGTCACAGTCTTATCGTTCGCCGCGTACGCGGGCGCGGCGGAAATGGCGGCTGGTGTTATGAAGTTCGGCTGGACAGCCTTCCCGCCGAATTGCAGTTGCAATATGTTCCCTTAACGCCCTTTGAAACAGGTTTTAAAAGCCCCTCAAAAGGCTCTTCAAACTGGCGTTACGCGATCACTGAAGAAGCCTTAAAATGCCCTCCGGGAAGCCGGGAGCGCGCCGCTGCGATAAAAGCGGCCGCCGCGAAATCCCATTTCAAGCCGGACGGCTCCCGCAAGCAGTTGTCAGAGCGCACTTTACGCAGCTGGATCAAAGAATATGAAAGCAAGGGATATGAGGGGCTTAGCAGGGCGTCCAGGGCTGACAGAAACCAGCGCAAGGTTCTGATCACGCGGCAATGGGACCGGGCGATCAAGCTTCCCGACGATATCAAGGAACAGGTAGCCGGAAAGATTGAGCGATATATCCGCTCGCTATGGGCTGGATTGCAGCCGGGGAGCGGCTGGAAGGAAGTGCAGCGGGAAGCCTCTCGCAAGTTATTGCGCCTGACCCTCGATGCGAATCCGGATATGCCGGAGGGAAAAATCAGGAACCATTGCCAGATTTCCCGCCCGGCAATCGAACGCTGGCGGCAGTATTCGGCAATTGCCGTTCATGACATGGACGCAAAGGCCTATTTCGACAAGCAACCGCGTATCCAGCGCGGGATTATAACACTCCTCCCCATGCAGGTTGTGTTGGGAGACGTGCACCCGATCGACATCCTCTATCAGCGGGATGACGGCAGCGTTGCCACGGCCAAGGGCATATTCTGGATGGATGTTGCCACAGGCCGCATTACAGGAACGGTTGAGTTTTTCCCCAAAGGAAAAGGCGTCCGGCAGGAGCATGTTATTGAATCCTTTGCTCAAATGGCGCGTGATCCGCGTTGGGGTGTTCCTGGGGAATTATATCTCGATAACGGCGGGGAATATAACTGGTCTAAGGTCGTTGAGGATGCGCTGAAACTGACCAGCGTACCCATATGGTGGGCTGACAACGGCAAGTTTACGCAAGTCTCTGATCAGGCCGTGACGAAAGCCCAGCCCTACAATGCACCCGCAAAAGGACAGCTTGAAGGGGCTTTTGGCATAATCGAGCAAAAGCACTTCTCGAAAATTCCGGGCTGGATCGGCGGCGACCGAATGCGCAAGAAAACCGCGAATGTCGGCAAAGCACCTGTGCCGTTCCAGGGCAACCGCCAGGAACTGATTAAACTGATTGAGCATGCCGTGGCCGTCTATAATGATACGCCTCAAGGCGGGCGGCTAAAGGGGCTCTCCCCCAATCAGAGATTTACGGAACTGGTGAACGCGGGCTGGCAATCAACACGATTTGCAGACGGCGTCCTTGAAAGCATTTTCTGCAAGACAGAACGGCGGAAAATTCATCAGGGTAGGATCAAATACAAGGGTGAGCCTTATTATCATGATGCGCTGACCAACCCTGCACTGGGTGAGAACGTTGAAATCCGCATACCCCTGTTTGGACACCAAAAACGGATCGCCGTTTTCGACCTTCACGGGAACTTCGTTTGTATTGCACTCCCTGATCATTCCTATGATCACGGTGACAGATCGGGGGCCATCGAATCCGGCCGTCGCAAGACAGCAATGCGCAAGCAAATCCGG
This sequence comes from Sneathiella sp., assembly GCF_002694385.1. GTDB lineage: Bacteria > Pseudomonadota > Alphaproteobacteria > Sneathiellales > Sneathiellaceae > Sneathiella. The sequence continues at coordinate 15,272 of NZ_NZMB01000023.1, forward strand.
CAAATGCGCCGGAATATAGACAAGCTCAACACTGCGGAAATCCTGCGCGAACAGGCGGAAAGCATCGATCCCACGCCCCTGCCGGAACTTGGCGGCGTGATCAAGCTCAGCGATCAGGACGAGTACGCCGGCCGGGAGCTTGCAAAACCCTTATCAGCAATCGAACAGGAAAAGAAAGACGAAGAGGAGGAGTATTTCAGAATATACGACAGACTTATGAGCAATAAAGGGCCATCGGTTGCAGCCGATGACCCTCTTGAGCCGGAACTCCGGCAGATTTCGTTGAACCAGAAATAACACAACTTCAAAGATCAACTACGAGGAAACTTATGACAAATACCGTGGATTTGGTCAACCGAACCAGTCAACTCCAATATGTCGAGACGCCGACCGCCAAGAGAATTATGGAGCTTTTGGATTACTGCAAGGTGGAAAATGATATCGGCGTCATTGTCGGCAAACCGGGCGTTGGCAAGACAACGGCCCTGAAACGATACGCGATGACGGGGAAAGCCGTGAGATTCTGCCCGATGACCCCGGCGCTCAACTCAATGGGTGCAATGCTCAAGTTTTTAGTTGAACAGCTAACAGCTTATCGTCCAGAGACGCAACTGCATGCCAACCATGAACATCTTATGAATGTCGTCGAGCACTCAGTTATTGGCATGCTGATCATTGATGAAGCACAGCTCTTGAGCGATCCAATTATCGACGAACTGCGCTGCCTCTATGATCATAACAATTTCCCGCTGGTCTTCTGCGGTAATGCGGAATTTCGATCCCGTTTCAACAACACGAAGGCCGCCTCTTTCACACAGTTTACATCAAGAGTGGGCATCCGCTTCGACATTGATGAACCGCGCGATGGCGATATCGAAGCCATCTGTGACAGCCTGCGCATTGACCGTTCTGTCACCGCCAGAAAATACATGACCGAAATTGCAAAATCTTCGGGCGGATTGCGCATTATCGGCAAGATCGCGGGCCTTGCGGGCCGAGGGATCGGAAAAGATGAAACCATCGGGCTGGATCGATTGAAAGCCGCCGCCAAACTTTTAGGAGCGAAAGCATGACGAGCGAAAACATGAGAGAAGTGGAATTTATCCTTAGAGAAGCAAAATACACAGCGACCTTCTTATCGTCTTTTGCGTTTGGATTTTCCTGCCTTAATAACGATTATGACCTTTCCGCAGATGACTGGCAGGGCCTCTATGAACTTTTAAAAAATCACTCGAAAAACCTGAAAAAAGCAGAGGAAATGTGCGAGGCTTATAATGCTACTCTTTTCCGAAAACAAGCGATTGAGGAATATGCCGAAGCTCGCAAACAGAGGATTGAGGAAAGCGTGAAAGAAGCGCTCCTATCGGCAGAAAAAGCCATCCAGGCCGATCCAATTTCGAGAAAATCCGACATGGGAGAAACACCTTATGGCTCTTAGCAGAAAACAGGTTTCTCTTATCCACATCGCCAAAGACCAGCTCGAACTTCCTGATGCGGAATATCGCAAAATTCTCAAGATTGGCGGCTCTCATACATCGAGTGAACTGGATCAACTCGGCTTCGAGCTCGTTATGCAGATACTGATTTCCCTGGGCTTCAAGAGTGATTTTAACAAATCATTCTTCGGTCATCGCAAAGGCATGGCCAGCCCTGCCCAGCTTCACCTTATCCGAAATATGTGGGAAGAATATACGGACGGTTCAGGAACAGAAATGAGTTTGGCGAAGTGGCTGGAAGGGTCGTTTAAAATTTCATCACTGCGGTTTCTGACCATCGGCCAAGCCCGCAAGGCGATCACCGCACTCAAAAAGATGAAAAGCCGAAAGCTTGAAACTCTTGCAGGGTGACCGCAGCAATACGCCGTAAAGCCAGAATAAGACTCGCTGGCGGCCTTTGGAGATAATCAGGAGGTTGGGGACTCAAAAACAGAGGGCCGCCCCTCCTGAAACATTTGCGGGCGATTATGAGCACATTCGCATTTGTCTTTAACCGTTTTGTGCAAATCTATTGAACAGTTCTCAACCTAAACTTATATTCAGCCTTATGAAAAACTCTTCTGAAATCATGTTTAGCGCCTTAGGCACTACGGCCCTCGGGACTGCGCTGATGGTTTGGTGGCTTGATCTGGATTGGGGCGGCGGGTTACTTGTTGCCGTCATCTACTTTCCATGTTTTTATTGGCTGATAAGACGAAAGCATCAGAAAGAACGCCTCAAAAAGCTTGATAAAATCGAAAAGGCCGCTGAAATCAAAAAAAGATTAAGAAAGCTGGACCGTATCGAACGGGCGCAATCACGTTAGAGCCCTGTTAAATCTGCCTTTTCGCCCGGAAGCCTTTCCGGGCAGCTAATTTTTTTCACCCGGAGCAATCTCCGGGCTATGAAAACACCAGATTCGACCAAAACGCCTATCGCATCAACCGCAGAGATACGGGAACTTACTGATATCTGCGAACAGTATCGTGATCTCGTTCTGACCTATTTGAGCTTTTCTGCCGCTGAAATAGCCGATACCACCTCTTTCAAGGCGATGTGGAAGCTCCTGAACCGGTATGGAGATGACCGGTTTTATATCCCGCATGAAGGAAATCGCTTTGCCAAGATCATACATCTGATCGGCAAAGAACATGCCGAAGCCCTATCCCTTAAATTTGGCGGTGATTGGTTCAATCTGTCCAGTTTTAAAGGCGCTGTCAGCGCCGTGAACAGGATGAAGAGAGATATCAATATCCTTGAACTTCATCAGGCCGGATACAGCATCCGCCAAATAACCAAAGTGATTGCCGCGACCGCCCCCACTGTTCGGGCTTCTCTTAAACGCCTGAAATGCGATTGCCCCAACTGCCGTGAAAATGGAGCTCCATAATTATGGAAACGCAAAATGACTTTATTCTGGGCGAAACCAAAAGCGGCTCCCGCTGGCTGATCCGTATTATCAAATCTGGATTATCAGGAAATCACAACTACTACAGCGACGAAGTGTTGAGGAAGAGCGCGCCCCTGTTTGAAAGAGCCCGCGTCTTTGTCAAATCCGATCATGAACACCTCAAAGGTCAAGGAAAAGATGTTCGAAACATCATTGGCCAAATCAGGGAAATATCCTTCGTTCAAGGAATGTCACCTGACGAAGGTGAGCTCCAAGGCACTCTGGAACTGATTTCTCCAAACGGCGAAATTGCGAGCAAAATCAAAGAGGCATGGGATAAAAACATGAGCAATCTGTTTGGTTTTTCCATAGATGCTCAAGGAAAAACATCAACGCGGCGCATCGGCCGGCATATGGCGCGCGTATGCAATGAAATAACAACGGTCGCCTCCGTCGATCTTATCGTCGAACCCGGTGCGGGCGGTCAAATCCTGAATATTTTGGAAAGTCTGGAAGGTCAGAAAATGGAACATCTCAATGCAACTGAAATGAAGTCAATTATCTCCGCATCCTCATTACCGCAGCCAGCCAAGGATAAGCTGTATTCGGAGTTCAAACCCCTTCAAAACATCACGGGAACCGAACTTAAAGAAGCCATTTCCAGAGAAAAGGAATATCTCGCCAAAATGTCAGAAAGCGGACATGTGACGGGCTTGGGAAGCAATGATTTTGATCGGCGTTCGACAGTACGGATTATTGAAGGACAGGATGAAAAATCCGAAAAAATGCTTGATGCTTTCTTTGATCCTCAAGATCACAGCGTTGTATCTATCCGGGAGTGCTACTTGCATATGACCGGCGACCGGAATTTCACCGGCCTGAAACGGTCCTGCGATCCGGTCCGGCTTGCGGAATCCCTGAATAGCACTGATTTTCCAAGTGTTCTTGGGGATGCCATTTCCCGCCGCCTGATTAAAGAGTATCAGAATGACAGCATTTATGATGTCTGGCGGAATTTGGTGAATGTCGTTCCTGTAAATGATTTCCGGACGCAAGAGCGCACAAGATTTGGCGGCTATGGGAACCTGCCTATTGTCGCGGAAAGCGGCTCATATAATCCTCTGACATCTCCCACCGACGAAAAGGCCACCTATGCCGTGGCCAAGCGCGGCGGAACGGAGGATTTGACGCTGGAAATGATCACCAACGATGATGTTGGGGCCGTTCAGCGCATCCCGAAAAGCCTGGTCCGTGCGGCTAAGCGTACTCTGTCAAAATTCGCCTTGGATTTTCTGAAAGACAATCCAGAGATTTACGACGAAAACACCTTGTTTCATGCCTCTCACGGCAACCTTGGCGCAACTGCTTTAGGAGCCGCGTCTGTTGCCGCTGGACGCCTCGCTATGAAGTCCCAGACTGAAAAGAATAGCAATGAGAAGCTTGGGATTACGCCGCGCTTTCTGTGGGTGCCTGACGAACTGGAAGAAACAGCCGTTGACCTGTTCCGGCGCAATACGGAACAGGATCGCAATTTTGTGCAATCTCTCTCCCTTGATATCGTTCCGGTTTGGTACTGGACGGATGTCAATGATTGGTGCCTGACCGCAGATCCGATGGACCTTGCCACTGTCGAAATCGGTTTCCTGGGCGGGAAGGAGGAACCGGATTTGTTTATCCAGGACAGCCCGACAGCTGGCAGCATGTTCACCAATGACAAGGTGACATACAAAATCCGCCATATCTACGGCGGAACGGTAACGGATTATCGAGGGGCCTATAAATCCGTGGTGGCCTGATCGAACAAAGCGAAGTCTGACATCCTATAGCGAGAGAAAGCAAATGGTATTTGATGATGATGGAAATGTAAGCCCTGCCCGAATTGCAGTCCGCATTGTTGACAAGCTGGCAGGCAGAAAATTTCTGGAATGTGATGAAATACTGGACAATATGCGCCGCTTTCTCTGGCTTAAAAGATTTAGTGGCGCATCCGATGAGATGGTCTTGGAACACCTGAAAGATGCGTCAATTATCGCCGAAATAGCACAGGAAATCATGCCTTTTTCCATCTTGGACGCGGAAGAAATTATCATGGAGACCCGCTTAGCTCTATGGATGCAGAACTATGCCCGCGTTCCCGGTTCCGTATTCGGTCGACAATATCTAGCCAGCACAGGTGATCACTTAAGCGAAGTGAAACCTGTTGACCTTAACTAGCAGTAAGTTAGAGTTTCGCCATCACACTATAAAATAGTTCTTTTGGCAGAAATGTTCGTTAGAAAGGCAGCAGCAATGGACCTAAAAGAGTTTATTATTGAGACGATATCGGCAATCGCGGATGCAACAAACGAATTACAGAAAAGCTATGAAAAAGAAGGGGTTATTATTAACCCGCCAACCTCAAAGGACGCAGAAAACCTTTACCTTGAAGGCGGCTCCAAAAGTATTTACAGGCGAATTGAAAATATAAAATTTGATGTCGCACTTACGGTTGGCTCTTCGCGAGAGGCTGAGGGCAATGCGGGCGTGAAGGTGTTTTCTTTAGAAGTCGGAGGTGGAGGCGGCACATCAAAATCTCAAGAACAAGTCAGCCGAGTACAGTTCTCAATCCCACTTTCTTTGAAACCAACGACATATGAAGCAGAGAATATAAACAATGCAAAAAAACAAGCTTCTAAGGACAAAAGACGAGCAGCTTCGCGGGGCTTATCAAATAACAGGATAGCACCTCTCTGATCCCGATATATCTCATTTTATCCCTCTATATCCCGGAAGAATAGCTGTATCCGTGGAAGAATAACTAATGCAGTAACACCATCGATTTCCTGAAATTACGCCAGAATGTCCGCGTCGATCGGCGTTTCGTAGGTCTGGAGAAGATAGCCAAGCACGCTATAGAACCCGACAGTTGCAATCAGATCAAAAACCGCCTGATGACCAAGGGCGGCACTCAGCTCCCGCTCCAGCTCTGCGGACAGGCGATGGTCATCGAACAGAGCATCAACCGCGCGCGCGATTAACCCATCCTCCCCTTCCGCTGCGCCACGCATGGCCTCTATCCGCTCATCACTGATCCCAATCAGGCGAGACCGATGCACATGATGCACCCACTCATAAGAAGAGCCGATACGATAAGCGGCCCGCAGAATCACAATTTCGGAGCGTTCCGGCCCAAGCGCGCTGTCCTTCACGATATGCTGTCGCAGCGGCGCCCAGGCGCGAACAAGGGCAGGATGGTGGGCCATGGTGCGATACACATTGAGCTGCCCTGCAAAGCCGTCTTTCAGGTCGGCAAGTTCAGCCGGCCAGTCGGCATCCGAAATAGGGGGACGAGGAGATGTCATCAAAGTGCCTTTTCCAGTTATTGCGTATCTTGTGTCATGGCTGCGACATAGATGGGCAGCATGCACCCCCTCAAATGCCGATCAGGCAACGATAGGCGGCAATAAGCGACAGGTCCAGCCCCCGCGGCATTTCCGCACAACCAGCGGCATCCAGAAAGCGGTTCTTACGCTCCTCTAACGGCGGCGGCTATATTTCTTTTCCAACCTGTTGAGCAGAATGACCGTCGGAATACTGATGAGCAGAAAAAAGATACCCACAAGAGTCATGGGTTCAAAATAACGATAGTAGGAGTTGGCAACACCGCGCGCCGCGGTCATCAATTCATAAACCGTGATGGCGGAAAGCAGCGGCGTCTCCTTGAACATCATCAGCAAATAATTGGCAAGCGCCGGAATCATCGGCGGCACCGCCTGCGGAATGATCACATGTATCCAGATCTGGTGGGAACTCAGATTGCAGGCCTTCGCCGCCTCCCACTGGCCCCGCTCGATATTTTCAATCCCTGCGCGGTAGACTTCCGCTGTATAGGCACTGTAATGCACGCCGATCCCGATGACGCCCGCTGCCAGAGGCGACAGAAGAATGCCAATGTCCGGCAAAACAAAAAACAGGACGTAAAGCTGCACCAGCAGCGGCGTCCCCCGCACGAACATGGCAAGAGAAGAAACAGGGCGGGATATCCATTTATTGGATGAACGTTTCGCAATGGCGATAAACAGACCCAGAATGGCGGCCACGAGAGAACCGAGCAATGTCGCCTGCACCGTTACAATCACGCCCTGCCAAAGGGTCGGCAAAATCTGGTATATGAAATTCCAGTCCCATTGCATTGATCGCTAACTCCTTACCACGTCAAGGCCCTCGGCCATCTTGTTTTCGATCCGCCGGATGCCATAAACAATGATCAGAGACAGGATAAAATAGATCAGCAGCGCGCCGGCAAAGGGCAGCAGCGTATTGCCGGTCTGGAGCCGGATCACCTGCGACTGGAAGGTAAGATCGGCAAGAGAAATGAGGGAAACAACCGCAGAGGCCTTCATCAGCTCAATCACATTATTGCTGAATGTCGGCAGCATAACCACGATTGCCTGCGGCAAAATGATATGGCGCATTCTCTGGAATTTTGTCAGGTTCAGCGCAACCGACGCCTCCCATTGCTCTTTTGGCACTGTCAGTATGGCGCCCCGCACAACTTCAGCGCCATAAGCGCTGACATTGAGACCCAGAACCATAATCCCGGTCGCCAGCGCACTCAGCGGAAACCCAATCAGCGGGAGAACGAAATAGGCCCAAAAAAGCTGGACAAAAATGGAACTGCCGCGAAAAAACTCAATGTAAACAATGGCCAGCCACCGGAGGGGAAACCAGGGAGAAAGCTTTGCCAGACCGAGAATAAAAGCACCGAAAAAAGCGATAATACTTCCGTAAACTGTGAGCTCAACCGTGACCAGCGCCCCCTCGAGCATCAACTGTACGTAACCCAGCCAATCCGCCTCAATGACATTCATAGATCACCATCCCTGTTCACCTGACAATCAACATGTCGAAGAGCAAGCAGCCGCACCGGAACCGGCAAAAACCTCTCGGCGCGGCTGTTATCTGGATCAGGTGTTCGGGCCTCCGCAAAGCTCATCACGGGACGCTTGCTTTGTAGCTTCCTCGGTAAAGCCGAATTTGCTGAGAATTTCACCGAATTCACCTGAGTCTTTCAGCTCCGCCAGCGCCTTGTCATAGGCATCGCGGAAAGCGACATCGGTTTTACGAAACGCCGCGCCGGCACAGGCAATCGGCGTATCTTTCGCGGGAGCAAAAATCTCAACATCATCTGCACCCGTCTTATTCTGGATGTCATATAGCGCGAGCGATGTCATGGCATATGCGTCGATGCGTCCGTCCTGAACCATTTTGAGGCCCGAAGGAACATCCGGAACAACTACAATCTGCTGCGGTTTCACATTGGCCGCGGCCGCATATTTCTCCTCGATACAGCCGCCGCAGATCCCGACCTTCAAGTCTGGGTTCGCAGCGATATCAGCCTGGCCATAAATGCCATGCGGATTGCCTTTCTTCACCATCATGCCTTCACTGCCACACACATCAGGATCAGAAAAAAGGATCGCCTGACACCGCTCCGGCTTCATGAACAGGCCGGCCGCAACCAGATCAAACCGTCCGGCCTGCAACCCCGGGATCATCGCCCCATATTCAACGACAATCCCCTCAACATTCGAAATGCCAAGCTTCTTTAATACAGCCTTGGCAACCTCGGGCGCCGCCCCGGTTACAGTACTGCCCCCGACCATCTGAGAGTAGGGTGGCTCATTCCCGATACCGACACGGGCAACGCCTGCCTTTTGCAGTTTTTCGAGCGTTCCCTCCGCTGTCGCGATCGAGGCATTCGAGCCGTAAGCAAGGGCACCCACTACCGCAAACACGACAGCACTTACTATTGAAGAACAATTCCGACCTACAAAGCTTTTCATGCTAACCTCCTAGAGTTTACCGACTGCTGCAGAATTTAAATGGCGCGCCCCGCAGCAAGAATTTTCCGCAGGAAAAGCTGTGTTCTCTCTTCCTGGGGAGCGCGAAAAATCTGATCCGGGGGGCCCTGTTCGATGATGCGTCCGGCATCGAAAAACAGCACACGATCAGCAAAATCATGGGCAAAGCCCATTTCATGCGTCACCAGCAGCATCGTCATATCCGTTTCTGCTGCGAGCTTGCGCATAACGCCCAGCACTTCTTCCACGATTTCGGGATCAAGTGCGGATGTCACTTCATCAAAAAGCATAATTTTTGGTTGCAGGGCCAGCGCCCGGGCGATTGCCACCCGCTGCTTCTGACCGCCGGAAAGTTGCGCAGGCTTGGCCGTTGCCTTATCGGCAAGGCCGACCATGTCCAGCAACTCCATAGCCCGCGCCTTCGCATCGCTGCGGCTAATACCTTTCGTCAGGATGGGCGCCATGGTGATATTGTCCAGAACCGTCTTGTGAGGGAACAGGTTGAAGAGCTGGAACACCATTCCGACTTTTGTCCGCATGCGATGGAGGTGAGCTTCGTTGGCGGGGACGAGTTGGCCTTCCTTTTCCATATGCCAGAGCGGTTCGCCATCTATTCTAATGACACCCCCGTCAATCGTCTCCAATGTCATCAATATTCGGAGAATTGTTGTTTTCCCGGACCCACTCGGCCCGATAAGAGCCAGTTTTTCGCCCGGCTGCACATCGAAACTCAAATCTTTTAGAACCTGATGGGATCCGAAGCTTTTTGAAATATCCTTGACTTCGATAATTGGTGAGGGCGCCTTCGGCCGCGCCGCATTCATGCTGTCACCGGTATGGTCATGTTCTTTCATGGGATAACTATGACAGTTAAAATTTATTTAATCAATCATTTAATTAATTTTGCATGAAATTTGAACGCAGGCAGGCAAATTATGCTTTTGCAAGGATTGGGATATAATTACATTTTGGGAATACAAAACAAACATTATAAAATATATAATATTATTAAATAAACTTACTTTAAATAATATTAATATAACATTTAATATAAATATTAATTTGTATATAATATCATAATTTATATTTAAAATCTAAAAATTTAAATACTTATATTATGATATAAATTTCACTATACACAAATTATTACATGCGCAGTAAAAGTTTACCCGCAAACGTCCTTTCACAAATTCTCTTTCCCTTCCTCAACATTATTATTGACCAATCAGTTAATTAGTAAATTAGTTTGACTGCCATCAAAGAATGGAATATGAATTGGCCATGATCTGGCGCATCAGGAGAAGAACGTCCCGTTAATCCAAAACACCTGCGGTCAATTACTATTTTCGGGAGTGTTGACGCGAATCGCCAAGATCGTTAATGAAACCCCAGACTTTTATTCCCCAAACTTCAAGCTGATTTCATATGGATAAAATAGCAAAATCACAGGTGCAGAAAAAACCGGCAATCCGAGGGAAACGGCCTGCCAGAAAAACCCCCAGCATTCGCAAAGAAGAGCTGGTGACGATTGCTTTTGACCTGTTTTCGGAAAGGCATGTTGCATCTGTCACCATCAAAGATATTGCCCGCGAAACTGGTGTAAACACGGCGCTTATCTATTACTATTTCGAGAATAAGGAAGATTTGTTTGGCGCCGTTATCGAATTCGCAATTAATCGCGCATTTGAAAACTTCCGTAAACTTCATGAACAGCATCTCAGCCCTCTGGATGATCTCAACGCCTGGATCAATAATAATATCGAGGAGTTTGAATCGATCCGCAAACTGGTTCAGATCAGCCTTGATTATTCCCGTACACAAAAAAGTATCCCCGCCATCGAGCGATCAATTCGGCAGTTTTATGATGAGGAAGTCCGCATTCTTTCCAACTGCATTCGAAAAGGCATCGCCGAGAAAACTTTCAAACCCGTAGATGCAGATGAATTCTCCCGCTTTATTTCCACTTACCTTGACGGGCTGATGGTTCATTCGACCATTTTGCCGGAAACGGATCTGGACCGCTCGGTCAATCAGCTGCGGGCCGTGATCTGGACCATGCTGGGTATTGAAGGCACACCGCCGCAATCGCGACAAGGGTCGGCAACGCCCTAATTACTTTGTTCTTCCAAAAGCTGCATGGGAGCAAACCGCTCAGTTTGCCCTCTCCCGCACAGACAGGGAAGCCGCGACGGCTCACCCCGGGCTTCGGGAGCGCGTGCGCCGCGGCTTCTGTTGTGGAAAGGGCGACAGGCGGGCTTACCTCAATTTTTCCTATCGACATTTCCAAACTCATTTTGCCGGCCTTACAGCTTTTGTCCGATTTCGTGACTGGCCAGCAATTCCAGAGCTTTCACCATGGCAGAGTGATCCCAGGCGCTTCCCCCATGTGACGCGCAGGCATTAAATAGCTCCTGACAGGTCGCCGTGTTGGGAAGGGAAATCCCCATCTGCCGCGCATTCGACAACGCAAGGTTAAGATCTTTCTGATGCAGCTCGATCCGGAAACCCGGATCGAAAGTGCGGTTGACCATGCGTTCCCCGTGCAGCTCGAGAATACGCGAGCTCGCAAACCCGCCCATCAATGCCTGACGGACCTTGGACGGATCCGCGCCGGCACGGGATGCGAAGAGTAATGCCTCCCCCACCGCCTCGATTGTCAGCGCGACGATAATCTGGTTGGCAACCTTGGTTGTCTGGCCATCCCCATTGCCGCCAACAAGAGTGACATTTTTCCCCATGATGCGAAAGACGGGTTCCACCCTGCTGAAGGCTTTCTCAGGGCCGCCAACCATAATCGTGAGAGTAGCCTCCCGCGCCCCGACTTCACCACCAGAGACCGGGGCATCGAGATAGTCGCAGCCCCGATCATTAATGCGGCGCGCGAAATCTTTCGTCGCCATAGGAGATATGGAACTCATATCAACGACAATTTTGTCTGCCGAAAGGCCGTCCGCCACACCATCTGAACTAAACAGAACTGCTTCCACATGCGGTGTATCGGGCACCATAATGATAATGATATCGCTGTTCTCCGCCACCTCGCGGCCAGTGGCACAGCTCATTGCTCCCCCCTCGATCAGGCTTTGCGGAATTTGCGCCCGGTCGTTCAGGTAAAGCTGATACCCGGCTTTCTGAAGATTACCCGCCATGGGCAGCCCCATAATCCCGAGCCCGATAAATCCGATTTTCGCCATTATCTATTCCTCACTGTTCTTTCTGGATTATCCTGCCTACCTCTGCCCTGCCCTAATAATCGAGATCGGCCTCCACCTTGTTGACCACCGGCTCGCCTGCGAAAATCCGGCGAATGTTGGAAAACATCAGATCCAGCGTGTCCGGCATATAAGACTCCGGATCATCCGATGAACAATGTGGTGTAATGATGAGATTGGGCGTATTCCAGAGGGGGGAATCCGAGGGGAGCGGTTCCTGATCGAAAACATCCAGAACGGCAGAAAGCTCTCTCTTTTCCAATCGCTTCACCAACGCCGCATAGTCAACCAGCTTCGACCGGCTGTAATTGACAAGGCCCGCGCCCATTTTCATCGCGTTGATCTCCGCCTCCCCCATAAGATGGCGGGTTGCCTGTGTGGCGGGAGCCGTGACGAGAATATAATCCGCCTGTGGTACCAGCTTCAGCAAATGATCGGGCGTATACATTTCATCCACGCCATCATGGGGCGCATCAGAGCGCCGTACACCAATCACCCGCATGCCATATTTCCGGGCCCAGCGGGCAGCCCCGCCGCCGACACTGCCGACCCCGACAACCAGCAGGGTTTTGCCCATGATCGAGGTGTTGTAAAGCTGCTGCCAGACGGCCGAGCGCTGGTTCGTCATCATCTCCGGCAGACGGTTATTCAGCATCAGCACCGCCATGAAGCAATATTCCGCCGCCCGATCGCCGTGAACCCCGCGATTGTTAATAAAAGTCACGCCATCGGGCAGCCAATTTTTAAGCGGGGCAAAAAATTCGATGCCTGCCCCGGTGGCATGAATCCAGCGCAGATTGGGGGCGCGTTTCGCGATGTCTTTCACATCGAATTTCCACACCAGCAACGCATCCGCCGTTGCAATATGGCTATCGAATTTTTCACTGTCATAATCGACGGTGACATGCAGACGCTCGGCAACATCGGGAAAGCGTTCCATGGCCGCCTTGAGCCGTTCCGCCGTCACTTCGAAGACTTCGCCAAGACTTCTGTCGTTATCAATATGCAGATGAAATTTGCGGTCTTTTGTGAAACTTTCTGTCATCGGCCTTTAACACTCCCGTTGATTATATGTTCGATTTAGCGGCATGTGACGAGCCGAAAGCCGCCGCATTTGCGATGCCCTCATTTGCCCGAGGACATAAATATGCCCGCGACGCGCCGGGACGACATATTGCCGCCGCGCGCCTTTTTGGTCGCGAACACGGGAACCTTTCAGCTGTGATCCACTTCCTGCGGGAGGATGCGATCCAACCACCACTGCGCCAACTGCGGCACCAACGGCTCCAGATGCGACAGCCTGCCGGACGGCGCGAAGGGCGAACACAGACCTTTATGCTGAATTTCCGCAATGTCATTATCCTCGCCAAGCGAGGTATCCCAGCGTTTGTAGTAATATTTAACTTTCTCATCAAAATCGGGGCGGGCGATTGTCTCCTCGGGGAAGCAGGCGCCAGCAATCACCGTCGTGTGGTGTGGTCCGCGCGGCATAAGCTGGATATACCAGACGCAATCAAGGGTCATACCAAGCATGGTTGAGGGGTTGAGTGCCACATAGTTAGTGCCCCCGGCCGCCGCCCCCTGAAGATCCGGAATTTGTGGGAGGGCGTGCTCCAGATCTCCAGGGAGCAGGGCCCTGGTGTTATCATCATGATTTTCATGAATATAGAACCAATTGCCGATTGTCGGCAGGGCCGAATGCTCCATCTCCTTCGGGTCCAGCGTTTCCTTGTGAACCGTCGGCAGATGATATTCCTCCATGGCGTTTTCAAAATGCGCCTTCCAGTTACACTTGACCTCATCAACTGTCTTGCGAACCAAACGCAAATTTTCCATTTTGTAAGAGCCCATCTGCTCCGGAAAATCGCCAAGGTAAGCTGAGAGTGGTTCCGGATCCGCGCTGAAATTGATGAAAATGAAACAGCCAAAAATTTCGAGATTAAGGGGAATAAGCCCGTTTTTCTCCTTGTCGAAGCCTTCCGTCCGCTCCATCCCCGGGCAACCGCGGAGCTTTCCCGTCAGATCATAGGTCCATGAATGATAGGGGCAGGAAAAGACCATCTTGTTACCTTCCCCGAAAGCAACCGGTGCTCCGCGATGACGGCAATTATTGGCGAAAGCCCGAACCTGCTGATCCCGCCCCCGCACGATGATGATGGGTACTCCGACATAATCGACAGTGATAAAATCACCCGGCTTTTTCACCTGATCCACATGGCCGAAGAAATTCCATGTTTTCATGAAAAGATTTTCGATTTCCGCCTTGTGAAACTCTTCGGATGTATAGCACCAGGCAGGCAGCGTTTCCGCCTCTTCCACTGGTTTGTACACATTCTGATAATGGGATCTGTCGAAAATATTCAAAGGTTTCATCGTGCCTCGCCTTTTCTATGATTGTGCTCAAATCAATCGGTTACCTTTCGGAATACGGCCTCACCATCCGATCCTGCCTGTTAGAATTTTGTCAGATAATGCTGAATTTCCCACTCTGAAATCGTGTTGTGATAACTCCACCATTCCGATGTCTTGAGCTGAATGTAAGAATTATACAGATCCTCGCCCATGATCTCCCGGCTGATCGGGTCGGCCGCAAATGCCTCAATCGAATGCAGCAGCGTCCCCGGCAGGGTGCGCACCCCTTTCTCCTTCAACTCGGCCTGACTGAGTTCATACATATTGAGATTGATCGGATCACCCGGATCAAGATCCTTTTCGATCCCCTCAAGTCCCGCGCCCAGCATCATCGCCGCACCGAGATAGGGGTTGACCGTGGTATCGACTGCGCGACATTCCCAACGGGCGGCAGACAGATACGGCCCCTTGTGCTTGCTCGGATCCCCCTCGATCTGCGGCCGCAGGGTCGGCACCCGCATCATATGGGTCCGGTTATTCCCGCCGTAGGAAACAAAAACCGGCGCCCAGGTATAACCGGTTACCGACCCGGACTTGATCAGACGTTTGTAAGAATTGACCGTCGGACAGGTGACCGCAACAATGGCTTCGGCATGTTTCAACGTGCCTGCAAGAAATTGATAGGCAAGCTTTGACAATCCGCAGCCACGCGGGTCGCCTGCATCCCCAGAGATATTCTTGCCTGTTTTGATATCCGCCAGCGACATGTTGAAATGCGCGCCACTGCCCGTCTTGTTAGCATAGGGCTTGGGCATAAAGGTGGTTTCCCAGCCATATTTGCGGGCAATTTCCTTCATCATCATCCGCCAGAGAACAAACCGATCCGCCGTCGTCATGACATCCGCATAGTTGAAATCAAATTCGAACTGGCCGTTCGCATCCTCATGATCGAAAGAGTAAACCCCCCAGCCCATCTTGTTCATGTTGCTCACGCATTCATGCAGGAAATCGTAATTTTCAAGGGTCAACTGAACGTCGTAGGCGGCCTTGGCAATGTCATCCACCACATTGTTCGGCGATATTTCATTGCCATTGCGATTGACGACATAACACTCGCATTCGATACCCAGATTAAACTGAAGGCCAAGCGCCGCCGCCCGGTCGATCTGCCGCTGCAAAACATTACGCGAACACATGGGCCATGGATCGCCTTTGTATTTCATATAGCCCGGCGCCCAGGCAATTTCAGGTCGCCAGGGAAGCTGGACAATAGCGCCCGGATCCGGGTAAACCGCCAATTCATCGTCATTCGGCCCCTGCCCCAGCCCTTCAATCGCGGCACCGGTATAAAGCTCTGACCCCCGCATCATGCGATCAAAATGGTCAATCGGCACGGCCTTGCCTTTTATGACGCCACTCACATCGACAAAAGATGAAAAGCAGTATTTTACACCCTGCGCCGCCAGCTGTTCCTGCGTAATACCCCCACGCTCCGGATCGACTGTCATATTTTGCTGTGCAGAAGACATTGAGGTTACCTTTCCCGCAATCCTGTTCAAAAAAACACAAATAATGCTGGCGCCCTACCGCGCTGAGCAGGCTTTTACGATAGATAATTTAACTAATTAGTCAATATAATAAATTTGAAAAGCCACATCAACCATCAGGCAGTCTGGATTTTCTCCTGCCACGGACCGGCTACCGCCCTACATTGAACGCTCATGAGAAGTGTAAGGTGAGAATACAGCCAATTCTCACCATAGGGTATTTATTATTTATATTCATATAGTTATAGTATTAACCTGATAGCACCTACTGTCGAAAATTCACCATAACTGCGACAAATCAACATTTTCCAGGATAGCCATAACCAATCCGAAGAGTGTGCAAGAAAGCAATCAAAGCTGCCCACTTGCAAAAAAAGCATCTTTCGCATAAATTAATTAACTGAATAATTAAAATAGGAAATTAAGAATGGCGACTAGCAGCATAAAAAGAGATTCTGCAAATCTTGAAGCCTGGCAGCAAATTTGCCGTGCGGAACCAGTTTTGAAAGACATTCGGAATGCTATCGATGTGCTGCCCGGAATGACACCCGATCTGATCCTGACATCCGGCCCGCCGATGAAATGGGAAGACTATGCAGGGGGTCAGCGCGAAGCTATTATCGGCGGCGCCCAATTTGAAGGTCTAGCCCAGAATCGTGAGACGGCCATCGCCGGACTGGATGCCGGAGACATACGGATTGACGGATGCCATGATCATGGCTGTGTCGGCTCGCTGGCCGGAATTTATACAGCGTCTATGCCGGTTCTATTGATTGAGAATGAAACTGCTGGAAATCTCGGTTTTTGCAATATGTATGAGGGCACAAACCCTCGACGCCTGAATTACGGGGTCTATGATCAGGGCGTCCATGATCGGTTGACTTACGTCAACACGCGGGTGTCACCAGTGATTGCCGAGGCTGTCCGCCTTTCAGGCGGTATCCCCCTCAAGCCGATCATCCGCCGGGCGTTACATATGGGAGATGAGCTGCATAGCCGCAGCACGGCCGCCGCACTCATCTTCACACGCGAATTGTTTCCTTATCTGATCGAGATTGCAGAAAAGGATAAACAGGCCGTGCATGAAGCCGTCACCGCGCTGACCGAGGATCATTATTTCTTTCTGCGCCTGTCCATGGCTGCGGCAAAGGCAACGGCGGATGCGGCGCACCATGTGGAAGGCTCAAGCATGGTGACGGCGATGGCCTTCAACTGCCGGGGTTTTGCCATCCGGGTAAGCGGACTGGGTGATCAATGGTTTACGGGACCCCACGCCACCGTGGAGGCGCAACTTTTTGACGGCCATACGCAAGAGGAGATCACCTGGATGGGAGGTGAAAGCACCATTACCGAAACCATCGGCCTTGGCGGCTTTGCACAGGCGGCAGCCTTCCCGCTCCAGCGTTATCAGGGCGGGTCGGCACAGGCAATGATCGACCGAAATATGGAGCTTTACAACATTACGCTCGGCGAGAACCCAGACTATCAGATTCCGGCTCTCGACTATCGCGGTTCCCCGACCGGGATTGACATTTTCAAGGTAATTGATACGAAAGTTCTTCCCGCCATGGATATCGGCATCCCCGGCCGGGATGGCGGGCAGATCGGCGCCGGGATCGTCCGTGCGCCCATGGAATGCTTCACAAAGGCAAGGGAAGCCTATATTCAGAGATATGGAGCCTTCTGATCCTATCAAACAACCATTGCACTCTTGACCCCATGCAACATAACACGCTGTTACATCAAGTTTCTGATTGGAAATCCCTTTCTTTCGTGGGTGGGAAAATGAGACCCGGCAGCATTACAATCCTTATAAGTCCAAGCCGAACAGCAGGAATTTCACCGTGACAAATTTGATAAAGGTCGTCATCCGCCATAAGAAACGCGAAAGCGATACGATCATGAGTTACGAACTGCGGGATGCGGACGAGCGGCCACTACCCGCTTTTACCGCCGGGTCGCATATCGATGTTCATTTGGGGAAAGATCTCATCCGCCAGTATTCCTTGCTGAACAATCCGGCGGAGACGCACAGATATGTTCTTGGCGTCCTTCGGGAAGAAACCGGCCGAGGCGGATCAAAACATCTGCATGATCATCTTCAGGAGGGGGATATTTTAACCATCAGTTCCCCGCGCAATGCCTTTTCCCTTGACGAAACGGCCTCAAAAACATTGCTGCTGGCGGGAGGGATCGGAGTTACCCCCCTGCTCTCCATGGCGGAGCGACTCACTCATATCGGGGCGCAATTTGAAATGCACTACTGCGCCCGCACACGGTCTAATACTGCTTTTCTCGAAATGATGGCCTCAGCCCCCTATGCGCAAACGGTCAATACCCATTTCGATGACGAAGCGACGGAGCAGCTTCTCAATATTCCGGGGCTTCTCGAGCATTTTGAACCGGGCATGCATCTGTATGTCTGCGGTCCGCAAGGCTTTATGGATGCGGTGATCGAAGAAGCGCAAAAAAACTGGCCGGAAGAAGCGATTCACCGCGAATATTTTACCCCCACTCCCCATCAGGTCAGTGACGGGGACCGGGCTTTTCAGGTAAAAATCGCCAGTACGGGCGAGATTATTGAAGTAGCCGCCGATGAAAGCATTGCCGCCGCCCTCAAACGCCAGGGCATCCATCTTCCCCTATCCTGCGAACAGGGCATTTGCGGCACCTGCATTACGGCGGTGCTCGGCGGCATTCCCGATCACCGTGATGATATCCTGAGTGATGAGGAACGGGCTGCAAACGACCTGATCACGCCCTGCTGTTCTCGCTCGAAAAGCGATCTGTTGATACTTGATCTTTAAGCGGAAAGATGCATCCGGATTATCCTAGCCCCTCTCCCGCTCCGCTCGACCTTCTCGCTCATAACAGAAAGGCTGAAGGAAATGATGGACATAGACCCCCTACAAATCCTGAAAGAATTGTTCGATACAGCGGTGCGGTCGGCGGATCCTATGACACTCATTCCTCCCCTGCTCGGCCCCAAACCGGCAGGACGGCTGTTGGTGATCGGTGCGGGCAAAGCATCGGCCCGTATGGCAGAGGCAGTGGAAAGCGTCTGGGGCGCCTGTGAAGGTCTTGTCATCACCCGTTATGGTTACGCGCGCCCCTGCCGCGGCATCGAGATTATCGAAGCCGGCCATCCCATTCCAGATGAAACCGGCGTAACTGCAACACGCCGCCTTCTTGAACTGCTTGAAAGATGCGGGCCGGAGGATCATGTCCTCACCCTGATATCGGGAGGCGGCTCGGCTCTGCTAGTCTGTCCGGCAGGGGAGATCACTCTCGCTGAAAAACAGCAGATCACCAATCAGCTGCTTGCCTCTGGTGTTGCCATCGACAAGATCAATATCGTTCGCAAACATCTGTCCAAGGTCAAAGGCGGGCAGCTCGCCGCGGCGGCATATCCCGCCCATATGAGAACGCTGATGATTTCCGACGTGCCGGGCGACAATCCCGCCCACATCGCCTCCGGCCCGACCGTCGGCGATAACAGTACGGCGGCGGAGGCCCGCGCGATCCTGGACGGGATCAAGGCGAAAATTCCGCCCTCCATCGAGGCTGCCCTTGCCGGATCCTCAGGAGTTCTGGCGCCGGGCGCCGAGGCCCTTTCCCACACGGAGAACCGAGTCATTGCCTCCCCCGCCCAGTCGTTGGCGGCAGCCATGAAACGCGCGCAAGACTATGGCGTTCAAGTCCGTATCCTTGGGGATGCTATCGAAGGCGAAGCGCGCGATATCGGAGAGCAGCAGGCGAAACTCGCCCTTGATCTGCAACACAAAATGAAACCGGGGGATGCGCCGCTCCTGCTGCTTTCCGGTGGGGAATGCACCGTTACGCGGCGCGGCGATGGCGTTGGCGGACCCAATGCGGAATTTCTGTTGTCCGCCTTCATCACCCTGGCAGGCGCTGAAGGAATCTATGGCCTCGCCTGCGATACGGACGGCGTCGATGGGGCGGCAGAAGTCGCAGGGGCGTTGATCGCTCCTGTCGCATGGCGGCGGGCGGCGGCAAGGGGATTAGATGTCCACGCCTTCCTTGAGAATAATGACAGCCACAGCTTTTTTGAAAAACTGGAGATGCAGATTATTACCGGTCCCACACTGACCAATGTCAATGATTTCAGGGCCTTTCTGATTTATCCTGTTGCTTGAAATACAAACCTTAATCATCTGAAATATCTGCGTTTACATCTTTACTTAATCGGTGGAGCGAAGCATGAATATCAAACGCCTGCTCGAAAACATCAGCGATATGGCGCGGCAGCATAAGGATCGCGGAAAAGTTGCCGATTATATCCCTGAACTTGCCCGAATTGACCCTGCACAGTTCGGAATCAGCGTCTGTCTCGCCAATGGGGAGCAGCATTCGGCCGGGGATGCCGCAACGCCCTTCTCCATTCAGAGCATTTCGAAGGTATTTTCGCTGGCCCTAGCGCTCGGCCGACTTGGTGACAGCCTGTGGAACCATGTCGGGCGGGAGCCGTCAGGCTATGCGTTCGATTCCATCGTTCAGCTTGAGTATGAAAAAGGCATTCCGCGAAATCCCTTCATCAATGCCGGAGCCATTGTTGTGACGGACGCAATTCTAGCAGGCAGCACCCCGGCGGAAACCCTTGGCGAGTTGCTGCGCTTTATCCGCGTTGCCGCCGATGATGAAGACATTCATATCAATGACCGCGTCGCGCTTTCGGAAAAGGCGACGGGCGCACGCAATACCGCCCTCGCTCATTTCATGCGATCTTTTGGCAATCTGCGGAACGAAATTGACCTCACGCTTGGCACGTATTTCCATCAATGCGCCATCGAAATGAACTGCGCACAGCTCGCAAGATCCGGCCGCTTCCTCATGAATGCGGAAGGAAGCATTATTCCTCGGCTGATTTCAAGCGCCCGCATCCGCCGCATCAATGCGTTGATGCTGACCTGTGGGCATTATAACGGATCAGGCGATTTTGCCTTCCGGGTTGGGCTCCCCGGAAAAAGCGGCGTCGGCGGCGGCATTCTGGTAATTGCGCCCATGCGTGCCTCCATCGCGGTCTGGTCGCCGGGCCTTAACAGCTATGGCAATTCCAAACTCGGCACGGAAGCAATGGAAATCTTCGCGCAAAAAACCGGCTGGTCCGTCTTCGGATAGAAGGAGTAGCGAGCACTCCCTTCGCATCATCCGCAGGTTACAGGCTATAGCTTTCAAGGGCATTTTTTGGAAACAGTTCTTCCATCGTCACACGCCGCTCTGACAGGCCTTGCCGATGATGGTGATCAAGAAAAGCCTCAATCGTTGTTTCATTGCCTGCAATGCCATAGGACCAGAAATTGTTGCCCATAAGCGCCCGCGCCTCGCGCAGATGATCTTCGACAAACGGCATCGTCACCTTGGTTGCGGAAGTATCTGAAAGAAGCTCCTCCGCCATCGCCTTGGAGGCCGAAAATGCCTTCATCAAAGCGCCCGCAAGGAAGGGATGCGCCTCCAGCAGACTGCGGCGAACCCCCAGGAGATGCATGATCGGGAATATCCCGGTCTTTTTCCAGTAAGCACTCGCGGTCTTTACCGTATTGCCAAACAGCCGGTCGATATCTGGATGATGATCGTCATAGCATTTCGGGCTGCGCGGGCCGATAAACCCATCAATCTCCCCACTGATCAATAGATCATTGAGAGATTTGCCTTCCGGCGCCGGAGTAATCATCACATCGCTCGGCAGGTTGAACGCCAGTTTTTCAGGCCGCCCGGCAGAATTCATCCCTCCGCGCACCCAGTTTATATCAGACGGCTTTACGCCATATTCATCTTCCAGCAGCGCACGCGCCCAGACATTGGCGCTGAGTTGATATTCTGCGATGCCAATCTTTTTCCCTTTCAGTTTTTCCGGAGAGGTGATTCCCTTATCGGTGCGGATATAGATGGCGCTGTGCCGGAAAGCACGGGAAAGGAAAATCGGCAACGCCTGATATTGCGAACGGTTTTGCGCGATACTGAGGACCTGACTGGCGAAGGAAACCTCCGATATGTCGAAATCCTGATGACGAAAAGCGCGAAAGAACATCTCCTCCGGCGACAAAGCCATAAAAACCGGATCAACGCCGTCTATCTGTAGACGCCCATCGATCAGAGGCCGGTTCCTGTCATAGTCACCGACCGCAATTGAAAGTCGTAATTTGCTCATTCCCTTCTCCCGCCTTTACTTATTTTCTATAGGGTAACCCGGCACGGCGACCTGTTCTTTCAGTGGTTGCCAATTTCCGCCTTGCGCACTTTTCAGAATTGCGTGGCAGACCTCCAACGTCGCATGGCCCCAGCGGGCATTCTGGACGGGGAGATGGTTTTCCCGCACCATCTGCCAAATCGCGTCCATGACATGTCTGCGACCGGCAGCGAGCGGCTCAACGGGAAGTGTTGTCACGGCCTCATCCCCATATATCCGGATTTTTTCAGGGCCGATGCGAATGTCCGCATGATCAAGACTGAGCATAAGCTCGCCAAAATGCTCATTTCCATCGGGATCGCGTGGCAGTTCGCCAAGGCCAAAGCCCCGCATGGCTTTCAGGGCGGTCTCTTCCTCCGGATTTTTCACCGTTCGCAGTTTTCGCCGGGCTGCACCATACTCCGACGGATCCTTGCGCTGCCCCAACTCGCCCATCCAGCCCGCGCTCTCATCCCCATCATAATGCGCATAGCCGGAATAAGTCAGGTTCGCGGTGACGCCATTTTCAAATTCCAGCAGCGCCATATAGGCCCCTTCTGACGGACGGGCCTTATCCCAGTTACCCGTCAGCGCCGTAACCCGCCGCGTCTTTCCCCCCGCAAGCAGACGGACAATGTCGATATGATGGACGGCCTGACTGAAAATAACGCCGCCACCGGTTTTCGTCGTCAACTCCTCCGCCCGCCGGGGACGATACATGAAATCGGTGTCATAGTTCGCCCGGATCATACGCAGAGCGCCATATTTTCCGGACTTGATAATCTCCAGCGCCATGGCGATTTGCGGATCGAAACTATGGCTAGGCCCGACGGCGACATGGCGATTGTTATGGTCCGCCGCATTGATGATTGCGCGGCTGTCATCAAGCGAGAGTGCTACCGGTTTTTCGATGAGCACATGCCGCCCGGCCGCAAGGGCCGCAAGGGCATGCTCCCTATGTAATTGATGCGGACTTGCGACATACACCAACTCAACCGCCGAATTGTTCAGCATTTCGGAGAGAGTTTCATAAGCCGGTGCAGAAAACCGGGATGCGAATTCTTCCCGCGCCTCAACGCGCGGATCCACCGCTCCCGCCAACCGGATCCGTTTATCGGCAAGAATTGAGGGAAGGGTCAACATAAAGGCTCGACCAAGGCCAACGACACCAAGGCCAAGCGCGGCGATCGCATTCGTCGACATCTCAGAGGTCAATCGTGATCTCCTCGTCTGCCGCGCGTGAGACACAAATCATAATGAACCTGTCCCTCTCCTTGTCACTCAACACCAGATCCCGATGCTCCACATCCCCGTCTAGCAGGACCGTTTTACAGGCGCCGCAGGTGCCGCTCTCACAGGAGGAGCGTAAATCATACCCCCGTTCACGCAGAGTTTCGAGAATGGTCTGGTTTTTCGGAACCGTGATCCGCGCACCGGATTTTTTTAACAAGACGGTGAACTCCCTGTCATCGGCCTGGCTCACCTCGACCGGCTTGAAATCCTCGAAATGAATCTGCTGCTCCGGCCAATGCCCGGACATGTCCCGGACATCTTCCATCATCATCTTCGGGCCACAACAATAGACATGCGCCGCCGTCGGCTGCTCAAGATGCGGCCAGAGATCATAAAGATGCGCGGGATCGCCCCCATCATGGTGCAGGATGACATTGGCGGCAAAATCGGCGGTCTCCAACTCGTCAGCGAAAACCGTATTTTCCCGCGACTGGGTGCAGTAGATGACCCGGAAATTCTGATGCCCGTCTGCGGCCAGCTTGTGACACATGGACAGGATCGGCGTAATGCCAATACCTCCGGCAATGAAGAGATATTCATTGGCAGGGACCAGTTCGAAATTATTTTCAGGCGGCAGGATTTTCAAAATATCGCCCGCCTGAGTTTTCTCCACCATGCTCCGCGATGCGCCCCGCCCCACCCTGTCCGCACGAACGGCGATGAGATAGCGATCCCTCTCCAACGGGCTGTTGGCAAGAGAATATTGCCGCATACTACCCTCAGGTGTCCTTACACCGATGTGCGAACCTGCGGAAAAGGTCGGCAACTCACTTCCATCAACGGGCTTCAATTCCAGAATACCATGATCAGGCCCGACAAGCCGTTTGTCCGTAATGACAACTTTTATAAATTCACTTTCCATCATATTTCCGGATACTCAGTGCTTTTAAAAATTATATTAGATATCTAATTTTATTTTTGCAAGGGCTAGACAAACCCGCAGTTTCGATTCTACATTGTTTTCTTAGATGTCTAAATTATTTTGGAGGCTCCAATGCTGACGCCAGAAGAGAATGATCTCTTGTGCCGTGTGGAAGGAAATGCGCCCATGGGGCAATTGATGCGCCGTCACTGGATACCGGCGTTGATGTCAGAGGAGCTCGTTACCGACGGCAAGCCTGTCCGCGTTAAATTGCTGGGCGAGGAGCTTGTCGCCTTTCGTAATTCCGAAGGTAAAGTCGGGCTGCTGGATGAATTCTGTCCGCATCGCGGCCCTTCTCTCGCTTACGGCCGCAATGAACAATGCGGGCTTCGCTGCCTTTATCATGGCTGGAAATTCGATATTGAAGGAAATGTGGTCGAAATGCCGTCCGAGCCGGTCGGCACGCCGATGAAAGAAAAGACAAAGATCAAATCCTATCCGACAGCGGAGGCAGGTGGCTTTGTTTGGGCTTATATGGGGCCGGCGGCGGAAAAGATAGCATTTCAGCGCCCTCCCTTTTCCCCCAATGACAGCACGCAAGTCTCCATTACCAAGGTAAAGGTTCCTTGCAACTGGGCGCAAATACAGGAAGGGCAGATCGACTCTGCCCATTCCTCCAGCCTGCATTCATCCGATATGGTACCGGCCCGCGTTGAATCGGCGGGCGCGACATCGACCAACTGGACACGCCCCTCCACAGACAAAGCCCCGCGCATGATCTCGCAGGTGACGCCATATGGTTTTCGCTATGTTGCGTTACGCAGGCCAATCAAGAATGCGCAAACCCATGATTATGCCCGCATTACCGTTTACGTCGCGCCGTTCATCTCCCTGATACCGCCGAATTCCTCCTATAATGTGGCGAGTGTGGTCGTCCCGGCCGATGATACTTCCACCTGGTTCTATTTCATCTCCTGGGGTGGTACGGATACAGTCGGCACGGACGAATGGCGTGCCTTCAACCATCTGGTGAAGGGCGTCGATATTGACGAGCATTACAATTCCCGTCGCACCATGGACAATGATTTCGGACAAGATCGCGATGCGATGGCCAGCGGGAACTTCACCGGCATCAAGGGCATCCCCAATCAGGATATCGCCATGTGGGTCAGCATGGGAAAAATAGCGGACCGCAGCCGTGATACTTTGGGGGCCAGCGATATTGCCGTCGTCGAATTCCGTCGTCTCATGGTGGAGGCGGTGAAGCAGTTCCGTGATGGCGCCGATGCCGCCATCGGGACAGCAGAACCGCGGGTGCCGCAAATCGAGATTGCCTCCTATCAGGGGATTGTCTCCAAGGGAACGGACTGGCTCACCCTTGGCACGCAGGCAACCGAACAGGCCATCCTAAACAATATGGCAAAGGCAGCTTCCTGAGTTCTCTTGCGGGAAATATCTCTTGTCGCCCTAAAGATTCCCGGCTCCCAAACTCCTTGTTGAGGGGATTTTCTTTCCCTCGGCAAGGGCGTTGGCTTCATCAAGCGCAAGATTTCTCACCATTTTCAGTAACGCGCTACGCACCACCTTCTGCGTTTCCTCATCAATGCCCGCCAGTGCAACCTGGTTCACCTCCTGCGCCAGCGGAACCAGCTTGCTTTCCAGCGCCTTCCCTGCCTTGGTCAGGAAGATATATTGCTTCTTCAGATTACCTTCGCGGCGACGGCGGGTCACATAGCCAAGTTCAACCATCTTGGTGATCGCCGTATGGGCTGTCGGCTCCGTCAGGCCGACCTGTATAGCCAGATCACGCTGGGTAACACCATCGCGATGCCACATGGCGCGCAGAAAAATCCAGTGACCGAAGGAAACGCCGTAATCGGCAAGCCGGGTCTGCAATGAACGGTTGAATCCACGCGCCAGATCCCGAACCAGATGGGCAATACGATCATCCGGATTTATCTGATCCCAATGCGCCAGAATTGCACGGGTTGTCGCATCCGCCTCGATCCGTTCTTTTTCCGATTTGTTCATGTTCGCCCATTTCCGTGGATCACAACTCTACGCACAAGAGGCTTTTTCCTTTGCCCGTAAATACTGCACTGCAATACAGTTTACCCCTTTCTTAGAGGAAGGGAAACCATTGCGTTACAAATATTAACCATAACAGGCGCGTTGTCTTATCGGCCGGATAACCTCATGTTTCAGATGCTGAAAGATTTACATACTATTCGGCAGCAGCAGGGATATAGCCGGAATAAACAGCAGCAACAAAAGGATAGCGCCTTCCGCAATCAGAAATCTGGATATACCCGCGAAAATTGAACTCAACTCCACATCTCGCCCGACAACCGCCTTGATGACAAAGGCGTTGAGACCCACAGGCGGTGTAATCAGGCCAATTTCCAGCAGCTTGACGACGATGACACCAAACCAGATCAGATCCATCCCCATATTCTCTATCAGAGGTACAGAAACGGGCAAAGTGAGCAGCAGGATGCCAATCGGGTCCAGAAACATGCCCAGCACTAGAAACATCAGGCAGATCACCCCGATGACAACCCAGTCGGAGACATTGGCCGCCTCGATATGATGGATGATCCAGGGGGATACTTCCGTAAGGGAAATGAAAGAGACGAAAATCTTCGCGCCGAAAACAATCATGAAGATCATGGCCGTCTGATAGGCCGTTTCTTTCAATGACTCAAAAAAACTCGACCAGGTCAGCCGCCGGAGGATAAAGCCGAGGAGCACCGCAACGCCCGCGCTGATGGCCGCCGCCTCTGTTGTTGTGAAAAAGCCGCCATAGATACCAACCACGATGATCAGAAACAGCAGAATTGCGGGCCACGCCTGAGCGGCTGCCCGCCGCCGGGCGCCCGGGACCCGCTCTTCCCCGAAAGTGGGCGCTTCCGCCGGATTTATTTTCACCCAGAGCATGACAACGATAATAAACCCGGCAATGGATACGAGACCTGGCAGAATGCCCGCCAGAAACAGCTTGCTGATGGAGGTTTCCGTGAAAATGCCATAAAGAATGAAAGGCACACTCGGCGGTATAAGGGATCCCAGTGTGCCGCCAACCGCCACCGAAGAGGTTGCAAGCCGAGGACCATACCCCGCCTTCAGCATTTCCGGCGTGCAGATCCGTCCCATTGCGGCCGCGCAGGCAACACTGGAACCTGTAATTGCTGAAAACCCGCCACAGCCAAGAATGGATGCAATAGCGAGTCCGCCTGGTAGCCTCGCCAACCAGACCCGCGCCGCATTATAGATGTCTGTCGTAATGCGGGCATGAAACGCCACCTGACTTAGCAGAATAAACAAAGGCACCATTGTCAGTTCAAATGAATGCACGAAGGCATAGCTGTTTGCCGTGACAATCGTCGCCGCACTACGCCAACCGGCGTCCATATTGAACTCACCACCTTCAGGCCAGGCATAGAAAAGGAAGGTGCAGCCAACCGCCACCGCCCCTAAAGCAAAGGCAATGGGAACCCGCAGAACCAACAGCAGCACGACCAGCAGAAAGCCGCAAATTCCGAGCATAAACGGATCCATCTGCTATTCCTTTACTTTCGGTTCATCATAATCATAGAGGCGTAACAGGTCCGTGATCAGAACCAGCAGCATACGGACAAGCATCAGCGCAAAGCCGATAAAGAACATAGTCCGGCCCGGCCATTCCGGCAGATACAGGTCACCATCAAAATAGCTGCCATACTCAATCGCCGTCACAAGATCCATCCATGTGGCATATGTCAGCGGCACAACCATCACCAGACCGACAAAGGCTGCGAACATATCCAGCAGGATACGCGCCCGGCCCGTCGCCCAGTTGGTAAACAGCTCCACCGCGATATGGCCGCGATCAGCGGTCACAAAGGCCCAAGGCAGAGCCACCAGTGTCACCATCAATTCCCCCGCGATAATCAGATCATCTGGAATGATCGAGCCCACGAAATACCGGGCAACCACGGTGACAATAATCATGGAACCGAGAACAGCTATGCCCGCACAGGAAATCCACAGCCCCAGCTTTTCGAGCCAGACAAGGATTGCCGGATCAAGCCGACGCAGATCCGACAGATCCTCTTTCGGGAGGCCTATTTCCTGTTCCACGGATAGCCCTGCTCATCACGAATTTTTTCATATTTTGCGATCAGCGCCATATAGCTGTCGTAAATGTCCTGTGCCGGGAGGCCTTCGGAATTCATCCGCTCGATCCAGCCGGGAACCTTGTCATAGCCCATCTGTTCGAGTTTTTCCTTGTCCGCAGGATCCATCGCCGCGACTTCAACCGGATCATCACCGCTGGTCATACGTTCCAGAGCTTTCACATTAGCTTCGGTCAGCTGCTGTGCAAACCGGTCAATGAAATCCGATGTGATTTGGCGAATAATCTCCTGATTTTCTTTGGAAATCTCGTTAAAGGCATCTTTATTCATCACAATGCCATAGGACAGATGCTGCCCCCAATTCAGCTCCGTCAGCTTCTTGGCCACTTCATTCTGCTTGAACACCTCGATGGCATAGAGATAATTCTGGTTACATTCGACCACCCCTGAATCAAGGGCAGTATAGACCTTGCCCTGGCTCATCCGGACCACATCTGCCCCGAGATCTTTCAGCACGTCGCCATAGGAGCCCGCCGCGCGAATCTTGGTTCCCTTTATATCATCCAGCGTCGTGATGAACTTGTCTTTGCAGAGAATCTGGATCGCGCTGGTCGACAGGTTTGTGAGATAGACAAGGTTGAGCTCATCGAACATCTTCTGCAATGCCGGATGGGTCAGAGACAGCTCATAGATAGCCCGCATCCCAACCCAGACATCGGCATTGGCAATCGGCACATCACCCACGCTGTAGGCCGCCAGTTCTTTCGGCGTATAGGCGGATATGATCGCAGCAATATCCGCCGCGCGGTTCCCAACCCCCTTCAGGCCGGAGCGTGAATCAAGCAACGCGCCGCCCCAGTGAATATCCGCCGTTACCTCGCCGTTGGTCCGCTTGCCGATTTCATCGGCCATCCATTGCAGGTTATTGGCCTGTACGCCCCGGTTCGGCTGCCCTTCAGACCAGCGTAGCTTCGTTTGCGCCAGCGCTGTTGTCGAAAGTGCAACAGCAGCCGAGAGCGTTACGGCGGCCACAGCCCTTGTCCAGTTTCTTGTCAGTCTCATTTGGTAGGTCTCCCGCGTTGATTTTTCCATATGGAGTAAAACCCGCTCTCCCGCTCCTAGCCGGAATTATCGGTTTCCACCCCTTCCCCGTCGTCTTATTTTTATTTCTTATTTCACAAATTTATTAGATATCTAATTATTGTCAAGGAGCAATGGTGCCCCACTCAAGCCCGCTGTCAATATGACTTTGGCAGCCCCAGAACATGCTCCCCAATATAATTCAGGATCATTTCACGGCTAACGGGGGCGAGCCGCGCCAGAAAGATTTCCCGGAAATATCGTTCGACATGAAATTCCTTCGCATAGCCCATGCCACCATGGGTCATCACGGCCCGTTCAACCGCCGTAAACCCCGCTTCTGCCGCCAGATATTTCGCGGCATTCGCCTCCGCCCCACATGGCTTTCCGGCGTCATAGAGCTTCGCGGCCTGGAAACACATCAGGTTGGCCGCTTCAAGCTGCGCCCAAGCATCGGCGAGTGGGTGCTGGATGCCCTGGTTCATTCCGATGGGGCGACCGAACACCACGCGTTCCTTCGCATATTCCACGGCCCGGTGCAGTCCAGCCCGGCCATAACCGACAGTTTCCGCGCCGATCAGGATGCGCTCCGCATTAATGCCATGCAGAATATATTTGAATCCCTTGCCCTCTTCTCCGATCAGATCATCTTTGGAAACCGGCAGACCATCAATAAACACGGCGTTTGAATCGACTGCCTTGCGGCCCATTTTGTCAATTCTCTGCACATCCACATATTTGCGGTCGAGATCTGTATAAAAAAGCGACATGCCACCGGTCGGTTTGCTGCATTTATCGCGCGGCGTTGTGCGGACCAGCAGCAAGATCTTATTGGCCCGCTGGGCAGTGGAGGTCCACATCTTGCGGCCATTGATAATGTATTTAGTGCCGTCCCATTCGGCCCTAGTCTCGATTGCCGAGGTATCGAGGCCCGCATTGGGTTCCGTCACACCGAAACAGCAGCGGTCTTCCCCGCGGATGAGCGGCGGCAACATCCGCTGTTTCTGCTCCTCCGTCCCGTAGGCAACGATGGGGCTCGGCCCGAAGATATTGATATGAACCCCGCCTCCGCCCGTATATCCCGCCCCGGATTCCGTGATGGCCTGCATCATGATGCAGGCCTCCGTAACGCCAAGACCTGCCCCGCCATATGCTTCCGGCATGGCAATGCCGAGCCAGCCATCCGCCGCAATATCCTCTACGAATTCTTCTGGAAACTGACCATCGGTATCCCGCTCCAGCCAATAGTTAGCGCTGTATTTCTGGCATTTCCTGTCGATGGCATCACGAATTGCCATCTGTTCCTCGGTCCATCCCAAATCGATCATTACTCCCTCCAATTTTTCCTGACGGGATCTGTCGCTAAGCCTGCTTGCTGCAGGTCTCGACAATTCCGGCCGCCATCAATTTTTCGATATCCTTCTCCGAAAAGCCAATTTCCTCGAGCAGCTGAATGCTATGCTCACCAAGCTCCGGGGCGCGACACGCGGGACGCTTCGTAACGCCGTCAATCCAGAGTGGGCTGTTGACAGTACGATCTGCCTTTCCTTCGAGACCATAAAGTGGCGTTAAAGCGCCGCTGGCATTTGCCTGAATATCCTCCGGGATATCCCGCAGCCGGTGAACGGCGCCAAAGGGAATGTTTTTCGCATCCAGCCGTTGTTGCCAATACGCCATATCGCGGGAGAGAAAGATCGCATCGAGAATTTCGATCAATTCGCCCGCATGGGCGTGCCGTGCCGCCATAGTTGCAAAACGGATGTCCTGTTGCAGTTCCTCCCGCTCAATCACGGTCAGCAGATCAGGCCAACGCTTCTGTTCCGGCAGCAAGACAAGGTGAAACCAGCGATCATCCGATGTGCGATAGAGATTATGAAGGGCATTATCCGCCGTCTCCCGCGCCGGACGATAATCATACTCCGCCCCGGCCAGCATTGCCTGCACCTGCACCGAATTGCACCACAGACCATTGGCCATCAGGTTCGATTTGACGGACGCGCCCTCGCCCGTTACCTCCCGGCGATACAACGCCGTCATGATCGAGGCAAAAAGGGTGATCGCGGAGATATGATCTCCCATCCCAAGGGCAACGCGGGAAGGCGGCGCATCCGGCGCCGGGCGAATAGTGTCCATCAGCCCGGTTCGCGCCCAGAGCGCCGTGTGATCGAAGCCGGACCTTTCCGCTTCGGGTCCCTCCTCCCCATAGGCGGAGAAGGATGCGTAGATAAGCCGCGGGTTCAACGCTTTCAGATCATCATAGGCAAGGCCCAGCTTTTTCCGGCTTTTGAGCGGGGTATTCAGGATCAGCACATCCGCGTCACGCAGCAGCCGGTGAAAAACGGCCATCCCCTCCGGCGCCGCAAGGTCCAGGGCAAGGCTGCGCTTGTTGCGGTTATCCATCTGCCAACTATAGGCGATCTCGCATGGCGGGTTGCCCGCTGACAGATGCACCTGGCGATAAGGATCCCCTGTTCCGGGCGGCTCCACCTTGATCACATCCGCTCCGAAATCCGCAAGGATTGCCGCTGCCGCCGGTCCGGCGATATAGCTGGACGCATCCAGCACACGGAGACGGGAAAAGAGGGTATTCGATGCCGATGCGGGAGAGTTCTCAGCCATATCAGCGGCCCTTCCAGACCGGGGCGCGCTTTTCGGCGAAGGCGCGCGGGCCTTCCTTGCCATCTTCACTTTCCCAATCGACCTGAATGCGCTTCTCATGCATATGGTCATAGAGCGGCCGCCAAGCATACCGCAGATCAAAAGCCCGCTGGAAGGTTTCCTTCTGGGTCTGCACGGCAAGCGGTGCCTGCTTGGCAATGATTTTTGCAATTTCCAGCGCGCGTTCCACCAGCCGTTCCGCCGGGACGATTTCCGTGACGATGCCAAGCTCATAGGCACGCTGTACGGGCATACGCTCCGCCGTTCCCATATAGGCCATGCGGCGGATCGGCCCCTGCGGTACGCGCAGCGCCATGCCCAGCATTTCCCGGAGTGGCACCCAGCCGACGCTGACATGCGGTTCAAGGAAGCTGGCACTTTCCGACGCGATGGCAAAATCCGCCTGCCACATGAAATGCCAGCCACCCCCGGCGACAACGCCATTCACTGCGCAGATGACAGGCTTGAAGAAGTCTTCGGGCACATCGCCCCAGGCATCGAACCCCGTATCACCCGCCTCGGAAGCGAGCTTCATATCGGCGCCGGTGCAGAAATGGCGTGTTCCTGCACCCGTCAGAACCACCGCCCGCACCGCGTCACTTTCCGCAAGTTCCGGCCATAGCGCAATCAGCGCATGGGCCATGGCGGCATCGCTGGCATTTCCGGCTTCCGGCCGGTTGAGGGTTACCAGCGCAACGCCTTCATCAATCTCGCAAAGAACCGGTTGATATCCCATTATAAACACTCCCTGTCTGGCGCTTTTGCGCAGTTTTTATATAACGGAATGTTTAATTAGATATCCAAACCAGTCAAGTTAGATATCTAAGAAAAAGGCGTAAATACTACAGAATGAATAGCTCTCGACATAATTATTATAACGCCGGATGCCCTTATCACGATCAAATAAAAAAGCTCCCGGAAGAAGATAATCTCCCGGGAGCGGTATACACACAACCCATCAAAGCGGAGATCTAACGGGCGGCATAGCCGCCATCAAGCGCGAGTTCGGTTCCGGTCATGAAAGAGGATTCGTCACTGGCAAGGAATAGCGCGCCATAGGCAATCTCGACCGGTTCCGCCCGGCGACCGAGCAGATTACGCCGTTTCACCAGTTCGGCGAACTTCTCCTGCGAGATATTGCGCGTGGCGAGCGATCCGTCGAACATCGGCGTGACTGTCCCTCCGGGATGCAGGGAATTGCACCGGATATGATAGCCAAACTCTGCCACCTCGACCGCAACCGCCTTTGAAAAAAGACGGACACCGCCCTTTGACATGGTATAAATGCCGGCTCGTGCTGTCCCGACAAATCCGGCGGTCGAGGAAACATTAATGATGGACCCCATCTGTAGATCCCTCCCCCGATGCTTCATATGCCGGATGGCGTATTTGCAGCCGAGAAACACCCCCTTCAGATTAACATCACAAACTTTGTTATAAATCTCGACAGTCGTGTCCTCAATCGGTGTCTGGTCGCCGACACCGGCGCAGTTCATGAGCACATCAACCCGGCCATACTGATCCGCCGCCTTTGTGAAGGCCGTCTGCCAGTCCGCCTCGGATGTTACATCCATCGGCATAGCAAGGGCGGAGCCGGCCGCATCTGTGATACTTTTAGCAGCTTTGCCGCACGCCTCTTTATTGAGGTCGCAAATGACGACATTTGCCCCCTCCTCCGCAAAAAGGGTTGCGGTGGCGAGGCCTATGCCGCTGCCCGCGCCGGTGATGATAGCAGTTTTCCCCGCAAGTCGCGCCATTTCTCCCTCCATCAGATCGGAAACCGTTCGCGCGTCCAGGCGACGAGGCGGTCCAACATACGGTTCAGCGTCTCGTTGCCGTTATCCCCTTCATCCGGTTCGAAGTAATGCAGCGCTTCCGGAATATCCCAATATTCCTTGTCCTCTGACTGGATGGTGTTGAAGGTCACCTGGGAATGGGTGGCCGGGAAAACCTCCAGGTCCTTGCCCGCATGGATAACCACCGCGGGTTCAGTTATGGACGGCCCGCTATGCAGAATGCTCGCGTTTGAAGACAAACCCGACCATGTGGAAAGCCAGCCATGCGGCGTCATAACCCGGGCAAAACCGAACCGCTGAAAATTCATCAGATCCGGACGCGGACTCATGATCGATCCATAACCGCGCGGCGAAGGGTCCAGCGTCTTATCGGCATAATGCAAATTCGCCATTGTCCGGTAGATCACCATGACCGGTTCGAAATACTGCTGCTGCATCACCCGGCGCTGTACATCGGCGGGAAGGTCTTCAAAATATTCGCTGCCATGTATCCGCGCAGCATCCTCCGCTTCCTTGATCCATTCACGGGCAATACTGTCGAGCCGCTGGACACGGGCAAGCTGACCGTCGCGGAATTTTTTAACAAACTCCGGAGAATATTCCACCCACTCTGGTGCTGGTTTGAAACCGTTCGCCGGATCATACATATCAAATTCCGGATTGGTTTTAAGCGGGTCATGCTCATCCGCAACGGACGGATCGATGACCTCGTTGATGATCAGGCCTTCGCCTGTATGCGCCGCCATATAGATATGGGCATCGCCGGGAATGAGTTCCGCCTTTTCAAGCCCGGTTGGGCGACCCCCGGGGGTAAATTTGATACGGTCTTCTGGCTTCGCGACCGCCTGTGACTGATAAAAGGAGAACAGCGATCCCCCACCGGAATTGCCAAGCAGGATGATCTTTTCAGCCCCGTTTTCCTTGAGCCATTTCATATAGGCGGCGATATCGAGAACCAGCTTTTCATGCAGGCAGTCGGAATCATTGTTAAGGCTGCGCATATTCGCGCCCATGCAGCCATAACCCGCCTTCAGAAATCCGGGAAAGGCATGATGTTCGGAAAAATCCCCGCGCGGATGGGCCGCAATGACAACCACCTTCGGATTTGGATTGTTATCGGGCCGCCAGAAGGTGCCGCGCACCCGTGTCTTGTCCGCCGCATCGAGCGTCACGGCAATGCCGGTTACCCCTTCAACCGGATCACGGAAACGGATCTGCGTTCCATGCCAGTATGTTTTGGAAAGTAGTCTCATAGCCCCAGGGTCCTCCACGTAATTTTATTATATCAAAGCATTGTATTTGGCAGGATGAGTGACAGTATCGGGAATGCCAGCAGCAACCCGAGAACAATTATTTCCGCGATCAGGAAACGGCTAATTCCGGCGAAAATGGTATGCACGGGAATATCCCTTCCCACCACCGATTTGACGACGAAAGCATTCAGACCAACCGGCGGAGTGATCAGGCCGATTTCCAACAGCTTGACAACAATAACCCCGAACCAGATCAGGTTATATCCCATGCCCTCAATTAACGGCACGGTGATCGGCAGGGTGAGCAGCAGAATGCCGATCGGATCAAGAAACATGCCGAGCAGAATAAACGCGAGAGTGATCAAGCCGATAATCATCCAGTTGGCAAGATTGGCATCCTGAAGTTCGGCAATCAGCCAGGGCGCAACCCCGGTGAGCGAAATAAAGGAAACAAAAATCTTGGCGCCAAAGGCAATCAGGAAAATCATCGCCGTCTGATAGGCGGTTTCACGCAGTGAATTGATGAAGCTTGCGAGATCAAGCCGCTTGAGCAGCACACCGATGATGGTTGCCACAACAACGCTGATTGCCGCCGCCTCGGTTGTCGTGAAAAAGCCACCAAAAATTCCGAAAATGATAATGCCGAACAGGGTAACCGCCGGCCAGGTGCGAAGCGCCGCCCGGCGCCTGTCTCCCCGCTTGAGTTCCATCTCCACCACCGGCGCCTCTGCCGGGTTGAATTTAACCCAGATCAGGACAACGATGATAAAAGCAACGAGAGAGATCAGCCCCGGAAGCAAGCCCGCCATAAACAGCTTGCTCACCGACTGTTCCGTGAAAATGCCATAGAGAATGAAAGGAACGCTCGGCGGAATGAGGGAGCCAAGCGTCCCACCAACCGCGACAGATGACGTTGCAAGCCGCCGCCCATATCCATAGCGCAGCATCTCCGGCGTACAAATACGGCCCATCGCAGCGGCGCAGGCGACGCTGGAACCGGTGATGGCGGAAAAGCCGCCGCACCCCATGATCGAGGCAATGGCAAGCCCGCCCGGCACCCGGGCCAGCCAGACCCGCATCGCATAATATATATCCGTCGTTATACCCGTGTGAAAGGCAAGATGGCTGAGCGCGATAAACAGCGGCAGCATGATCAACTCGAACGAATGTACGAAATCATAGGTGTTCGATGTCAGAACCGGCGCTGCCGCCCTCCAGCCGCGAATCAGGTCAATTTCGCCGCCGACTGGCCAGGAGTAGTAAGCAATGGTGCAGACTACGGCGACGGATCCCAGCGAAAAGGCAATGGGAACACGCGCGATCAGCAAAATCAAAACAGCGAAAAAGCCGCCAAGTCCAAGGAGAAGGGGATCCATCAGAGTAAATCTTTATCTGTAGTGACGCTTTCGCGGCGATAATTGTATAATCGACACGCATCATCCCTGAGTAAGAAAGCAAAGCGCGCCAGCATCAGGGCATAGCCAAGAAAAAACATCAACCGCCCGGGCCATTGCGGTAGATACAGATCCCCATCGAAATAGCTGCCATAATCAATTGAGGTCATCAGCGCACTGCCCACGGCCAGCGTAAGGGGAACCATCATAACGAGGGCGGCAAAAGTGGACAGAATATCCAGCCAGATATTACCCCTGCCCTTTACCCGCGTCGTAAAAACCTCGACCGCGATATGACCGCGATCCGCCGTTACAATGGCCCAGGGCAAAGCGACCAGCGCAACCATAAGCTCGCCCGCAATAATAATATCGTCCGATATGGCCGAGCCGAGAATAAGGCGCCCCGCAATGGACAGAGTCACCAGCAGCGCCAGAACAACAATCGCAATGACGGACAGATCAAGACCGGCTTTCTCAATCACCGAGAGGAAGCGCGGACCGGGCAGATTTTCCCGGTCCAGCCCCGCGCCAGATTCTACTTCGGCGCCCATGGATACCCCTTCGTATCCCGAATTTCCTCATATTTCGCAACCAGCTTCAGATAGGTATCGAAAATATCCTGCCCGGGAAGACCGGCATCATTCGCCCGTTCCACCCAGCTATCAAAATATTTCATCCCCTGGGCTTCCAGCTTCGCCTGCGCCTCTGGCGTCATCTTGGCAACCTCAACGGCATCGGCCCCTTCGGTTATTGCCTTGAAGCTTTTGTCATAGGCTTCGATCGAGGCCTTCGCGTGCACATCAATGAACTCGGAAGAAAGATCCCGAACGAGTTTCTGCTGCTCGGGTGTCAGGTTATTAAAGCTGTTTTTGTTCATAACCACGCCAAAAGCAAGATTCTGCCCCCAGTCAAGCCGGGTCAGCTTTTTGGCAACTTCATTCTGTTTGAGTGCGTCGATGGCCGTCATATAATTCATGTTGCAATCAACAACCCCGGAATCGAGAGCGCTGTATACCTTCGGTTGCTCCATGCGCACCACATTGGCGCCGAAATCGCTGAAAGCCTGACCATAAGGGCCAACAGCGCGTATTTTCAATCCTTTAAGATCATCCGTTGTCTCAACATGTGTGTTCTTACACAGAAGCTGCACCGCACCGGTTGTCACATTGGTCAGATAGACGAGATTCAGATCGTCCCACATTTTTTGCAGGGCCGGATGAGTCGTCGCAAGTTCATAGATTGCCCGCATGCCAACCCAGATGTCGGAATTGGCCAGCGGCAAATCGCCAATACTATAGCCAGTCAGTTCTTTCGGATTATAAGCAGCCACAATCGTACCAACATCCGCCGAGCCACTACCGACGCCAACCGTCGTTGCACTCCATTTCAGCAGTGCCCCTGCCCAGTGAAAATCGACTTTGACTTCACCATTGCTCTGTTTGGCAAGCTCATCTGCAAACCATTCATAGGTTTCGGCGCGCGCGCCCCGGTTCGGGTTGCCATCAACCCAGCTCAAGGCCGTCTGGGCAGATGCGCCGCCCGGCCCGAACGCCATCACCGACAGCAAACTGCCGCCGAGGAGCGCCATAGTTTTAAGGTGACGTTTCATTTTCACTCCCTATCAAATTTATTTTCCCTGACGTCCGCTCACACAGATATTCATCTTGTTTCGCCGATATTATCGGCCCTTGAGGGGATCGCAATTACGCTGTCTGTTTTTTAAGCTGACAGCCTGTTTCCTTGCCTCCCAGGAAACTTGCCGCCACTAATACTTAGATGACTAAGTTTAATGAGTTTGGCCAGCGCCGAATATAATGTCAAGTTCAAAAGTCATAACAATTCTAAACAAGAAAAAGATGCTTATATGCAGAAAAATTGAACTGTCGATTAGACATAATCAGGATATTAAAATAATATTTTTATCATTATAATACATATAGTTAACAATTTTTTATGATCTGAAATATAAATTATGATCGACCTCCAGATTTGCGGATTCGGTCTTTCCAAAAGGTCCTATCGCAATTGGTTTTTGCTATAGAATAGCCGGTTTTTTACACCTCTCGAAATGATGCCATCCATCAATCTGACAGGCCATTACAGCAAAAAACCAGCCGCAGCGAATAGAACAAAAGGGACAAGGTCGGCCGCTCATAAGAAATGGTCCGCTGACCCCACGCACGGCAGGTTCGGGCATACCGGTAGATTATTCTAGCGGAGGGATTTAACAGATCGCGCAATCATATATGCGCGATAATCTGCTGGAACCCACTCGCCTCTCGGAAAGGCAAAACGGGATCAAAGTCACATAATATCAGTCTGGCGTTGACTTTCGGGCGGACAATCTATCATTCAGCATGGCAATCCACATATTGATCACATCACCTTCATGTCCGTTTGCCTCCTCCAGGCTGCCCTGCATGGACAGCCCACGAAACAGGCAAACGGTCATCTGCATGATGATATCACGATCCTGCTCCGCGCCCGTTCCTTCAAATATCTGGCGCCACAATGCCTGGCGCAGGGCCGACAGCTCATTAAGAGATTCCACTAGTCCCTGATGCAGCTGCTCATCACCACGAGCCGCCAACATCAACTCCAGCGCAGCCACATATTGCGGATGGCCGAAAATTTCCTTCCACAGAAACCGGATATAACTTTCAACGGTAATCTGCACGGCCGCATCCCCGACCACCGCAGCACGCTTATATTCCCAATCCTGAAGCAGATATTTAAACGACGTAATGACAAGATCATATTTAGTTGGGAAATGATGTGTCTGGGCGCCGCGGGAAACACCGGCTCGCTCCGCAATCATTGTTGTCGTCGTCTTTTCATAACCAACATCGGTAATGACTTCCAGTGTCGCCCGGCAAAGCCGGTCTCTCATCTCCTGCGTCCGTTCCGCCTGGGATCGATGCGCTGTCTTCTTCATGGAAAATTCTCAACCCACTATTAATAAAATTAACTTCATTTCCTGCAAAATTCCGGCGGATATCGCCTGCGGCCCCTCAATAAACCATTGCATGGACAGAGTCACCGCAAGAAATAGAATAGCCGCCTATTGACAAACAAACAAACATGTTTGTATTTTTAAATCACTGGAGACCCTTCTTATATGGCACGCATCATAGAAATGGGTTTTCAAGACGTCAAACAGGAATACAAAATGATGTATCCTGACAGATGAGCCTCAACAGGGAGATTCAACAAATGGGAAAGTTTAAAAAGACGGCTGTGTCCGTCCTTGCACTGGGCGCGCTGCTTCTCGCTCCCGTCATTACATCGAAGAGCAGCCTCGCCGCCGACACGAAATGGATCAGCGGAGGTCTTGGCACCGAAAGCTCCGATGAAGGCAAGGCTGCCAAGAAATTCCGCGAACTGGTCGCCGAACGTTCCGGCGGGCGAATCCAGATCAATCATCACGACGGCGGACAACTTGGCAATGGCCAGGAGCAGATGGAAGCGGTGTCAATCGGCACGCAGCAGATGTTCATTTCCGCCGGATCGCAGGCCTCCCGCCTCGTCAAGGCTTTCGGCGTCATCGATGCGGCTTTCCTGTTCAAGGATTTTGCGCATATGGATCGCTTCATGAAATCCGATATGGGGCAAGAGCTGAACCAGCAGCTAATTGACGAATTTGGCGTGCGTGTCGTCGCCTCCAATTGGTATTCGCTGCCACGTTGGCTCATGCATAAAAGCAAATTCATTGAATCCGTCGATGATGTGAAAGGCGTTCGGACCCGCACCGCCACCGTACCCATGTATGTGCAGAATTATGAGAATATGGGCGCAATCGGGGTGCAAATCGCATATGGCGAACAGTATCTGGCGCTCAGCCAGGGTGTTGTGGAGATGACCGAATCTGCCGCCAACCGCATTCTGCCAACCAAACTTTATGAGGTTGCCCCCTATATTACCGAGGCGGATATGATGTTTCCGCAGGTCAGTGTTTTTGTAAATGAAAAAGCCTGGGCAGCGCTTAGCCCGGAAGATCAGAAGCTGATCACCGACGCGGCAGAGGAAGCGGGCGATTATCAGACCAAGCTGGCTCAGGATGGATTCGCCAAGCAGCGTGAGGAAATCATCGCCAAAGGCGGAAAGTTCCAGCGTATGGATGAAAAAGTACGTCAGCAGTTTGTCGAGAATACCAGCAAGAATATCGACATCATGGTTGAAAAGGGCCTAATGCCCGCTGGCTGGTTTGAAAAAATCACGGCGCTCCGGGAAGTCAACTGACGTTCCAGCCCTTCGGACAATCCGGCAGGCCCCTTTCCAGTTTCAATCCGGTCGGGGCCTGCCGCAATATCCATATCTTCGGGGATACAAACAATCATGCGCCGTCTATTCGAAACATTCTGCATCGGGCTGGAGAAAATTACCGGGATCATATGCGTCCTGTTGATGTTTACCATTGTCATCGCTATGGCCTGTCAGATTTTCTTCCGCTATTTCTTTAATTTACCCCTCCCCTATACGGATGAAATCAGCCTGATTTCACTGACCTGGATGACCTTTCTCGGTGCCGGATGGATTTATCGGCGACGGGCGCATATTACTGTCGAGCTTCTCTCGGAAACCGGATCCCAAACGCCTTTTCTGCGTATCACCGATTTTATCGGTCAGATCAGCGTTATCGCCATTCTGCTACTGCTGGCGTCACAGGCGCTTGAGCTCACGCCGCAGGCCATGCGCCTTGAAATGGGAACATTGGAGTTGTCGCGCTTCTTCATGCATTACCTGCCTTTGCTGATCAGCTGTACGGTTATTGTGATATTCGCCATCGAACATGCCTTTAATGCCTTCTTCGCGCAGGCAGAAAAAGAAATGCATGTCGTCACGTCGGCTTCGGAATAAGGGGACGCACCATGTTGTTTGCAATCATACTGGCGCTGTTCCTGATCCTGATATTGATCCGGGTGCCAATCGCCTTCGCGATGCTTATTACTGCCGCTGTCTATCTTCTAGCAGCAGATATCTCGCTTGTCCTGCTCGCCCAGAAGGTGGCGGGCGGCGTTGATTCCTTCTCCCTGCTCGCGGTGCCGCTGTTCCTGCTGGCGGGATTCCTTATGAATACGATGGGCATTACCGAACGGATCTTTGCTTTCGCCGGGGCGCTTGTCCGCCATATTCCGGGCGGGCTCGGGCATGTCAATGTTCTCGCATCCGTTATCTTTGCAGGGATGTCCGGCTCTATCATTGCGGATGCTGGCGGGCTTGGCGCGGTGGAGATCAAGGCCATGCGTGAGGCGGGCTATCGTGATCGGTTCAGCGCTGCCATTACGGCCGCGTCGGCATTGATCGGCCCGATCATTCCACCCTCCATTATCATGGTGATCTATGCCTTTGTGACCGAGGTCTCGGTCGGGCGGCTGTTTCTTGCCGGTGTCATTCCGGGCCTGCTGATGGCGGGCTCCATGATGATACTGATCTATTTCCTCGCCAAAACCGGACGCGAGGTATGTCCCGTTCTGCCCCGCGCTGATTTCAAGGAGGTACTCAGCACTTTTCATGGAGCCATCCTTCCCATTCTCGCGCCGCTTATCCTGATCGGCGGCATTATGAGTGGCATTTTCACCCCGACAGAGGCAGGCGTGGTCGCGGTGGTTTATGTACTTATCGTCGGACTGTTTCTGTTGAAATTCAGTTGGCGTCATATTGTTCATGCCACGGCGGAAGCGGCGACGGCGACGGCGGCAACCCTCTTTATCATTGCCTGCGCCGCCATTTTCACCTGGATTGTCTCCACCGCCAATATCCCACAGATATTCAGCGAGTTTGTCAGCGGCTGGGTAACGACACAGGCCGGTGTTTTCATGGTCATCATCATTTCTGTTTTGCTGCTCGGCACGGTAATGGAGGGGCTACCGATCCTCATCGTCTTTGGTCCGTTATTCCTCGCCATTGCCACCAATGTCGGGATTGATCCCATCCATCTCGGTATCGTCTTCATCATGAGCATCATGATCGGCGGTATCACGCCGCCGGTCGGCATTACCCTTTATGTGGTCATGGCGATTGCAAAGGTGCCGCTGCCGGATTTCATGCGGTCCATCTGGCCTTTCTATTTCGCCATCGTTGCCGTCATCATCCTACTCGTGTTTTTCCCGGCTCTCTGCCTCTGGCTGCCGGATATGGCTTTCGGGTAAACGGCAGATACAGAATCAGAAACCGGAAAACGCATCCCGATGACAGAAATTATCTATTGCCAGCTCGGCTATGCCGCAACTGGCGCCGCTTTCAATCTGGTCAGCTGGTGGCGGATGAAGCAGGGTATGAAACCCCT
Organism: Sneathiella sp.; assembly: GCF_002694385.1. GTDB lineage: Bacteria > Pseudomonadota > Alphaproteobacteria > Sneathiellales > Sneathiellaceae > Sneathiella. Next base: position 58,015 of record NZ_NZMB01000023.1, read on the forward strand.
GACCGCCACCAGCCCGGCCAAAGGTATGGTGTCGATGCTCGTGGTGGCACTCATCACCTTATCCTTCCCGCTGGTTGCGGGGTGGATTTATCGCGCGGGCTGGATCTATCTCATCCTGCGCATCGTTCCGGGGGGGATACTTAAACATTTGAAATCACTCTTTATTGACAGGGACATGACGCACTATGCCTCCTTTAAGGCCGGGGTCATTGCCGCCTCTATCAATATTGTCGGCATTTCACTCGGGATAATCGGGCTGATATACAGCTTTATTTCAGGGCTGCCCACATAAGCCTCGCCTGCCATCGCTGGCTGTATGCGGGAGTTGGCCCTCTTCTGTGCTTTGCACGTCATGCCGCTTAAACGGCAGCATGTCCCCTAAATGGCAGCGGACGACCCATTGAGCGAATTATGCTTGACAGGGTCGTCCTTGCCCGAATATAACAAACAAACATATTTGTTTGTTATTTAACGAGGCCATCAAACAGACAAACTGCCGGGAATGTCCGGCGGGCGGGAGGTCCGAAACATTGTTCAGACTGTTTGCATCCATCTTCATCGCCAGTGTTATGGCGTTTCTGGTGTTGCCAGTCATTTTCATTGTCTGGGTGGCTTTCTTTGACAGCTCATTCCTCACCTTTCCGCCGCCGGGTTATACTCTCAAATGGTTTGCCGCGGCTGCGGAAACCCCGGTTTTTCTGAATGGCTTTATCACCAGCATGATTGTTGCCGCCATTTCCTCGACCATTTCCGTCATTTGCGGAATTATGGCGGCGATGGTGCTTGTCCGGCATGAATTTCCGGGGCGGGATGTACTGAACGGTTTGCTGCTCTCTCCGCTCATTATTCCGAACATCGTGCTCGGCGTCGCGCTTTACATCTTTTTTATCGCGGTGACTGACCTTTTTGCCTTTGATCCGATCTCCAGCAACGTCGGCCTCATTCTGGCCCATTCCATGCTGGTGATGCCCTGGGCGGTACGTCTGATCGGCGCGAACCTCCTCGGCATGGATCGTTCCGTCGAAGAGGCCGCGCGCAATCTCGGCGCCTCCAGCAGCACGGTTTTTTTCCGCGTTACCTTGCCGCTGATGCGCGGTGGTATTGTTGCCGCCGCCCTCTTCAGCTTCATCATCTCCTTTGAAAATCTGGAACTATCCCTACTGATTGTCAGCCCGGGACGGACGACACTGCCGATCGCGCAGATGCAGTATCTGGAATTCAACATGGATCCCACAATCGCCGCCGTCAGCACCGTGCAGATCATTGTGATCGCCGCCCTGCTGCTGATCACCGACAGATTCTTCAAATTGAGCAGGATTGTGTAATGGCCTCTCTCCACATCGAAAATGTGACGAAAAACTTCGGCTCGGTCAAAGCGATCGACAATCTCTCCCTCACAGTAGAAGGTCCGGAACTGATTGCTCTTCTGGGGCCGAGTGGTTGCGGCAAGACGACACTGCTCCGGATGATTGCCGGTTTTATCGACGCGACTTCAGGCATCATCCGCATCGGCGAACGGGATGTCACCAAGGTCCCCCCGAACCAACGTAACACCGGCATGATTTTCCAGAGTTATGCCCTCTTCCCGCATATGACGGTCGGAGAAAATGTTGGCTTCGGGCTTGAAATGCGCAAAATCGCCAAGGAAGAACGCCGGAAACTGGTGAAAGAGGCGCTCTCTCTTGTCCATCTGGATGGTTATGAAGACCGCTATCCCAAACAGATGTCCGGTGGACAGCGGCAGCGTGTCGCCATTGCCCGCGCGCTTGTCATCAGGCCCGATGTTTTTTTGCTGGATGAGCCGCTCTCCAACCTGGATGCAGTTCTTCGCCAAAGTGTCGGCAATGAAATCCGAGCGCTCCAGCAGCGGCTTGGGCTGACTTCTGTCTTTGTGACCCATGACCAGAAAGAGGCCCTGATGCTCGCCGATCGGTTGGTCGTGATGAAAGCAGGACGGATCATGCAATCGGGCAGTGGGGCTGAAGTCTACAACCGGCCTAATTCGCGCTTTGTTGCCAGCTTCCTCGGGAAATCCAACTTTTTCACGGGCCATTGCAATGGCGGTGGTCATTTCAACACGACAAGCCATTTACAGCTTCATTGCCCGAAACCAGCCAACGGGACCGCCGATTACACCTTGCTCAGCGTTCGACCGGAAAGCATCCGTCTCGGCCCGGAAGCCAGCAGCTTTGATAACAGCTTCGAGGGCAAGGTGGAGCGGGTGACCTATCTCGGCTCCCTCACCGAAGTCGAGCTCAGACTGACGGCGGAGGATCTGATCACGGTTCAGCTACAGAACCGGCCCGGCCAGACTTTCAGCGCCGAGACCGGCGCAAATGTCGTCGCCGGCTGGTCTTCGGACAGCACACATCTGATTGCCGATACGGAAACCGCCGTACCGGCCTGAGAAAAGACAGAGTTTAACAGGAGGAGAGAAAATGAACAAATTCAACATCGGAAGACGCACATTCGTTAAGGGGGCGGCAGCCCTGACCGCCGGGGCCGCATTCGCGCCTGCGCTACCTGCTTGGGCCGCCAAGGAAATTGTCATGGCCACATGGGGCGGCGATTATTCCCGCCTGCTCACCGAAATTGTCCAGCCTCTCGCCTTGAATGCCGATGGCGTCTCGGTCGTGTTTGATACCGGCAATACCAGTGCGCGCAAGACCAAGGTGATCGCCCAGGCGTCTCGCCCGACCAATTCACTGGATGTCATCAGCTTTGGCGAATCCGACATGCATCAACTGCATGAAAAGGACTGCCTGGCCCCGCTCACATCGGCTGACGTCCCGCTGCTCGACAGTATCTTCCCGCAATTCGAGACCGGCTATTCCATCCCGCATATCTATAGCGGCATGGTCATTGTTTATAACAAGGACACCGTTGCGGCGCCAAAATCCTACAAGGATCTGTGGAACAAGGAATATGAGGGCAAGATCGGTCTCGCCAATATTCTCTTTGGTCAGGCAATTGTCGCTTCCGCCCTCGCCCATGGTGGCAGTAATGAAAATTTTGACCCCGGATATGAGCCGCTTCTGGAGCTGAAAAAGTCGGGAGTCAAAATCCTGCCCTCGAACGAGGCTGTCGCCAATGCCTTCAAGAGCGGGGAAATTTCTGTCTCTCTGATGTGGCGCGCCCGCGCTTATCAGTGGCAGCAGATGGGCCTACCCCTGGCCTTTTCGGTCCCGAGTGAAGGCGCCTTGCCTGTCGTTTTTGAAGCCGCAATGACCAAAAACGCCGCCAATCCGGACGCCGCGAAGGTTTTCCTCAATGCCATGCTGGATCCGAAAGCGCAGGCCGGATTTGCAGCCAATATGGGCTATGTTCCGACAGTAAAGGGCGCGGAGCTGCCTGCTGAACTGATCGAAGCCATCAGCTTCACCGATGCGGAGCGCGAGAATTTCTACAAGTCCAACTATGCCTATGTCGCAGAGCAAGGACCGAAAATGCTCGAATGGTGGAACCAGACCTTCAAGGCCTGANGCAGAAAGNATAATCTGATGTCCAACTCCAATGGCCTGACCCTCACTGCGTCNACGATGCTGATGCCGGCNACGCTCATCATCATCGTGGCGCTGGTCATTCCGACATTGATCCTGCTGCGATACAGCTTCAATGCCTTCGATCCGCTTGAATTGATGGTNGAAGCCTTCACTTGGGAAAATTACGCCCGCTTTTTCAGNGAGCCCTATTTTCAGAAGGTNCTTCTCACCACCCTGACGGTCTCGTTGGAATGCACCATCGTCAGNNTGNTGCTTGGATATCCGGTTGCCTATTTCCTGGCGACGACGAAGTCGCGATTTAAAAGCCTGTTTGTCATCCTGATCATTTTCCCACTNCTNGTNGGGAATGTGGTCAGGGCGGCNGGCTGGATGACGCTGTTCGGCGCCAAAGGNTTTATCAATGTGGTGCTGATGCATCTCGGCCTGATNGANGAGCCNATCAAGATGATGTACACCACCTTTTCGGTNTTTGTCGGTATTCTCTGCGTCATTCTCCCTTTCATGATCCTCACCCTGCAGGGGGTGCTGGANAGCATTGATTATTCCCTGACNGAGGCGGCGGAAAATCTTGGCGCAAGCCCGCTNACCGCCTTCCGTCGNGTCATCCTNCCCCTTTCGGTTCCCGGAATCGCAACGGGATGCATCATGGTGTTCATCCTCTGCATGAATGCNTATTCNACGCCGGTACTGCTNGGCGGNCCCAGTTTCGCNATGATGGCNCCNGCGCTTTACGAGCAGGTGACNGCCATGTCCAANTGGCCCTTCGGTGCGGCCCTNGCCTTTATCCTGACACTGGCGACCATTCTCGCAACCCTGGTTTCCAGCCTTTATTTCCGGCGGCGTCTGAAGGCGCTCGCCCTGTGAAAACGNAATGCCATCCTTATCAATAGTNAAAAACAAGACCAGAAAGGACAGAAGATGAGCTTTTTATCCACTGCCGTGTATGATTATCGGNGTAACATGCTGGACAAGATGATGGACGACANNGGGCTGGACGGTGTTGTCCTGTTCGGAGCCGATTTCTTCCAGTTCTTNTCAAACTTCCANGTNGANGTGCAGACATGGGAACGGCCTATCGCACTGNTCATGCCGCGCAAGGGNGAACCGGTTGCCATTATGAATGCGCTCTCNACCCATCATACNGGCTTCGCCACCGAACGCGGNAGCCTGTGGACGAAAAATGTCCGCTTCTATTGTGAATTTCCNCTCGGCCATGGCGACAACCGCGACTCTCGCNGNTTNCTGGAACAGCTTGGCGATACCATCGGAATGCTTGGNCTNGGAAATGGACGCCTCGGGGTTGATACNGGCGCCGGATGGCTCACAAAAGTCGCAGAGACACATAAGGGNCTTTCGGTCGAAACNCTGNCATCNGANTTCCGGCAAATGCGNTGGATCAAGCATGCGGAGGAAATCGCGATCATGAAGGAACTNTGCGCCCTCAGCGANTGGATGCAGGANTTTTATCGTGATGGCATTCGCCCCGGTCGCCTTGTGCACGAACTGGATTACTCCATCGCCACCAAGGCGTTCGAGGAAGCGGCAAACCGNTATCCCGGNGAGAATTTCGAGCTCCGCTTNTTTGCNCTGAGNGGCCCCTCCTCCTCCTCCCCCCATGGGGATACGGGACAGGCTGGCGCNCGCATCAAGGANGGGGACGCTATTGTCAACATCATCATTCCGCGCCTGAATGGCGTGACGATTGAGAATGAGCGGACCTATTTCTGCGGCAANCCCAGNGATATACAGGTTCGNGCCTTCGAGGCTGCGCGCCTCGCCAATCAGGCCGCCATTGACAACCTTGTCGCCGGCAATGCNCTCAGCAATGTGGACNAAGCCCCACGNCANGTGTTTGTNGANCACGGATTTGCCAGCAATATCATGCACCGCACCGGCCATGGAATGGGTTTGATCGGGCATGAGTTCCCCGAAGACATGGCCTTCAATNCCCGTCCNCTCATCGCNAATGAAGTCTATTCGGCGGANCCCGGTATTTATCTTCCCGGCNTCGGCGGCTTCCGTTTTGATGACACGGTTGTTGTCGGCGAANNCGGNCCAATTGTTCTNACCAACGCCCCGAAGGANCTGNCGAGCCAGACAATCCTTTANGGNGTGCAGATAAGGANATANNGCAAACGCANCNTCGGGACNNGCGCTATNTCCGGTTACTTTTATCTGGCAAGTGGTTCCTCCCAACCTTCTTGCTTTGGCGCCCGGCAGGTTTTTCTCATTGTGGCCTGCTGTGCGCGCCTTACTTGACCGGAAGGGGATAGGCTCCCTTCCGGTCTTTTTTCGACGCAACATAACCGCATCAAGCGACCAAAAAAAAGGGCTGCCCATTCGAGCAGCCCATCAAGGGAGGTTCAAAGATTAACCAGCCGTGCGTAACCGGCATAGACGAAGAGCAGTCAACGGACCCTTTACTCAGAACAGCAGCCTGCCGGCATCATATATTCAGCGCCTTACGGACAAGCTTGCTGCGGAATTTTTGGACGAAACCGGGTTTTGATGCAAAGGTCAGTGCATCCAGACTATCGGGGCTGCGTGTCAGGCATTCGTATCCATCGTCGGTCACCAGAACCGTATCAGAATGACGGACGCCCCCGACCCCACTCCGATAGATGCCAGGCTCATTACTGATCACCATATTCTTGGCAAGAACATGCGTGCTGCCCTCGGCGATCCAGGGGGCTTCATGCGCCCCAAGACCAAAACCATGACCTGTGCGATGCAATCTTACCTCGTCCCCGGAAAAGCCCTCTTCAGCCAGAAAACGGTTCACGGAAGCGTCGATATCGTGACAGCTTTGCCCCGGGCGGATCATCGCGAACATCCGGCGACGCGCCTCCTGCATTGCCTTGAAAGCAGCGACCGACCAGCTATCCGGGACGGCGGTGAAAAAGGTGCGCTCCACCTCCGCTGAATAGCCATTCACACGGGTCAGCACCAACGCCACATGCGGCCCTTCCTTCAGCGGATCGGAAAAGGCGGGAATCGAATGGGGCTGCGCACTCCTCGGCGCGGCCCAGGGGGCCATAAGCACACTGGAGTTGACCGGATCATAATCGGAAACGTCACGGATCATCTCCCGTGTAACCTTGCTTGTTTCGGCAAAACCCTCTACCGCAAGGGAGCCATAATAAGCCGCATTCAGCATACGTGACATGGCCCGGTCCGCATAATCAGATGCCCGCCGGATCATGGCGATTTCGGCCGACGATTTAATTAGGCGCAGTTCTTCAATCAACGGAGCTGTTTTCGGTTTCAAGATCCGGATCTCTTCATGCACTTCCATGGTGAGTCCCGGCTCCACTCCGATAGCCGTATATCGCTCAACCTGCTGGCGCAGAATTTCCGGCCAACCCCGTCCTGCCGGAGCCGGGTATTCCCAATAGCTGACCGTATTTTCGGCGGTGATATTCGCACCTTTTTCCATATGCGCCTTATCCAGCATCGGGGCGATCAACACCGGCGCACCGTTCGGCTTGACAATCATGAAGAAGGGTCGCTCAAGCGGCTCATATCCCGCCCCCGTGAGGTAATAAATGCTGTCTTTGCAGGAAACGATGAAGATATCGAGCCCCTCACGGGCGATGATCCGCTGTAAGCTGCCAAGACGTGCGGCAAATTCGGATGGCTGTATTTTCGGCATGTCTCTTATTCTCCGCATCTTGGAATAGGTCTACGTCATCCGCCCGCCTGGGTCTTACCAGACATATAATATTTTTGTGCATTTTATCCCGCTAATGTAATTTTTAGGATAATATCCCTTTTCCACATCTATTGGAGGATCTGATATCAGGCGGATACAATTAAGACAGGACGATTTCAGTCGCCTGTTCACACGGCTTGGCGCCGCGGAAATCACTGCCTTTCTGAAAAAAGGGTTAGCCGCGAAGTTCGATGGAAGCTTCCAGTTTCTAAGTGGAGTCCCGGGGGTAATCGGGTGGTATCTTGAGGGCGTGCTGTCTGAAGATATTCTCATCGAAATGCGGATGGCCAGTGGTTTGTCGCTGCAATTCGTTCAATCCATGGACGGGGCACGGCAAATTGACAGGCGTCGTGTGCGACATTTCACCGGGGGAAACTACTATCTTTCCTGTTTCCCGGATGGCGCGTTGCAACACCGGCATTTACGGAAAAACGCGCCTCTCAGATATGTCGGCATTTGGGTTACTCCCGATCTGCTTACCGCACGATATCTTGACCCCGAAGCCATACAGAATAAGGAATTGGATGATTTTCTGGATGGCCACCTTAAAACAACGCTTGATCTGGATGCGCCGCTCTCCGTCCGCATGCAAAACTGTATGGACGACCTCTTTGCGAGTGAATTTGAAGGGCTGCTGCAGCAGGAATTTGTCAAAATTAAAATGAGCGAATTGATCTGCGCCGCCTTGCCTCTCCTGATATCAGATCGTCAGCCTTCCGGTGATAATGTTCGGGCAGCACGGGAGTCGATTAAAATACAGCGGGTCGCCGCGCTGCTGGAAACCCGTCTGGCCGTGCCGCCAAATTGCCGGGCGCTTGCACGAGAGGTATCCATCGGTCACAACCGTCTGGCCGCCCTGTTTACGAATTATTACGGATGCAGCATCCATCAGTATTCAAAGCGATGCCGTATGAAGCAGGCGGAAATCCTGATCCGGAGCGGCAAGCACAGCATGTCCGACATCGCGGCCTGGACCGGATATAATGACCAGTCATCATTCAGCCGCGCTTATCGCGCCTATTTTGGCCACAAACCTTCCGATAGTCGAAAATACAAATGATAAATATTTAAATATTAATTTTAAATAAAAGAGAAATATATCATCACATAAGTAAATAAAACACGTCCTTTCAAAGTCAAATTGACAATAATTAATTTGAAAGGACTGAATATGTCAGACAAACCTGTCGATTTTCCAAAGTATGCCCCCCTCACTGTTGCCGGGCCGGAATATGATGGAGATCCAGAGAAAAATCCATTTAAAGGATCATCTATTGAAAATTACTTTTCAAAGCAATTCGTTCTGGAGTTGAAGCAGAGAAGAAAAGACGTCGGCATTTCAAGTCGCATCGCTTATATGCTCGACTTGGAAAGAGTCGCTATCGGTTTTATAAAAGGTGATGCTGACACACTTAATGCTGTCAGCCCACTCGTCATGAATATCAACCCCATACATCCCTTTCTGGAACCAAGCGGCGCCATTCGGGTTCAGGTTCCCCTACCCCAGAATATGGAGCAGCTTTATATCCTCTGCGAGCAGATTCTCGGCAACAAAACTGTTAATAAAATGCCCAATCTGGATAAATACAAACTAACACCGAAAGGTCTGGCCGACCCCGGATTTCCCTTTCCCTGGGTGGAGATGGAGAAAGAAGAAATCTACCTCAAGAAAGGCCAAAAGCCCTATAAGCGTGGGCTGATGATCTGGGATGATCCAAGCGGATATGCGGGTATCAACCCGGGCATTCGTTTTCCAAACCTGACCCTATTGCTCCTCAGCATCATATTCCAGCAGACCGACGTGGATGCCTATGGCGCACGCGGACGGTATGGAGATGCAACCCTGAAACGTCTGCTCGACGGACATGGCATCCAGTGCAGCGACGAAAAGCCGTCACACCGCATGCTGTCATTAATCTCCTTTGATTGCGAAAGCGGCATGCCCAAGGGATATATCTCCGCCGCGGTATACAAGACAACTGTTCCACTTCAGAGCGGAAAAACAGTTACGGTGGATACAATCTTCAACCACTATGCCTTTGTGCCAAATTGCAGCCCGACCTTCCGGTCAAATCTTAAAATGACGCAGGCGATGTATATTTACATGCTTGGGTATGTTTCCTGCTATATCACGGGTAAACCACTGCTGGATCATTATCTGGTGGCACATTCGGACAAGAGCCCGGCCATCAAGGCGGTTTGCGATGCCGGTAAGTATATCTCGGCGAATAAAGAGATTTATGCCAAAATCGCCGATGATGCCTTTGACGCTATCACTCCGATTGCCTCTCGCGGCAGTACATTTAAGGAGAAAGCCTCCATTGCGGAGTTTCCGCATATCCAGTTTTACGATCAATCCACTGTCCCGCGGGATGATCCGGGCGAGGAAGTCCCTGTCCCGAGTGATCGGTTCTACATCCCTGTGTATAGGGATTACATCAATCTGATTAAAGCAAAAAAGCCGGAAACCAATATGCCCGCCATATTGCTCAACGGTAGCCTGGAAGAAAAGCATCTTCCGGCACTGAGAGAGATTGCTGTGAGATATGGATATAAGGATGAAGCGCCCCTTCTCAAATGGATGCGAACACCTGGCAGCTACAAACCGTTGGGGGCCAGAGTATTGTTGCCGCTCCTTGATGACACGGATACCGTTCCGGACAATTTCCCGATCAATGACAGGAAACAGATTTTCAGGGTTGACCCGACCGGTTTGGACCCGCAACCCAACTCGGAAAGCGGAAAGCTTGAAGATTTCCGGGCGGATATCCTGTACTTCCTGATCAAGGTCGCCAAAGACGGTAACACGGGTAACATTGATTATCCGGGGGCGCTTCCACGCTTGACCGACTTTGCATTTATGGTGACCTATCAAATCCCGGCCGGATATAGCAGTGCAATTGCCTGGGGGACGACCTATGCGACATCGCACCTCATCACGTCGTTCTCACTGCTACAATCGAACAAGATCAAATATCTCGGCAAAACCGCCAGTGATCTTCACAACAGCCTCATAACAGTTGGCGCGTCTGCGATGCAAACTGCCGTCTTTAACCTCATGATAGGTACTTTGGGCGTTGCTCAGGGTGTCGCGGAATATATCCGCAGCAAACCCAAGAAAACAGAGAAAACTCCCAGCAAACTTTAGCATGCGTAAAAGTGGCTGCCGAGCAATCCGGCAGCCACCCCCTCCTGTTACACAACAGGAATCCCTCGCTATCCATCACATAAATAAAAGTCATAAGAACGATGGCTGCCTTTGACTTTCAGCGCCTATTGCGGTAGAAAATACCGGCCTGATTTTTCAACAAACCCGCCTGCCAACACTACCATAAATGGCTACTTCACCTCCGCATATCCCACGCCGCCATCTCCCCTCGCACGCGGTGCTGCGCAGTTTTGAATCCGCCGCCCGGCATCAGAATTTTACGCTTGCGGCAGAAGAATTGCATCTGACCCAAAGCGCCATCAGTCGTCAGGTCAAGGAGCTGGAGGCCTTGATCGGTTTCAGTCTGTTCCGCCGCGTCGGTCGGCAGGTCGTTCTGACGGAAGCCGGGCGAAATTTTGCCAGTGAGCTGGCCGTTGATCTCGAAAATATCCGCCAGACAGTGATGCGCGCCATCTCCGCCGGAGACGTTGGCGCAGCTTTGCGAATTGCCACCCTGCCCACCTTCGCCTGCCGCTGGCTGATCCCCCGCCTGCCTGATTTCGCTGCCCGCCACCCGATGATCGAAATCGGCCTTTATACGCGCCTTAACCCCTTTGATCTGGAACGAGAACATTTTGACCTCGCCATTCATTTCGGCGCCGATGACTGGCCACTCACGGACATGCAGACGCTCTGCTCCGAAACGATGATTCCGGTTGCCGCGCCCGCTTTCGTTGCCGCACAAGAAATTGAAAATGTGGCCGACCTGGCCCGCACGCCGCTTCTGCATATCGACTCCCGGCCGCTGGTCTGGCGGGATTATTTCCGGCAGGCGGGCCTGACGGGGGAGCCACTTCTCGCCGGCAAGTATTTTGACCAGTTTTCCATGATCATTGCGGGCGCCCTATCCTCGCTGGGAGCCGCTCTCGTCCCCAGTTATCTGATCGAGGAGGAACTCGCCGAAGGCAAGCTGATCGCGATCAGTAACGAGCCACTCACTACCCGCAACAGCTATTACCTCGTCACACCACAGGGGCGAACCAATGACAATGTCGAGACATTTATCGAATGGATAAAAAGCTGCGTCGGCAAACAGCTTGAATAGCTTTTTCATTCATTCCTTTTTAGAATGAAACCAGAAGTTTTCATTGCTTTCAAACGCACCGTCTAAAAGACTATAATCGGCATGCGGAAACAGCTTCAGAAATATCGTTTAACAAACTCGGGACAGGAAAGAATACCATGACCATCGCGCACCTCACCGAAGAAATTCTGAACCGTCTGGGGGTTGAAAAATCCGCATATTCCGGAGGGGACATTCGCGTCCAAAGCCCTGTTACGGGCGAGCAGATCGCTGCGGTGAAAGCCCAGAGCGTTTCGGACGTCAACAAAACTATTGCGATGGCAAAATCCGCCTTCAAAAGCTGGCGGACTGTTCCCGCGCCGGAGCGCGGGGAACTTGTCCGCCTGCTGGGAGAAGAACTGCGCAAAGCGAAATCCGATCTCGGCAAGCTGGTCTCCATTGAAGTCGGCAAGGTTCCTTCCGAAGGGGAAGGCGAAGTGCAGGAGATGATTGATATCTGTGATTTTGCCGTCGGCCTTTCGCGGCAGCTTTACGGCCTCACCATTGCAACCGAACGTCCTGGTCACCGGATGATGGAACAATGGCACCCCCTTGGTCCCGTTGGTGTGATCTCCGCGTTCAATTTTCCCGTCGCTGTCTGGTCCTGGAATACGGCGCTTGCCCTTGTCTGCGGCAATCCGGTGATCTGGAAGCCATCGGAAAAGGCGCCGCTGACCGCGCTTGCCTGCATGGCAATCGTGAAACGCGCACTTGATCGTTTCGGCAAAGCACCGGAGGGACTTCTCTCTCTCATAATTGGGGCGAGCGATGTGGGCGATGCGCTGGTTAGCAGCCGCGATGTGCCCCTGATTTCCGCCACTGGATCCACCCGCATGGGCCGGATTGTCGGCCCGAAAGTGGCGGAGCGCTTTGGCCGCAGTATTCTGGAATTGGGCGGCAACAATGCGGGCATCGTCAGCCCAAGCGCCGATCTCGACATGACCCTTCGTGCCGTTGCCTTCGGCGCCATGGGAACGGCGGGTCAGCGCTGCACCACTTTGCGCCGGTTGTTTGTGCACAGCTCAATCTATGACAATCTCGTCCCTGCTCTTCAGAAAGTCTACCGTTCTGTCTCTGTCGGCAATCCGCTCGAAACCCCGTCACTGGTCGGGCCCCTGATTGACAAAGCCGCCTTCGACAACATGCAGATCGCCCTCCAAAAAGCACGTGACACGGGCGCTACAATCACGGGCGGGGAACGCGTGGAGACCGGCCATGCCGATGCCTATTACGTCCGCCCGGCCCTCGTCGAAATGCCCACGCATGAAGGCATTGTGCTAGAGGAAACCTTCGCGCCGATCCTCTATGTGATAAAGTATGACGATCTCGATGACGCCATCGAGATGCAGAATGCGGTTGGAGCCGGGCTTTCTTCCTGCATCTTTACTCTAAATATGCGGGAGGCGGAACAGTTCCTGAGCGCCGCCGGATCGGACTGCGGTATCGCCAATGTGAACATCGCCACCTCGGGCGCGGAAATCGGCGGCGCCTTCGGCGGCGAGAAAGAAACCGGCGGCGGACGGGAAAGCGGATCAGACGCCTGGAAAGGGTATATGCGCCGCGCCACCAACACCGTCAATTATTCAAGCGCCCTGCCCCTCGCGCAAGGGGTCTCCTTTGATATCTGAGACTGCTATGATCTCTTTTCGCAAAAGTAAAAAGCGACAGGACGCGACCTTCGGCAAAGATTCCGGTCGGCCCGTCCGCCCCTTTGAAAAACGCTGAAGACGAGACCTGTGACCATGCCGGACCTGATCAGTGAGAGTTACTGGAAACAAGGGGTAGACAAACCGGCGGGCGATCAGGGTAATCTCCCGACAGAATGCGATGTCGCTATTATCGGCGCCGGGTTTACCGGTCTCACCGCCGCGCTGCATCTTGCCCGTGCGGGTCGATCTGTTACCGTTTTCGAGGCCCATGACATCGGTCATGGCTGCTCCGGACGCTCCGGCGGGATGTGTGGCCCCAGTTTCCACAAGCTTGGCCTTCAGGGGCTGACAAAAAGATACGGAGAGGCGAAAGCCTGGGAAATTCTGCGCGAGAGCCTGGCGTCGCTCGATTTTTTCTTTTCATTTGTCGAAGCCGAAGGCATTGACTGCGATCTGCAACTCGTCGGCCGTTTCCGGGGCGCCGCCACGGCCAGGGAATATAACGCACTTGTCAAAGATTCCACCCTGCTGGCAGACAAAATTGGCCTCAAGTTTCATCCGGTCCCACGCGATATGCAAAAAGCCGAGATCGGGACGGATCTTTATCATGGCGGCGTTGTCTATGAACGGGACGCCGGTCTCAACCCTTACAAACTAGTGACCGGCATCGCCACGCGCGCCATTGTTGCGGGCGCACACGTTTTTGAAAACTGCGCCGTTCTCGGCATTGATCATACGGGCAGCGTCAAGACCCTGCGGACGGTACGCGGGGAAATCCGCGCGAAAACCGTCATTATCGCCACGAATGGCTATACCGGACCGGAATTTCCTTATTTCCGGCGGCGGCTCATCCCGGTGACGGCTGGTGTTGTCGCGACAGAGGATCTCGGAATTAAAAAAATCCGTGAGATATCTCCCAAACTCAGAATGCATGGTGGGACACACCGTCTGGTTTTCTGGTACCGGCCGACGCCGGATGGCAAGCGGATGATATTCGGCGGCCGGGTCATGGACCGCAAGCGACGGCCGGGGCCAGTATCAAATGATCTGATGGTATTGGCACGGCGTGTTTTCCCGCAGCTTGAGGATGCCCGCGCGGAATATTGCTGGCATGGCGATGTCGCCTATACCTTCGATCATGCGCCGCATCTTGGCGAGGCGGACGGGATCCATTACGCCATGGGATATTGCGGGTCCGGCATTACGCGTTCGATTTATTTTGCGCGGCAGCTTAGCCGGAAAATCCTTGGGCAGGCGGATGACACGACCGCCCATGACGATCTGAAGTTCACAACCCTGCCCTTCTATTCCGGCAACCCCTGGTTCATGCCCTTCGTCCTGCGCTGGCATGCGCTGATGGACAAACTAGCTGGTCACTAAGATGATTATGTGTCGCTGTCCCCGAGGTCCCAGTAAAGACCGGCCATGACACCAAGCGCCTCCCGCGCGACGGAGCCAAGCATATGCTCATCCGGCGCATGCTGGGAACAGCCGGGATAGGAATGCGGTACCCAGACTGTCGGCAGGCCCAGCACGTCTGTAAAACAGCCATTTGGCAGCGACCCGGCGAGGTTGGGGAGGAGAACAACCTCCTTCCCCGTTGTTAGTTGTATTGATTTGCAGGCCAGCCGGACCCATGGATTATGCAGCTCCGTCCGGGTGGCGTCCAGATTTCCCTTGCCTTGCGGCACGACCTGCACATTTTGAAATCCATTCGCATCCAGATGGCGGCGTAAATTTCCGTCCCAGTCCTGCATGTCCATGCCCGGGGGGAAGCGCAAACCGCATCGTGCCCAGGCGTGCCCCGGAATGGCGCCGACAGGATGCGCAGGAGTGCCGGTCTCAAACGCCATAACGGCGAAGGAACTCCAGGCGTAAAGCTTTTCCGCCGTGCTTAATCCCGGCTCCCCCCAGTTATCCTCAATCAACGGTTCGCCGAGATTTTCCCCGCCATTAAATGTCAGGCCGGAAAGCACATGGCGCACATCGTCAGGTATTCCGGCCGGCCGCCATCCGGGAACCTGTATGGCGCCGTTTTTGTCAACGATGCAACCAATTGCCTGCGCAAGAACTGTCCCCGCATCGGCAATCACACCGCCCCAATTGCCGGAATGATGCGCACGGTCACGCAGATCGACAACCAGGTCGAAGGATCGATGCCCGCGTGACCCCAGATAGATAGTCGGCTTGTCCGCCTGCTGACGCGGCCCGTCAGAGGCAACAAGGAGATCCGCGCTCAATAATTCTTTCTTCTCAGCGCAAATCTCCAGAAGACCGGGAGAGCCAATTTCCTCGCCGCATTCAATCAGATATTTTGCGTTGAACCCGAGGGCGCCTTTCATCTTCAGGACAATGGCCAGCGCCGCCAGATTTATGGCATGCTGTCCCTTGTTATCCGCCGCGCCCCGGCCATAGAGACGATCCCCGTCCTGCTCCAGAACCCAGGGAGAGCGGGCATCGCGCCATTTGTCTTCCATGCCGAGAACCACATCGCCATGCCCGTAACCCAGTATGGTGAGACAGGCCGGATCCTCGATCCGTTCAGCATAGAGAAAGGGATAGGCCGGATTGACCGGATTATCCAGAATTTGACAGTCAAACCCCATCTCCCGGAATGCAGGGATCAGATTATCATCATAATATGTCAGCATAACCGCATGACGATCCGGATTCTGGCTTTCCGTCATGATGCGGACCTTGCCGGACAAGTCCGTCAAGTAGGCCCCGGAATCATAATAATCAAAGCCACACTGGATGGCGGCGTCACGCGAACACTCCATAACGATACGCATTCCTTTCAAGCGTTTTCAAATTCCGTCGGGATAACCCAGTCCTTGCCCGGCTCCGCCGCGAGGAGGGTTTTGGTGTAGGGATGCTGCGGCGTGCCGAAAACCGCCTCCACCGTGCCCCGTTCGACAATTTCCCCGTCTTTCATAACGATCAGATGATCGCAAATCTGGGCGGCAACACGCAGATCATGGGTGATAAAAACAACGGTCAGGCCAAACTCGTCGCGGATATCCGCCAGAAGTTTCAACACTTCCTTCTGCACGGAGACATCAAGCGCCGAGACAGACTCATCGGCGATCAGGACTTTTGGCTCCATGGCAAGGGCGCGGGCGATACAGATACGCTGCCGCTGGCCGCCGGAAAACTGAACCGGATAACGATCCACGCAGTCGGGATCGAGCCGCACGATTTTCAAAAGCTCGCGCGCTTTTTTCATGGCATCCGCCTTGGGCACACCGAAGTTTCGCGGCCCTTCGGTAATGATACTGCCCACGGTCCGACGCGGATTAAGAGAGCCATAGGGGTCCTGAAAGACAATCTGTACATCCTTGCGATGACGTCGCAATTCCGATGTTTTAAGCGTCGCAAAATCCACATCGCCAATGCGGATTACTCCACTGTCCGGATCAATCAGACGGATCAGGCAGCGGACCAGAGTCGTCTTCCCCGATCCTGATTCCCCGACGATGCCGAAGGTTTCCCCTTCGTTGACTAGGAAACTAACATCCTTGACCGCATGCACCGTCCGCGCCTTCTTGAACATTGTTGCGGGCGTGACAAAGGTTTTGCAGATATTTTCCGCCCGCAGTGTGACCGGCTTGCCAACCCCTCGCGCCTCAACAACGTCGGGCTTGCGGGGCACCGCCAGGATCAGCGACTGGGTATAAGGATGCTTTGGCCGGTTCAGGATTTCGTCTGCACTGCCCTGCTCCACCACCCTGCCGTGCTGCATCACAACAATACGGTCAGCGATTTCGGCGACGACACCGAAATCATGAGTAATAAACAGGATCCCGGCGTTGTGTTTCTTTTTCAACTCCTTGATCAGATTAAGTATTTGCGCCTGTGTCGTCACATCCAGCGCCGTGGTCGGCTCATCGGCGATCAGCAGTTTCGGATCCAGCGCCAGCGCCATGGCGATCATGATCCGCTGCCGCTGTCCGCCGGAAAGCTGATGCGGATAACTGCGGGCAAGCTGCTCCGGATTGGGCAGCCGGACCTCCTCCATCAGATTGAGGATGCGTGCCCGGCGGTCAGCAGCGGGCATATTGCGATGCCGCTGGATGACCTCCTCAATTTGCTCCCCCACCGTATAGCAGGGGTTGAGGGCGGACATCGGCTCCTGAAAGATCATCGCCATCTGGCTGCCGCGCAATCGCCGTCTGTCCCGCTCCGGCAAGGATAGCAGATCACGCCCGCCAAACAGTATCTTCCCCTCGCTCGGCTTCAATATCCGCGGTAGCAATCCCATCATGGAAAAAGAGGTCACCGATTTTCCCGATCCGGATTCGCCCACCACACAGAGCGTTTCCCCCGGGCGAACTTCCAGATTGAGCTTCTCGACAGCATATTGCCTGTCCCCATGGACCGGCAGCGGGATGGAGAGATTTTCTATGCGCAATATCGGTTCGATATCAGTCATATCCGTCTCCTTCTGCAAGTGAAACATGCACCCGATATGATGACCTTCATCTCAATTCCTCCCCTCCGGCGCGGTGACATCCCGCAAACCGTCGCCCAGAAGATTAATCGCCAGCACAACAATGAATATCGCCGTGCCCGGAATAGTAATCAGCCAGGGCATGAAAAACATGAAAGGCCGGGCTTCCGACACCATTAACCCCCAGGACGGTAGGGGCGGCTGCACGCCAAGCCCGAGAAAGCTCAGCGATGCTTCAAGAAGAATGGCATGGGCCATTTCGATGGACGCGACTACCAGCAGATGATTGGAGACATTCGGCAGAATATCCCGAAAAAGAATTTTGCGAACGGGAGAGCCCAGCACCTCCGCCGCCGCGACATACTCAATGGCCCGCACCTGCATGGTCGCACTTCTGAGAACAACGGCAAACCTGTCCCAAAGCAGAAAGCCCAACACCAGAATAACAATGATCAGCGAACTGCCGAACAGAGAGACCACCGCGAGCGCAACCAGAACCACCGGCATGGAGAGGCGATTCAGGATAATAAAGCTGATCACCATATCAACCCGGCCACCAAAATAACCGGCGGTAATGCCCATCACGGTTCCGATCAGGCCGGAAATCAGCATGGCGGAAAAACCAATTACCAGAGAAATCTGCGCGCCATATATCAGGCGGCTCAGATAATCCCGGCCAAGGGAATCCGTTCCCAGAATATGCGCCCAGCTTCCCTTCTCGCTCCAGACTGGTTGAACAAGCCGGTTGGCCAGATCCTGGGCATAGGGATCATGCGGCGCAATCCAGGGAGCCAGAATGGCAACAAGCGTAAATGTCACCAGCACGATGAGCCCGACCTTGAACCCGAAATGCCCGCGCATACGCGCGATCAACTGCTGCTTTGGCGATAATCTGGCGACAGGCACGGCGGCTATTTCATCCGGCGCCGTCTGGAGATGATTTTCAACTGTGTCAGACATCTCTCCCCTCCTCACGATATGCGAATGCGCGGATCGAGCCAGCCATTCAGAATGTCGGCAAACAGCGTCAGCAGGATATAGAGAATGGCCAGCGTCAGCACGATCCCTTGAATCATCGGAAAGTCGGACCGTTCAATACTGAGAAGGGCCAGATGGCCAACGCCATTGATGGAAAAAATCGTCTCCACCACCACGGATCCCCCCAGCATGAACCCAAGCTGAACAGCCAGCAGGGAAACCACCGGAATGATCGCATTCCGCAAGGCATGCTTAAAAAGGACGGCATGCGTGTTCAGCCCCTTCGCCTTCGCGGTACGAATATAGTCGGATTCCAATACCTCGATCATGCCGGCGCGGGTGATGCGCATGATTGCCGGGATCACATAATACCCCAGAACAATGATCGGCATGATGAAATGTCGCCAGCTATCGGTACCCGAAATCGGGAAAACCGGCCAGATCACCCCGAACATGAGGATCATCAGCAACGCAAACCAGAAAGATGGTGTTGCCTGCCCCAGCACGGCAATGCCAAGACAGATGCGATCTATTATACTGTTGGGAAAAACCGCCGCCAGCACGCCGAGCGGAATGGCCAGCAGCATGGCAAACCCAAGGGAGAGGATGCCAAGCGTCATGGTAACCGGCATTCTCTCGACCAGAAGCTGGACCACCGGCTCCCGATAGAAAAGCGAGTCGCCTAGATCTCCCGTCAGGACATCCCCCGCCCAGTCGAAATATTGCACAACAAGCGGACGGTCAAAGCCGAATTGTTGACGGATCGCCTCAATATCCGCATCCGTCGCCCCTTCACCGGCAACTGCAATGGCGATATCACCCGAAGCCCGGACAAGTGTAAAACTTATGATGGAAACGGTAAGCATAACGATCAATGCGAGACCCAGCCGTTTCACGGTATATTTCAGCATTGCCGATCTCCCCAAAAAAAGGAGGGGGAGGTTGCCCTCCCCCGAGGTGGAAGGGAAGGGTCTTACTTCCAGGAAGCCATAAAGAAGCGCGGAATTTCATCAGCCGACGGCTGGAAATCCAGATCTTTATTAAATGCATACAGATAGGAATAGGTGAACATGGGCAGCCAGTAGGCGTTTGAAGATATCTTCTTCAGCGCATCAGCATAAAAGGCTTTTCTCTTCTCCGGATCGACGGAGGTATCGCCCTTTTCCAGCAGCGCTGCAACGTCGGCATCCCGCGCCAGATCTTCCGGTCCCTGGCGGAAGAAGTTACTCGTGATCGCCGATACATCATTGATCGAATAGGATCCCCAGGTTGAGAAATTCAGCGTCACCTGACCATTTCTGACTCGATCCCGGGCCGCAGAATACTTGTTATAACTCAAATCCGCCTTAATGCCGACAGCACGCAGATCACCGATAATGGCTTCGGCCAGATCACGGTCCCGATAGGCATCAATAGTCACCTCGAAACCATCAGGATAACCGGCTTCGGCCAGCAATGCTTTCGCCTTTTCAGGATCATAGGTGTATTTCGTCACATCGTCGGTACAGCCAAACTGCTTGGGATAGCAGGCCGCATGGATCACACGCCCACCCTTGGGCATCAGATTATCGACAATCCCCTGCCGGTTGACCGCCATGGCGATCGCCTGCCGCACTTTCAGATCCTGCACCGCTTTGACACCGGAACGGCCGGCCGCATCCATCGACATAAAGCCGACACGCATGGTCTCTCCCCCGACGACATCCAGATTTGGCGTTTGCCCAAGCATTTCAGCCTGGTCCGCATTCACCCGCCAGATCCAGTCGACGCCCCCCGTCATCAACTCGGCAACGGCGGTATTGTCATCCGGAATAGTCCGCATTTCGAGCTTGCCGATTTTGGGCTGGCCTTTCGGGCTATCCTTGTAATAATCCTCATTCTTTTCGAGTTTGACGGACTTCGCCTGCTCCATCGCAACAACCTTGTAGGGTCCCGTTCCGACCGGGTTGCGGTTCATCCCCTCCGGCCCGACTTCCGCATAGTAGGCATGAGGATAGATCGGCAAAGGTCCGGCCACGAAGTCAAGCGCGGCGGGAAACGGCTTACTAAGATTGATACGGACCGTGTAATCATCGATTTTTTCCACATTCTTGATCCAGTCCACATTCCGTCGGCTGACGACCTTACTGTCCGGACTGGAAACAAAGTTTAATGTGTAAACCACGTCATCGGCGCTGAAAGAGGCGCCGTTATGGAAGGTCACTCCCTCCCTCAGCTTGAATTCCAGCGTCAGATCATCAATCCATTCATAGGAAGTAGCCAGCGCCGGTTTGTAACTGAAATCCTCCGGATCCCGATACAACAGATTATCCCAGATATGACGCGCCAGAATGATGCCAACCCGCGCATTGTTATAATAGGCATCGAGATTTTCGAGATCAGTTTTGGTTGCAAAAACCAACGTATCGTTGTCCTTGCCTGCCGCTGCCGGAGTTATCGAGAACAGAACAGCCATCGCCGCCGCAGCGATGGGAAGAGAGATTTTTTTCATGTCGAACCCCTGTTTGTATTGCAAAGAAGTATTTTATTGATATACTTAGTACATTATTTATAGATATACTCTCAAATTAATATATATAATGTCAATAAAATAAACTCGCTTTTCAAAATCCGGAAATGCTCTACCATGGGCAATCTGCCGGTGATCGCCAGACTCAACTGTGGAGAAACCTAAATTGACAAACAAAACCATCACCAAGAACGGCGATAATCTGACAATCGGAGCGCTGGAAAAAGGCTTTCGGGTTCTCGATGCATTTTCCACCTCACATCCTGAACTCGGCCTGTCGGAGATTGTCGGGTTGACGGGCCTCAGCAAAAGCTCAGCGCAGCAATATACGCATACCCTGCACAGGCTCGGGTTTCTTGATAAGAACCCCCAGAGTCGCCGATATACGCTCTCCCACAAGGTGTTGCGCCACGCCCATGCCTTTCTAAGCACGAACCGGCTGGTAGAGCGGGCAACACCCCATGTGGCGGAGCTGCGCCGGCAGTTCCACAATCGCGTCGGGTTCGGGTATCATGACGACACGGAGGTAATCTATCTGATTGCCCTGCAAAGCAACCGCGCCGTTTACGCCACGGCGCATCCCGGCTTTCGCATCCCTGTCTATTGCACCGCCACCGGAAAATGCATTCTGGCGTTTTTGCCTGAAGATCAGGCACAGGATATCATTAACCGGTCGGATCGCGTCAAGCGGACCGATATGACGGTCGTTGACCCTGAGGAAATCATGGAAGATGTCCGCCTCGCCCGGGCGCAAGGCTACGCCACAGCCAGAAACGAATTCAATCCGACCGAAATCAATATATCCGCGCCAGTGTTCAACATCTCCGGTACGCCCGTTGGCGCCATCGCCACCACCAGCCATAGTATTGATGGGGATAATGCACAACGGGCCGAAGAGCTTATTCAGGCCCTCCTGGAAGCGACCCGCGCCATATCCCACCAGAACCAGTCGATAACCTATGAAGGCATATAGGACGCCGCCCCGCTTTGCGCATCACCCGAACAAGCGACGAGCGGCAGGTTATCCTACTCCCGCATCAGGACTTCCTTGACCTTGCTCGCCACTTCCTTGAGAGAGAAGGGCTTGGGCAGGAAGTCGATTTTGCTGACATCGAAGTCGAGGTCTTTGCGGAAGGCATCCTCAGCATAGCCGGAAATGAAGATGACCTTAAGGTCCGGCGTTTCTTTCAGAATTTCCTTCACCAGCGCCGGACCATCCATCACCGGCATCACCACATCGCTGATCAGGAGATCAATCGCCCCGTCATGGGCTCGCGAAACCTCCAGCGCCGCTTCGCCGCAATCGGCCTGCAAAACTGTATAGCCCACATTTTCGAGCGCCCGGGCGGCAAAAAGCCGGACAGGATCCTCATCCTCCACCAGCAGGATTGTTCCTTTGCCGGTCAAATCCCGATGCGCCGCCTTTTGCGGCGCGTCTGTTGTGTCGCCTGCCCTTGCCTCTTCGGTGTATCGAGGCAGAAATATGCTGAAGGTTGTACCGATATCCTCATTATTTTCAGCAAAGATAAACCCGCCCGTCTGCTTGATGATACCGTAGACCGTACTGAGCCCAAGCCCCGTTCCCTCGCCGACTTTCTTCGTCGTGAAGAAGGGTTCGAAAATTTTGACGAGTACTTTTTCGGGTATGCCGGTACCGGTATCAGAAACCCTAACGAGGATATAATCGCCCGGTGGGATCAGATCATTGTAGTCTTTCTGGCCGGGTGATATGGTCAGATTTTCCGTACTGAAGGTGAGCAAACCATCACCCGACATGGCATCACGGGCATTGACGGCCAGATTGATAATCACCTGTTCAAACTGGCCGCGGTCCACCTTGACCAGCCATAAATCGCGCGCATGAGTGATTTTAAGCTGGATCGCCTCGCCGATCAGACGGCGCAGCAGGTTTGAAAGCTCGGCCAGTACATCGGTAAGATCCGTCACCTCCGGTCGCAATGTCTGCTGGCGGGAGAAGGCAAGGAGCTGGCGCACAAGTCCCGCCGCGCGGTTGGCGTTCTGTTTGATCTGGTTGATATCGGAATAGGACGGGTCGCCAACCTGATGGCGCAGCAACAACAGGTCGCAGAACCCGATCATCGCCGTCAGCAAATTATTAAAATCATGCGCAATACCGCCCGCAAGTTGGCCAACGGCCTGCATCTTCTGGCTTTGTGCAAACTGTACTTCCAGACTGCGCTGAATGGAGGTGTCCACCACATGGATCAATAGACGTTCATCCGCCGGGTCTTCCCCCGCAATGGCACTGATATAGAAGCTGGCCGCCCGCTCCTCCGTTGCGCCAAGGAGTTTCACCTCGATCGCAGGCGCTGCCAGATCGCTTGCCGATGCCTCCATCAGCTTTTGGCGAAGCGATTTCTGATCGGCCGCATCGACAAGGTCCGTTACATGGCTGCCGATCGCCTTGTTGAGAACAGTCCCGGTCAGGGCGCGAAATGCTGGGTTGGCTTCCATCACCACGCCTTTCGCGTCCAGCAGCAGAATGCCGATAGGCGCCGCCTCGAAAAACCGGCGAAAATGCAGCTCGGCATTAGCCACCCTCTCGCGCCACTCCTTTTCCTGCAGCAACTCCCGCACAACGGAGCGCGAACCGATCACTGCGCCCGCCTCATCCCGGACAATCGTCTGGGTAACATGAACCGGCAGCAGCGTCCCGTCTCGCCGTTTCAATGTCAGCTCCCCTTCATAAAGGGGGCCATCGGCCGTGACGATTTCCATCAGATCAAGTTGCGCTTCGTTCGCCTTGATCACCAGATCGCTGAAAATAAGCGCGCCCGCATTCAGCTCTTCCTGGCGATATCCGAGCCAGTCGGCGAACATACGGTTGGCGAACAACAGCCGCCCCTCCCCATCGAGAGAGTAAAAGCCGACCGGCGCATTATTGAAATATTCTGACAGCTTCTCGCGGGCAAGGCGTTCTTCCTCTTCCAGCCTGTGCTGCCCGGTTGTTTCGGTGACATACCAGATAATGCTGTCCGGGAGCGCCGCCAGCGAATGGGCAAGTATGGACAGCCAGCGCCCTTTCGCGGTTTCCAGATCAAATCGCCCGCCTGTCGTCCCGTCATAGACAGCGGCCTTCAGCATCCTCTCCAGCTGCGCCCTTGCCTTCTCATCATCGGCAAAATAGTCACCAAGGGTTATTGCCTCTTCCAGCCCTGAAAGATCGAGCAATTCACGATAGGCATCATTGGCATAGATGAAACGGCCATCCTTGGTCGTCAGCAGCCGCCCCTCCGGGCTGGAGGCGATCAGGTCCGCCATCATGTCAAGATTGCCGCTCGCCGCCTGTCGAAGCCCGTGAAAGATCAGGTACCACAGGCCGAGCCCCATCGCCGCGACGACCATGGCGCTCAGGATAATGATATTGACAAGGCCAAGCTCCCGTCCGAGAAGCGCGGATATGACAATCAGTACGGCGACCAGAAAGAAAGCCGCGGCAAGCTGGCGGGCATCCACGCCCATAAAGAATTTGCGGTTTCTCCGTCGCCTGTCGATTTGCTGGTCCATCGCGCCCGTCTAATTCTTCAGTCTTGATTTGTTAAGGCGCATGACATAGCTGATGATTTCAGCCACCGCCTTAAAATGTTCATAGGGTATTTCCTCATCCAGGTCACAGGCCTTGTGCAGGGCCCGGGCAAGCGGCGGATTTTCAACAATCGGGATTTCATTTTCCGTCGCAATTTCACGGATTTTCGCGGCGATATTGTCCATGCCCTTGGCGACAACGACAGGCGCGCGCTCCTCTTCCGGTTTGTATTGCAGGGCGACAGCGAAATGCGTCGGGTTGGTGATCACCACATCCGCCTCCGGCACCGCCTGCATCATGCGCTGCCGCGAACGTTCAGCCCTGAGCGCCCGTAGCCGCGCCCGCACCATAGGATCGCCTTCCGTCTGCTTGAACTCGTCCTTGATCTCCTGCTTCGTCATACGCAGCTCTTTATAATGATTAAAGCGCTGATAGAGAAAGTCGAGCCCGGCAATGACGCTCATCACCGCGACAATACCGGCGATCAGCAGCAGCGACTGTTCCTGAATGAGTTTCAGCACTTCCGGCACATCATAGGAGACGACAACGGGAAGCTCGTTCATGGAAGGGAGGACGAACAATACCGCAACCGATCCGACAATCGTCAGCTTCAGCAAACCTTTCGCGAACTCAACCAGTGATTTGGATGAGAAAAGTCGCTTAAACCCTTTAAATATAGATATTTTTTCCAGTTTTGGTTTGATCCGCTCAGCCGAGAGAATTGGCCGGTGCTGAATAAGGTTGCCGATCAGACCAGCCAGCATCAAGGTGCCGAGGGCAGGCGCAACCACCCAGATCACTGCCCATCCCAAATCTCCGAAGATCACGCCAAGATGAAACCGGTCGGTGGCAATGGCGTGAGGTTGTTCGATAAACTTCAACAGATCAAATGCCAGCCCTTTTCCAAGCCCGGCGATAAAGATCAGGACAACCAGTCCGATCCCCATGGTCATGAACCAGTGTCCGACCTCCTGCGATTTCGGCACCTGCCCTTTTTTGAAGGCGTCTTCCAGCCGTTTGGCCGTTGGCTCTTCGGTTTTTTGGGCGTCATCCGTATCTTCAGCCATCGGCCCTTATTCCCCGAGAAAGCGATACAGCGCTTGCTCGTAATAACTGATAAACCACATCATCGCGGCGCCGATTGTAATCGCCAGAATGGCAAAGGAAAGAATAATCTGCAGGGGGATCGCGACAAAGAAAATCTGCACCTGGGGCATCAGGCGATTAAGCAGGCCAATGCCCATATAAAAAGTGATTCCGAAAACCAGAAAGGGAGCGGATATCTGGAAGCCAAGCAGGAAGGACTGCTGTACGAAATCCGCGACAAGCTGACTGATGGAACCAAAATCCGGCGCCTGCCCGACAGGGAATACCCGATAGGTGGCGAAAGTCCCCTCAATAAACAGATGATGCATGTCGGTCACAAAAATCAGTGTCAGCCCCATCAGCGTCATGAAAGTACTGGTGATCGCCCCTTGAGTCATTTGCGCGGGATCGAAAAATTGCGCGGCGGCAAGGCCCGACTGCTGCGCAATGATGGAGCCCGCCACATGCAACGCGCTCAATAACAGGCGCAGCACCCCACCCATGACAAGGCCAACGAGCGTTTCACCGAGAAGCAACATCAGCAGCCCGACCGGCGTTGCAGGCTCCGGCGGCAGCTCCGGCGCGACAAAGGGCAGAACCAGAAAGCTGACCGCCAGTGCGATGGCCAGACGGATGCGCGGCGGGATAAATGCTTCGCCAAACCCCGGGACAACCATGAAGGCCGCCCCAAGACGCAGGAATACCAGCATGAAAAACCAGATATTTACGCTGAGGAATTCATCCAGCATCTAGCGCGCGTCCCTCATCCGAGACCAGATATCCGCTGGGCAAGCTGCTCCATCAGCTCAATCATCGAACTGATCATAAAGGGCATGAAAACGATCAGGGAAAGAAAAATGGCGAGAATTTTAGGGACGAAAACCAGCGTCATTTCCTGTATCTGCGTCAATGCCTGCACCAGCGCAATGATCAGACCGACGGCAAGGGCCACCAGCATGACCGGAGACGCCACCATCAGCAGCACCCATATCGACTCACGGACGACATCGACGACATCGGCGGTGTTCATGGTTTCAATCCTTTGCTGTAATACCGATTACAGCCTAGATTGGCATTTTTATGATGTCTTGATAAGCCTGAATTACACGATCACGAACAGCCACGACCGTTTCAAGGGTGGCCTCGGCATTGCTGACCGCGGTCACGATATCAGCGAGACCGGCATCCCCGGTGACGGATTCAAGACTGATCCGCTCGGCATTGACGCCATTTTCGATGGCCGTGCCCCCTGCTTCGGCCAGCATCTCGGCAAAGCTCGGACCGGTGAGTTCTTGCGCACCGCTCAGCGCCTCAGCCGGGCCTTTGGCTCCCACTGCGTTATTGATGGCCTTGGCATAGGCCTGCGTCGCAGCCAGTGCTGTCGTATCCGCCATAATCTACCCTTCTCTAACTTCTACTGCCGCAGGATATCAAGTGTGCGCATGATCATCTTCTTGGACGCCTCGATGGCCCCGAGGTTAGCCTGATAGGAGCGCTGGGTTTCCTTCATGTCCATTACCTCGATCAGGGAATTGACATTCGGCATTTTCACATAGCCATCGGCATTGGCCGCCGGATGGCTCGGATTGAATTTGAGATCGAACTCACTGCGGTCCACGCCGATATTGGAAACCGCCACCTTGGTAATATTCTCCTCGCGGTCCAGGACATTTTTAAATGAAATGACCTTGCGGCGGTATGGGTCCTCTTCCGGCGTCTTGCCCATGCTGTCCTTATTTGCCAGATTTTCCGAGATCACCCGCATACGCTGTCCCTGGGCATCAAGACCCGAGGCGGAAATCCGCATTGTTTTCAAAAGATCCATTTCACGGTATCCTTTCAGTTATTCTCAGCGACGGCCGAGGGCGGTTTTGATAAGACCGAGGTTTTTCTTGTAAAGCGAAGTGGTCAGCTCATACTGAATTTGCGTATCGGCGACCTTCATCATTTCTTCTTCCAGCATCACCGCATTGCCCGTAGGCGTCATTTCGGTGACATTCCGGTCAATCTGCGATTCATATCGGGATGCCTCGCCAACAAAAATATGGCGCGTATTGGTCCGGCTGATATGTACATTCTCTTCCTGAGGCCCCTGAATAAATTCTCTGAATTTCAAAGGCTTGAGATCACGCGCACGATAGTTAGGCGTATCTGAATTGGCAATATTCTGGGCCAGCACCTTCTGGCGGGCCGTCAGCCATTTCATTTTCTCCGTCAGCGCGGCGAAGAGCGGAATTTTTTCCAGGTTCATCTCAGGATCGTTTCCGTTCGCGGTTTATCCTGAGCCTACAATAAGGAACAAATCTTAACAGAGGATGAACATATATCGCCCATCACCGCAGCGCATAAAAAAACGCCCCCGCAAGCGGAGGCGTCTCATAAGCATTACAGTGCGTCTTTTCAGGCGGCTTCCCAAGCTTCCGGTTCATATTTGACGATACGATCCGCGAAGTTCGCAACCAGCGCCTCATCTGCCGACAGGCCCGTAACAAGCATGTCATCGACATGCAGTTCCCCATCATGGATTGCCACGCCTTTTTCCGTCAGCGTTCCAACGGCATCCTCAGTGGCGACGACGCTGCGCCCTTCCAGCAGACCAGCTTCGGCGAGAATACGCGCGGCATCCTGAACCAGAGCGACAGGCTTGTTATCTTCCATAAAGCCGCGCATGAAGCGGGCCGTTTGCGGATCCGAGGCCAGGCGGCTCACATGGCGGGAGCCCCCCGGGATGACAACCGCATCGAAATGATGGGACATGGACAGCTCAAGCTGGGCGTTTGCCGGAAAGAAATGGCCCCAGCCATTGCCGTGCCAGCTGTTGACGACGCCTTTTTCCGGCGAGACGATCTTGACATCGGCGCCGGTGGTCACAAGAGCCTTATGCAGGCTGGTCATATGGGATTCTTCGAATCCGTTAGCAACAAGAATGGCAACGGTCTTGCCGTTCAGCACATTTTCCATGTCATTCATTAAATTCTTACTCCTCTTATCTCTCGCAGGCACCGCGCGTCATCAAATTATTGAATGACGGGAGCATTCAACATTGCGGGGCTTTTCCTCACAGGAACAGCCGATCGTGTCACAACGACATTTGTTCAGTTTCACTTGTGCAAGTCGGAGCAATGCTCCTGCCAGTTTATCTGCACAGCGCCGGTCACAATTAATAGAGGCAATGTCGCCATTGTCCGGCGAACGGAACATAGTCTTTCCCGCAGCCCGTTGCAAGAAGGAACTTGCATATTTTCACCCCGCATTAATATGCTCCCGACGGTGTAAACAAAATTTAATCACATTTGCTGTATACCTACGTCACTGGTCAGGCACGACCGGAGCGAAACCATGACAGATGATGACAATTCAGCCCGCATGCGAACAGACGAGCCCCTTGCTGTGGCGCTGCGCTATGGGGATCGGTCTGCCGCCCTTGCGACGGTCACAGCAAGCGGCAAAGGGGCGCTTGCCGAACGCATCTTGCAATTAGCTTTCGCTCATGGTGTAAAGGTGCGCACTGATTCCGATCTGGCACAGATTTTATCGGAAATCGAGGTTGACTGCCCTATCCCCCATGAGGCATTCGCCGCGGTTTCGGAAATCCTTGCCTATCTTTATCGGTGTCAGGAAAAAACGCCAGATTGACCAGTGTACCATGGAAAAAATCGCAAATATAAATGCAGAGATATCCGATGTCATGAATGACATTTCGGATTATCTGGAACAGACCCGCCAGGGGCTGATGGTTGATATGGGCTCGTTGCCGGAAAAGATTGTCCGTCTTCAGGGAAGGGTGCAAAGCGCCCCGCGTGAGGATCGCCTTCGTCTGACGGTGTTCATGAACCAGATGATGCAGGCGCTCAATCTTCTTTCCGACGAAATCCAGAAGCAGCATGATCTGATCAGCCGGAATATTCAACGCGTTGAAGGCAGCGCCCCCTAAAGAATAGTTTTCAAATCCATGTGAGGCCGCTACTGTATGCCCGGAATGACAAACCGAGCGGACAAATTTTTGATGGCTGGCCAATGGAACCCGTACAATACCTGAAATATATTGTCGGCCTGCTCATTGTTCTCGGCCTGATTGCGCTGATTACTCTCCTGGCGCGACGGCTGGGCATGGTTCCCCGTGCAAATCGCGATCCCAATGCCCCCAAACGTCTTTCCGTGACCGATGTCATTGCCATAGATGCCAAGCGCCGTCTGGTCCTTATCAAGCGCGATGACCGGGAACATCTGTTGCTGCTCGGGCCGGAGCGGGATCTTGTGATCGAGCAGAATATCCAACTTCCGGCCTCCGCCGATCCAATAGAAATGAAGCGCCTATGACCGGAATTTCCAGACTTCGCTCCCTCCCCATGTCCGGCATTGGCAAGGGGCTTTGCTTTTTCGCCCTTCTCGCGCTCGTCTTCTTCGCCCTGCCTTCTGACAGTATTGCGCAGTCCATATCCCTTGATTTCGGGGAGGATGCCGGACCGCTGACCGGACGGATCGTCCAGCTTGTTGTCCTGATGACGGTGCTCAGCCTGGCGCCGGCCATCCTCATTGTCATGACCTCCTTTACGCGGCTGATCGTTGTCCTCTCGCTGCTGAGAAGTGCACTCGGCGTTCAATCGACCCCGCCAAATGTGGTGCTGATCTCCCTCGCGCTCTTTCTCACTGCCTTCATCATGGCACCTACGTTCGAGTCGGCCTATGAAAACGGCATTGTCCCGCTGATGGAAGAGCAGATCGACGAGACGGAAGCCTTCAACCGTACCGTCGATCCGTTCCGCACCTTCATGATGGAGCATACCCGCGAGAAGGATGTTCTGCTTTTCATGGATCTGAGCCAAACACAGGAGGCCGCCACGCCACAAGAAATTCCGCTCAAGGTGCTGGTGCCTGCGTTTATGATCAGCGAACTCAAACGTGCGTTCGAGATCGGCTTCCTGCTGTTCGTCCCCTTTATCGTCATTGATATGGTGGTCGCCTCAATCCTGATGTCCATGGGTATGATGATGCTGCCACCCGTGATGATTTCTCTCCCCTTCAAGCTGATTTTCTTTGTGCTGGTCGATGGCTGGAACCTGGTGGCGAAAAGCCTGGTGGAAAGCTTCTTCAATGGCGCGACGTAGCGGTATTTCACTTCGTGCTTTGTCGGGCCTGAAGAAAAGTGGCCTACTCCTTGCGCTGGTTGCCCTGCTCGGCCTGGCGGCGCTGTTCTTACCGCAATTTTCCGGCGAGAGCGCGACGCGAGGCGGCTGGTCCAAAACAAAGCCGACCATCAATCTCACCCATATTTTTGAAGGGGAGATCAACCGTTCCGGCAAGCCTGTCGGCTTTCATGTTGCCCCCAAAGAACCCATGGGTGCCAAATCCCGCATCCGCAAAGTGATGTCCGGCCCCAATCGGGCGGGCGTCTATACCGCGATGGTCGAGATTTATGACCCCGGCGAACGGCGCTGGAAAGAAAAATTCTCCAGCTTTTTTCCGGATGATTTTTCCCGCCAACAGGTCATCGACAGCATTCTCTTCGCCCTTGCCAATAACATGCTGCCCAAGGGCGCACGCTGGCGCGGCCCGTCCGGCCATGGTTTCCTGATAGAAGGCTACCGCTACAGCAGCGGTGATGTAAATACGGCCTATCCGCTTTACGTGGCCGACAGGGGGAGCCACAAATGATGGAGATCAAGATCCGGCGGGACCGAAAAACCGGCCTTCTGCATATTAAAATGTCACCTGAAAACAAACTTCTGGAATCTTTCTTTGAAACAGAAATTCAGAATGATCTTGCCCTCATTGACTATGTTTATGCCCGCCTCGCCCGGCAGGAAGACACCGAGACGGAGATTACCGGCAACGCCTTTTCCCTGTTGCTGACCCACGACCGCTATGTCATTACCCCGCTCTTTGAAGAGGACCTTCCTCCCTTTGAGGGTCCGCAGGAGGAATTTCTTCATATTCTCGACTGCTGGCGTAAACGACTGGAGAAAGACAACCCGAAACCTTAACGGACTGTTAACACTTTTCACTCATAAAGAGTATATATTGAATTTTTTATCCGCATAAAGTTTGCTTAAAATTTTACCGGCCGGAGAAAAACGATGACAACCATTCTGGGATCTGCAATCAGCGGCATGGCGGCGGCGGTGAAACGGGCCGAAGTTTCCGCACAGAATCTTGTCAACATGCAGAGCGTCGGCACTCCTGGCGCTACCGGGCAGAAAAGCTCCTACAAGGCGGTTGAACCGGTCCAGACAACCGATGCGACCGGCGCGCCGCATATCAAGGTGCGCGAACGTGATCCGGCAACCGTTCAGGGCCATGCCCCCTATCACCTGCTCGCCGATGAAAATGGCCTTGTGGAAATGCCAAATATGGATATGGCAAGTGAGATTATCGATCAAAACATGGCGCTCAATAGCTATAAGGCCAATGTGAAGATGCTGGAGGTCTGGGATGAGATGCAACAGGCCACGCTCGATTTAAAAAGCTGACGATCCGTCGCCCGGTTTCACTTCAAGCTAGTTATCACTTCAAACTAGTTATCAGTTCAAGCGGTTTCACCATCGCCCGAGGGTCAAACAGGGCGGCAACGCTACACGCGCCTTTTACTCGGGTAAGCGGCACTTGCTGAAGCCCTGCTTTTGGCTGTTCCGGCCGCCGATAGCCGATGAGCTGCCCTCCTTCAATCTCCACGTCAATTTCCCTCGGGTCAAGAGCAAGGCCTTCACCTGTCACTTTCATCCGCGCCTCTTTCGCGGTCCACAGGTGAAAAAACAGGCTGCGACGCGACTGTTCGTCAAGAACAGCAAGTTCACCTTGTTCGGCCGTGGTATAGTAGTGACGGCTGAGATCGTCGATCTCTACCTTGCGATCAAGCATTTCAATATCAATGCCGATTTCCCCCTCTCTGCTGATGGCATAGGCTGCCGTATCGGCGGAATGGGACATATTGAAATAAAGACCGCTATCGCGAAGGAAAGGTTTGCCCCGTTCTCCGGTTTCAAAAAAAAGCTGATCCGCAGGCACATCCAGATAGCGCGCAAGAATATGGCGTAATACGCCATGTGCGCGGATGTAACGGTTACGATGTATATCGAAGCGGAACCGTTTTGCACGCGCCTGCTCCGCCGCATTGAGGACAGACCAGCAGGCCGACAGCGGAACGCCCTGCATATCCCCAATTCCCGCGTGATATATATGCGTATTCTCCGCCCCAAAGGCGACCATGGCCGAAATTTCCATATGCTTTTACTGACTAACCATATTGAGGCGGATGATAATGCGCCTGCCGCATTCAACAAGTCAAATTCCGCGCGGCGGCAATTTGCCGGGTAAAAAAACTTGATCGCAATCAATGCATCCGGTGCTTCAGCGGCGCTAGAATTAATACAGAATTACAGCCCGGAAAACCCATATGTCGCAGGTTATTGCAAAGCTGCTGGAAGACCATCGGCGCATGACTGTGCTCCTTGATATGCTGGAGAGGGAAATCAGCCATTATCTTGCCGGCTTTGCGCTCAATCATTTCCTGATTGAGACCATTCTTGATTACCTGACAAACTTCCCCCGCAAATGCCACCATCCGGTCGAAAACCTCATACTTCGGAGAATGACCATACGGTCTCCCGCCCATGCCCCCTACCTGCGGGAGATCATCGCCGAGCATGAACGACTAAAATACCTTCTGGATATTTTCATAACAACGTTTGAACAGGAAAAATCAGGACAGGTTATTCGTCCATACAGGCTCGCAAAGGATATACGCAGCTATATGGAATATCTTCGCTGGCATATGGAGCGGGAGGAAAGCCTCTTCTTTCCTGCTGCCGAGAAAATATTGTTTCAATCGGACTGGGATATCATCGAGACCCGCATGAATGACAAGGGCGATCCGATATTCGGACGCGAAGCCGACCGCCAGTACCGTGCACTCCACAAGGTTCTGGTGGACTGGGGCGAGAAATAATCTCACCAAGTCCGTTCGTATCTCTGGGACCCGCTATCCGCCCAACGCCTGATAAAGCGTAACTTCCGTATCAAGGCGATTGAAAATATTGCCGAGCACGGCATTTTCCGCATTGCGGCGGCGTTGCTGCGCGTCCAGCCATTGACGAATGGGGATCGCTCCCGCCCGGTATTGCCGCTCATAGAGGCTTTCCGCCTCCCGCGCCGCCGCATAGGACGCTTCGAGAAATTCCGCCTCGGCCGCATACTGGATACGGGCGGACAGTGCATTTTCGACTTCACTGATCGCCTGATAGAATGTCTGGCGGAAAGTGGCCGTCGCGGCCTCATATTGCGCTTTCGAGATATCGACATTAAGAGCAATCCGGTCAAAATTCAAAAGCGGCGCCGCGAGAGTGCCCGACAGATATGCAATCGGATTGCTCAGAAAATCAAACAACTCATTACTCCCGGCACCAAGATCGCCGGTCAGCCGGAAGTTCGGATAAAAGCTCGCCCGCGTCGCATCCACGCTGGCCAGCAGCGAGCGCAAACGCAACTCATCCCCCTTGAGGTCCGGGCGTCGGGAAATCAGTTCCGCGGGCAACCCGGCCGCCAGCGCCGGAACCATCATACTGGCAAGGGTTTCCGGTTCCGGCCCGTCGTAGAGTTGCTGTCCGAGCAGCACCGCGAGAGCGTTTCGTGCCTCCACCCGCGCTTGTACAAGCCGGGTCTGGGTTGCCCGCTGCGCGGCGAGGGACTGCTCCGCCTCGCGCAGATCAAGCAGCGAAACACTGCCTGCCGCATACTGCAACCGCACGAGCTCCAGCGCCTGTTCCGTATATAAGATACTCAGTTCCCCGATACGGATCTGATCATTGGCATAGGCGAGTTGCCAGTAGGCGCGCACTGTCATGGCAATCAGCGAAAGCCGCGTCGCCTCCAGATCCTCGGCACTCGCCAGCGCTTCCCAACGGCTGGCATCCCGTTCTGATTGCAATCGCCCGAACAGATCCACTTCCCACGAAACCCCAAGGGAGGCGGAAGAGGTTCGGGACCAGCCGCGGTCATTCTCAAGCGACCTGTTTCCCGAGCTTCCAATACTTGCCGATACGCTCGGAAAAAGCTGTTTGTCGGCAAGCTCGCTGGAAAGACGCGCCTGATTGAGGCGAATGCCCGCCGCCGCCAGATCACCGTTGCTGGCCAGCACCCGCCCCACCAGCATATTAAGCTCTGCGTCAGTAAAAACAGACCACCAGTCACGCGCAGGCAGGCTATCCACCGGCGCCATCGCTTGCCAATCCATGGCAACGGGCAGGTTCGGCGCCTGATATTCCGTCTTCAGCAGCGAGCCGCAACCGGCCAGCGCAAACACACTGAACAAGACAACCATCAAGAACGGTTTTTTTAACAATGCACACATCTCGCTAATCCCGGGCCAGCGCTTCGACCGGATCGAGACGGGCCGCATTCCGGGCCGGAAGAAAACCAAAAATGACGCCAATCAGGGTCGAACAGACAAAGGCCGCAACAATTGAGCTGGTGGAGAAAATCATGGCAAAGCCCATCTCCGCCGCCTCGAAGATATATCCGAGGCCGAGCGCCAGCAAAATGCCAATAGCGCCGCCTAGCAGGCAGACAAGCACGGTCTCGATCAGGAACTGCTGTAAAATATCTCCCTGCCGCGCCCCGACGGCCATGCGAACGCCAATCTCGCTGGTGCGCTCGGTTACCGAAACCAGCATGATATTCATCACGCCGATCCCGCCGACAATAAGAGAGATGAGCGCGATGGCCGCAATCAGCAATGTCATGGTCTGGCTGGTGCTGGTAATCGTCTGGCGGATGTTATCGGTATTGAAAACAGAAAAATCCGCGACCCCGTGGCGCATGGTCATAAGGTTGGTCACCGCCTGCTCCGCCACATCCATGGCCACGTCATCGGCAACCCGAACGGTGATCGAGCTGAGATAATGCTGCCCCAGCAAACGGGACATCACGGTTGTATAAGGGCTGAAAATGGTCAGGCTGTTACTCTGGCGATATCCGAGCAGGTTGTTCTCGACAACACCGATAATACGCATGGGCACCGTGCCCACGATAATGACCGTACCGACCGGATTGTCCCCATTGACGAACAACGCCGCCGCACTGTTGTCATCAATGACGGCAACCTGCGCATAGTTCTGCACACTTTCCGCATCGAAAAAGCTCCCTTGCAGCAGTCGGGTGCCCCGAACCCGGAAATAATCCTCCCCGACCCCCTGCACCTCCGAGCTTGCGGCAACATTGAGATAGCGCGTGGTAGCGCTGGTCGAGACTGACGGGGTGACGCTGTCCACAAAACTCTGCGCGGCCAGCGCCGCCGCATCGGCAGGAACAAGCGTCTGCACCCGGGCCGAGCGCAAATCCCCCTGGCTTCGCCCGGGATAAATGCTGAGAGTGTTTGTGCCAAGGCTGCTGATGTTGGAGAGAATCTGTTGTTGCGACCCATTACCAAGGGCGACGACGGACACCACCGAGGCAATACCGATGATAATGCCGAGCATGGTGAGAAAAGTTCGAAGCCGGTGCGCCGACATGGCCAGCAATGCCATGTGAAACGCCTCCTGCAATCGGCCAAAGAAACCAAAAAGCCCATTTCCGCGTTTCAGGCTGGAGGAAAGTGCCCTCGCGCCGCCTGCGCTGCCCTTGTGCCTGTCAGAGATAATTTCTCCGTCGCTGATTTCAATAATACGATCCGCCTGTTCAGCAATCGTCGGCTCATGCGTCACCAGGATGACCGTATGACCGTCACCATGAAGTTCACGCAGGATTTGCATGACCTCCCGCCCGCTGCTGCTGTCGAGCGCACCGGTCGGTTCGTCCGCAAGAATAACCCGCCCGCCATTCATCAGCGCCCGGGCAATGGAAACGCGCTGCTGCTGTCCGCCTGAGAGTTGGCCCGGACGGTTTTCCAGCTTGTCATCAAGGCCGAGACGGGCGAGCAGACTAGCGGCTCTCTCTTTACGCTCGGCGCGTGACCGGCCGGAATAAATCGCCGGCATCTCGACATTGCCAAGGGCGGAAAGATCACCCAGCAGATGATACCGCTGGAAAATGAAACCGAAATGCTCCCGCCGAAGTTCGGCGAGATCATCCGACTCAAGCTCCGCCGTCTGTCGCCCACCGATCCGATAAATGCCGGATGTGGGCCTGTCGAGACAGCCAAGGACATTCATCAGAGTGGATTTCCCAGATCCGGAAG
Organism: Sneathiella sp.; assembly: GCF_002694385.1. Classification (GTDB taxonomy): domain Bacteria; phylum Pseudomonadota; class Alphaproteobacteria; order Sneathiellales; family Sneathiellaceae; genus Sneathiella. The sequence continues at coordinate 94,890 of NZ_NZMB01000023.1, forward strand.
CACCAATGATAGCGACCATTTCGCCCGCATGGATATCCAGATCAATGTCTTTCAGCGCCACGAAAACGCCGTCACCGGATGGATACTCGCGGCGTACCTTTCTGAGTTCCAGCAGCGGTTTGTCCTGCATCGCAATCCTCACCGGAACATTCTTGTTGGCCTGAATGATCCGCTGCGCCCTGTCATGGCGGCAGCCGTGGCGGAGCTGACAACCACCTTGTCCCCCTCTTCCAGCCCTTCCAGAATTTCCGCCTGGACCTTGTTGTTGATCCCGACCGCCACAGACTTCACTGCAACTATATCGTTATCTTGTAAAACCTGCACCGGGTAACGCCCATCCTTGTCTCTCGGGCCCAGCGCCGTTGCCGGAATTAAGAGCGTATCCTTTGCCTCGGCCAACACGATGGAGACTTCCGCCGTCATCAGAGCACGCAGCCGACCTTGCTCATTTTCGATATCGAAAAGAGCGTTATAATATATGGCCGTACTGGTGCTGCTTGCCGTTGCAGTTGAACTGCTGACAAGATTGACGATTTCCTCCGGCGCTGGCTCAATCTGCTGCAGCATCGCGTGAAAGCGCGTTTCCGGATCGCCGAGCACAGTGAAATAAACGGGCATTCCCTCTTTCACCTTGATGACATCGGCCTCCGACACTTCTGCCTTGACCGTCATGACATCAAGATTGGCAATAATGACAACGGTCGGCGCCGATTGCACCGCATTCACCGTCTGGCCCTGTTTTGTTACAATGGCGACCACGACCCCGTTGATTGGCGCCTGCACACGGGTGTAACCAAGATTGACTTCCGCTGTTGCCTTGGCGACTTCCGCTGCCTTGATCTGTGCTTCCAGTGCCCTGACATCGGCGCGCGCCGCCTCAAGACTGGCTTTGGCGCTTTCAAACTCCGCCGCCGATGTCGCCTGACCGGCGATCATTTGCTGCTGGCGTTTGAAACCCTGCTCTGCCTGGATAAGTGAAGCCTGACGCGCCACAAGCTGGGCTTTCACATTGGCAAGGCTTGCCTCCGCCGTCAGAAGATCGTTCGTCCGGGTTCTGGCATCAATCTGCGCGATCATATCCCCCGCCCGGACATGCTGGCCAAGCTCAACAAACAAGGTCTCGATCCGCCCGGACACCTGCGCTCCAACACTGACAATTTCCTTTGGCTCCAGCGCGCCGGTAGCAACCACCGTTTCCTCGATGTTCCCACGATAGACCGGCACTGTCAGCACCGCCGGTTTTCCGGATGCCGCAAAGTAATAGTGCCATACGGCATAACCGCCACCCGCCGCAATGGCGATCAGCAGGGCTGTCATGATTATCCATTTCTTCTTCATGGTCTAAAGATGGTCCATCTTTCGCTCTTTGTGGGTAAAGCTATTGCAAAGGAACTGTAAATCTTTGGAAAAGCAAGATGACAAGCCGATATTCACAAAGATATGTTCAGTTTATGAAAGCACAAAGCGGCAGCGCACGCATTCTTCTTATCGATGACGATATCGACCTGACTGAAATGCTGACGGAATATCTGGAGGCCGAGGGCTTCGGGGTCGAAGCAGTATTTAACGGCCGAGACGGCGTTGCGCGCGCCCTTTCGGGTGAATTCGATGCCGTCATTCTCGATGTCATGATGCCGCAGGTCAACGGCATTGATGCACTGCGCCATATCCGCCAGACAAGCAATATTCCCGTCATCATGCTGACCGCAAAGGGCGATCATGTGGACCGCGTCGTCGGTCTGGAGCTGGGCGCCGATGATTATGTGGGGAAGCCCTATTATCCGCGTGAGCTGCTGGCCCGACTGCGTGCCCTTTTGCGCCGAAATACCCCGGTTGACCCAATCCCGGAGGCAAAGGAAAGCTTCGAATTTGGCCTGCTTCTCGTAGATGTACCCCGGCGTGAGGTGACATGGCAGGGTCAGCCTGTCCTCCTCACACTTTCCGAATTCAACATCCTCATTGCGTTGCTGAAGTCCGGGGAGACAGTCGCGACGAAAGACGACCTGTCTCTCAAGGTGCTTGGCCGACCGCGGCAGATGTATGATCGCAGCATTGATGTTCACATCAGCAATCTGCGCCAGAAGCTGCAGGATGTGGCGGGCAAGGCAATCGAGATTGAGACGGTGCGCGGGGTCGGTTATCGGCTGGTAACCACATCATGAAAATCCGGTTGTTCTGGAAAATCCTGATCGGTTTCTGGATCACCCTGTTCCTCATCATGCAGGGGGTCTGGCTGCTCGCCGTGCTGGTCCGCGACGGCCCCATCGCACCGGATAGATGGCTCATCGCCCGTGTGGCGCCCGTTGCCCTGCCCCCCTTGCAACAGGCCCTCACCGACGGCGGGCCCGCCGCCTTTGAAAGGGTTCTGGCCACCCTGCCCGAAGAAGATCGCGCCCGCATCCATTTACTGACTGCGGATGCGGCGGCAAATCGCCCGGAGGATCCGGAACTGATTGAACGGCTAACGGATGCAACCGCGCCCGATGGCGCCCGTTACGTTATTGCCTATCAGGGACGGCAATCCCCTCGCCGTTCCCATTTTCGTCCTCCGATGGAGTTTATTGTTGTCGGCGCGGCCGGCGGTTTTCTGTTCAGCGCCATTCTCGCCTGGTATATCACCTCCCCCATCCGGCGGCTGCGCTATGGCCTCAATCGGCTGGCCCATGGCGATCTGGATGTAAGGCTGGAGCCAAAAATTGGACGCCGCCGCGACGAGATTGCCGATCTCGCCCGTGATTTCGATCTCACCGCAACGCATCTAAGACAGGCAATGGAAGCTCGCGACCGCCTCTTCCATGATGTCTCCCATGAGTTGCGCTCTCCCCTCACCCGTTTGCAACTCGCCATCGAACTTGCCCGGCAGGATCCATCCCGCATGATCTCCTCCATGAACCGGATCGAGCGTGAAGCGCGCCGTCTCGACGATCTGATCGACGAGTTGCTCACCTTCGCCCGATCGGAAAACAGCCTGACCCAGTCAGACGAGTTTTTCGATCTGGTCGGCGTTGTCGAAAGCGTCATCGCCGATGCAACCTTCGAGGCAACAACGAAGGGCGTGCATATCAATCCCCACCTCGCGGATGCGCAAGCCTCGGCGCGGCCCAGCATACAGGGCCGTGCCGAGCTGATCCGCCGCGCCATCGAAAATGTGATCCGCAATGCCATTCGCTACTCGGCTACAGGCCAGCAGATTGATGTAACGGTCCGCTTCGATACCGCGGAGAATACCTATACTGTGGAAATCCTTGATGAGGGGCCGGGCCTGACCGAGGCGGAGATTGAGAAAATGTTCGAACCCTTTATCCGCCATGATGAACGCAGCGGCGGTTTCGGCCTTGGCCTGACCATCGCCAAACGCGCCGTCGATGCCCATAACGGCAATATCACGGCCCGAAACCGCCCAACCGGCGGCCTCAACTTCACAATCAGATTACCGATCAGCAGTGGTTAAAAATATCGATAGGTAATTATTCTAAAATTTTAACTACGGCAGTAAAGCCGCATAAGAGAAACCGAATAATACATTATTCTTCTGTAAATCGCTTTCTAAGCTCGGTTTTCAAGATTTTCCCATAATTGCTTTTGGGGAGTTCATCGACGAAGAAATACTCCTTCGGCCGCTTGAACCGGGCGATATTGTTGAGGCACAGCTCTTCAAGCTCTTCCGCTGTCACGCTCTCCCCTTCCCGCAGCACCACGAAGGCGACCACTTCCTCGCCCCAGTCGGCTTCCGGACGACCGACGACAGACACCTCATCCAGGCGACTGTCCATGAGCAGTACTTCCTCAATCTCACGGGGATATATATTTGTTCCGCCGCTGATGATCATATCTTTGGAACGGTCCTTCAGGGTGAGAAATCCGTCTTCATCCAGAAACCCGACATCCCCGGTATGGAGCCAGCCGTTCCGGATCGCGCTGCTGGTGGCTTCCGGATTATTCCAATAGCCCGCCATGACGACATCGCTCCTGAGGACAATTTCACCGATTTCTCCGGTTGGCACCTCATTGTCGTTCTCATCGAAAATACGAACCTCAACCCCCGTGCGCGGCAGGCCGACGCTTGAAAGCCGCTTCTCATATTTCGGATTATCATAATCGGCATGCAAATCCTTGCTGAGGCTGGTGCCGGTGTTCGGCGACTCGCCCTGTCCGAAAATCTGCATGATGCAAGGTCCGAATGTGGCAATGGCGCGCTTCGTATCCTCCAGATACATGGGGGCCCCGCCATAGTAGATCGTCTTGATATTCTCGGACCTGGCTTCGCTTGCCTTCGGATGGTTCGTCATCCGCGTCAGCATCGTCGGCGCGGCCATAAAGGTTGCGTTCTTATAGATTTCAAGAAGGCCGAATATCTCCTCCACATCAAATCCGCCGCTTTCCGGCACGATATGGTGCGATGCCTTGATAAGATGCGGAATGGCGTAAAGGCCATCCGCATGAGACATCGGGGCCGTGTGGAAATAGCTATCCTCCGGCGAGGGTTGATCGACATCCGCGTAATATCGCAATGTCATGGCCAGCAGGGTCCGATGCGTGAGCGTCGCCCCTTTCGGCCGTCCCGTCGTTCCGCTGGTATAGAAAATCCAGGCCGGGTCTGTCTCCGATACATCCACCATCTCTATCGGAGAATGGGTCGTCAGGGCCTCATATTCATCGTCACTGACGCAGAATACCCGCTCAAACCCGTCGATTGTTTCCAGGAATTCACTAATACCCGCGGTCAGGTTCTCGGTGACAAAGCAGACTTTGGCNCCNGCATTCTCNATAATAAAGGCAAACTCNTTGGGATGCAGTTTGGCATTCATGGGAACAGCGCAAAGCCCGGCGTGCCAGCAGGCAACGAGAATCTCCATATATTGCGGCGTGTTGGTCATGGCGAGNCCAACCCGGTCNCCNTTNNTCAGTCCAAGCTCACCACGAAGGGCNCCTGCAAGTGAACGCGCGCGGTCTGCAAACTCCTGATAGGTATGAAGCTGCCGCGTTCCCAGNGAGATGGCCGGTTTATCGCCNTAAACTGCCGCAACACGCGGCAGGAAATCCGCAATATTCATTCCTNACGTCCCTCGTTCTTATCATTATGCCAGGGCCATATGATCAGACGCCCNNCTTCCTATCGAAAGTCTAGATCGCCCGCTCGCCTTCCTTCCAGAAGCTTGCGCGAATATCCTTTTTGCGNACTTTCCCGACCGGCGTCCGCGGCAGAGTTTTCCAGAATTCCACCGATTTCGGCGCCTTNACGCTACCNAGGGCTTTCTTGCAGAGGCTGATGACTTCTTCTTCNTCNAGCGTNCAGCCGGGTTTGAGTTCNACCACCGCCTTGACGGCTTCGCCCCATTTTTCATCNGGNGCNCCNATNACTGCGCAGTCCTGAACNGAGGGATGACCCCAGATCACCTGCTCNATCTCACTCGGATAGACGTTGAAGCCNCCGGTGATGATCATGTCCTTCTTGCGATCGACGATATAGACATANCCNTCATCATCGACATAGCCGATATCTCCNGTATGGTGCCAGCCGAAGGNGGAAACTTCCTCCGTCGCCTCCGGGTTCTTATAATAGCCNNTCATCACNAGNTTGCCNCTGACNACAATTTCCCCCCGCTCATTNGNTGGCAGGAGATTGCCCTCGTCATCCATGATCCTGACACGCATCTGAAGTGTCTGGCGCCCACAGCTCGCNAGNCGCTTTTCNTTTGTATTGCTACCNATCACCAGATGCTCTTCCGGNGAAAGATAGGTNCAGAACATNGGCGCNTCGGCCTGNCCGAAGGACTGCGTCATNACNGGNCCGAAAACNTTCAGGCACTCCTTCAGCTTGTCGACGGACATNGGGGCCGCCGCATAGATGAAATGCTCCAGNCTGNNGTANTCGTATTTTTCGACACCNGGATGGGACAGCANCATATAGATTGCAGTGGGCGGNAGAAACAGATGCGTCACCCCTTCACGCTCGATCGCNTCCGCGACCATCTGCGCATCGAATTGNGGCAGNATAACCTGCGTTCCACCGTTCGCCATCGACAGAATGGCNAGCACACCCGCCGCATGCGACATCGGGGCGACGACNAGATGAACNGGNGGCTTNNTNGCNGGCATNGTGGTGTAGAACGCCGTCACCATGGCATCCCANACACGGTTGGTCCAAAGNACGCCTTTNGGNAGNCCGGTCGTNCCGCCNGATGAAAAGATCGANGCNAGNGTCTCCTGATCACCGGCAATATCNGGNTCNGTGCTNGNCTCNNCCTTGATTATCTCTTCCAGATAGAGNCCGCGNCCGCCCGCCTTGTCGATACAGACAAANTGCCGGATTTTNGGNCAGAGAGTGGCAAATTCGGCAACCTTTGNTTCATAGGAGCTGTGATAGAACAGGATTTCCACATCACANTTATCCAGAATATATGAGTTCTCCTTNGTTTCATTCTTGGCNTTNAGNGGNACCCAGACAANACCGGCNCGCAACATCCCAAGGCAGCATTCAAANGCCGGAACCGCGTTGGAGCTGAACACCGCNCCCTTTGCCTGAGGTTTCACCCCCAGNNTGATGAGNGCATTGGCAATCCTGAAGTTCCGCTCCTGCACCTCTGCGTAGCTGCGTGCGATATCNCNGTCCTTCAGGCAAANCCTNTCCGGATCNAGNGCNACACCNCGNTCNAAATANTCAATNACACGCACGAATNNCTCTCCCNTGNGNTCGATCAGTTTTTCTGCAANATGGTGATNCAGGCNGCNGCCTCTTCATAGCCCATAAAACCNCCNCCATTTTCNGCAATCGCCGTCCGGGCGCCTTCCACCTGNCGCGGCCCNGCCTCGCCNCGNAGCTGCGTAACNAACTCATAAACCTGCGCCANTCCCGTGGCGCCGATGGGATGCCCGCGCGATTCCAGACCTCCGGAAGGATTGACNGGNATNCGGCCGCCAANNGTTGTNNGNCCTTCTTCGGAAAGACGTCCNCCTTCNCCGAATTNNCANAAGCCCANCGCCTCCACCTGCAGCACTTCGGCAAAAGCCGTCGCNTCATGGACNTCCGCAACATCCATGTCTTCCGGTGCCAGGCCAGCCTTTTCATAGGCCGCATTNGCTGCCAGATGTGTAATCTGNTTNTCNAANTCATCGGGCTTGCGGTTCGTNCCGGAACGCAGAACAGAGGCCGCGACACGNACGGCACGGCCCANNCCAAGCTGGCGCGCCTTTTCTTCCGANACNACAATGGCNGCNGCNGCNCCATCACTGATCGGCGCGCACATGGCCANGGTCAGCGGCCAGGCGATNGGGCGNTCGTTGAGAACNTCCTCCACCGTCATTTTATTGCGNTATTGCGCCTTNGGATTNTGATAGGAATGCGTATGGTTCTTTGCNGAGGCCGCNGCNATCTGNGCCTGCGTAATGCCGAAAGTCTTCATGTGATTCTTGGCAAGCGAGGCGTAGACNTCCATAAAGACACTGCGCTGTCCGCCATTGTCCTCTGCCTCCGGCGGCAGTTCCATCCCCTTGGACATATCNAGCANCCGGGCGATGGATTCTTCCGCCGTATGAACATCCCATCCGCCGTCAAANACCGCAAANGAACGCGCGCGATCCGTCGAGTTCATCTTGTCCGTCCCGATGGCCAGCGCNANATCNCCCTGNCCGGACTGAACAAAGGCGCAGGCTGANTTGAGGGCTGTACTGGCGCTGGCGCAGGCATTCTCAATATTGGTAATCGGGATACCCTCAAATCCGGCAGAGCGCAGGGCGATCTGCCCCGGCACNAGATACTGNGCCTCAACTGCNGCCTGGGAGGCATTGGCAAAATAAGCNGCCTGAATGCTCTTCCGCTCCAGACCGGCGTCTTTCANCGCCTCTTCAACAACTTCGGCGGTCATGTCCTTGACNGAACGGTTCAGAAACTTGCCAAACGGCGTCATTCCAATTCCAATAATGTANACATCTGACATTGTTCAACTCCCGAAATTAGATGCTTATGAGTCCTTCNATTTTNTCNCGNTCGGCCAGCAGTTCATCNGTTTTACCNGACCANCGAATATGGCCGTTATCAATCAAATACTGCCGTTNAGCCAGTTTAAGGGGGACCTTCAAATTCTGCTCCACNAGCAGNATGGCCACCCCNTCGGCATTAATGAGNGCCATGGCCTTGATCAAATCNTCGACAACNAGCGGCGCCAGTCCNTCGGTCGGCTCATCCAGCANCAGCAATTTTGGNTTTGTCAGAAGGCCACGCCCGACGGCCAGCATTTGCTGTTCTCCGCCNGATAANGTATCGCCGCGGGAATTCTTTCGCTCCTTCAGACGCGGAAACAAATCATATACCCGNTTCAGATCCCACGCGCCTTCCCGNCCCATGACGGTNGCGATCCGCAAATTTTCATCTACNTTGAGNGTCGCNAAGATACGCCGGTCTTCAGGGACATAGGCAATTCCGGAGCGNCCCAGNACCTCTGTCGTTATTCGGGTCACATCCTTCCCGGCNAAAANNCGCTTACCGGACTTGATCGGATTGAGACCGATGATNGCCTTCANCAAGGTGCTTTTNCCNGCNCCATTCCGNCCGATCAGGGANACGATTTCCCCCTCTCCCACTTCGATGGAGACATTGTGCAATGCCTGGGCCTTGCCATAGAAAACATCACACTNCTGCATTTCCAGAAGGCTCATTCATCCTCTCCCAGATAGGCAGTACGNACNCGCGGATCNCGCCGTATNGTTTCAGGGTTGCCCGCGGCCAAAATCTCACCNGCGAGCATNACAATTATCTCNTCNGANATTTCCATAACCACGTCCATATTATGCTCNATCANCAATACNGTGCGGCCTTGTGAAATNCGACGGATCAGCCCGACNGCCTTNTCGACNACATCATGGCCAACCCCGGCGAGGGGNTCATCNAGCAGCAGCACCTTGGGCTCACTCAATAACGCAAGNCCNATTTCAAGNGCGCGNTGATCACCATGGGAAAGGCTGCCNGCGTTGACATGCCCNAAGCTCTCCAGCCCGATTTCCGCAAGGACACGTTCNGCATNTTCCGCNATTTCCCNGAATTNNCCGACCGGNTTCCAGAATGGCTGCAACCGGAAACGNTGCGCCTGTGCGGCNAGACGNAGATTNTCAAACACTGTCATCTCGGCGAAAATCTGCGTGATCTGGAAACTCCGNCCAAGTCCNGCCCATGTGCGGGCATGCGGGGACTTTCCGGTTATCTCCTGATCGTTGAGAAACACNCNCCCATTGCTNAGNCGCGCCCGGCCCGAAAGGGCATTCATAAGCGTTGTCTTNCCNGCACCNTTGGGNCCGATCAGGCCATAAAGNAATCCGGGCGTNAATTCGTAGCTCACATTGCTGACNGCTTTGAAGGCGCCATAGGATACTTCAATATTTTCACAGCGCAGGANAAGTTTGTTTTCTGTTGTCGCAATCATGACTTGCCTCCGGGCAAGATGCGATTCCAAATCTGTATGATCAGGCCCGCNATNCCTTTCGGCATGCCGATCGTACAANCNATNAANATAAGGCCCAGAATTCCGTACCAATGTGATGTCTGNNTNGAAAGCCATTCNCGCATNATTTCAAAGATGGCAACCCCNAGNATGGGGCCGAACAGNGTGCCCATACCNCCCAGCAGGACCATGATCACAATATCNCCCGACGTGGTCCAATGCAGCATCTGGGGGCCTACATANAAAATCAAAGAGGCCAGCAATCCGCCACTCACCCCGGCATAAACCCCGGAAATGGTGAAAACGGAACGCTGNAACCGCTGGACATTNAAGCCGATTTGCTCNGCCCGGACCGAATTTGATTTGATTGCCGACAGTGCCTGGCCCAATGGCGATATCCGGATAAGGCCGGAAATCAGCAACGCCAGAATGAACAACGCCAGCAGGAAAAAATAATAATTGCCGTCATCATAAAAATCGATACCGAACAATTCAGGACGCGGAACTCCGGCAATGCCGTCGACGCCGCCGGTCAGCATCCGCAGTTTTGTACCCGCCATGATATAAATCAACTGAGACAGGGCGAGCGTGAGAAGCGCGAAAAACAGCCCCGAAACCCGGATTGCAAAGTAGCTGAACAGCAGGGCGAGAGCCCCGCCAACAACACCCGCCGCGCCAAGCGCGGGCAGAAAGTCCCAGCCCATCCGCATTGTCAGAAGCGAAAGCGTGTAAGCGCCCACGCCAAAAAACGCCGCATGGCCGAAGGACAACATGCCGGCAACGCCAAAGACAAGGTCAAACCCAATGGCGAATATTGACCAGATCAGGATGGCATTGACCAGGCCAATCCCCTGCCCGTCTGGCAGCAAAAGGGGCGCGAAGATGATAACGGCAACCAGCAGTGCCAATAAACGATGCGCATTCATGCCGTGCGCCCCTTGCGGCTGAACAATCCTTCCGGTCGGAGGATCAGAGTACCGATCAACAGGATAAAGGTGAGAAAATCGACCCAGCTCGGAGCGTAGCTGTAACCAAGAGCCCGGGTCATTCCAATCAAGAGCGCTGCCATTACTGCCCCCCGAATATTACCCAGCCCACCGATAATCACAACGATGAAGCTGTCGATGATGATATTAAAGCCCATGCCCAGTTCGATCGGGAATAATGGGCCGGCAACAGCCCCGCCGAGCGCTGCAAGACCGGCGCCGAAGGCAAATACACCGGTCCGGACCAGCGACACATTTATGCCAAGCGTGCGAACCATTTCGGGATCGCCACTGGCCGCACGGATAATCATCCCATAGCGAGTGCGATCCAGCATGAAGAAGAGAGCGGCGGAAACAGCCGCGCCAAAGCCGATAATGAAAAGGCGATATGTCGGCACGGCACTGCCGAACATTTCAATCGTGCTGGACAGCATGGCCGGTGGATACATTTGCTTATATTCCAGCCCCCAGATAATCCGGACCGCCTCGTCCAGAACCAGAATAAAGCCGAAAGTCAGCAGTAGCTGGTAAACATGATCACGATCATACACCGGGCGAAGCGCGATACGCTCCATAATGGCGCCAACAGCCACGGCTATGATCGGCGCGGCTAACAGTCCCGCCCAGAAGTTTCCAGTAACATTGACGACCTGAAATGCCAGATAGGCACCAAGCATGTAAAATGAGCCATGCGCAAAATTGATTACGCGGAGCATGCCGAAGATAAGGGTCAGACCCGCCGCCAGCAGGAACAGGAGCATACCCATAGACAGGCCTATCACGATGGTAGACATAACCGGATCACCTAATCTGCGATTAAAATGGGGGCGGTCAGCCCTGGTGTGTGACCGCCCGGATTTTTATGATCAGACTATTCTGCACAAGCCGGGAAAAGGGCTTCCGGCTCGAAGACATTCGTGATCTTCATTTTCAGTGCAGGGTAAGGTGCTTCGCCTTTTTCAACGACACCCCAGAGACCGACCTGCAGTGCCTGATGGTCACAGGCCCGCATTTCCTTACGGCCTTCCACGGAATTTTCACGAACACTTCCGGCAAAGGCATCGACCCACTTCTCACGGTCCCATGACCCCGTATCATCGATCACATCGAGGAACCAGCTCATCCCGTCAAAGGCTTCACCGGCAAAGCTGTCAGGCCATTCATTGAATTTTGCGCGGTAGGCCTCAACAAACGCCTTGTTTGCGGGATTATCCACGGAATAGTGATACCGGACACCGGAGGCGGCCCCCACAGCATCAGGGCCTACGGCTGCGGCAAGGACCTCATCCTGCAGAACCGGACCGAACAGGGTCTTATTCTTGCCCAAACCGGCCTGCCCGGCCTGTTTCAGGAACGTGACACCATCACTGCCGGTCACGATCAGAACCACGCCATCCGCATCCGTTTTGGCGATCTTATCAATGATAACGGAATAGTCGCGATTGCCGAGCGGGGGATAATCCACATCAACAATCTCGATACCGGCTTCCTTGGCGGCTGCCATATAGGCATCCATTCCATCGCGCGTTACGGCATAATCCGCCCCAACGCCATAGATTTTCTTCAATCCGGCAGCCTTGGTGAATTCCATGGCCATGCGGATCTCCATTCCCAGCGTATTGGATGTCCGGAAAGTATAGCGATAGCCATTTGCCCGCGTGATCTTGTCATCGGCCGAGATGGTCACCAGAAGCGGGATTTTCCGCTGCTCCGTAATGCCTTGCAGCGCCGCCGTCGACGCGGAGCTGGCCGCCCCAAAAATCATCTGCGCCCCGGAAGAAATCAGCCTTGTTGCCTTTTGAACAGTTGGCTGTGGCTTTGTTTCACTGTCTTCCCAAGTTACCTCAATCGGCTTACCAAGGACTTGGCCGCCACGCAATTCAATCGCGAGCTCGGCGCCCTGCCTCATACCTTTGCCGATAATGCCGTATGGCCCAGAAAATGGCAGCACGGCGCCAATCTTGAAGGCATCCGGCTCATCCGCCCGAACACTGGCACCGCCCGCGACAGACAACGCAACAACACAGGCCGCAGATAAAATTGTGGATTTGATAATATTCATAGTCCCTCCCCTGTAACCGTGGTGGTTAATTATAAGCCGATCAATGTCGGCCGTTTTCTTCATATTTTTGTTGTGCGCTGTATTTTCACAGCGCAACCTCCCGAAGCCATGCGAATATATAACAGGTTGACTGTTTATGTCAATATGTTTGTTATAAATGCGGTCCGCCTTGCTATGAATTGGCTTGAACGTTCATTGGAAAAATACCGGAAACCTAATATAACAAACAAATTGACTTAATCAGCTATCCTGTTTTATCGTAAATGCCTTGGAAGATTTCGAATATCATCAAAGTGTAGAATAACAATATCCACAAAAAACAGGGCAGTAGGTTCCGAAGAATACAAAAGGTCGCTGTCAGATTGCGTTCCATTTGAACTCTTGGCCCCTCCCCGCGCACTCGATCTTCGACTCTCAAGGCTTGTCTCAATTGTGGCCGCACTGCTGCTTATTATGGATGTTTCAAGCGGCCTGACAAAGCAATCCAAAGTTGATATAAGAAGCATAGGGAGGTGATCATGAAAGAGTATGGCGTGGCTCTGGTGACAGGCGCGGGTTCCGGCATTGGCCAGGAAACGGCAATCAAGCTGGCGGAAAAAGGGGCCCGTGTTGTCGTAACCGATATCTCGGAAGTCGGTATTAACGAAACCGTGGAGAGAATTAAATCCCTGGGCGGCAAGGCACTTGGTAAAAAGCTCGATGTAACAAATGCGGATGATATCAACGCTGCCTTCACCGCAACGGAGCAGTGGGACAAATGTGTTGATGTCCTTGTAAACAATGCGGGCATTGTCAATATCCAAGGGTTTCTGGACTATACGCCGCAAAACTGGCATCAGGTGATCGGCGTCAATCTCACGGGCAGCTTCCTCTGCGCCCAGCGCGCGGCCCGCAACATGAAAAAGCAGTCATATGGAAGAATTATCAACATGTCTTCCGTCAGCGGCCTTCGCGCGGGCGTTGGGCGGACGGCTTATGGTACGACGAAAGCCGCCATTATCGGTCTGACACGCCAGATTGCCCTGGAAATGGGGCCGTATGGTGTAACCGCTAACGCCATAGCCCCCGGTCCGATCAAAACACCGCTGGTAGAAGCAACCTATTCGGAAGAAACCATCGCTCGCCTTCTGCCAATGATCCCCGTTGGGCGGTTCGGGGATTGTTCAGATATTGCAGAAGCTGTTTGCTATCTCGCAGACCCCAAGACCGGTTATGTCAACGGTGAGATTTTGACTGTTGATGGCGGTTATTATTCATCAGGAATGACACAAACCGGCACTCTTGATCTGGAAGAAAGTAAGGGATAGGAAAATAGTCATACACCCCTCAAAACCGATACCCGAGCTGCCCCATATTACGCCGTATGGCGACAAGCGGCGGCATTCAGGATATCGTTCATATGACTTCCCTAAATCTGGTTTCGCTTATAATATAGGTAGTTACGATCAAAATATGGTCATGCCGCGAGGGTAAAATCAAAATGTACATAGCAATGCCATGCCAAGACAAGGAGTGAACACCAAAATGACACTGGACGCGGAAAGGCTCTGCCCGGAAGAACATGCACATTGGCTCTTTGCTGTCATGTATCTAGGCTACAACAGCATGCTCGAAGCGGGTGATCGCTACCTACAGTCTATCGGCCTGCGCCGTCCGCATTTCAGGGCAATCTATGTTATCCAGCGTAAACCCGGCGCAACCGTAAGAGAGGTTCTCGCCTTTCTTGACGTAACGCAGCAATCCATCAGCCCGGTCATCAAAACCCTGATCGCGGAGGGGTATATCACCCAGAAAGAGAATCTCAAGGATCGCCGCAGTCGCCATCTGTATCTGACCGACAAAGGCCTGGCGGCATGGAAGGGCGTCATTGAAACCCAGAGACATTATCTCAAGCAAGCCTATCAGAAGGCGGGATTTGAAAATGCGAAAGGATATGCGCATACGGCCTATGCCATGATGAATGAGAAAAGCCAGCGTCAGCTCGATGTGATCTGGAAAGATCAGACATTTTTCCTGGATGAGCTAAAGCCCTAAAAGAGAGGACATCCGGGGACGCCAGCACGGCGCGAGGATAAATTCAAAGCGTAAGGATACCGCCGCCGTCTATGTATTCAGCACCGACGGCAAACCTTCAATATGACGAAGTAAAATGAAAAACTGGTAACATCATCACAAGGTCATGCTCTCGAATGATATCCTTAAATATCGGAACAGATTTTAATTTTTCATCTTAGAAAGCCGGAAAATGTACAGTTTTCCAACCGGATTTTATTCTGACAATTTCAATCGATTTAAAAAACGGGCGCGTCCATATATGGCGATCTCCCCCATTCAGTTAAGTGACAAAATCGCGGCAAATCCGTCAGATTTTCCCGGGCGCGGTGAGAATAGTTCCAGCTGTCCGCCGGCCTGTGCTATAATTGTCGCCGTGATTGACAGGCCAAGACCGACACTTTCGGGATGATTGCCGTGACGTTCAAACCGCTGCATTAACCGGGAAAGCATATCAGGCGGCACGACAGAACCAGCATTTTCCACAATAATTCTGTTAGGGCCATTGATTTTAACGACAACCGGTTCGTTTCGGCTGCCGTGCATCAAACCATTTTCCAACAGATTGCGTAGACAAATACCAAAAGCATCCGGATCAATCGCCGCATAAAGCGCAACATTGTCCTTTTCAACCCGCACGGTATTTTCAAAACGATTGCTGCGTTTTATATCCTCGACGACCATATCGACGATAGGATAAAGATGATGGGATTGAACACTTCTGCCAATTCCCGACTCGGCGCGCGACCATTGTAATAGCTTTTCCGACAGCCTCCGCAATCGATTGAGCGAGGCTTCAACTTTTTTTGCCCGGTCACGATACGGGCTTGCCTCCCCGATTTCGAGCAAAAGCTGCTGAAGCTGTGCCAGGGCGCTTGCAATCGGCGTACGCAGCTCATGCGCACTGTTAGCCGCAAAATTACGCTCGGCATTAAGCGCCGCCCGCAGGCGCACAAGCAGCATGTTGATTGCATTGACCATATCGGTCAATTCGTGCGGAGTTTCATCAAGCTGGATAGCATCAAAATTACCGCGACCACGCAGGCCGATCTCATCGCGTAGCCGCCGCACTGGCATCAGACCACTACGAACGTTGAGCCAGATAGCGATGACAATTGCCGGGATCAGCACAATCAGCGGCAATAAAACCGCCAACGAGCTCTCAAAAGTCGCTTCGTGACGATGGCCAATCGGTTCGGCAACTTGCAGGAACAAAGTACCGCTGACACTTGGTTCCGTATAATATCGAAAATTTCTATCTTCCCAAAACCCAGAATCAAGTGGGGCAGCAAAGGGCAAATCCGTGGTATCGTGAGAGCGCAGCAACACTTTCCCTGATTTGTCGCGTAGCTGATAAATCAGATACTCATCTGAACCATTACCATCCTTGTCGTCTTTACCATTCTCTCTTCCCTGCGATCCGCCGCCGTTGCCGAAAGCGGGGACATATACGGTTTTATCCGTATCAGCTCGGTTCATAACAAACTGCACCGCCAGTGGCAAAGCCCGGCGGGCGGTTTCCTGAAGCCCGGTATCGAAAGCCTCGCCCAGTTCATCATTGATGACAAGGGCGGCAAGCATCGTTGCAACGAGCCAAAGCACAAAAACGCATACCGTCACACGCGAGACAATTCGCCCAGTTAAACTGCTACGCGAAAATATACGCATATCTTATCCTTCCAGCCGATAACCAACACCGCGCAGGGTGCTAATCAAATTGCTGCCAATTTTCTTGCGTAAGCGGCTGATATAAACTTCGACAGTGTTGCTCTCGATTTCCGCACCGAATTCATAAAGCGCCTCTTCAAGCTGAGGTTTGGACAGAGTAGCGCCGGGGCGCCGGGCGAACTGATCAAGCAGCGCCCATTCCCGCGCCGTTAAATCCACCCTGAGACCAGCAACAAAAATCACACGCCGGGCTAAGTCAATGTCAACATTTCCAATACTTAACAGCGGATTTGGATTGCCCGCATAACGCCGGGCCACAGCCGAGAGCCGCGCATGCAGTTCACCCAAATCGAACGGCTTGACCAGATAGTCATCCGCCCCGGCGTTCAATCCTTGAATCCGGTCAGTAATTTGATCCTGGGCGGTAAGGATGATGCATGGCGTGACATCACCACGCCGACGCAACCCGCGCAACAAATCGACCCCGTGACCGTCAGGCAAATTAAGATCAAGCAATACTACATCATAGGGTGTGGAGGCCATCGCCGCATCGGCATCGGTAATATTTTCAACCCAGTCGGTTGCATGCCCCTGTGCAAGCAGATAATCGCGAAGCGCGTTGCCCAGAGCTTTTTCATCCTCGATCAGAAGCAGTCTCATGCGCGGCTTTTAACTCCTATGGCCGTTTCAGGCTGGCATCCGTGCAGGCCGGACAGTCTATCCTGCATTTCTGACAGCAGGCTAAAGCAATTTGATCACGCATTCAGCCTGTTGTCAGCAAGCGCACGTATGGTTGGCCGACATTGAGTTTTCCATATTCATACAGGAATTACATCATGAAAAAAATTACCGGTATTGCCATTACTGCCTGGCTGCTTGCCCTGTCCCATGCTCTGCCCGTTTCGGCAAGCGGCGATATGTGCACAGTTTCCATGGATCAGTGGCAACCGCGCGAAACCCTTCAGGCAGAGCTGGAAGCCAAGGGTTGGAGAATAAAGAAAATTGAGAGCGATGACGGCTGCTACGAAGTTTACGCCATCACGGAAAATGGCAAACGGGTTGAAGCTTATTTCAATCCGAAGACCTTTGATCTGGTCAAATCCAAAGAGGATTGATCATGATTGCCACCGTGAAAGTCTGGGATCCCTTTGTCCGCATATTTCACTGGGGCCTCGTGGCAAGTTTCGCGATAGCCTGGCTCACGGCTGATGAATGGGACAACCTTCACGAAGCGGTAGGCTATATCGCCATAGGACTGATTGGTTTTCGCCTGTTCTGGGGGATAGTGGGGCCGCATTATGCCCGCTTTTCCAGTTTTCTGCCTCGCCCCGGGGTTGTTGCCGGATATCTTGGCGATATTCTGCGCGGACAGGAAAAACGCTATATCGGACATAATCCTGCCGGGGCGGTCATGATCATTGCCCTAATCCTTGCCATGATCGGCACGGCAGCGACCGGCTGGATGTATACCACTGAACAGTTTTGGGGAGAAAGCTGGGTCGAAGAAGCCCATGAATTTCTTGCTAACAGTTTTCTGGTGCCGGTGATTTTCCATGTCGCTGGAGTAATCCTTGCCAGCATGCGGCACAACGAAAACCTTGTTCGATCAATGATAACCGGTCGCAAACGGCTGCCAAGCAGCGACGACATCCGGTAAAGGCGGTTCCTATGCTGCCTTTCTTTTGACTCTCCCGGCTATTGCCCTGCGGCCCTGTAATCAAACGCAGCACATCCTTTTATACAAGACAGACAGAATCTTTCCATGAAACATTCCATCCTCCGATTTTTGCAGTTTTTTTCAGGTCGCGTCTTTGATTACCGGATCGTCCTCTGCCTCATTGCGATTTATTTCGTTGCGTTGTTGAACTGGAAATTCCTGGATCATTTTTACACTATCCTCGGCAGGCTTGAAGATTATGATCTGCTTTTTGCGGCAAGCCTGCCTTTTGCTCTTTTCTTCGCAATGATGGTTGTCTTTACGCTGATTTCCTTTCGTCCGTTTTTCAAACCAATATTCATTTTCCTGATTTTAACCGCCTCAATCGTCAGCTATGCCATGATCCGGTATGGTATTGTGTTTGATCGCGGCATGATCACCAACTTCGCCCAGACTGACTCAAACGAAGCACTCTCATATATCAATCTGACGTCGGTTTCCCGGTTTATCGTCAGTGGACTGGTACCCGCCGGCCTTTTGCTGATTTTACCGATACGCTATCCATCCAGCTTTATGCGGAGTATTGGACAGAAAATGGTGATCGCTGGATTGGCCCTGCTATGTCTCGGCGGTATTACATCGCTCTATTTCAAGGATTACGCATCGGTCGGACGGAACAACAAAATTCTTGGCAAGGAAATCGTACCGGTGAATTACATCACCGCGAGCATCCAGTATGCCAAGCATCGCTATCAGGCGAACAACATCCCATTCAGCACCATCGGTAATGACGCCACACGTCGCCCCACTATCGATAAACCAACCCTGATGGTGCTGGTAGTTGGCGAAACAGCACGCGCCGCAAGCGTTGCCGCCAATGGTTATGGTCGTCCAACATCGCCTTTCACAAACAAGATTCCCGATCTTGTCGCCTTTCAAGATGTCAGTTCCTGCGGCACGGCAACTGCGGTTTCGATTCCCTGCATGTTTTCACCAATGACACGGGACAGCTATAACGAAGCGGTTGCGAACAATAGCGAGAACATGCTTGATGTTCTGTCGAAGGCAGGGGTCGATGTTTTCTGGGCTGAAAATGACGGTGGTTGCAAAGGCGTGTGTAATCGCATTCCCAACAAAACAATATCGGCAAATGAATTCCCCGATCTCTGTCCGGGAGAGCTATGTTTCGATGAAAGCCTTGTTCTGGCGACCATGCATGAAATCGATACCCGAAACATGCAAAGCCGGTTGATCGTCGTGCATCTGAACGGTAGCCACGGCCCGACCTATTTTGAACGCTATCCTGAAAAGTTCCGCTTTTTCACTCCCGATTGCCCACGCAGCGATATAGAAAACTGCACCCAAAAGGAACTGATCAATACCTATGACAACACCATTCGCTATACCGATTATGTAATTTCACGCCTTATCGACATCCTCAAGCAACGGACCGGCCATTACAATACAGGTCTTCTGTATGTCTCTGATCATGGCGAGTCCCTTGGCGAAAGCGGGCTTTATCTGCACGGCGCGCCGTATTTCCTGGCACCATCGGAACAGACACAGGTACCGATGATGTTCTGGGTGTCTTCCGGACTGGCCGCGGCACAAAAGGTCGATCAGGCCTGCCTCGCCAAACAGGCGCAAAACGGATCCTTTTCGCATGATAACCTGTTTTCGACGATTTTGGGCCTAATGCAGGTTGACACATTGATCTATAATCCGTCGCACGATATTCTTGACGCCTGCCGCAATATAAAAAACATACATGCCAGCCGATAAGCCTCCTGTCGTTCTCTCCGGGCGGCATATTATCAATATCATCGTAAATCCAAAGGCGGGCAGGTATTGTTCTAAACGGATGCACCGTATTCTGGCCGGGGTCGAAGCCACGACACATGTGATTGAAACCACACATGCCGGACATGCGAGCGAGCTTGCCAAAACTCTGCCTCCTGACTACCCTGTTTTTGTCGCCGGAGGCGACGGAACTATCAATGAAGTAGTCAACGGCCTGATCACTGCAAAACAACAAGGCCGGACTGTCCCGCCCATGGGGGTAATTCCTATGGGCACCGCCAATGTCCTGGCCTACGAAATGCGGATTGTCAATCGCACTCAATCCATCATTGATTACATCAATACCGCGCAAGTTATCGATGTTTATCCGGGAATAATGAACAATCGTGCCTTTATGCTAATGGTCGGGGCTGGCCCGGACGCGACAACGGTCGCCAGTGTATCCGCACGCCTGAAATCGCTTCTCGGAAAATGGGCTTATGTATGGCGAGGATTGCACACTATTTTACACGCGCCGAAGGAAGAGTTCACAGTCTGTGTCGACGGGTATACATACAAATCATCCGCCGTTATTGTATCGCGATCACGTCACTATGGCGGCCCGTATCTCCTCTCGCCGCTGGCGGGGCTGTCAGCCCCGAAACTGGTCGTTCTCTTGCTGAAGTCAAACAGATCATGGGACCTGTTACGATATGCGATATGCCTGATCTTGAGTCGGCTTCACATGCAGCCTGACATTCATGTTCTGCAAGCATCCAATGTCACGATCACATGCGAAAAACAAGTCAGCCCCCTACCCCTGCAGATTGATGGTGATCATTGCGGCAGTCTGCCATGCAAAGTCGGCCTGTCATCATATCCGATACGCTTGCTCGTTCCAGAGTTCTCCAATTTTTGAATATTTTGGTCTGGTGAAACGGTTGATTCACAAAATAATTTGGAATGATATGTGATGGGAAATAAGTGCTGTAAGCTGGGGATACCAGTGATTATTCCTCCAGCCGCCTCCTCTTGCTCGAAATATGCGGGCACTTGCCAGGTCATTCTTCTTCCTGCGCAAACATTTCCCAAACATTATCACGAGATAAGTCTAATTACCCTGCGTAGACAGATAGCATCTCCGAATTCACAACGCCGTATGGATTAACCCTGAATCGCTTGCAGAAGCAAAGGAATGGCGGTGCTGTCAGACGAATGCGACGGCGTCTCTGTATGGCGTAAAATGGCACAAAGGCGCCCCCTATTATGCCTTAGCAAGTTGCTGCCACTCGGCCAGTGCGGTGATTCTTTTAAGCTTGAACATTTCGCGGTTGGTTAAGTGACGCTCACGGTTGAAGTGGTTATGGACGGAGGCGTGAATAGAGACAAATTTCTGCAGACTTCGCAGGCATCTGAATTTTAGCATTGCCTGCTCTCGTCGTCGGAACGCGAGGTGGGTGTTTTCGCAGCGATTGTTCTTCCAACGGCTTGTTTCTTGCGATGCCTCATTTCCTATAGCCTTCATAGCGGCACGGTAAGAACGCCATCTATCCCTTACTATTTTGTGTGGTTTCCCATATCGCTTCATAAGCTTCTTGAGAAAAATCATTGTTGCTTTGCGATCCCGGCGTTTGGAAGTATTAGCTTCCAGCACTTCGCCCTCATGATCAACAGCACGCAGTCTCGTGGCAAATGTCGATGCCCTGCCCATGGAGAAGACCTTCAACATTGCGAAGAGAAAGCGGAAACCTGACATATATCATCACCGCCAGCCGGATGATTTCGGGAGATGTTTTGAAATAGCGGAAGGGGTTCTTTTCGTAATACGCGGAGGCTAGCCGGTGAGCTATTGGCCATCAAACAATTTTCTTCTGACAGAGCCGAATGGCTGCTTACTAAATGGACAAGCGGAAGCGAAGTCGGTTAAAATAGTTCCAATAAAGAACAATCAAAAAATGAGTTAGCCATGACCTTCACTTTAAATGAAGCCGACGTCATCGACAGAATTTTCACCCATTTGGATGCAAAAACCACCGATATGGGAGATCGCGTCTGGCGCGAGCCTGTGGATAATTATCTCGCATTGGAACGATTCAACGCGGAAATCGAGTTGCTGCGCCGGGTGCCTGTGCCCTTCTGTCCATCCGCCGCACTGCCCGAGAAAGGATCCTATATCGCTCGCACAGCGGCGCAGACGCCGATCGTTGTCGTCCGTGGGGAGGACGGCATCGTGCGCGCCTTTCGCAACAGCTGCCGCCATCGCGGTATGAAAGTCGCGACAGGGAGTGGCTGCGCCCGCTCCTTCATCTGCCCCTATCACGCCTGGACTTATGGCCTCAATGGCAATCTCAAACACATCCCGGGGCGTGAGGGATTTCCGGACATCGACATGGCCGAGCATGGGCTTGTGCCCGTCACAGCCGAAGAACGCGGCGGCATTGTTTTCGTCACTCAGGAAACGCCGGTCTCAAACGGCACACTTGACGCTATGCCGGAAATACTCAGCCCCCGACAGGACATGTTCGCGACCGATGAATATACGGATGAAGCGAACTGGAAGCTGATCGCCGAAACCTCCATGGAGGGCTACCATATAAAGAGCCTTCATAAGCGGAGCTTCTATCCTTACGGGCTCGACAACACGAATATCGTCGAACTTTTCGGCCCCAATTCACGCATCATATTCCCGTTCCGCCGCATCAACAAGCTGCGCGACATTCCACGCGAAAAACGCCGCATGAGCGGAATGACGACAGACGTCTTCCAATTCTTCCCCAATACGCATCTCTCTGTTCTCTCCAACCACACGCAGCTTGTGATATTGGAGCCAATCTCACCATCCGAGACTCTGTCAATCATCTACCGGTTACGTAATCTCGATGCAAACGGCGAACCCGTTGATCTGGAAGTTGCAAAGCGCGATGCGGGCTTCGTCAAGGAATCAGGCATCGAAGAGGATCGCGAGGCCGCCCGGGCAATCCAGGCCGGTCTCAGCTCCAAAGCAAACAGTCATTTCACCTTCGGCCATTATGAAAAAGGAATAGTTCATTTCCATGAACACCTTACGGCACATCTTGATATGATGAAGGCGCCCGCCGCCTAGTTGATTTGAGCTAAAGCAAGGGGCCGCGAGATGCTTTCAGGCGCCTGCGGCCTCGTCTGCGTATGGCGCAAAATACCGATACGCTAACACTCGGCCAATGTGGCATTTCTCTGAAGCTTGAATGTTCTTCGCCGCATTAGGTGGCGTTTATGGTTGAAGTGATTATGGAAACCACACCTACATCACTACAGCCAGACGGATGATATCGGCCGACGCTTTGAAATAGCAAAAGGGGTTATGATTTTTCATTCCAGGATTTTATGGAATTGGCGAATTACGGTCAAAGATCGGTTTTCCTCTGACAGTGCCTGTCATAGCAATAGCGTCAAATATCACTCCCACTAAGAAAAAGAAATCAATCAAATAATGTAACAAGCTCTAATACTGTGTTTTCTAGTGGCCGGAATGTAAAGGAGATAGTCCTTTCAGTTTTCGAAAGGCAGCTTTCAGCTTTTCTGCGGTACCGAAATAACCGTTTCATCTCTAAATACCGGTGCAGCAACGTTTCGCCTCTAAAGATGCAGACGTTCGCGCTTACTGAAAAGTGATTGACCCAGTCGATATTCGGCAACCCGTGAAATCGGAAATTCCGTTTCCGGGCGCACCCCCATGTCAGAACGGGCAATAAGGAAAGGAAATTATCTATGCCCGACTATGTTAGAATTCAGAAAGGACCCGAACTGACGATTATTGAATTCTTAGGCCCGCTCACCGAAAAGACTTTCTTCGCCGCGTTCCGAGAAGGGGTTACGAAAAATCTTCTCTTCATCTTTTCGGATGTTCATAATTTTTACGACCTGACACCCAGGACGCTGGAGGAACTTGCGAAATTCAGCGCGACATTCGACCATTTGCGGCCGAACGGCCGCTCGGCAAGCGTTGTTACGGGACCGATGCAGCAATCGATTGTTAATCTTTATGCCGCCATCAGCCATGCCGTCGTGGAGCGAAAAATCGAGTTCCGCTCCTTCACGAACGAGGAAGATGCGCTCAACTGGCTTAATTCAAAAGACGGAAAATGAGTTTTACCCGGACGCCGCAAGGTGTCAGTACCCGCTCGAAGGGCGACGCAAACGCTCTTTTGCAAAATCGAGAAAGGCCCGCGTTTTGAGGGGCAGCAATCCCTGCTCCGGATAGACGATTTGGATGGGAAGGGGCTCGGGCTCGAAATCATCGAGAATGGTGACGAGGTCTCCCCTCTCAAGCGCACCTGCCGTCTGGCTGCTGAGAACGCGGGTAATGCCAAGACCCGCCTTTGCAACATCGACGGCCGCCTCTGCATTATTAACGGAGAGCCGCGTCCGGATCATTGCCCTTACGTCCCCGCCGGCCGTCCGGAAATTCCAGTGCGAGACCGACGCCGTCCCCTCGAACGTGATACAAGTATGTTTTTCAAGATCTTCCGGCTTTTCGGGCCGGGGTTCATGCGCCGCAAGATAAGCCTCGCTCGCACAAACCACGAGGCGGCAGAAACCGATCCGCGTCGCAATAAGGCCGCCATCGGACAAAAAGCCGACGCGCAGCGCGACATCGATACGATCTTCGATGAAACTGGCAATTCGATCCGAAAGGACAAGCCGGACATTGACGTCGGGATAGCTTTTCAGAAAGTCCGTGATTACCGGCGTCAGACGCAAACGGCCGAAGACGATAGGTGCGGAGACTGTCAAATCCCCAACAGGCGCAGCATATTCGCCGGCAGCATCCTGTTCCGCCGCATAGACGGAAGCCAGAATTTCGCGGCAGGCTACGATATAAGACCGCCCTGCATCGGTCAGTTCAAGCCGGCGACTGGTTCGGATAACAAGTTTTGTCTTGAGATAGCTTTCAAGGTTCGACACCCTGCGACTGACTGTTGCCACCGGCAACCCGAGCTTCCGGCCCGCCGCGGAAAAGCTTCCGGCATCGACGGCAGCTACCAGTGTGGACATGGCTTCGAGACGGTTCATGCTCTTCTCATAACTTTAGCTTTGTGATTTCGTATATTAGCAACTTTAGTCTAGACAAGAAAGAAGAAGAGCGAGCTTACTCCTCTGGACCAGTAACGGACTAGCGAACTTTACTTGTATTTAAATTCTGGCATAAAATTTTTTGATTTCCTGTGTGGGTGCTGTCAGACGAATGCGACGGCGTCTCTGTATGGCGTAAAATGGCACGAAATCCCTTCTACTATACCGTACTAAGTTCCCGCGACTCGGCCAGTGCAGCATTCCGTTGAAGCCTAAATGTTTCTCAGTTGTTTAGGTGACGCTCACGGTTGAAGTGATTGTGGATTGAAGAGTGGATTGAGACGAATTTCTGCAAGCTTTGCAAGCGCCTGAATTTCAGCATCGCCTGCTCTCTTCGTCAGAATGGGAGATGGGAATTTTCGCAGCGATTGCTCAACCAGCGGCCAACCTCTTGAACCTCGGCATTTCCGATAGTCTTCATAGCGGCACGATATGAACGCAATCTGTCCGTGACAACGACACGAGATTTCCCATATCGTTTCATAATTTTCTTAAGAAATACCAGGGCAGCCTTACGATCTCGGCGTTTGAAAACAAAGGCTTCCAGCACCTCGCCTTGATGATCAACAGCGCACAGTTTCATGGCAGATATCGATGCTCCGTTCATGAAAATGATCTTCAACATTGCTACGCGAGAGCAGAAGTCGGATACATCATCACCGCAAGGCGGATAATCTCAGGCGAGGTTTTAAAATAACGAAATGCGTTATGTTTTGCCATACTCAGAGTCTGTTCGATGAGTAAATGAGCATCAAGACATTTTCTTCTGCCAGAACCGTAAACTTTGCAGGCTTCTCCGCCGGTGTCAGCGTTAAACCAGTGACATGCCGCCGTCCGCGTGCAAATTCATCCCATTGATGAAACTGGTGCTGTCAGACTAATGCGAACTCGTCTCCGTATGACGCAGAATGGCGCGAAAGCGCCCCTATCATGCAGCACTAAGCTGCTGCCACTCGGCAAGTGC
>NZ_NZMB01000024.1 GCF_002694385.1 Sneathiella sp.
AAAATGGCCAAAGAGAAATTTGATCGCAGTAAACCGCATGTAAACATTGGGACGATTGGTCACGTTGACCATGGCAAGACGACGCTGACGGCGGCGATTACGAAGGTTTTGTCGGAAGCCGGGGGCGGGAAGTCCTTTGCGTTTGACGAGATTGACAAGGCGCCGGAAGAGAAGGCGCGCGGTATTACGATTTCGACGTCGCATGTTGAATATGAGACGGGCGCGCGCCACTATGCGCATGTGGACTGCCCGGGTCACGCGGACTATGTGAAGAACATGATCACGGGTGCGGCGCAGATGGACGGGGCGATCCTTGTTGTGTCTGCGAATGACGGGCCGATGCCGCAGACGCGCGAGCATATTCTCCTGGCGCGCCAGGTTGGCGTTCCGGCGCTGGTTGTTTTCATGAACAAGGTTGACCTTGTGGATGATCCGGAGCTGATCGAGCTTGTGGAAATGGAGATCCGCGAACTTCTGTCCGAGTATGAATTCCCGGGCGACGATATTCCGATCATCGGCGGTTCTGCGCTGGCGGCGCTGGAAGGCCGGGATGACGAAATCGGCAAGGAAGCGATCCTGAAGCTGATGGCGGCGGTTGATGAATATATTCCGCAGCCGGAGCGGGACATTGACCGTCCGTTCCTGATGCCGATTGAAGATGTGTTCTCGATCTCCGGCCGGGGTACGGTTGTGACGGGTCGTGTTGAAAGCGGCATCATCAAGGTGGGTGAGGAAGTTGAGATTGTCGGCATCCGTCCGACGACGAAGACGACCTGCACGGGCGTTGAAATGTTCCGCAAGCTGCTGGATCAGGGTCAGGCCGGTGACAACGTGGGTGTTCTGCTGCGCGGTACGAAGCGCGAGGATGTGGAGCGCGGTCAGGTTCTGGCGCGCCCGGGTTCGATCACGCCGCACACGAAGTTCAAGGCTGAAGCCTATATCCTGACGAAGGAAGAAGGTGGCCGTCATACGCCGTTCTTCACGAACTACCGTCCGCAGTTCTACTTCCGGACGACGGACGTGACGGGTGTTGTGACGCTTCCCTCTGGTACGGAAATGGTGATGCCGGGCGACAATGTGACGATGGATGTCGAGCTGATCGCNCCGATCGCCATGGATGAAGGCCTCCGCTTCGCCATCCGCGAAGGCGGCCGCACCGTCGGCGCCGGCGTCGTCGCCTCCGTAACTGCATAAGCGAGAGGCGGCACCTGTTGTCTTGAAGAGCAGGGCGGATATATAGAGATATAGGTGGTCCCGGGCGTCGGCAGTTAAAATCGGCGACCCGGGGCTGCCCGTTCAGGCCGGAGGAGTGTAGCTCAATTGGTAGAGCACCGGTCTCCAAAACCGGGGGTTGGGGGTTCGAGTCCCTCCTCTCCTGCCATTCTGGTTGATCTCTGTGTAAAAGTCCTGTATACCGCCGGGTCACTCACCCGAAACAAGGATATTTGATAAGTTATGGCAAAGGTAAACCCAGGAGCTTTTATCCGCCAGGTGCGGCAGGAAGCCTCGAAGGTCACATGGCCGACCCGCAAGGAGACGCTGATCACCACGGGGATGGTCTTTGTCATGGTCTTTCTGGCATCCATGTTCTTCTTTCTGGTGGATACCGGCATTCAGTTCGCCATCAAGACATTCATGACGCTGGGGTCCTGAGCACATGGCTAAACGTTGGTATATCATTCACGCCTATTCGGGGTTTGAGAAAAAGGTCGCGCAGGCCGTCAAGGAGCAGGCCATCCTGAAAGGGCTGGCCGATCTGTTTGACGAGGTGCTGGTGCCGGTCGAAGAGGTGGTGGAAGTGCGCCGCGGCCAGAAGGTCAATACGGAGCGCAAGTTCTTCCCCGGCTATGTGCTGGCGCATATGGAAATGAATGAGGAAACCTACCATCTGGTGAAAAACCTGCCGAAGGTGACCGGGTTCCTTGGCAACGGCAACAAGCCGACGCCGATTTCCGAGAAGGAGGCGAAAGCCGTCCTCAATCAGGTGCAGGAAGGCATCGAGCGGCCGAAGCCGTCCGTTACTTTCGAGCTGGGCGAGGAAGTCCGCGTCAGCGACGGGCCGTTTGCGACCTTCATGGGCCTTGTTGAAGAGGTGGATGAGGAAAAGGCCAAGCTGAAGGTTTCGGTGTCCATCTTCGGGCGCTCCACTCCGGTCGAGCTGGATTATTCGCAAGTCGAAAAAAGTTGAATTTAATTCCGCATGGTGCGGATCGTTGTGGGAGGCCGGCCATGGCCGCACCACAACCCCTTAATGTTGAAGAGGGAATATAATGGCAAAGAAAATTACGGGTTACATCAAGTTGCAGGTCCCGGCGGGACAGGCAAATCCGTCTCCGCCCATCGGCCCGGCTCTGGGTCAGCAGGGCGTGAACATCATGGAATTCTGCAAGGCGTTCAATGCGGCGACCGGCAGTCTGGAAGGCGGCATGCCGATCCCGACTGTGATCACGGTTTATGCGGACCGCTCTTTCAGCTTCATCACCAAGACGCCGCCGGCTTCCTACTTCCTGAAGAAGGCTGCGGGCCTGAAAAAGGGTGGCAGCACGCCGAGCCGCGCCGTCGCCGGCTCCGTGACGGAAGCGCAGGTGCGGGAAATCGCCGAAACGAAAATGGCCGATCTCAATGCCAATGACATTGAGGCAGCAATGAATATCATTCGTGGTTCCGCCCGCTCCATGGGCCTGGAAGTGGTGGGGTAAGATCATGGCGAAACTGACGAAAAAGCAGAAAACACAGCAGGGCGCGGTTGACCGCGAGAAATTCTACGCCCTCGATGAGGCTGTCGAGATCATCAAGGCCAACGCCAAGTCGAAATTCGACGAAACCGTTGAAATTGCCATGAACCTCGGCGTTGACCCGCGGCATGCGGACCAGATGGTGCGCGGCGTGATCCAGCTTCCGAACGGTACGGGCAAATCCGTCCGCGTGGCCGTGTTCGCCCGGGGCGACAAGGCGGAGGAAGCCAAGGCCGCCGGTGCAGAGCTGGTCGGCGCTGAAGATCTGATGGAACAGATCCAGAATGGCGAAATGAATTTTGACCGTTGCATCGCAACGCCGGACATGATGGCCGTCGTCGGCCGTCTCGGCAAGGTGCTCGGCCCGCGCGGCCTGATGCCGAACCCGAAACTGGGCACGGTAACGCCGAATGTCGGCGAGGCTGTCAAGGCAGCCAAGGGCGGACAGGTTGAATTCCGCGCGGAGAAAAGCGGCATCGTGCATGCAGGCCTCGGCAAGTCCAGCTTCTCCAAGGATGCGCTGGCTGAAAATATCCGCGCCTTCGTCGATGCGGTGGCGAAAGCCAAGCCGAGCGGCGCAAAAGGAACCTATATCAAGAAAGTTGCGGTCAGCTCCACCATGGGGCCGGGCGTAAAGCTTGAAATCAGCGACATCGTTTGACGCTGATAAAGAATTTGCCGCCTCGTCAAGGGGCGGCAGATGTCGGGTCGGCGTGCCGATCCGTCTGTCCAAGACTGCAGGTGTTTCCGGGATGCTGGAAATTTAAAAGCAACTGTTGCCTGCATAGACAGGGAAGCTATAAAATTCGCTGCGTGTCAGCAATTCAGGTGGACCTGGGACAGTTTGAACCGAATCCGGCGAAGGCCGGGTTCAATTGAAACCGGGATGTTCCGAAGTTGGAATATTCCAGTAACTGGAGACGACGAGTGGACCGATCGCAAAAAGAAGCGGTGGTTGCCGAGCTGAACGGTGTCTTTAACGATGCCGCAGTTGTTGTCATCGCCGAATACAGTGGTCTCACTGTGACGGAGATGACGGATCTGCGCGTTAAAATGCGCCAGGCCGGAGCCAGCTTCAAAGTGACCAAAAATCGGCTTGCGCGTCTCGCTCTTGATGGCACGGACTACGGTTCCCTGTCCGCGAAACTGAAGGGCCCGGTAGGGATCGCCTATTCAAGCGATCCTGTTGTGGCGCCGAAAGTTGCAACGGACTTTGCAAAGGGGAATGACAAGTTCATCGTCATCGGTGGCGCTATGGGGGCGACCGAACTTGATGCTGCAGGTGTCAAGTCGCTGGCCAGCCTGCCGTCACTGGATGAACTGCGTGGAAAGCTGATCGGACTGGTGCAGGCCCCGGCGACGAAGGTCGCAGGCGTGCTTCAGGCTCCGGCTGCCCAGCTTGCCCGTGTTATGTCGGCGAAAGCCGCACAGGGTTAGATGTAATAGCCAGTTATCATTGAAAACAAACCACTAGGTTTACCTGAGGAGAATAGTAAAATGGCCGATCTCGAAAAGATTGCCGAAGACCTTTCCAGCCTGACCGTGCTGGAAGCTGCGGAACTCGCAAAACTTCTGGAAGAAAAATGGGGCGTCTCTGCGGCGGCTCCGGTCGCTGTTGCGGCTGCTGGCGGCGCTGCTGGCGATGCGGCTCCGGCTGAAGAAAAGGACGAATTCGACGTTATTCTTGCCGCTGCCGGCGAGAAGAAGATCAACGTCATCAAGGAAGTCCGCGCCATCACTGGCCTCGGTCTGAAGGAAGCAAAGGATCTCGTCGAAGGCGCGCCGAAACCTGTCAAGGAAGGCGTGAACAAGGACGAAGCCAACAAGATCAAAGAGCAGCTTGAAGGCGCAGGCGCAACTGTTGAACTTAAGTAAGACAGCGGTGTTGCGGCGACCTTTGGGACGCTAGATTTTAACGGGGAAGGCGGCGATTGCTGTCTTCCCCGCAGCCGCTTTCAAAGCGGAGAGACTAAATCCGGCGGGATTTCAAACGCGCAAACCGGTCCGGACGGCGAGATATCCGGAAAAAATTTGCAGGATTTTGCTGGTCAGACGCCCGCGTGGGGCGCGATCAGGAAGTTCCGGCGCGCAGCCTTTTTTTGAAGGCTGTTATTCAGTTGGCCAGGAAACATACGGGGATTTGGCATGGGCATTTTGCAGTCTTTCACCGGTCGCAAGCGCGTTCGTAAAAATTTTGGAACTATCCAGGCGGCGACCGAGATGCCGAACCTGATTGAGGTTCAAAAAACATCCTACGATGCGTTTTTGATGAAAGACACGCCACCCGAAGATCGCGGTGACGAGGGACTTCAGGCTGTATTCCGGTCTGTCTTCCCGATCAAGGATTTTGCGGATACGGCAAGTCTCGAATTTGTTTCCTACGAATTCGAAGCCCCGAAATATGACGAGGAAGAGTGTCAGCAGCGCGGCATGACATTTGCCGCTCCGCTCAAGGTGACGCTGCGCCTCATCGTGTTCGAGGTGGACCCGGACACCGAAGCGAAATCCGTTCTCGATATCAAGGAACAGAGTGTTTACATGGGCGATATGCCGCTCATGACGGACAAGGGCACCTTTATCATCAATGGGACCGAGCGGGTTATCGTCTCCCAGATGCACCGCAGCCCGGGCGTGTTCTTTGACCATGACAAGGGCAAGACCCATGCGAGCGGCAAGCTGCTGTTCGCGGCGCGGGTCATTCCCTACCGCGGCTCCTGGCTCGACTTCGAATTTGATGCGAAGGATGTGGTCTATGTGCGCATCGACCGCCGCCGCAAGCTGCCGGTAACGGCGCTGTTGCAGGCGCTCGACATGAGCCATGAGGAAATCCTCAACTATTTCTACGACCGGGTAGATTACAAGCTGGAGAAGAAGGGCTGGCGGACGCCGTTCAATGTGGAACGCGTACGCGGCAGTCGTCTGATCCGCGATCTGGTGGATGCGGACACCGAAAAGGTGGTGGCCGAAGCCGGGACGAAAATCACGCAGCGGCTCGCCAAGAAGCTGATGGACGAGGGGCTGAAAGACATGCTCGTCGGTCATCTGGATCTGGTCGGTCGCTATGTCGCCGAAGACCTGATCAACGAGCAGACGGGCGAAGTCCTGGTGGAAGCGGGCGAGGAACTGACCGAGGCCTTGATCGACCGGCTGGAAGCGGCGGGTTTCAAAGCGGTGTCGACGCTCGATATCGACAATGTCAATGTCGGGCCCTATATCCGCAACACGCTGGCGGTTGACAAGAGCAGCTCGCGCGATCAGGCGCTGATTGATATTTACCGTGTCATGCGCCCCGGCGAGCCGCCGACCGAGGAAACGGCCGAAGCGCTGTTCAATGGCCTGTTCTTCGATCCGGAACGCTATGATCTGTCCGCCGTTGGCCGGGTGAAGATGAACCTGCGCCTTGATCTGGATGTCGAGGATACGGTGCGCGTCCTGCGTAAAGACGACATTCTCGCGGTTGTCAAAACCCTTGTCCGGTTGAAGGACGGTCATGGGGAAACCGACGATATCGACAACCTCGGCAACCGCCGGGTTCGCTCTGTTGGCGAGCTGATGGAAAACCAGTATCGCATTGGCCTGCTGCGCATGGAGCGGGCGATCCGCGAACGGATGAGCTCGGTCGAGATTGATACGGTGATGCCGCATGACCTGATCAATGCGAAGCCCGCCGCGGCGGCCGTGCGCGAATTTTTCGGCTCCAGCCAGCTCAGCCAGTTCATGGACCAGACCAACCCGCTGTCGGAAATCACCCACAAGCGGCGTCTGTCGGCGCTGGGCCCGGGCGGCCTGACGCGCGAACGCGCGGGCTTTGAGGTGCGCGACGTGCATCCGACGCATTATGGTCGTATCTGCCCGATTGAAACGCCGGAAGGCCCGAACATCGGCCTGATCAACTCGCTCGCGACCTATGCGCGGGTCAATAAATACGGCTTTATCGAGAGCCCGTATCAGCGCGTTGAAAATGGCAAGCTCAGCCATGAGGTGAAATATCTCTCCGCCATGGAAGAGAGCAAGCACACCATCTCCCAGGCCAACGCCGCCCTCGATGAGGAAGGCCGGTTTACGGAAGATTTCGTGCGCTGCCGGGCGCAGGGCGAATATGTCGTCGCCAAGCCCGAAGATGTGACTTATATCGACGTGTCGCCGAAGCAGCTTGTCTCTGTTGGTGCCGCGCTTATTCCGTTCCTCGAAAACGACGACGCCAACCGCGCCCTGATGGGATCGAACATGCAGCGTCAGGCCGTGCCGCTCCTGCGGGCGGAGGCGCCGTTTGTCGGCACCGGCATGGAAGAGCGGGTGGCCCGCGATTCCGGTGTGGCGACGGTCGCCAAGCGTTCAGGCGTTGTCGATCAGGTGGATGCGACCCGCGTCGTGATCCGCGCGACCGATGAGGAGGATCTCAGCAAATCCGGTGTGGATATCTACAACCTGCTGAAATTCCAGCGGTCCAACCAGAATACCTGCATCAACCAGCGGCCGCTCGTGAAGGTCGGCGACAAGGTTGAGGCCGGGGACATCATCTGTGACGGCCCGTCCACCGATCTTGGTGAGCTGGCGCTGGGCCGGAACGTCCTGGTGGCCTTCATGCCGTGGAACGGCTACAACTTCGAGGATTCCATCCTGATCTCCGAGCGGATCGTGAAGGATGACGTCTTCACCTCGATCCATATCGAGGAATTTGAAGTGGCCGCCCGTGATACGAAGCTGGGCCCGGAAGAAATCACCCGCGATATTCCGAACGTCGGTGAGGAGGGGCTGAAAAACCTCGACGAAGCCGGTATCGTTTATGTGGGGGCGGAAATCCAGCCGGGTGACATTCTGGTGGGCAAGATCACGCCGAAGGGTGAAAGCCCGATGACGCCGGAAGAAAAGCTGCTGCGCGCCATCTTTGGCGAAAAGGCGTCTGACGTGCGCGACACTTCCCTGCGCCTGCCGCCGGGGGTTGCCGGTACGGTCGTCGAAGTGCGTGTTTTCAACCGCCATGGTGTCGAGAAGGATGAACGCGCGCTCGCCATCGAGCGGGACGAGATCGAACATCTCGCCAAGGACCGGGACGATGAAAAGGCCATTCTGGAGCGGACGATCTATGACCGCCTGAAGAGCCTGCTGGTTGGCCAGGCCGTTGCCGCCGGACCCAGCGAGTTCAAGGCAGGCGAGGAAATCGCCTCCGCGAAGTTGTTGGAGCTGCATCGCGGCGTCTGGTGGCAGATCAGCGTCCAGGACGATGCGTCGATGGAGAAGATCGAGCAGCTCAAGAAGCAGTATGACGAGGCGATTGGCGCCCTCCGGGCCCGCTTTGAAAACAAGGTGGACAAGCTGCAGCGCGGAGACGAGCTGCCGCCGGGCGTCATGAAGATGGTCAAGGTTTTCGTCGCGGTGAAGCGCAAGCTGCAGCCGGGTGACAAGATGGCCGGCCGTCATGGCAACAAGGGTGTTATCTCCCGCATTCTGCCGGAGGAGGACATGCCCTATCTGGAGGACGGCAAGCCGGTCGATATCGTTCTGAACCCGCTCGGCGTGCCCTCGCGTATGAACGTCGGGCAGATTCTGGAAACGCATCTGGGCTGGGCGAGCCATGGGATCGGAACGCAGGTTACCGAAATCATGAACCGCATCCGTCACGGATCGGCCGATCTTGGACCGCTCAAAGCCAAGCTGAAAGAGGTTTATGGCGATGAGGAGTATGGGGAAAAAATCTCCGGCATGTCCGATGAGCAGTTCCTTGAACTCGGCGGTAACCTGAAGAACGGCGTGCCGATGGCGACGCCGGTTTTCGACGGCGCCAAGGAAGAGGATATCAACCGCCTTCTGGAAGTCGCCGGCCTCGATACCTCCGGTCAGGTGACGCTGATCGACGGGCGGACAGGCGAAACCTTTGATCGGAAGGTAACAGTCGGCTATATTTATATGCTGAAGCTGCACCATCTGGTTGATGACAAGATCCATGCCCGTTCCATCGGCCCGTACAGCCTTGTGACCCAGCAGCCGCTGGGCGGTAAGGCGCAGTTCGGCGGACAGCGCTTTGGTGAAATGGAGGTCTGGGCCCTGCAAGCCTATGGCGCCGCCTATACCTTGCAGGAAATGCTGACGGTCAAGTCGGACGACGTGGCCGGCCGTACCAAGGTCTATGAAGCCATTGTCCGCGGTGACGATACGTTCGAAGCCGGTATTCCGGAAAGCTTCAACGTTCTGGTGAAGGAAATGCGTTCCCTCTGCCTGAATGTCGAGCTTTCGCAAATCGGTTACTGAGTGAGTGGTCCCGGCTTCGGCCGGGGCCCTTTGAGACGCAGGTCACAGACATATATTTTTCAGGCTGCTATAAAAGCGCCTCCCGGCGAACCCGGGTTTAAAAGGAGAGATGGTCCATGAATGAGTTGATGAACCTTTTTGGTCAGCCGCAAGGCACTCAGGCTTTTGATCAAATCCGCATCTCGATTGCGTCACCGGAGCGGATCCGCTCCTGGTCCTACGGCGAGATCAAGAAGCCCGAAACCATCAATTACCGCACCTTCAAACCGGAGAAAGACGGCCTTTTCTGCGCCCGCATCTTCGGCCCGATCAAGGATTACGAATGCCTGTGCGGCAAATACAAGCGGATGAAATACCGCGGCATCACCTGTGAGAAGTGCGGCGTTGAAGTCACCCTTTCCAAGGTGCGGCGCGAGCGCATGGCACATATCGAGCTGGCATCCCCGGTCGCGCATATCTGGTTCCTGAAGTCGCTGCCGTCGCGCATCGGCCTGCTGCTGGACATGACGCTGAAGGATCTGGAACGGATTCTTTATTTTGAAAATTATGTGGTGATCGAGCCTGGCCTCTCCCCGCTGAAGCAGTATCAGCTCCTGAGTGAGGAAGAATATCTCGACGCGCAGGATGAGTATGGCGAGGATGCCTTCACCGCCAATATCGGCGCGGAAGCCATTCGGGACATTCTCTCGGCCCTCGACCTTGAGGCGATCCGCGAGGAAATCCGCGAGGAGATGGCGACCACCACCTCCGAAGCCAAGCCGCGCAAGCTGGCCAAGCGCCTCAAGATCATCGAAGCGTTCATCGAATCCGGCAACCGCCCGGAATGGATGATCCTGCAGGTGATCCCGGTTATCCCGCCGGAGCTGCGCCCGCTGGTACCGCTGGATGGCGGCCGTTTCGCCACCTCTGACCTCAATGATCTCTATCGCCGGGTGATTAACCGGAACAACCGCCTGAAACGCCTGATCGAGCTGCGCGCGCCGGACATCATTGTCCGCAACGAAAAGCGTATGCTTCAGGAATCCGTGGATGCGCTGTTTGACAACGGCCGTCGCGGCCGGGTGATTACGGGTGCCAACAAGCGGCCGCTCAAATCCCTGTCCGACATGCTGAAGGGTAAGCAGGGTCGCTTCCGTCAGAACCTGCTCGGCAAGCGCGTCGACTATTCCGGCCGTTCGGTCATCGTGGTGGGGCCGGAGTTGAAACTCCATCAGTGCGGTTTGCCGAAGAAGATGGCGCTCGAGCTTTTCAAGCCCTTCGTCTATGCGAAGCTGGAGCTGAAGGGCATGGCAGCGACCGTCAAGATGGCGAAGAAGCTGGTCGAGAAGGAGCGCCCGGAAGTCTGGGACATTCTCGAAGAGGTGATCCGCGAGCATCCGGTGCTGCTGAACCGCGCGCCGACGCTGCATCGTCTGGGAATTCAGGCGTTCGAACCAACCCTCATCGAAGGCAAGGCCATCCAGCTTCATCCGCTGGTCTGTACGGCCTTTAACGCCGACTTTGACGGCGACCAGATGGCCGTTCACGTGCCGCTGTCGCTGGAAGCGCAGCTTGAAGCCCGCGTTCTCATGATGTCCACCAACAACATCCTGAGCCCCGCGAGTGGCAAGCCGATCATCGTTCCCAGCCAGGATATCGTTCTCGGGATTTACTATCTCACCATGAACATGTCCAACGAGCCGGGTGAGGGGATGGTGATTGCCGATGTGGCCGAGGCGCTGCATGCAATCGACAATAAGGTCCTGACCCTGCACAGCAAGATCAAGACACGCATCTGGGAAGTACAGGAAGACGGCAGTAAGGTCCGCAAGGTTGTCGAAACGACACCGGGCCGCATGCTGATCGAGGAAATCCTGCCCAAAAACGCGAAGATCAATTTCAATCTGATCAACCGCCTGCTGACAAAGAAGGAAATCACGCAGGTGATCGACGAGGTCTACCGCCATTGCGGACAGAAGGAAACGGTCATTTTCGCCGACCGCCTGATGGGGCTCGGTTTCTCCCATGCCTGCCGCGCCGGTATTTCCTTCGGCAAGGACGACATGCGCATTCCTGAGGCAAAAGAGCGTCTGGTTGAGGAAACCCGCAAGCTGGCCGAGGAATATGAGCGTCAATATTATGACGGCCTGATCACGCAGGGCGAGAAGTATAACAAGGTCATTGATGCCTGGTCCCAGTGCACGGACCGCGTTGCCGATGAAATGATGAAGGTCATTGAAGCGGTGGAGATGGATGAGAACAACCGCCAGGTTGGCATCAACTCCATCTATATGATGGCGAACTCCGGTGCCCGTGGTTCCGCGGCCCAGATGAAGCAGCTCGCAGGGATGCGCGGCCTGATGGCCAAGCCGTCCGGTGAAATCATCGAGACGCCGATCATTTCCAACTTCAAGGAAGGTCTCAGCGTTCTCGAATACTTCAACTCCACGCATGGCGCGCGTAAGGGTCTCGCGGATACGGCGCTGAAAACCGCTAACTCCGGCTACCTGACCCGCCGTCTTGTCGATGTGGCGCAGGATTGCGTTGTCATCGAAGAAGATTGCGGCACGGAAAATGGCCTGACAGTGCGTGAAGTCGTCGAGGGCAGCGATATCATCTCGACGCTCAGCGACCGCCTGCTCGGCCGCACGGCGGCGGTGGATGTGATCAACCCGCAGACCGGCGAAGTCCTGGTCGCCGGCGGGGAAATGTTCGACGAGGCAAGCGCGCTTCAGGCGGAGAATGTCGGCGTCGAGCAGGTTCTGATCCGCTCGGTCCTGACCTGCGAAACCAAGGGCGGCATCTGCGCCAAATGTTATGGCCGTGATCTTGCCCGCGGAACGCCCGTCAATATCGGCGAGGCGGTCGGCGTTATCGCCGCGCAGTCCATCGGCGAGCCGGGAACGCAGCTCACCATGCGGACCTTCCATATCGGCGGAACGGCGCAGGTGGCGGAAATTTCCTC
Source organism: Sneathiella sp. (assembly GCF_002694385.1). Taxonomy (GTDB): domain Bacteria; phylum Pseudomonadota; class Alphaproteobacteria; order Sneathiellales; family Sneathiellaceae; genus Sneathiella. The sequence goes on from NZ_NZMB01000024.1 coordinate 11,929, forward strand.
TGTCGAAGCCTCGCATGACGGCACCATCCGCATTGAAAACCGCAACGTGGTTGTCAACAGCAGCGGATTCCCGATTGTCATGGGCCGGAACTCCGAACTGGTGCTGGTTGATGCGAACAATCGCGAACGGGCCCGCCACCGTGTTGCCTACGGAACGCGTCTCCTCGTCGATGAGGGCGCCGAAGTGAAGAAGGGCGACAAGCTGGCCCAGTGGGATCCGTTCACCACGCCGGTGATCACCGAACTAGAAGGTAAGGTCAGCTATAAGGACCTTGTCGGCGGTATTTCCATGGCCGAACAGGTGGATGAGGCAACCGGTATCACCCGGAAGATCGTTGTCGACTGGAAGTCGCAGCCCAAGGGCAGCGATTTGCGGCCCCGCATCACGCTGCGCGATGCAGAGGGGGAACTCCTCACCCTGCCGAGTGGTCATGAAGCCCGTTACTTCCTGCCGGTTGACGCCATTCTCTCGGTTGAGGACGGCGCCGATGTGCAGGCCGGTGACGTGCTGGCCCGTATTCCGCGTGAAGGCTCCAAGACCAAGGACATCACCGGTGGTCTGCCGCGGGTGGCGGAACTGTTCGAAGCCCGCCGTCCGAAGGATCACGCGATCATTGCGGAGGTCAGCGGTTTTGTGGAATTCGGCAAGGATTACAAGTCCAAGCGGCGGCTTTACATCCGTCCGGAGGATGAAAATCTGGAACCTGTTGAGTATCTGATTCCGAAGGGCAAGCATCTGTCTGTCAATGAAGGTGATTTTGTCCGTGTCGGCGATTATCTGCTCGATGGCAATCCGGCGCCGCATGACATTCTGAAGGTCCTCGGGGTGGAGGCACTCGCCAACTTCCTGATCAATGAAATTCAGGATGTCTATCGCCTGCAGGGCGTGAAGATCAACGACAAGCATATTGAAGTGATCTGCCGTCAGATGCTGCAGAAGATCGAGATCGAAAAATCGGGCGACAGCTACTTCCTGCTCGGCGAGCAGGTGGATAGCGAGGAGTTCGAGGCCCAGAACGAAAAGCTGGTCGCTGCTGGCAAGGCCCCGGCGGAAGGAAATCCCGTTCTGCTCGGTATCACGAAAGCGAGCCTGCAAACCAACTCCTTCATCTCTGCCGCCTCCTTCCAGGAAACGACACGGGTGCTGACGGAGGCATCGGTTGCCGGCAAGCAGGACATGCTGAGCGGCCTGAAGGAAAACGTCATTGTCGGCCGTCTGATCCCGGCAGGGACGGGCGCCCAGATGAATCGCCTGAAAATGCTGGCCGCACGGCGCGACCGGGAAATTCAGGAAAACTCTGCCTCTGCGGTGAATATGCTGGAACCGGAAGGAACCAGCGAAACTTCCGCAGCGGAATAAGGTCGAGAATCACCTCTGCCGGGCGGCGTGCCGCAAAGGGGCAGAGGCAAGATGACGGGAAACGGCGCCTGTTCCAGGGCGCCGTTTTTCATGTTCGGATTGGATAATTGTTTCACATCGCCGGATTTGCGCAATTTTATTCCCCGAAGCACGGGAATTGCACGTCTGACGGTGCTTGTAATGGCACATCAACGCAGGGGCGGGAAGATTAACGAAAAGCCAATCTTTTCCTCTTGACTGCATGTAGCCTCACCCATATATTGCGCGCTCCTGACACTGGTCGTGTATTGAATATTCCGTGTGTCGTCAGGATTTTTTAAGAAAACACACGCGTTTAAGTCTCTTCGGGTGGACGCAAAAAACCTGACCGCGAGCAGAGCCGCAACTGCACGCGGCTGTTCTATTTGCGGCAACGAATGATAGGAAGAAGAATGCCTACTATTAATCAGCTGATTAGAAACCCCCGCAAGGCGCCGGTTTCGCGTAATAAAGTGCCCGCCATGGAGGCGTGCCCGCAGAAGCGCGGTGTCTGCACAAGAGTTTATACGACGACTCCGAAGAAGCCGAACTCGGCGCTTCGTAAGGTTGCCCGTGTCCGTCTGACCAATGGTTTCGAGGTTACAAGCTACATCCCTGGTGAAGGGCATAACCTGCAGGAACACTCCGTAGTTCTGATCCGCGGCGGCCGTGTGAAGGACTTGCCGGGCGTTCGCTACCATATCGTTCGTGGTGTGCTGGATACCCAGGGTATTGCAAGTCGTCGTCAGCGTCGCTCCAAATATGGCGCGAAGAAGCCGAAATAAGGAAATAATTAAATGTCTCGTCGTCACGCCGCAGAAAAACGCGAAATTCTCCCTGACGCCAAGTATGGGGATGTTGTTCTGACCAAGTTCATGAACTCCCTCATGTATGACGGAAAGAAATCCACAGCCGAAGGCATTGTTTATGGCGCCTTCGATCTGATTGAAAAGAAAACGGGTAATAACCCTGTTGATGTCTTCCATGAAGCCCTCGACAAGATCAAGCCGGATATCGAGGTTCGCTCCCGCCGTGTGGGTGGTGCAACCTATCAGGTGCCGGTTGAAGTTCGCAGTGAGCGCGGGCAGGCCCTCGCCATTCGCTGGCTGATCATCAGCGCGCGCAAGCGGTCGGAAGTCACCATGGTTGACCGGCTGTCCGGCGAAATTCTCGACGCGTCCAATGACCGGGGCGGCGCCGTGAAGAAGCGGGAAGACACGCACAAGATGGCGGAGGCAAACCGCGCGTTTGCCCATTATCGCTGGTAATCGAATTTAACGACGAAGCTAGAGCTTAGGATTTCCGACATGGCACGCAAAACGCCCATCGAAAAATACCGCAATATCGGGATTATGGCCCATATCGATGCCGGTAAAACAACAACGACAGAACGCATTCTGTTTTACACCGGTGTGTCTCACAAGATTGGTGAGGTGCATGATGGTGCGGCGACCATGGACTGGATGGAGCAGGAGCAGGAGCGCGGAATCACCATTACCTCCGCCGCGACGACATGTTTCTGGAAAGACTATCGCATCAACATCATTGATACGCCCGGTCACGTGGACTTCACCATTGAGGTTGAGCGTTCGCTGCGTGTTCTTGACGGCGCGGTTGCGGTGTTTGACGGCGTTGCCGGTGTCGAGCCGCAGTCTGAAACCGTGTGGCGCCAGGCGGATAAATACCGCGTACCGCGCATGTGCTTCGTCAACAAGATGGACCGTACGGGCGCGAATTTCTTCCGCTGTGTGGAGATGTTCAAAACCCGCCTGGGCGCCAAGCCGCTGGTAACCCAGCTGCCGATTGGCTCCGAAGCCGAATTTGAGGGCGTCGTCGATCTGATCAAGATGAAAGAGATCGTCTGGGCCGGTGACGAGATGGGCGCGCAGTTCGAATATCGCGATATCCGCGATGACCTTGCCGATCAGGCTGCCGAATATCGTGAAGCGATGGTTGAGACCGCGATTGAAGTCGATGAGGCGGTTCTTGAGGCTTATCTTGAAGGAGAAGAGCCGAGCGAGGAAACCCTTCTGCGCTGCATCCGCAAGGGAACGATTGATGGTTCCTTCGTGCCGGTTCTGACGGGTACGGCATTCAAGAATAAAGGCGTGCAGCCGCTTCTTGATGCGGTGATCAATTTCATGCCGTCTCCGACCGACATTGGCGGGACGCATGGCATTGACGTGAAAACCGAAAAGGACGTGATGCGCATGCCCTCCGATGAGGAGCCGTTTGCCGGTCTCGCCTTCAAGGTGATGTCGGACCCCTTCGTCGGATCGCTGACATTCGTGCGTATCTACTCTGGTGTGCTGGAAGCCGGGACGCAGACGCTGAACTCCGTGAAGGGCAGCCGGGAGCGCGTTGGCCGTATGTTGCAGATGCATGCCAACAGCCGCGAAGATGTGAAAGAGGCGCGTGCCGGTGACATTGTTGCCATTGCGGGCCTGAAAGACACGACCACGGGCGATACGCTTTGTGATGCGGTGAAGCCGGTCATTCTGGAGCGCATGGAATTCCCGGAGCCGGTCATCGAGATCGCGGTCGAGCCGAAAACCAAGGGCGACCAGGAAAAAATGGGCATCGCTCTCAATCGTCTTGCCAAGGAGGATCCGTCCTTCCGCGTTGCTTCCGACATCGAAAGCGGCCAGACGATCATCAAGGGGATGGGCGAGCTGCATCTGGACATCATTGTGGACCGCATGCGCCGCGAATTTGGTGTTGAGGCCAACGTGGGTGCGCCGCAGGTGGCGTATCGCGAAAGCATCACGCAGAAAGCCGAGCTGGATTACACCCATAAGAAGCAGTCTGGTGGTTCCGGTCAGTTCGCGCGTATCAAGATCGTTGTCGAGCCGAGCGAGCCGGGCGAAGGCTTTGTTTTCGGGGACACCATTACCGGTGGCTCCGTTCCGAAGGAATATATTCCGGGCGTGGAAAAAGGCGTTCGCGACATTGTGGAAACCGGTGTTCTGGCAGGCTTCCCGATGATCGACGTGAAGGTGACCCTGATCGACGGCGCGTATCACGACGTGGACAGCTCGGTTATGGCCTTTGAAATTGCCGGTCGTGCCGCCATGCGTGAAATCGCCCGCAAGGCAGGCCTGCGCCTGCTGGAACCGATGATGAAGGTCGAGATTGTCACGCCGGACGAATATATCGGCGACGTTATGGGCGATTTGAACAGCCGCCGCGGTCAGGTGACCGGGACGGAGCAGCGCGGTATCGCGCAAGTCGTCAACGCCATGGTGCCGCTGGCCAACATGTTTGGCTATGTGAACAACCTGCGCTCCCAGACACAGGGGCGCGCGACCTTTACCATGGTCTTCGACCATTATGAACCTGTGCCACAACACGTTTCAGACGAAGTTCTGGCGAAGTTGGCGTAACGGAACGAGCTGAGGCAGCCGGGAAAAACGGAGAAATAAAATGGCCAAAGAGAAATTTGATCGCAGTAAACCGCATGTAAACATTGGGACGATTGGTCACGTTGACCATGGCAAGACGACGCTGACGGCGGCGATT
>NZ_NZMB01000001.1 GCF_002694385.1 Sneathiella sp.
CAATAGTCAAACTGTTTACTTGTTCCCGTAATTGCTTGTTTTCGTTGGTTAGAGCTTCACAAGCTAAAGTCATAGAGTTTAGTGCACGCTCTAGAATAGCTGTGCTGGATTGATTAAATAAGGTTCGGTTAGTGGCAGGGACGGTCATTTGATTATTTCAATTAGGTCATCTAGCACCATGCTAGATAGTTCTTTTTTTTGTTTTAGTCTTGTAAGAATAGCTTCATCTACAGTTTTAGGGACAACAAGGTCAATATAAGTGCATTTGTTATTTTGTCCTATGCGATGAATTCTATCTTGGCTCTGTAGCCTAGTTTCTAGGCTGTAATTATTAGAGTAATATACCATTGTAGATGCGCGGTGCAGTGTCAAACCTTTGGCTGCTGCAGAAGTAGCAATAAAGAAGTTTGCTAGTCCATTTTGAAAGTGCTTTACAGCTTTATTACGTTGAGAATTGGATTCATTACCGCTAAATGTAACTACTTGATGATTGCCATACTTTTTAGCTAGTGCGTCATAAACACTTTTAACATTGTGACGGTAGGCACAGAACACTACCAAAGGCTGTGTAGTCTCTGCAATTTGCATGAGAGTAGCTATCCTGTTGTTGTCAATGGGGTGTTCTGTGCCTTCGTCGTCGGTTATAAACCCTGTTAGAATTTGATGCAATTTAATTATTCTAGTCAGGGCTATAGTTGTGGTAACCAAGCTACCACTATCTAACAATGCAAGGCAGTCATCTTTCATTGTTTTGTAGATACGCTGTTGCTCAGGCGTTAGTTCAACAGCTATTTTTGTAAAAGTTTTATCTGGCAGGTCTAGGCAATCTTTCTTTTCAATACGAAGACTAAATGGTTCAAGTAACTTAGTTAGTTGTTCTAGGTTTTGATAGCCAATAATTTTACGGAATGAACGACTGCCCATTGTCATGGTGGTTTCTACAGCGAATGCGTGTTTGAATGCTGTATATGTATTGTATGGCAAAGCAGATTTATGTAAGAACTTACACTGACTAAATAAATCTAAAGGGCTTTGTGTGATTGGTGTGCCATTTAGTATCCATTTGCAGTTAGCCATTTCAGATAGTTTTAGCACTTTCTTAGTTTGAATAGCTTTGGGATTTTTAATACAAGTAGATTCGTCTACGATCATGTGTATTTCATGCTGCGCAGTTTCTAGAAATTTGTTTACAGTGCTGTAGCCTGTAGGAGTGCGTAAGGCTTCTACATTGATTAGCAGTATACGAGTTTTATCTGTTGTATTTAAGAACCTGGTAAAGTCTTGTTTACCTTTTTTAGTTTTAATTGGTCCTTTCCAGCAGTATACTTCTACAGGTTTAGCAATGTGGGCAGGTATTTCATTGATTGCCCAGTTATGGTGTAGTCCATTTGGAGCTATGACAACAGCGTCTACAATGTCGTCAGCGTTTTGTAGGATGTCTAGCACCATTTTTGTTTTACCTGTGCCCATTTCACAAAACAAAGCCCCGTATGGGGCATCTACAAAGCGTTTAACAGCATCTTCTTGATGCTTAAATGGTTTTGTTTTGTATATCATACTTGTGGTAGTTTGTAGAATCTATTTGTTATTGGTGTGTGTATATATAAGTTTTGTCTTGCACGAGTAGCTGCAACATAGAACACACGATGCTCATTATCAGGATCATCAAGCATAGCTTTGTAAGTGATGTCTGTTACATCAGGTAAGACAACTACGTTATCAGCTTCTCTACCTTTAGTGCCGTGTATAGTATTTATTTCTATATCACAACAATTTTCTAATTTACCGTCTTCTTCTGCTTTAAGCAACAGTTCTTTTGTAATATCTGGTAATTTAAATATTAGATTCCANTTAGCTGTAGTTTGAAGACCNAAGTCATCTACTANTTGATCTTTGTCAAAAAGTTCTTCATCAGGCATAGCGTCCATNAGTTTCTTAAAGCCTCGTTTTACAACACGCCCAGTAGGTAAAAACTCCTTATATAGTTCTTTTATTGTTGCAGCTTTAAATTTATAGCCTCTGCGTAGTTTCTCCCACAGTATAATATAATCTACTTGTTTTTGATTAAACCATGANTCACCNCTAGCNGANACAAACAAAGATTTCTTTTTNATTAGTGCATCTTCAAAGTATGACATATATATTTTGTTNCGACATAGAAANAACCAAGTTCCTTGGCTTGTGTNTAAGTCNANTATACTATGNANNTGTNNTACTNTGCCNTNNGGCACAGCACTAGANATAGAGTATTCTTGTTTTTGTGATATTTGTTCTGCAATCTTTTCNGANTANTCTAAGAACTGGTTTTGGTAGTCGGTAAGATGTATCNANGACTGTGCGNTCNCCNTCCATGTTAATTANTGATTGTGGGTCACCACCTGCAAATTTGTAAATGCTTTGTTTGTCNTCNCCTGCTACATATATTGTTGTTGCATTTTTTGTAATAACATCAATGGCTNTCCANTGTAAGGGAGATAANTCTTGAGCTTCGTCTACAAAAACATAATCAAAGTCAAACGTTGCATCTTCTGCAACAAAGACTTCTAGTTGATCTGTAAAATCGTATTTACTTATTTTGCTTCTGTAAGTTTTGTAGTTGTCGTGAAACTCTTGTAAGGTCTTTATATTTACACGAGAGTTTAATTGATACTTTATTACAGACTCTGCGTTTGTGCATAAGTTGCGCATTAGGCTGTCAAGGTATAGTAGTTGATTGCCTAGTGATGAGTTAAATACAAAGCCATCGCCACTAGTGCGAATGTTACCAGTCATTGGAACATCTATAAGTTCACCAAACTCTTGATAGTCGGCTCTAGTGAGCATTTGTTTTCTTGGTATACGTCTATAGCACAGTGCATGTAGTGTGCTAAATCCTTCAAGATCTCTTATACTACACTTTGGATTTTTAACTAGTGCTCTGTCTATAGCTTCTTGTGCACCTGCTTTTGTAAATGTTGTAAATGCAATGTTACCTGGAGCAGTCTCTTCTAGGCAGGTAGACAACAGATTCATTAGTGTTGTAGTTTTACCAGTTCCTGCACTGGCAACAAATATTTTAGTATGGCTCATTAGTGTTAAAGTCTGGGAACGGTGTGCTTGGATCTATACGCAAGTTGTCTTTGTGTATGCGCCAGCATCTTACGTTTAATTTAGGTGATTTGATTGAATGCGTAACTGCATCTGCTTTTAATACTTGCTTGATAGCAGAGAGTATTTTGTTGTCAGGCAGTTCTTTGAAGCGTTGTTGATTGAGATAATCTTTGAGGTCAATCATTCTAAACAAATAGAACTGACCTCTTTTGACGGGACCACTTTTGATTCTGTCAGTATCTTCACTAGCGTTTGCACAAAACATCGACACATACTCCACTAGCTGACCAAGAGGAGTCATCTCAAATGGTATTTCAATTTGTGTGCAGTTCTTTAGCAGTAAGTTTTGTTGTTTGACCCAGTCTTCTTGTTTGATAGGTGGATACTTAAACAACAGTTTCTCCATAACCTTTTGGTTAAACTGGTTAAAGTTGTCGAACTGTTCGGTGGTAAGTTGCAACTCTGCATCATCTAAAGTTAAGAACCACAGGGGTGGATCACTCTTAAGTTGTATAAGTGATCGGTTGTTAGGCAGGAACTCTTCACCACCAATACCATACTTTCGTTGACCACAAAGACTAGCGTCACAGTATTTGCATAGCGGTTGGCTGGAGCATTGATACTTGTAGTCTTTTTTGCCATAAGAGTTAATGATGGCTTCTACTTCTCTGTCCTCTAGTGGTTCTGAGAACTTACGATTGAACTGCATAAGTTGATGCTTCCAATCAGTAGGATGTGCTTTCTTTAGATATACAGCGACATTGGAAAGTGTTACATTACGAGACTCGCTGTGTTGCGCACGTTTTTGAAAGATGTAGTTAAGACACGGAGGACCTTCAGGTAGTATATCTTCGCCTGAAGCTGGAACATTCAGTTCTTCAAACTGTTCTTTAGTTAGCTGCTGTGTTAGAGCGTAGTTAATAAATTCTTCAGGATTGAGTGCTTTGCCGTCTTTATCAAAGCCATACTGTAATGTAGGGTTTCCAGAGTATGGCATGTTTATCCAGTTGCCATACTTGCTGTTGTCTTTACGATCACCTATCTTTGGTTGCTTGGGATATATCTCACAAGCACCCTGACCAAAGAAAGCAGAGAAAGATTTTAGTTTGTCGATAACGTTGTATGCAGATACTTCTTCAGAGAAGAACAAGTATACATGTGCGCCACCTGATTTAGAACGGCATACAACAAAGGGTAGTTTGTTTTCTTTTACCTGTTGTATGATACCTTCCAGGGTTTTTGAATCTTGGTATACGTCTACGTCTAGTGCACCCCAACGAACTTGGTCTTCGTTGATAAGTGGAGTGCAGCCAATGATGCGTTCACCTTTGAGGTGTGATTCCCACACTGTTGGATCTATGGCTTCTTTGACAAGAAATGATTTTGAATCTGCTTTACCGTCACGATTCCGCGTCTTACCCGTAAGTGATGTTTGACCATACACGTTAGGGTTGGACACGAATAGTTCGTGAAATTTAAAAGACAGATCTGCTATAGGAATCATATAAAAATAAAAGCCCCCATCCCCCGAAACTCATAAGGGGATGGGGGCAACCTATTTTAGTAAGGCATTGCTGCCGAGTCTACTAGCTGTGGTTTCTCTTCTGTTTGTAGAAGAGGTGTATCTGATGCAGTCTTGTATGTATCAGATGCTAGCGAGAGGATTGATTCATCATCTTCGAAGTCAAGAACCTTGGGTTCTACGAAATCAAAGTTGTAGTAATCATCTCCATTCTTGCTAGTTTCTAAGACAGATTTCAGTTTCCAACTTTGTGCAAACAATGGTGGAGCAATGCTTGCGTCGTCGTATCTGAAACGATTGATGTCTTGTGTGAGCTTGCGTGATACGCGAAGCTGTGATGATGTGAAAGGAATAACTGCTTGTTCCCAAGAGTCATTTACTTTCATCAGCACGAACCAATAAGTTGTGAACTTAAGTTCGTTGTCACCTAGCCATTCGTCGTATTGACGTTCCCGTCCTTTCTCGTAGGCAGGGTTGCTGACTACGGTTAGTGGATGNTTGCCAACAAAGCCACCGCCNTTTGAGCGTGGAATCCANTCTGTNTAGATGGACTTTGTATAGCATGGAACTATCTCTACAGGTTGCTCTAATACACTTTGCGTTTTAGCAAAGAAGAGATCGCCTGACTCAGCCCCCTCNATGTATTCATCTTTTTGTTTCTTGAGCTGGGGGCTCAAGTCCTGTAGGATACGAATGAAGGGCAAGGATGAACCTGAGTCTAGGTTCTCTGTGCCTTGTCCTGCGACTGTTGTTATATCGAATGCCATGATTCTNTATTACTTCTTTCTATGTTTAGGTTAGTTTCGCTCGCTGACCTTGGTANATACCAAAGGCTTCACGAGGTAAGGATTCTGCCAGCTCTGGGTCTTCCAAAGCATCNCGACAGAAAGATTTGAGAGTTGCATGATGTATGGCNATCTTACGATCTGCATCAATACCATACTCTTCNTTGAGTTTGGTAGTGAGTTCTTCAGCNACACCATCATCACCTCTATCCAAAGATATAGTGATTTGATTTTTGATAATCGAATCATTGTTTGTTTCTCTNAGCCAATCAAATGCTACACCAGGATCTTTGATACGAGCATCAACAAACTCGTTGATTTGTATNTTAGCTCCAGTGTCTAGTTGTATTAGCTTGAGTCCATTCTTGTTCATAAGATCAGGAATCAACTCTTCAGAGATTTGTTTGCGTATTGCTTTGAGCTGACTTAGTTCTGCTTCTTTAGCAGCAATGTCATTGTCAGCTTCTTTGAGTGACTCACTNAGNGCTGTGATTTCTTGTAAGTCNCTTGTTTCTACATTTTCTGTAGATACGCNTTCAACNTCAGCTACTGGTATAATATCTGATTCTTCTAATAAGGGATCNGTCATTGTTATTGTTTGTTTACGAGATCACCAAGTCGTGCATATCCTGCNATNTCAACCCAGTTATCTCTTTTGTTTTTGTTTAGTTGTCTAATAGACTTAAGAGCAATCATNGCAAGGACTACTTGNGTAGGTGTTACTTNTGTTTCGAATATNTCAGACCACATTCTAGCAGTCTTACGAAACTCANTANNACAATCTCCATAGTCTTCATGNCTGTCATTGCTTGTTATTTTTAGTGCTGTTTTTAGTATATCCATAGTTCTAACACCACGTTGCTCCCAAATCTATATCAGCAACAACGGGCACTTTAAGAGGAATAGCATTCTCCATGATNAATTTTAAGTCAAGNCTTTCTTGTTTATTTTTAACCATGCAGTTAATTTCATCATGAACTGGCAGCCTAAGATCAAAGCCAGCTTCGTGTGCATCGACCATTGCTTTCTTTGCTTGGTCAGCNGCAGAGCCTTGTATTAGTCTGTTNAGTCCCTTGCTGGTAAATGCACGGAATACTCTGTTTGTTTTNAATCTGCCTTGNGCTATNCGTTTNGTTTTGATTGGTTTATCTCCAAAGTCAGATATCCAGAAATCAAAACGAGCTCTTCTACCAAGTATNGTTTTTATGTATCCNTGATGNCTGGCTTTGTTCATAACGTTATCAAATAGTATTTTTAAGAATGGAGCTTCAGCATTGAANTTACTCATAGTTGAACTACACATCTCTTCNGATATGCCTAGTGTTTCTGCCATCTTTTTGTTTCCCATACCNTAACTAATACCNAAACATAACATCTTACAGGTNTCGTATGGTANNCCTGTTGCACGTTCAAAGAANGTATATAGTTTTTCTCCATTAGCAAAAGCATCTCTAGCTTGTTCTGCTTTGGGCAGCGGTTTGCCAAACTGACCAAGCANTGCATAGTGCACTTGAAGTCTTGGTTCTTGAGAGCTGTAGTCTGCTTTGCACCAGAGTGTATCTGGCTCTGCTANGTATAATGTTCTGATTGCTTTACCTATCTCACTACGTTTAGGAACTTGCTGCANATTAGGGTTACTAGAAGANAGTCGACCAGAGCGTGTGCCGCCCTGGTCAGATGCNGTNTGTCTNAAGTCNGCNTGAATGCGACCTTTGTNGNTNCCTNTNAGTATNATNTCNTCAATNAATACTTTACGCAGNCGATTGATACAACGGGCTTGGTATATNTCTTTTACTGTTTNATGTTCACAATGTTCTAAAAATGTTTTNGATACAGANTAGTTNCCTTTTTCTGTTTTGGGAACTACAAGACCTAGNNGANTAATATACTCTCCTAGTTGNTTGGGTGACCAAATGTCCAGTGTGCCAAACTTTTCTTTGAGNTTGGTTTCTTGTTTGAGCAGTTTAGTATTTAGTTGGTCAGCTCTATCTATATCTACAGGGACACCTTTGAGTGTCATNTGTAGTAANATAGGTGTAAGCTTACACTCTAGCTCCCAGANATNCCATAGNTCTTGTTCTTTGAGTATNGGTATTTGATGNTGGTATACATCCCAGGTATTACGAGCATCTATNTCAGCATACTCACCTACATATCTAGCTGGTAGTTTCCACATATCACCTTTGGGATTGTAGCCGTAGGCTTTAGCAGCTTCATTGAGTTTATCTTCNAACTTAGTTTTGTTTAAGTATTTCTTAGATAGGTTGTTAAGGCTNTATGAAAACTGTTCTTCATCTATCAATGCTTCAGCAANCTGAACGTCTCGGACTGGACAAGAGACTCTGATGCCTAGAGACTCAAGCCAGCCGAGATCGTATGCAGCGTTAGCGAACAGTATTTCTTTACTGTTTCTAACTAGGTCCTTAACGAAAGAAACAACTATGCCTTTATCCAAGTTGTCCCCATTCAAGTGATCAAAGGGTAAGTATACNTGTTGATNGCTATCTGCAATAGCAATCCCAGTTACTTTACCAGCACCTCGTTTGTATGATGGTCCAGTTTGTTTTAGGTATGGATCATAAGTTTCTAGATCAATAGCTACTATGTTTTCAAACTGTGGTAGTATAACTGGAGGTCGCCATAATACATCAGAGGTAATTACATTCAGTTCTGTTTGCATGCAATAGTGGTTTTATTTTTAGCCAGTATTTTTTTGTTGATTGTTTTTTGTATCCGTTTGGTCCACCGTTGTGGATTCTTACGATGTCTTGAGATGTAACGGGTCTTCCTAATCTTTTAGGAGTTGCATATCTAGACATATACGCAAGAAAAATATCTATACTTTTATCCCTATCAAAAGCATCTTTGTGAACCCAGTCGATGTTGGCGAACTCTGCTGCATCTGCAACATATGCTTCAGTTAGTTGTAAACATCCATATGATTTGCCACTATCTCCTACAGCATAATTATCACCACCACTCTCAATAAGAATAATGGCAGCTATAATCTGCATTAGAGATATCATTGTTGTGCTTTTTGTTTACGGATGTTTGCATGAATAATTTTATTTACTTTTTTGTAAGTTTTATTATTCATACGGGTTTGTATTTCGTCGTCAGTAAGATCTCTAATGAGTCCTTTGTTGCGTGCCCACCGAGCAATATCTCTGTGTTCCTGGTATGGATCACCTTTCATAATTTCAGTAGTCTTAACGTCTACTAAATTTAATAGTGCTTCTAGCTCGGATGGATCTGGCATTGTAAATTGGCTGATTAGCAACGTTTGATGCTAATCAGTTATCTAGGATGGATGCGTGGGTGGACCTCGTCATATCGGGTGGACCTCTTGCCTTCGCCTAGTCTGCACAAGTCGCTTCTCTAAGTCGTGCAGAGTCACTTAGTATCGGACGTATGCCACCATGTGGCTTGTCGGAAAGTGTTGAATAAAACTGTTTAAATCCTGCTGAGTCAAGAGCATAAGTTACCTCAGTAGCAGGAACAATACCATCTTCAGTAATAGAACTTGGATTGTAAGTAGTGGCTACTAGTCTCTTAGTTTTTGGGTATGCTGAGAGTGTGATACAACGCGGGACATCATCTTGCGCAATCGCGTTCGTTCTGATATGGAACGCTGCTTGCTCAGAGCGTATTTTTGTAGTCTCAAACTTGCTCTCAATAAGGTAGATTCCGAATGGTAAGATGACCATGATATCAGGAACTCCATTCCCCGTAGTAGTTTCGATACGCTGAGCGCACACTTTATGATTAGATTGTTCATAAAACATCCTCCTTATCCACTTGTTGAACTCCCGTTCCGTTTTCATATGAAATGGTTTGGAGTCCATTGATAAGTTCCTTTTCTGTAAATGCAACACCCAAGTTGCTTTGTTCTTGAAGAAACATCTTAACTGATTCAGTAACTTCTTTATATTCTGGAGTTTTGTGAAAATCTTCATCATCAAACATACATATTAAATCAACTCTAACATCTTCTTCATCTATTTGTGAGTGCATAAGCTCTGAAACTTTAGCACTTTGTTGGTTGTATTGGTAGTATGTTTGAAGTATTTCTTCATACTGCCAATCTGTAAGCACGGCTTCGACGAAACACTCAGCTAGAGTTTGTGTGTCATCTAAAATGAGATCGTCTTCGATGGCGTTTTTTTTGCTAGAATACGAAGGAGTGTGATAGCCACCGTAGTCCCAACCCAACGTTTGTTGATTACCAGCGTATGACGGCGTTGTAACTGAGTAAGTTCTTTTACTGACATTCTGCATTTCAACATCAAACTTGTATTGCTTTACATTGGGCAGAGTGCACACGTCCATTTTGTGCAGCTCGTTACGAGCCTGGTCTTGTATCTTTTTGGGAACACGACATGTTTTCTTGAACGGCGACTCATCCATTTCAATGTAAGTATGAGCATCAAGTTCAGCATGTGAACCACCTAGAGTGATACGAAAGTGAACGTCAACCTTTTCATCGTTGTTAAGTTTACCAACGGTGAAGTGTAGACCCTCACGATTTACTTCGTCTGCTTCGTCTGTGCCAGATTGAAACGCTGAACTAGAACAGTGATGGTGCACTGTGCCAAACATAGTGTCTGGGTATGCAGCACGTTGTTTGATGTAGTCAGGGTGATCAGGAGACGACTTGACAGTCATGCCAGCAGTCTCTTGTGGTGGAACCCAGTATAGCCAGGGCTGTGGTGCAGCTTCGTCATAGAAGAGATACACCAGAGTCTCTGACTTGAGTTCGTCATAGCTTTGCTTCATGAAAGCAAGGATCTCTTTCCACATGTGAAGTGGTATCTTTTTACCATTCCATGTGGGTGTGAGGCTTTCAGCTGAAACGATTTCAGATACTTTACGAAACGTTGTAAACAAAGGCGTTACAACTGGTTCGTATATACCGTTGTCGTAATAGACTTTAGCTGGCTTTTTTGCTGAGTTCTTCGACATCTTGGATAGTTATGGTTTGCATTCTAGAAAAGGTAGATTGAAACTCAATAGGCATATATATTATAGTATTGTCTGAGTTTGCAATTTTACCACGAGATACACCGAACCACTGCCATAGTAAGTAGTTGCCAAAGGATGCGGCAACTTGATTAGCNATTGCAAGTTGTGGTTCTGATTCAAGTGCTATGCCTTGGCAGCTGATTGGGCTGCCTGAAGTATCTGTAGCAATTTCAGGNTAGCGAACAAGTGGATCTAGCATTGGCAAGTCAANTTGATTTGCNAGATGTGGATCATAGTAGAACGCTTGGCTTGTATGATACTCGTTGGCACACACAACNATGTTTGTGTTGAGCATCTTAGCTGCGTCAATAGCTGCTTTGCGAGCAGGGTGATTGTCAACTGCACAGATGATAACGTCTGCTTGTGAGAACCAATACTTGTATTCTGTGTCTAGCATACCTAGGTCAAAGTATGACCTGATTGCCTGACCTTCAGACTTTTTGAAGTTGTATTGNTTCATTAGAGCNACACATTTGTGCTGCCCTACCATGTTGTTACGGAATAGTTGACGGTCGAGATTGTTCTTTTCAAGAACATCGCCGTCAACGATGGTTGCGTGAAGGTCAAAGCTGTTACGCAAAGCTGGTAACATGTAGCTTGTGACACCACCCGCACCGATGATTACTGCATTTAGTTTAGGTTTCATGATTATCTAGTTGGTTGTAAAGCCGCTGACCGATTGGATCTGGCTTAAGTTCACGATAAGCTTTGATGTAGCGTAGGATTGCACCACGNTTACGACCACAATCTNNATACTCNTTGCGTAGTATNTTGAACAGAATACGCGTATCNTCTGCATTGAGTGGGTTATCTACAGGGTATGTATCAAGTTCTCTTTGAGCTTGATCTCGTATATTCTGATTCATACCGCTGTAGTATCTGCGGTTTACACCGCGAGAACTAGCATCTTGCAGCCAACTGTGGCAGTTTTCTGCAGTTACAGAGGCAGTGCTGATTGATTTGAATATGTTAGAATTTGACATGTTGAACGAAGTCAATGACCTTTGAGTTTGTGTGTTTCATGTAGAACCTGTGATCATTGTCAGTGATTAGCCCTGGCTCTGGAAGACTGCATAGAGTATCACCGCGTTCAGTGAATCGCATATACTCACGTTCGCGCTCACTGTTTCTGAGATCGTTGTTGCATGGCGAACGATACAGATTGTATATGTTGCCAGTAAGTGTATCTAGTTCAAAGCCTCGACTGAAGTCTTGTCGCCAGTCACCACCAGTGCAGATACGACCGTCATCAAATACATTAGCAATGTTTGGAACATACGGTGTTTTAGTTTCGTCTAGAACAAATAAGATTGGACTACCAAACTGGCAGCTATGTGTATCCAGTGTGACAGCAATGAATAGTTCTAGTCCATCTAAGGTTGGTCGCCAAATAATAGATCGTGTGTCTGGTATCTCACGATCACCTGTGTTGCCAATGCCCAGAGAGTAATGTGGTTGTCCTGCTTGTTTCCACAACCAGGATTCTGGAAACGGAAACTCGTTTAGTTTGACAAACGTAGTTACAATGTGCGGTTGGTGACTGTATACCATGCTGTAAGTTGGAATATTTTTATTCAGCTCTGGTATACTTATAGTTTGTACAAAAGGAAAAATGACAGGAATGCCATTGTCCTTGACAGCTGATAGTATCTGGTCTGCATTGTGCACAGGAGATACTACTGTAGTGCGTTTGTAGAATTTACCGTCGCTGCGTAGGATAAACTCTTGGTCTAGATACTTTTCTGACATAATAAGAAGTGAGCAGTTTCATCTCGTGCTCAGGAGGGTAGGTGTTAATTCACAAAGTGAGCAGTTTCATCTCGTGCTCAGGAGGGACTGGTGTTAAGCCTTGCTTGAAGCTTGTTGCTCCAAAGTAATAGCTGTGAACGAGGTAACATACTCGTGTCCTTCTAGTGTGCGACCACCAGAAACGGCACGGACGTTCTCGGGTGCAGACAGAGCTGCGCGGATGCCATTGTCGCTGACTACGTCAGAGATAGTAGCTTCGTTGTCAAAGTCACGGGTGACAGAGTTTGTCATACCGTAACGGATTGTTACACTTGCCATAATATATTTGGTTTATGTTGTTATTGTTCTTTGTTATTTTTTGGCTACTCACCAAAAATAAAGAAAGTTGATTTTTGTTTGACATAGTATACATAACATGCACCATTCAACTCACAAACGGGTTATTCATGCTGTTTGTTTTGTTATTGTTATTGTTTATCATAGTGGGTAGCCACCGCCCTCGCGTGGACGGTGGCTACTTTTCTACTACTATGCTGATGCTAACGTCGTTTCCGATTATCACATTCTCTGAGAAACCGATACGCGTGCTTGGTCATGAATGACTTTGCGAACGTAAGGGCGAGAGGAACGATTACCTTTAGCATCATTACGCCTATCTTCTTGGTTACCATAAGAAGAAAAGGTCTTTGGTATAACTAGTGCCATTAGTATGGTTTTTATGGTGAACCACAGTCCTGTGAAGAAAGCGGTAATCATGCCTGAGAACGTGCCAATGAACAACATAGGCAAACCAAAAGTCACTAGTATATCTAGTTTCTTTCGGTGTTTGATTACTCGGTGAACTCCAAGTGTGCGTGTGCACACAAGGAGAATACCGAGTGAAGAGAAGAATGATAAGATTATGATCTCCATCTGTTTACATCTTTGGTTGGATCTGCATACATGTGAATATAGCCGCGAAGAACGCCTTTCTTGTATCCACGCATGCCACATGCACTCTCAATATCGTAGATGCTACCTGACTCTAGTAGAGTCTTGAATAGTCTACGTCTTGCTTCTTTGGTGCGGTAGGCTGGTTCGGGTAGTGACTGTTGATACAAACCATTGAGTAACCCGATGTTGCCTCGTGGTTTGCCGTTGTTCATACGCAAGGTATCACCGACGTAATGTGAATCGTCTGGGTCACATTCTGGATCTTGCACGAATGCATCTTGATATTCAAGCTTGCGGACGTGCTGCTCAGTTTCATCAAAGAAGCTTTGATCTTCTGGTGTGTATACAGGTTCCTTGGTAGTAGGCTCATCCAAGTGAGTGTAATCAATAGAAGAGAGTTGTGAGGACTTCTCTTGATAATACAGCTTGCGTATGCGTCGCATAGCCTTGGTGTCTTTGCGTCTGCATGCACTGGCAAATGCTCTACGAATGTCTAGTAAGTATTGCTCTTGTTGTTTGGCAAGTGCCTGCATGCACGACATATCGTCGCATAGCTGATCATCACTTGGATGAGAATGTTCTTGATATGACTTTGATTCAGCAAGCCATTGATCAACAATGATCTGAACCATTACATCGTCATCGTCGCGGGGGACAATGCCGTCGCGTATAGATTCACGTCTGATTGCCTTGGCTGTGCGCTTGGCTTCTTTGTAGAGCTGAGCCCACCAGAATTTGTATTCACTGATTACGTGACCGTCTTCTTCACGAACGTCGTAACGTTCGGCATTGGAGATACCATATAGGATTTCTTGTATTGTATATTGCATAGTAGTTTTGATTTTTGTTCGGAATGAGATGTGCGTTCGCAAAAACGCACGCACATCTCAATTCCGAACTAAGATTCCAAATCCCAGAGATGAACTTTCTTTTCAAGGGCTTTGAGGTTGCGTCTGATTTTGATTTCATCCTTAAGAATACCTAACGCATGACTCACTCTCTTGATACTTGAACATAGTTTTGATTGGACTATGTCTTTCTTTTTGATTGTGTTTTCTGTGTCGTGCGATGCATATGGGATCTTTTTACCATTGTTGACAGAGTAGCCCCATAGTTTGACTATCTTACCTTTTTGGTATTTGCGGATCTCATAGTGATCTTTGACCTTGTCGGTCTTGATTGCTACTCCTGAGAGTAGTGTATCTTTTGCAACTTCTTTGCCATCAATGACAAGAGTATATATTGTTTTGTTTTTCATAATAGTATATATTTATTTTTTTGTGTGCAATAACTGCTCAACTAACTCACTACATTACATGAGTTAATTGTTTTATTTTTTGATTTTGGTTTAACTTATTTATTTCTTTTTTGGTTGGTGGTGTGTTATTTCATGAATATCCACGAAATGTCCGTTTCTTTTGAAGAACTTATTGAAATCTTTAACACTTCCAAAGTTTAATACTTTGTTAGTTGCTTCGTTGAATAGGCAGTTGATGGTGTTTCTTTTCCAACTGTATCTTATTGACACTTTATATGCATAGTGATTCATAGTATATATTTATTTTTTCTTTTTTTCTTTGCACGAATATGGGATGCCGAGCCGAAGCCCGACATCCCAAGTGCGCTACGACTCGTCGTGGCGTTCCTTGCGCTCAGGAGCCTTGAACTCGGTGACCACTATGAACTCCGACTTGCCGTCGTCCACCACGTCGAGGTGAACCTCTGCCCCTTTGGGGATGGAGCAGTCGTGGTAGACTCGGACGTATTCGCGAGCCTCATCGCTTTGGACGAGGATGGTCGCTCCGAAGTCTCCTGACTCAAGAGGCTCCGCGAAAGAGCGGACGCATTTGCCGACTTTTTCGGTTATTGTTTGGGTGGTTGCTTTTGCTTGTTTAGGCACGTTTTTCCTTTCGTTAGGTTATGTTGAGACCAGATTGGTCACCCACATGGAATGCAGGTTCTGTCAAGGTGGAGATTTGTGTTTTGTGGATCTTAAGATTCACAAAACTTTTATCACAATGACAGCTCTGCTGTCACTATCTACAAATTCTACCTTGACAGGTTCTGGTGACCAATCTGGGCTCAACATGTTCTAACGAAAGAAAAACCTCATACTGCCTAAACATGCTAAAGTGACCACCCAAACATTTATCCCAACCGAAAAAGTTGGCAAATGCGTTCGATCTTTTGTGGACTTGAGTCAGGTTTCCAGACTTCGGTGCGACCATCCTCGTCCAAAGCGATGTTGCATGACTCGCGAATTCGTCTGAGGCTGCCGCGACTGATTCAGCCCCAAAGGGTTTTACGAGGTCTCGACGTGGTGGGCGACGGCAAGCCCGATGCCTTTGGTCACCGAGTTCAAGGGTTCTGAGTGCCAGGAACGGTGCGTCAGCACCGCTTGGGTGTCGGGATTCGGCTCGGCATGCCATATGGTCGTGGTCGTCTGTATCTTCCTTGTGTGCAAGACCTTGTGAAGTAGATTCTTTTGATAGGGTGCTTCTTTGAAGCACGACTCTTTTATCCTGTTGCTCATGCATCATAACCGATTGCAACTCAATACTTTCCACCATGTGAGTCATGGCTGAAGAGGTCGTGGAATCCGTTGGTGCATGTGCAATAGGATATATGGGTCTCGACGGCAATTTGTCCGACGATTCATGTAGCGAGGCAACTTGAATCTGGAACGATGACCCCCATTGGGGGAAACCGCGAGTCGACGACACATAGAGTCCCTACCAGCATACAAATTTTTGAGTTTTTGCTCACACTTCTCACAGTCAGCTCACACTTTTTGAATCAAGCGCGATGTTATAAGTTGTTACTATTATCAAGGACTTATGTAATTGCTCACACTTCTCACAGTTTTTTAGCCTATAGTAAAATCAAAATAGTTTTCTCAGAAAAAAGTGTGAATTGTGTGAGCAGAATCGTAAACCATTGATACTCTTATAATTTAATTAGCTCACACCCCCTGTGTTTTACTGTGAGCCAGGTGTGAATAGTGTGAGCAACCTTGACAAAGGAACATGAATCATCAATACAGATGTCAGTGCCAGACGGTAGAACATATGCTTCAGGTAAGAAGCCCAAACAAGTTGTTAAGCAACAGGCTGCGAAAAGGAGCAGGTGTCATCGTAAACGTATGAAAGCTGAGAAAGATATGAAGGAAGCTCAAGGCAAGCTTCGCAAAGTAGAGAAAGAGCTTACTGTTAAGCAACAGTTCCTTGAAATGATGAGTCAAGCTCCTACACCAGCTCAGCAGCGGAAGGCACTGCTAGCTTTGTTCTATGACAAGGGCATCAACCCGATTGAGGAGCTGCTTGGCTATGCTGCCGATCCCGAAGTGGACAAGAGAGACAAGATAGCGATATGGAAAGAGATCTGCAGCTACACGCAGCCGAAGCTCAAGAGCGTTGACGTTCAGGGCACACTCAACGGCGAGATGAAGGTGATGACTATAGATTATTCAAAAGTTGCNAAGTCTGCTCTTGCCAATCCCGTCGAAGCTGAAATAGTTGAAGAAGATTACGATGAATTTATGAGCGAGGAAGATAAGCATGAGGACTGATGAACTTAATAAAATCACTGGTATGCTGGGCGANCACTTTCGCCACTACGTTCTGATAGCCTCACACGATGACTCTCCTCTTTCTTATGACGTTAGGTTCAGTGATCCGTATGCAGCAAAGGGGCTGCTGGAGAGTGCAACCGAATACCATGAGAGTTATATTACAAACGGAGCCCCNGAAGATCTTGACGGAGTTCAATGGATAACCATTGAAGAAGACGACGAGGACGACGAAACAGAATACTACTACGAATGAGTGTACAAGTTCCTGCACAGGGATGGGAGCCAAGAGGCTACCAGCTCCCTCTGCTCAAGTATATGTCTCAGAAGAAGCGCAACCTGCGTGCGGTTGTTGCGTGGCATCGAAGGGCGGGTAAGGATTTAACTTGCGTTAACGTGCTGGCTATCAAAGCTTTACAGCGCGTAGGCACATANTGGTACGTCCTGCCCTACGCNAACCAAGCCAGACGTATCATCTGGAACGGCATGACGGGCGAGGGCAAGAAGTTNATTGACTACTTCCCAAGGGAGATAGTCGAGAAGAAGAGCGANCAGGAGATGCGCGTGCACCTGAAGAANGGCAGCGTCATCCAGCTGATGGGCTCNGACGACCCTGACAAGATGGTGGGTGCAAACCCTGTAGGCTGTGTGTTCTCTGAATACAGCATCTCCGACCCGTCTGCGTGGCAGTTGATTAATCCGATCCTGGCAGAGAACGGGGGCTGGGCACTCTTCAACGGAACGCCTCGTGGCGAGAACCATTTCTACAAGATGTTGCTGAAAGCACAGTCGGACGGCAAGTGGTATAGCAGTCACCTGTCAGTCAAGGACACCAAAGCGATACCGCCCGACGAGTTGCGTCGCGCCCGTGATGAGCTGAATAACGAGGCAAGATTCCAATCNGAATACATGTGTTCATTCAAGACTCCAGTCGAGGGCAGCTACTACGGACCGTATATATCTCGCGCCTACCGCGACAAGCGTATACTGGATGAGCTGTCNCCTGATCCNATACTGCCTGTGCACACTGCGTGGGATCTTGGGCATGGACGANGCTACNACNATNTGGTTNTTTCAACTTTTTAAAAACGAGGTGCGCCTGGTGCACTACTACGAGAACAGTGGCGANGGTCTACCCCACTACGCTAGAGAACTAAATAGGTTNTCAGTGCAGAACGACATTGTCTACGGCAAGCATTACGCACCGCATGATATCAAAGTTCGCGAGCTTGGNACAGGTAAGAGTAGGTTGGAGATAGCGAGAAGTATGGGGTTGAAGTTTACAACTGTGAAGAAGCTACCGATCATTGATGGCATTGACGCTGTTCGTGCTATGCTACCAAGATGCTGGTTTAACAAGGTGCGCTGTGCTCGTGGGCTAGAGGCACTCAAGGGCTACCATAAGGAGTTTGATTCTAGCCGACAAGTTTTTCGAAAGACCCCTGTTCATGATTCTAACTCTCATGGGGCAGACGCTTTNAGGACTATGGCTGTGGGGCTCAAGACTCCAAAACTAAATAACAANAAACAAAAANCACAGTATGACGTTGCCGCAATTAGTTGGTGAGGACTACAAGCTCTCACTGATAGATGAGGCTACTGTCCTCTACCACACACAGGGCGAGGACTTTATTAGACTACTAGACCACCACATTAACTGCCAAGAAGGTGAGGAAAAATATTTTTTTTCGTCACCGACCTATCTTCTTATGGGCGAGGTTCAGGAAGATGAGGAAGGNAGGTACTGGCATNTNGCNTACGCNGCNNNNAGGGGNNANTCATCNNTAGNNGTCTTTTTCAAACTTGCNCCCTTTCCACTTGACAGAATNAAATNTTGCAGGTATCAAAAAATGAATGAGGACAACTCTCATAAGTTTTACAAATGGAAAACTCTTAAACGACTAGTTAATTATGGGCTCTAGACCTACACCACCACCACCTCCACCACCACCTCCCGCACCACCACCTCCTCCTGCACCAGTTGCTACTAGACCTTTGCAGAGAGCATCTGCACCTACTCGTAGAGTTACAGGTGCAAATATTATGGGCAGCATGGCAAAGTTGTCGCGCACTAAACAGAAGACAACCAGAAACAGAGTTACTGGTCGTTCGCCTCTAGGCGGTGGTTCTGGAATGTACGGTGGTTAGACTACAACAGAGATATGCAGAGTTGAAGCTGTTGAGGTCGCACCTTGACAGTATGTTTCTTGATGCCCAGAAGTATGTTCGTCCAAACTCTAATAAGTTTGATCACGGACACAGCCCACACCAGGATGATGGCTCCCGTGAGATGTACGATGACACAGCTGTTTGGTGTAATCAGATGTTTGCAAACGGGCTTAGTGCTAATCTAGTTCCTAAGTCTGATCG
>NZ_NZMB01000002.1 GCF_002694385.1 Sneathiella sp.
TTACCTGAAGCCCCAGAAAGCATCGGAGAGATGGAGATTAGCTTCACAAGTCCAGCTTCTCAAGCTCAGTTTGCAACTAGACTTAGCGACATCAGTGCATTTATGCGAGATCTTGCACCACTGGCTCAAGCTAAGCCTGAACTAGTTCAAGCTATCGACGAACAGAAACTTCTTGAAAGCTATGCTAAGTATCGTAACATAAGCCCTGACGTTGTGAAGACAGCAGAGCAGTTGGATCAGATGAAAGCACAAATGGCAGAGCAACAGCAGATGGCACAAGCTGCGCAGATGGCTCCACAGATTGGTGGGGCAATGAAGGACGTGGCTCAAGCTAAGCAACTAGACCCTGAAGGTGTGGGTCAATTACTAAATATTTAACATGTCAGTATTATCTACTCTTGAGAGGCTTCGTGAGAAATCGAAGCTGAAAGAAGATCTTATAAACATATTGGAGACTCCACAGGGGCAAAGATTTTTTAGAGTCTTGCTTAGGGAGTGTCATGTAACTAAGCCTGTGTTTCACTCAGACACCGCAAAGATGCGCGAATGTGAAGGACGCAGACGTTTAGCTATGAGCTTTCTCACTCTATTGGGTCAAGACGACCCACAAGAACTTATTAACAAAATAGAGATGGAGAATAAAAACATATGAGTGAAGAACAAACCACAGGAGGTCTAGGCGGGGGTATCCCCGAAGAGGTAGCCCCCGAAACCACAACTGCACCTAGTTCTCTTGATTTTACATCAGAGGAGACTTATGGTCAGTTTTTACAATCGTTACCTGAAGAATTACAGAGTAATGATACATTAAGGAACACTAAGTCTGTTCATTCGTTAGCCGATCAGCTCGTAAATGCGCAAAGTGCCTTAGGCTCAAAGCGTTTAGCTGCGCCTCAGGAAGACTGGGGCGAAGAGCAATGGGAGGACTTTTATGACAATGTAAGACCTGCTGACGCTGAATATACTATTCCCGACGAAGTTATTGTTGGCGAAGAAAGCGTGCCAGTTGATCTACCTGATGAAACCCTTCAAGAGTTTGTTGATTTTACAGCAGAGCTTGGATTGTCGCAGAATCAGTTTGATCAACTGTACGAGGCGTATGTGGGAATGGGTATAGAACAACAACAGCTTGCAGATGAAGCTATTGAGAAGCAAGTTGAAGACGCTAGAACATCAGTTCGTATGGACTGGGGTGACAACTACGAAGTAAATCTTGCTCAGGCTAATCAAGCATACGAGGCTATGGCTTCTGAGATCCCCGAGATTAAAGAGCTTGTAGAGTCAGATCCAGTTGTTGCAAACCATCCTGCTGTTCTTAAGTTGTTTCACAGGTTGGCAGAAGTATCTGGCGATACTTTACCTCCTGCTACTAACAATCCTGCTAGTGGTTTTGCTAATCAAAATACTCACGGAGTAAAGGCTCAGATTGCGGAGCTTGATACAGATCATGCGTCGCTTATTATGAGTGACCCAGGTTCGCTTAACTTAGCAGATCGTGCAAAACGTCAAGAGATTCTTAATAGACGAGCGAATTTGTACGCTAATTTGTACGGACAAGGTTAAAACGACTTGACATATAAAATAAACAAGGCTATCCAAATGATATTGAGGTAGCCTTTTTTTGGTCTTGATGTCAGCTTTAGATAGCCGTTGGTTCCGTTATAACTAGAAGAGTCCGAAAGGGTAGCTCATCGAAAAGCAAACTTCTAATTAAAACTTAACTTAAATTATTTAAATTATGCCATATACTAATCCATCTTATATGACTGACCAGGGCACTCCCGTCGGACCTGACGGACTTGCAATTACTGGCGCAGATCAAATAAATACAGCTTACGTTCAAGCCTACAAAGCTGGCTTTGAACAAGCTTTCCAACAAAGCGAGTCTAAACTACAGCCTTACTTTGAAGCAGAAACACAAAACGAAGAGTTCCAATACTTTGATCGCATCGGCACAGCTGAAGCAATGGAAGAGGATACTACTCGTTATGGTGACAACCCTAACAGCGATATCTCACATGATCGTCGTCGCATTGGTCTTAAGGACTATGAGCTCGGCAAGTATGTTGATGAAAAAGATCTAAAGCGCGTACTTACAGATCCAATGAATGCTTACACACAAGCACTTCTTGCATCTGGTAAACGTAAGATTGACGACATCATCATTGGCAAGTTCTTCGGTGAGGCTTACGTTGGTAAGTCTGGCGGTACTGTTCGTACTTTCGTAACTGATGCTAGCACTGAGAACAACACTAAGATTACTGTTGGTTCCGAGTCAGCTGGTGATATCACTACTGGTGGTGCTTTTGTAAAAAGCGGAACTGCCAATACTGAAGGTTTCACCGTTGGTGGCGATTACGATGAAGTCGGTTCTGGTCTTACTCTTGCAAAACTTCGTGCAGCTCGTACTACAATGTTAAAGCTACACGCTATTGATCAAGACACGATTGTTAATTGCTTTGTTTCTGCAAAGCAGCTTGATGATCTACTTGGAATCGAAGAAGTCGTTAGCTCTGACTTTGCAGTTCGCAAGGCACTTGCTGAAGGTAGTGTAACTACATTCTTGGGCTTCCGTTTCATCCACACTGAGCGTCTTCCAATGTCTTCTGGCACTGATTCAGACGAACGTCGTGTTATCGTTTCGGTACCAAAAGCTCTTAAGTTCTCTACAAGCACAGCTCTTAAGGGAGATGTGTGGCGCGTTCCTGCTAAGAAGAACATTCCTTACGTTTACTTCAAGCTTTCTGCTGAAGCATCTCGTATGTGGGGTGAAGTTTCTGGCGAAATCCGCTGTAACGAAAGCTAATTCTATTCGTAGTCTCCCCCATATATTTGGGGGAGACTACTTTTCTTTATGCCTACTGAAGCAAAGAAGCTGGATATACTGAACTCTGCCCTCAGAATGGTGGGCAGCTATCACTTGGAGTCTACGGATACTACAAGTACTACATACGAAATCGCCGATAGTGCGTACTCTCAAGCAGTGACGGAACTGTTTGGAGATAATATTTTTAATTATAATACTAAGCGAGTTAAGCTTAGAGCCGTACAGGGAATAGAGACATCTTTTACTGACGAACAGGGTTACACTAGCACAGGTAATGCTGCCGATAATCCAGACTGGGAGGGTAATACCATACTTCCAGATCAGTGGACTGTTTCACCAAGTACAGATACAATAACAACCGTTGGCAACTATAAGAACCTTCGAAATACTAGCACTGTCACAGGATACCCAGGACAGATAATTAAGTTTGAACACGTCTTTGATTTTGGTCCAGGCACACGGGTTGCCTCTACTGGTGGTAAACGGGCATATATGTTTTCGATTACCGAGATGGATCAGTATCCAGACACAAATCCAGACGAAAATGTTCTAAGTAATCCAAATATCACAATGATGATAAAGCTAGTAAGTTCGGGCAGTAGCTTACAGCTTATTAATAAAGCAACAAACAATGTACTAGGTACTATGCCTTTCTCTGTTGCGGATGACAGCGGGTTGATGACAGGCACTATAGAGCTTGTTGTTGGAGATACCGCTGCTACTTCTTCATATTCAGTAAGTTTAGTTGCAGGAACTGACAGTATAGCAGCTGGTTTTCAAGGTGTTCCCGATAATCTATACAACGCAATAATTAGGAATATAGGTGTAAAAGCTAATGTTCAGTCAGGTGCAGCTGATGGCATTACTGCTATTAGTGTGCACTCTGTTTTCTTTAAAAATACAACAACAGCTGCTGCTATATCTACGGACTTTAAAAACTATCCTTATCAGTTTACACTTCCTGCTGATTATAATGTTTTTATAAAAGCGGAAGATGAAGATGATAGACCAGCTACTAACTATGTATTTAGTAATGGATTTTTATATTGTTCGTCCCCTGTTTTAAATGTTACTTACACATTTGTGCCTGTCATTGAAACAAGTGCAACAACACTCCCTGCATTTCTTTCTAGGCTTTTAACATTACACATGGCACAAAATATGGCTATTGAGTTGTCTGGCTCTGAAAATAGACATGAAATACTTCATAAGCAGTATGTATTAGCACTTCGCAGGGCTAGAACTCTAGAGGGCAGACAGGGACCAGCCCAACAATACATAGACAGCGGTAATTCAAGTTTTATTTCAGCGCATCAGAACTATGGCAAGGTATAGTAATGTTCAAACTGATTTCTCTGGCGGTTTAATAAGTGACCACATTTTAGGTCGCACAGATATTAAACGTGTCGGAAATTCAGGCAGAGTCTTTAAAAATTTCTTTCCCACACTTCAGGGACCTGCTGTTTTTAGGTCGGGGTTTAAACGGTACAATGAGGTAGATGTTGAACAAGATAAAGTTAAAACTGTTGATCTTGTTTTAGCAACAACAGAGCCATATCGAATTGTATTTTCTGCTGGTGAGATAAAAATATACGATAATAATGGTGTGCTTAAGGATACAGTAAGTAGCCCCTATAGCGCATCAGAAATTGACGAACTTAGGTTTAGCCCTGAAACTGGTGAGTTACATATAGCTCACGGAAGACATAGACCTAAAGTTCTTACTGCTGACCTTACCTTTTTATCTGTTACTTTACTTGCTTCAGGGGGTGAGACACTTATTAGTGCTGATGGTAGAACTTTGAAATCAGATGCAGAGATTCAAGGCGACGATCAATGGACTTTGTCAGACATGAATTTTGATGTTGAGCCGTTCTTAGAAAATCAACCATCTTCAAACAAATTTTCCTTAATCCAAAATGAACGTTTTGTAAAGCTTACAAGTTTAGCTGAAACTTTTGAGCCAATTAGAAATGATTTTGAGGATTCGACGGCAGCTCCTGCAGGACAGTTTAGTCAAAATTGGTATGTTGAATATAATGTAGATGGCACAAAATTTTTAGGTAGGGTTGTTTCTCAGTATACAGACGCTACCAACACTACTTTTACATCAGTTAATTACACTATTGAAGACCCCTCTGATGATAATAAATCAGTTTATATTGAGCCTGTTGTTTCTGTGCTAGATATTGAAGACAATGCAGCTCAGTTATATCTCTTAGATGCTGAGGAAACATCAGACCCTGACGAACGTACAGCACTTAAGTTAGATGGTGTTCCTAACGATAAGATACACTTACGCTCAGACACCACTATATTTAATGCAGGTCAGGTAAATTCATGGATTCGTGTTGGAGATGACAGACGAAACAATAATGTAGTTGTTGGTGATCTTAGAGATAAAGTTCGCTGGGTAAAAGTGAAAGAACACAGAGGCACAGAAGATCATCCTGTGGAGTTTTTTAGAGGTATTTATGATCAGTCCGATTATAAGGCTGGGTCAGTTTATCGTATATATGGATCAATGCCTTCTACTCTTAAAATGTTTGGTCCTGATGCAAGTGGAAATATCACGACACTAAGGGCTGTGCTTTCTAGTACTGGGAACAGAACGTATAGTTTTGTTAACGAGCTTAAAGACAATGGTGGTAATGCATACGCTACTTCTAATAATCTTATTGGAAATCTTTCGACTCAAAAACAATTTGATGTTGTTGAGTGTTATAACGAGACAGACGATTCTGTAAAACCAGTCGAAGAATATGATGGATCAAATGGCAATTTAATAGTGCCTCCAGACAGTGCGAGAATAGCTGTAGAGATAATTGCTAACGATGCTTTGTTAAACTCAACACAAGATACATTTTTAACTGAAGACCTAGGAAGGCACATTATGGGCATTATGGAGTCTGGTAATGTGTATATGAAAGTTTCTCGCACTGTTTCTAGTCGTCAGGTGGCAGTTACGTTGTTAAATGCAGTCCCTAGAAATAAACGAACACTTACTTTTGAAAATGCTGGAAACTTCGAAGACGTTAGGTTGGGTGCTTGGTTTGAAAATAATTTTCCTGTTACTGTTGCTAAGTTTGAGCAACGTAGGATATATGGAGGCACTTTTAGTAATCCTAATTTTGTATACTTTAGTCGAGTAGACAACGAGTTTAGCTTTCAACCAACTCAAGATGATGGGGAGGTGTTAGATACCGATGCAATATCATACGCTCTAGCAAATCGTAATGCTGGAATACGCTGGATGAATGCAGCTAAAGATTTAGTCATTGGAACTAGTGGTGGCATCTATAGAATTGTCCCTAATCAATATCAGTATGGTATTAGTCCAAAGACTATTCGAATGGAGCTAACCGAAGAAGAACCTTGCGATCAACAAGCAGAGACAGTGGCTAGTTCTATATTTTATGCTGACCAGTCAGGCACACGATTGATGGAATACAAGTATGACCAGGCGATAACAAGTTCATCATCTAATGATGTATCTAAGCTTATATACGGAGTATTTATAAAAGACCCCATAGCGCAGATTGCCTATCAGCACGCTCCTCAGCCCAGAATATGGACTCGTACTGTTGGTGGTAAATTGTTTTGTTTATCCTATCACAGACAAGAAGAGTTCTATGCTTGGTCTGAACATGACTTGGGTGATGACGCTCACGTTTTAGATATTTCTGTTATACATAAAGGATCTGAAACAAATTTAGATAAAGTGTGGATTATTGTTAGGAGAAATCTTCCTGGGCATACAAATCCTGTGGTAAGGACAGAGGGTTTATCTGAGCCAGATATTGCCCAGACTTCTGACTATCCAATGTTGGATAGCTATTACCAATACAACACTACTTCTTCTCTCCTTCCTAATGCGTCAGCTGTATTTGATAACTTGGGTGACTCTAATATAGCTCTTATTGATAATGGAGAATATAAAGGATTGTTTACGCACACTGCAGCTAGTTCTTATATTGCTACTGCCGCTGCTGATAGAACCATAATTTTAGGTCGTCGTTATACTGGTGAGTTACAGATGATGTTTCCAACATGGGACGCACAGAATAAACCTGCGTACGGAGCAGATACAGCTCGTATAATATCACTTAAAGCATTTTTTATTAAATCCTTTAGCTTTATGTTAGGTATAAAGGACAAGTTTGACACAATTGAACTTTCTACAGACTACGGAGCTAATGGAGGATTTACAGGTTTTGATAAAGAAAGACCTGTTGCTGGCTCGACATTTGGCGTGGATAATGTACCAACTATTAAACACGAAGAACCATACCCTTTAACCATCGCATCACTTATAACTAAAACTGATTTGAACTAACATGGGAGCAGCAGCAGCACCACTAATGGCAGTAGGAGCCGTAGTTTCCTACGTAGGAGCACAGCGAGAAGCTCAAGCTCAGCGCATGGCTGCGGAGTCTGCTATCGCTATGGGCAAGTACAATGCTCAAGTGGATGTTAACAATATGGTTGCGGAGCAGAACGATATTCGTTATAGAGAGTCTGCACTTACCCTTAAGAAAAACCAAGAACTTCAAAAAGCAGAGTTTGGGCGACAAGACTTAGAAAAAAAGAATCGACGTGCGTTGGCTCAGGCTAGAGTTTCAATGCCTTCTTTTGGAGGCACATATTCAGATGTTCTTAGATCTGCAGAAAAAGCGAGTTACGATAACTTAGCAAAATTTGATTTTGCAACTTCCCAAGAAACTGCAGGACTATCTGGTCAAATAGCAGATACAAATCGTCAGTTGGGCTATGCATATCAGCGCGGCATGTCTAACCGAGACTTAACACTTCGCACAGCAGCTAACACTGCTGTACAATTTAGAAACCAAGCAAGCCAAACAAGCCTAGCAGGGACTGCTTCTCTCTTCAGTGGACTTGGTAGCGCAGCCGCAGCATCTCAATGATAACACCGAAACAACAGAAAGCTCAATTTTCAGCCTTTGATACTACTTCTAGGTTTAGAAGTGGATTGCGTGACGTTGGTCAAGCACTTACAAGCCTTGGTCAGTCTGCCCAATCTTACTCAGCTAGTGTAAAACAAAAAGAACGAGAAGCTCAAAATCAAGGTGCTCGTAAAGCTGATGCCGAACGTCAGGTTCAATATAACGGGAAACTTGACGAATTAAATATTGCTGTTGAAAACGGCGCAGGTCGTGAAGTAATTGAAAAATTGCAAAATGAGGCTCTTGCTATTCGTGATACTCCGCTGTCGTCTTTTTTGCCAAAAGATTCGCCTATAACATTAGACGACGAGTCGGCAATGGCTCCATACAATGATCGTTTTTATAAAGCTACAGGAAATATAGCTGAGCAATTTAAAGCAAATAACGCTCAAGCTGAGATTGTAAAATCGGCTGAAGAAGCAGGAGACAACTATAAAAATGACGTTACTACTGCTTTAGTTGATTATTTTGGTGTGGGTACACCTATGTCAGTTTTTGACGGCTTTCTTACTCACAAATTTTTTACCGAAGAGGGACAAGATATTTATAGTATCTCTAAGGGGCTAACAAAAGAAGGGCGCGAATCTTACCTAGCAGCCACTGGTAAGGGTGTAGTTGCAGCTGTTGAGCTTGATCTAGGCAATACCACTAATATAGACGACCTTACGGAAAAAAGAGACAAGACTAGGGAGTTTATGAAAAACAACCCTGAGTTGGGATTTGATTTTGCAGACATTGAAAAGCTAGAAAACGCATATGACACACGATATGCTGCTCTTAGTGAGCCTTCAAATCTAAAGAAGAACAAGATAGCAGATGTTCAAAGGGCGATTACTCAAATAGAAACAGCGTTTGGTAGTAATAAAATACAACAAACCGAAGCACGGCAGCAGTTGATTGAGCTTTTAAAAATACAGGAAGATGCTCTTCCAATTCTTACGAGTACAGACTCTAATATGAAACGACTCGACGCTACGATTGGCGTGGTGAGACTACTTTTACCAGAGATGCCAGAAGGTATGAGTCTTTCAGAAGTTTTTGAAAACGAAGAATACAATGCAAAAATAGGAAACGAACCTTCAGTTTACCAAGATTTATTAAAAGACATAACTATTGGTGCTGATAGTCCTGAAGATGCTAATGTTAAAGTAGTACTTGGCGACAGGTTAAATACTCTTGGGTACAACCTTGACTCTTCAGCTGTGTCTAAAATTAGTGATAAATTAGCTAGCGAAAGAACAGCTATTCAAGCAAAACTTGCAAGCGGAGATGCTTCATTCTTTGTATCTTTTGATCCTACTCGGGCACGAATTTACAAAGTAGCACAAACAAATGACGGCACTCCAGAGAGTATAAATAAGCAAAGAGCTGCTCGGTCAGCTTTGTATTTAGACTATAATGCTTTTGCAAAGCCTTTTAAAGATAGTGGAGGGACTGTTATGGGATATGCTCTTCCTAATACTTTTTTTGTACCTCAACAAACAAATGTAGAGGCTGGTGCAGCAAATATGGCTGCATATCGAAAACAAGATATAGCTTTAAATGGCATAGAAAATACTAATGCTCATTACGGCATAAAAGCCTCTAATACAAAAGGAATGTCTGCAGAGGAAGTAATTTATGCCGCAGCTACATGGGGGTATACTTCTCAAATGTTAAGGTCGCAAGTGGACGGAGAAGTTCTTAACCCAGAGGCTGCTTTTGATTCAGTTCTTAGCTTGTATGACTCTCATGAAAAAGTTTCAAACGTAGCTAAAGCTCAAGTGGATGAAATTATACAGGAGCACGGCAGCGCGATGGCTGCATACATTGATAATCTTAAGTTTCAGGCTCCTGAGGCAGCACAAGCTTTTACAAACTTGTTGTATGGCGCAATATATACAGCTTCAGTAGCTGGTAATGATCCTCTTGATGTTAATGATAAAGAGGCTGTTCGCGCAGAGCTAAATAGAGTAGAAGCAAAAAAAATACTTCCTCTTTTTGGACTAACCAGCGAAAATGATAGTGGTAGCTACACAAGTATTCCTCCACAGCTTTTAAAAGATGTTGATTTTAGAAGAGAGGCTCTTATGCGCGGAGAGGGATTTTGGGCAACATTAGATGAACCCGCGTTTCCTATTGCTCGGATATTTAATCCTTTATTTAGATTGTTTAGGGATCAAGCAACATCTGATATAGTTGGTGATTACTATAAAAACGCAGTTGCTGCAGCTTTGGTTCAAAAGTTTGATCTGGATTTAATACGAAGAGCTACTGGAGATTTGATGCCTGTATCATTCAGTACTACTATTCCTAATATTCCTAATGTATATAGTCCTACGACTACAGGCGTTGGGACATATATGGGGGAGACAACCCCTAGTGCAGGTCGTCGCAACCCAGCAGAACAAAAAACTAGAGAAGATAGACGTTTTGTGGAAGCTCTAATGCGAGGTATTGATGGAAATCAAACTCCCATTAATGAAGATTCCTCTCAAGGTACGTTCCGTATATCACTTCCTGTGTGGGAGCGTAATGTAGACGGAACTTCTGAGCAAAGAGTATATCTTGAAATGTTTGATACTGTTGATGGTAAATATACCAGAGTGGCTGATGGCTCTAATGAGCTATATGTTCTTTTTGATGACGTTAAAAATATTTATGATGCCGCTTTTGAAAAAGAAGTTACATTGGGTGGTAATGATGGAACTTTCGCTGATAAAAATATTCGTAGGGAAGTCGTCAAAGATGTAGCATTTTCGCTTTAATAATGATTTTACCTCCTACCAGCACAGCTCAGTATGAGCGAATAAAACAATACGAAGAGCTAGCTGCTCAGCACAGTCCCACTGATTACGGTGCATGGAGAGGCATGGCTGCCTCTTTTCAAAATGGGATGTATAATAATGTCACCATGACTTTAGGCAAGTGGATGATGAAAAACTCGTTAGCTGATGACGATGCTCCTTCTGTAACTAAAGAGCAGTTTGATCAAACAAATGCTTGGAAGTATGGACTGGAGTTTAAGGATGGTGAGAGTGAAGCACAGTTAGAATGGAGAATACACCAAGGAGCCACTAATTACATAAACAACGAATATATTAGCGGTCGTAAAAGAGTAGTTAGAAATACAGGCGCAGCTTTTTTAGGAGGAATGACTACTGATCCACTAGCTTATGTTCCAGTGGCGTTGCCAAGCAAAGCAGGTGCTCTTGGCACGTTAAATGTTCTAGCTGGCAGACGAGCAGCAGCTGCGTACCATACAGGTAGGGGCACGTTTAAAAATGTTTTAGCAGTAAATGCAGCTTACGAAGTTCCCTATGCTTTGATGCAAAATGATCTAGGTGTCCAGGAATACACAATAGAGCAGTTGCAGATGTCTGCTATGATGAATCTTGGATTTTCTGGTTTGTTTGCTGGCATTAGCGGATATTCTGCAAACAGGGCAGCCTTAAGAAATAAGAATGTTATTCGTCAAGATAGACAGCTACAAGAGTTTTTTGAGGCTGGTGATATTAGAGCTGCTCTACTTCAAGCTGCACAGAGTGATAATTATGTTCTAACTACAATGCTAGACCAAGCTCCAGAGTTAAGAGAGTGGGCAGCTGGCAGAAGCACAACTCCACTGACTAGAGAGCAGGACAGATTAGCTACTGCTATTCTTAATATGCACGAGACGCATTTACAGATGAAAGCTTTGTCTGTAGCGTCGGCAAGGAAGTTAGTAAATAAGGCTAATAAAGACAGCGTAAAGACTTTGCTTACTGTTCAAAAGAGACAGATGCAAAGGTTAAACGATTTAATTTTATTTGGTCGAGGAATTGATACCCTTAAACCAACTGATGCTACTTTGTTAAAAGAGATGGGCTTTGAGATAGTTGACGCTCATCAAGTACATCCTGAAGTAAAATCTATAGTTCCTGATTCTGGTTTTATATCTGAGCCAGCAAAAGTCTACGGAAGTAAATTAATGGAACGTGTTTTTGAGGCAGATAAGCTTAGAAAGCAAGTTGCATTTTTAGAAACTGTTGTAGAGGAATACTCTACTAAGCCAGATTCGTATGCTAAAAAAACTATGACTGATGCGGAGATAGCTCCAATGATACAAGATGCTATTAAAAAAAGAGCACAGTTCGAAGCAATGGTTAAAGAAATAACAGAGACTGTTGGCACTCACTACAGCAGACTTTTACAAGATGCTCAAAATGTTGTAGATACTATTATGTACGGCAAGGAGGGTGTGACTAAGTTAGAAGACGGCTCTGAAATGAAACTAAAAAGCTCAGGTCGTGTGGCTTTAGGTTTTGTTAGAAGAGAACGTCCTCTTGTGACATACATGAACCAACCTTATTTCTTTTTGTCTCGGTCAGCTAAGGAGTTAGGAGACGGTTCAACAACTGCATCTATTGCGGGGGAAGTTTTTAATATAGCTCAACTAAATCTTAGACCTGGTGGATCTACCAAAGTCGAGTCCTTAGCTTTCTTGAGTGTGTTTAGAACTTTGTTTCACGAGACAATACACCACATAGAAACTATAGATCCAAAGTCATTTAGCATAATTTCAGAGTCAGCTATTCAGGCTTTAGGTGCTGAAAAAGGTGCAAGTGTGACTACAGCTATTTACAAATATGCGGAAAGTCTGGGGTATCAAAAACTTTATGCAGACGTGCCAGCTACTGCGTTGGGTATGTTTCCAAGCAGAAAGCTTATTGTAGATCAAGCCCTTGAAGAAGTTACTCCTTTACTAGTGGAGTACGCTATTACACAACCTGCTTTTTGGAATAAACTAAAAGAGTTAGATCCTGAGCTTTACGCTAAGATGGGAGATATCATGGACTATATTTCCGATACTTTGGATTTTACTTTAAACAAGTATGGGACTAGTGAGTTAAATGAAAGTATAAAAAAAGTACTTAAACCAAAAGGTATATTTAAAAAAGATGAAGGAGAGCAGATAGCTACCACAATATCGAACAACCTTATTAGAATAAAGAATGACTCAGGATTTAAAAATATAGTTGCTAGGGCATTGAATGAGCAGAACAACTATAATCCATTTTTTGATGTCGATGACGCAGAGCTTTCAATCGCTAGTTTTGAAGGCAACGCTAAAGACCATGATAAGTTTTTAAGTGATCCTACAGCTTTTATAGATGATGCAGTAGCGCAACTGCTTGGTGGGGATGAGACAGTTCTACCCGCTTTGATGTCTTTAACAGAACTTAGTGCTAAGAAGCTACCTCCAGCATTGAACCTCTTTGTTGAAGATATGGAAAAAAAGGGTCATGGCTGGATTACGCAAGCGGTAGCCTCTGAGATGATTAGCAAAGTACAAGCGGCTAAGAAAAGAAACAGAGAAGTAGCTAAGGTTGTACTGCAAAATAAAGATTTTGAAACTACTCTAAATGCGTTAATTAAATTAACAAATGAAGGGCTGCCTTTAGAAGTAGCTCAACGGGTGGGATATATACTACTGGACGAGAAAAATGGCTCGGCTGCTCAAATTAGTAGAGTAAACAATTTTTTACAAACAGAAGCCCACGCTGCTATTCTTAGGTCAATGCATGACGAGGTTACTTATCAGGGCTTAAACAGTCTTGTAAATAAACACAGATCAGCAAGAAAAAAAATAGATCAGCTTTCTACGTTTATGGATGGAAGTCGTCGCAGTGGCGTAGAGTTAGGTGTTTCTTTGGGAACATACAAAACTATTCAAAAGCAGTTAGATCAAAATCCCTTGTTGGACTACTTAATAGACAACGGGCTGTTTGAATTATTTCTAGGAGAAGACCCTACAAAATATATGTCTTCTTATCTTAATACTACTATACGAAATAAAGATTTAATTAAGTTGTATGGGGATGATTTAAGACAAGCATCTATGGCGTTTCACAAGGAGATAATGCTTGCTTTGTCTTCTGGTAAAACACCTAAAAAATGGAAAGACGTAGAAGTATGGCAGGGGCTTATTGATACTATTCGCAAGACCAATAAAAATCAGCTAGCTCAGATGAATGCCTTGGGTATTACTATTCGTGATAGAAAAGGATTCTTAGGCTACAGCATGACTTACGATAGAGCCTATGTTAAATCTATGGGCTATGCAGCATTTGAAACTAAGATGCTTGCAATGATTGACATGAAAGAAACCATTAAGGCTCACGGGGGTCTTATGGCAGAACGTCCTAGCTCTACAAAGTCAGGAGTTAAAGACGCAGGTAAGCACAAGAAGTTTAATAAAAAAACATTTCTTCGTGGCTTGTATAATGAGATTGTTGAAGGCGAGTTTATTCAGGACACGGATATAAACAATCCATCTATTCTTGGTGGTTATCGTAAAGCTGCTAAGGTAGTATTTAAGCCTAATAAGCGTATTGATGCTCTTATTGAGTTTGGCAACCGAAAGAATATGGGGCGGTTTATGCTAGAGCAAATAGCTAGTCGCTCTGAAAACATTGCTTTGGTAAAGCATGCTGGTCACGATGCTAACGGAAGACTTCTTTCTTTGATACCGCCACAGGCAACAGCCATATCAAAATTAAAAACTAAGGCTACTATAGATCAAGTAACTGGTAGGTTGGATACTCCTGTAGATGCTAATTTATCCTCTATGTTTAGAGGTGTTAGACAAGTGCAAAATATAGCAATGCTTGGCGGTGCAGGATTTTCTTCGCTTTCCGACATACCTTTAGTTTGGGCTACTCTGCAATATTTAGGTGTTGGAAAAGAAGGAATGGCGGCTTATTTTAGTAGATATCAAGAAGCAATCTCTGTCCAGTTTAATGGGGATAAGAAGAAGATGGCTCAGTGGTTTCGTCAACAAGGGGCTGCTTTTGACCTAATTACTAGAAATATGGCTCAGCGGGTTATTACTGATGAAGCTGGGGCTGGGGGTAAAATAAACTCAGCTAATGATTTTATGTTTGAGGTTAATTTTCTTAACCGACTAACTGCAGCGCACCAGCAGTTATTTATGGATATGTTAACTAGCGGTTTAGCGGAGCAGCTAAAAGCTAAGAAGATGAATCCTATGACTGAAGCTAGATTGTTAGAGTTTGGCTTTACTAAAAGAGAGATTGTTCAACTGGCTAAATATGTAGAAAAGACTCCTGATGGAATAGATCGTATTGGTCCTTATAATATAAAAAATGCTAAGCTTCAAAAGAAGCTGAGTGGTTTTATGAACCAATATATGCGAGAGGGTGTGATTGAGCCAGATGTGGGGGCGCAAGCAATATCTCGTTTGGGGCTACAGGCAGGGACGATTGGGGGCGAAACAGCTCGCCTAGCTTTGCAGTATTCTAGCTTTATGATTGCTATGGGCAGAGTTATTTATCGCAGATTCCTCTATGGCTACAACGGTGATAAGAAAACAGCCGCTTTTAGAAATGCCCATATGTTTGCATATTTTGGCATGGCACTAGCAGCTGCATACTTGTCTACAGTTCTTAAGGATATGTCTAGGTTCAAGGCTCCCATGAATCCACTAGATATGACAGAACAGGAGTGGATGCGAATAATTAGGCAGTCGGGACTGCTTGCATATTACGAACCCTTCTTTAATGCGGCACAATTCGGCACAGACGCTGCTTTTGGACCTGCAGTGGGCACTGCTACTGATATTGCTTCTTTGGACTTTGGAGAGGCTTTAGAGCCCTATACAGGGCAGCATTTGCCAGTGTTGGGACCTATAATAAAGCAAACAGCACATGTGGCTCATGAGACTATTTTTAACTTCCTTGGGGACGAAACAGAGCGATCTGCGTCAACCCCTATTGACAACAACTAAACACACATATAAGTAAATATAAATTATGGCACATGTTTCTAATACTTCTACGCAAACTAGGTCTGCAACTAAATCTGCACGTTCAATTAAAAAACAGACTCGTTCACAGCTCAAATCTGAATATCCAGAAGCGGGTTCAGACGATCCTCGGCATATACGTCTAAGAATAGGGGGCGGTCCACCAACTCGTGGTATTACTGATACCTTTAATAGTGGATTTGCTATACAGTGGTCAAAAGACGGTCATGCTAGTGACTATTCAAGAATAAGCATATCTAGCAATAATCAGCCTACTGTTACTACCCATCAGCAAATTAGAATACTGCACTCCACTCAAGATCATACTGCTCAAGGTGTGCCGTCTGGAAACGCTGGAAAGTACAAGCTTTCTTTTATAGTAACTCAACAATTTACTTTAACTGGCGAAGAAGATCTAAACACTAAAACGTATAATAATCTTTCATCAGTTCTTCAAACAAGGAGAGGAATGTGGTTAACAACTAGAGATGATGACGCTAATGATGAAAGTCCAGATTACTTAAATAAGGATTATTATTATATAACCAGAGGTCTTAACGAGTTTGAAATAGATTGCTTTGATGATGGAGACGCTTCAAACCCTGCTATTACAATTATGGTTAATAAAGATGCGGTGATGACAGCTCTTATTAGTGACATTGAACTTTACTACTTAGGAGCTCCGAGTTGATCGTGGATACTTTAATTAGAGGCGCAGTAGCACCAGCAGGGTTTTTTGCCTGTGTTGAATTACAAAGTATTAATAGTTTTGTAAGTTTTGTTGTAGGTGTAGCTACTATAATTTTTTTAGGATTATCTATATATAAGCTAATAAAAGAACTTAAATGACCACTGAACTTATAGCTATGCTTGGGGGTGGAGCCTCTGGTTTTGTATTTAAGTTGATTGGGCAGCTTGTTGCTAATCAGCAAAGCACTGTAGATGCTATGCTTAAGAAACAAGCAGCAGCTGATGAAAGCCACCAGAAAGCCGCTGGAAGGGGCGGAGAGTGGGTTAGAAGGGTCATAGTATGCACTGTGCTGTTTGCGGTCGTTATAGCCCCATTTATATTGGCTCACAGCCCCGAGGGAGTGACAGTAGGACAGGAANCANAGGGTTTCTTTGGTTTATTTGGAGGCGTTAAGTATCAGACTCTTAACGGCTACCTAATCCTACCAGAAGTTCGTCAAACAGTTTTAGCAATNGTTGGNTTCTATTTTGGATCCTCTACCATTAAATGAATGAAACCTTACAACTTATATCTGCGCTCACCCCAGTTTTAATTGCTATCATTACATTAATTATTGTATTAGCTAGAATGCANTATAACTTAGAGTCACTAGCAGAAAAAGTAAAAGTATTATTTGACTTCCACAACAAACGTAAAAAATAGAAAGTAAATATTATGCCAGGTCCCGTATTACCAGCTATCGGAGCAGGAGTTCTTAGAGGAGCAAGCATGCTCAAATCTGGTTACTCCTTAGTTAAAAAATCAAAGAAGGTTAAAGCAGCAATGGATAAGGCTAAAGCAGCCGCCCAAGCAGCTAAAGACAAAGGAACACCCGCAGCTAAGGAAGCTGCTAAAAAAGCAGCCGCTAAAGCTAAAGAGGTAGCTGAAGCAGCTAAGAAAGCCGCTACTAGCCCTAGAGCTAAAGCCGCAGCTGCAAGAGCAAGAAAAACTGTTAAAGCAGCTTCAGGAAAAGGTGGAGAACTAGCAGTTAGAGGCGTAGTTAAAGGTGCTCAAGCTGCGGGTAGAGCTGCACGTCCTACAGCCCGAGCTGCAGCAGCAGCTGCTAGAAATACTGCTAAAGTTGCTAAGGAAGCTGCTAAAGGTGGAGCAAAAGAAGTTAAACGTCTACGGAGGAAGGCGGTAGCTAAAGGCTCAGAAGCTGTAGGTAGAGTCGCAAGACAAGCCGAAAAAGGCATGGCAAGAGAGCGTAAACAAGGACGAGGCAAGAAGTCGGGCACGGATCTGTTGGTAAAAAATATTGAAAAACGCGTAAAAAGATAAAAAAAATGCCTAAAGACGCTTGTTACTATAAAGTTAAAGCACGTTATCGTGTGTTTCCATCTGCGTATGCAAGTGGGGCGATTGCTAAGTGTCGTAAAAAAGGAGCCGCCAACTATGGAACTGGAGGTAAAAAAGTAAAAGCTCGTAAGAAATAATGGCAGTCCGTAAGACAGCAAAAGGGGCAGCTCTAAAGAGATGGTTCAAGGAAAAGTGGGTGGATGTCCGATCTGGGAAGCCTTGCGGACGACAAAAGGGCGAAAAGCGAGGAACGCCCTACTGCAGACCCTCCAAGCGTGTAAGTTCAAAGACACCTGCCACCTCAGGGGAGTTATCCGCAAGCGAGAAACGATCAAGGATTGCTCAGAAGAGGAGGATTGGTCAACCTGCTGGGAAGCCTCGACGTGTGAAAGCTATAAGGAGAAATAAATAATGCACAAGAAGAAAGTAAAAGCTCGTAAAAAATGCACTTGCGGAAAGTCTAAGAATATGCCTTACTGTGATGGAAGTCATTGTCCTAAAAAGAAATAACTACTAACCTAATTATATTATGCCTAGTCACTACGGTCACAACAAACCAAAAAATAGTAAACTTGCTGCTATGTATGGCGACAAGAATAAAATTACACGCGGAGACATTATTGCTGCTGCTACAAAAGGCAAAGGCAGGAAGAAAGTCAAAGCTCGCAAGATGTAATGCGTAAAGAGCACAAAAGTAAAACTGGTGGTTTGACTGCTGCTGGTCGTCGTTACTTTAAACGGACACAAGGGTCTAATCTAAAGGCTCCTGTG
The DNA here is from genome assembly GCF_002694385.1 of Sneathiella sp. Taxonomy (GTDB): domain Bacteria; phylum Pseudomonadota; class Alphaproteobacteria; order Sneathiellales; family Sneathiellaceae; genus Sneathiella. Next base: position 18,378 of record NZ_NZMB01000002.1, read on the forward strand.
ACTGGTAAGGTTAAACGTGGTTCAAAAGCTGCTAAACGACGCAAGTCTTTTTGTGCTCGTATGCGAGGAATGAGAAAGAGGCAAAAGCCTAGCAACAACACTGGTAAAGATAGACTATCTTTGTCATTGAAAAAATGGAAATGTTAAATGCCTGAGTATACTTTAAGTAATACAGCGGCGAATATTGATTCTGCTCTAACAAGAGTAGTTTCAGCTGATACGTCGCCCACTACTGCTAGTCAAAATATGGTAACTAGCGGTGGTGTTAAAGCAGCCATAGACGCTATTGGTACTGGAGCAAATGGAATTATAACTACAGATTCTTTTACTGCGTCGACGTTAGAAGATTCTAATGACGGTCTTACAGCGACAGATACTTCTATTCCTACTAGTAAAGCAGTTGTTAATTATATAGCAGACACACAGTTTCCTGCAGCTGGTTCAGGTACATTGCAAACCACTCCAGGGCAAGAAAATGTTTACTATACTAGAAGCACTGGCACTACTCTACCACCTGGTGGTTATATGATACGGATTAGTTATCAGTATTCTGGAGATTATTATACCTTTGGAGGTTTGAATAACAACGGTCGTATTCAATTTTTAGCTGGAGGCACTGTTTTAGCACAACTTGTTATCTACGATACTGGTGATGGTTCTCCATATGTTAATACAGTTCATGGTTATGACTTTCACCATCTTCCAGGTGGCGGCTTACTTCAATATAGAATAAGAAATGAAAATGGAACATTTAATGTCGGTCGTGGAAGAGTTAGAAATGTTACTTTTAATTGTTTTCGGGTAGCTCGATACATATAAAAATGAGTTCATTTACATTACAAAATATTGCTACAGATATTGATTCTGCTATAAGCCGAGTAGTTTCAGCTGATACAGCTCCTACTACTGCTAGCCAAAATATGGTTACTAGTGGTGGTGTTAAAGCGGCTATTGATGCTATTGGCAGTGGGGCAAATGGAATTATAACTACAGACTCTTTTACTTCGGCGGCGTTAGAAGAATCTAGTGAAGGTCTTTCATCAACAGATACTGCAATCCCTACTAGTAAAACTGTTAAAGATTATATAGATAATTCTACTGCTCTTTATAAGCATATGTTGCCTAGTGACTTTTTGATTGGAGCTAATTTAGGGCACGCGGGTTTTGAGGTAGGTATGAATACTTTTGGAGCAGGTTTTACAATTCCTGAAGGATTTAAAGCTACAGGTCTTACAGCGTATGGTAGAAGACTTACAATTACTGCTAGACCTGCTCGGTTTAATCTTTCAACTGGGCTTAACGATTATTTAGCTCAAACATTAGGTTCAGCGAACACTACGACTAATAGTCTTGGTAGTGTAGTAAATCTTAATTTTAGCTCTGATTTTACTGGGTCTTCCACTGAATATCTTTATATAGAATTAGAGCGTAGTGTATCTAGTAATGCATTTTTTCAAGGCGGTTTTATAACCTTAGTAAGACTTTAACGATGGGCTTCACCGTCAATAATACGGTAGTTATTAACATCAAACTTTTTACCTTTGTGGACAACTTCGGCAAAGCCTAAGTTCCATTGGTTAACTGGCATATAGTCAGGTTCAAGGTCACAGAGACAGCCCATAGACCAGCAAGCTATGGTATCACCGTTCATTGATTTAACAGAGTGTTGACTGCTTTTGTGTTTGTGCCCTGCAATAGTGCAAACACCAGTTTTTAGTTGCAGAGTGCGAGCAAAGTTTACTGGATCAAAGGTGTTAAAAAACTCGTGTCCGTGTAGTATCCACAAAGCTCCTGCTTTGGTTAGTTGGCGACCGCCAATCTCTTGGATATCTAGGTCTTCAAACCTTAACAGTTTCTCCATCTTGAAGTCAGGCACACCGCACAGTTCAGGAGCTTTACGCCACAAGAACTTCTCCCAGCGTTCTTCGTGGTTGCCAATCTTAAAAAATATATTAGCTTTTGGAAATCGTTCACGCAGGTGCATAAGAAACTGCCTGGCAGCTTGCAGCTCCCCTGCTAAGTCGCGGTGGTTGGGGTCAGTATCCCAACGGCTAACAGCGTAAAAGTCTACGGTGTCTCCGTTGAGTATGACATTGTCAGCGTCATGTCCATGATCTAGTGCACATTCTAGTGCTTCAATGTCGTGGTATGGTAAGTGTATATCTGACAACAGTAAGGTTTTGCCTTCTGGTATACGAACAATTCGTTTCTTAGGAGTTAGCGATTTAGGTATTTTATACTCACCTGCTTTGCCATTTGGTTTAAAAAGCTCTGACTTTTTTTGTCGGAATGACCTGTTGTGTTTGCCTTGGTTGCCACGAACATACCGAACACTAGATCTAGCTGAATCTATGGACGTAAACAGGTTAGGGTTTTCTTTTAGAACTAACGAAGCAAGAGTTCTATTACCGTGTTCTGGGAACTTTTCAACATATTGTTTTACTACTTCTGACTTTTTCATAAATTAAGGACTACCTTTTCTTTTAGTCTATTTACTTCAATAGTCAAACTGTTTACTTGTTCCCGTAATTGCTTGTTTTCGTTGGTTAGAGCTTCACAAGCTAGAGTCATAGAGTTTAATGCACGTTCTAGAATAGC
>NZ_NZMB01000003.1 GCF_002694385.1 Sneathiella sp.
CCAGGCCCGGCTGTGTGTGATATCGACGGGCACCCAGTTTCTCTGCATCATCTGTAACAGACGCTGCGCCGCGGCTTTGTTCAGCAGATAGGCGTAGGCGCCGCTGGGGGAGGTTGGAACACGGGTAATGCTGTATCCATGGCGGAGACTGGCGAGTTTGCGAAAGCCGAGATCGAACACCTTGCCATGGCCGACAAAGCGGATCAGGTCCCAGGGAAGTTCTGTCTTCTGGATATCTTCCAGCACGGCACGGAAATCATCGGCGAAGAATACATCATCCTCCAGAACGACCGCACGCTCGATATTTTCGTCCACCATTCTCTGATAAATGGCGCGATGCGACAGCAGGCAGCCGATTTCGCCGGCCTTCAGATCCTTGCCGAAATAGCGGCGACGCTTTCCCCCGTCATAATCGGGGAGGTTAGGGATATCCAGCTTATACCCGTCCACCGCCGGAAAGAAGGTCGGGGTGAGACCGACTTTGGCCAGCCGTTCCGTCATATCGCCGCGGCGGCTTGTGTCCGATTGCCGGTTGATGACAAAAATCGGGGGAAGATCGCTATTGGGATTGAGGGGCACTGGCGGTCTCCGCGCGGTTATTGGATACAACCGGATTGTTAGGCCATGTTGGCGCGGCGATCAAGCTCCCGCATTTTCACTTGCAACTCGTGAAGATAGCGGTCTTTCACATTCATCTCGTCGAGATGCGCAATGGTATTGGTGAGATAATCCCGGCAGGTGCCGAGATGCCCTTCCCCGGTGGCGAGAAGGCGGGTTGTCTCTTCCATGTCCATCTCCCGGATATAGCGGGAATGGGTGCGGTTGATGACAAAGGTTAGCCCCTTCACCGTCCCGCCCGGCAGGCGGAGGTTGACCAGACGGGCATGATAGGCGCCGGAGATCATTTCCCGCATCCACAGGATATCCGTTTCGCTGTCGATCTTTTCGGGGGCGATGTGAAACGCCCGCCCGTTGCAGGAGCCGCCATGGTCAAGCGCCAGCATCAATCCCGGCTTGTCGGGGCTGCCCCGTCCGATTGAGGCTTTCATGCAGAAGCGGCGGCGAAAGCCATGCAGCCGAGCCGGTTGCCATTCGGTAAAGTGAAAGGCCGGATTCCACAAAAGAGAGCCATAACCGAAGACCCAGAGGCCGTCTTGCGGGTCAATTTGCGACAGAAACGCGTGTCTTGTCGCCTCCCGCTCCTCATGGGTAAGAGCCTGAAAGGGACCATGCTTCTGCGCCTCGCGAATAAGTTCGTCGATCCGTTCCCGATTGAATTCCTCTCGCACCAGCATGATATTTAATCTAATGTACCTTTGGGTCTTTGCAATGACAGGGGTTAGTCAGAACAGGTGTCATAATGTTGAAGAATCTTTTGAAGAATGTCCAGAGGCCGGAACTGGATTTTTCGACGCTGAAAAAGCCTCGCAAGCCAAACACCTATCTGATGTCGCCACCGGATTACGCCGAATATCCGCCGAAAACGGTCAGCCCGATTTTCGAGCTCGATATGCCGACGCTTGCCGCCCGATTTGAAAAAGTCGCGCTGGGTGAACCGCGGGTCGAAAAACTCAGTAGCCGCAATATTGGCGCGGATCTGCAGGTTGACTATGTGCAATGTTCGAAGCTCATCGGCTATCCCGACACGATTACGGTCCGCTTTATTGATCTGGGGGAAGGGCGGTCAACCCTCGCTATTTTCAGCCGCGCCCACTATGGATACCGTGATTTCGGCGTCAATGAAGCGCGGGTCAGGGACTGGATGAGGAAACTCGACCATGCCCTCAGTGTGCCGGAGAAAAACGCCTAGATTTTATAGGCGCGCAGCGCGTCGTAACTGGGCTGCTGCTCGGCGGCAAGCTGTTCCAGATCGTCGTTGAGGGTTATTTCCTTCTCCTCATAGGGCGCGAAGCCGGTCGTTGCCTCGACTGATGCATACCAGTGCGTGGCCCAGACGCCATCTTCCGGCCGTCGGCCTGCGGGCCAGGACAGCATTTCAGGCTGCCAGTTGATGTCGAGAGCCGCGCATAATTTTCGCAGCATATCTTCCGGATTTTTCAGGATATCCTCCGCCTCGACCACAACCGGGGTCTCTCCTGTGAGACGTTGCAGCGCTTCGAAAATTTCAAGCTGACGCCGGATGCCGATATCATCGGTCGTGATGCGATCCCATTTTACGGCATAGGAGGCGATGACCCGTCTCGGGTCACGGATCAGGAAACAATTGCGATGATGGCGGAACGCGCCGAGGTCCACCTCCTCCAGCATATGGTGGGTCATCTGTTTGATATATAATTCTTGCGCAGAGTGAGGGCCGTTGAGATTTGCCGCCACCACCTGCCAGTCGGTTGGCTGGCTGGCGATGACTTCTTCATACATCGGGTGTTTGAGGCCGGTCTTTGCCAGATAATAGGCATAGAAGGGTTCATCGACGGCGCGGCACCCCGGCCTGCTGGCGAAGGCGCGCATCATCGCCGTCGAAATATTCCGGGGGCCGGACCACATGGAGAGACGGATCGTTTCCGTGCTTTCAGGCAAATTACTGGACTCCGTCCATCAACTCATTGACTCCGTCAATAAACTCTCCCCTAGAGGCCAAGAATCAGCTTCGCCATGATGTTGCGCTGGATTTCATTGGACCCGCCATAGATCGACACCTTTCTGGCGTTGAAATAGCGCGGGGCGACACCGCTTGCGTAATCCGGCCCGACGGGTTCTTCATTCTGCCCGGGATAGAGCGGGATGAACGGCTGGGAATAAGTGCCGACGGCCTCCAGCGCCAGGGCGACAACCTCCTGATAAAGGTCCGTGCCGCGGCATTTCATGAGGGAGGATTCCGGCCCCATATTTTGCCCCGATGTGAGCTTGCTCAAGATGCGAAGCTCCGTCATTTCCAGCGCCTGCACGGCAATTTCAAGACGCGCCAGCTTGGCATTGAAGGCGGCGTTTTCAATGACTGGTGCCTGCCCGTCAATTTCCTTCGCGGCAATGGCGCGGACTTTCTCAAGCCCGCGTTTGAGCCGTCCGGCATAGGCATTGCCCCGCTCAAATTCCAGCAGATATTTGGCGCAGGTCCAGCCCTTGTTCATCTCGCCGATCAGGTTTTCCTTCGGTACCTTGACGTCATTGAAGAACACCTGGTTCACCTCCTGCGCGCCCTTGATGGGCAGGTCCAGGGTCGGGATCGGATCAACGGTGATGCCTTCTGATTTCATGTCGATCAGCAGGAAGGAAATGCCTTCCTGCGGCTTGCCGCCAGATTGCGTGCGGACAAGGCAGAAAATCCAGTCCGCATACTGGGCGAGTGTTGTCCAGATTTTGGAGCCGTTGCAGAGGAAATGATCGCCCTTGTCCTCCGCCTTCATTTGCAGGCTGGCAAGGTCGGAGCCCGAGCCCGGTTCCGAATAGCCCTGGCACCACCATACCTTGTTTTCGCGAATGTCAGGCAGGAATCGCTGCTTCTGTTCTTCGGTGCCGAATTTCATGATGACGGGGGCGCACATGCTGACGCCGAAGGGCATGATGCCCGGCGCGTTCGCATTTGCCATCTCGGTATCGAAGATATACTTCTGTGTCGTCGTCCAGCCCGGTCCGCCATGTTCGACCGGCCAGTTGGGGGTGAGCCAGCCTTTCTTCGCCAGCGCGTCCTGCCAGCGGAGGTGATCCGCTTTCGGCATGTAATTATTGCGGTTTTCCGCCATCTTCTGTTTCAGATCCTCGTCGAATTCATCGGCGAGAAACTGACGGACTTCATCGCGAAAGGCGATGTCCTGCTGGGTAAATGAAAGGTCCATATTCCGCTCCCTGACTTTTTATCTCGACGAGTGCCATTGTCATCATGTTATGTTGATTTTTAAGATTGAATAGACCACAAGGACACACTTGTATTTTACGATAACGGATCGGAAGGATGAATAAAAATGAAAAAAGGCATCAAGCAGCTTATTGAAGAGGCGAACAGCCAGATCAAAACCCTGTCGGTCGAGGAAGCGTTAGCCCTTCATGGCACCGAGGGTGTCACATTTGTCGATATTCGCGATGTACGCGAACTGGAACGGGACGGTCAAGTGCCGGGCGCCGTGCATGCGCCGCGCGGGATGCTTGAATTCTGGGTCGATCCGGATAGCCCCTATCACAAGGAAGTTTTTGCAAGCGGCGACCGGTTTGTGTTTTTCTGCGCGGCGGGCTGGCGCTCTGCGCTTGCGACCAAGGCGGTGCAGGACATGGGCCTTGAAAATGTCTGCCATATCGACGGCGGTTATGGCGCCTGGAAAAAATCTGGCGCCCCGGTTGAGGAGCGCCAGAAAAAAGGCGGTTGATATTTTGTCCGGCTGATTTTTGGATCGCTGCCGCGGTCAGTTCTTCTTGCCCCCGAGAAGGCCGCCGGCAGCATCCAGCAGATTCTTGACGCCGCCGGAGTCCTTCTCCGCTCCGCCTTTCAGGCTGTCTTTGAGATTATCTCCAGCCCCTTTGGCGTCATCTATGATCTTTTTGACATTTTCCGGGTTCACGTTTTTGAGTGTCCCGGCCAGATCAGGCGCATATTGCAGATTATCCCATGAACCCGTCACCAGAATGGGGACGCCGACACCGCTGGCTTCAGTCCCGCCCTGACCTTCCGTCGAGGCGACAAGCTGCGGTTCAATCCGGTAATTGACGGTTTGCGGGGGCAGTTCCACTGTCCCGGAGCCGCTGAGCCGGATGAACGGGTTCAGCATTTTCAAATCATCATTTGTGAGAATGCCGTTCTTGATGACATAGGTTCCCGAAATCTCCGCAAAGTCGGTTTTCTGCAGGCTGCTGTTCTCGGTAAAGGCACTGGTCAGATTGCGCGCCATGGCCGCGAGATTGATGCCGGAGATGGAGCCGTCCTGAAACAGGATCTGGCCATTGCCATTCAGGGCATTGATCATGTCGGCCTGCGATTTTCCGCTAGTGGAGATATCCGCCTGCACCATGCCCTTGCCTTCAAGTTTCCGGAAATCCGCGGCATCGGTCAATAATGGCTTGAGCTGAACATCCTGAATGGTGACAGTCTTGCTGACCGTCAGGACCGGCTGCTGGGCATTCACTTCGATGCTCGCCTGTCCGGTCCCGTCATAGAGATTCATTTCCGTCAGATCGACATTGAGAATGCCGTCTTTCAGAACCGTGGCCAGCGCACTTGCCCCGATTTTGATTTGCTGCACAAGAATCTCCTGAACGGACAGGTCGAACTTGGCATTCACGGTTTTGAGGGCGGAGAGATCAATGGGAGTGGTATCCCATTTTTCTGCGGATGCCGGCTTCTCTGCTGGCGTTGCAGGCGCAGTTTCCCCTCCGGCTTGATCCGCAGGCAGATAGGGGTTCAGATCCAGCGTTTCGAGGGCCAGCTTGCCAACAACATCGGGCACCTTGCCGCCGAGATTGACACTGAAATCACCGGTGCCCTTGATCGCATCGAAGGCAAGCTCTGCATTGGTGAAGCTGTATGTCGTGTCATTGACACCAAGCTCCCCCTTGATTGACAGGGCCTGGAAGCCTTCCCCCGCGACTTCAAGCGGCGTGCCGGTCCAGGCGGCCAGCTCCCGCACCGATGGGACATCGAGCGTGGTCGTGCCGCCAAGGTTAAGCGGCTGCGTGCTTTTTACCTGACCATCAAAGCTGGCATTCACATGTTTTGAGGCAAGGCTGACAGTGGCAGTCGTTTCCATATTCTCGAGGATGGCGCGCAGCGTCGCGACATTGACATCCAGTTCCAGCTTTTCGTTGTTCCAAAGGGCGCTGCCCTCCGCCGTGAAGGGCTGATCGAGACCTTGCAGGGTGAGCCCGACATCAATATCGGAGAGATTGATGCTGGTATCGTTTTGCCGGTCCAGGAAATTGACAACGCCGTCCACGATACGCACGTCACCAAGATTGAGGTCGGAAATGCCAAAGCCGGACCCGCCTGCGCTCTCGTCCGCATTCTCCGCCGGTTTCTCCGCGTCGCTCGCGGCGGCATCAAAGACCCAGTTGCCCTTACCGGCCTGATCAACTTCCAGATTGATGACCGGCTTGTCGAGGATAAATTCATCCACCTGAACCTTGCCGGTAATGAGCGGCAGCAGGCGGAGCTTGATGGCCAGGCTCTGGATCGTCGTCATGCTGGCTTCCTCGGCGCCCTCCGCATTGGAGAAGGTCACCATATCCGCCGTCACGCCGAGGGTCGGGAAGAAAGACAGGCTGAAATCGCCATTGATGGCAAGTTCGCGCCCTGTCGCTTCGTTGGTAGCGGAAATTAGTTCCTGTTTGATCCGGTCGGTCGGGACAATGAAGGGGAGGGCCACGACCGCGCCAACGATGAGGATCAAAATGACGATTAGTGCGATGATTGCTTTTTTCATACTCATAGTCTCCGGATACATTACGGCTTTTTTCAGATCATGCCATAAATGGGCGCGCGGGTCATGGGTCTTTGCGCTTTGCAGCCATACTTTTGCCGTGAAATGCGATAAGATAGCAGAGGATTCACACAATCGGACTTTTCATGACAGGTCGCGGATGAAACGGCTGGCATTCTCAATTCTGGCGATATTTCTGCTGCTGCCAGGCGTCCCTGCGGCGGCCGAAGACGTTGACATGCAGCTTGTCCTGGCCATTGATGTGTCCTCCAGCGTGAATTTCGACGAATATAACCTGCAGATGCGTGGCTATGCCGCCGCATTTCGCAATGCGCTGGTGATTGAGGCAATCGAGGCGGGGCCGCAGGGCAAGATAAGCGTTGCCGCGACCCATTGGGCGGGGCTCGATGAACAGCAGACCATTCTCGACTGGCAGGTGATTGCCAGCGCGGCGGACGCCGAAAGATTTGCGACTTTGCTTGATGCCGCGCCGCGCAGCTTCCCCTTCGGCGGGACGGCGATAACCGGTGCGCTGGTCCATGCCCATTCCCTGTTCGCCGGGGACGACAACCGATCCCTGCGCCGGGTCATCGACATCTCCGGCGACGGGGTGGTCTCCATTGGGCCGTCGCCGGAAGAGACGCGCGATGCTATCGTTGCATCTGGTGTCATTATCAACGGGCTGCCGATCCTGACTGACGAGCCGTCCCTGGATGACTATTACCGGGAAAAAGTCATCGGGGGCATTGGCGCCTTTGTGGAACCGGCCCGCAATTACGATGATTTCGCCCGCGCCATTGCCGAGAAGCTGGCGCGGGAAATTCGCGGAATCTGGCAGGGCGTCTAGAANNTGCCNGCCGGGGCGGCCTCAGACTTTCGGTCGNAGCATGGCAAAAACACTCTCGACATAGCAGTAATCCATATAGCCAAGCCGGGCCAGCGGCCGGAATTTGTCCATATTGANCATGCCGTCCGTAATGATGTCTTCATTGATATGAATACCNACGACTTCCCCGAAAACCATCNTATTCTTGACNTCCGGGTTGGTCGACGGCAGCTCGAGNGTNTTGTAATGAACGCATTCCAGATGCGCGGGGCTTTCCTTGACCCTGGGCGGCTTTACNAGTTCGGAGGGNTCNTTGGTCAGNCCGGCNTANTCGAACTCATCGACATCGCGCGGTAACATGGCGGAGCTAAGGTTCATTTGCTCGCGCAGNTCATAAGTNACCATATTGCAGACAAACTCTTTTGTTACCTCAATATTGGCGAGCGAATCCTTGGCNCCGCCTTCACTGTGCGTNCCATTGATGCCGAGCACGACAATCGGAGGAGAATCCGNCATGGCGTTGAAGAAGCTGAAAGGCGCGAGATTNACGGNACCGTCCGCCGCAAGGGTGCTGANCCANCCGATNGGNCGNGGGGATACCAGCGCCTTGAACGGGTTGTGCTTCAGGCCATGATGTTCGGATGCTTTATAAAACATGCAGAANTTCTCCGATTTTTTATCCCGGTAAACAGGAGNTTTGTAACATATGTTACTAATTGTAACGGNTGGCATATCCCAGCGCAAGCAGGATTTATTTTCTTTCCTTGCCGACATTGATGTGATATNTGCGCCATATGACCGGAAANATGATCATATTCCTTCGACGACGACAAGCTGCCGCTTATCNTTGCGCTGCCGCTTAANTCNCCTTTGCTNTGNTCATTTTAATGTCGTGACGGTANGGGGCTTCNTTAAGAGGCTGNCCCCCAATTCCGAAGTATAAATGGAAACCGTCATGTATCATATTCTCCACGAACGGCCCGGCGANGACCGGATGATCGAACCTCTGCTCGANAGATGNTTTGGTCCGGANCGNTTCAACAAGACCGCCTATAAAGTCCGCNGGAATATCCGCGCCGTCCCGGAGCTCAGCTTNGTCACGCTGGATCAGNNTCAGCTNGTCGCNACCATCCGGTACTGGCCNATTACCATNGGCGGGCGGNCNNCCGCNATCCTGCTGGGTCCGATTGCNGTNGANCCGGAGTTGCANGGCAAGGGNATTGGCGTGCGCCTTATTCGGGAAAGNATNAANGTGGCCGAGGATCTGGGGCATCGGCTGATCGTTCTNGTGGGCGATCCGGAATACTATATGCAGTTCGGNTTNCAGAATGCCGCTGNTCTGGGNTTCNNNCTTCCCGGACCGGTNGAGGAACGCCGCTTNCTGGTNCGCGAATGTGTGCCGGGCGCCCTTGACAATNTCAGCGGAATGGTCAGNGGNGCCTCCCNGGACCCGCAGCCGCCGGGCAGGGTTGCCAATGGNTCAGAGACNGCCGATCTGGTGGAGAGGCTAGCGTCCNTCACGCCACCAGCCGANGCATAGAAAGGCGAGGGNGAGGANAAGNGCNAGCAGCGGCGGTAACATNGCCCGGCGGCTGTAGCCNGTGACTTCATAATTTTCATTGGCGCGCANACCGAACCAGTAGTCGCTGGATTGCCGGTTGTCGGGCCGTGTGCGGCGGAANTCCGGCANTCCNTCCTGATTGATCCAGCGGATGCCGCCGTCCGTGGCGCGCGCNGCCGGGGCAANCAGCTCCGGGCTNGCCCGGATGTCATGCAGTTCCTTCGGGTTGAGNGCNCCCACCGCCACCAATGANTTTTTCACGCCNTCNTCAAGGGTNTGCAGNCCGCTGGTCGCCAGTTCNATAACTCCGCGCTGCACCCCATATTCCCCCTCACTGAGCGGAATTTCCGTAACGTTACCGTCCGGGTCCGTCACGCGCACCGTCACCGGCTCCACCTCGAGGGAGCGCCGGGAGACGACAAGCTGATTGCCGGAAACTGCGCCTTTAAGCTGCTCCTCTTCCAGCTCCGGTTCCTTCATCAGCCAGTGGGAGACCCGGCGCAAGAGTTCCGATTGCGGCCCGCCGCCTTCAAATCCCCGACCCCATAGCCAGGCATGGTCGGACAGCAGTTGGGCAATGCGGCCATCGCCGCTGCGCTCCAGGATCAGGAGCGGCTGTTCAAGGGGGCCGGTCATCAGGGTTTCCCCGCCGAGCGCTTCCGCCTCGATCATGCGGAACCAGCGGCCCCATTCCCGGTCGTCCTCAAGGTTTGCCTTCAGAAGGCCGGTGACCGGATGCCGTTTGCCGACATCGCTGATCTTTGGCACATAGCCTTCCGTGAAAACGGTGCCGGTGGGCCGACCGGGCAGAACATCGGCGAGCGGCGTCTGATAGAGGCTGAGCGAACTGGCGTAGGCAGGGCCTGCCGCCTCCAGCAAGGCGCCGCCGTTTTTAACATAGTTGGCGATATTGTTCAGATAGCTGGACGGCAACACCCCGCGCCGCCGGTAGCGGTCGAAGATGATGAGGTCAAACTCGTTCAGCTTTTTCTCGAACAGGTCGCGGATCGGGAAGGGGATCAGCGACAGTTCCGTGATCGGTGTGCCATCCTGCTTTTCCGGCGGGCGCAGGATGGTGAAATGCACCAGCTCGACCGACGGGTCGGATTTCAGGATATTCCGCCATCCCCGCTCGCCCATATGCGGNTCTCCGGAAACCAGCAGNACCCGCAGCCGGTCACGGATGCCGTTGATGGTGACATAGGCGCTGTTNTTNTTNTCCGTCANNTCGCCCGCCAGCGGTTCCGANGAAATTTCAACGAANTTGGCNCCGCCATGGGNAAGGGTGANGNTNACCGGAATTTCCTCGCCGGGCCGGGCAAGGGCGACGCCAACCGGCTCATCATTCAGTTTTATGGANACGCGGGTTGCCTCCNCATTTTGCGNNGCGCCGAAATCNTCGACCTTGACGATAATCTGNACGGGNTGATCNACAATCCCGAANGANGGNGCCCGAACAACGCGNAGCACNCGGTCCGTCTCGTCCGGTTCCCCNGTCAGCAGAAAATGCAGCGGGCCTTCNCNGGNGCGGATNTCGTCGGCCGCGGGNACATCGTGAATCTGCCCNTCGGTAATGAAGAAAGTCGCCGCGACCCGTTCCGGGGANATATTGCGAAAGGCCTCATTGCGGAGGGCGAAGGCATAGCTGCCGTCATCCTCGCCGATCAGGGAGGATGTCNTGTTCTGCAGGATCACGCTTTCCACCTGNAGATTGTCGACAGCNTCCAGNCGGTTTTGCAATTCATCGAAGGCNGCGCGGGCGGTNTCNCTNCGNTCCCCGATNTTCTGGCTGCCCGTTTCATCGAGAATGATCAGGGCAATGTCGCTNAGGAATTTGCGTTTNTCCGACANCAGCACCGGATTGGCGATCATCAGCAGGATCAGCGCCATCAGTGTNCCGCGCAGCAGGCTTCCCCGCCCCCGCCGCCAGAGNGAAAAGANNACGAACAGNGCGCAAATGGNGGCNAGNNCCATCAGCCAGCCGACCGGCAGGTAGGGATCGAAGNTAAGGGNTGAAAAGAANCTCTCCTCCCTCATTGGCCGAGCCTTTCCAGNATGGCCGGGACATGNACCTGATCCGCCTTNTAATTGCCGGTCAGGGTGTACATGACCAGATTNATGCCGAAACGGTAGGCAAGNTCCCGCTGACGCTCGCCTCCCGGGGGTGTGGCGGCCTGATAGCGNCCGTCCGTATCCACGGCCCAGGCGGCGGCCCAGTCATTGCTGCCGATGATGACGGAGGCAACGCCGTCATTGCCTTGNGTTTCGGTCGTATCCTGNACCCANAGGTCGCCGCCGTCATAGCGCCCNGGGAATGTCTGCATCAGGTAAAAGGCNCGGGTGATNACATGNTCGGGCGGCACCTGATGGATGCGCGGAATATCNAGCCGCGCCGTCAGCTCACGCAGGCGGGTGTTTTCCGGGCTGTTNTAAAGATCGCCGCCATAAAGGCTGGTGGTGTTCTGNTTGCGGGTATCGAACAGGATGGTGCCGCCGCCNTGNAAATANTCNTTCAGCTTCAGGATGGCCCGCTCCGACAGGGCCGGNAAATCCGCNGTCANNGGCCAGTAGATGAAGGGGTAGAAGATCAGCTCGTCGCGCTCGATATCAATGGGAAGCGGNTCTTCCGCCTCCACCGCCGTGCGGTTTCTGAGCTGGCGGCTCAACCCGACAAGCCCGTTATGGCTCATGNTGTCGATGTTGTAGTCCTTCGTCAGGATATANCCGAGCCGGGTNTCCAGCGTGGCGGCGAGGATNCTGGCGTCCCCNTCGGNCGGGGCGGCTTGNGCCCGCGCGTTCTGCGGGATGAAAAGCGGNGCGGNAAGCCCGAGGGCGAGCAGGATGGCCGCNGCCGGNGCNGCNTTGCGNAAGGGNGGCANNCNNCCCTGAAGATNGAGNGAGATNATCTGGTCGATCAGGATNAGCAGCAGNGCCGCGAGCAGCAGNGGCGGCATCAGATCGACAAGGGCCGACGCCTCGAACGNNCGATGGGTGCCGGGCCANCCCGTCAGGTCAAANACGGANTAGGCGGTGTCAAACTCCCCGATATTGAGGGCGATNTTGAAATTCTCNTNNCCGTAATAGCCGGGCGGNTGNTATNNNTCGAGNGNGAGNCNNTCNATNTCNGCGGTGTTAAGNGGTTCGGCAAGGGCGATNTCCGCCCCNACNCGGCCNAAGCCGGTCATCAGCTGATAGGGCGGCAGATNGCGCGGNTCNGANAGGCTGCCNCCNGTATACTGGCCAAAATTGCCGATTTCCCGCAGCATTTCGACAAACAGNCCGGACAGGGCGAGNTTNGACCATTCCGGCGTTGCNGTGGTGTGAAACAGGACAATCCAGCCCGCCCCCGTNGCGGCGGCGGTGACCAGNGGCGTNCCGTCCTCAAGCTGCGCCCANGTCTTGCCGATNAGNTCCGGTGANGGATTGGCGAGCACCTGCCGCGTCACCGTCACTTCCGGCGGGATCATGAGCCCGGCGAAGGGGCTGGCNTCCGGGAGGCGGCCGAGAGACATCGGCTGGTTCCANGACATCGCCCCCTGCAGNTCGCGATTGCCGGATCGNAGNTCCACGGGAACCAGCTCCCCGCTGGCATTGGCGAGTTTCGGCCCGGCNAANCGGATCAGNACCCCGCCTTTNGCAATCCAGTCGGTGAGGGCCTGCGTCGTNCCCGCGGGCAGGCTCGCCGTNTCGCCTAGAACGATCAGCGACTGNTCNCCNGCNAGCAATTCTTCAATCGATCCNCGGGCAATATCGAAGAANGGCGCAAGGGCNTGCGTCAGATAATGGGTCTCNTTAAGCAGCGGCTGNTCNACTTGCCCCGCGTCGCTGACNACNAGCCCGACCTGCCGCCGCTGCCANCGNTGNTCCAGCAGGTAGACGGCCCCCGCATTGCCCGCATCGGCGATTTCAAGGCGNCGGATNTCNTTGCGGATTTCGTTGGGGATGTTGAGGGTGACTTCTGTCCCCGCTTCNTCANCGGNGAAGCTGAAAGGGGTGGATGCCAGAATCTGCCCGGCTTCCCCGCGNGCGGTCAGCATTCCGGCAGCAGCGGGCGCCCCGGTCGGCATGACCAGCGGAATGGTCAGCTTNTCGCCNGNNAAGGCCGGGCGTTTGATAATCGGGGAGATNNCCGGNTCCGCCTCCTGATAGACGGTNAGCGGGCCGATGGCGGCNAGGGAATTGAAAAAGCCCCGNAAATCCTCCGTCTCGTCATCNNNCAGGNTATTNCCAGACAGCCAGATAAATTCCGGATCCGCAAANGCCTCCAGCCGGGGCAGCAGGGAGGGCAGCGCCGCATATGAGGCGGNCCATGATTTGGGNTCGNTCGACGCGACGATGCCGAGNGCCTCCNGATCNGTCAGCGNCTGCAATCGCGGTTCGACATTCTGTTCAAGNGNAGANAGGGGCAAGACAAAAACTTCCCGNCCGTCGCGGGTNGTTTCATCGGNNAGNTTGCCAANGGTGGTTTTCANNCCCTCCCACGCCTGCGCCGATGTCCACCCGTCNTCAATGAAGATGACAACTTCCCCGTCGCTNTTTTCCTGCGCCTGAAAATTGAGGANCGGCCCGGCAATGGCGAGGATGATCAGCGCGGCAATGATGAGGCGCAGCAGCAGCAGCCACCAGGGCGTNGTGGCNGAGGANTGTTCGTCCTTTTTCAGGCGGTAGAGAAACTGCATGGCCGGGAAGCTGACGGATTTNGGCTGCGGNGGNACAATNCGCAGCAGCCACCAGATCAGCGGCAGCGNNAGCANCGCGGCCAGCACCCAGGGATANAGGAAGNCGAGGGAAGCAAGCGCCGCCATGCCGTTAGTTCCCCCTTATGTTGAGGGCGCTGTAAAGCCGGGCATAGGCGTCACTGGCCGGGGCATCGGTNCGATGGAAGGCGTAGTCCCATGAAATNCGCTCGGCAAGGGANGTNATCTNGCGCCGGTGCGCATTGAACAGGGATTGATATTCC
This sequence comes from Sneathiella sp., assembly GCF_002694385.1. Lineage (GTDB taxonomy): Bacteria > Pseudomonadota > Alphaproteobacteria > Sneathiellales > Sneathiellaceae > Sneathiella. Next base: position 13,710 of record NZ_NZMB01000003.1, read on the forward strand.
TCCCGCACCGCTTCGACCCGGCCGAGAGTGAGGCTGTCGCTGTCGGCAAGGGAGAGGAATTTGGTCCGCCCCTGATAGGGCAGGTCCACCTCCACCGGATCNGCGATATGCAGCAGAAANCCATGGCAGCCGAGACTGACGAAATAGCGGATAACGGATGAAATTTCCTCCGGNTCGGCGAGAAAATCACTGATCAGCACNACNGTNGATCTGGCGGANAGCCCNTCCGTCCGTCCGAGANCGGNNAGGGAAGGGGGCGGCATTTCCGNCATCCGGCTGGTAAAGCGGTTGAAGCTGGCCGGACCNGTNGAGGGCTTTTCCGACTGGCCNATCAGCCCGAATTTTTCGCCGCTTTTGGAAAGGGAGAGGGCGAGCGCGAGAGCAAGGAGGGTGGCGCGGCCAGCTTTCGATTGCGCGGCCCGGTTTGAGCCATACCGCATGGTCGGGGAATCGTCCCGCCAGATCCAGACGGTTTCCGCCGTTTCCTGCTCTTTCTGCCGGATATAGACATGCTCCCGCTTGGCGCTTTGCCGCCAGTCGATGCTGGAGGCCGGATCGTCCGGGCCATATTGCTTGAATTGCCAGAAATCCTCCCCCGTTCCGGCGCGGCGGCGGCCATGCACGCCCATATCGAAGGCATTCACCAGATGTTCGGCCGCGAGAATCAGGGGAGGCAGGGACTGAACAAGCCGCTCCGCGTCTTCCCTCTGATCCGGCTTTCGACTGTCCACGCGCCGCGGTCGGAACATTCACTACTCCAGCAAAGGGGTTGAAAGTGAGGTGATGACATCATCCATCGTGATGTTTTCCGCCCGCGCGGCATAGGAAAGGGCCATGCGGTGACGCAGCACGGGCTTGGCGAGGGCAATCACATCATCCACCGACGGGCTCAGCCGTCGGTCCAGCAGGGCCCGCGCCCGGGAGGCCAGGATCAGGGCCTGGCTGGCGCGCGGCCCCGGCCCCCAGGAAATGTAGCGGTTGACCAGCTCATTCTGGCTTTCACCCGGACGGCCTTCGCGCACCAGNCGGAGAATGGCGTCAATCACCGCATCGCTGACCGGCATTTCGCGGACCAGATGCTGGGCGGCGATCAACTCCTCGGGCGAGAGAATTTGTGTCGGCCGCGGCTTTTCNTTGCCGGTGGTTTCCAGCAGGATACGCCGNTCCGTCTCGCGGTCNGGATAGCCGACATTGATCTGCATCAGGAAACGGTCAAGCTGGGCCTCCGGCAGCGGATAGGTGCCTTCCTGCTCAATCGGATTTTGCGTCGCCAGAACGTGAAACGGGGTGGGCAGCGGATAGGTCTGACCGGCGACGGTGACCATTTCCTCCTGCATCGCCTGTAACAGGGCGGACTGGGTACGCGGGCTGGCGCGGTTGATTTCGTCAGCCATGATGATCTGGCCGAAAATCGGTCCCTTCAGGAATTTGAAATAGCGGCTGCCATCCTCGGCGGTTTCCAGAATTTCCGATCCCAGAATATCCGCGGGCATCAGATCGGGCGTGAACTGCACCCGCTTGTCATCCAGACCCAGCACCCCGCCCAAAGTCTCGACAAGCCGTGTTTTGGCAAGACCCGGCACGCCGATCAGCAAGGCATGACCCCGCGCCAGCAGGGTCACAAGGGTCAGTTCGATAACCTCTTCCTGTCCGAAAATGAAGTCGCCAATTCCGGACTTCAAATGAGAGAGTTTCTCCGACAGATTATCAACTTTTTCGAGAATTTTCTGTTCGCTGTCACCAGTTGTTTTCATGTGAGTCTGTCATCCCCGGTGAAATTTGAGTAATCTCAACTGGCGACTTGGTAGCCAGCGACCGTTAACCTAGATAAATATAGTACCAAAAAACACAAATTCAGGCCAAAATTATGACAGAAGACAAAACCGGGGACAGCCTCGGCGCCATCATCAAACAGATACAGGGTCAGAAACATCCGCCCGTCCATTTGTGGAATCCGGAATTTTGCGGTGACCTCGACATGCGCATCGCCCGCGATGGAACCTGGTTCTATCTCGGCTCTCCGATCGGCAGAAAACCGCTGGTCCGGCTGTTTTCCGGCGTCATTCGCTATGATGATGACAAAGAATATTACCTTGTAACCCCGGTAGAGAAGATCCGGATTACCGTCGATGATGCCCCCTTCGTTGCCGTTGAAATGTTTGTCGATGGCACGGGGCGGGACCGCACGATCAGCTTCCGGACCAATGTTGACGATTTCGTGATCATGGATGCGGAGCATCCCTTCCGCCTAGAAATTGATCCCGAAACGAAGGAACCCTCCCCCTATGTGCTGGTGCGGGCCAATCTGGAGGCATTGATCAACCGACCGGTTTTTTATGAACTTGTAAATCTGGCGGAAGAGGAAAATATTGAGGGGCAGGCCCGCTTCGGTTTCTGGAGCAGCGGCGAGTTTTTTGAACTTGGTTTGGTAGATGACATTTTTAGTAACTGAACAGACGGATCTGGTAACGCAGCTTCGCGAGAGTCTTGATCCGGTGCCGACCGGTCTTTCCACAGTCCTGACGCTGGAGGGGCGCATTCGGGGGGATCATGATCTCAACCCGGCCAGCGCACCGGACAGGAGCCTCACCTTTACGCCGGCCGCCGTTCTGGTGCCGATTGTGATGCGGAAAGACGGGTGGACGGTGCTCCTGACCCGCCGGGCGACGCATCTCTCCCGCCATGCCGGGCAGATCAGCTTTCCCGGCGGCCGCTCCGATCCGGAAGATCGCGATGCGGTGGCGACGGCGCTTCGGGAATCGCAGGAGGAAATCTCCCTCGATCCGTCCCTGGTTGAGGTGGTGGGGGCCCTCACGCCCTATATTACCGTGACGCAATATTCCGTGACGCCGATTGTCGGGCTGGTCCGGCCCGCCTTCGATCTGCAAGCGGAAGAAGGGGAGGTTTCGGAGATATTCGAGGTGCCGCTCGCCTTTCTGCTCGACCATGCGAACCGCAAGCAGCATAGCGGTTTTCACAATGGCGTTGAACGCTTCTGGTATGCGATCCCGTTTGGCGACTATTATATCTGGGGCGCCACCGCCGGTATGATCAAGGATTTATCGGAAAGGGTTTCATTGACATGATGCGGGGCATTCTTTTTCACGTCATCCCCCTGCTGCTGCCCTTTGTGGTGTATGCGGTCTATCTTTACTTCAACGCCCGGGCGGGCGGGGATAAATCATGGGGCAAGACATCGCTGGCCGTTACCACGATGATCGGGCTTATCCTGATGGCGGCAAGCCTGATCACCCTCGGGTTGGTGGGGGGAGAGCCGAGCGAGGGGACGGTATATGTGCCGCCCCGCTTCGAAGATGGCCGCGTCATTGATTCCCAGGTGTTACCCGCCGATCCGCCTGCCGAACAGAAAGAATGAGGATGTGATGGACGCGGGCGTTCCTCTTGTTGATATTGCGTCCCGTCCGCCGTCCTGGCGGCGCTGGCCGGAAACGGCGATGGTGCTCAAGGCCCTGATGGAGGAAGGCGGCCATGCGCGCTTTGTCGGCGGTTGCGTCCGTGATGCGCTCATCGGTATCGACAGCGAGGATATAGATATCGCCACGGATTTACTGCCCGGTGCGGTGTTGCAAGGGCTGGAACGGGCCGGGATCACCGCCATACCGACCGGGCTGGATCATGGCACGGTCACGGCCGTCTGCGGCCACCGGCGGTTCGAAATTACCTCCCTCCGCGTGGATGTGATTTCCCATGGCCGCCATGCGGAGGTGGCCTTCACCCATGACTGGGAACTGGACGCCGCCCGCCGGGATTTTACGTTCAATGCGCTGTATCTTGATCCGAACGGGGAGTTGGTGGATCCGGTCGGCGGCCTCGCCGATCTGGCCCGGCGGCATGTGCGCTTCATTGGCCAGGCGGAGGATCGCCTGCGCGAGGACCGCTTGCGGGTGTTGCGCTATTTCCGGTTTTACGCCCGCTTCGGCGACGATAACCCCGATGAAGAGGCGCTGGCCGCCTGCGTACGCTGGGCGGACAGGCTCGACACCCTGTCGGTGGAGCGGGTGCAGAAGGAAATGCTGCTGCTGCTGGGAACGGAAAACCCTGTTCCGGCGCTGCGACTGATGGCAGAGACGGGCGTGCTCGCGGCGATCACGGGCGAGAACACCGATATCGAGCGATTGCAGCGGATGCTGTCCCTGCGCCGTTCCTCAGATGCGCTGCTGCGGTTTGCGGCCCTTCTCGGTGGGGAGGCGGGGGCGATGCGGCGGCTCGCCGGTAAATGGCGGTTCTCGAATAAGCAGAAAGAGCGCCTTGCGTGCATGACCGGCGGGGAGGTGACGGCGGGACTGGACGCAAACGCCAGCCGTGCGCTGCTCTATCGACTGGGGACCGAGGCCGTGGTGGATCAGGCGATGCTGCTTGCTTCCTGCGCGGGGCGCCTTGATGAGTATCAAACCTGCTTTGACGCGGCGGAGGGCTGGGTCAAGCCGCAATTCCCCCTCTCCGGCCATGATTTGCGGGCGCATGGCATGTCGGAAGGGGCGGAGATCGGCCGCCAGCTGCGCGAGATGGAGGAGCGCTGGATTGCCTCCGGTTTCACGCTCAGCCGGACGGAGTTGCTGACCAGCCTGCGGCGTGATACCTAGCGGACGCCGAGGATCCACCCCTCTTCCTCACGGCAGATTTTCTCCTGTGCGGGATCGAGCCAGTCCGGCGCGGCAAAAGCCGCCGCCGCTGTTCCTTTCGCCATTTCATCCAGCAGCCAGTCGCGACAGGCTATCACCTGTCGGGCGTCCTTGACCGGGTGGTCATAGGGTGTTTCATCCCGAAGGCTCGGCCAGATTTCGGTGAGGATGATGCCATCCAGCCGCCTTTCCCAGTCCGTCTCGAACGGCCAGAAACGAATGCGCGGTGCAATATCCGCCTGTGTGGCCAGCAGGGCGAGTTCCCGGAGGCCCGTCAATGCCTGACTGCCGACGGAGCCGGTGGTGTAGAGCTTCCAGACGCTGGAGAGGGAATGGCGGCGATGCTTCTCTTTCAGATATTTCTCGGCAATTCGCCATTCATCGAAAGCCGGAAAGGGGAACCCTGTTCTTTTTGTCGAGAGATAATCAGAACTGGCATTCGCCGGACATCCCCAGAAAGGACCCGTGCGGTCTGTCATTTCGCGGTTGAAGCGCGCGGCCACATCAAAGCGGTTGTTCCTGTCCCGCTCATCGGAGGTAAGGTGCCGGGCAATCCGCATGGCCGCCTGCCGTCCGCCGCCAAGGCCGCTGCCCACAGGATATCCGAACGGAAAATCGAAACCGACACAGGCGGTGCCATGGTGGGTGCGCAACAGATGACAGATCCGCGCCATGCAGTCCCGCCGTGTTCGGAAATATTCAGGGGCGGGCATTTTGCCACCCGTGGCCCAGGCGATCCAGCAGCGATCCGGAGATGGTTTCGCCGGTCCCGGGCTGGACGCGGCGGACCAGTCCACCATGATAACAAGATCGAACATCGCTTCCCTTTTAACGCCTGTCCCGGATGCCGGGGCTTTATGATATACTCAGGAGGTGACAAATATCCATGAGTGATTATATGGACAATGGTTGCGTCATTTCTCAGCAGGAGGAAAATGCGATGAAGCGAATTGTGATGACATCGGCGATCGCGTTGTTCATGGGGCTGGCCCAACCGGCGCTGGCCGAAGATAAGGAAACCCCGCCGGGCGATATGGCGCTGGACGGGATCAGCCGCCTGATGGAGGCGCTGGGCGCGTTTATTTCCTCCCTCCCGCAGTATGAAGCGCCGGTGATGAATGAAAATGGCGATATTATCATCCGCCGCAAGAACCCGCCGCCGCCCGAAAAGAAAGAGCCGAAGCTGGAAGAAACCGCCACCTGACGGACCCCGGTTATTGATCACGGAAAACGGATAGGCCGCGTGCAGCATCGTTTCTAATATATGTCTGGTTGAGATATGAACAGGTGATGCCATGACACAAAAAGCCAGAATGACCGCCATCATGACCCGCGATGCCACAGAGGACGGCCGTTTTGTCTATGGCGTCAAGACGACCGGGATTTATTGCCGCCCGTCCTGCCCGGCGCGTAATCCGAAACCAGAAAATATCCGTTTCTTCGAATTGCCGGAACTGGCGGAGGCGGAGGGGTTTCGCCCCTGTCGCCGCTGCCGTCCTGATCTGGTGAAAGTTGCCGATCCAGCGTTGTCCCTGACCCGTCAGGTCTGCCGCATGATTGAACAGCATGTGCAGGAACAGGGATCGGACAGGATGACGCTTCAACAGATCGCTGCCGAGACCGGCTATAGCGAAGATCATCTGTCGAAAAGCTTTCGCAAAATCCTCGGGATTTCGCCCGTGGATTATTATGACAATCGCCGCACCTCCCTGTTCAAGGAGAATGTCCGCGCTGGCGAGACGGTGACACAGGCCGCCTATGGCGCAGGGTTCGGCTCCTCCTCCCGGCTGTATGAGAAGGCCCATGCCCGCCTCGGGATGACGCCCGCCTCCTACGCCAAGGGTGGCGCAGGCGCGGAGATCGCCTATGCCTTCGTTGATTGTTTCCTCGGGCGGATGCTGGTTGCCGGAACGCGGCACGGGGTGTGCGCCGTCTATTTTGGCGACGATGACCGGGCCTTGCTGGAGGAACTGGAGGAGGAGTTTCCCCGGGCGGAAATTGCCGCCGATCTTGGCCGCCTCGCCGATTGGACAGGGGAAATCGTCACTTTTCTGGAAAGCAGTGCGAAGGCGGTGCCGGAAATCCCCCTTGATATGTATGGTACGGCGTTTCAGCGTCGCGTCTGGCGGGCCTTGTTGGAGATCGCGCCGGGAGAGACAAAAACCTATCGCGATCTGGCGGAAGATATCGGTGCGCCCAAATCCGCGCGGGCGGTCGGCCGGGCCTGCGCCACCAATCCGGTGTCGCTGCTGGTGCCTTGCCACCGGGTCATCGGCACCGATGGCAAGCTGCATGGCTATCGCTGGGGAATGCAGCGCAAGGAAATGTTGCGCGACTGGGAGACGGCGGAGCGGATGGAGCAGACGAAGCGGGCAGGGTAAACCCCCTGCCGGCGATCAGGAGGACTGTCCGCTTGCCTTCAGCCGTGCCTGATTTTCCTTGCTGAAGCGCCGCTCGCTGGCCTCCTGGATGCGCTTGGCCAGCTCTTCCCGCTTCAATTGATACGCTTTGCGGGCGTCCGCCATTCTCGCATTCGTATCCTTGCGCCGCTCCTTCTGCCAGATATTCAGCACCTTCTGACGGTAGGGAATATTGTATTTCTTGGTGCGCGAATGGTAATGAGCGATGGCGACATTCCACGACCGGCTTTCCGCCTGCAGGCGGCTGAGCAGGTCAGCGGCGTAGCGGGTGTTCTGTTCCGGGTCCAGCGCGGCGTCCAGATCCTCGAACGCCTCGGGATGGTAATAGAGATTGATCTGCATGCAGCCGACATCAATATTCTGCACGCCCTTGGCTTTCAGCGCGGTCACTTCCGCGATCGCGTCTTCCTTGCTCGGCAGATACCGGCCGCGCCCCTCGGCATAAACTGTCCAGGGCCAGGCAATCATTTCCTGCTGCTCCTTGTGCCAGTGGCCGCTTTCGGTCAGCGACACGGCGGTCAGCAGCCGGGTCGGCAGGCGATATTCCTGCTCCGCCGCGGTGACCGCCTTGGCGCAGGTTTCCGCGAATTCCGGGGCTTTCGCGATGACGCTGCCCGCGGCTCCCGGGGTGGCGGCGAGGGTGGCGAAGGCCAGTGATATTATTCCGATCAGTATACGCATTCATCTTCTCCTGCCCAGAGAGAAGCAAAACCCGCGCCAGTTTCGGATCAGTCGTCGGAATTGAGATTTTTCTGCATGATCACGGTATCGACCCAGCGCTCATGCTTGTAGCCGACCGATTCCATAATGCCGACCAGACGAAAGCCGAGGGCCTTGTGCAGGTTGATGGAGCCGCGGTTGCCGCTATCACCGATGACGGCCACCATCTGCTGCTTGCCGGCCTGGCGGGAGAGATTGATCACCTCTTTTAACAGGGCGCGCCCGACGCCGGTTCCGCGCATGTCGGCCGCGATATAGACGCTGTCTTCCACCGTATTGATATAGGCGGCGCGCGGGCGATAGAGATTGGCGTAGGCAAAGCCCGCGATCTCGCCGTTCCGCTCCGCCACCAGATAGGGCAGACCCTGTTGCAGAATGCTGTTGCGCCGGGCCATCATTTCCACATCATCCGGCGGCTCGATCTCGAAGGTGCCAAGACCGTTCAGAACGCTTTCCGCATAAATCTTTGTGATAGCGCCGATATCCCCGGAAGTGGACGGCCGGACAAGGAGAGAGGTATCTGTTTTCATGTGTTTTACGCTGTCAGGAGAGAACTGTATTCGGCGCCGAGCCCGTCAATGAACCGGCTGATGTTGTTTTTAAGCCGGGGGAAGCCGTCTGTCGGGGCCAGGCGATGCTGATCCATATATAAACCACGGTTGATTTCAATCTGCAAGGCATGGATGTTGTGGTCGGGCCTGCCGTAATGGGCGGTGATGAAGCCGCCTGCATAGGGCGTATTCAGGCCGATCCGATAGCCGAGATTTTCAAGCCGGGTCAGGATATTGTTGAACAGCGGCGCACCGCAGGACGTGCCATAACGGTTGCCGAGAATGATGTCCGGCCGGGCGCCGCGCAATCCGGATTTCCCGCGCCCCTCCCCACAGGCGGTGGCGGGCATTGAATGACAGTCGAGAAGATAGATAAAGCCGAATTTCCTCACCCCTTCCTCCAGCAGCTGACGCAGCGCGTGATGATAGGGGAAGTAGCATTCATGGATGCGCTTCTGCGCCTCCCGAAAATCGAGCTTGCCCGCATAAATCTCCTGCCCGGCGCCGACGACGCGCGGAATGGTGCCGATCCCGCTGGCGAGGCGCGGGCTGGCGGTCAGGGCATAATCGGGCAGCGGCGTGCTGTACATCAGGGGATCAAGCTCGAACGCCTCCCGGTTGGCGTCGCAATAGGCGCGCGGAAAAGTGGCGCAGAGCAGCGGTGCGCCGCAGAGGGGGGCGCTCGCAAACAGCTCATCGACCAGAAAATCCTCCGACTGGCGGAGCTTGCCGAAGGTGAGCATGGAGCTCTGGATAAAGTCGGCGGGATAGTTGCGCCCGCTATGCGGAGAGGAAAAGACAAACGGAATGCGCCATTCATCGGGCCATTGAATATTTACCGGGGATGGAAAGGCCGTCATGGTCCTGAATATCTCCTGTCCGGGCGGGCGAAAAAAATCCCGTAGCTTTTTGCCAGCCGCATGTGGATAGTATAATCTGATTTCCGACCCTTTTTGAACGAGAATTGTACAGATTTCGCCATGGCCCGTATTTTACTTGCTGAAGATGACGATAACCTGCGGCCGTTCCTGGCCCGCAGTCTGGAAAATGCCGGTCATGAAGTGCTGGCCTTCAGCGACGGGGAGGATGCGCTGCCCGCGCTCGGCGCGGGACAGATCGATATCCTGATCTCCGACCTGGTCATGCCGGGCATGAACGGGATTGAGCTCGCCCGCCACGCGCGGGAGCAGGAGCCGGACCTGCCGGTCATTTTCATTACCGGCTTTTCCGCCGTGGCGATGGAGGCGCTCAACACCGTTGACGGGGTCAGCAAGGTCCTGTCAAAGCCGTTTCATCTCAACTCACTGGTGGAGGCGGTGCATAACGCGCTGGAGGACCGCGCCATATCCTGACACTCTTCAGGATGTCTTTCGCATGCGCGCTTTATAATTGGCTTGCAATGGCAATCATGGCGGATTATAAGTCGCCAAAACCCGCCGCAAACCGCGCGGATCCGGGGGCGTATAGCTCAGTTGGTTAGAGCGCTGTGTTGACATCGCAGAGGTCACAAGTTCGAATCTTGTTACGCCCACCATTTGTTTAACAACCCGCCCTACTTGGCGGGTTTTTCTATGCTCAAAAACCCCGTTTTCCTATAAGGCGCGGGATTTATTTGCATATTCCGGATGGTTGTGCGTTATGGGCAGGTCGGCGTGGCCATTGTAAAGCCGATTGAGCCGGTATTTACACCGCCACCAATATTGCATGTGCTCACGTTTCCACTATTGCCGGAGCCTGATAGGTTGGTGTTGTTGCTGTTAAAAAGCAGCAGGTAGTTGTTTGTTGCGCCGCTGACATTGATTACATTGTTTTCGAAAATAAGGTTGGCCGATCCGACAGCGCTCATGCCATAGGCAAAAGTATCGTCATTGTTCGATGTGATCGTGTTGCCACGAATGACAGTATTTTGCGCATTACCCAAGACCTGAATGCCAGTGACTGTGTTGCCCGCTGCGGTTACTGTCATGGTGTTATTGATAATGTCAACATTGTCTGCGCCGTTAATCCGGATGGCCGTGGTCGCCCCCGCTGCGGAAGTTGCAACATTTACACCAATGAGGCGGCTGTTATCTGCCATGTTAAAAATGTGGCTGGGGCTGCCAAAGCCGGGCGGAAATGCCCCGCTGCCACTCAGACTCGCGCCGGGTGTGGCGATGCTCACAGTGCGGCCGGATGGCGTTTGAACATTCAGACTTCCAGTGCCCATAATGGTCTGGCCATCTTGTACATCAAGGCGATCATTCACGCTGTCAAAACTGCCGTTGAGGATCACGATGGAATTATTGCCGGCGGTCAATATCTCATTGGCAAGGTCGGGGCTGGCTGTTGTGTCGCTGCTGACAAGTGTGATGGCCTTGCCATCGGCGGTCGTGGTAATCGCTTCTGCTTCGCCAAATGCGCCCGCTTGACTGACGATGTCTATATCACGAATGACCGGATCGGCCATGCGCCGCTCCATTCTGGTCAATGGTCGGCTTCCTGTCTTTTTAGAACGCTGCAAGGGAATACGCAAACGGAGCGAGGCGAAGCCTTGTGTGCCGCGTGGATCATCATGCTGGATTTCTGCCCCCACCGATAAGCGCGCGCCCTGCCAAAGGAAAGGCACCTCATCGAATGTTAAATCAAGGCGACCGCGCGGCCCCGCAATGGTGTCGGCCTTATCATCGGAAAAGTGATAACCGCCGATATACGCGCGAAGTTGTTGCCCGGCATCCGCATCAAATAGCGGAATGCGTCTGCCGATTTCGGCATCGAACCCGCCCATGGCACGTTCTTCGCCACCACGGTATGTAATAGTGGATCCTGAAAAATCAGCGGTGCCGGCACTATCCTCGGCATGGCTTGTGCGCCCTACGGGGATGTAGGCGTTGGCACGAAAATCCCAATCAAGGGACAGGGCTTCTGCGCCAAGGGTTATCTGGTTAAGGCTGTTGTCGTAGGGGCTGTTGCGATGATCAAAATAAGCATAGCCGCCAAGGTTCCAGCCATTACCCTGCATTTGGCGCAGACCGATGCCGAAATTGCCTTCCTGACTGTCATTGTTATCTATCCGCCCACGCAGATTACCAAACAGTAAGGTATCATTATTTTGCCAAAGGGGTAAAAACAGGTCTGCTTCGCCGAGATCACGTTCATTTCCAACCTTGCCTTCCAAGTCAATGTGGGCTTGCCATTTATCCTGTGCGAAAGATTTCTGCGCGGGGATGAGAGCTATTGTGGCCGCTAGCAAAGTGAAAAGATGTCTGGTCATTGAAAGCGTGCCTTGAAGAATTGTAATCATCTCTTTTTTATAGTCGGAAGCATGCATATCTACAAGCGCGCGGAGGTCAAAGAAAACTGATGCAGAATTTCCGAACATTTAATCTATTTTAAAACAATTAACAGTTGCTTTAAAATAGTTCGTATGATGGCGGCAAATCCATCACCATTCCCGGGACATTGATATGTAATAGATTTGCGGATGTCCCGGTAAGACACGCTGAACGCGCGGCTCTGCCCGTCCATCCGGCTCTATAACCAGTCTATTGCCGGGAGTTGTGACGGCCGCGCCGGTCTCCGTTTAGTCCGTTGTTTCTGGGCATATGGCCGGTTCAGCTTTTCAGAAGAACATCGAAACCGCGAAGATGATTCGCTTGCCATCGAACGGCATGGGGGGATGCCTTCCTGCGCGCGGGGGCTCCATCCTCTTCTATGTGTCCGCGTCCCGCCGTCTATTGCAGGGCGGCGCTCCGCAGCAGGGTCGGGTTGCCAAGGGGGAAGTGGATCAGGGTCTGTTCGCCGTCCGGCTGGTCGAGGGCGATTTTCCATTCCATGACATAGAGCAGGGGCGCTTTCGGCTGCGCGAAATCGAGCTCCCCCGTGCTGATGTTGAGATACATCAGCTTATGTGGCATGCGGCCGGATTTGACCGTGAGATAGGTTGCCTCCTGGCTTTCGATGACATCGCCGGGCTTTGGCCAGTAGCCAAGCTCCATCAGCATCGTGGCTTCGGAGATCACCGGCCTGAAAGACGTATTGGCGACGCAATAGACGGGCCGTGTCGTGGCATTTCTCTCCTCCACCAGACGGGGAAGGTGGGTCCTGTCCCGCTCCGATGGTTTGATGGCAACGGTGTAATCGACAATCTCCGTCTCATTCAGAACAAGGAAGGCTTTCAGACAGGGAAAAATCCTCCGTTCAATTTCTGTATAGAACAGGCTTCCGTATTTCACGTCGGACAGAAAGGCCGGTTTTCCCAGAAGATCAACATTCATATCGACTGCCTTAATACTGCCGCAATGTTCATATACAATGCGCAGTTCAATTGAAATTCACCCTGACAATTTTACTTCAACTCTTGCGATCCCGCAGATGGATCATCCTGTTTTGAGACTTTTATTGTTCCAATCAATCAAAGGATACAGCAGAAGCAAAAATTATATCGCAAATTATATCGAAGATTTCCCGATAAGTAAAAAAATATCAGTTACATGGTTAATGGACTAAGCCGGGTTCATACTGCTTATTTTTCAATTTCCGCCCTTTGCCGGTTGAAGGTGCGGTTTATTTTGCCAATATGAAGTATGTGGGATTGTCCCCCTCGGGAGGCATTGGATGAGAGTATATATCCTGTTTGTTGTCGGTCTGGTTCTGGCGGGTTGCGCCACGCCGACAATTGATGCCAACGTAACCGCCTTTCATACGCCGGAGCTGTCGCAGATCCGGGGCAAGTCGGTTGCGATCCATGCGGACCCGCCTTCCCGTGAGACAAGCCTTGAGTTTCTGAACTACCGTCCCAGGATTGCCGCGAAACTGCAGCATGTCGGGTTCGTTGTCGTGGAAGATGCGGCCGATCCCGATTATATCGCCCGGGTTTCCTATGGCGTTGAGGGGAGCGAATCCTATTCGTCGGTGACGCCCTCGCCGACATTCGGCTTCGGCTATTTCGGCGGCGGTCCGGTCTATTATGGCGGTGCGATCAACAGATCCTACAACACCCGGACATGGGTCGATTACAACCGCTATATCGCCCTCGACATTATCGAGGGGGAGACCGCCAATCGCGACTCCCCGACACGGATTTATGAAGGCCGGGCCCAGTCATCGGGCCGTTGCCCGACGGTCGCCGGGGTTTTCGACGAGATGCTGGACGCCCTGTTCCGCGATTTTCCGGGCGCGAACGGCAAAACGGTGTTTGTCAGCGTCCCGTGGGATGGATCCTGCGAATAGGGCGCTTGCGGTAACCGGGAATAATGCCCCGCGCGGCGGGTGCTGATGGCGGCGCGCAGCGCGCCCGCTCTCTGTTCTTGCCTTGTCGGTTATTCGACCTTGAAAACGCTGTATTTCGGGCCTTGCTTGTTGCGCTCTCCCGTGGCGATGAACAGATGGCGGTTCATCCAGAGGTGCGGCTCCGCCGAGGTTTCAAAGCGCGGCTGCACCCGGAAATAGAAGAGGGACGGATCGACCGGCTCCCCCGCCGCCATTTTGGCCATCACATCGGCCGGTCCGTGGCGGAGGCCTTCATAACGGCAGTAGATCAGGCCGCCGTCCGCCGCCTCGATCGTCAGCCGGACATCCAGCTGCGTCACGCCGTCTTCGCGTGTCAGCAGCCAGTCGCCGCCGCCGCCCTGGGCACGGCCCTGAAGCAGTGGTCCGGAAATCTCACCGCCCGTCACCTCCGCAATCAGCCGGGTGCCGTGGGAGGTTTTGCCGAGATTCTGGATCGGGGTCTTCACGAAGAGCTGCATGTCAAAGGCATGGGTGAGTTTTATGTCCGGCATTTTCTGTTCCTGTTCTGGTTATCGCCCCGATTATAGCCGCGATTATAGCCGCGGCATATTACCCTGTCGGCAGCAGTCGGAAGTATCGTAAGTATAGGTGCTGTAGGGGTTGGGATTGTTGATAGAGAAACTCGTTCCGCATCCCGTTACGGCGAGTGCCAGTCCGATGATCAGCAGATATTTCATGTCAGTTCCGGGGCGCGCGGCCCCTCTCCTCATTTGTTCCGGTGGTGTCAATCTGGTTGCCTGCCCAAATTAGTCAAATGCGCCGCCACGGTATTTTACAGCACCGGAGGCGGGGTTGACGGGCCGTTTCCATCATTCAGTTTCGGCAGGGCGAGACTGCTGTTGCCGATCTGCATCAGCGCGATCCCGTTTTCCTTCAATGTCGTGTAAACGGCGCGGTTGATATCATAACGATCCTCGAAATACTGGAGGCCGGGCACCCAGGCCCGCACGCCGATAACAACGCCGCCATAGGTGAAATCCTGTATGCCGACTTGCGGCGGATGCGGGGATTCCCCTTCTGTCACTTTCTTGATGGCCGCCTCGATCAAATCGATCACGCGGAGGGCGTCTTCGTCGATGGCAATACAGAAGTTGCTTTCGACGATGCGCATTTCCATGGAGTTGACGATAACCTGACCGACAATTTCCTTGTTGGGAACGGCGATCTGTTCGCCGTCTTCGCCGGTCAGGAACGTCATGCCGAGGGTGATCTTGTCCACCACGCCGCTCACCCCGCGCACGGTGATGACATTGCCGACGACAAAAGGCCGGGTCAGAATGATCGCGACCCCGGCGCCGAAGTTCGAGATTGGCCCCTGTAATGCGAGGGTTGCGCCGAAGGTTACGGCGCCGGCAAGGGCGATCAGCGGTGCAATGCTGACCCCGAAATTGCCGAGCGTGATGATGATCAGCAGCGCGACCAGAATCAGCTTGATGGCGCTGCCGATGAATTGCGACAGGGTGACGTCAATGTTCCGGCCCAGCATGACATTGATGAGCCGGTTGCCGATCCAGTTGGCGACCCACAGGCCGAACAGCAGGAAGACGATGGCGCCCAGTATCTGAAATCCGTATGTGATGGCGAATTCGGTGAGGATATCCACCCACTTCGATACGGTTTCAATATTGTCGTTTACCTTGTCCATCGTCCTCTTTGCTCTTGGAGTTGATTATTCGGGTCAGTCGCCGAACAGCTTCTTGACGGCGCCGCCCGCCCCACCGAGGGCATCCGTCGCCCCTTTGGTCACACCTTTGGCGGCATCACCGGCCTGCCCGGCGGCCGCGCCGATGCCGGATTTGTTGATCAGATCACCGGCATTGGTCAGCAGGCTGTCGAGATTTTTGCCGATGCCGAGGTTATCCAGCACATTCATGGTCTGGCCGGAGAGCTGATCGACGAGCAGGGCGATGACCTCTCCCGGTGTGGCCCCGCCCTCATCCTTGCCGATATCCGACAGGTGAATGTTGGGAAGGCCGCTTTCGATTTTCTGGCCCGCCAGCACAGGCGCCCGGACGGAGACACGCCCGCCATTGACAAAGAGATTATCGATAATGATTTTCGGCCCCTCACCGGCGCTGTCATCCGCTGGCTTCTCCCCGCCGGAGAGGCCATGCTCCTTCATGAAGGCATCGACATTCTCCTGAATGGCGGTCAGGTTGTTGGTCGTCTGGTTGACCTCGTAAATGACGGAGGGATTGTCAACGCGCACTTCGCGGATATGAATCAGCTTGTTACTGGATCCGCCAATATTCACATCGACCGAGACGTTATCAAACCGGATGGAATGATCTTCTTCAAAACCCGCCGGATTGCCGACGCTGAATCCGTTGAGCGCCAGTTTCCCGCCAAAGATATCCAGATCGACATTTTCAAGAACCACGTCGGTTTTTGTCACTTTCGAGCCATATTCCTTGACCGATGCAACAATCACCCTGTCCAGGTTGAAGTAAATGATCCCGACAGCTACGGCAATAATGACAATTAATGCGACAATTATTCCGCCTATTATCTTGCCCATTTTTCAAATCCTTCGTTTTGTTGGTGTCTGGCTGAACTCCACCGGCGGTCATTTAGCCAGAGAACGCCATGTTAGGCAAATATTTATGCGGCCCGTTGTGGCCGCTTTACAGACGGCCGCCGCTCGCCTACAGATAAGACCTCTGGCAGGCGGAAAGGCGTAAGGATGTCACCGGTCATTTCATCCGATTTCACGATGGCGCTCCGCCTCGTTCCCTTTTATATCGCGCTGTTTCTGATCGTCGGCTTTCAATTGCCTTTCTGGCCGGTGTGGCTGGCGCATAAGGGCCTCAGGCCGGAGGAGATCGGCATCGTGCTGTCCGCGCCGATCTGGGCGAAAATATTCGTGACCCCCGCCATGACCGCCATTGCCGATTATGTCGGCCGCCGCCGCGCGCCGCTGGTGGTGATGTCGGCGCTCTGCCTTGGCCTGTTCCAGCTTTATTTTCTGGTCGGCGGCTTCTGGCAGATTTTCTTTCTTGCCCTTACCATCGGGGTGTTCATCACCTCCTTCACGGCGCTTGGTGACAATCTGGTGCTGACTCTCGGTCGGACCTGGAAGATCGACTATCCCCGCATCCGCCTGTGGGGCTCGATTGCCTTTATCGCCGGGTCCTATCTCGGCGGGGTGGTGATGACGGGACGCTCTCCCGATTTCATTCCGGTTTTGCTCGCTGTCGCCTATCTGCTCTTGTTCCTGTGCTGCCTGATGCTGCCGGAAATCCGGGTGGAGCGCAGTGACAAGGGGCGCAAAGGCTTTCGCCTGCTGCTCGGCAACCGTTCTTTCGTGGTGTTCCTGATTGCCAGCGGCCTTATTCAGGGCAGCCACGCCGTGCTTTACAGCTCCGGCACCCTGCACTGGCAGCAGCAGGGCCTCAGCGATCAGACAATCGGCTTTCTCTGGGCCGAAGGCGTGATTGTCGAGGTGATCCTGTTCGCCTTCTCCCGCCGGGCCTTCGCGCCGTTCAGCCCGGTCCAGCTTCTGCTGCTGGCCGGTGTCGCGGGCACATTGCGATGGCTCGTCATGAGCTTTACGCCCGGCGTGCCGGTGCTGCTGCTGATCCAGACACTGCATGGCGTCACCTTCGCCGCGGCGCATCTTGGCACCATGCGGATGATCAGCGAAACCATTCCGCTGGAATTTTCGGCGCGGGCGCAGGGGCTGTATACCGCCATCGCCCTTGGTCTCATTATGGGCGGGGAGATGTTCCTCTCCGGCTATCTCTATGATGCCTTCGCGGCGCAGGCTTATTTCTTCATGGCGGGGAGTTGCCTGATCGCCCTTTGCCTCTGTCTGCGCATAAAAAGCTAGTATCCGCCCGGTTACTTTATGGGTGACAGCGCAAAGGCCTTCGGTTTAGATTGGGCGAAATTCTGGGTCTGAAAATTTAAAAAGGAAAAACGAATGGGACCGTTAGCTGGATATAAAATCGTTGAAATGGGCGGCATTGGGCCGGGCCCGATGTGCGCCATGCTGCTGGCTGATCTGGGGGCGGATATCGTCCGCATCGACCGGCTGGCGGATCCGGGCCTCGGCAGCATGCCGACCTCCCGCTTCAGCCTGCTGATGCGCGGCCGCCGCTCCGTCTCCATTGATACGAAAACCGAAGCGGGCAAGGAAGCGGTGCTCAGCCTGATCGAAAAGGCCGACGGGCTGATTGAAGGTTTCCGTCCCGGCGTGATGGAACGTCTCGGCCTCGGTCCGGACGTGGCGCTCGCGCGCAATCCGAAGCTCGTCTATGGCCGCATGACCGGCTGGGGTCAGGACGGACCCATGGCGCAGGCGGCGGGCCATGACATCAACTATATCGCGCTGTCCGGTGTGCTGCATGCCATCGGCCGCAAGGATGAGGCGCCGGTGCCGCCGCTCAACCTCGTCGGCGACTTCGGCGGCGGGGCGCTGTATCTCGCGCTCGGTCTCGTCTGCGGCCTGCTGGAAGCGCAGAAATCGGGCAAGGGCCAGGTGGTCGATGCCGCCATGGTCGATGGCGCGGCGTCGCTGATGACCATGTTCTTCGGCCTGATGGCCGCCGGTCACTGGAAGGATGAGCGCGGCGTCAACCTGCTCGACGGCGGCACCCATTATTATGATGTCTATGAGACGAAAGACGGGAAATATATTTCCCTCGGCTCGATCGAGGCGAAATTCTACAAGCAGCTGATGGAGCTGACCGGTCTCGACAAGGAAAACCTGCCGCCGCAGCTTGATCCCAAAAGCTGGCCGATCATCAAGGCGCGCCTGACCGAGGTGTTCAAGACCAAGACCCGAGACGAGTGGGACGACATCATGCTGACCACCGATGTCTGCTATGCGCCCGTCCTCTCCATCATGGAGGCGACAAAGCATCCGCATAACACCCACCGCAAGACCTTCGTTGAATATGACGGGGTGGTGCAGCCGGCGCCGGCGCCGCGCTTCAGCCGCACGGAAGCAACCATCCAGCGGCCGCCCTGCCTGCCCGGAGAGCATACGCGCGAAGCCATGCGGGACTGGGGCATTACGGAAGACACCATTGACGGGCTGATCAATCAGGGCGTTATCAAGTAAGCGTAGTTACAGGGTTTTTCCCGACAGAACACCCTCTCCGGCGGATCAGAAAACTTGACGCCGGAGAGGATTTCATGAACCTTTCTCTGAGAGTTTGGTAGGAGAGGGGTGATGTTGCAAAAACATCAAGATCTGGAAGTTCGCGGCGGCGTAGGCTCGCCTGCGGCGAAAAACGGGGCTGTGCCGCAAAAAATGACAGAAAACAAAGGTTTGTCAGGGGCAGCCAAGCTCTTTGGCGTTGGTGTTTTGTTAACCATAAGCTGGCTGGTGGCCGCTGGCGCCTATGCCTATACAAGAATCGGCTGGCCGGAAATCCTGACCATTGCGCCCCTTGACCTGGGAATCCTGCTGCTGGGGGCCTTTGCCCCGCTCGCTTTTTTATGGTTACTTCTGGGGTATTTTTATCGCGGCCATGAAGCGCGGCTGAAAGGTCATGCGCTCGATCAACTCATGGCCAATCTTGGCTATCCAAGCGCCGAGGCGGAAGCCCGCGTCGCCCGCCTGACCGAGGCGCTGGAGCGGCATTCGCAAAAGGTGCAGGCGGAAACGGACAAGGCGGCAGAGCGTATTGAAGCGGCGTCGGGCGCGCTTGAAAAACAGGGCAGTTCGGCCCGCTCCGCCACCGACGGGCTGCTCAAAACCTCCGACCGGATCAAGGGCGAACTGGAGACGCGTGAATCGCATCTTCGCGATCTGATCGACCGGATCAATGAACAGGGCGTGCGGCTGAATGACGCCATCAAGCTGCAATCGGACGGCCTTGAAACCGCAGCGGGCGATGCGGAACGCCGCAGCGTTGCGGTGCAGGCAGCCCTGACCGCGCAGATCAGTACCCTGGAAAAGGCGGTCGCTGCGGCGGATGCGAAATCACAGGAAATCACCCGCCTGCTGGCGGAGACCAGCGAGAAAATCTTCACCAGCGCCAGTGAAACCCTGACCAGAACAACAGAGACGAAAGACGCGCTCGGCGCCGAGATCATCTCCCTTGAAGCGGCGGCGGACAAACTGCAGGCGAAGCTCGATGAAGGCGCCGCGAAACTTGGCGAACGGGGACAGGAGATTGAGGAAATCTCCCGCACCTCCTCCGGCGAGCTGTCGAAAACCGCCGATATGCTGCTGCAAAGCACAACCGACCTCAGCATTGCGAGCGATGAGGGCATCACGCGGCTGAATGCGCTGCGCAATACACTGGCCAGCAGCATGGCCGAGGTGGACCGCGCCCTCGAACAGCTTGAGAGCCGCGAAGGCGGGCTGTTGCAGGTCGCTCGCGATACCGAGACTGGCGCGCGCGAATCCGCCGAGAAGCTGCATCAGAATTCGCAGGAGCTGGCCGTCAGAGCAAGTGAGATGGCAGAGCAGATGCTGCTCTCCAGCATGAAGCTGAAGGACGAAACGCTGGTGCTGGATGAGGTGCTGAAAACCACCGGGGTCAGCCTTGGCGCCATTGACCGGAGCCTGCGCGAGGGTCAGGCGCTGCTCGATGAAGCGGGCGAGAAATCCCTGCGCAATGCCGATCAGCTTGGCGAGAAGCTGGCGAGCCATGCGGCAACCCTGAACGAGGCGTCGGAAACCACAGGCGCGCGCACGACGCTAATCCAGGAGCAGCTGCGCAACCAGATTGCGGTCTTCGAGCAGGCATCGCAGCAGATTCTTGAGATGTCGCGGGAAATCAGCGAACGGCTGGAACAGGATCTCGACCTGCTGAGCCGGACGAGCGTTGAGACCAACAGCCGGATCACGGAAGTCGGCGGCGGATTGCAGCGTCAGGTTGAAGGGTTGAAGGATATTTCGGACGCCATCACCAGCCGGATGCGCGAAGCGGGCGAGGAGTTGCGCAAGGAAGGCTCCGATATGGAGGTCAGCGCCGACAAGATGTCGCGCACGCTTGTCTCCGCCAGCGAATCCCTCGCCAAGCAGCAGAAGGAGCTGGGCGCCAGCGCCGATCATTCCAAGGGCAAGCTCGCTGCCGCGATCGAGGAAACCATCCGTTATCATCAGGATTTCATGGCCACGGCCGAACGGGCGACATTGCAGGCCCGCCAGTCCGGGGAAGCGGCCCATTCGCAAACGGCGGAACTTGCCAAAACGGCCGAGCGGGCCTCCGCCGAGCTGCGCGCCATGGGCGATCAGGCCTCAACCCATATCGAGGAGCTGAACAAGGCCGCGGCGCGGGCGGAAAGCCAGGGCAGCCGCCTCGCCGAGGTGACGCGTTCCTCCCTCTCGCATATCAGCGAGGCGAGCGGCTCCGCCAAGGTGCATATGGAGGAACTGGCCGATATCTCCGTCCGGGCAAAGAACCACGCCGAAGCCATGGAGGAAATTCTCCAGCAGGAAACCCAGGCCCTCGCCGATATCGCGCAGCAATTGACCGAACAGGTGGAAACGGTCGAGAAAACCCTGTCGGAGCGGTCCTATATGCTCGACAATTCGGTCGAGCAGGCATCGGAGGCGACAGACCGTTTCCATCGCCGTTCCGTGGAGCTGGCCAAGGCCAGCGAACTGATGATCAAGGGCATCCAGTATGCCGACCGGGCGCTCGCCAAGCACAAGCTGGAAATCGACGAGGCGCGCAAGCATATCCATGACGATCTGGACCGCGTGACCTCCAAGATCTCCGAGGCCAGCCAGCAGGTGAAATCAGCGGGCTCGAATGCGTCCGAGCTGTTCCACGGCCAGGCGGAGGATCTGATCCGCTTTACCGCCAAGGCGAATGAGAGCGCCCGCCTGCTGGGCGAGCAGTTTGAAAGCCAGCAGCAGCGCCTGACCCTGTCCATCCGGCAGGTGGAAGAGAAGCTGAGCCAGTCCGCGGGATTGCTGAAGAACGAAAGCGAAGCCTTCAAGAAAGCCGCCGAAAAAGCGGCGGAGGATGCCAGCAACTCCGGCCAGCGCATTGAAAAGCAGATGATGAGCCTGACGACGGCGGCGGCGAAGGCGAAGCTGGAAGCCGACCGGCTGGCCGACAAGAAGAGCCGCGTGCGTAACGAGCAGTTCATGAAATCGACCGCCTTCATTATGGAGAACCTCAACTCCCTGACCATTGATCTCAACCGGATTCTGGACAGCAGCCTGTCGGAAGAACTCTGGCGCCGCTACCGTAAGGGAGAGAAGGGCATTTTCACCCGCAAGCTGCTGAAATCCCGGGATGCGGACAAAATCCGCGCCCGTTATCGGGACAGCGGCGATTTCCGGCGGTTTGCCGATCAGTATGTCTCAGAATTCCGGGAAATCATGACGGAAGCGGGCAATGTGGATCATTCCGAACTGCTCTCCGATGCCTTTATCACGGCGGATGTGGGGAAGGTCTACCTCCTGTTGCAGGAGGCGCTGGAAGGAATGGAATGACGAAGGGGCCGGAATAAGTGAGGGATGTCATAAAACCGGTCGCGCCGCCGCCCGCCGAAGGGCCGGCCAGGATGGCGCAGATCATCTATTTTCTGTATCTGGCGGGACTGGTCTTTCCGATTGCCCATCTGGTTGGCGTGATCATGGCCTATGTCAACCGGGGGGACGGGCCGGAATGGGTGGAAAGCCATCTGACCTTCCAGATCCGCACCTTCTGGATGTTCCTGCTGTACGGGATAATCGGGACACTTCTGACCCCCATCGGGGTCGGGTTTCTGATTATCTTTCTTGTTTATATCTGGCTGATTGTCCGCTGCGCCAAGGGACTGAAATCCCTGACCCGCGAGGCGGCAGTGGCGGATCCCGCGACCTGGCTCTGGTGATCCGGCGATGTGATCGGCAGAAGAAAAAAGGGGCCGTTTCTGGCCCCTTTATTTTTGTTTAGCTTGCAACCTTCTCGCGGGAGGCTTTTTTCCGCTCATGCGGGTCAAGATGGCGTTTGCGCAGGCGGATGTTGTTCGGCGTCACCTCCACCAGCTCGTCATCGTCGATATAGGCAATCGCCTGTTCGAGGCTGAGCTTGCGCGGCGGGGTGAGGCGGACGGCTTCATCCGATCCGGCGGCGCGGATATTGGTAAGCTGCTTCGCTTTCAGCGGGTTGACTTCCAGATCATTGGGGCGGGTATGCTCACCGAGGATCATGCCCTCATAGACATCCACGCCGCTGCCGATAAAGAAGAAGCCGCGCGCCTCCAGATTCCAGATAGCGAAAGCCACCGACTTGCCCGTCGAGTTGGAAATGAGAACGCCGTTGCGCCGCCCCGGAATCTCCCCCTTGTGCGGCACATAGGAATGGAACAGCCGGTTCATGATGCCGGTGCCGCGGGTGTCGGTCAAAAACTCGCCGTGATAGCCGATCAGACCGCGGGTCGGGCAGTGAAAGGTGATGCGGGTCTTGCCACCGCCGGAGGGGCGCATATCCGTCATCGTGCCCTTGCGCAGCGCGATTTTCTCAACGACCACGCCGGAAAACTCGTCATCCACATCGACGACGACTTCTTCCATGGGTTCCAGACGCTCGCCCTTTTCGCCCTCGCGATAGAGGACTTTCGGGCGGCTGATGGACAGCTCAAAACCTTCGCGGCGCATGGTTTCAATCAATACGCCGAGCTGCAATTCGCCGCGCCCCGACACAATGTAGGAATCGGCTTCGGGGCTGTCCTCGACGCGGATCGAGACATTACCCTCGATCTCCTTCATCAGGCGGGCGCGGATGACGCGGCTCTGCACCTTGTCGCCATCCCGCCCGGCAAGGGGGGAGGAGTTGATGGCGAAGGTCATGGAGATGGTCGGCGGGTCGATCGGCTGCGCATCCAGCGGCTCGGTCTCTTCCGGGGTGCCGATGGTGTCGGCGACCGTCGTCTTGACCAGCCCGGCGACGGAGACGATATCCCCGGCGCGCGCTTCCGCGATGGTTTCGCGTTCCAGCCCGCGGAAGGCCATGATCTTGCTGATGCGCGCTTCCTCGATCTTGCCGCCCTTGCGGCTGAGGCCCTTGACGGGGTCGTTGGTTTTCAGAACGCCGCTCTCTACCCGGCCCGTCAGCAGACGGCCGAGATAGGGATTGCTTTCAATCGTGGTGACCAGCATGCGGAAGGGTGCTTCCTCATTCACATCCGGCGCCTGCACATGGCGGACGATCAGATCGAACAGGGGGTGAAGATTCTCACGCGGGTCGGTGAGATCGGCGGCGGCCCAGCCTTCCTTGGCGGAGGCGTAAAGGACCGGAAAATCGAGCTGTTCCTCATTGGCATCTAGCGCGACCAGCAGGTCGAACACCTCGTCCAGCACCTCATCGGCGCGGGCGTCGGGGCGGTCCGCCTTGTTGATGACGATGATCGGCTTGAGACCGAGGCCAAGCGCCTTCTGCGTCACGAACTTGGTCTGCGGCATCGGCCCTTCCGCCGCATCGACAAGCACGACAACGCCATCGACCATGCTGAGGATCCGCTCCACCTCACCGCCGAAGTCGGCATGGCCGGGGGTATCGACGATGTTGAGACGGTATCCGTCCCATTCGACCGAGGTGCATTTCGCCAGAATGGTGATCCCGCGCTCGCGCTCGAGATCGTTGCTGTCCATGGCCCGTTCGGCCACTTTCTGGTTGTCCCGGAACGTGCCGCTCTGTTTCAAGAGGCCATCCACAAGGGTAGTCTTCCCATGGTCAACATGGGCAATAATCGCGACGTTCCGAATTTCCATAAGATTTCTTTGTCTTTAAAAAAGAGGCGCGCAGTATAGCGTCAGGCGCGCGAATGGCAAGCGATCCTTTCGCAGACGCACAATTTTTTTCGCATATGCGGATTGACAGCGGTGGCGGGCGAACCAGCAGCATTTTGCCTTGGACGGGCCGGGAGTTCCGTCAGTTGTTGCCAATCCGCATAAAGGGTGGCACGATGCCTGAAAATAAAAACAGGGATTTGGGAACGCAATGCCCGTCTACAACCGGATTGCCGAAACTCATGAGGATATGCAGCGCTGGCGCCGCGATCTGCATCAGCATCCGGAGCTGTGCTTTGAGGAGCGCAGAACGGCGGGCATCGTCGCGGAGAAGCTGCGGAGCTGGGGCATCGAAGTTCATGAGGGCATTGGCGTGACCGGCGTTGTCGGCGTTCTGAAGGGGCGGGGCAACAGCCCGCGCAGCATCGGCATCCGCGCCGATATGGACGCGCTGCCCCTGCAGGAGCTGAACGACTTTGCGCATAAATCGAAAATAGACGGCAAGATGCATGCCTGTGGCCATGACGGGCATACGGCCATTCTGCTCGGCGCGGCGCAATATCTCGCTGAGACCCGCAATTTCGACGGCACGGTGCATTTTATTTTCCAGCCGGCGGAGGAAGGCGGCGGGGGCGGCGACGCCATGGTGAAGGATGGCCTGTTCGACCGCTTCCCCTGCGAGGGGGTGTATGGCCTGCACAATCAGCCCGGCATGCCGCGCGGCAGCTTCAATGTGAAGGTCGGGCCGATCATGGCCTCGGCCGATACAGCGGTGATGAAAATCCGCGGCAAGGGCGGACATGCCGCCTATCCGCATCTCGCCAATGATCCCATTGCCGCAGGCGTACAGCTTTATACGGCGCTGCAAACCATCGTGGCGCGCAATGTCGGCCCCGTCGATAATGCGGTGGTCAGCGTCACCCTGTTCGAGGCCGGGACGGCCATCAATGTCATCCCGCAGGAGGCGACCCTCAGCGCGTCAATCCGGGCGATGACGCCGGAAATTCGCGATTTTATCGAACGGCGCATCCGGGAGATTTGCAGCGGTGTCGCGGCGACGCATGGCGTTGCCATCGAGCTCGACTATCAGCGCCGTTACCCGAGTGTGATCAATTACGAGAAAGAAACGGAAATAGCGGCCCGTGCGGCGCGCGAGATCGTCGGCGAGGATAATATGGATCTGGCAACGCCGATCCGCATGGGCAGCGAGGATTTCGCCTTCATGCTGGAGGCATGCCCCGGCTGTTATTTCTTCCTGGGTACCGGGGATGAGACGCATTTCCATGCCGTTCACCATCCCGAATTCGACTTTAATGACGAGGTGCTGTCCATCGGGGCGAGCATCTGGGCGCACCTTGTCGAACAGCAACTGCCGCGCCAGTAGCGGCCCTTCCAATAAATCACCATAAAAGGGAATAAGGAAAAGAAAATGTCAGACGTACTTCTTGAAACTATTAAAGACGGTATCGCAACCGTCACCATGAACCGCCCCGACTCGCGCAATGCCTTCACGCCCGAGATGATGGACCGGCTGACAGAAGCCTTCGAACGGCTGGCCGCAGATAATTCCGTCCGGGCCGTTGTGGTGACCGGCGCGGGCGATGCGTTCTGCGCGGGCGGCGATGTCAAAAGCTTCGCGGCCAAGGCGGGGGACAAGGTGGATGTCAACGGCCGTATCCGCGAATTACGCAATCGCATGAAGATGTGCGTCACCCTCTATGAAATGCCGAAACCGACGCTGGCGGTCATTCCGGGCCCGGCGGCGGGGGCGGGTTTCTCCCTCGCCATGGCCTGCGACATGCGCATTGCCGCGGATGAGGCGAAAATCACCACGGCCTTTTCCAAGGTCGGGTTATCCGGCGATTTCGGAGGTTCCTATTTCGTGACGAAGATGCTGGGCGAAGCGAAGACGAAGGAACTCTATTTCTTCGCCGATGTCCTGCTCGGCAAGGAGGCGGCAGAGATCGGACTGGTGAACAAGTCGGTTCCGGCGGCGGAACTTGCCGATGCGGCAGCCGCTCTGGCCAAACGGCTGGCCTCTCTGCCAACGGTTGCCATCGGTTATATGAAAAAGAATATCGGCACGGCGTCCGACGGTACGCTCAATGAGGTGCTGGACTGGGAAGCCAACCAGATGATCCGCGCGTTCGAAACCGAAGATCACAAGGGCGCGGCGAAGGCCTTTGTTGAAAAGCGGGCCCCGGAATTCAAGGGCCGCTAGACGCCGCGCAGACGGAATGGAGAGGGGGAGGGCGCGGGCCGGTCCCGCGTCCCATCCCGCCGCGTTATCCCCATAGTTCAGCCTTCGGCGGGTGCATGATGCTGCCGTCGAAGGTGATGCCGTTCTCCCGGTCTTTTTCCAGCAGCAAGGGCCCGTCCAGATCGACAAAGCGGGCGAAAGGGGAGAGATACATTGCGGGCGCCATGCCGAGGCTGGTGCCGAGCATGCAGCCGACCATGACGCCAAGGCCGAACCCGCGCGCCGCCTCCGCCAGCAAGAGGGCCTCCGTCAGGCCGCCGGTCTTGTCCAGCTTGATATTGATGAAATCATACAGCTCCGTCACCGCATCGAGGGTGGCCGTATCATGGGCGCTTTCATCGGCGCAGATGGGAACCGGCCGCTCCATCTCGCCAAGAATGGCATCCTCGCCTGCGGGCAGCGGCTGCTCGATCAGCTCGACGCCGAAGTCCGCCATTTTCGGGCAGTAATCGCGCATCATGTCAGGGGTCCAGGCCTCGTTCGCATCGACAATCAAGCGGGTTTGCGGCGCATTGGCACGGACAGCGGCGACACGTTCCAGATCCCCCTCCCCGCCGAGTTTCAGCTTGAAAAGCGGGCGGTGCCGGGCGGCTTTTGCGGCGTCTCCCATTTTCTCCGGACTGTCGAGGGAGAGGGTATAGGCGGTAATGACCGGCCCCGGCGCCGGGATGCGGGCAATGGCAGCGATGCTTTTGCCGGTCTGTTTCGCCTCCAGATCCCAGAGGGCGCAGTCAACGGCATTGCGGGCCGCGCCGGAGGGCATGATGGTCAACAGGCCGTCGCGCGTCAGCCCGTCGGCTATATAGTCACGGACGGCGGTAATCTGGCCGAGGACAGAGCGTATGCTCTCCCCATAGCGGGCATAGGGCACGCATTCCCCCCGGCCGGTCACGCCATCCTGTGTAATCTCGACAACGATGACTTCCGCCGTGGTTTTCGCGCCGCGGCTGATCCGGAAGCTGCCCCGGATCGGCCAGCTTTCGGATCGCGCCTGAAGGCTGCGTTTGCTCATGGCAGATTATCGACGATGCGGGCAGTGCCGTCGCGGAAGGGATCGACCGTCGGCAGTCCCAGTTCCTTTTCGATTTTGGCGAGATACTCTTCGCGCTCCCCCTCCTTGAGGCCGGAGCTGTTGATGGCGACGCCATAGAAGGCGGCCTTTTTGTTGGTCAGCCGGGCGCAGGTGAGGTTGAGCTCCATGCATTCCTTGAGGCCGGGGATCGGCATATGCGGCAGGCCGCGCATATGGGTACGCGTCGGCTCATGACAGAGGATGAGGGCATCCGCCTGCGCCCCGTGCAGCAGGCCGAGGCTGACGCCGGCATAGGAGGCATGGAACAGCGAGCCCTGCCCTTCGATCAGGTCCCAGTGATCGGCATCATTGGCAGGCGACAGCATCTCCACCGCGCCGGAGATGAAATCGGCGACCACCGCATCGACGGAGATGCCGCTCCCGGCGATGAAAATTCCGGTCTGGCCGGTGGCGCGGAAATCCGCCTTCATGCCCCGGGCGAGCATTTCCTTCTCGAGCGCCAGCGCGGTGTACATCTTGCCGATGGAGCAGTCGGTCCCGACGGCCAGCAGGCGCTTGCCGCTGCGCGGCGTGCCCTTGCCGGTGGGGATGGTCTGGGTTGGATGGCGGACATCGAACAGGGTGCGGCCATTGCGCTCGGCGGCCGCCTTCAATTCCGGGATACTGCCGAGGCGGATGTGCAAACCGCTGGCCACATCCATCCCGGCATCCAGCGCCTCGACGATGGCGGAAATCCAGTGTTCAGGCAGGAACCCGCCGGAGTTGACGATGCCGACAATCATGGTCCGGGCGCCGTTTTCCACGGCCTCCCGGATGCCCATGTCCGGAATGCCGAGATCGGCCTTGCAACCCTCCAGCTTCATCTGACCCAGGCACCAGTCAGGGCGCCAGTCGACGATGCCTTTGGCGGTCTTGGCGGCAAGCTGATCCGCCACATCGCCGAGAAACATGAGATAGGGGTTCTGCATTTCCTTCATAGTGCCTCTCGATCCGTTCTTTCAAACTAGCGTTCCGCCGCGGCTTTCAATCCGGGCCTGTTCTTCCTGCAATTTCTCCATTTCCACCTGCATTTGTTGCAGGCAGTCATCGGAGGCCCATTCGCGATGTTCGCCCCGGCCATAGGCCAGGGCATTCCGATAATACAGGAAGGCGTTCATGCGGCAACGGGCATAATTATTCTGCGTGCGCACGACCTGTCCGGGGGTGCCCATGACGATGGAATTATCGGGGATGACGGTGCCTTCCTTCAGGAAGCTGTGTCCGGCGACGATGCAGTTGTCGCCAATGACGCAGCCGTCCATGATGGTGGTATTGATGCCGATCAGACAGTTATCGCCGATGGTGCATCCGTGAATGGTGCAATGATGGGTGATGGAGCAGTGCGCCCCGATGATTGACGGTGTGCCGGACCCCACATGGATCATCACGAAATCCTGGATATTGGTGTATTCACCGACAACGACTTCCGAGGATTCCGCCCGGATAACGGTGTATGGCCAGAGGGACACCCCCTGTTCAAGGCGCGCCTTGCCATAGATCAGCGCGGTTGGATGGATATAGGCGGCGTTGTTAATGATGACGTCCGGACCGAATTCTGACATTCCCTGCTCCCTGCTTTTCAGGCATTTTCAGGGATATGCGTGCGAACGTCAAACGGATGTTGGCCGGGAAGCCTAATTCAGCTCCTGCTTCCAGCTTTGCACGGTCAGCCAGTCATTGAAGGTCTTAAGATCAATCGGCCGACTCATGAAATAGCCCTGCGCCACATCACAGCCCAGCGCTTCCAGCATCCGCCAGGTTTGCGCATCCTCCACGCCTTCGGCCACCACGGACAGGCCAAGGTTGCGGGCCAGATCCAGCAGTGTGCGGACAATCACTTCATCGTCGGCCACGCGCGGCATGTTGAGCACGAAACTCTTGTCGATCTTGATTTCATCGACGGGAAGTTTGCGCAGATAGGCAAGCGAGGTATAGCCGGTGCCGAAATCGTCAATGGACAGGCGCACGCCGATGTCATGCAGCTTGAAGACAATCTCACGGGCCCGGTTGACATCGGAAATGATCGCGCTTTCGGTAATCTCCAGCTTCAGCAGTTCCGCTGGAAAGCCGGTTTTGTCAAGCTGCCGTTCAACCATGTCGGGGAAGGCGGGATTATGCAGGATAAGCGCCGAGATATTGACCGAGACCGACAGCCGGCTGCCATGTTCAAGCCAGTCGGCGCCCTGCCGGACGGCCGCCGCCAGCACCCATTCAGTCAGAGCCTCGATCGAGCCGGAGCCTTCCGCAAGCGGGATGAAGGTATCGGGGAATAGCAGCCCGTGCTTCGTATGTTGCCAGCGCACCAGCGCCTCGACGCCGATCACCTGCTGATCATGGATACGCACAATAGGCTGATAGTTCAGCAACAGCTGGTTATGTTTGATGGCCTCCGGCAGATCCTGCGCCAGGCGAAGCTGCCGCCGCCTCGCATGATCATCCTCATGGGTATAGAGAACAATTGATGTCTTGTCGCGCTTGGCGGAATAGAGGGCGGCGAGAGCTTTGTACAGCAGGCTGTCGGCGGTGTCATGATCATCCAGGATGCCGAGACCCACGGAAAGGCTGATATCGGTTTTCTGCCCATCGATCAGATAGGGCCTGCGAATTTCCAGCAACAGCCGCGACGCATAGCCGCCGACCGGATCTGCGGTTTCCTGATCAAGGGCAAGCAGGGCAAATTCGTCATCACCGAGACGGCCGATGATCGAATTGTCCGGCGCGATATTGATCAATCGCTTGGCCACCCGCTTGAGAATTTCATCCCCGAATTCATGGCCGCGAATTTCATTAAGTTCGCGGAAGCTGTTGATGTCGAGAATAATCAGGGAGGCAGGAATTTTGGCCGCATGGGCCTTTTCAATGGCCTTCGCCATGCGCATACGGAATTTGCTGCGGCCCGGCAGCGCCGTCAGCGGATCTTCCTCGATAAAGGCGGACAGCTCCATTTCAAGGATCGTTGTCCGATTGTTCAGCTTGCAAAGCCGGTCGGCATTAAACAGCGCCGTTTCAAGCCGTTCCGCCGTCAGGTCGCTCCGCAGGATGCATTCGGAAGCCCCCCGGCGCAGAAATCCGAGGGAGCCATCAATGACAATGACCGGCAGAAAGGGCGGTTTACCCGCGACCGAGGCCAGGATGTTCATGCAGATGTCGTTGTCGTCGGCGCCATCCACGATGATACAGTTATACACCCCGGCGGAAATATCCTTGGCGATAGACTCGTCATAGGTTGTTTCATGGCCGGTAACCGGAATATTGATCGCGCGGCAAAAATCGAGAATATGGCTGCCTTCTTCGAGGATCAGAAGCCTGAGCTTGCTGTAATTCAGCCTGAGAACGCGCCCGTCCTGAACTGCAGAGGCAGTCATTCCGCTGACGTTTCGATCTCTGATTTGCCGGGAAGCTAAACCTTTTATCGTCAATGCACTGTTCTCTATCGGTTTATATCGCAGGCAGCAGATGCTGCTGTGAAATTGGAATGCCTCATCAACAACCTATAAACCGAGGATGTAAAGAAGGTCTTAATTTTTGCAAAATGCAATATATTTGCGATTTCAATATACTGCTAATCTAGGAATGAATTAGCGTTATGCAATATAATGGTTATCAAATCTTCCGGATCGACCGGTTCACATCATAAATATTTCCCGTCGCGTTGTTTATTTGAAAACGGTCGGGAATAGTGTGCCGCAATAAAGAAAAGGCCCGGAAATCCGGGCCTTTCATCAGCCAAAATAAATTATGTATTATTTGAATGTCTCAAGATAGGTAATCACGTCCTGGCGCTCACTTTCCTTCTTGAGGCCGACAAACCCCATTTTGGTCCCTTTGACATAATCGCGGGGTTTTTTCAGGTAATCGTCCAGAGTTTGTTTATCCCAGACCAGATCTGCATCCTTCATGGCCTTTGAATAGTTATATCCTTCGACGGAGGCTGATTTTTTGCCTGTAATGCCAAAAAGATTCGGGCCGATCTTTGCTCCGGCGCCTTCTTCAATGGTATGGCAGGACATACATTTCCTTTTGAAAATCTTTTCGCCCTTTGCCGCATCTCCATCAGCGAATGCCGATGTTGCCGTCAGAGACAGGGCCAGTGACAGCCCGAGCGTCATGAGTTTCATTTTCATCATCTTTTCCTCCATCCTCCAGGGCGCATCGCCCTGACTGAGGACCGGGATATCACAGCAGTTAATGCTGTAACAGGGGGCATAATGTCGCGGCTTCTAGGCGGCAGTTTAAGATAATCTTAAGAAAAATTGGCGACAGTAAGGGTTCCGAACAACTCAAAACTGGAGCCACTGTGACAACGAACGGTTCTTTAAGCCCTGCGGATGTGGAGCGGCTGCTGACGGATCGCTCCGCGGCGGCGCGGGCGGAAACAGTTGGAAAAATTGCGGGCGGCATGAGCGGCTCCGGCTTCAGTTCTTCCGAACGACGGGAAGCCGAGGCCATCTTTCGTCTGCTGGTCAATGATGCGGAAGTTCTGGTCCGTCAGACATTGGCGGAGACGCTTAAATCCGTTCCCGATCTGCCGCGGGATATTGCCAAAACGCTGGCCAGTGACATCGCCGATGTGGCGACGCCGATGCTGAGTTATTCCGCATCGCTGACGGATGAGGATCTGTTCGAGATTATCAGTCAGAAATCCGACATGCATCAGATGGCCATTGCGAGCCGCAGCACGGTATCGGAGGCTGTTTCTGAAAAGCTGGCGGAAACCGGCTCGGAAGATGTCGTTGCGACACTGATGCAGAATGAAGGCGCGGCCATTTCCGAAGACACCTACGTCCGGGTGCTGGAGCAGTTTGGCGACAGCGAGAAGGTCAAGACGCCGATGGCCCATCGCAGCGCCCTGCCGATTACCGTGACCGAACGGCTGGTCACCATGGTGTCGGACAGGCTGCGCGACCATTTGGTCACGCATCATGAGATGTCACCCGGCCTGGCGACCGATATCATTCTGGAAAGCCGGGAAAAAGCCATGATCGGCTTTATCAAGGATGGCGCAAGCCATACGGAACTCGTCGATCTGATCGAGCAGCTTCATGCCAATGACCGCCTGACGCCGACTATTATCCTCCGGGCGCTCTGTGTCGGGGATGTGGATTTCTTCGAAACGGCAATGGCAAAATATACGAATATCCCAGTTTCCAACGTGCATATCCTGGTCAATGATGCCGCCGGAAACGGCCTTCGCCAACTATGTGAAAAATCAAATATTCCGGGCGGACTGCAGGAAATCATGCGGGTTGGGCTGGATGTCGCCAATGAGCTTGACTTCGACGGCACACCGGGAGATCGCGAACGCTATCGCAATCGGGTGATTGAGCGCGTCTTGACCCATTTCCAGGACGAATTCGACGGCGATAATGTCGATTATCTGATCGGCAAGCTTGGCAATAATAAACAGAACAGGGCGGCGTGATCCGCCCTGCCGGTTAATCCCTTTAACAAAAAGCCGCCGTCCCGATGGGCGGCGTTTTTTATGCCTGTTTCCGGCGGATGCCGATGACATTGCCGGCCTGCGGTGGATTGGGGACGCCCGCATAACGATCCTTTCGTTCCTGAAGCGCCTGTTGCAGGAACTCCGGCATGGCCTTGGCCTTGGGGCCCGCCCGGTCGAGATGCATGATCATCTGTTCCGACGTGGCGGCGAGGAAGCCTTTGTCGCGATGACGCATTTCAAGGAACAGATGCATGCGCTTTTCGTCGCAATCCAGCACACGTATATAGATGACAAGCGGATCGCCTTCCTTCACCTCCTGCAGGTAGCAAACATGGGTTTCCAAGACATAGATTGTGCAGTTGGCCGAATCCCGATAGGCATGGGTGAGCCCGATTTCATCCAGAAACACATCCAGCGACTGATCGAATATCAACACATAATAGGCCACATTCATATGCTTGTTGTTGTCAATCCATTCCGGCAGAACCGTCTGCTCATGCAACCGTGTGAGGGTGGAATTACTCATAATCGGGTTTCCCTATTCTTCTTCCTTTGATCTGATGTTTGGCTGTATGATAGGGGGAACAATTCACGCTGGCCAGAGCGGTTGACAGGGAAGGGCAGGCAAATGGCGGACAGACATCCCGAAATGGATCAGGTAATCGGCAAGCTCACCAAGCTTCTGGGAGAGCGCTGCTCCACCGCCCAGGCGGTGCGCGAACAGCATGGCAAGGATGAAAGCTGGCACATCACCGAAGCGCCGGACGTTGTCTGCTTCGCCAGAAGCACCGAAGAAGTCTCCGAGATTGTCAAAATCTGCGCGACGCATAAAGTGCCTGTCATTCCCTTCGGCGCGGGCACCTCGCTGGAGGGGCATGTCAATGCCGTTGCGGGCGGGGTTTCCATTGACCTGAACGAGATGAATGCGATCCTGCGGGTCAGCCCGGAAGATCTCGACTGTACGGTGCAGCCCGGCGTGCGGCGCAAGCAGCTCAATGAGTATTTACGCGATACCGGCCTGTTCTTCCCCATTGATCCGGGGGCCGATGCCTCCATCGGCGGAATGACGTCAACGCGCGCTTCCGGCACCAATGCGGTGCGTTATGGCACCATGCGGGAGAATATTCTCAGCCTCAAGGTGGTGCTGCCCGACGGGAGGGTCATCTCTACCGGGCACCGGGCGAAGAAAAGCGCGGCCGGATATGATCTGACCAAGCTGTATATCGGCTCGGAAGGGACGCTCGGCGTGATTACGGAAATTACCCTGCGCCTTTACGGCATTCCGGAGGCGACCTCGGCGGCGACGGTCTGCTTCGCCGATATCGAAGGGGCGGTGCAGACCGTCATCCAGACAATCCAGAGCGGCATCCCCGTGGCGCGGATCGAGCTTCTGGATGATGTACAGGTGGATGCGGTCAACCGCTATTCAAAACTCGATCTGCCGGTGCAGCCGACCCTGTTTCTGGAATTTCATGGCAGTGAGGCTTCGGTCCGGGAGCAGGCGGAGCAGGTGCGGGCCATCTCGGCCGAATTTGGCGCCGGCGATTTTCAATGGACGACACAGGCGGAGGAACGCACGAAGCTCTGGCAGGCACGCCATGATGCGGCTTATGCGGCCGTTGCGCTGCGCCCCGGCGGTCAGCTCTGGGCGACCGATGTCTGCGTGCCGATTTCCCGCTTGGCGGATTGTATCCGGGAAACCAAGAAGGACCTGGAAGGCAGCTTTCTGGTGGCCCCGCTGGTTGGCCATGTGGGGGATGGGAATTTCCACCTTGCCTTCGTGATCATGAAGGATGACCCGAAGGAAATGGCGGAGGCCGAGAGGATCAATGCCCGGCTGATCCAGCGCGCCCTTTCCATGGACGGCACCTGCACCGGCGAGCACGGGATCGGCCTTGGCAAGATGAAATATATGCATCTGGAACATGGCGAGGCCGTTGATGTGATGGCGACACTGAAACAGGCGCTGGACCCGGACAATATCATGAACCCCGGAAAGATCGTTCCGCTACGGGCGGCGGAATAGGGTGGTTTTTGCCCCCGTCTCTGAATTTTCTGAAGTTGATGTAAGGTTGGTATGACTGTATTTTCACGCGGCAAGGGGCTGTCGGTCATCGGCTTCGATGCGGATGACACCCTGTGGCAGAATGAGTATTTCTTTCGCCTGACCGAGGAGAGGTTCGCGGCGCTTCTCTCCGATTATGCGGACAGCGGGCATATCACGGAAAAGCTGCTGGCGGCGGAGCGGCGTAACCTGCAATATTACGGCTATGGCATTAAGGGCTTCACCCTGTCGATGATTGAAACGGCGGTCGAGGTGACGGAGGACCGGGTGCCTGCCGCCCTCCTGCATGATATCCTGCGCGCCGGGCGGGAAATGCTGCGCCATCCCATCGAAACACTGCCCCATGTGCGGGAAACATTGACCGAGCTGAGCGGCCGTTACCGGCTGGTGCTGATCAGCAAGGGGGATCTGTTCGATCAGGAACGCAAGCTGGCCCAGTCAGGGCTGGGGGAATTGTTCGATGATATCCAGATTGTCAGCGAAAAAACAACGGCCACCTATGCCCGTATTTTCAATCATGCAGGCCTCACGCCGGGGGCAAGCATGATGGTCGGAAATTCCCTTAAAAGCGATATCATCCCGGCGATAGAAGCAGGGAGCCATGGCGTCTATATCCCCCATGATCTGACCTGGGTGCATGAGCATGCGGAGGCGCCGGACGGCCATTCGCGGTTCCACACCCTTGCGCATCTGGGGGAACTGCCTGCGCTGATTGACCGTCTGGAGGGCATCATCAGGGGTCGCACTTCGCAAGTTTGATACGACCGGGCAGCTTTGTGCGCTCATCTCCGCAGGCGGCTTCCAGTTGACCCTGTTCCAGCCCCTTCACATTCGTGAAGTTGGCGCCGGAAAGATTGGCGCCCCAAAAGGTGGCGTTGGCGAGGTTGGCGGCGGAGAAATCCGCCTCCGCCAGATTGGCGCGATAGAAATTGGCATAGCGCAGATCGGTCTTGTCGAGGTGGGCGCCGGAAAGATCAGCCCGCGTGAAGTTGCTGTTTGAAAGATCAGCGTTCGACAATTTTGCCCCTATCAGCGTCGCCCGCTTGAAATTCACATCCGAAAGCTTTGCTCCTGTGAAATCGGCATTGGTCAATATCGCGCGCTTGAAATTGGCCTGGCGGATATCGGCATTCAGAAACTGGCCACCTTCGATTGTGGCATTGTCAAAATCAGTGTTACGTAAATCAGCCCCTTTCAGGGTTGCATTCGTCAGGACCGCCTTTTCCAGGTCCGCCTCCTGCAGGATAGCCTGATCAAGATTGGCGGAGATGAGGGTCGCCTTTTCAATATCGGAGCGGCGCAGGTCCGCCTTTTCAAGATTTGCGTTGCTGAGATTTATCTGTTTCAGAAAGGAATCACGCAAATTTGCTCCCTTGAGAGTGGCGTCGTTCAAATCCTGATATTGAAGTTTTGCCCCGCGCAGATCACAGCCGCTGCAACTATTCGTCGTTGTCAGCTTTTTCAAAGCCGCCCTGTCCAGCGCCTGTGCGCCAGCCGTGGTTAGTACAAGAAAAAAGGCGCCGACAATCAATTTTCTCATTGAAATCTCCCACAATCAGGATGGTTTTTTGTGCTGTTATTTGCTTTAGAATTAATCTTTATTGCCGCAAATTCAATTCATCATGATGTTTGACAGGATAAAGGCCGCCTGTCACTATTTAACAAAAGCAAGAATGATAACCTGCGTCGCCCCGGGCGGCCTTAGCATCACCAGAAGGATTTATTTTCAAGATGATAAAAGCCATCCTGTGGGATTTCGGGGGCGTTCTGACGTCGAGCCCGTTTGAGGCGTTTGCCCGGTATGAGTCGGAGCGGGGATTGCCGGAAAATTTTGTCCGTACAATCAATTCGACCAACCCCGATACCAACGCCTGGGCGCGCTTCGAGCGGAGCGAGGTGACGCTGGATGAATTTGACACACTGTTCGAGGCGGAAAGTGCCGCCCTTGGCCATCCGGTTTCGGGCAAGGATATTGTCCGTCTGCTGGGCGGCGATATCCGGCCGAATATGGTGAATGCCCTCAAGATTTGCCGTGAGAAATATATCTGCACCTGCCTCACCAATAATGTGGCGGCCGGGAAGGGACCGGGCATGACCCGCGATGCGGCTGCGCAAGCAGACGTGCAGAAGGTTATGGGTCTGTTCGGTGAGGTGATCGAATCCAGCAAGATTGGCCTCAGAAAGCCAGACCCGAGGATTTATGAATATGCCTGTGGGCAGATGGGCGTCAAGCCGGAAGAAGTTGTGTATCTTGATGATCTCGGCATCAATCTGAAGCCGGCCGCCGCAATGGGCATGACAACCATCAAAGTGGTGAGCGAGGCGCAGGCGCTGCGGGATCTGTCCGCCGCATCGGGCCTCAGCTTTTCCTGACCGGCCCTGCTGGTCCAGCTATCGCCAAAGCCTGCCGGAGATAGTCGGAGGCGCCTATTTTCACACCTCTATTTCTCGCTGGCCCGATAAACGCCGTCCCAGCCGTCGGACGGCGGGGTCTCCTGAAAGGCCCGGATGCGCATCCGGAACAGGGCGGCGTAACGGGAAAACCGGTCGTTCATTGCCTCGATCCCATCGAGCCGGGTCAGCGCCGCCTGCCAGTTGCGGGCGAGATACAGCTCAAGGAAGGCTTCCATTTCGGCTCTTGCTTCCCTGAAATCCTGTCGCGTGGCATATTCCTCATTGCCGAACAGGCCGTAGATGGTCACGGCCTCCTCCTTGCCTTTCACGGTGATCAGGTCAAGCTTGATGAGGGCATAACCCGGGATGGCCCTGGCCGTGCTCTCGCCGATGATGATGCTAACCCCGTATTCCTTGGTCTGCCCTTCGAGGCGGGACGCAAGGTTGACCGGGTCGCCTAGCACCGAATAGTCAAACCGCTGCTCGGACCCGAGATTGCCGACAATGCAGGCCCCGGTGTTGAGCCCGATCCCGACGCGCAACGCCTTGAAAGGCCGATCTTCCGCCTCCGCCTCTTCCTTCAGGCGCGCATTCAGGGCGACAAGGCGGAGAATCATCTGCAAGGCGGCATCCGCGGCGTCTTTCGGATGCCGGGCGTTTTCCAGCGGCGCATTCCAGAAGGCCATGATCGCATCGCCCATATATTTGTCGATGGTGCCATTATGTTTGAGGATTTCATCCGTCATCGGCGTCAGAAACCGGTTGATCAGATGGGTGAGGCCGCGCGGGTCATGACGATAGCCTTCGGATATCACCGTAAATTCGCGCACATCGCAGAACATGAAGGTCATTTCGCGCATTTCCCCGCCGAGGACCAGACTGTCCGGGGACGCGGAAAGCCTCTCGACAAGCTCCGGCGAGAGGTAATGGGCAAAGGCATTCCTGATCCGGGTTCGCTCCTGCTCCGTACCACGGTAATTTGAATAGACCATGGTAATATATACAAGGATTGAGATGAGCAGGGTGTAGCTGACATCAATCAAGGTTGATGTGTAGATGAACAGGAAAATGGAAGACCCGATGGCGGTGGCAGAGATAAAGATCAGCAGCCCAAGCGTGGTTCGCGCCCCGACGAGCGGCACCAGCAGGATCAGCAGCAATCCTGTGGCGAGCGTTCCGATCCATTCGAAAATGGCGATGAAGTCGGGGCGGAACAGGTAACTTTTACTCCAGATATTTTCCAGAAGCTGCACATGCATCTCGACCCCCGGCAAGTTGGAGGTCAGCGGCGATGCCCGCAAATCTTTCAGCCCCGTTGCCGATGTTCCGACCAGAACCAGCTTGCCGTCAATGCGCTGTTTATCAACGGCGCCGTTTATGACATCCACAGCGGAAATATAGAGCGACGGATCATATTCGGCATATTTGACGCGGATTCGCCCTCTTGCGTCGGTTGGGACTAAGGTATCGGCCACCTTGAAGCCGATAATGCCGTTTTCGCCGGACTGGATGATCACATTTCGCCCCGTGGCAACCCGCAGCATGTCAAGGGCCAGCGAGGGGATAATCTGGTCGCCGACCCGGTTGGCGAGTGGGATGCGGCGGACGATACCGTCAAAATCCTGTTCAAGACTAATCATCCCGCGCCCGGCGGCGGCTTCATCCAGCGTGGCAATATTGCCGACAAGCGCAGGGTAGCTTCGAAGATAGTTTCGCGGGTGCGGGCCAAGAATAGCGAAGGAGGGGATCCGGTTGAGCCCGAGATTGTTCGCCCCGACAATATCGGTAATGACGGATATGCCAAGCACGACACGGCTTTTTGCGATGGCGGTGGCAAAGGTGTCATCGAAAGAGGGCAGGGCCCCCAGCCTCTCCCGGATATCAGGGGGAAGATTGACAATATTCTTTGGCATCTGGTCGGGCGACAGACGGTCTGCTTCGGCAAACAGCATATCGAATCCGATAACCGCCGCCCCGTTTGCCGTCAAATTGTCAACGAGCTGGGCAAGGAAGGTCCGCGGCCAGGGCCATTGCCCCAGATTGAGCAGGCTTTTCTCATCAATATCCACCACCACAACCGGGCGCGACGCCTCTGCTTCACGGGGGTGGTAATGCTGATAGATGTCAAAAATCCGGTCCCGGAAGCTGGAAAGGACAATGGGATCGGAGATCTGTAGAAAGAGCGCCGTGGCCAGCAGAAGGGATGCCCATATCCGGCTGAGCCCGGCGGAAGGAGACCGGCCGAGCGGGCTTTTTATGCGTAAGGATTTGGCCACAGCCCCCCTCGTACTTCCTTATCCGGAATATAAATCAGTAAACGACCGTTTCCACAAATCTTTCCATTAACCATAGTTGCGAAAAAATTTATGAAATATGTTCGAAATGTGGCATACTCTTCCAATTGAGACCAGTGCGCTTTGTATTTTATGTCTTCGTTTATTCCTTTCGCCGACAGAAACCAAACGGCGACTTTTTTTGATGTGATTATTTTAAGGGTTGATAATTGCGCTTTTCGCATTGCAATGAATTTCTCCCGCCCAGAGGTTGTTTAATATGAAACAGGAAGGTTTATCTGACCTCGACAGCCGATCCCTTGCCGATTATCAGGCACCCGAGCAGGGATACCTGCGGCTGGGGGATGAAATAAAGCCGCTTGTTGCGGAGTTTTCCCGCGAGGGGGTTGATCTTCGCCTGACATCGGAAGATGGCGGTTACATTACGGTGCATGATTATTTTGCGTCCGGCCCGGGTGTGGACATTCTGACCGCGGGCGGTGCCCGAATCCCGTCGGATCTTGTCAGCAAGCTGTCCGGCCCCGGACCGGTGGCGCAATCGGCGGGTACTCAGTCGGATGCGGGCGGCCCGATCGGCGAGATCAGTCGGCTTGAAGGAAC
The DNA here is from genome assembly GCF_002694385.1 of Sneathiella sp. GTDB lineage: Bacteria > Pseudomonadota > Alphaproteobacteria > Sneathiellales > Sneathiellaceae > Sneathiella. The sequence goes on from NZ_NZMB01000003.1 coordinate 54,127, forward strand.
CGTTACCGTACGTCACGCCGATGGCACCCGTGTGGAGCTGGTTGAAGGGGCGGCGGTTTATCAGGGCGATGTCATCGAAACAGCAGGCGGATCGTCCTTTACAATTATTTTTGTCGACGATACCCAGTTTTCCATGAATGAGAATGGCCGGGCGGTCCTCGATGAGCTGGTTTATAACCCTTCCTCCGGCAGTGGAAAGTTTGGCCTCTCCCTTTTACAGGGGATTTTCTCGCTGGTCAGCGGCCAGATTGCCAAGGACGAGCCGGAAAATGTGGATGTCCGTACGCCGGTCGGCACCATCGGTATCCGCGGGACAAGCTGGTCCGGCCAGGTCAAGAGCATTGGCGAAGACTCTGTCTTCACCCTCTATACCGGCGCTATCGCCGTCAGTAACGAGGCCGGATCGCAGCTTCTCACCTTGCCGAACCAGACGGTGATCGTCACCAGCTATTCCTCCATACCCGGGCAGCCTTTTGTTTTAAGCGATCAGCAGGCAGTGGACCTCTATGGCGATGTGCTGCGGTTGATCAATCCGGAATGGTTCAGAAATGAGGAAGACTTTGATCCGGACCGGATAAACCCGGAAGGCGGGCGGCGGTCCCATAATGGCGGCGGCGCGGGGTTCAATCCTTTTGCGGATGGTCAGATTGATGGCGGGCTGACTGTCGGTGATCTTTTGAAATCGGCGGATTTGCTGGGAGAAACCGATCTGGGTTTTGAGCGATCTGAAAGCATGCAGGAAATCACCGGTCTTGGCCCTCAGACCAGCCTTTCGATTGTCTCCGTTACAGATCCGGAAACAGGGAATCTGCAAAGCTTCCAGATTGTTGTCAGCCTTAATGAGCCAACGAATGTTCCGGTGACGATAACCTATGATCTGCGCGGCGGATCGGCTTCGGGCGTGGGGGCAGGATTGCCGGGCGATCTTGATTATATCATCGAAGGGGGAAGCGACGGTATTATCGTCATTCCGGCCGGATCGACGCAGGCAACTTTCACCGTTTCGATCATAGATGATGATGTGATCGAGAATGTCGAGTTTTTCATCATCGCCCTGACGGGGGCGCAGAATGCCGACATCAATGTTGCCTCCAGTCAGGCTATGGTTGTGATCACGGATGATGATATCGGCGTTGTCAGCCTGTCGAATGTGACTGTCGGCGGGGTGCCGGTTGCAAGCGGGGAGGCCATCACGGTTGATGAAAGCGCCGGCGTCCTCTCATTTGAACTTATTCTCGACAAGGCGGTCGCTCCGGGTGTGACAGTGGCGGTCAATTATACCATCAGCGGATCGGCAACGGCGGGTGGCGACTATGTGACAGATGGCATACAGACCGTTCTGTTCGAAGGCGGAGAGAGCGGTCTTGCTCCCGGGGCAACGGCGGTTATCACCATTCCCATTGTGGACGATGACATTGCGGAAGGGACGGAAACCCTGACCCTGACGCTGGTCGGCGGATCGAGCAATGTCGTTATTGACGAGGGGGGAGAACCCCTGACAATCGTCATTGAGGATAACGATAGCACGCCCATTGAGCTTGGGGAGGCTATGCCGGCCGAGGTCACGGAATCGGCGACGGGCGACGTCATAGAAGGCGGATCAACTGGGATTGTCGGCGGGGATATTGCGGCGGTTACGTTCGATACGGTGCAGGCGGAGTTCAGTGAAACCGGGCTGACATCCGGCGGCGTCCCCGTTGTCCTGGATGGCCTCGGCACGAATGCCGTCACGGGTATGGCGAACGGAGCGCCGGTTTTTACCGTCACGCTCAATCTTGACGGCTCCTATGATTTTGCGCTGCTCGGGCCGATAGATCACCTCGATGCGGCGGGCGCAAATCTGCCGACGATTGCCTTTGATCTGGCATTTACAGCGACGGGTCCGGGCGGGGATTCCGTCTCTGGCTCGCTGCCTGTCACAATCGCGGACAGTGGCCCAATTGTCAGCGATGTGGCGGCGTCAATCCTCTATGAAGCGGCTCTGGCTGACGGCACGAATCCCTCTGCGGCCGGGACAGTTGTCAGCGGATCGGTGCCGGTTGACTTCGGCCTCGACGGGGCAGGCAGTGTGACGCTGGATATTGACAGCTTGCCGACAGTTACATCGGCGGGCGATCCGGTGACCTATACGATTTCAACGCTTGCCGATGGCGTGACACAGCGCGTCGAGGCCATGGCCGTCCCATCACAAGGCGGCGCGGCGCGGCCCGTCTTCTCGCTCGATTTCGGACCGGAGGCGAATGCAGACGGGTATCAGTATACCCTGACGCTGAAAGACGCGCTGGATCATCCGGCACCGGGGGCCGATAGTCTTGATCTTTCCTTCAATTATAATGTTGCCGATGAGGACGGGACCGTCGCCACCGGCTCCTTTACAACAACTGTTGTGGATGATGTTCCTGTTGCAGAGCCGGATGCGGTTGAATTGCCGGCCACTTCCCTGCCCGATCACAATCTGCTGTTCGTTCTGGATGTTTCCGGCTCGATGACGAATTTCGTGCCCGGCGCCGGGCAAACCCGCATTCAGATTTTGCGCACCGCCGTTGATAATATGCTCAGCGAATATGCACCCGTGGCGCGCGATGTGAATATCACCATCATCGCCTTTGCCGCCGGTGCCTCCGTGGTTTTTTCGGGAAGTTCGATTGACGATGCGCGGGCGTTTGTCATGAATGCCGATAATCTGGTGCCGGAAGGCGCGACAAATTATGCCGCGGCCCTTGCCGATACGGCGACAGGGGCGCAAGGCGTCCTTTCGTCACAAATTACCGATCCTGCATTTGAAGGATATAAATCGACCGTCTATTTCATTTCGGATGGCGAACCGAGCTTTGGCCAGGCCGTCCCGACAGAAGATGGCAACGCATGGCAGCAATTTGTTGACAGCAATGATATCGAGGTTCTTGCCATCGGCCTTGGCAATGATGTCAGCACCGATGAGCTTGCCAAGGTTGAAAATGCAGGGGATGAGCCCGTTGTGGCGGCCGATCCGGCGGATCTCGGGGCCGTACTGGAAGGGACGGTTCCTGTGGTGGAGACGGACAATGTGGTGAGCTCCGGTTCGGTGGATCGTCTCGGCGCCGATGATGGCCAGTTGACCGCACTTGTCTATAACGGTGAGGAATATGATATCCCGCAGAATGGCGATCCGCTTGTGATCGAGACATTGCTGGGCGGACAGCTTTCCATTGATGCAGAGGGGAATTATACCTATACCGCCCCCGCCGCCACGCAGCCCGGGGATATAGACAGTTTTGAGTATATTCTGACGGACGGCGATAATGATACAAGTGTTACGACGCTGACCTTTACGTTTGTCGAGAATGGGGTGGGCGATGTGGCGGCCTTTGCGGCGTTTGCCCCGCAATCAAACCTGTTCACCGGACCGGAGGGGGGGCAGACGCTATATGGCACGTCGGGGGATGATTTCCTCTCTGGCGGCGAGGGAAATGATATGCTGTACGGAAATGGCGGCAATGATATCCTGAACGGCGGGGAAGGGGCTGATATTTTCTTCTTCACCCCGGCTGATAATGGGCAGACGATCATTGCGGATTTTGATATTGCGGAGGACAGTATCAATCTGGATCAGATATTTGACAGCCTTGGCCTGCTGGCGGAAGAGCGCGGACGCGGCGATGCCTGGGAGCTGTCGGATACGGGCGGGAAGGCAACGCTGAGTTTTCTCATTGCAGATGGCCCCTCTATTGTCATCGACAATTATCAAAGCCCGGATGTGCGCGCGCTCAGTGATATCGCATCAAAAATAGTGGTGGATGAGTCCTAGCGACCGTCCCGTCGATGTCGGGCCTTGATCTCCCGGATCTTCCGCTCTTCCCAGTCATCTGCGTGGCGGTTTCTGCTAAAGAGACGCACGGCCTCCATCAGCAGGACAAATCCCATGGCCCCCGCAGGCCAGAGGAACCACCAGTAGTCAGTCGAACTGGCCAGGTTGATAATGAAAAGGAGCAGGATGATGGCGCCGAAAGTCCCCGCGCGACGATAAAATGCGGCCTGCCGTTTGACATAGGCGCGAATACGGGCGTCTTCTTCCGAAAGGCCGGTTGCCGGATCCGCAGGGCCTTCTGGCAATGGCATGTGGGCGTTATCCGGGGCGGGCATTTCCGTCAGGGACAGGGAATAGACCGCGACAGGGTCGCTGATATTTTTGACTTCTTTGTTGCCTAGGAAACTAAATTTCCTCGGCAGCCGGTTTTTAATCTGTTCAAAGACAGAGCCGGAAATGCAGATGCCCCCGGCAGGCGCCAGCGCTTCCAGTCGGGCCGCGACATTGACGCCATCGCCGAAAAGATCGTTTCCCTCCACAAGCACATCACCAAGATTGATGCCAATGCGATAGAGCATGCGCCTCTCCGGCGGAACAGACCGGCTTTCGCGGTTGATGAGATTCTGCACTTCAACCGCGCATTCAACAGCGCGAATAACGCTGGGAAATTCGCAGACCAGGCCATCGCCCGCCGTATTGACGAGACGCCCGCCATGCTCACCCACGTGATGCAGAAAATCGGCATGAGTTTTTTTTAGCCGGTCGAGGGTCGTCTCTTCATCGGCATTCATAAGCCGACTGTACCCTGCGACATCAGCGCAGAGGATGGTTGTCAGCTTTCTGTCTCTATCAGACGGCATTGGATTTTTTTCCGCCTGTTGATTGGGCGGCTCCTAGTGATCCGAGGCGGCGGCGAAGTTTTTCTCAAGCCCCGTTGAGAAATTCAGGCCATCAGGGGTCAGAATGATTTCCTCTTCAAAATTATCGCGGACCAATCCCTTGCGGGACAGCGCCGTCCAGACAGATTTGTTGGCGAGGCCGCTCGCGTCCCGGCTGGCCACGACATACTGTCCGACATGCATGTGATTGCCATGGGCATGGGGCAGGCGGGTGATTCTCACCTCCCCGCTGTCACCGACGGGGCTGCTGCTGTCCGGGTCGCGCGCCAGCAGTTGGAGGAGCATCAGGGTCTTGCTCTGAAGGGCNTTTAATTTAACCGGCTTTTTTTCCACGATCGTTCCTGTGTANCTGATNACTAAAGGCGGGCGANAAATTCCGACACGGCCCGGCCNATATCATCCGGGCTGTCTTCCTGAATNAAATGCAGGCCANTGACGGTGACTTCGCTCTGGTTGGGCCAGCCGCGGCAANANTCGCGCTGGGCCCCGATCAGGATGGAACCCGGATCGGCATTGATGAAGAGTTTNGGCAGGTCACTCTGGCTGAGCCAGGCGGCATATTCNTCAACGATGGCCACGACATCTTCGGGCTCGCCTTCGANGGGAATCTGGCGCGGCCAGGTCAGGGTCGGCCNNCGNTCCTCCCCGGCATTGCGGAAGGGGCGGATATANTCNCGCATCTCCTCNTCCTCCAGNTTGCGGAGGATGGAGCCCGGCAGTACCCGTTCGACAAAGATNTTTTTCTCCANNACAAGCTCTTCCCCNGCGGGGCTGCGAAANGCCTGAAAGATGTTGCGCGCCGCCTCCGGCCAGTCANTCCAGCTTGCGATNGGCCGCACGATGGCCTCCATATAGGCGATNCCCTTCATGGCGGCCTGATTGCGATAGGCCCAATCAAAGCCGAGGGCCGAGCCCCAGTCATGGACGATGAGCGTGACATTCTTGCNCACCTCAAGATAGGCCAGCAGATCATCCAGNAAGGCGCGATGTTCGCGAAAGCTGTATTTGTCGGGTCCGCTGTCATGCAGCTTTTCGGAATCGCCCATNCCGATCAAATCGGGGGCAATCAGGCGACCCTGCCCTTCCAGATGCGGCATGACATTGCGCCATAGATAGGAGGANGTGGGGTTGCCGTGCAGAAAGACAATCGGATCNCCNTCCCCCTCCTCNATATAGGACATTTTCAATCCCCGGATGGTGGCCGATTTTTTCTTGTATCTGGTTGCTGCCGTCACGTTNCGACTGTCTCCCTGATGGCTNTCGTTCAATACCCGGTAATGATTGTGTTCGCGCGGATNATANCGCGAGCGGGCANTGCNGCACAACAAAAGAGTCGGANGCGGCGAGGAGGGAGNGNCCGCCCGTCAGGGNCNNANGGCCGGTGGGGTNGCCCTTTTCTGATATCGTTTGACAACCTTCTTGACGTCATCAACGGTCAGGCCATCGCGTTTCAGAACGGCNAGCATGACCGGATCTGCAAACAGATCCTTCAGTGCAGGTTCGGGGTATTTCTGTATTTCAACTTCCATGATACCTCCTNANGCGACGCCTTTGCGTCACTNTCCNTATGTAGAAGAAGGTTGCGTCAATTCTGTGACGGTATTTTGATTTTAAACNGGACAGGTAAATAAAGGGCTAACATTTGGCAGGNGGATCTTCNCCGTCNTCATCGTCGCGAATCAGCTTTTTCTGCTCGACNTCCGNCTTNTTCCGNTCGCTTTCGGCGCGATCCAGTTTTTTCTGCTGNCCCGTNCGACCATAGCGGATGCGGTTGTTGCGCGCGTCCTCTTCANTTTTCTTGCGGTCGCGGTTTTTGCGAAANCGGTTCAGATTGACAACATCNCCCATGTAAAAGACCGCCCTGAATTTGATGTCCNNTTNNTNTTTATATAGGAACTGATTNTNTCAGACCCAAGGGNAGTTATGGCTGGACNCANGTATCAGATGTCGTTTTNCGGATCAGNTCGTCGAGAATATAAAGCCGCACGGCGCTGGAAAGNTTGCCTTCCCGCTCGCGGTCGATTTCCGAGACAAGCTCGTTAATGCTGAGATNGCGGGCCGCNGCNGCGTCCCGCAGCAGATCCCAGAATTGCCGTTCCAGCGAGATGCTGGTCCGGTGCCCGGCGATGCTGATGGAATGTTTGACGATNTGCGCCTTNGAGNCCTCCGGCGCATCGCGGGGGTCATCCATGGTTACTTCCGGGCGAAGAAATCATTGCCCTTGTCATCTGTAACGATAAAGGCGGGGAAATCNTCCACCTCNATCCGCCAGATGGCNTCCATGCCGAATTCNTCAAATGCCTGGACGTCCACCTTNTTGATGTTGTTCTGGGCAAGGATGGCGGCNGGNCCNCCGATGGAGCCNAGATAAAANCCGCCATGCTTGTGGCAGGCATCGACAACGACTTTGGAACGGTTNCCCTTCGCCAGCATGATCATGCTGCCNCCGGCGGCCATGAACTGATCNACATAGGCNTCCATGCGGCCGGCNGTNGTCGGNCCGAAAGAGCCGGAGGCNTAGCCTTCCGGTGTTTTGGCNGGNCCNGCGTANTAGATNATATGNTCCTTGAAATATTGCGGCAGATCNTCNCCATTTTCCAGCATCTCGCGCAGCNGTTTATGGGCGAGGTCGCGGGCGACGATGATCGTGCCGGTCAGGCTGAGACGGGTGCGGATCGGATACTGGCTGAGGGTCGCCAGAATTTCCTTCATCGGGCGGTTGAGATCGATCTTGACGACATTGCCGCCCAGATCCTTGTCCGTTACCTCCGGCAGATATTTCGCGGGGTTGGTTTCAAGCTGTTCCAGAAACACGCCGTCCTTGTTGATCTTGCCCTTGATCTGCCGGTCGGCGGAGCAGGACACTCCGATGCCGATGGGGACGCTGGCGCCATGACGCGGCAGGCGGATCACCCTGACGTCGTGGCAGAAATATTTGCCGCCGAACTGGGCGCCGATGCCGAGCCCTTGCGAAACTTTGAGGATTTCCGCCTCCATATCGAGATCGCGGAAGGCGCGGCCATGCTCATTACCGCTGGTCGGCAGGGTGTCGTAATATTTGGTCGAGGCCATCTTGACGGTCTTCATGGTCTCCTCGGCGGAGGTGCCGCCGATAACCACGGCAAGGTGATAGGGCGGGCAGGCTGCCGTGCCGAGGGAGAGCATCATTTCCTCAATCGCCGGGACAAGCCGTTCGGGCGTCATGACGCTGGGCACCGCCTGATTGAGGAAGGTCTTGTTGGCCGAGCCGCCGCCCTTGGCCACGAACATGAAGTTATATTCATCCCCGTTTACGGCATACAGGTCGATCTGGGCGGGCAGGTTGGTGCCGGTGTTCTTTTCTTCGAACATGCTGATGGGGGCGAGCTGGGAATAGCGGAGATTGGTTTCCGTATATGTTTCAAACACGCCACGGGAAAGCTGTTCCTTGTCCGTCCCGTCCGTCCAGACATATTGCCCTTTCTTGCCCATGATGATGGCGGTACCGGTATCCTGACAGCCGGGCAGGATCATGCCCGCGGCGATATTGGCGTTTTTCAGAAGCTCGGTCGCGACGAATTTATCATTCTCGGATGCTTCATCATCTTTCAGGATATTGGCGAGCTGCTGCAGATGCTGCGGGCGCAGGAGATGCGCCACATCATGCATGGCCTCTGCGGCCAGCAGGCTGAGCGCCTCCGGCTCGATTTTCAGGATTTCCTGGCCCTCGACCGTGATTGTCGAGACATGATCGGACGTCAGCTTGCGGTAGGGGGTGTCGTCTTTGCCAAGGGAATACATTTCCTGATAATGAAATTCGGGCATGGTAGGGGCTTTCAATGCAGATATTGAGGGGTGATAGGTTGCGCGGAAGATTATCTATTTTTTACGGAACGCATCAAGGGTTATGACTTCCCCCTGCTTCTCGCCATCGGCCGCGGGAGCAGTTTCCGATGTTTCGGTGGATGCTGCGGGGGTCTGTTCCTCATTTTCCGCCTTCTCCCTTTCGGAAAGGGGGGGCGAAAACTGAAGGCCGAATTGTACAGACGGATCGGCAAAGGCGGTCAGGGCGCTGAACGGGATGCGGAGGGTTTCGCGCTTGTGATTGAAGCTGAGATCAACCGTAAAGTAATCGGGTTCCACGGTGACATCCCAAAACTGATGCTGCAGGACGATGGTCATCTCGTCCTTGTAACGCTCGGCCAGATGCGTCGGGATGGAAACGCCGGGATGATGGGTTCTGAAAGTGATATAGAAATGCTGATCCCCGGGCAGGCCCTTCACAGCTATATGACGAAGCGCATTGCGGACAACATCCAGCAACGCCGTCTCAACCATCTTGGCATAATTGATTTCGTCATTCATATGTTAATCCGACCCCCACCTTCAATGCGCCGACGGGCAGTCACATTCCTCTAATGCGGAAGACAGTTTAACCGGGCGTCGCATGCTGTAAAAACAAGTGGAGGGGCTTCTGTTGCCAGGTGCCCCTCCGAACCCCGTGTAGTGCAATTAAGCAGCTACGGCAAATGCTTCGTCGTTATCGTTAGCATTTATAGATTTGACCCCGTTATACGGTGGTATCATGCCGGGCAAAAATTACATCTTTACTGCGCGCGTCGAGCCTATTTCGCCCCCATCATAAAAACAGCCGTCGGTGCAACTGCGTCTGTCCTTATGGTGGAGGCGCCGGGTACCGCCCCCGGGTCCGCAACGTTTATTCCATGCAACGTTTATCGCCATAGTTGGTTTCCCAACAGACTGAATATAATTGTTTTAATGTAATTTTGAAAGGGGGAACGGTTAAATTTAACCGAGCTTCTGTCGTTCCAGTATAACGAAGCTGTGATCGAACTCATTCTTGTCCGATTTTTCATGGAATTCCCGGAAGGTTTCCGTCCAGTCTTCACTCCCGAAATCGGGGAGAAAGGCGTCCCCCTCCAGGGCTGCGTGGACTTCGGTGAGATAGATCCGGTCAAGCCGGTCGAGGCTTTGCCGGTAAATTTCCGCTCCGCCGATAATCATAACCTCATCCTGCTCTGCATTTGCCGCCTCGATCCTTGCGCGGGCGATGGCTGCATCCAGGCTGTGCACAACGATTGCCCCTTCAGGGGCATAGCCGGGCTGGCGGGTGATAACGATATGCGGCCGACCCGGCAGCAGGCCGGGCAGGGAATCGAACGTCTTTCGTCCCATGATCATGGGTTTGCCCATGGTCGTTTTCTTGAACCATTTAAGATCGTTGGACAGCCGCCAGGGCAGGGCATTTTTCCGGCCGATGACATGATTTTCGGAAACCGCCACGATGGCGGAAAGAAGAACGCCCGTCATATGTCTCAGACCGCGACCTTGGCCGGAATATGCGCCGCCGCCTCATACCCTTCCAAAGTGAAGTCATCATAGGTGAAGGCGAAAATATCCTTGATATCCGGGTTGATATGCAGGCTCGGCAGTTTGCCGGGAATGCGCGAGAGCTGCAAATCCGCCTGTTCCACATGGTTGGCATAAAGATGCGTATCGCCGAAGCTGTGGATGAATTCGCCCGGCTCCAGATCGCACACCTGCGCGACCATCAAGGTGAGCAGGGCGTAGGAGGCAATGTTGAAAGGCACGCCGAGAAAGACATCCGCGCTCCGCTGATAGAGCTGGCAGGAGAGTTTGCCGTCCGCCACATAGAACTGGAACAGGCAGTGACAGGGCGGCAGCGCCATATTGTCAACTTCCGCCGGGTTCCAGGCGCTGACAATCAGGCGGCGCGAATTGGGATTTGTTTTGATCTGCTGGATCAGCTTGGCGATCTGGTCGATACTGCCGCCGTCAGGCGTTGGCCAGGAGCGCCACTGCGCCCCATAAACCGGCCCGAGATCGCCATTTTCATCGGCCCATTCATCCCAGATACGCACGCCATTTTCCTTGAGATAGCGGATGTTGGTATCGCCAGACAGAAACCACAGAAGCTCATGAATGATGGATTTCACATGCAGTTTCTTGGTGGTGAGAACGGGGAACCCCTTCGACAGATCAAACCGCATCTGATGGCCGAAAATACTGTAGGTACCGACGCCGGTGCGGTCTGATTTGTAGACACCGTCGTTGCGGACAGTTCGAAGAAGATCAAGATATTGTTTCATCGGACAAATTTCGGCTAAAAATATGGAATATATTGTGGGAGGATAAAACAAAAGCCCCGTGAAGAACAGTCCGAATCAGCAGCAGTGGAATATTCCCTTCCATCGCCTGATTCGCCGATAGCTATTCGATTTTCTCCTCCAGAAAAGCGCGTCCCTCCCGGTCCTCGATTTCCAGTACCCAGAGATCGGGATCATTCTTCACTCGTCTTTCGATATAGGCGTCGGCATCCGCTTCCTCAACCCAGTCCGGCCCCGTGCCTTTCAGCCACATCCGCGCCCCGTCATCAAAATTCGTGGTGGGGGAGAGAACCATGCAGCCCGGCCCCAGCCGGTTGATCTTGATAAGAACGGAGCCCGCCGTCTCATCGCCGCGCCGGACAACCACCGCCGGAATATTAAAGGTGGCACATTTGCGGATATGGGCCTTGATCCAGATTTCCGCTTTCAGCCGTGGTTGCATGGGGTCTGTCCGAATATTTCAGGGAGCATGGGGCAGGAATGCCTCTGTTTGCCGGTGAGAGCAAGGGGAAATCAGCGCACCAGACGCTTTACTTCCGCATGGCGGGGGCAGCCGGTCATATGGTCGTTGACCATGCCGACGGCCTGCATGAAGGCATAGACAATGGTCGGCCCGACAAATTTGAAGCCCCGTGATTTGAGATCCTTCGATATGGCGCGGCTGAGGTCTGTCTCGGCAGGTACATCCGCGCGGGCCTTCCAGCTATTTTGCAGGGGCGCGCCGTCGAGGTAATTCCACAAAAGATGAGAAAAACCGTCCGGCTGTTTCTCTTCAATCTCCAGGAAAAGCTGCGCCCCTTTGATGGTGCCGACAATTTTGGCGCGGTTGCGAATGATGCCGCTGTCCTGCATCAGGCTTTCCACCTTCGCTTCATCATAGCGGGCGATGATTTCCGGGTTGAAATTGTCGAAGGCGGCTTTGAAATTCTCCCTTTTCCTGAGAATCGTGATCCAGGAAAGACCAGCCTGAAACCCGTCGAGGATGAGTTTTTCATATAGCGCCCGGCTGTCATATTCCGGTACGCCCCATTCCTCGTCATGATAGGCCTTGTAAAAGGGGTCGTCCCCGTACCATGTGCAGCTCTCGCTCATTTCCGGTCCTGTTTGCTTTTTCTGAGAATTACGTTCACTTTATGTTCTTTGTCGCCACCATGCAAGCATATTGCAGGCAGGAGATTATTCTGCGATTGCGGGGGTGATATAGTCCGGTTCAACAATCCGGATGCCTGCCGGTTCCAGCGCCGCGGGTTCCCCAGCCATTCCGTCCAGCCGGACCAGGGCAAGACCCTGACCATTCGCGAAGGAACGCACCTCGCCGATTTCCCGCCCCTCAAGGGTGATTTTATCGCCGTCGGTCAGTTCGCCGTCAAACTCGATGCGCAGCAGGCGTTTCTTGATCGTCCCGCGATATTTTGTGCGCGCGGTGAGTTCCTGCCCCACATAGCAGCCTTTTGCAAAGCTGACGCCGTTCAACTCCTCGAAATTGGCTTCCAGCAGGAAGTTTTTCTCCGGCAGGATATCGCGCCCGCCATCGGGAATGGCTAGCTTGAGGCGATGGGCGTCATAGGCCGCAGCGTCCGATTTGGTTGCATCCGGGAACAGGGACGCGGGATTGAAATCGGCCGCGGCAATGATCCGGACGCCGAGGGATTGCTGACGTGGATCGACATAGAGAATGCTTCCCGCCTGATCGACAGCGGCGCCCGGTTTCTCCGCTAGTCCGGCCGTAGCGATGGCGTCCGCGCCAAACAGCGCGAAAACGGCCTGATCTGTTGGGCTGATGGTGACATCGGCCCGCAGCTTGTACAGGGTCAGACGGCGGATCAGATCCTCCGCCCGGTCGCGGGCAACATCCAGAAGATACGCATCGCCGCTTTTCACAATGAAAAAGTCATGCAGGAATTTTCCCTGCGCGGTGAGCAAGGCGGAATAAAGGCCGTGTGTCTCGCTGACCCCCTTCATGTCATTGGTGATGAGATTTTGCAGAAACGTCCACACATCCTTTCCCGCAAGGGCAAGGATGCGGCGATTGTCGAGTTTTGTAACAGTCAGTTTCGCCATGGCTTATCGCAACTCCGGGCCTTTCCGCAACGTCCCTAACAGGTATGTCAGGAACGCGCCCTTGGCAAGAGCGACATCGCGTATTATGAAAGAGCGGCATCTCCGGAATTTGAGGATGGATCTTAGATGAGTGACGCAGGAACCGAAAAGAAGGTCAGCCCCGAAACGCGCACGGCGATCACGCTGCGCCGCCCCGATGACTGGCATGTGCATCTGCGCGATGGTGAAATGCTGAAGGTGGTCGCAGAATATACGGCGCGGCAGTTCGCCCGTGCCATTGTCATGCCGAACCTCGTCCCGCCCGTCACCACGATGGCGGCGGCGGCGGCGTATCGGCAGCGGATCATGGCCGCCTTGCCTGCGGGCGCCGATTTCACGCCGCTGATGACCTGTTACCTCACCGACAGCATTGACCCGAGAGAGCTGGAACAGGGCAAGGAGGCGGGCGTCTTTACCGCGGCCAAGCTTTACCCGGCAAATGCCACGACCAATTCCAGCCATGGGGTCACAAATATCCGCAATATCTATCCCGCGCTGGAGGTGATGCAACGGGTGGGCCTGCCGCTCCTCGTGCATGGGGAGGTGACGGATGCGCATGTCGATATCTTCGATCGCGAGGCAGTGTTTATCGAACAGGTGATGATCCCGCTGCTGAAGGATTTTCCCGGCCTGAAGGTGGTGTTTGAGCATATCACGACCGCCGATGCCGCCGCCTTTGTCGAAGCGGGCGGGCCCAATATCGCGGCGACAATCACGCCGCATCATCTCGTCTTTAACCGCAATGCCATCTTCAAGGGCGGCATTCGCCCGCATTTTTACTGCCTGCCGATCGCCAAGCGGGAGGTGCACCGGCTGGCGCTGCGCAAGGCCGCGACATCGGGTTCCGCGAAATTCTTTCTCGGCACCGACAGCGCCCCGCATGCGGCAAAGGATAAGGAGGCAGCCTGTGGCTGCGCCGGATTGTTCAATGCGCCTTATGCACTCGAAAGCTATGCCATGGTGTTCGAGGAGGAAGGGGCGCTGGACCGGCTGGAAGCGTTTGCTTCGGAAAACGGGCCGAATTTCTATGGCCTGCCGCTCAATGAAGGGCGGGTGACACTGGAGCCTGTCAGCTTTACGGCACCGGAGCGGATTGAGGCGCCAAACGGCGGCCTCGTCCCCTTTCTTGGCGGGGAGGAGGTCAACTGGCGCTTCGCGGGAAGCACCGGCGGGTAAGCTGATCGTCTAGTGCAGACGATAGGCGCTATCCGCAAAACGGATTTCGCCCGGATAAATCAGCTTGTTGGAGGCAAAGCGGACGGAATGCAGTTTTCCGTCCAGTTCCCGCTGCCAGAAATCAAGGAATTTCTGCAAGGTCGGGTATTTCGGGGCAAGGTCATATTCCTGCCAGATATAGGTTTGCAGAAACTCCGGATAATCTGGCAGATGATACAGAATTTCTGCCGTTGTCAGGACATATCCCTTAAGCTTTTTCTCCATTTCCAGCATAAGCAACTCCTTAACTGTCGGGTGACATCGGGAAGCGTCTTTCTATATAAAATAGTGTAAAATATTTTCCTTAAAAAACAATTGCTTGTGAGTTAGTATTTCAACGGGATGCGCGAACAGGCTGTAAAGGGTAAAAACAGCCAGTAAAAAATAAGGGAAAAAGCATGAGCGATACTTTCAGAGCATTGGTAATCGAAGATCAGGATGGTAAGCAGAAGGCAGGCTTCAAGACCCTCTCTGTGGCCGATCTGCCGGACGAGGATGTGCTGGTTGATGTGTCTTACTCCACTCTGAATTACAAGGATGGCCTTGCTGTCCTTGGCAAGGGTATTGCCCGCCGTCTTCCCATGGTTGGCGGGATCGACCTTGCCGGGACGGTTGCGGAAAGCAAATCGCCGGACTTCAAGCCGGGCGACAAGGTGATTGTTAATGGCTATGGCCTGTCAGAGCTTTACTGGGGCGGCTATAGCCAGAAACAGAAGCTGAAACCGGAATGGCTGATCAAGCTGCCGGACGCCTTCACGATGCAGGACGCCATGGCCATCGGTACGGCGGGCTATACCTCCATGCTGTGCGTTCTGGCGCTGGAAAAGGCGGGCGTGACGCCGGATAAGGGCGATATTCTGGTAACCGGCGCGGCCGGGGGTGTCGGTTCCGTTGCCATTGCCCTGCTGGCGAAGCTTGGCTATCGCGTCATTGCCTCAAGCGGTCGGGCAGAGACGGCGGATTATCTCAAGAAACTTGGCGCGGCAGAAGTCATCAGTCGTGAGGAAACCATGGGCAGCGGCCGTCCGTTTGACAAGGAACGCTATGCCGGGGCGGTGGATTGCGTGGGCAGTAAAATCCTGGCCGCCGTGCTGGCGCAGATCAAATATGGCGGGGCGGTTGCCGCCTGCGGTCTTGCCGGGGGCAACGACCTTCCGACATCGGTTCTGCCGTTCATCCTGCGGGGCGTCTCCCTTCTGGGTGTGGATAGCGTCATGGCGCCACGGGAGAAACGGATCGAGGCATGGAGCCGTCTTGCAACCGATCTCGACAAGTCGCTGTTCGCTGATATGACACGGGTGGAGCCGATGACCAACCTGCCGTCACTGGCGGCGGATATCATCAACGGCCAGATCAAGGGCCGTGTTGTAATTGATGTGAACGCCTGACCCTATGCCGGTTTAAAGACGGCCTCTGGCAACGAAATAGGGGTTGTCGTGGCCGTCCTTGCCATAGCGGAGGGGGGCGCCGTCCAATGTTTCGACGGTGCCGCCCGCAGCCTCCAGAATGGCCTGTCCGGCGCCGATGTCCCATTCCATCGTCCGTCCGAAGCGCGGGTAGAGGTCGGCCTTGCCTTCCGCCACCAGGCAGAGCTTCAGGGATGAGCCTGCGGAGATAAGCTCTTTCACGGTGAATTTTTCAATATATTCATCCGTCTCCGGCGTCCGGTGAGAACGGCTGGCAACGACGGTCAATCCGTCTTGCGGTGCGACGCGGACCGAAATGGGAGCGGGGGCGCCGTCCCCTTCCTGCCGCCAGACACGGCCGGGGCCTTCGGCGAAATAGGTGGTGCCCCGCGCCGGGACATGGATAACGCCCATGGTCGTCCGTTCATTCTCGACAAGGGCGATGTTGACGGTGAAGTCTCCGCGCTTATTGATAAACTCCTTGGTGCCGTCGAGGGGGTCCACCAGCCAGAACACGCCGCCGGAAAGATCGGGCACGCGCCCCGCGGCCTGGCTTTCCTCTGCAAGGACCGGGATATCGGGCGTCAGATCGGCAAGGCCTTTCAGGATGATTGCTTCTGCGGCCTCATCCGCTTCCGTCACCGGGGAACTGTCCGACTTCACTTTAAAATCGAAATCCTGATTATAGATGGTGAGGATCCTGTCCCCCGCTTCGCGGGCGATTTTTACAATTCCTTTTATCAGGGCGGGACGGTCAAAGGGCATAACGATATCCTGAAGCGTAACGTGTCAATTGAGGACGTAACATATCGACAAATACGTGGATGTCACTAGCGAAACTCCAAGCGAAAGCCCGTTTCCTTCTCAGATATTTGCGCGGCGGGATGCTCTTAAGCGCCGGGCAAGGGCAAGCGCAGGCTTCTCGACGAAGGTCCAGGACAGGACGGCGCAGGCAAGGGCCAGCGGAAAGGCCAGCAGAATATTCATCATGGGCGTCGTGACGCCGGAATAGGCAATGAGTTGCTGGATGGGAAAGGCATAGATATAAATGCCATATGAATAATCGCCGAGACGATTGTAGGAGCGGACCGATCCCGTCGGCAGGTATCCAAGCAGAAAAACCCAGTAGACCAGCGCGAAAACAAAGATCTCTCTGAAAACAAGGCTGCCATGGGCGGCGAGGGCGAGCAGGGCCAGCGCGATCCCGATCCACCAGCTCATGGGCAGGCGCTTGCGCCAGACAAAAAAGAGGACGCCGATCATGAAGGGAAACGCCAGCTTGGTGAGGGCGACAAGCCGCTTCTCCGGTTCAAGGTAAAGGGTCATCGCATAGAGAAGAACGAACAGGATCCAGACAAGAAGCATGAGGCGGGGATGCTTCAGCATCCCGGCGAGCCCCAGCAGGGTCACAAGAAAATAGCAAAGGAGTTCGTGGCTCAAGGTCCAGAGCGGAATGTTGATGGCGCCGCCGACGGGATTTCCTTTGAACACGCCGGGCAGGAACTGATCCAGCGAAAAGAGCGTGAAATTGCGGAGGATATATTCCGGTGCCTCCTTCAACACGGCATCAACTGTTGCAACCGTGATGATCGGCGCCAGCACCAGCGCCGTGATCAGCAGGACAACCAAGAGAGCCGGAAAGATACGCAGGGCGCGAGCAGTCCAGAAATGCGTCAGCTTCGGATCGCGGTCATAGCTTTGCGCGATCAGGTAACCGGAAATGGCAAAAAAGATATAGACGCTGATCATGCCAAGGTCGATGCCGTTCAGTAGAGTGGCAAGGGGTTGATCCTCAATCACGCCGGTTGAGACGGGCCAGGCATGGGAAATCAGCACGCCCGTCGCCGCGATCATCCGGATCAGGTTCAGATTGTTATCGCGCCCCTGCTCAATATCGGCCAGCGTGGCAAATTTCATATATACTCCCCTGACGCCGGACGTCACATATGTGAAAAGGTTCGTCATTCCGGCGCCTGATAGAGTGCATTTTACATGAATATGGTAATTAAATTCTTACATTTCGGTTTTCGGCAGGGTGGATGAAGTCATGAAAGGCGCAATTCCGGCGGTTATTCTGGCGGGCGGGCGGTCACGCCGTATGGGCGGCGGCAGAAAGTATTTGCTGGAACTTGACGGCCAGACGCTGCTTGAGCGGACTTTTGCCCGCCTGCGTCCGCAAACGGCAGAGATATTGCTGAACCTGAATGATCCTGATGGCATGGTATTCAGCTCGGAGATTGCCATCCGCCCGGATTGCATAGAAGGCTTTCTTGGCCCGCTTGCCGGGATATTGACCGGCCTTGATTATTTTGCGGGCAGAGGCATCACGGAGGGACACATGCTGAGCGTGCCAACCGATGTCCCCTTTCTTCCCGGTGATCTTGTCAGTCGGCTATCGTCCAATGAGATAGTTGACAAGGAAACTATCGTCATGGCCCGGTCGGGTGACCGCACACACCCTGTGATCGCCCTCTGGCCCCTGTCCATCATCGGGGCATTGCGCCATGCGCTGATGAAAGACAATCTGCGCAAGGTAACGGACTTTACGGCCCGCTATCCCTGTCAGGAGGTGGAATGGCCAATCGGGAACGGGGATCCTTTTTTCAATATCAACCGGCCGGAAGATATGGAGCTTGCGCGCGAGAGGGTGAAGAACGGCTGTTCCTAGGGTTTCCGCGCAGGGATATTGATCAGCGCAACGCCGAGGATGGCGATGGCAACCCCGATTGCAACGGTGAGGGAGAGTTGTTCTCCGAATATCAGGATACCAAGAATGACCCCGACCCCCATACGCAGATAGCTCTGGCTCGCCGCATTCATGGAGCCGAGCGTATTGATCAGCCGGAAATAGATCAGCAGGGCAATGGCGGTTCCGAATGTGCCGAGAACCATCACCGCGGCGAGGGAGCGCAGACTCGGCTCCAGCGTCCAGGGCTGGTCAACAATTAAACTGGCGGGCACCAGCACGGCGGAGGCCATGATCATGACGCCCGCCGCCGTGACGGTGGAGGGCAGGTGCGCGAATTTCTTGCCGCGGATGGCGGCATAGCCGAACAGCATGGCCGCGAGCAGGATGACGAGCTGGGCGAAGACCTGCTGCCCCAGACTTTGCAGGGCATCGACCCCGATGATCAGGATGACCCCGGCAAGGCCAATGAAGGCGCCTGCGATCTTGCGGAAAGTGACGGTCTCATGTCTGGTGATCAGCCAGGTGATCAGGAAAACAAAGATCGGCGAGGTGGAGTTGAGCACCGTGGCCAATCCGCTATCCACAAATTGCTGGCCCCATGCGACCAGCGTCCATGCGCCGAAGCCGTTCAGGAAGGACTGAACGAAAAAATTCCACCAATCCGTCCGGGTGGTCGGCAGCCGGTATCCCTGACGCCAGATGACCAGCAGGAGGATCAGCGAGGCAAAGGAGACACGCAGCGCAACCAATGTTGTCGGCGGCAGCGATTCCAGCCCCATCTTCGTGAACATATAGGAAGAGCCCCACAGGCAGGCGAGCAGGATCAGCAGCAGATACTCTTTCGGGCGATTGATTTGCGGGACGGTAATGGCTCTGACCTCTTCTTGTTATGTTTTACGGGGAGCCCAAGAATAGCGGGGGATATGTCTCAATGATTCGATGCAGGCCGAAGTATCATTAAAATCTTTCGGCGGGCGGGTTTTGACGGCTCAGTATTCGCCCATCAGTTTATTGCGCTTTTCTGCAACAACGTCACTTAAAAAATCACTGACCGCCTTGATGCGGGCAAGGTCATGAATATCCTCCGGCGTGTTCAGCCAGTAGCTTCGTTCAATGTTGATTTCACGGGGCAGGATGGGAACCAGCGCCGGATATTCTTCGGCGGAGAAACAGTGCAGAATGCCAATCCCGGCCCCTGCCAGTACGGCCTGAAACTGAAAGATGATGCTGGAGCTTTTCAGGCGGATCTCCGGGTTGCCTATCACATCCCTGAGATAGAGAAGCTGCGGGTCCGGAACCAGCTCCTCGATATAGGTGATGAAGCTGTGATGGCGTAAATCCTCCCGCCGGCGTATGGGCGGATGCAGGTCCAGATAATCTTTTGTGGCATAGAGGCGCAGACGATAGTCGGTGAGCTTGCGGGAAATGAGCCGGCCGGATTTCGGACGGCCGAGGGTAATCGAGAGGTCGGCCTCCCGCTTGGACAGGCTGACAAAGCGGTCATTGGCGACAAACTCCAGCTCCAGATTCGGGTGCTGGCGTTGAAACTCCGGGATTTCATGGACCAGAAACTGACTGCCGAAGCCTTCCGGCACGCCAAGGCGCACCGTGCCGGTGAGGGTCTGGTTCTCTCCGCCCACCATATCCTGAATGGTGGCGGAGGAGCTTTCCATCTGCTCGGCAAGGGGCAGCAGCCGTTCCCCCGCCTCGGTCAGGACAAACCCCCGTGCCGTGCTTTCGAACAGCTTGGCGTCCAGTTTCTGTTCAAGCGCCAGCACGCGGCGGCTGACCGTCGTGTGATCAACTTTCAGTGCTTTAGCCACTTCCGTCAGGCGGCCTTTACGGCTAAGCTCAAGGAAGAAACGGATATCGTTCCAGTCAAAAATAACGATCACCTGATGTGCGTTTTTACACAGGGAATGTGCATTCTTATCTAATTACTTTGCATTTTTACCTATGTAAAGTTCACGATATAAGAATCCTATGGGAGCAGATTACATGACCGAACAATTAAAGCATTTTATCGACGGCAAATATGTGGCCGGGAAATCGGGCCGCTTCGGTCCCGTCTATAATCCCAGCACCGGGGAACATAAGGCGGATGTGCCGCTCGCGACGGAGGCGGAAGTCGGTGACGCGGTTGCCAGCAGCCTTGCGGCCTTTCCGGAATGGGCGGCCACATCGCCCATCACCCGCGCCCGGGTGATGTTCAAATTCAAGCAGCTCGTCGAAGACAACCTCGATGATCTGGCCGCCCTGCTGTCCAGCGAGCATGGCAAGGTGCATTCGGACGCCAAGGGCTCCGTCATCCGTGGCCTGGAAGTGGTCGAGTTTGCCTGCGGCATTCCGCATCTGCTGAAAGGTGAGTTCTCGGACAATGTGTCGTCCGGTATCGACATGTATTCCATGCGCAAGCCCCTGGGGGTGGTGGCGGGAATTACGCCGTTTAACTTCCCGGCCATGGTGCCGATGTGGATGTTCTCCGTGGCGATTGCCTGTGGCAATACATTCGTGCTCAAGCCGTCTGAAAAAGATCCGTCCCTGCCGATGCGCCTGGCGGAGCTGATGCTGGAAGCAGGTGCGCCGAAGGGTGTTCTTAACGTCATCAATGGCGACAAACTTGCCGTCGACACCATTCTCGATGATCCGCGCATCAAGGCGGTCAGCTTCGTTGGCTCCACGCCGATTGCGAAATATGTCTATTCCCGCGCCGCCGCCGCAGGAAAGCGCTGTCAGGCCATGGGCGGGGCCAAGAACCACATGCTGGTGATGCCGGATGCCGATATGGACAAAGCCGTCGATGCGCTGATCGGCGCGGGCTATGGCTCTGCCGGGGAACGCTGTATGGCCATCTCCGTCGCCGTGGCTGTGGGCGATGCGGGGGACGAGTTGATCGAAAAGCTGGCGCCGCGGGTGCGCAATCTCAAAATTGGACCGAGTGCGGCCGATGGCGATATGGGGCCGCTGGTGACCCGCGAGCATCTGGACAAGGTCAAGGGCTATGTGGACCTTGGTATGCAGGAAGGCGCGGATCTGGTTGTCGATGGACGCGAACTGTCGCTGCAGGGCTATGAAAATGGCTTCTATATGGGCGGCTGTCTGTTTGACAATGTGAAGACCGACATGCGGATTTATAAGGAAGAGATTTTCGGACCGGTTCTGTCCGTCGTCCGCGCGCCGACTTTCAATGACGCCATCGAGATGGTGGACAAGCATGAATTCGGCAACGGCACGTCCATCTTTACCCGGAATGGCGATGCGGCGCGGGCCTTCTCCAACAATGTTGAAGTCGGCATGGTCGGCGTCAATGTGCCGATCCCGGTTCCGCTGGCCTTCCATAGCTTCGGTGGCTGGAAAAACTCCGCTTTTGGTGATCATAACCAGCACGGTCCGGAAGGGGTGCGTTTCTATACCAAGGTGAAAACGGTGACTTCCCGCTGGCCGGACAGCATCAAGGCCGGAGCCGAGTTCATCATGCCAACCCATAAATAAGAAAAGAATGGCGGCTCCGGTCTGATGGCCGGGGCCGTCTTTTTGACAAGGAGAAGGATATGGCCAGAATTGGATTTGTCGGGGTCGGGAATATGGGCGGGCCGATGGCCCTCAATCTTCTGAAGGCGGGGCATTCGGTCAAGGTTTTTGATCTGTCCGCCGACGCGGTTGCCAAATGCGTTGCCGAAGGCGCGACCGCGGCGGCGACCGCGGCGGAGGCGGCAAAGAATGTCGGCATTGTCGTCACCATGTTGCCGAAGGGCGATCATGTGCGCGCCGTTTATCTGGGCGATGACGGGATTGTCGCGGCCGCGGATCAGGGCACGCTGTTTATTGATTGTTCCACCATTGATGTCGCCACCGCGCGTGAGGTTGAGGCGGCTGTCGCTGCCGCGGGCAAGAGCATGGTTGACGCGCCGGTAAGTGGTGGCGTTGGCGGGGCGGCCGCGGCGACGCTTACCTTTATGGTGGGCGGCACCAAGGGTGCGTTTGAGACGGCGAAGCCGATCCTGGAAGCCATGGGTAAGAATATCGTTCATACCGGCGGCGCCGGGAACGGCCAGGCCGCGAAAATCTGCAACAACATGATCCTCGGTATTTCCATGATCGGGGTGTGTGAGGCGTTTGTGCTGGCGGAAAAGCTGGGCCTTGAGCATCAGACCATGTTTGATATCGTCTCAACCGCGTCCGGCCAGTGCTGGTCCCTCACCAGCTATTGCCCGGTTCCGGGCCCGGTCCCGGCAAGCCCGGCCAATAATGGCTACAAACCCGGATTTTCAGCGGTCAATATGCTAAAAGACCTGCATCTCAGCCAGGAGGCCGCGGAAGGCTTCGGCGCGTCCACCGCGCTCGGCAAGGCGGCGATGGACCTTTATGAGAGTTATGTCGGCGGAGAGGGGCGGGAAGCCGACTTCTCCGGCATCGTCAATATGATCCGGAAATCGTGACGGCAGGGCCGGATTTTAGAACTGACATTATTGCGAACCGCCGGATCGAATACCGCCTCATTGGGGAGCCTGATCCGGCGTCTCCAGCTCTTGTTTTTCTGCATGAGGGGCTCGGCTGTACGGCTCTCTGGCGGGATTTTCCGGATCGGCTCTGCGCGGCAACCGGCCTCGCGGGGCTGGTGTACAGCCGCCAAGGGTATGGCGGATCGGATCCGTGCGACCTGCCGCGCCCTCTCGATTATATGGAGCGGGAGGCGTGCGATGTTCTGCCGGAAGTGCTGGCCCATTTCGATATCCGGAAATTCATTCTCGTCGGCCATTCTGACGGTGCGTCGATCGCCCTGATCTATACGGGCCTGCCGGATGTCAAGCCGGCCGAGGGGATCATCGTCATGGCACCGCATGTGTATGTCGAGGATGTCTCAATTGCCGGAATCCGGGCCGCAAAAGCTGCCTATGAGCAGGGGGATCTGAAACGGCGGCTTGAAAAATTCCATGGAAATAATACCGACTGCGCTTTTCGCGGCTGGAACGATGCCTGGCTGAACCCCGCCTTTCTGAAATGGAATATTGAACGCTTTCTGCCTTTTTGCACCATACCCGTTCTCGCCATTCAGGGGCGGGACGACAACTATGGGACGCTGGCGCAGATTGAGACGATAAAGGCGGCGGTTTCCGGGTCATTTGATGCGCTGATTCTGGAAAAGTGCGGGCATGGCCCCTGGCAGGAAAAGCCCGATGAAGTGCTGGCCGCATCGGCACATTTCATTGCGGGGCTTGTCCCGAAAGATGTTCGCTAAAATCTTCACCCTGACGACGAATATTGCTTGCGGTTTTTCATCTTTTGACTGACTAATTAAGCAATGAGCATACCCCTTTCGGACAATATGCGCGGGGCGGTCTTCATGTCGATCAGCATGGCCGCCTTTGTCGTGAATGATACCGCCATGAAACTGGTGGCGGAGCATCTCAGCGTGTTTCAGGCGATGTTCCTGCGCGGTATCATGACCAGTCTGATGCTGGCGGCTTTTTGCCATTACAAGGGGGTTTTGATCTTTCGCGTGCCGAAGGGCGACAGGTTGCTTGTCATCCTCCGTCTCATCGGGGAGGTTGGCGGCGCGGCGTTCTATCTGACGGCGCTGTTCCATATGCCGCTGGCCAATGCAACGGCGATCCTGCAGTCGCTTCCCCTGGCGGTGACGCTGGCGGGCGCGATCTTTCTGCGCGAACCCGTTGGCTGGCGCAGATATCTCGCCATTTCCGCCGGATTCATCGGTGTCCTGATGATTGTCCGTCCGGGAACGGAAGGATTTAACGAATATTCCATATACGCCGTTATTTCCGTATCATTTATTGTCATGCGGGATCTGGCAACCCGGCGTCTGTCGGTGGCGATACCGACGCTTTTTGTCACTTTCCTGACGTCATGTTCGGTGATGACGGTGGGCGCCGTCCTGTCGGCCTTTGCGGAATGGAAGCCGATCACGGTGGACGGGATCAGCCTGCTGGTGCTGGCGGCCCTGTTTGTGATGGTGGGATACCAATGCAGCATTACCGCCATGCGGGCGGGTGATCTCAGCTTTACATCGCCCTTCCGCTATACAATCCTGATCTGGGCGATCATTCTGGGTATCATCGTGTTCGGGGAGTTTCCGAATATCTGGATGATCCTTGGCAGTATTATCATCGTTGGCAGCGGTGTTTATACCTTCTATCGGGAACGGTATCTGATCCGTAAAATGAGAAAGGAACAGATGCTGAAAGCGGGGGAGGCGCTTAAAACATGACATCACTGGTTTTGAGAGAGAATGTGGATGGCATTGCGATCCTGACGCTGAACCGGCCGCAGGCGTTGAATGCGCTCAGCCCCGCGCTTTTTGTTGAATTGCGGGGGCATGTCACGTCACTGGCCCTTGAGACGGACGAAATCGGCTGCGTCATTCTGCGCGGGGAAGGGCGTTCGTTTTCTGCGGGAAATGACCTGAAAGCCATGCAGGCCGGAGAACAGGCGCCGTATCCGATGTATCAGGCGGAAGTGGTCGAGATGATCGAGGATCTGCCGCAACCCGTGATCGCCGAAGTACAGGGACATTGCTATACCGGCGCGCTTGAACTGGTGCTTGCTTGCGATCTGCTGATCTGCGGCGAGAGTGCGAAATTTGCCGATACCCATGGCAAATGGGGATTGACCCCGATCTGGGGCATGAGCCAGCGACTGCCCCAGCGTATCGGCGTTCTGAACGCCAAGGAAATGATGTATACCGGCCGCGTGGTCAGCGGGGAGGAGGCTTTCGAAATCGGCCTTGCCAACCGGTGCGTGCCGGATGCCCGCCTGCATGAGGAGACAATGCAGTTGGCGCGGGAAATTGTCGGCAATTCCTGGCATACGCTGCGGGCCGACAAAATGCTGGTGAACCGCAGTCAGGATTACGGTTTGAAAGAAGGGCTGGCATTTGAGCGCAAGAACAGCCCGGGGCGCGAGGCCGGGGCGGCGGAACGACTCTCCGGTTTCCGGAAAGAATAAGAATAGCAACGCTTGTCCCCATTGCGGGGAAGGGGCATTCGCAAGCGGCTTTATATGCGCCGTTCGCCTTTGAGAATATCGGCGATCCAGCCGCCATAGATTTCCTGGTCATTTGGCCCGGCGAGGGAGGCAAGCGCATCATCCGCATGCTCTGTCGTCAGTTGCAATCCGCGCCGCTGATTGATCAGGTCCACCATAAAGGGCAGTGTCAGCTCCGGATGTGCCTGCATGGAAAAGCAGCTGGGTGAATATTTGAAGCCGGCAAACAGGCAGAAATCCGCCGTCATGATCAGCTCCGCATTCTCCGGCGGCTCCATCACCTGATCTTCATGCGAAAAGTGCAGCCGTGCGTCCTGTGTGTTGACAAGATCGGTCAGTGTCATCCGGCCAATATTCCAGCCGCCGGGGAATTTCGCCACCTTGCCGCCCATGGCCTGCGCCATCAACTGATGGCCGAAACAGATGCCGACTGTCGGCTGCCCGCTGACAACGAGTTTGCGGATAAAGGTTTCAAGCGGTCTGATCCAGTCCAGATCTTCATAGACCGCGTGCTTGGAGCCGGTAATCACCCAGGCGTCGCATTCAAGCGGATGCTTGGGGAATTTCCTGTCTATGGCGGGGTAGACCGTATAGTCGAACGGCTCTCCCTTGAACAGGGTCATGAACATATCCGGGTATTCCCCGTATTTCACCCCTAGAGAGCCGCCGACGCGACCCGTCTGGATGATGCCGACTGTGGTTTTTCTTTCCAGATCGGAGGACATGTTGAGCCGTTTCCCTGCCCGTCGTTAACCATAATGAAGCTAACTTCCGCGATTTTTCAAGGGCGGTCAAGCGCCGGATGGTAACGGTTTGGCGAGAGGTGAAATATTTATGTGAAAGCCGTAAAGCCCCGGGTCAGGATTGCCGGTTTCTGGTGGCTTCCTCCTCGTCAATCACGATCAGATCAATGACGCTGACAATGATCATCTGCTTGCCGGCATGCTCAAAATTGACGGTAACGCGATCGGCGATGGCGGATTGCACCTGCCCAATTCCCCAGTCGGGTTCTTGTGGATGGCGGACGAATTGGCCGGGCGAAAGCCGTGTAAGCATGATTTTTCTCTTAACAGAAAGGGATGGATTGTTGCATAGTCGAGCCTATCAGATTGTCGCCCTGACGACAAAGATTGTGAGTAAGTTGATTAAAGAGTATGCCGCTACCCTGCGGGTCTGGAGAGAAAATGATTGATCTGAAACTGGCCTCCCTCATGAGTTCCAAGCTCTGTCATGATGTGATCGGACCCATCGGAGCGGTCTGTAACGGAATTGAGCTGGCAAGTGATGACAGCAATGCGGACATGCGTACCGAAGCGTTGAAACTGGTCAGCTCCAGCGCGGGTGACGCATCGGCACGGCTGCAATTCTATCGGCTCGCTTTCGGTCTTGCCGGGGGCATGGGACAGGATGTTTCAATCCGCGATGCGCGCAGTTTAAGCCGGGATCTGATGAGCTATGGAAAGGTGGCGCTGGACTGGCCCGATACGGCGGGCGGCGCGGAACTTCTGCCGAAGGATGTCATCAAGATTATTTGCAACCTTGTCGTGATTTCCGCCGCTACCCTGCCGCGCGGTGGCACGTTGGCCGTTTCCGGCGATGTGAAAGACGGGGCCTGGTCCTTCACCTTTCATGCTAGGGGGCCGCGCGCCGTCCTGCGGGAGGATGTGACGGCAATCCTGCAAAATGGATATGACGAGGAAGGTTTGACGGCGCAGAATGTCGGAGTTCAGTATCTGATGGCCCTGTGTGCAAATAATGGCGCGACACTCCATATCCGGGAAGTTGAAGATGAAAGCGTCGTCCTGTCAGTGCAGTCCGCCTGAAGATGTTTCGATCATACACGTCTGATATGGACTAGGCGTTTTTCCATGCTTCAGGGGGCGGCAATCCCCAAATATTACCCGTGAGAATCCGCGTATAAAAAGTCGCGAATTTCCGTATCGCATGTAACTGCTTGTTAACCTATATCCGGCATTCTGTATCCGGGAAATCCCGGGAAATCTGCCCCCGGGATGACATGACGATACGGAAAGTGTGCACGGAAATGGACGACCTTCTCAGCGAATTCCTTACGGAAACCAACGAAAGCATCGGTATTGTGGATGCCTCTCTAGTTGCTCTGGAACAGGACCCGGGTGACGAAAGTCAGATCGACAGTATCTTTCGTCTTGTGCATACCATCAAGGGGACTTGCGGCTTTCTCGGCCTGCCCCGGCTTGAGGCTGTCGCTCATGCCGGCGAGAATGTCCTCGGTAAGATCAGGGATAAGGAGCTGACGGTCACAGCCGATGTTGTGACCATCATTCTTGAGGCGATTGATGTCATCAAGGATATTCTGGCGACAATTGAGGAAACCGAACATGAGCCTGAAGGCAATGATGCGGATTTGATCGCCCGTTTGAATGATGTGGCGTTTGGCACGGCTGCGGTGGCTGCGCCTTCGGCCCCGGTTCCGGAGCCGGTTGCGGAAACCCCGTCCGGGCAAGTCTCTCTGGATGAGCTGGAAGCGGCCTTTCAGGCGGCGGCAGGCCCCGAAGAACGCGATCTGAAACCCGGTGAAGTCTCTCTTGAAGAATTGGAAGCAGCATTTCTGGCGGCGCCCGGCCCGGAAGAGATGGCCGAGCCTGTTACGCAGAAAGCCGAAGCCGTTTCGCAGGATGACAATAAATCCGGAGGAGAGCGCGCCGCCAAGGAATCGAGTCTGGCCAATCAGAGCATCCGGGTAAATGTGCAGATGCTCGAAAATCTGATGACCATGGTGAGCGAGCTTGTGCTGACACGCAACCAGCTTTTGCAGATGGTGCGCGGCATGGATGATAACGAATTTACGGTGCCGTTGCAGCGTCTCAGCCATGTCACGACAGAGTTGCAGGAAGGGTTGATGAAAACCCGTATGCAGCCCATCGGCAATGCCTGGTCCAAGCTACCGAGAATTATTCGTGACCTCAGCCATGATCTGAACAAGAAAATTGATCTGGTCATGCATGGAGCCGAGACCGAACTTGACCGGCAGGTTCTGGAGCTGATCAAGGACCCGCTGACCCATATGGTGCGCAATTCCGCGGATCACGGTCTTGAAATGCCGTCAGACCGTCTCGCCGCGGGCAAGCCGGAGATCGGTAAAATTGTGCTGGAAGCCTTTCATGAAGGCGGGCATATCATTATCAAGATTTCCGATGACGGGCGGGGCCTGAATGTTGCTAAAATCGGCAAGAAGGCCATTGAAAGCGGGCTGACGACGGAGGCGGAACTGGAGGGCATGAGCCCGCAGCAGATCCAGAGCTTCATCATGCGCGCCGGGTTTTCGACGGCCGAGAAAATTACCAATGTTTCCGGCCGGGGGGTCGGAATGGATGTGGTTCGTTCCAACATCGAAAAGATCGGCGGAACCATCGCGCTCAGCTCCGAAGAGGGGCAGGGATCGGTTTTCACCATCAAGATACCGCTGACACTTGCCATTGTCTCGGCATTGATCGTTGAATGCTGCGGGGAGCGTTTCGCTATTCCGCAAACCAGCGTACTGGAACTGGTCCGTGCCTCTACCAACAGCAGCAGCGATCATACCATCGAGATGATCAACCAATCGCCCGTCCTGCGCCTGCGTGATCATCTGCTGCCGCTGGTGCATCTTAACGATATCCTTAAGCTGGAAACGGCGGCCGATGAAGTGGCGGACCAGAGTAAGGCGCGGGGCGCCGAAGAGTTTATTGTTGTCATTCAGGTGGCCAGCTATGTCTTCGGGATTGTTGTTGATCGTGTCTTCGATACCGAAGAAATTGTCGTTAAACCGATTGCGCCGATCCTGAAAAACCTTGCCATCTTCTCGGGCAATACAATCCTGGGGGATGGCAGCGTCATCATGATTCTTGATCCGAACGGGATTGCCGCCGTGTCCGGTGATGGAATTGTCAATTCGGACAATACCGAACGGGAAACGGTTGCAGATAGCCAAAGGCAGGACGATAAGACCGCGTTGCTGGTCTTCCGGGCCGGCAGCCAGCATCCGAAGGCCGTGCCGTTATCGCTTGTCGCGCGGCTGGAGGAGATTGATGTTGCCTCTATCGAAGATGCAAACGGACGCCAGGTGGTGCAATATCGCGGACAGCTTATGCCGCTGACAACGATTGACGGGAAACAGTCCGTCCTTCAGGAGGGGCGCCAGCCGGTTCTGGTGTTCAGTGATCAGGATCGCAGCATGGGCCTGCTCGTGGACGAGATTGTCGATATCGTCGAGGACCATCTCGAAATCGAAATGGCCGCCAAGCTGGATGGGTTTGTCGGCAGCGCTGTCATACAGGACAAGGCGACGGACATTGTGGATGTCGGCTATTTCCTGCAAAAATGTTTTGGCAACTGGTTCGGCATGAGGGACGCGCGTCCCTTTGGACAGAAAAAGGGCAAGCAGAAGATTCTTCTGGTCGATGACAGCCCGTTTTTCCGGAACATGCTGGTGCCGCTGCTGAAAACGGCCGGATATGATGTCACAACGGCGGAAAATGGCGTCGAGGCATTGAAGCATCGTGAGCTTGGGAAGCAATATGACATCATCATCAGCGATATCGAAATGCCCGAAATGGACGGGTTTACCTTTGCCGAGGAAGTGAATGGGGACGGACGTTGGAGCGAAACACCCATTGTCGCGCTGTCGTCCCATACAACCGCCGATGATTTTGATCGGGGGCGGGCGGTCGGCTTCTCGGATTATGTCGCCAAATTTGACAAGGATTCCCTCATGACGGCCCTGTCGCAAACTCTCAAAGCAAGTGGAAGTTCACGATGACCAACAGCAATATGCAGGATTATGTGACCATTCTTATCGCGGATCAGCTGTTCGGCATCCCGGTGTTGAAAGTGCATGATGTACTTCGTGGTCTGAAACTCACGAAAATCCCGCTTGCCCCGCCGGAAGTCGCAGGCGCGCTCAACCTGCGGGGGCGTATCGTGACCGCAATCAATGTGCGAAAACGCCTTGGTCTGCCTGAGCTTGAAGTGGTCAAGGAAGGAATGAGTATCGTTGTGGAGCATCACGGAGAGCCTTACAGCCTGATGATCGACAATGTGGGTGAGGTGCTCAGTCTCGATCAGAATGGGCTTCAGCCGACCCCGGTTACGCTGGACAGTTGCTGGAAGGAAATTTCGGGCGGCGTCTATCGCCTTGAAGATAAGCTGCTGGTTGTCCTGCAAATCGAGCGACTGCTGGATTTTGCAGGTAACACGACAATAGCAGCCTGACAAGAAACGGAGAAATAGAATGCCGTCATGCTTGATTGTTGATGATTCCAAGGTTGTCCGGATGGTGGCCCGGCGGATTTTGGAGGATCTGAGTTTTGGTATCCTGGAAGCTGAGGATGGAAAAAGCGCGTTGAGCAGCTGTCAGGAAAAAATGCCGGATGTTATCCTGCTGGATTGGAATATGCCGGTGATGAACGGTATTGATTTTCTGAGAACCTTGCGCGGTTCGAAAGAGGGCGAACAGCCGATTGTCATTTTCTGCACGACGGAAAATGATATGGCGCATATCCGCGAGGCGATATCGGCCGGTGCGAATGAATATATCATGAAACCGTTTGATCGGGCCATTATCGAGGCAAAATTCTCGCAGGTGGGAGTCCTCTAGGTGAGTCAACCGCAAAGCATTGTTGGAAGAACCGGATCGCGGGCGGCGGCGCCATATCGCGTGATGATCGTGGATGACTCTGCGGTTATCCGCGGATTTCTTATCAGGTGGCTTGAAGCGGAGCCGGATATTGAGGTTGTGGCCATCGCCAGTAATGGCGCGCATGCGCTGCGTGAGTTTGATCGCGCGCGCCCCGAACTGGTGGTTCTGGATATCGAAATGCCGGAAATGGACGGGTTGACGGCTTTGCCGGCGCTGGTTAGGCGTGATCCCGATGTCCAGGTTATCATGGCGTCTACCCTGACCCGCCGCAATGCGGATGTCAGCCTTAAAGCCCTTTCCATGGGCGCGGCGGATTATATTGCCAAGCCTGAATCCACCCGCGTGGTCAATGAGAAGGAAATGTTCCAGCGCGGTCTTGTGGAAAAGATCAGAGCGCTTGGGGCGACCCGCCGGGGCCGGGATGCCGCCGCAGGGAAAGCGGTTGCACGGTCTGAACCCGCGCAGGCTATAACAGCATACAAGCGACCTGCGGCCCAATCTGTAAAGCCCCCGATTGCGTTGCGTTCGCTCAAAACGCTGCCGGTTCCCAAGGCGATTGCCATTGGCGCGTCGACGGGCGGCCCGCAGGCGTTATTCAAACTTTTCGAAGCCCTGAAAGGCAAGATCGACTTGCCAATCTTTGTGACGCAACATATGCCGGAAACCTTTACGGCTATCATGGCCGAGCATCTCAACAGGTTATATGACAAGGAATGCGTTGAGGCGAAGGATGGTCAAAAGGTCTCTCACAACGGTGTTTATATTGCGCCCGGCAACTGGCATATGACGATTGTCAATAAAGGCGTGGATATGTTTATCAGACTCAATCAGGAGCCGCCGGAAAATTACTGTCGTCCGTCTGTTGAGCCGATGCTGCGTAGTCTGCACACTGTCTTCGGCGCAAATCTCCTGACGGTTATTCTGACAGGAATGGGGCATGACGGACTGGATGCCTGTAAAAAACTTGCGGAGTCAGGAGCTGTGGTGATTGGTCAGGATGAAGAAACAAGCATCGTTTGGGGCATGCCGGGGGCGGTTGCCAATGCGGGTCTCTGCAACAGGGTGCTGCCATTGCAGGAAATTCCGCAAGCCATTGAAAGTGTCATCAGGGGGAGACTGGTATGAATAGTCAGGATTTCCAGCTTTTTGGCGACATCGTCAGGACACGCTCCGGTCTGGTTCTGACCGAGG
Source organism: Sneathiella sp. (assembly GCF_002694385.1). Taxonomy (GTDB): domain Bacteria; phylum Pseudomonadota; class Alphaproteobacteria; order Sneathiellales; family Sneathiellaceae; genus Sneathiella. The sequence continues at coordinate 86,203 of NZ_NZMB01000003.1, forward strand.
AAAAAATCTATCTGCTGGAAAGCAGGCTTATCCCTCTGGCGCGGCGCCGTGGCCTTGACAGCCTTGAGGCGCTGGCAGCGGAAGTCAGGCGGACCAAAGACGAGCGGTTGCTGATGGAAATAACCGAGGCGATGACGACGAATGAAACCTTTTTCTTTCGTGATACCCGCCCCTTCGACACCTTCCGCGATGTGGTTCTGCCGCAGCTTCTGAAAGCCCGGGCAGCCAAAAAATCGCTCCGGATCTGGACGGCGGCCTGTTCAACCGGGCAGGAACCCTATTCCCTTGCCATGCTGCTCAAGGAAGAAGCCGCCAAAATGGCGGGCTGGCGCGTTGAAATTCTGGCGACGGATCTTTCCAATGAAGTTCTTGAAAAAGCCAAAGCCGGCCTTTATTCCCAGTTCGAAGTGCAGCGTGGCCTGCCCATCCAGCTTTTGATGAAGCATTTTCAGCAAGTGGGCGAGATGTGGCAGATTGACAGCTCCATCCGGGCGATGGTGAAATTTCAGCCGCGTAATCTGCTGGAGGATTTCAGCTCTATCGGCCAGTTCGATGTGGTTTTCTGCCGGAATGTCCTGATCTATTTTGATCAGGCAACCAAGAGCCAGGTTCTGAACCGCGTCTATGACATTCTGGCCGTGGATGGCGCCCTGTTTCTTGGGGGGGCCGAAACTGTCCTGGGCATCTGCGACCGTTTCAAGCCGGTCGAGGGTCAGCGCGGTGTCTACACATCCGCCGAGAGTGGTTTGCTGGCGGCTGCCGGATAAGAATATCCGCCGCTTTCCCGCGGCGCTGTGCTGATTGGTTCGCAAAACAAACCCCGCAGAATTTGCAGTTCTGCGGGGTTGTTTATTTGCTATATTTAGGGAGAGAGGCGATCAGCTCGCCCGCGCCTGAAGGGCTTCTTCCGGGTCACGCAGGACATATCCGCGACCCCAGACAGTTTCGATATAATTTTCGCCATTGGTTGCCGCAGCCAGTTTCTTGCGCAGCTTGCAGACGAAAACGTCGATGATTTTGAGTTCCGGCTCATCCATGCCGCCGTAGAGGTGATTGAGGAACATTTCCTTGGTCAGGGTTGTTCCCTTGCGCAGGCTGAGCAGTTCCAGCATGCCATATTCCTTGCCTGTCAGATGCAGGCGCTGGCCGCTGACTTCGACCGATTTGGAATCCAGATTGACCACAAGGCGGCCTGTCTGGATGGTTGATTGCGCATGGCCCTTGGAGCGGCGCACGATGGCGTGAATACGCGCCACCAGTTCATCTTTGTTAAATGGCTTGGTCAGGTAATCATCCGCGCCGAAGCCGAGACCCTTAACTTTGTCATCCGGTTCCGACATGCCTGACAGGATCAGGATCGGGGTGGATACCTTGGCCGTCCGCAGCTTTTTAAGGACGTCATAACCGGACATGTCGGGCAGGCCGAGATCCAGTATAATAATGTCATAGTCGTAGAGTTTTCCGAGGTCTACGCCCTCTTCACCGAGATCGGTGGTGTATACATTGAAGCCCTCTGCGCTCAGCATCAATTCGATGCCACGCGCCATCGAGCTATCATCTTCTATCAATAAAACCCGCATCTTACTGTACCTCCTGTACGCAACCATTATTAATAAATTAACTTAACAAATAGTTAAAATAAAAGATAAAAATTAACTATCTTTGTTAACCCCGATTTACGCCATTTACGAAACATTAAAAGGTGTCGGGCACAATGGCCGGTGAGATCAACTACTGGGTTCTCCAGATCGACCGGTGGAGCATTTTTTTGCAGAATATAATTTCAGAAGTCAGCCGTCTTCCGACAGCGCAATATTATGGCCGCGTGGCCGCGATACAGGGGCTGCTGATTGAAATCGGCGGCATCCAACGGCGCCTGAGCATCGGCAGCCGTGTCAACCTCTGTGCCCGTGATGGGGGCAGGGTGAAGGGGGAGGTGGTCGGCTTCCGCGATGACCGGGCGCTTCTGATGCCGTTCGGAGCGCTTGACGGGATCGGGATTGGGTGCAAGGCGGAAATCGCCGAGCGTGATCCGGTGATCTATCCGAACCCAAGCTGGCTTGGTCGGGTCGTCAATGCAATGGGAGAACCGATCGACGGGGGGCCACCTCTCAAGGCGGGGAGTGATGCCGTTCCCTTCCGCAATGCCCCACCACCCGCCCATGCGCGGCAGCGGGTGGGGGAGAAGATAGATCTCGGCGTTCGGGCGCTGAACAGTTTCGTGACCTGTTGTCGCGGGCAGCGGATGGGGATTTTTGCGGGCTCCGGCGTCGGCAAATCCGTTCTCTTTTCCATGCTGGCGCGGAATACGGCGGCGGATGTCAATGTGATCGGCCTGATCGGCGAGCGGGGCCGTGAAGTGCAGGAATTTATCAAGGACGACCTTGGCGAGGAAGGGCTGAAACGCAGCATTGTCGTGGTGGCGACATCCGATGAGTCTGCCCTGATGCGACGGCAGGCCGCCTACCTCACCCTTGCCCTTGCCGAATATTTCCGCGATCTGGACAATGACGTTCTCTGCCTGATGGATAGCGTGACCCGTTTCGCTATGGCACAGCGGGACATCGGCCTGTCGGGCGGGGAACCGCCGACCAGCAAGGGCTATACGCCCACTGTATTCAGTGAACTTCCCAAGCTGCTGGAACGGGCCGGACCGGGAACGGGTAAAGGTTCTATCACCGGGCTGTTCACGGTGCTTGTTGAGGGCGACGACCATAACGAACCGGTGGCCGATGCGGTGCGCGGCATTCTCGATGGGCATATCGTGATGGAACGCGAGATTGCCGAGCGCGGACGATACCCGGCCATCAATATTCTGAAATCCATTTCCCGCACCATGCCCGGCTGCAACAGCGAGGAAGAAAGTTTCCTAGTCAACAAAGCAAAACAGTATCTGTCGACCTATGATGACATGGCCGAGATGATCCGTCTTGGCGCCTATCGCCGGGGCAGCGATGCGCTGGTTGATGAGGCGATCCATTTCTATCCGCTTCTTGAACAGTTCATGAGCCAGGGCAAGAAGGAACGGACAACCCTTGCCGACTGTTTTGCAGCGCTTTCCGACATTCTGGAACACAAGCCAGAATTTGAACCAGCCTGAAATGAGAATATGACGCATGAAGGGACTGGAAAATCTGATCCGGGTGCATAAATGGAAGCTCGATGAAAAACGGCGGGAGCTTGCCGATTTTGAAGAGCTCCGCCTCGGTTTCGTCAAACAGCTTCGCACACTTGAAGAGCAGCATCTGCGGGAACAGGAAGTGTCCGCCGGAAACCCCGAGGTTGGATTTTCCTATGCCGGCTATGCCGCCGCCGTGAAAGAGCAGAGCGGGAATATTCGCGCCAGCATTGCCGAGGTCGATGCAAAGATCGCGGAACTCACGGAAGAGGTTTCGGAATGCTATCAGGAGCTTAAAAAGTATCAGATAGCCCTTGATGCGCATAAGGCGAAAGAGAAATATGAGCAGAAAAGGCTTGAACAGATGAGCCTGGATGAAATTGCGCTCGAACTGCACCGCCGTAAAAGCCGTTAAAACAAGACTTTCATAAATTCCGGGCATCATTCGCTTTTTTAGTTGCGAGGGAGCTTCAAGTTGTATAGCATGAACAAATCATGAACATTGAGGCTGTGATTATGAATGTTCGGGAAAAGGCAGAGCTATTCAAGGCCCTGCATCAGCGGCAGCAAGCCTTTATCCTTCCCAATCCGTGGGATGCGGGTTCGGCAAAAATGCTGACGGCGCTCGGGTTTGAGGCCTTGGCGACAACAAGCGCGGGCTATGCCTTTTCATCCGGCAAGGGAACGGCAATCGGTGAAATCAGCCGGGAAGAAGCGCTTGATCACGCGGCCGGAATTCTTGCGGCGACGTCTTTGCCGGTCAGTGCCGATTTTGAAAATGGATACGGGCATAAGCCGGAAGACGTGGCGGAGACTGTCCGCCGTGCCGCCGAAATCGGCCTTGCCGGCTGCACCATAGAGGATACAACCGGTGATCCGAATAACCCCATTTATGATCGGGGGCAGGCGATTGAGCGGATTGCCGCAGCGGCGGAAGTTGTGGCGGGCCTCGACCGGCCTTTCATGCTGACGGCGCGGGCCGAGAATTACCTGTTCGGCAGGCCCGATTTTGCGGATACGCTGGCCCGGCTCCAGGGGTATGAGGCGGTCGGCGCCGATGTGTTGTATGCCCCGGCCCTTCCTGATCTTGAAACCATCGCGACAGTTTGCCGGGAAGTCTCGAAGCCCGTCAATATTGTCGCCGGTATCGGCCTGCCCGGGATTACGGTTGCTGAACTCGAAAAAGTCGGGGTGCGCCGGATCAGTGTCGGTTCCGCATTCGCCCGCCTGGCGTTTGGCGCAATGGTGAATGCCGCACGGGAAATCCGCGAAACCGGCTCCTTCGCCCCGTTCCAGTCCGCCGCAACCTTTGCCTCGCTTGAAAAGCTGATCAGGTCAGCCTCGCCATCACTGTGACGACGAGGTGATTACTTGCTGCCGATATGCGTTTCGTTGCGCGCCCTGGCGAGATGGATCTGTTTCTGCCGGTCGGCGAAGCGCTTTTTTTGATCCAGGCTCAGCTCGTCATGACAGCGCGGACAGCAGACTCCTTCCACATAAAGGTGCGATGATTTTTCTGCGTCCGTAATTGGCCGACGGCAGGCATAGCATTGATCATAGGAGCCTTTTTCAAGATCATGATTGACCGTCACCCGCTGATCAAAGACGAAACATTCCCCTTCCCAACGGCTCTGTTCTTTCGGAATATCCTCCAGATATTGCAGAATGCCGCCTTCAAGGTGGTAGACATTCTCGAACCCTTTGGACAGAAGGTAGGATGTGGATTTCTCGCAGCGGATCCCGCCCGTGCAGAACATGGCGATTTTTTTATCGCGCACCGGATCCAGCTTCTCTTCGACGAATTTTTTGAACTCGCGGAAGGTTTTCGTCTCCGGGTTGACCGCGCCGCGAAAGGTGCCGACCTCAACCTCGTAATCATTGCGCGTGTCGATCAGCAGCATATCGGGTTCATTAATCAGCCGGTTCCAGTCTTGCGGCTTGATATAGGTGCCGACTGTTTCACGTGGATCCAGCCCCTCTGCGCCAAGCGTGACAATTTCTTTTTTGAGCCGCACTTTCATACGATAGAAAGGCTGCTCCTGATGCAGGGCTTCCTTATGCTGAAGATCATCGAAACGGGAATCGGATTTCAGAAATTCAAGCAGCGTATCAATCGCCTCGCGGCTGCCGGATACCGTGCCGTTGATCCCTTCTTCCGCAAGCAGGAGGGTGCCCTGGATACCGTTCCGCTTGCACAGGGCGAGCAACTTGCCCTGCAATTCCGCATAGTCCGGTAGCTTTACGAATTTATAGAGTGCCGCAACGACGAACATGTCCTGCTTTCCAAAATGAAAATATGCGGCGAATATGGCGTAGCCGTCCGGTTCAATCAAGATTGAATATTGACATGTTCGGCGGAAGGCGGCGGCGGGCGGTAACAGGCGGAGAAGAAAACCATGACACGCTATGAATTCGATCAATTCTGTCGCTCGCTTCCGGCGACAACACATGTCATTCAGTGGGGCGATGCCTCCGTCTGGAAAGTCGGGGACAGGATTTTTGCCATCTGTTCAAACTGGGGGGCGGGCGAGGGGCCGAAGATCAGCTTCAAATGCAGCGATCTTGCCTTCCGGATCTTGAGCGAACAGAAGGGGATTATTCCCGCCCCCTACCTTGCCCGCGCCAAATGGGTGCAGCTTGCCCGATCCGGGGCGATGCCGGATGACGATATCCGCGATTACATTCGGGCGGCGCATCGTCTGATAAGCGGGAAATTGCCAAAGAAGCGGCGTGAAGAACTGGGCCTTTAGGGGCTCGGCGCGGCAGTTCCCTCTTCCCACTCTGCCAAGGGGTCTAGCGGAAAGGCGGGGCTGGCCCGGAAGGTAAGGTGACCCTTGAGACCGGAAATTTCCATATGTTCGGTGAAGATGCGGCTGATTTCCATCCGCATGGCGTCGGAAAGGTCGCTATGGCTGCGAATGGCAAGATTGAACTGATGGGCCTTGAACAGGCCGTCGAGTTGCATCTGACCGGAGCGAGTCAAGTTCAGCTCGATCACGAATCTTGTTGTTTCCGGCTGGCCTTCATTCTCCGGGTTGCCGTGACGGCGATAGAACATTCGCACCTGCCGTAAATTGGCGCCGTCGAAGAAGGGGAAGTTGAGGCTTTTCCAGTCTTGCCCGCCGGTCTCCCCCTGCAGGCGGCCGAGGCTTTTGAAATCATCGTCGAGCGCCTGCAACAGGGCGCCCCGGCCGCTGCCGCGCAGGGCACTGGTGAATTCCTGCCCCAGCCATTTGTCGATGGACCCGAGGCTGAGCGCGACGATGAAGAACAGCAGGCTGTTTGAAAGCTGGGCATTGGCCTGCGGGATCGCCTGACTGATCACATTCTGTGCGATGATCGGATCGGTCCGCGCAAGATGGTTGAGGGCTTCGCGCAAATTCGGCCAGTCCGCCATCAGCGGCTGCTGCGGGGCCTTGCTCCCGGCAATCCGGAGGTCTCCCTCCGGCAGTGGGAAAGCCGTGATTTCATTGGCAGGGGCGAACTGCATCGTCGTGCCGATAGAGGGGGGCGTTTTGCTGTTGAAAGCAAGCGTGCCGAGGGGCGTTTGCAATGTCACTCGCGCGAAGACAGTCGGCTCCGCCGCCCGCGCAATGGCGATGACACTGCCCTGGTAAATTCCTTCGCGCGGGGATAAGGGGGTGCCGGCGGTTTGCGGGCGGATGATAATATTGAATTTTTCCGTGCCTGCCGGGTGTGCAGCCTCTTGCGGACGCCCGGTTGTCATGCCGGGTGGGGACAGGATTTCCGCGCGGACAAGATGCTGTAGGGGATGGCTCTGCGCGCCGCCGGGGCGCGGCGGCGAGAGGGGGGGGTGCACTCCGCCTCCCGCCGTCGGGGCAGGATTGTAGGAACGCTGATAGGCTGCGAAACCATGAGAGTGAGTCGTTCCGACATTGCCCGGCGGCATTTCGAAGCCATCCGGCAGCGGCGGGAGCGTTCTTATCGCGACGGTGGCCGGAGGCGCTGAGGCCGCGGACGGAACTTCCGGTGACGATGGCAAAGGCGGAGTTGTCGATGGGGCAAGACGCAGGGCCAGAGACGACAAAACAGGTCTATCGGTAGCGACCTGCGCCGGATTAAGCTGGCCCGCTCTGACATAGCCCTCGGCCGTAAGAGGCGGTTTGTCAATGATTGGCAGCAGCCGAACCTCAAGCGGCGGGCTAATCTCGCGTCCGTTAAAGGCGATGAGGCGGGCCATCACCACATCCTGATGCTGAGTAATTTCAAAAGTGATATGGCTGCCAATCGGAAACTGCAGGGGGGTAGTGATGCGGAAATTACCAAGCTCGGTGTGCAGCACAACATGATCGTTGGATGTTTTCGCCATGACTACGGCGTGCAGGACCGTATTTTCCTGTAATTGCCGGGCGGGCGGCTGCGGTTGGCCGTTTTGCGCAGGCAAGCCGTCTCCCTGCCCGGTGGAAGGGGCGGTGCTGGCGGGCGCAACTGGCCCTTGACCACTGGCAGGTGAAGCCGCGCTTCCTGCAAGGGTTGGTGGGACGCCGGATGATGCGCGAATGCCGCTCATGCCTTTACCGCATTGCTATGCGGTCCCCCTGATAATATAGCGGGCGAGATCCTCAACGGCGCCTGCCGCGCGGCTCGTCGGGAAGCGGGTCATCAGCCCCATCTGTGCCCGGATGGCATTCGAGACTTTTTCATCCTGTTCGATAATTCCTGCGAGCGGCGGCTCGATCTGCAGGAAATTCCGACAGGCGCTCAGCAGCTTGTCATAAATCTTGAGCCCTTCCGCCTCTGATTTCGCCATATTTATCAGAATGCGTAAATCTGCCTCCGGCGCCGTCTGGGTCGTCACCTTGATATAGGCATAGGCGTCGGTCAGCGATGTCGGATCACCGGTTGTAATAACAAGTTTCGGGCCCAGGCCGCTGGAAAGCGTCTTGACCGCATCATCAATCCCGGCGCCAAGATCAAGGATGATATAATCATACTCCGCGCCCAGCAGGGCAAGATCCTGCCGGATTTCCCGAAGCTGGGTGACACCGAGGGAGCCGAGCGAACCGGAGCCGGAACGCCCGGCAATGAGGTCGAACCCTCCAGCGTCACAGCGGAAAATGACATCGTGAAGAGACATCTCTCCGCTGATCACGGTGGCAAGGTCCAGCTCCGGCATGAGGCCAAGCTGAATATCCACATTGGCGAGGCCGACATCGCCGTCAAACAGCAGGACTTTCTTGCCGGCATTGGCAAGGGCCTGCGTAAGACTGACCGCGAGAACCGTTTTGCCGACGCCCCCCTTGCCAGAGGCGATGGTGATGATGTTATTGCCCGCAGGGCGCATGGCGGGATGCATTTCGGGCCGGTTGCGAAGGGGGCTTTCTGTCTGGATCATGGTTTTACCTTGTCAAATTCCTTGCCGACTTCCGGGCGGGTGGGATCGCGAAGCAGAAGCCGCGCCAGATTTACCGGGTTGATGGTGTGAAGGCCGGTTGCGACGGACGGCGAGACGCTGGCGTAGGAAAAGCTGAGCTTTGCACTCCGCGCCGCCGTGAAAATACCGCCATAGCGGCGTGTTGTATCAAGGCGGGTAACGATCATCCGCCGGGCGCCGAGGGCGGCAAACCCTTCTGCGGTGTCGCTCATCTCGGCGGTGTCTGTGCCCGCGGCCAGAACGACAACCGGCTCCGCGCGGGCCGCAATGATATAGCGGGTGAGGGCGGCCACCTCTCCTTCGTCATAAATATTGATGCCACCGGTGTCGATGAGGATATCGGCCGTACCGTCGATCTTGCTGCTTTCCAGCAGTGCTTTGAGTGCTTCCGGCGTTTCGATTACTTCAAGGCTGAAGCCGAGAATGTCCGTATAGGCCCTGAGCTGTTCGATGGCGCCCGCCCGGCTGGTGTCGGTCGTGATTACGTGAACCTGCCGCCCCTGCATTTTGGCGGCGGCGGCGAATTTGGCGATTGTCGCGGTTTTGCCAACGCCAGGCGGGCCGACCAGCATCATCGGCGCCTTGCGTCCCGATAGGCGGGATGAATAGGCGAAGTGGCTGTCAAAGGCCGCCGCGAGGGCCATTTCCGTATCCTCCGTCTTGACCGCAAGGGCTGTTCGACAAAGTATTTCCGCAAGCCGTGTGGGAATGCCGTGATAAGCCATGGACTGTACAAGCGTTTCCATTTTCGGCGTGACCCGGATGGGCTGGCTGGCGTCAGAGGACTGGACACGCGCGTCCTGTTTCGGTGTCGGCATCTGTCCATGACCATTGACGGCATCAGGGGCGGGCGAGCCGGTTTCGGCTTTCCAGTCCCGGTCCCAGTCAGCCGCCCAGCTGTCCGCTTTATGCGCCGCCGGTTTTTCCATCTGCTCGACAGCGGCCGTCAGCTGGATTTCCCCGCTGTCCATCGTCTGGCTTGACAGGATGATCGCTTCCGGGCCCATTTCAAGACGCAGCAGGCTGATCGCCTTTTCCATGGAAGGAGCTGTGTAAGTCTTGATCCGCATTCAGCCGGTCCTCACACTTGCGCCAAAGTTTTGAGGCGGGCTTTCGGATGCACCTCATTTTGCGACATTACGACGGTCGTCGGGCGGAACCGCTCGATAATGGAGCGGACATAAGGCCGGATGACCGGGCTGGTCAGCATCACGGGGCTGTGCCCCTGTCTCGCCAGCGTGTCGAACACGTCGCGGACGCGGGCAATGAATTCCTGAAGCTGGCTCGGCGCCATGGAAAGCTGGCGGTCATCGCCCTGCCCGATAATGGCATTGGCGAAATTCTGCTCCCACTGCGGCGTCAGGGTGACCAGCGGGATATAGCCGTCATCCGCCGTGTTGACGGCCGAAATCTGCCGCGCAAGCCGGGCCCGGACATGTTCGGTAATAATGTTGATATTCTTGGAATATCCGGTGGCTTCGGAAATGCCTTCCAGAATGGTTGCCAGATCGCGGATTGAAATCCGTTCCGCCAGCAGGTTCTGCAAGATGCGCTGGACACCGCTGACTGAAATATGGGTCGGGATCAGATCGGCGATGAGCTTCTGGTTAATGCTTGGCAGATCATCGAGCAGTTTCTGCGTCTCGGCATAGGACAGCAGGTCCGGCATATGATCTTTGAGGATTTCTGTCAGATGCGTGGTGATGACGGTTGACGGATCAACGATGGTATAGCCACGGAAGGATGCTTCCTCGCGCTGTCCCGTATCCACCCAGATGGCGGGCAGGCCGAATGTCGGCTCTACCGTTTCCTCGCCCGGCAGGTCGATACTCCTGCCCTGCGGATCCATGATCAGCAAGTTGTTCGGGCGGACATCGCCGGAACCGGCCTCCACTTCCTTGACGCGGACAAGATAGCTGTTCGCCGGAAGCTGCATGTTATCAAGAATGCGCACGCTTGGCATGACGAAGCCCATCTCGCTCGCAATCTGGCGGCGCAGGGCCTTGATCTGATCGGTCAGGCGGTAGCCTTCCGTGTCATTGATAAGGGACAGCAGGCCGTATCCGAGTTCAAGTCGCAGATCGTCGATGGCGAGCGCTGTGGATATCGGCTCTTCTGCCGGAACGGCGGCCTTTTTGCTTTCGAGTTTGAGCTGTTCTTCCTGGCTCGCCTGCAGTTCCTGTTTACGGTTGAGGACAAAGGCGGAATAGCCAATCCCCCCGGCGAGGATGAGAAAGGGGATCATCGGCACACCGGGCAGCAGCGCCAGACCAACCAGCAGGGCGGCGCTGACGCCAAGGGCGCGCGGGTATCCGCCAAGCTGGTCGAGCAGGGCCTTATCCGTTGTCCCGGTGATCCCGCCGCGCGAAACAAGAAGGCCCGCCGCAACTGAAACGATCAGCGCGGGAACCTGGCTGACGAGACCGTCACCAACGGTGAGCAGGGTATAGCTGTTGGCAGCGGCGGAAAAGGTCAGGCCTTCCTGCGCGACGCCGATAATGATACCGCCGATGATATTGATGAAGGTGATGAGCAGACCGGCAATGGCATCGCCGCGCACGAATTTGGACGCACCGTCCATGGAGCCGTAGAAGCTGCTTTCATCCTCCAGCTCCTTGCGCCGCTTGCGGGCAGTGTCTTCATTGATCATGCCGGCGGAAAGATCGGCGTCGATGGCCATCTGTTTGCCCGGCATGGCGTCCAGGGAGAAACGGGCTGCGACTTCAGCAATACGTCCCGAACCCTTGGTGATGACAACGAAATTGACAAGGATGAGAATGGCAAAAACGATGATGCCGATCACAAAATTCCCGCCCATGACGAAACTGCCAAAGGCCGCAATCACATGACCGGCAGCCTCTGGTCCCGTATGCCCCTCTGACAGGATCAGGCGGGTCGAGGCGAGATTGAGGGCCAGACGCAGCATGGTCGCAATCAGGAGTACTGTCGGGAAGGAGCTGAAATCGAGAGGCTTCGAGATAAACAGGCAGGTCATGAGGATCACGACCGAAAAGGTGATCGAGATGGCCAGGCTGAAATCCAGCAGCCAGCTCGGCATCGGCAAGATCAGGACCATCAGGATGCAGACGACGCCGAAAGCAAGGCCGATATCGCTCCGTCCGACGAGCTGTGTCGCCCGTCCCAGAAGGGCGCTGCCGCCTCGCATGGCTCCTGCGGATGACTGAGTGTCACTCATGTATCAGTTCTTTCAATAAAAGGATCGCGGGGCATTCTCAGGCGCGGGCCTGATAGCGGGCTTCGCCTGCGGCCGCCGGGATATCAATGCCATCATCGGAGTAGAGCTTGAGCTTGTTCCGCAGCGTACGGATTGAAATGCCGAGAATATTGGCGGCGTGCGTCCGGTTGCCGAGGCAATGATCCAGGGTATTGAGGATCAGGTCTTTTTCCACATCGGCAACTTTCCGCCCGACGAGGGTGCTGACCGGTGCAGCGCCTGCTGCGGCAATACTCATGGCGGCGACGCCTGAATGGGTATCCGGTGTGGCGCTGCCATCCGGCATCAGGATCGCATCTGCGGTAATGGCATCCCCCTGACACAGCAGAACGGCGCGATGGATAGTGTTTTCCAGCTCCCGCACATTGCCTTTCCATGGATTTGCCTTCAGCTTGGCCATGGCACCCTCATTGATCTTGCGCTCGCTGAGGCCATTGGACTCTGAATATTTCTTGGCGAAATGCCGGGAAAGGATCTCGATATCCTGCGGGCGCTGGCGTAGCGGCGGAATTTTCAGCGTGACGACATTCAGGCGGAACAGCAGATCCTCGCGAAATGTCTTTTCGGCCACAGCTTCGGCGAGGTCCCGGTTGGATGTCGCAATGATGCGGATATCGACGGGGACCGGCTTTGTGCCGCCGACGCGGTCGATCATCTTTTCCTGAATGGCGCGCAGCAGCTTGGCCTGAAGCTGAATGTCCATTTCACTGATTTCATCGAGCAGCAGCGTGCCGCCGCTCGCTTCTTCGAATTTGCCGATGCGGCGGGCGATGGCGCCAGTGAACGCGCCTTTTTCATGGCCGAAGAGCTCGGATTCCAGCAGGTTTTCCGGGATGGCGGCGCAGTTCACGCAGACAAAAGGCTTGTCCGCGCGATTGCTTTTCGAATGCAGATAGCTCGCCATGACTTCCTTGCCGGTTCCCGTTTCGCCATTGATCAGGACAGAGGCGGAAGAGGGGGCAATCTGATCGGCAAGGGCGACAACGTCGCCCATGGCGGGATCGGCGAAAACCAGCCGGTTGTTTTCCTGGGAAACGGCTTCCAGAACGGCGGCGATGAGCTCAGGATCCGGCGGCAGCGGCAGAAATTCCTTCGCGCCCGCCCGGATGGCATTGGCGGCGGCTGTCGCGTCCGTATTCACGCCGCAGGCGATGACCGGCAGATTGATCCGCTCGCTGGAGAGCATGGAGACGAGATTGCGGATTGGCAGATTGACATCAATCATGGCCATGTCCGCGCCCTTGCCCGCCCGGAGCGATGCCATCGCCATTTCGATATCGTCCACATGGCTGACCTTGGCGCCGCGCGACATCGCAATCTGGCTGGCGGCACCGATCTGACCGTTCAGGGAACCGATTATTAGCAACCTCATCGAATTACTCTCCTAAAGACTTAGCTGTAGTACTGCACGCGGCTTGCGGGCGGCAGCAGGGTGTTTAACAACATTTCAAGGCGGCGCGGATTTTCCTGCCGGCCGATAGAGGCGGCGCCAAGCATGAAGACACGGTTCAGCAGCACTTCCTCGGCGGAATTGCGCTCCAGCTTCGATGCCAGCGGATTAAAGAACATGTTGGCGAGAACAGCGCCATAAAAGGTGGTGAGCAGAGCGACGGCCATGGCGGGGCCGATGGTGCTCGGGTCATTCAGATTGCCCAGCATCTGGACAAGACCGACCAGCGTGCCGATCAGGCCCATGGCGGGGGCAACTTCGGCGGCTTTGCGCAGTACGCCCGAGCTGGTGTTGTGTCGCGCGATCATGCCATTCAGGTCATTCTGAAGAATGCGATTGACTTCCTCTGCGGGCAACCCGTCGATGACAAGCTGCAAGGATTTGCGCTGAAAGCTGTCTTCTTCCAGCATCTGGATGTAGTTTTGCAGGTGGAGCACGCCTTTCCCGCGGCATTTGTCCGCCAGTTCGAGCATGGAATAGGCGGCGAAATCAGGCGATAAATTCTTGGTGAAGAGGGTGCCCACGATAAGCTTCTGCGCCCGAATGACTTCGCTCAGCGAAAAGCTGATTGTGGTGACAAGAAATGTCCCGCCCAACACCAGGAGAACGGAGGGCAGATTAAAGAATGACGCAAGCGACCCGCCCAGCAGAACGGCGCCGGTGACCAGCGCGAAACTGCCGAATAGTCCAAGAACGGTTGCCAAGTCAAATCTGTTCACAACGTGCTCCGCTTATCCCTGACGGCGATCTGCTTTGATGATTTCGGTCATGGTGACGCCGAGACGGTCTTCCACGACGACGACCTCACCGCGCGCGACGAGCCGGTTGTTGACATAGATGTCGATGGCCTCGCCGACCTTTCGGTCCAGTTCGATCACTGCGCCGCGTCCGAGCTTCAGAAGCTGGCTGACCCGCATCCGTGATTTGCCCAGAACGGCGGTTACATGAACGGGAATGTCGAAGACAGCTTCAAGATCCGCCGCTGTACGGGCGATCTCGCTGTCGTCTTCTGCATTGAATTCATGGCTTTCTGCAGTTTCCGTCTCATCGCTGACGGCGACATCGGCGGATTGCGCTTGCGGTTTGCCAAGATCTTCAAGGTCGAATTCATCATCTGCCACTTTCATTACTCCTTAAAGCGGGCCAGTTTCGGACTGGCTGAATGGGTTATCTGTTGGTTCCGCGCTGCCTTCAATAGAGCGGATGAAGCGGCCGATCATTTCATCAAGCCGCCCTTCAATATTGCTGAGACGCCGTTCCGTCCCCCCATCGGCCCATTCAATACGGCAATCGCCGGACTGGGCCTCATCGTCAGGCAGCAGGATCAACTTTCCCTGAAATCCGGCACGCATGCCGATTTCGTCAAGCCGGGGGGCAATACGCTGGCAGGTGTCATCGCTGGCGCGAACCACGATCCGTGGTTCGTCGTGCAGATCGGCCAGGCATTCTTCGATCAGACGCCGGACTTCCGATTCCGGAGCCAGTTCAATCATCTTTGGGGCGAGCCGGGATGCCAGCGCAAATGCAAGGCTGGCGGCCTCGCCTTTGATCGCATTGACCTTCTGTTCGTGATTTCCGATAAGCCTGCCGAGCTGTGCGCCGATTGATCCGATGGTTTCCGCAATATTTGTTTCCAGGCCCTGCAATGCCTGGCTCTGGCCTTGCCGCCGGCCATTTTCAAAGGCCTCTGCCTTCAAAGACGCGACTTCGGTTTCGGTGAAGACGACCTCTTCGCGCGGGGCCGGTTTCGAGGCCTGCTTTCGGGCGGCGCCTTCAATTCCGAATTCGGTATCGAACATAAATTTGGTGGTGACGGTCATAACGGATTGCGCCCTCAGTAAATCAGTTCATCATCACCGCCGCTATCGGCGAGAATGATGTCGCCGTTATCGGCCAGATCTTTGGCGATATTGACAATTTCCATCTGGGCTTCATCCACGTCGCGCAAGCGGACCGGCCCCATTGCCTCCATATCCTCGCGCAGGATTTTGGCGGCGCGTTCCGACATGTTCGTGAAAAACAGATCCCGCAGGCTTTCCGAAGCGCCTTTGAGGCAGATCCCCAGGCGTTCCTTGTCAACATTGCGGAGCAAGGTCTGCACGCCTGCCGGATCAAGTTTCAGCAGATCTTCAAAGGTGAACATGAGGGCCTTGATTTTTTCAGCGGAGTCGCGGTTGCGTTCCTCCAGCGCGGAAACGAAGCGGCCTTCGGTATTGCGATCAAAATTATTGAAGATTTCGGCCATCATTTCATGGCTGTCGCGCTTGTTGGTTTTGGCGAGGTTGTTCATAAACTCGCTGCGCAGCGTATCCTCTATCTTGTCGAGGACTTCCTTCTGCACGGATTCCATCTGCAACATCCGGTTCACAACTTCGAGGGCAAAATCCTCGGGCAGCGTCGAGAGGACCTTTGCCGCATGTCCGGGGCTGATTTTGCTCATAACGACGGCGACGGTCTGCGGATACTCATTTTTGAGATAGTTCGCCAGCACCTGTTCATTCACATTGGCAAGCTTGTCCCACATTGTTCGCCCGGCGGGACCGCGGATCTCTTCCATGATGCCTTCAACACGGTCTGTGGAAAGCGCTTTCATCAGCAAACGTTCCGTTGCCTCATAGCTACCGACGATATTGCCGGTGGATGAAATCTTGCTGGCGAACTCGACGAACAGGGTTTCCATCACCGATGCCGATATTGATCCCAGATTGGACATTGCCTGCGATATTTCCTTGATCTCCTCCTCGTCAAGGCGGGTCCAGAGATCTTTTGTATGCTCCTCGCCGAGAGCGAGCATCATGACGGCGGCTTTATCCACGCCGTTCAGATATTTTGCATCATTAATGACCATGAATAAGCGCCCTTTTTACGAGTCGTGGTAGAGCCAGCTACGGAGAATGGAGATGGCCTCATCGGGGTGTTTGTCGACGATTTCGGAGACCTTGTTGAGGGCGGAGGTTCTGACCTGACCGTCCACCTTGTCGATGTCGATCATGTTGTCCACTTCGTTCAGCGTTTCAGATCGTGGAGCACTGGCCTGGGCCTGACCATGGGCGATTGCGGGGACCGCACCGCCCCCAGCAAGGGCGCCGACAGCACCGGCAGGTCCGGCAAGAGCGGGGGTTGCACCACCAAGAGCAAGGGCACGGTTGAGCAGCGGACGGACGACGAGAAGCAACGCCAGTATGGCGACAATCACCAGAACGCCCATTTCGCCAATTTTGAACAGATCCTTTTTCGTCAGCCCCATAAAGAGAACGTCGCTTTCGACTTCTGCTTCGGGAAAGGGCTCGGCTACCATGGCGAAAGGCATGTTGACCACCTCGACAACATCGCCGCGCGCGTCATCGAAGCCGATTGCCGATTTGACCAGTCGGCTGACTTTTTCCAGCGCGTCTGCTTCCAGCGGCTGGTAGTTTCTGGTTCCGTCTTCTGCGATAGACGTCTGGCCGTTGACAAGAACGGCGACCGTAAGACGCCGGACCGGCCCGGCTTCCCGTACTTCTGTCGTAACGGTTTTCGAAATTTCGTAATTGACGGTTTCTTCCGTTCGGGAGGTGGCATTTTCAGAGCTGGAACCGGCGCCATTTCCTGCATCGGCTTCAGGAAGGTTGTTTGCGACGGTAACGGCCTGATCGCCCGTGGTCCCTTCATTTGAACTGCTGTTTTCCTCAACAAGCTGAGAGGAGCGGACAACCTGGCTGTCGGGATCGTAGGTCTCGGAGTGCACGGTAAGCTGGTCGAAATCCATAACCGCGCTGACTTCCGCCCGCACATTGCCCCGGCCAAGCGACTTTTCGAGAAGCTCTTCTATCTGGTCTTTCAGACGGCTTTCATAAGCGATACGCTTGAAGTCATTTTGTGAACTGATCCCGACGCCCGGCGTTTCCTTGCCATCGCCGCGGGCCAGCAGGTTGCCATTTTCATCGACGATTGAAATATGTGACGGGGAAAGTGACGGGACGGCGGATGCGGTCATATGCTGGATGGCGGAAATCTGGTCTTCGGTCAGGCGCCCGCGACCATTGAGTTTAAGGACAATGGAGGCGCTGGCCTCCCGTTTGTCGCGACTGAAGACTTCCCGCTTCGGCAGGACAAGATGCACACGGGCCGCGGCGACACTGTTGATCGCGCGGATGGTACGCGCCAACTCACCTTCAAGTGCGCGGACATAATTGACATTCTGGACGAAGCTGGTTGTGCCGAAGGTATCTGAATTGTCGAAAATTTCATATCCGACGGAACCGCCGTTCGGCAACCCGACTTCCGCCATCTTCAGGCGGATAAGGGCAACCTGGTCTTCGGGAATGAGGATATCACGGCCGTTGGCTGAAACCTGAAAGGGGATATTGTCCGTTTCCAGCTTGGCGACGATCGAGGCGGAATCCGACGGTTCCAGTCCACCATAGAGAAGCGCATAATCAGGGCTGCTGATCCGGCTCGCCATCAACATGATCAGCGCGATCAGGCCTATTGCGACTGATCCCAGAATGACAACTTTAACTGTTCCCAAACTTTGAAGAAGCTGGCTTAGTCCGTTCACAGGCGCCCCACTCGATTAAAATATGCGTAAAATTATTTCACTTCCTGAAAAATACGCGGAGGAGATAAACAACTGGTTAACGGCAGGCAATTTTTGCCGGGCAGTCGGAAAATTTTGCCTAGCATGTTTCAACAGGGCGTCAGGGAAAGAGAGCGGGACAGGGGAGATATTTCTGAATACGCCAAAATAAAAGCCCGGCGGAATGCCGGGCTTTGCATAAAAATGGAATAACAAGTGACTTAATCAGTCATTTTTGTGAATGGGATCGCTGGGGCGATATTCCTGAATACGGGTCGTCCGGAGCCCCGGAAGGCCATGTTTGTCGATTGCTTTTTGCCAGGACAGAAATTCCTCGACAGAAAGTGTGTAGCGGCGGCATGCATCATCCAGACTTATAAGTCCGCCGCGAACGGCAGCAACGACTTCCGCCTTGCGCCGGATAACCCATCGTTTGGTATCCTTGGGCGGCAGATCATGGATCGTCATCGGCTGACCATCCAGCCCAATGATACGATTTACCTTGCGGTCCATTTGCGACTGCATTTTCGCATTACCTCATACTTGTGTTTTCTCTTGAGCCGTCATCATATCCGCTGCGATTTAACAAACCGCTAATGAGGTTGGTTAATTTAACCTTCATGGCGAAAAGGGCTGTTTTCCGCCATGAAGATATGATTTCAAGCCCCTGATCCGTTACCGTTTCAGACGGATCAGCTCTTCCAGCATTTCATCGGCCGTGGTGATGATTTTGCCGGACGCGGAATAGGACCGCTGGGTGACGATCATGCGGGTAAATTCTTCCGCAATATCCACTGTTGACGCTTCTGTCGCCGAAGAAATTATCTTGCCCGCGCCACCAATGGTGGCTTCGCGCAGGGTAAAGGTGCCGGCTTCGGGCGTTTCGTCATAGGCATTGCCATCCCGGCTTTGCAAGCCATTGGGGTTGGCGAAGGTGGCGATTGGAATCTTGTAGATTTCCTGCGAGGTGCCGTTATCGAACTTGGCCACCAGAACACCCTGCTCATTGATGTGTACAGATTCAAATGCGCCAAATAGTGCGCCGTTCACGTCAGAGGAAACAAGTTCGGATACTGCGCCTGATTGCGTGAACCCATTGGACAGACCATCAGTACCAAAAGAGAGATCAATCGCCTGCGGGGAATTGATCCCCATTGTGGCGGCCCAGGGGATGCTGATGGAGTTGGGCAGTGTTGTCGCGCCCATATCCAGTGTACCGTCAGAGTTGAAACCGACAATAGCGGAGGTGATCATGTTTTCCGCGCCGTCGCCGTCCGTATCAGCCGTTATCTCAACCGTCCATTCGTTGGGTGTCACGCCGGAGCCGGTTCGCAGGAAGTTAAGCGTTACCGTATGAGCGGCACCGAGACTGTCATAAATCTGGAACGAGCGGACGAAATGCGGCTCGACTGTACCATTGGTCATGTCACCCGCCACATAGCCGGGACCATAGGTTGTCTGGTTGGCGGAAAGATTGGCTTGTAGTGAGATGCTGGAGGTTGCCTCGGCATTGCCCGTCAGACCGGTGATATTGACCGGCGACAGCGCCGCAAGATCTGACCGGTTGGCGGGAATGTTTCCATCGGGATCAATTTCCCAGCCTTGCAGATAATAACCCTGTGCATTGCGAAGCAGGCCGTTCGCATCCGGCTCGAACGTACCGGCGCGCGTAAAGACATAGTTATCGCCGGTCGTGCCGGGGTTCGCCGAAGAGCTGACGACAAAGAAACCATCGCCAGCAATGGCCATATGGGTATCGCTTGTCGAGCCGGAGACCAACCCCTGCCGATCAATCTGCGTACGTGGATGGACCTGAACACCGCCGGCAGTATAGGTGGTGTCCGTTGAGCTTTCGGTTACAAGGGTGGAAAAGATTGCTTTCGTTCCCTTGTAGCCGATGGTGTTGGTGTTCGAAATATTATCCGAAATCGTTGCCATCGCCATAGATTGCGCGGCCAATCCGGAAACACCGGAAAACATTGCTGCAGTCAAACTCATTTTCTCTCTCCTATATTACCGCCCGCCCAGGGGACGCGGCGTGTTGCAGTTGCCGCGATCAGGCGGACGGTTCATTCAGATTTTGCTGGGTGACGGAATTGATATAGTCCAGACCGACCGGAACTTTGCCGATCTTCAGAACGGTTTCACCATTGAGGGTTTCAACGCTTGTGGCGATGCCTTCGAAACTATAGTCAACCTGCACCTTGCTGCCCCCGGCTGTTTTGCCGTTCACGACGAGATAATAAACGCCGTCGCTTGCGGCGGCGCCGCTGGATTTTGTGCCATCCCAATGATACTGCTGTGCGCCAGCCGCGGCGCTGTCTTTCGTCTCACTGAAGACGCGCGTACCATTCTGGTCATAGATTTCATAGGTTGTCTCACCGGCGCTGCTGCCGAGGCTGAGATTCCAGCTCGCCTCCCCGCCCTCAAGGGCGGCCACATTCAGGTTTGTCCCGATGGATTTGCCAAGATAGTTGATCATCGTGGCGGACATCATATTTTGCTGTGACATCTGCTGAAGCTGAACCAGTGTTTCCAGATTCTGGTTGGTTGCGATCGCCTGTTCGACATTTGTGAAATTCACCAGTTGATTGGTGAATTCCGTGGTGTCCGTCGGGTTGAGCGGATCCTGATTGGTGAGCTGGGTTGTCAGCAATGTCAGGAAGTCATCAAAATTATTCGCCAGATTTTTTTGTGCGGTTGTGGCCCCGCCATTCTGGGACTGGTTTGCAGAGGTTATTTCCGTCATGGTCATTAACTCACTTTCTGGAAATCAATAAATGTAATCAATTTGTTAGACCTGAATATCGAGATTGCCGTCGTTCCTGCCGCTGCCTGTGTAGGCGGGCAGGGGCGTCTCCGCCCAGATGTCATCGTCCGGCAGGCGATCAGGTGAGGGCTCAAGCCCGGCAAATCCGGCGCCTCTTTCATGTCCTTCGCCACCGTCCTGACGGAGGCTGAAATTCAGGCTGTTGGATCCGGTGTCGAAACCGGCATTCTGAAGGGCGCGTTCAAGACTGCGGGCATCCCGCTGCAACAGATCAAGGGTTTCCTGGCGATCAACCGAAACAGCCGCCAGAAGGCGTCCGTCATGACCGATATCGAGTTTGACTTCAACCCGGCCGAGTTCCGATGGATGCAAACTGATCTTGATACGGTCATGACCTTCCTTGATCGCGCTGCTGATATGGGTTGATAGCTGCTCCGCGACCGGGGCATGAGCGGCGCGGGCCGCATTGGCGGCCTGGCTGGCGTTATTGGCGGCTGTCGCCTCCACATGCTGAATGGCGCCGGTCGGGGCTGTCGGCATTATCTGTGCTGTTGTATCGGGCGTCATGCCTTGCTGCGTGGAGGACGGCGCTGGATGGGTTGTCTGTGGGATCAGGCCGCCCATCTGCATCTGCGCATTGGCGAGTGCGGACGGGGCTGCATTTGGCGTTGCTGCCGGGTTGGCGGCCATACTGGCCGTCACCAGTGTCGTGCTGCTGGCAAGGGTGGACTGAAAGCTTTGCTTCTTGCCTGCATTGGCGGCGAGGCTGCCATTGCCATCGCGCAGCATCTCGGCAATCTTGGCAGAGAGAATGTCTTTTTCGCTCATTTTGGCGGTTGCTTCCGCGCGGACCGTTTCAAGGGCTTTGGGCGGCACTAAATCAGTCGCAACCTCCGCCTTGCCGGATGTGGGCTGGTTTGCTTGCGGGGCGCTTCTCTCGCGATTCCCGGCTGCTGCGGCCTGCATTAATGCGGATTCGGCAGTCTTGGCTTCACCACTCGCGTGTGGTGCTACTTTAGGGTCAGCCGTTGCGCCCGCGTCTTTTGGCGGCTGCGTTGGTAAGAGTGCGCTGGCGCCCGCCTCTTTTTGCGCTAGCGTTGGCACGGGGGCCGCGTCGCCCTGCTTTTTGATCTCAGCCTTTCCCGGATCGGTAATGATGCCTTGCGTCAAGTCGATCTCGGGTTGGGCGTCCGCGGGCATCCCGGTCGGCAGAGCGATGGTTTCCTCATTCCCGTTAGCGGTCTCCACAGGAGAGGGCTCTCCGTCTTTTGTTAACGGATTACCGGTCGTTGCAGCGCCTTTTGTCTCCCCCTTCGGGAGAGCAGGCGAAGGATCGGCCCGCTTGTCATCTTTATCTGTCGGCGCCTCTGCCGTGGTGGTCTTCTCGGAATTAGCGGCACTTTTATCCATCTTCCCGTTGTCTGGCGTTCCATTGGCAGTCGAAGCACCGTCGGCGTTCTTTGCGGACGGCCGCTCTTTTGCGGCGGGGTCCTTCAGGAAGCTGGAAAACCCGTCTTCTCCCGCCTTGGGAACATCCTTGTCCCGGCGGGGTGGCTCGCTTGTCATTCCCAATACTTGACCAACATCCATGACATGTTTCTCGCAATTAATTCTGTCCCGCATCGCGCGGTTTCCTCGGCTGTTATCAAGCAAGGCTCGGGCCAGTTTTTTAAATTTGAGAAAAACGTACTTATATCAATAGGATAAATAAGAATTTCCGAAAACCGGAGAGGGAAAAATCGACCATACGTCACTCAACTTTTTCCGGTTGGACATTTTTTGCCGGGCAGAAACAGCCGTTCCCAGCGCCGTTCTTTAGATGTGTCGTGGAGATTTGTAAAAGCTGGCATCATAATTGCTTGGTATGTGTCAGAAATCTTGTCTGGGCGGCAATCCGTTCGTCCCGATTAAGGGTAGAAGTTATGAAAACTATTGAAAATCAAAGGATTGCAATAATTTTTCCAGTCGCTCCCGGCAGCTGTGGGAAGAGGCTGCCCGGTATCTTTTGCCATGGGGCGGCTGATTTTGCCGCTGCCAACCTTCTCTTTTCATTCGCCCTGGAGCAAATGTCATGAGCCTGAATGCAATTATGAACTCCGGTATCAGCGCCATGTTGACAAACCAGAGCGCGCTTAATGTGACCTCGAGCAATATCGCCAATGTGAATACGGATGGATATGCGCGTAAGACGGTTGATTTCAGTGCGGTTTCAATCAACGGCTTCGGCTCCGGAGTGGAGATTGCCGAAGTCCGGCGCATTACCGATGAGTATATTGCCAAGGAGCTTCGGCTCGCGACGGCCGGTTCCGAGCAATATAAGGCGATGTCAAAGCTGTATGATCAGCTTCAGTCTCTGCTCGGCGATCCGGCCGCAAACAGCTCCCTGACAGGTAAGCTTGATAGCCTTCATTCGGCCTTTGCGGCGTTGACGACGGATCCGACGATGCCCGTTGCCCGGAAGACAGTGCTGAATGAAATTTCAAGTTTCGGGGTTGAGGCGAACCGGCTTCTCAGCCAGATACAAGTGTTGCGAAAAGAGGCGGACAGCCATATTGGACAGGAGATTGAAACCGTCAATAATGCGCTGTTACGTATTCATGAACTGAATATTGAAATCCGCTCCGGGAACCAGAGCAGCCGACCGGTGGGCGATCTGCTCGATCAGCGGGATCAGGCTCTGGCCGAAATTTCAAAGATCATGGATGTCAAAACCTATCCGATGACGGATGGCGCAGTTGCTGTTGTCACCGATACCGGCCATCAGCTTCTCGATTATCAGCCGCGTCAGCTTGTCTATTCTCCGGCGGCATATGTCGGCAGCGATACGATTTTTAATCAGATCACCATTAATAACTATGATGTGGCGACGAAAGAAGTGGCGGCGACGGGGTTGCCGCTGGATTCCGAATTGACAAGCGGGTCTCTGCGCGGCTGGCTTGATATGCGTAATACGGAATTGCCCAATCTCGCCAGTCAGATAGGCGCCCTCTCGGCGGGTGTGGCGGAGCAGCTCAATGCGGTGCATAACGAAAACATCACCGTGCCGCCGCCCGCTGTCATGACGGGGGTGAATTCCGGTGTGCTGGCAACTGATGCACATGGGTTTACAGGGCAGGCGACATTTTACAGCTTTGATGCGAATAATAACGTCCTGGCCTCTCATACCGTCGATTTTGACGACCTGGGAACCAATACGATGGCCGATGTTCTGGCCGAGGTGAATGGAGCGCTGGGTGCGGGGACTCTCTCCCTTGCCAATGGTGTCTTGACTATGTCCGCCCAGGGCGGTGCAGCGGGTATTGGCATTGGGCAGGATGCGGCGAGCCCGTCTGAACGGGGCGGGCGCGGATTTTCGCATTTTTTCGGCATGAATGATCTGGTCCGGGCGGATATTAAAACATCCTTTGCAACGGGAATGTCCGCAGGAGACGCCCATGGATTTAGCGGCACCACGACGCTGGAACTGATGGGGCCAAATGGCGAAAGTCCGGTTTCGATGACGCTCGATTTCGGGGCGATTGGCGGGACGATGGCGGATGTCGTCAATGCCATCAACAGTAATCTTGGTCCCTATGCGACGGCATCGCTCGATGCCAGCGGGGCACTGGTGTTCAGCACAGCCACCGGCTATGCGGGATATCAGATTAACGTTACGGAAAATAGCTCTCTTCGCGGCGCGACAGGCGTCAGCTTTCCGGAAATGTTCGGGGTCGGCCTGCGTTATCCGGCGGACGCCGGACTGGGGTTTACCGTCAATCCGTCGATTGACGCCAATCCACAGCTTCTTGCCACCGCCAGAATTGATCCCGCGGGCACGCCAGCGATCACGGTGGCGGATAACCGGGGGGCGCTCGCGTTTCAGGAACTGGCGACGGCAAGCATTGCCTTTCCGACGATAGGCGGCCTTACGGGTTCCACGGTTTCTCTTGGGGATTATGCTGCACAGATCCTGGCAAAATCCGGGCTGGATGCCGCCCGCGCTGACAGCCTGCATAGTGATCGTTCGGCCCTGGCCACGGAGTTTCAGAGCCGGATGCAGGAAGTGTCCGGCGTCAATATGGATGAGGAACTCGCCAATCTCATTGTTTTTCAGAATGCCTATAACGCGTCCGCGCGCATCATTACGACGGCGCGCGAAATGTATGACATTCTGATCGATCTCGTTTAGGAGAAAAGCCATGACACGCATTTCGACATTTCAGCAGAGTCAGTCTCTCATCAGTGAGATGCTGAAAGCGCAAAGCAATGTTGCGTCAGCCCAGAAACAAGTTTCGACCGGGCATAAAGCGGAATATTACAAGGACATCCATATGGATGTTTCCAGCCTCGCAGGGTCAAAATCCCTTCTCTCGCGTCTGGAGCAGCATGAGGCGAATAACGGCAAGGTGATGAACCGCCTTGCCCTGTATGACCAGTCGCTTGCCGGGATGGAAAATGCGGGAAGCGATGTTCGCGATGCCGTCATGTCGGCGGTTAGTTCCTCCTCGCCGCAGGGATTGACGGCAACGATTGANGGGGCNTTCGAATCGGTGATGAACTTCCTCAATTCGCGTAATACGGAGGGNTATCTCTTCGCCGGTTCCAATGCNGATACNGCGCCGGTCAATATTTCATCGCTTGCAGAATTGCGGGCNGCCGCACAGCCACCGACGGATATTTTCGAGAATAACGACCTGAAGGCAACNGTGCGCATTGATGAAAACCGNACGTTGGAAGTCGGNATGCTGGCCGATGAGATGGGNCTTGAAATCATGACGTCGCTGCAGCGGCTGGCGCTTTGGGCGGATGGNACTGTGCCGACCACNGCGCCNGTGCCGACGGGCCCNTCNAACGGCTTTGCCGCGCCCCTGTCACAGGAAGATCAGGATTTTCTGATCGGTGAAATTGCCAGCCTTGAGACCATGATCGACAANCTNGCCGCCCAGCGCGGTGAAAATGGCCTTAATCAGCGCGCCCTTGAAGATACCACGGAAACGCTGGCNCAGCAGATCACCCAGACCAAGATATTTATCGGTGATATAGAGGATGTAGATCCGGCCGANGCNATCACCAATCTCAACCAGCGCCAGTTNGCGCTGGATATCTCATACAGTGTTCTAAGCTCGATCAACCGGACCAGCCTTCTGAACTTCCTGCAATGATNGCACGGGCAAGAGAGGCCCTTGCATATTGAGTGGCGCACTCTATATTGCCCGCCATGAATTCATTAGGGTTTGACACAGCGCCGGAAGAGACCCGNGTCGTNGTCGCCATGTCCGGCGGCGTCGACAGTTCGGTGACGGCTGCCCTTCTGAAAGATCAGGGNTATGATGTCATCGGCATTACCNTGCAGCTTTATGATCATGGNGTTGCGGTCCAGAAGAAAGGCGCCTGCTGCGCGGGGCAGGATATTCACGATGCCCGCCGTGTGGCCGANGCNATCGGCATTCCCCANTATGTGCTNGATTACGAAAGCCGTTTTCGCGACAGNGTNATGGACGAATTTGCCGACAGCTATCTGCGTGGNGAGACGCCGGTTCCCTGTGTGCGCTGCAATCAGACNGTNAAGTTTCANGATCTTCTNGAAACATCNNNGGATCTGGGGGCNCNGGCNCTGGCGACCGGGCATTATCTCCGCCGCGAGATGGTGGATGGCCGCGCGCGGCTNTANCGGGGGAANAATGCNCTCAAGGACCAGAGTTANTTCCTGTTTGCGACAACNCAGGCNCAGGCGGATTACCTNCGGTTNCCNNTGGGCGATCTNACGAAGGANGAGACNCGCNCNCTNGCGGANAANTATAACCTTGCNGTTGCAGCAAANCCGGAGAGCCAGGANATNTGNTTNGTNCCGAATGGCAATTANGCNAGNGTNATCGANNGNNTGCGNCCCGGNGCNGCNGTTCCNGGNGANATTGNNGATCTNNANGGCNNNATTCTNGGCCGTCATACNGGCATCATCAATTATACCATTGGACAGCGNCGGGGNCTNGGGATTGCAACNGGNGTTCCNCTTTATGTGGTNCGCATNGATCCGGCNCGAAACCGTGTGATNGTNGGTCCGCCNGAGGCATTGCTGGTATCCTGCCTGACACTTCGGGANGTGAACTGGATTGGNGATCNCCCGCTCNATATGGANGGCGTTGAGGTGANGGTNAAGGTNCGCTCGACGCAGGAGCCGTTATCNGCAANGGTTTTCGGGACNGCNGATGGNTGGGCCGAAGTGCATCTTGACNCNCCGGAAGGCGGTGTTTCGGCNGGGCANGCCTGNGTCCTGTATGACGGAGACCGCCTGCTGGGCGGTGGCTGGATTGCCGGAACGGAAGCCCCCGTCAAATTGGCGGANGNCNCATCACAGGCGGTCCTGTAAATATCATTTCCTTGCTTGACAGGACTTTGTAAAAACCCTAAAAACCGGGCTTCGACGGACCTGNCGCTATCAGGGGCNGGNGTCTTCGGAGGCTCCTTAGCTCAGTTGGTTAGAGCGGTGGAATCATAATCCATGTGTCCCCAGTTCGAGTCTGGGAGGAGCCACCATTNCCTTTCATTCATTGTAACGNCATCATGTCGCTGACATCCGGTCCGAACTTGTGCCCGCTGTCGGCNCNGTCTNCTGTCCGGCAGGCGTNNNATTCAATATATCGTTGAATACNGCNATGCGCTTTGCTAGGTTTTACTTNCAAACATGCTGCAATGGCATGGANAATAATAANAACAGGACNNCNTTCTCATGANCATAAAAGGTAAAGCTTATATCGCAGGTGCCTATGAGCATCCGACGCGAAAAGCNGATGGAAAATCGCTGGCGCAGCTTCATGCCGAAGTGGCCAAGGGGGCGNTGGATGACGCCGGNCTNACCAAGGANGATGTNGACGGCTATTTTTGCGCAGGCGACGCGCCGGGNCTNGGNGGCCTTTCCATGATNGATTATATGGGGCTGAAGCTCCGNTATATGGATACGACGGAAACNGGCGGNTCCTCCTANATGGTGCATGTCGCCCATGCGGCGCGCGCGATTGCCGATGGCAANTGCCGGGTCGCGCTCATCACTCTCGCGGGACGGCCGCGCGCCNCAGGCGAGGCGACGGGTACGAAGCCGCGCAATTATGGAAATGATTCNCCCGATGTTGCNTTTGANCTGCCGTTCGGGCCGACCATCGTCAACAGCTATGCCATGTGCGCCCGCCGNCATATGTATGAGTTTGGCACCACNAGCGAGCAACTCGCCTGGATCAAGGTNGCCGCTTCTCACCACGCCCAGCATAACCCGCANGCGATGCTCNGGAAGGTCGTTACGGTTGAGGATGTGGTGAACTCTCCNATGATTGCCGATCCGCTGCATCGCCTTGACTGTTGCGTCATCAGTGACGGGGGCGGGGCGCTGGTCGTTGTCGCGCCNGAAGTCGCGAAGGAGCTGAAGCGCCCCATGGTCCGGATNATCGGNNCNGGNGAAGCGCCNAAGCATCAGATGGGNGGNCGGGTTGATCTCACCTATTCCGCGGCGGCGGCCTCCGGTCCTGTGGCCTTTGCCGAAGCAGGCGTGAAGCCGACGGATATCAAATATGCCTCCGTCTATGACAGCTTTACGATTACCGTTCTGATTCAGCTTGAGGATCTCGGCTTCTGCGCCAAAGGAGAGGGCGGAAAGTTCGTTGCCGACGGCAACCTCATCTCCGGCGTCGGTAAACTACCGTTCAATACGGATGGCGGCGGCCTTTGCAACAATCATCCGGGCAATCGTGGCGGCATGACCAAGGTCATCGAAGCGGTGCGCCAACTGCGCGGAGAGGCGCATCCGGCCGTGCAGGTGCCCAACTGCGACCTCGCCCTTGCCCATGGCACCGGCGGTAATCTTGCAACCCGTCACGCGGGCGGCACACTCATCCTCGAAAGGGCCTGATAATGAGCGCAACAAGAACAATTCCCGCCCCTCATATCGAGGAAGAAACACGCCCATTCTGGGATGGCCTGAAAGAGGGAGCGCTGCGCGTTAAATTCTGCAACAGCTGCAACTCTTTCCATCATTATCCGCGGTCCATCTGCCCGCATTGTGGCAGTGACGATACTGTCTATAAGGACAGCAACGGGCGGGGCCATATCTATTCTTTTAGTGTCTTCCGGGCGGCGCCAATTCCGTACGCCATCGCATATGTAACGCTTGAGGGGACCGATATTTCCCTGATGACCAATATCGTCAATTGTGATTTCGATACGTTGGCGGTCGGGCAGGCGGTAAAGGTATGCTTCGTTGAGACCGAGGACGGCGGGGCGCCTGTCGCCATGTTTGAACCAGCCTGAACATGCATCCATTTCAATTCATAATAACAGAACAAGAGGAAATCCATGTTTAACCCCATGTCAATGGAAGGCCGCAACATCGTCGTTACCGGCGCAAGTCAGGGTGTTGGCGAAGCAGCGGCGGAAATGGTCGTCAAGCTTGGCGGGCGGGCCATTCTGGTGGACGTTCAGGGCGACAAGCTGGAAGCGGTGGCGGACAAGCTGGGCGAAGGTAATGCCGAGGTACATGTTGGCAGCGTGGCCGATCCGGGCTTCGTTCAGGATATGGTCAATAAGTCGGTTGCCTCCAGCGGCGCCATCCACGGGCTCGTCAACAATGCTGGTATCGTCCGGGCGGCCATGATCAACAAAATGCCGATCGAGACATGGCAGCAGGTGATCGATGTCAATCTCAGCGGCGTGTTTTACTGTCTTCAGGCGGTCGGCCGTCATATGATCGAGCGTTCAAAGGACGGGGACAAGAACCCCGGGGCGATTGTCAATATTTCCTCGATTGCCGGACGGCGCGGAACGATCGGTCAGATCAACTACGGCGCGGCAAAGGCTGGTGTGCTCGGCATTACCATGAGTGCGGCGAAAGAATGGGGCCGCTATGGTATCCGCGTCAACAGCGCCTGCTTCGGCATTGTCGCAACGGAAATGACGGAAACCATCCGATCCGAGAAATTCCGCGAGACTTATATGCAGCAGGTTGTCTTGCAGCGCTTTTCCACACCGGAAGAGGTGGTGCAGGGTGTTTGCTTCCTGCTGTCCGACGCTTCCAGCTATGTCACCGGTCAGCATCTGACGATTGACGGTGGATCTCATATCGGCTTCTGATCGGCTTTACTGCGGGCGAGGGGTGCCGGTCCGGTCGCCTTCGCCTGCATACTCATAAATTAAATACTGACCGGTTTTTTGTGTCCGGATTACCGGCAGTCCTTCCTGATCACTGGCCAGCAGATAGCGGATTATTTCCGCTTTCTCGGTCCTTCCCGATGCGTCGCGCTCGATGATCAACGCGCCGTCCCGGGTGAATGCCTCCTCATAACCATGGCCTGAACGTTCCCAGCCTGTGAGGTTTCCCTCTGCATCATATCGGTAATCATCGCGCCAATGACGCCTTGCGAACACCTGCGGGTCTATGTATTTCCCCGCCGTTTCCGGTCCGTCATGCTCTATTGATATAATGCGGCCGGCTCCGTCATAGCTGCGGCTTTGATTGGCTGGATAGAGAAAATTGATGAAGGCGGGGGCTGAATAATGATGGCCGTTATGCACAAAGACGCCGATCTCGACGCGGTTGGTCATCAGATCGGGCCGTTCCGGCGCGGGAAACGCGTCATGCCAGGGGACGCTGATCTCGACTATGCTGCCGTCGCTCTTCTGGGGGGTAATCCTGATCCGGTCTTTGTCACCGCGCAGCACAACCCAGTGATAGGATAACGTCTGGTCTGCGGGTTTTTCGGTCTGGAGCGCACTCACCGTCATCGTTTTTCGATAACGGGTCGAACGGATCGCCCGTGTGATCAGACCCGGTGTGTTGTGCAAAGTTTCACTTCTGAAGCGACTGAAGTCGTCGATGCCGTTCAGAGGTTCGCTTTCCTCCAGAACCTCGAGCATGACCATGGGTGGGATTTGCGGGATTTTGAGCGCCTGCGCAGCCTCAATCATGCGGGCTAAGTCGATATTTGCCGCATCAAATACCGGCGGATGTGCCTTGTAGCTGAGATAGTCATCCGCATTTTTTACAGATGCTTGCCCTGCGCGGAACAGCATCTGAACAGTTGGGGTGATCAGATTGTTTGCAACAAGATATGCTTTCACTTCCGGACGGAAGGCGGCGAGAATGCTGGCTATGGCCTTCAGAAACGGTTGATCCGATCCGGATTTCCCCAAAGAAACAATCATATAGGGGGAATTTGCCGTCAGGATATCGCCCTGCTGCGGATCATAATCCGTCACCGCCGGATAGATGTAGAGATGATTACGGATATATTGCAGAAACAGGCTGCCGATGGCCGATGATTCGGTCAGCGCCAGCCGGGCCTGACTGCGCCAGAAGGGGCCGCCCGTGACCGCCGTTGAAGAATTACCAAAAGTAACCGCATTAAACAGAATGCCGTCATTCAGGCCATAATCAATGCCTGCTTCCTGCGCATTTTCGTCGTAACGGGTGAATGAAAGCTGTGGAAAATCGGCTCTTTTAAGGGATGAATGCTGATGATCGCGATTGTCATAAAGATCGCCGATATTGCCTGCGGCGCGGCCATCCTTGAACCAGCGATTAAGGATGCGGGCAATCGGATCGTCCCCCCGCTGTACGATGGGGTTGCGGTTGTCGGGCGGCAGGTCAAACTGGCTCAGTAGATTGTGAAAACGTGGTAGCCAGATGGTATTGCCGGGAGTGACCAGCGCAGTCCCATTTTCGATTTTTGCCGGAACGGGTTTCGATATCCTGCTGTCAGGGGGGCTGCTTTGACGGTTCAGGATACGTTCGACAAGATCTGTGAAGGCAGCTTCGCTACGGATGGCATCCAGATTTGTATCCCGTTGCAGCAACTCCGCATCTTGAAAGCCGAAATCGATGGCTCTCGACAAGGCTGCAAGCGCTTCAGTCTTTTTCCCGCGCACGGAAAGGATCGTCGTCAGGATATAGTAATTCTGCGGTTGGCCGGGAAAGCGGGCGGTCACTTCCCGCATGGCCTGTTCCGCTTCATGGAACCGCCCCTCGTTCAGTTGCCGGAAGACATGGCCAAGCGCCTTGGCCATGGCGGATGATTCGAACACATTAAAGGACGGCGGCTCTGATAATGCGGATGTTTCCTCCGACGCACCGAGAGACGGAGTGTGAAAAAAGAGAGCGAGCAGCGCCGTCAGGACAATCGGTTTGGCATAACGGCGCATCGCGTTGGATCAGGCAGAGGTCAGAATATGAATGACGCGCTTGTCCAGCAGGTCTTTTGTTTTGGCGCCATAGGCTTTCATGTGGGCAGAAGCGGCATGGGCCATCAGGTCGTCCATGGTTTCCCATTTTTCAATGACGGCGAAGCTGTCTTCGCCAAGTTTGGCCTGGAAACCGCCAACGCCTTCCATATCAACGACGGCGTTATATTCGATGCACCCCTTTTCGGCATGAACGGCAGGAACATTGGCCTTGAAGGCGGCAAGAACTTCCCCCCGTTTGCCCGGTTTTGCTGTGATATGGGCGATTACATTAACTGTCATATTTTCTTCCCTTTTTTAATGTTTGTTGATTTCCGCATAATTCTACAGCATAGCTTGGGGCAAAGGCCATTATTAATCGCGTCCATTCTTCCGGATGACAAATACAGGGGTGGTTTGATGAATACGAGACTGTTTCATATTGCCGGAATGATGACCGTTTGCGTTTTTTTGGCGCTGCCCGCAAATGCAGAAAACTGGCGCGGGACGGGATGCAGCGGGGTTGTCGAGACGGAGCTCGCAAAGTTGCAGCTCTCAGACCTTGGAAAACAGAGTGTCAGCTATATCGTCTCCCGCGAGGGCTCTGCCGAGACGGACAGTTCGGAGGCATTGAATGGCTGGGTCAGCTTTGAAAACTGCAAGGGCAATCTGGTTATTCAGCTTTCAAAAAGCTGTAATATCGCGCAGGTTTACATGCTCGGCAACTGCCGCGCCGACGGTATTCACCATTATTAATCAATCAGCTTGCCGTCACACTCTGTTGTGGGGGCGGGATGCATCTCGATCTGATGTGTGAAGCCAATGCCGTCGCTGACGGTCAGGCTTGTGAAATCCAGCAAGGTGAGCAGGTCGAGAAAAGTCAGCTCTTCGGGGGCGCCGCTTTCTTCAAATATGGGGGTTGTCCGCGCATTGTTTGTGAGGTCGGCAAGCAGCGCCCGCACACGATAGATCGAATTGAGATAACCGTCCCGTTTGGCAACAATGATCAGCTTTCGCGCCTCCCCTCCTTTGACAAAGATCGAGTAGGGAACTTCGTAAGGGGCGCTGCCCGCCCCTTCCTTCACGCCGATCACAAAGCCGACGCGTTTTCGCCTGTCCATATCGGCTAACACGGGGACCCGCGCGCAGTAGGTCTCGATATCCGCAGGTGCCGGATAATAATATCCGATATAGCGATCATCCTTGGCGGCGACGGGCTGGGCGGGCGCCAGCCAGAATAGCAGCAGTAAACCCGCACAGCCGAATATTCCGAATTTCATCGAGTGATCCCCATTATAACGTCACGGGGATCAGAATATTTGTAAAGCACTCCCAAGAGCAACCGGAAAGGCAGGAACTGATGCGGTTTCAGGCCGCGAGATGTGACTTGTTCCATTCTTTCAGCATGGCTTTTGCCTCTTTTTCGGCAACCTCCGGAGCCGGAGTCTTTTCCGGGATTTTGGTCGTCAATTCGATGACATAGCCATTCGGGTCGCGGAAATAGATGGACTGGATGAAATGATGATCGGCAATGCCGCGGGTTTCAATCCCGGCCTCCTTGCCTTTGGCAAACATTTTGTGCAGCGTATCCATATCGACTTCAAGAGCGATATGCAGATCATAATCATGCTGGTCCTTGAACTCAAATGGCTGATCTGGCGCTTCAAAGAAAGCAAGGAAAGAGCCGTCGTCCATCCGGTAGAAAGTGTGCAACACCTCCGTCTCGCGCCCCGTTTTAGTTTCGCGAATTGTCAGGGCATCGGCCAGAGGCAGGCCCAGAAAATCCTCGTAAAACTTCCTGGTTTCTTCCGAGCTCCGGCATCGGTAGGCATTGTGGTGAAGTCCCTTGATCATGATATTCCTCAATGATTATGCGCCCCTTTTTCCTATGTCTTTTATTTGGGAAAAGATTGCCGGAAAGCAACCCTCCGCTTTGGGAGGTGCCTTGGCCAGGTCAGTGAAGGGGCCGTTGTTATCCGGTTTCCGGCTGCCGCAGCTTGAAACGCTGGATTTTCCCCGTCGCCGTTTTCGGCAACTCTTCTACGAACTCGATCCATCGTGGGTACTTGAATGGGGCAAGACGATCTTTCACGAACTGTTTCAGCTCGTCGGCGAGCTCGGCTTGGTCTATGTCTGTTTGCCGCGGGACAATGACAGCTTTTGGCTTGATCAAA
Source organism: Sneathiella sp. (assembly GCF_002694385.1). Lineage (GTDB taxonomy): Bacteria > Pseudomonadota > Alphaproteobacteria > Sneathiellales > Sneathiellaceae > Sneathiella. Next base: position 120,081 of record NZ_NZMB01000003.1, read on the forward strand.
TTGTCCGCATCGGCCTTGCCGATCACGGCGACTTCCAGAACGGCGTCATGCTCGATCAGGGCGGCTTCGACCTCGAAGGGGGAGACGTAAATACCGCCGACTTTCAGCATGTCATCAGTCCGCCCGCAATAGATATAATAGCCGTCCTCATCCATGCGGTATTTGTCCCCGGCACGGGTCCAGGGGCCCTGGAAAGTTTCCAGGCTTTTCTCCCGCCGGTTCCAGTACATCAATCCGCTGGAAGGACCGGAGATTTCAAGCGCCCCCATTTCACCGGGGGCAACGGGCAGGCCGTCATCCCCGGTCAGACGGATGTTATACCCCGTCACCGGTTTTCCTGTGGATCCGGGACGGACGTCTCCGGGGCGGTTGGAAATGAAAATATGCAGCATCTCCGTACTGCCGATACCATCGAGAATATCGACGCCGACCTGCTTTTGCCAGCGGGCAAGCAGTTCCGCGGGCAACGCCTCCCCGGCAGAGGTGCAGAAGCGGAGCGAATGCTCCCCCGGCTTCGGCAACAGCCCGCTTGCGAGCAGCATTCCGAATAGCGTCGGCACTCCGTAAAAAATGGTTGGGGCCTGCGTTTTCAGAATGCTGCTGACTTCATCCGCCGTTGGCGGACCTTCCAGCAGGATGGTTGTCGCCCCGACGGAAAGGGGGAAGGTCAGGCCATTGCCAAGGCCATAGGCGAAAAACAGCTTGGCGGCGGAGAACATGATGTCATTTTCCCGGACGGCGATCGTATCCCTGGCATAAAAATCAGCGGTGGCGCGCAGATTGCCATGCAGATGCACGGTGCCTTTGGGCATCCCGGTCGTGCCGGAGGTATATAGCCAGAAACACATATCATCGCGGGTTGTGTGGGCCGCAGTGAAATCGGCCGACTGTTCTTTCAGCAGGGAAGCAAGGGCCTGATGGTCCCCGTCCTCAGGTCCGCCGGAAACCATAACCGTTGCAAGGTTCGGATGACCCTTTAGGTGAGGCGCAAAGGCGGGAAGAAGGGCATGGGAGACAATCAGGGCCGCGGCACGGCTGTCTTGCAGGATAAAAGCATATTCCTTGGGGGTCAGGCGGGTATTAACGGGCACGGGGACAATCCCCGCCTTGATGGCGCCCAGAAAGCAGATCGGAAAATCAAATGTATCGTTGAGACACAGAATAACCCGTTGCTCTGCCTTGAGACCAATCTGCGTCAGGGCATTCGCCGCTCTGTTGACCTGATCGCTGAGTTCCTGATAGCTGTGCGGGCCTGTGCTGTCTATATAGGCCGTTTTCCCGCCGCGGCCTGCGGCTAGATTATGATCAATCAGATCAACTGCGGCATTGAAATAGTCGCCGCTCTCCTTGCTCATAGTCATCGCATCCTCCCCATGCTGATTGACCCGCCGCCACTGTATTTGCTGTTAAGCGGAATATGTCTGTCCGGTCAATTTCCTATTCAATGAGCAGCCCTGTTTTACTGCAGTTCCTTCAGTTCTTCCAGCCATGCCTCCGCCCATTCGCCGGCCATATCTTCTGGCAGTTCGCCGGTGGAGGCGTCATGGCGCTTGATTTCGCCAATGCGCGTTGCGCCGAATTTTCGCAAGGCTGCATCGAACAGGTTCCCTGCATTGCAGAATGTTTGATGATAACTGATATCGCCGAGGGCGAAAATGCCATAGTGCAGCCCCGCCAGATCAGGGCCGAGACTGTCCAGATGATCGAGAAAAGCCTGCCCGTTATCGGGTACATCCCCCTGCCCATAGGTCGAAGTGCAGATGATATAGGTCGCGCCTTTTTGCAGCACGGCGGCGTCGATATTATCTGTCAGCAGGATTTCAGCTCCCATTCCCTTGCTGTTCAGGGTTTCCGCGATTTCTTCCGCCACCAGCTCCGCGGTTCCTGTCATGGTGCTGACAAGGATTTTGATCTGATCGGTCAAACGGGTTCTCTCCGAAAATACTATTCACTTGCCGGAATAGGAAATATAATGCATTTTGTCCAGTGATAAATTGATTGGAGCGGGAAAAGTATAGATGAGCCGGTCGGGGATTGAAAGGGTACGAAAAGAGGCGGGTGACGCTGACGGTTTTCTGGCGGCGGTCGGCGCGGCTGTGCGGGCGGCGCGGGCGCAGCGCGGAATGACCCGGAAAATTCTCGCACGTGATTCGGGCGTATCGGAGCGATATCTGGCCAAGCTGGAAACGGGGGACGGCAACGCCTCCCTGCTGGTTCTGCGGGATATAGCGGGCGCCATGGATATCCCGTTGCATGATCTGATTGCGGGGGAGGAAAGCCATCCGGCCTGTCGCGAAATTTTGGCGTTGGCCAGAGGGTTATCGCCGGAGAGCCTTGCTCGTCTGGCGGTGGAGCTGAAAGAGCGTTTCGCGGGTGAAACGGGGGCAGACAAGGGTTGCCGGTTTTCTCTGATCGGATTGCGGGGTGCGGGTAAATCCACGCTCGGGCCCTTACTTGCAGAACGGCTCGGTTTCGGATTTGTCGAGCTGAACCGACGGGTGGAAAAGGCGTTCGGGGCGGGCCTTGATGAAATTTTCTCACTTGGCGGACAGCCGTCCTTCCGGCGGCTGGAGCGACGCTGTCTGGCTGAAATTATCGCAAAAGAGGATCGTGTCGTGATCGCGACCGGCGGGAGCATTGTTGCGGATGAGGAGACTTTGTCGCTTCTTCTGCGGCGCACGCATGTCATCTGGCTGCAGGCAAGGCCGGAGGAACATATGGCGCGGGTGGTGGCGCAGGGTGATATGCGGCCGATGGCCGGAAACCGGGAGGCAATGGCCGACCTCAAGCAGATACTGGCAGCCCGTACGTCCCTTTACAGCAGGGCGGACGCCTTCTGCGACACATCCGGGCAGACGGTGGAGGTCAGCCTCGATCGCCTCACAGGCGTGGCGCAGGGGTTGCTGGCGTCAACGGCAAAGTAATTCGCTTGACATGCATTAAAGTGCATTTTAGTTCTTGTTGGTATTGTGAAGACAGGACCCGAGCCATGATAACCTATGACCGGCACCCGGACACATATCGCCATTGGCGGCTTGCTGTCGAGGGAGATATCGCGACGCTGACCTTGAGTGTAGATGAAGACGGGGGGCTTGTGCCCGGCTATCAGCTCAAGCTTAACTCATACGATCTGGGCGTTGACATCGAACTGAACGATGCATTGCAGCGTATCCGCTTTGAACATCCCAAGGTCCGTACGGTCATCATGACAAGCGGGCTGGACCGGATGTTCTGCGCCGGCGCCAATATATACATGCTGGGCACGTCCTCTCATGGCTGGAAGGTGAATTTCTGCAAATTCACCAATGAGACCCGCAACAGTATGGAGGACAGCAGCCGTCACTCTGGCTTACGCTTCCTCGCAGCCTGCAACGGGACAACAGCGGGGGGTGGGTATGAGCTTGCCCTTGCCTGTGACGAGATCATCCTGATTGATGATCGGTCCAGCGCTGTCAGCCTTCCCGAAGTGCCGCTTCTCGGCGTGCTGCCGGGCACGGGCGGACTGACCCGCCTGACCGACAAGCGGAAAGTCCGCCATGATCTCGCGGATGTATTCTGCACCAATCCGGATGGTGTGCGCGGGGAGCGGGCGAAGGAGTGGCGTCTGGTGGATGAGGTTGTGCCGCGCAATTCATTCGATGAACGTGTCGCCGAACGGGCACGGGAACTGGCGGCGACAAGCGCCCGACCCACGCAGGCGACTGGTATTTCACTCACTCCTCTGGATCGGGAAATAGATGACGTTGGTTACCATTACCGTTATGTGGATGTTTCGCTGCATGAAGAAGAGGGGTATGCCGCTTTGACGGTACGGGGCCCAACGGGAGCAACACCCGGAACCCTTCATGATATTCATTTGGCGGGGGCGGATTGGTGGCCGCTTGCCATGGCGCGAGAACTGGATGATGCTATCCTGATGCTGCGGACAAATAATGAGGATATTGGTACGATCCTGCTCAGGACGGCAGGGGAGATTGACCCGGTTCTGAAGATGGATGAGTTGCTTGTGGCGCATGCGGATGACTGGTTCGTCAAGGAGGTGATTGGAATGCTGCGCCGGACGTTGGCGCGTCTCGATGTTTCCTCGCGCAGTCTGTTTGCGCTTATCGAAGAAGATTCCTGCTTTGCCGGCACCCTCTATGAACTCGCGCTGGCGGCGGACCGCATCTATATGCTCGATCTGCCGGACGAAGAGGGCGCGCCGCCACATATTGCGCTTAGCCCTTTGAATTTTGGCTCTTTTGAATCCGTGAATGGAAAAACGCGCCTGTCCCGCCGTTTTTATGAGGATGAGGTTCTGCTTAACACCCTGCGTCAGCAGGTGGGGGTCGAAATAGGGGCCGTAGAGGCGGAGGAGAAGGGTCTCGTCACCTTTATCCCTGATGATATCGACTGGGAGGATGAAATCCGTCTCCTGATTGAGGAGCGGGCCAGCCTGTCGCCGGATGCGCTGACGGGGCTGGAAGCGAACCTTCGCTTTGGCGGAACGGAAACGGCGGCAACAAAGATATTCGGGCGCTTGTCAGCCTGGCAGAACTGGATATTCAACCGTCCCAACGCGGTTGGCGAAAAGGGCGCACTCAAGCTGTTCGGAAGTGGCAGCAAGGCGGAATTCGACAGAAGGAGGGTATAGTCATGGCGATCAACTATCAGGAGCGGATTCCCAATAATGTCGATCTCGGCAATGATCGTCGTTTGCAACGCGCATTGGAACATTGGCAGCCGCGTTTTCTTGACTGGTGGCGAGAACTGGGACCGGAAGGCTTTCAGACGAGCGATGTTTACCTGCGTACCGCAACTTCGGTAGATGCGAAGGGCTGGGCGACATTTGGTGCGGTCAAGATGCCGGATTACCGGTGGGGGATTTTCCTGGCCGATCAGGAAAAGGACCGCACCATCGGCTTCGGCGATGATTTCGGCAAACCGGTCTGGCAGCAGGTGCCGGGGGAATATCGGTCGATCCTCCGCCGTCTTATCGTAACGCAAGGCGATACGGAGCCCGCCTCGGTCGAGCAGCAGCGGCTGCTGGGCCAGACATGTCCCTCGCTCTTTGATTTGCGTAATCTCTTTCAGGTCAATGTGGAAGAGGGGCGGCATCTGTGGGCCATGGTCTATCTGCTGCACGCCTATTTCGGGCGTGATGGCCGGGAGGAGGCGGAGGATCTTCTGATGCGTCATTCGGGAAGCGAGGATAACCCGCGTATTCTCGGCACGTTCAACGAGCCGATTGATGAATGGCTGTCCTTTTTCATGTTCACCTATTTCACAGATCGGGATGGAAAATATCAGTTGAAATGCCTTGCCGAATCTTCCTTTGACCCACTCGCCCGCACCTGCCAGTTCATGCTGACAGAGGAGGCGCATCATATGTATGTGGGGGAGACGGGGATCAGCCGCATTATCAAGCGGACACTTGCCCTGATGACCGAACTTAAAACGGATGACCCGGAAACCCTCAGAAAGGCGGGCGTGATCGACTTGCCGACATTGCAACGATACATCAATTTCTGGTTCTCCTCCTGTATGGATCTGTTCGGGGCGGAAGTCTCTTCGAATGCGGCGATCACCTTTGCCAACGGCATCAAGGGGCGCCCGGACGAGCGTAGTTATGAGGATCATGTCGCTCGCGATACCATGCTGGAAATCGAAACGCCGGACGGAGCAGGCGGTGTTCGCATGGAGGAAGTCGCGGTCAGAAGCGCCATCAATGATCAGGTACGCAAAGCCTATATCCGGGATTGCATGGTCGGCGTCACGCGCTGGAACCGGATGATCGCGAAGGCGGGGTTTGATTTTGAGATTAGGCTTCCCTCTCCGCGCTTTCGCCGCGCCATCGGCGCCTGGGCCGGGATTCCGACAACGCCGGCAGGAGATGTCATTTCCGCCGAAGAATTATCCCGCCGTCATGATGAATTTCTGCCATCGGAGAGTGATCGGCGCTTTATCCATAGCCTGATGCAGCAGGTGATTGAGCCGGGAAAGATGGCCGGCTGGATCGCCGCGCCGGATCGGGGCATCAACAACATGCCTGTTGATTATGAATATGTAGAATTACGGGGCTGAATGCCGCCGCCCTTCAGATGCTGCCCTCTTTCTCGATAACAAGGATGCGGGCTGGCGTGAGGGGAACGGCTTTATGTTCGTCGCCTGTTTCAGCGTGAAAGATATCGCCGGGCTCAAGACGGATGATTCTCTCGCCGCTGTCCTCTCTTATATGCATATCAACCAGCCCGCTCAGCAGGACAAACACCTCGGCCCCGTCATTGACATGCCAGATATAGGGCTGGTCCGTCCAATGCAGCCGAACGGTGGCATTTTCGATTTTTTCAATGTCAACGGCATCCCAGGCCTTTTGCCCAGTAAAATCGGCAGGTTTGATATGGCGCATCGGTCTTTCCTTGCTATAAATGCGGACTGTTATTATCCGGCGCGAGGCGTGATTTCAACTACGGCCGCGTCAGCAGCAGAGACGGCCGGGACTTTATCCGCGCCCACCAGCCGTTGAGGTTCGGGTATCGGGTCAGCATTTCCGCCCCTTCCTGCGCCATCGTAAAATAATCCATCATCGCGCCGAGATGGGCATCGGCAAGGGAGAAAATAGGGCCTGTTGCATAGGCATCCGCCGTGACAAGATCATCAAGCGCCCTAAGGATGCGGGGAGCGGCGTCAAGTCCGCCCCTTACTTCCGCCTCATCCGCCGTTTCGCCAAAGGCGGGGCGAAAAACGCGGTGGGCAAAAACCTGCCGGACAAGCGGGATATAGGCATAATTATCGGCAATCGCGATGATCTGTCGCATCCGCCCACGTTCATCGGATGTCGCGGGCTGAAGGGAGGGTGGTTCGAATCTCTCGTCAAGATAGGCGGTGATGGCGGATGTCTCATAGAGAGTAAACTCATCATGGCGAAGGGCTGGTACCCGCGCAAACGGATGGATGGCGCGGTAACTTTCGGGCATATCCGCGGCGAAAGGGTTGATCTCCCGCACATCATAGGAAAGCTTCTTTTCATCAAGGACAATCCGCACGATGCGCCCGTAAACGCTGTAGGGATAATTGAAAAGCTCAAGGGTCATCCTGTGGCTCCCGGGGCTGGCGCGGTGTATCTATGTAAATATCATGTGGCATGATCTTCCGAAAACACAAGAAAATGCTCAATTTTTCCCTTGCGCTTGAAAAGCATCTCGGCGATAACGCGGCACCTTGTGGTATGATATAAAGGAGGCATTCGCGGGAGAAATGCTCGAGGATGACGGGAAAATAATCACGCCAGAGGTGGCGGAAGAAGACCGGCTTGATTACTTTATCCATAAGGATGGGATGACGTTTGCCGGGACGCACCTGATTATTGATTTATGGGGCGGGGAAGGGTTCAACGACCCGGAGCTGATTGAAGCGTCCCTTGTCAAGGCCATAGATGCGGCGGGGGCAACACTTCTGCATTTTCATATTCATGCCTTTGAGCCGGACGGCCTGTCCGGCGTTGCCGTGCTCGCGGAAAGCCATGTCAGTTTCCATAGCTGGCCGGAGCGGGGCTATATGGCGCTAGATATCTTCATGTGCGGACGCGCCGATCCCTACAAGGCAGTCAAGGTGCTGCAGGACGCCTTCCGGCCGGAGACACTCCATCTCAATGAAATCAAGCGGGGTATCGTCAGTTGATGGAACTGTTTGATGAGGGCCTGCATTCAGGCGTCAATCTCGCGCTCAGTGTCGACAAGGTGCTCTATCGGGAGCAGACCGATCTGCAGGACCTGATGATTTTTGAGAATAAAAACTTCGGTCGGGTGATGTCGCTCGACGGGTCGGTCCAGACCACCGAAAAAGATGAGTTCATCTATCATGAAATGTTCGTGCATGTGCCGATGCTGGCCCACGGCCGGGCACGGCGGGCGCTGATCATCGGCGGCGGGGATGGCGGCGCGGCGCGGCAACTCATGAAGTACAGCGATATTGCTGTGACCATGGTGGATATTGACCGGACGGTGGTCGAGTTGAGCAAGAAATATATGCCTTCCGTCTCCGGCGGGGCGTTCGATGATCCCCGCTTTAATCTGGTGATTGCCGATGGCTGCAAATTCGTGAAAGAGACGGGCGAGCAGTGGGATGTCATTATTATAGACAGCACAGACCCCCATGGCCCCGGAGAGGTTCTCTATACGGAAGAATTCTACTCTGACTGCAAATCCTGCCTGACGCCGGGCGGGGTGATCATTACGCAAAATGGTGTTCCCTTCGTGCAGGAAGCGGAGCTCCGCACAAGTTATGATCGGCTTGGGCGGCTTTTCAGGGACGTGAGCTTCTATCTCGCGGCGATCCCGAGTTATGTGGGCGGCGTCATGGCTTATGGCTGGGCCACAGATGATGTGGATTTGCGCAAGACCGGGTTGGCGGAACTGGCGGCGAGATATATGGACGCCGGGATTACGACAGACTATTACACACCGGAAGTGCATCAGGCGGCATTTGCCCTGCCGCTCCATATCCAGAAGGCGCTGACAAAAGAAGGGTGATCGGCCTGCCGCGTATCAGCATTCGACCACATTGACAGCAAGGCCGCCCTGCGATGTCTCCTTATATTTACTAAGCATGTCCATGCCGGTCTGGCGCATGGTTTCAATCACCTCATCCAGTGAGACGACATGCTGCCCATCACCGGAGAGGGCAAGTCGGCAGGCATTAATGGCCTTCATGGCCCCCATGGTATTGCGTTCGATACAGGGGATTTGCACCAGTCCGCCGATGGGATCGCAGGTCAGGCCGAGATTATGCTCCATGCCGATTTCGGCGGCATTCTCCACCTGCTCGTTGCTGCCGCCCAGCACTGCGGTGAGCGCCCCCGCCGCCATGGAGCAGGCAACGCCTACCTCGCCCTGACACCCCATTTCCGCCGCTGAAATGGAGGCGCGCTTCTTATATATGGAGCCGATCGCCGCCGCGGTCAGCAGGAAATTGCGGCTGCCGTCTTTGGTGACGCCGGGACAGAAGCGCTGGTAATATTTGAGCACGGCGGGAATGACCCCGGCTGCGCCATTGGTGGGGGCGGTCACGACACGTCCGCCCGCCGCATTCTCTTCATTGACCGCCAGTGCATAAAGATTGACCCAGTCAAGAACAGTGAGCGGATCGCGCGAGGCGCGTTCCGGATTATCCATCAGCTCCAGATAGAGCGCATGGGCCCGCCGTTTTACTTTCAGTCCGCCGGGCAGAACTCCTTCCGTCTGGCATCCGCGTTTGATGCTGTCCATCATGGCGTCACTCACTTCATCGAGAAAGGCGATGGTTTCCGATTCCGACCGCCAGGCGCTTTCATTGGCGAGCATGATCTCCGCGATGCTCAGGCCATGATCCCGGCCCATGGCCAGCAGTTCACCGGCCGATGTGAAGGGGTAAGGAAGGATGATATTATGGCCCCGTGTCTCCGCGCGGTCTCCTTCATCATGGGAGACAACATATCCCCCGCCAACGGAAAAATAATCTTTCGACAATATCTGCCCACCCTGACTGTCAAAGGCCATAAAGCGCATGCCATTGGCATGTTCCGGCAGAATCTGGTCTGTCAGGAAAAGGAGGGACTCCACTTCATGAAAAGCTATTGTCTGCTTTCCATTCAGGGCGATCTTTCCGCTGTCTCGTATTTTCGATATCAGGGACGGGACGGTGTCGGGGTCGATGGTGGAGGGGCGATTGCCATTGAGGCCCAGCAGAATGGCAATGTCCGTCGCATGTCCGCGTCCGGTGAGGGCAAGGGAGCCGTAAAGTTCGATGCGGATGTGCGCTGTGGCGGCGAGCCTGTCATGCGCTTCCAGATGATCGACAAACCGCCGGGCAGCGCGCATCGGTCCGACGGTATGCGAGCTGGATGGCCCGATGCCGATGGTATAGAGGTCGGTCACGCTGATATTGATATCCATCTGGGATGTTACGCCCGTCCCGGGGGAGGGGGAGGTGGGCGTCTTTCCGGGCGCAGGCTGGTCTCTGTCGGGCATTCTGGGCATCCTTCTTCCTTTTGCATCTCATGCGATGCGTGAATTGGATGCCCCCTCTGTCCGGGTACCTGAAAGATTATGCCGGATTTCCGGTTTACCTCTTCGGTGATGCCGCGCGGGGCGCGTCATTCTCTCCAGAGTCCTCATTTCGGACGGTGCTTGGGCCTGAGAGTTTCCGGGGCGGTTGCTCCTTCGGCGCCGGCGAGCCGGTCTCTCCCGTCAGAATGATCGAGGAACGCCAGTCTCCCAGCGTCTGAACAAAAGATTAGGAAGCAAAGGCCCGAATTGTCAAGCAAGAGTTACGACTTCAACGGGCGCCGTATTTTAATACCCAGAGAGGCAATAGCGCGGCGACATCGGCGCTTTTCTCATCGAGTTCGATGGCCGTTGTCATGCCAGCATGATCCAGCCGAACAATTCTGCCCCCAAAACGGCACATTTCGGCAGTGCCGACAGGCCCCATGATACCGGTAACGGGCATCTCCAGGTCGATATTTTCCGGCAGCCCGTTCAGAAGTAATCCGTCCAGCGACCAGTTTTCGGTTGAAAAGCGCTCCCCGTCGATCTCGACGCTCAGGATCGGTTTTGAAATTCGGAACGCGTCACGTTTTTCAAATTTGCTTGCAACGCTCTGATCCAATATTTCTGCATGCAACACGGCAATCTCCAGTCTGTGAAAATCTCCGAAAGGGCTATGCAGCCTTCGTGCCAGAATGAGAATGGGCATAAGGCATAGATTTTTAGCCGATCAAGGCCGGGAGAGGCGGCTTGATTGTGCAGTGCAAAAATTCGGAAGGGTAAGAACTGCTCAGTTGGGAGGAAGATTTTGCCGGATAGCGATTTTCCCGGATATTTCAGGTGAGTCGCACGCGATTTTAGAATCAAAGTTGGTTAATATGCCCCTTAATGGCCATTTATACGGTCTCATCAGACTGAAGTTGTATAGGTGTAAATTTTTTTTTCAATTCACCCGAAAGTAATAATATTCTGTTTTTTTAAGGAATTTTCGCAATAATGCTGCAGATGCGAAGAAAATAAATGAAATTTTGTCAAAAATGACAATTTGTCATCTTTGGATTTTCCTGCTAATAAACTAGCCAAGCTAGGTAACTGGGCGGAAGATCCGGGCCTGGCTAAAATTTTCTGAATATTGCGGGAGTTAGCCTCCGAATGTCAATGCCGACCGTTCTGGAAGGGCGTTTGTCTCTTCCGGTTATCGCATCTCCGATGTTTATTGTGTCCGGGCCTGAACTGGTTGCGGCACAATGCAAGTCAGGCATTGTCGGTTCTTTCCCGGCACTGAATGCTCGTCCCGTTTCCCAGCTGGATGAATGGCTTGATCAAATAAAAACAGAAACCGCCGCTTACGCGACAGCGAACCCGGATAAGAAGGTCGCACCGTATGCGGTTAACCAGATCGTTCATTCATCAAACTCCCGCCTGGATGAGGACGTCGCGCTCTGCGTGAAGCATAAGGTGCCGGTCATTATTTCAAGCCTTCGGGCCCCGACCGAGATTGTCGATGAAATCCATTCCTATGGCGGCATTATCCTGCATGACGTGACAACGATCCGTCATGCGGAGAAGGCGCTGGAAGTCGGGGTCGATGGTCTGATTTTGGTCTGTGCGGGCGCGGGCGGCCATGCCGGACGACTGAGCCCCTTTGCACTGGTCTCCGAGGTGCGGCAGTTTTTCGATGGCCCGCTCGCGCTATCGGGTGCGATTGCCAACGGCCGCGCCATTCTGGCGGCGCAGGCGATTGGCGCCGACCTTGCCTATATCGGCAGCGCCTTCATTGCAACGCAGGAGGCGAACGCCGTCGAAGATTATAAGAAGATGATCGTGGAAAGCACCGGTGAGGATATTCACTATACGAGTACATTTACCGGCGTTCACGGAAACTATCTGCGTCCGAGCATCGTAAGAGCCGGACTGGATCCGGAGAACCTGCCGAGCTCAGACAAGAGCCGGATGAATTTCGGCAGCGGCGGGACCGGAAAATCCAAAGCCTGGAAGGATATCTGGGGTTCCGGGCAGGGAATAGGCAGCGTCAAGACTGTCACAAGCGTGCAGGAATATGTGGATCGCTTGAAAGAAGAATATGCCCAGGCCAGGGCTGAAATCAATAAGAAGGCCATATAACGAAACTATCCCTCGCCCCTTTGGGGTGAGGGTAATTTCTTTTCCGATTTCCGATATTTTAGAAAGATGGCCCTTCCGGGCAGGATTAGCGCCGGATACCGGCGGTCAGTCCATTGCCGGCAGATTCGCGGATGATATCGCGAATATGAACGCTGCATTTGGCGCATTGCGGGGCCGCGCCTAAAGTTTCATAGACGTTGGCAATTCGCTGGGCGCCTGAAGCAACTGCGCTTTTGACGTCGCGATCCGTGAAACCGTTACAAAGGCAGATATACATTCAACGCTTGCTCACTTCTAAAAATGCCAATCATTCCGAAAAAACTATCTTTTATGCGAATAATTGTCAATAGCGTTGAAGGCGCGCCTTTCAGTTTTTATGGTTTTAGCACCCGTTCAGGAACTTTGGGACTGAACATAATTCTGAAGCCCCATCTTTTCGATCAGGCCAAGCTGGGTTTCCAGCCAGTCGATATGCTCTTCCTCCGAATCGAGTATGTCCATCAGCAGGCCGCGGGAGATATAATCCTGTTTCTCCTCGCATTCCTTGATCGCCGCCTTCAGATCGGCATGACCGGACCGCTCCATCTTGAGATCACATTCGAGAATCTCCTTGACGTCCTCGCCGATCATGAGCTTGCCGAGATCCTGAAGATTTGGCAGCCCCTCCAGAAACAGGACGCGCTTGATCAGCTTGTCCGCATGTTTCATCTCGTCAATCGATTCGTGATACTCCTTCTCCCCGAGTTCCGTCATCCCCCAGTCCTCCAGCATGCGGGCATGCAGGAAATACTGGTTGATGGCCGTGAGCTCGTTTTTCAAGATGACATTGAGGTGCCTGATAATGGCGTTATCACCTTTCATGCCTAACTCCTTGCGTTACAATGGTAGGGGCTATAAATATAGCGGACCACCGTCTGTAAATACAGTGCGGATAAATAACAAGACCTTAACAGCAAGCGAGGCACTGCGATGAGCGATAGTCAATTTAACCCGGAAAATCATAAGTTTGGCGAGGCCAGCTATTTCGAGGATCTGACCGTTGGCCAGTGCTTTTACATTCCGTCGCGCACGTTGCGGGATGCGAATTTCGCGGCCTTCCAATTGGCGTCCGGCGACAATCATCCGATCCATTATGATGTGGAATATTGCAAGGCGCAGGGACATCCCGAATTGCTCGCCCATGGCTTTCAGGTGCTAATCCAGTCGGCGCCAGGGGCGGGGCTTTTCCCGCATGTGCTGGGCGAGGCGATGGTCGCCTTTATCGACCAGTCGTCCAAATTCCTGGGTCCGGTTTATTGCGGCGATACGGTCTATCCGGAGCTTGTCATCACCGATCTTAAAGAGCAGCGGTCAACGGGGGTGGTGACGGTGAAATCCACCATCCATAACCAGCGGCGTGAGCTGGTGATGGAAGGGGAGCAGCGCTTCCTCGTCCGGCGTCGGTCGGCTGCCTGATACGTTAAAGCCGGTGGTTGCGGGTTGACGCAAGAACCGACCCGCACAGCTTTTCCTCATTTCCCGTGACGGCAAAGATATCGGCTGCTCCGACGGAGAGCGTGCGGCCATTTTGCAGAACGCGGCCACGGGCGCGCAGCTTCTCACCGCGGGCCGGGCCGGTCATCTTCACGGTATAGTCGAGTGTGGCGCAGGCCCATCCTGCGGGCAGCATACTGAGGCAGGCGCTGACCGCCGCAATATCGCCGATGGCGCCGACCATGGAGGCCGGAAACAGGTCGGGCGGCGTTGAAAATGCCTTCTGAAACGGCATTTCCACGGTCACTTCGCCCGGTCGCTCATCCATCAGGCGAACCCCGAAAGTCATTACAAAGGGCAGGAGCGGCAGAAAGTCGGAGGGTTTGGCAAAACCCTCCGCAGCTTTTTCATCCGTCTGGCGGTCATTCGGCATAACGGCGGACAATCTGCTTGCCAAGGGATNCCATATGTACCTGATCCGGGCCGTCGGCAAGACGGACGGTCCGGGCATAGGCGAAGGCTTCGGCAAGGAAAGTGTCCTGCGACAGGCCCATGGCGCCATGGATCTGGATGGCCCGGTCAATCACTGTCTGGGCCATGGTCGGGGCAATGATCTTGATCATGGCGATCAGGTCGCGGGCTTCCTTGTAGGAAACCTCGTCCATCTTTGCCGCCGCTTTCAGGGTGAGAAGGCGCGCCTGTTCAATCTCGCAGATGGATTTCGCAATATCCTCGCGCACCGAGCCCTGTTCGCTCAGCTTCTTGCCAAAGGCAACGCGGCTGTTCGCCCGCTTGCACATGAGTTCCAGTGCCCGTTGCGCACAGCCGATCAGCCGCATGCAATGGTGGATACGGCCCGGGCCGAGGCGGCCCTGTGCGATGGCAAAGCCATCCCCTTCGTTCCCGATCAGATTGGACGCGGGAACACGCACGTTGTCGAAAATGATCTCGGCATGACCATGCGGCGCATCGTCAGAACCGAACACCTTCAGCGGCCGCTTGATATTGACGCCCTTTGTGTCGGTGGGGACAAGAATTTGCGATTGCTGGGCATGGCGCGGCGCATCGGGGTCCGTCTTGCCCATGACGATCAGGATCTTGCAGCGCGGGTCCGGCGCACCCGTAGTCCACCATTTATGTCCGTTGATGATATATTCATCGCCTTCGCGCCGGATTGTGCATTGGACATTTGTCGCATCGGAGGAGGCGACGGCGGGCTCCGTCATGGCGAAGGCGGAGCGGATTTCGCCATTCAGCAGCGGCACCAGCCATTCATCCCGCTGCGCCTGCGAGCCGTAGCGCGCCAGCAGTTCCATATTGCCGGTATCGGGAGCGTTGCAGTTGAAAACCTCCGGCCCGATTGGTGAGCGGCCCATGATCTCGGCAAGTGGCGCATATTCCAGATTGGTCAGCCCGGCGCCGTAATCTTCGAACTCGGCAAGAAACAGATTCCAGAGCCCTTCCGAGCGGGCTTTTTTCTTCAACTCTTCCATAATGGGCGGGATGGTCCATCGGTTTGCGGACTTTTCCACATAATCGTGATATTCTTTTTCCGCAGGATAGACATTGGCTTCCATGAAGCTTTCAAGGCGTGCGGCCAGATCGGCAACTTTCTCAGTGAAGTTGAAATCCATTTTTTGCTACCTCTTGAAAAGTGATTGTTCTGTTGTCAAGATAACCGCAAGTTCAAAATCATTGAAATTTATTTATATGATACCTGTTTATTCATACTATTTATAGATATGTGATGCAGCTCAACCAGCTAGACCTCAACCTGTTCCTGACGTTTGAAGCCATATATACGCATGGGAATCTAACCCTTGCGGCACGGACGCTGAATGTGACCCAACCGGCGGTCAGCAATGCGCTGGCGCGTCTGCGCGACCGGCTGGATGATCCGCTTTTTGTGCATGCGGGCAAGCGAATGAACCCGACGCCGATGGCGCAACGGATGATCGGTCCGGTCAGGCAGGCCTTGCGCCTGTTGCAGGCAGGGATTGATGCCGATGCAGAGTTTGACCCGCTGAGCTGTGACAAAACAATCCGGATCGCTGTCGGTGATGTGGGGGAGACGATCCTGCTGCCCCGGCTGCTTGAAAAACTCTCGCATCTCGCCCCGCAAATGAAGGTGCAGGCTCTCCATGTCCCGCGGCAATCCATTGCGCGGCGCCTGTCCCTTGGGGAGATTGATTTTGCGCTGGATATTCCCCTGCTCACCAATTCCCAGCTCCGGCATTGCAAGCTGGTATCCGATGCCAATGTCTGTGCCGTCGGGCGGCGGCATCCTCTTGCGGGTCGCAAGAAAATCTCGCTCGATGATTATCTCGGGATGACGCATATTCATGTTTCCTCCCGTTCGCGGGGCGGCGGCCTGGTGGATATCGAACTTGAAAGGCTGGGGCTTTCCAGGCAGGTGACCGTTCGCCTGCAGCATTATCAGGCGGCATTTCATATGATTGATGCGGTGGATCTGGCGGTGACGGCGCCCGTCCAGTTGACCGGTATGTATGATTGTCGCACCTTTCCGTTGCCGATCGAGGTGCCCCATCTCGATCTTCATCTATACTGGCACGTTGCCACCGATCAGGTCCCGATCAGCCAGTGGCTGAGGCAGAAAGTATTTCCGTTATTCCGGCAATGACACTGCAAGGGCGTTGCGCTGCGGCGCGGAATATGGTTAGTCGAAAACCATGACAGATGCAGAAAATCATACCGGCCCAGCACTTTACCTTATCCCGACCCCGATCGGTAATCTGGAAGATATTTCCCTTCGAACCCTCAGGATTTTGCAGTCTGTGGACGCGTTGGCCTGTGAGGATACCCGGCACACCCGCAAGATTTTCGAACGGCACTCTCTCACAAGTCCGCCGGTCATCTTTGCCTGCCATGCCCACAACGAAGATCGGGCTGTCGGACGTATCCTCTCGCTGCTGCGCGATGGGAAGTCTGTCGGCATTACCACGGATGCGGGCGCCCCGGGTATCAGCGATCCGGGGCAGCGTGCCGCCGCCGCGGTGATTGAGGCGGGCTATGACGTGGTGGCCCTGCCGGGACCGAGCGCGGTCATCACCGCCCTTATGGTGTCGGGGCTTCCTGTTCCGGCCTTTACTTTCCTGGGATTTTTACCGCGTCGGCCGGGACGGCAGCGCAAACTCTTCGCCTCTTTTGCCGAGATACCCTCGGCGCTTGTCTTTTTCGAATCCCCTTTTCGGGTGGGCAAAATTCTGGAAGTCGCCGCAGAAGTGCTGGGAGAGCGGGAGGCCGCCGTCTGTATCGAGCTGACCAAAAAGTTCGAAAATATCCATCGTGGCCCGCTTGATGAACTGGCGGCATATTTCTCTGACCAGAAAATCAAGGGAGAGGTGACCATCGTTATCGGTCCGCCGTCCCGCATCACGTCCGATGCCGATGATCCGCAAAGTCCCTTTCCGATGCCCTGAAGCTTTTCGCCTGCTGATTGAGTTCGATCCGCCTGTCTGATATATTAGAAGGATATAAAGTTTTCTGTCGGTGAATCGGGGCAGAAGAAGGAGGATCGCAATGAATGTGGCAAGTATACTGAAGGTCAAAGGGCGTGATGTTATCACGGTGTCGTCGACGGACAGCATTTCGGTCGTTGCTGCCATTCTGGGGCAGCGTCGGATTGGTGCGGTGCTTGTGGTGGATGACGAAGGGCGATTGCAGGGTTTGCTATCGGAGCGGGATATCGTTCGGGCTCTTGCGGAAAGCGGCGGAAGCTGCCTTGATTTTCGGGTGCAGGATCTGATGACAACGAATCTGGTGACCATCGGGCCAGCGGATACGATCGATCGGGTCATGGCTTTGATGACCGAGAAAAGAATCCGTCATCTTCCCGTGCTCGAGGAGGGCAAGCTGGTCGGCTTCATCTCCATCGGCGATGTCGTAAAAAGCCGCATCGACGAGGTGGAGCGGGAGGCGGCGGCGCTGCGTGATTATATCGCGACCGGTTGAGTTGATCTCAGGCGAGGACATCCATGGCCTGTTTCAGGAAATCCATGGAGCGGTCGGCGGCGTCTTCTCCTTCGGCGATCATTTCGGCGGCCCTGTTGAATTCCAGCAATCCGAATCGCGCAAGGCGGGGCGCGATTGTGATGTCAGGCGGATCCCCGGCAAGGCGGGAACGGCTGAGCCGGTCTTGCACGATGTTCAGCGAAGACATCATCACGCCGAAAATGCTGGGCTCGGTTCCCGATTTGTCGAAAAAGCGTCGTTTCATGAGATTGAGCGGCGCGCGCGTGTAAGGCGCGGTGCCATTGCCCGCCTCTTCCGCCATGAAGGCCGATTCGGCCTCGCCGATATTGGTCATGCCGAAAACATCCGCATTGAGATTGACGGCAATGACCAGCCGGGCGCCAAGGGCGCGGCAGACCGAAACCGGGACGGGGTTGGTCAGGGCGCCGTCAATCAGCCAGCGATCATGGATTTTCTGCGGTGAAAAGAGGCCCGGCAGGGCATAGGAGGCCGTAATTGCCTCCGCAAGATTTCCTTCCCGGATCCATATTTCATGGCCGGTGCCAAGCTCGGTGGTTACCGCCGCGAAGGGAACGGGAAGGTCTTCTATCCGCGTATTGCCGAGAGTGTCCTCCAGTAAAGTGAACAGCTTGTTTCCGGAAATCAGGCCGCCGCCGGAAAGGCGGATATCCAGCAGCCGAAAAAGGCCGGATTTGCCAAGATCTCGTGCCCATTCTTCAAGGGCGTCCAGCTTGCCGGCTAGATACATGCCGCCGATCAGGGCGCCAATGGACGTGCCACAGACATAGTCGGGCTGAAAGGCCTCCCGTTCCAAGCGCTTCAGAACGCCGATATGGGCCCAGCCACGCGCCACGCCGCTGCCCAGAGCAAGGCCAACCTTTGGCCGCATCACGACATCCTGATCCGGCGGGCTGTCGCCCTGTCCGCGCTCCGGCTTTGGCCGATAAATCTTTCTCAATTCCATGACAGCCCTTCATGCCCCGGTCTGGTCGTTGTCCAATCATGCAGATGTCGTCACTCAAACGGGAGATTGCAATCCTTTGCCTCTCATTTATTCATTAGATAAAAGTTGTATTAAGGGCGCGTTAAAGATATAATGGCACCTTCATATTTTTGTAAAATTACCTGTTGACGCCGTTGCCTGGATATCTATATAAGATGGGCAACGACGCAGTCGGATACGCCTGATGTTAGTCAGGGAATTTTCGACGGCGTTTTTTTGTCTGCTTGTGGAATTGATTTCTGCTCAGGCGGTTTGTTAATTGACATTGTTGTTTTTGATGAGAAGGGATGCCTGGGCGGCGGGGTTGTTGAATGACGGCTTTTCGTTGCAGCGGGTATCTTGAGAATATGTATTGGGCGCGAGTCTGATGCATAAGGTTTAAGTTCAGCGTATGGATGGTTTTACTGTTCATATGAACGTTGTGACGGGAAGAAGTTAATTCTAAATCAAACTTGAGAGTTTGATCCTGGCTCAGAACGAACGCTGGCGGCAGGCCTAACACATGCAAGTCGAACGAGAAGCCCCTTTCGGGGGGTGGAGAGTGGCGCACGGGTGAGTAACGCGTGGGAATTTGCCTTTCGGTACGGGATAACGTCTGGAAACGGGCGCTAATACCGTATGATGTCTACGGACCAAAGATTTATCGCCGAGAGAGGAGCCCGCGTAGGATTAGGTAGTTGGTGGGGTAACGGCCCACCAAGCCGACGATCCTTAGCTGTTCTGAGAGGAAGATCAGCCACACTGGAACTGAGACACGGTCCAGACTCCTACGGGAGGCAGCAGTGGGGAATATTGGACAATGGGGGCAACCCTGATCCAGCCATGCCGCGTGAGTGAAGAAGGCCCTAGGGTTGTAAAGCTCTTTCGCCAGGGAAGATAATGACGGTACCTGGTAAAGAAGTCCCGGCTAACTCCGTGCCAGCAGCCGCGGTAATACGGAGGGGGCAAGCGTTGTTCGGAATTACTGGGCGTAAAGGGCGTGTAGGCGGCGGTTTTAGTCAGGCGTGAAAGCCCGGGGCTCAACCTCGGAATAGCGCTTGATACTGAACTGCTTGAGACCGGAAGAGGGTAGTGGAATTCCCAGTGTAGAGGTGAAATTCGTAGATATTGGGAAGAACACCGGTGGCGAAGGCGACTTACTGGTCCGATACTGACGCTGAGGTACGAAAGCGTGGGGAGCAAACAGGATTAGATACCCTGGTAGTCCACGCCGTAAACGATGAATGCTAGTTGTTGGGAGGTTTACCTTTCAGTGACGCAGCTAACGCATTAAGCATTCCGCCTGGGGAGTACGGTCGCAAGATTAAAACTCAAAGGAATTGACGGGGGCCCGCACAAGCGGTGGAGCATGTGGTTTAATTCGAAGC
>NZ_NZMB01000004.1 GCF_002694385.1 Sneathiella sp.
CAAACAACATCTCTGCTTTTTGCCGGCCTGGTGGTCATGGCGGGAGGTCTGCACCCGATCCCATTCCGAACTCGGTCGTGAAAACTCCCAGCGCCGATGGTACTTTGTCTTAAGACACGGAAGAGTAGGTCGCCGCCAGGCCCGCAAAAAACAGAAACATCCTCTTTACGCTATCAAGGTAAAAAGCACCCAACAGGGTGCTTTTTACCTTAACAGAATTACCGCGGGGTGGAGCAGCCCAGGCCTGTAGGCGAAAGCCGGAAGCCAACATACAAACCGGGCCACACCGCAATCGGAAGGACAAACAATCCCTTCCACAAAAACAGAATTACCGCGGGGTGGAGCAGCCCGGTAGCTCGTCAGGCTCATAACCTGAAGGTCGCAGGTTCAAATCCTGCCCCCGCAACCAAATTGAAATCCCTCTAAGTCACTGACTTAGAGGGGTTTTTCTTATGTCTGAAACCTTCCGATTCTTTCCGGAATCGCCCTGTGATATAATAAAAATGGGTCGCACAGGACTCACACAAAATCACACCAATGGGCGTACCATGGAGATACACCGAACCCTAGGCGACAAAGTCCGCATTTACCGCCGCGCAGACGGCGGTGCATGGCACTGCTCCACCTACATGAAAGGCAAGGAGTGGCGTAAGAGCACCAAGGAACGCAGCCTCGCCCGTGCCAAGGACGTGGCCGAGGACTGGTATCTCGAACTGTGCGCCAAGGACCGGTTCGGCGAGCTGCACACCGGCAAGACCTTTGCCGAGGCAGCGAAGAAGTTCGAGGAGGAATACGAAGCCATCACCCGAGGCCGTCGTTCCCCGAAATGGGTGCAAGGCCACAAGGACCGTATCCGTCTCCACTTAGTGCCCTTCTTCGGCAAGAAGACCGTCAACCAGATCACCTCCGGTCTGGTGCAGGAATATCGTGTTCACCGGATGACGGAGCCCAAGCGCGACGATCCGACCGATCAGCAAGCCGACAAAGACGTGGGCCGCAAGGGCAAGGCCAAGGCCAAGGCCAAGAAGCAGGCCGAGCCGAAGCCCTGGAAGCCGCCCGCAATACCATCCATAACGAAGTTGTCACTCTGAGCATGGTGCTCAAGACAGCCCAGCGTCATGGCTGGCTGGAGAACCTGCCCGACCTGTCGGACCCATACCGGCGGCAGAGCAAGGTCGAGCATCGGCCATGGTTCACGCCCAACGAATATAAGCAGCTATATCAGGCGACGCGCGCGAACGCCGATAACCCCAAAACCAAACGCTTCAAGTGGCATGCCGAGCAGCTGCATGACTTTGTGCTCTTCATGGCAAACACTGGACTCCGGCCCGACGAGGTAAGGCATCTTGAGTTCCGCGATATTGAGATCGTCGAGGACGAATACTCCGGTCAGCAAATTCTTGAGATCGAGGTGCGTGGCAAGCGCGGCGTCGGCTACTGTAAAAGCATGCCCGGCGCGGTGCGCCCGTTCGAGCGGCTGCGTGACCGAGAGCGGCCAGTTGCTGATCGGGAAAGCGATGACAGCTCGGATGTGGTCCAGACAGCGCCCCCGAAGCTGACCGACCCGCTTTTCCCGGGCGAGTTCAAGAAGATGTTCAACCGCATCCTCACGGATGCGAAGTTGAAGTTTGACCGCAACGGCAAAGCCCGCACGGCCTATAGCCTGCGACACAGCTATATATGCTTCCGCCTTCTCGAAGGCGCTGACATCTATCAGGTCGCTAAAAACTGCCGCACCAGCGTCGAGATGATCGAGAAGCACTATGCGGCCCATCTTAAGGACATGATCGACACATCACTGGTCAATGTCCGGCGCGAGAGACCGAAGCGCAAAGAGCAATCCACCAAGGACGACGACTCCGGCAAGAGGCCGGAGGCATGATCTAAACCCGTCAGGCTCGGAAGGCAGCTTCAGGAGCCGTCAGGTCCAGCCCGATGGGCATCAATGGACCTGGACGGGTAAAGGCCGCCGCTTATAGATCGTCCAGCAGCGAGCGATTGCGGTGCGCCGCCTGTCAGGCTGAGAGGGAAGCCGTTCAGCCGTCCGAGCCAGCCCGTGGGGCATCAAGGCGAGGGATAGCCCAAGGCCTTAAGAAAAATGCCGTAAATGCAGTTGTTGCTGTCTTTGATTTTCACAACTTTGAGCTACAAAAACGTGTATCCATTGGTTACACTCTAGCGCCATGAAGGATGTCGGCCTCCGCATTCGCGTCCAGAGGGAGCTGCGTGAGCAGTTTCTGGAAGCTTGCCGTAAGCAGGATAAACCTGCGGCTCAGGTGCTGAGGGAGTTTATGCGGGCCTATATTCAAGAGTGTTCAGTCGCAAATCAAGCCATAGTGCCCAAGAAAAATCAGGTCAAATGACGCTTTTTATTTGGACACAGTGGAGGAAAAGTTCTTTGAGTGAGGAAAAATAATTATGAGGAAACTCACGCTGCAAGAACTGGAAAGCGGTTTTCTTGAAAACTCTAAAAAAGTGCGCGGAGTTCAGGGCAACGATTTCATGTTTGAGGGGCAGGACGAGAGATGAAGGCCTTTCAATTCGATCACCATCTCATTGAGAGCTACGACAATTTTTCTCGGTCTTTCACTAAGATCGGGGCGCCGGATCTGAATGAGACGATTGCGCGTGCGTATGATGATGGCCGTTTCTGGCCCGACGCGCTTCTTTCTTTAAACCCGCGCTACGAAGCTGGGCCAACCGTCGACGACCTTGTCAACTCGGGCGATCTTGATTCAGCTACCGCCCAGGTCTTTCGGTTCGGACCAACGCCGATCAGGTTTCACAGGCACCAGGGACAGGCGATCGCGAAGGCCAATGCTGGCAATAGTTTTGTTGTAACCACAGGGACTGGTTCTGGTAAGTCCCTCTGTTTTTTTGTTCCTATCGTTGATGCCATTATTCGGGCTCGAAAGGCTGGGGGCTCGCCGAGAACGCGAGCTATCATCATTTATCCGATGAACGCTCTGGCCAATAGTCAGATCAAGGAGATCGATAAGTTTATCTCCCAATCGGGCTTGCCGAACGACCTTAAACCCGTCGTAAAAAGATACACTGGTCAGGAAAGCAAGGAAGAGCGCCAGCGGATTGCGGCAAACCCGCCCGACATCCTGCTTACGAACTTCATGATGGCTGAGCTCCTTTTGACCCGTCAAGACAGCCTTGATACTCAGGTCATAGAGAATGCCCGTGGCCTCGAATTCATCGTTCTTGATGAGCTTCATACTTATCGGGGGCGGCAAGGTGCTGATGTGGCCATTCTTGTGCGGCGCCTAAGGGATCGCTGCACTCCCGACAAAGCTCCGCTTTGCATTGGTACATCGGCGACCATGGCCAGTGAAGGATCCGAAGAGGGCCGAGCAGTGGCTGTGGCGGAGGTGGCTTCACGCATTTTTGGCGCCTCAATCGGACCGGATGCCGTCATCGATGAATCCCTGCAGCGCGCGACTGATGACACGCTGAATTTGACAGATGTTCTCCCTGAACTTCCAGAGTTGGTTCGGAGCGAACTCCCAACCAACATGACCGATGAGACTTTGACGACACATCCGCTCGCAGTGTGGACTGAGCTGATGCTTGGTCTTCAAGACGGTCTGGAACTCAAGCGCAGAAAGCCCATTCCCTTTGAAGATGCTGTAGAAAAGCTGTCAGCCGACAGCGGCGTCGACGCCGCAACATGTCAGCAAACCTTAGAGACTTTTCTGACATGTATCAGTCTGCCTGAAACCGAACGCGGTGGGGCCGGGAGTGGCGCGTTTTTGGCTTTCAAGCTTCATCGGTTCATCTCAGGGGCCGGGGATATTTTCACGACGCTAACTGACCAGCCCCGTCGTGTCTTGTTTGAAGGCCAGCTCGAAGATCCGGAGGCCCCAGGTAATCGTCTCTACCCCACCCGGTTTTGTCGGGAATGCGGGCATGAATTTCACGTGGTTACGAAGATTGAAGACGAAGGCGGTTTTCGATTCCTACCACGCAATATTGATGACACCCCAATTGAGGATGATGAGGATGGGGACGTTGCTGGTTATCTGACTCCTACAGGTGAAGGCGTTCCGGACTACGCGTTCACTGGTGAGATCGAAACCTACCCCGAAGACTGGCGGGAGGACCGCAACGGCGTTGAGCGTCTGAGGGCACATCGCAAGAAACGCATACCTGAGATGGTGCGCCTTTCACCTGATGGTCGCTATCACGCATCTGGCAGCCAGTTTTGGTTCATACCCGGCAAGTTCGGTTTCTGCCCCTGTTGCTTAGACGAACCTCACCCTAGCATGCGGGAACGTAGCAAGCTTGCAGGGCTGTCTGGTGAAGGACGAAGTTCCGCGACCACGCTCCTCGTTTCGAGCACCCTCCAATGGATGAACGAGTCTGAGAGCGGCGTTTCGGAAGAGAAGCGGAAGATTCTAGGCTTCACCGATAACCGCCAGGACGCTGCCCTCCAGGCTGGCCATTTCAACGATTTCCTTTTCGTAAGCCTGCTCCGCGGCGCGATACTGCGTGCTGTTCTCGATGCTGGCGAGGACGGCCTGACTGAAGATGAATTTGGTCTTCGAGTCGTAAAAGCCCTGGGATTTACGGCTGCCAATAAGGGAGCACGGATCCACTGGATGCTGGATCCGATTGCTGGCGCAGTTATCCGTGAGGATGCTCAGCGCTCTTTGGCCAAGGTTCTGGCCCATCGGGTCTGGACTGACTTACGACGAGGCTGGCGTTACACGAATCCGAGCCTGTCTGTCCTTCAGCTTATTGATGTCGAGTTCATTGGGCTCGACGAGATCGCGGAAGACAAAGGTCGACTATTGGCCATCCTGCCAGATCTTGGGGCTTTGGATGATGACGCTCGAAAGCAGTTACTGAAGAGGCTTCTCGGAGCGATGCTTGAAGGCCTGGCGGTCGGCACGGAGGCGCTGGAACTGGCCGTCCTCGACGGCGTGGCGCAGAAGTCTCGTTCCTTGCTACGCGTGCCTTGGTCGATCGATCTCAAGGAAAGTCCGCGAAGCCGGACAACGCTATTTCTCCAAGCCCCGGGCAAGAATCGCTTTGGGCTGCGAGAGGAGCAGACAATTCTGCGGGCTGGCCACAATTCACGGATCGCCAGATTGATAAATCGAAAGAGCGTCATTGGCACTAAGCTAGGAAAGGAAGATTACCTAAACTTTGTGAACGGCCTTCTGGAGTTTCTCGCCGAGGAAGGTCTCGTTTCCTCTGTCGAAATTGAAGAGGATCTTCGTGGTTGGCGCCTAACGCCCTCGGCCATTCGCCTGGTGCCAGGCAAAGCCATTAGCGCGGGAGAGCCGCAGGGCAACCGCTATTTCAACGATCTCTACTGCTCGATCGCGGAAGACCTGAAGAGGGGTCAAAGTTCATTCTCGGGCTTGGAGGGGCGTGAGCATACTGCCCAGGTTTCTCAGAAGCAACGCGAGTGGCGGGAATGGCGTTTCCGTTTTGAGGAGGATGACCTCGCCGAGCTCAAGGAGCATGCTGGCGAGATTAAGGCGGCTGGAGAGTCTGACCAGTTCCTCCCGGCGCTCTTCTGTTCTCCCACGATGGAACTTGGCGTCGATATCTCGGCACTTAATGCGGTTTATCTCCGAAATGTCCCCCCAACGCCCGCGAACTATGCCCAGAGAGCAGGCCGTGCCGGGCGATCGGGACAGGCGGCTGTGATCATGACCTATTGCGCTGCGCAGTCGCCGCACGATCAGTATTTCTTCGAGCGGCGTAATGACATGGTCGCTGGGGTCGTCAGGCCGCCTGCTCTCGACATTACCAACGAAGAGTTGGTGCGCTGCCATCTCCATGCGGTTTGGCTTGCTGAGACGAAGCTCTCCCTCTCGCCCGACATCCCGGAGATTCTTGATCTCAAGCAGGATGAATACCCGCTGAAAGAGGAAATCCGCGAAGTCATCCTTAACTCTGGCCTGGTCACCAGCGCCAGAGCACCAATGAAGCGCGTGCTAGATCAGATCCTGACCTCGGTCGACAACAAGCCGCCGATTTGGATGGGTGATCCTGACGACTTCGTGCTCGAGGTTGCCATGAAGGCGCCGCAGGAGTTTGGTCGTGCATTCGATCGCTGGCGCGAGCTCTATAATTCAGCTCGGACGCAGCTCTCTGAAGCCAATGCACGCTCAGAGATTCCTGGGTTATCTGGCGCCGATCGCCGGAAGATCAAGGCCGCACAGATGCAGGCCAGTGATCAGATCGCCATTCTTGAACAGGGCAATGCGTCAAACGGATCTGACTTCTATTCCTATCGCTACCTTGCAACAGAAGGATTCTTGCCGGGATACAACTTTCCACGCCTGCCTCTCTATGCCTTTGTGCCTGGCGAGGGCAAAACCAGCTCCTTCCTTCAGCGTGCTCGATTCCTTGCGATTTCGGAGTTTGGACCTCGCAGCCTCATCTATCACGAGGGACGAGCCTATCGTGTCATGAAAGCGAAGCTTCCGCCCGAGGTTCGAACGGGCGATGGCTCAGAACTAGCGACCAAAGACATTTACATTTGCCCTAATTGTGGAGCTTGCCACGAAGGTGAAGCGGAAAGGTGTCACGCTTGCGACGGACACATGGCAGGTGAGGTTCCGGTCAAACGGACTTTGCGAATCGACAACGTCGAAACGGCGCCCGTAGAACGGATTACTGCAAATGACGAAGAGCGGGTCCGACAAGGCTTTGACATTCAGACTGTGTTCGCCTGGCCAAAAAAGGATGAGCGTCTTCAGATCACACAGGTCGAGTTCAAATGCGAGGAGACATCGCTCCTTGTTCTGCAATATGCGAACAGCGCCGAGATTAGCCGGATCAACAAGGGCCTCAAGCGCCGCAAGGAAAAAACCGTTTATGGATTCATGATTGATCCGCGTAGCGGCTATTGGGCTAAGTCCGAAGACGAGAATCCAGACGAGGATGTTCCGCCGGACGTGGTCAGGCCGGTTCGTATCGTGCCGATAGTCCGTGATCGGAAGAATGCGCTGCTCTTGCGTTTTAAAGAGCCTCAAGCCTACTCCCTGGAAACCATCCCAACCGTTCAACATGCCTTGATGCGGGGCATTGAAGTTGCTTTCCAACTGGAGGAGGGGGAGATACTCGGCGAGCCTCTCCCGTCTCGCGACAACCGCCGAGCAATTCTAGCCTATGAAGCTACCGAAGGCGGCGCAGGCGTTCTTAACCGGCTTGTCGAAGACCCAAAGGCTCTGAGTAAGGTGGCCCGTCAGGCGCTCTACCTTATGCATTTTGACAATGTCGATGAGGCAATCGCTGGTGGGACGGCCGATCTGCTGGAGGATCGAGATGATGAGGCCTGCGTTCGCGGCTGCTATCGCTGTCTGCTGTCCTACTTCAATCAGCCGGATCACGAAATGATCGACCGGACGAGCGAAGAGGCTAGGCAGTTGCTGATCGACCTGGCGCGGGGGGAGGTCATCGTGGCGGCGGCTCCAGAGAGATCCGGTGCTGAGAAAAGCTGGGAGGGAGCATTTGCAGAGTGCGGTCTCCCACCGGCGGATACCTCCGGAATTACTTTGGCTGATGTGGAGGTCAGTTTTGCGTGGCGGAGCCATTTCGTTGCTGCCGCCACTACGACTCTGACCGAAGCGGCACGGGAAACCGCGAAGGCCAAGGGATGGACTGTATTCGAGCTTCTGGATAACCCTTCGGCGGGTGTGCCGGAGGAAATGATTTCGCTGGTGAAGGGCTGATGCAATGACTGTGAACTTTGCACCAGGTGATCTGGTCCGGGCACGGGGGCGAGAATGGGTCGCGCTTCCTGCTCCGCGCGAGGACATTCTTGCCCTTCGCCCGCTTTCAGGCAGCGAGAACGATACGGTTATTCTTGACCCATCGCTCGAAATAATGCCGGTCGAACCGGCGCGCTTTGAATTGCCGGAGAATGCTGTATCCACGGTACAGTCGAAGGCTGCCCTGCTGGCCGATGCGCTGCGACTGACATTGCGTCGTGGCGCGGGCCCCTTTCGCTCCGCAGCTCAGCTTGCGTTTGAGCCACGAATATACCAGTTGGTCCCGCTGCTTATGGCGCTCCGCCTTCAGATACCGCGGCTGCTTATTGCAGATGATGTCGGGATCGGAAAAACCATTGAGGCTGGCCTCATCCTTCGGGAACTGATGGACCGAGGCGAGGTCGATGCTTTCTCCGTCCTCTGTCCACCGCATCTTGTCGATCAGTGGCTCGTAGAATTGAAGTCTCGCTTCGGCATCGACGCAGTCGCGGTCACTTCAGGGACGGCGGTGCGACTGGAGCGTGGCCTTCCTCTCGCGCAGACGCTGTTTGACGCTTACCCTTTCACAGTCGTCAGTCTCGATTACATCAAGGCCGAAAAACGCCGGGAAAGCTTTGCTCGCGCTTGCCCCGACTTTGTAGTCGTCGACGAGGCTCATGCCTGCGTTGGCACACATAAAGGCCGGCAACAGCGCTTTGAGCTCCTGTCGGGCCTCGCCAGAGATCCGGATCGGCGCATGATAATGCTCACTGCAACTCCACATTCCGGGGATGAAGAAGCTTTCGCGCGTCTACTCTCGCTGACCGATCCTTCCTTCGCCTCTATGAACTTTGAAGACAGCAGATACAGAGAACGTCTCGCGCGGCACTTTGTGCAGCGTCGACGGATCGATCTTGTCTCTGGGGACTGGGGTGAAAATCGGGCCTTTCCCGAACATGAAACCACCGAATTCCCATATCGTCTGTCACAGGCCCATCTGGATTTTCAGGAAGAGGCTATCGACTACTGTATGGGGGTCGTCTCGAAAGCCGGAGCAGGCCAACGTGAGCGCCGACTGGCTTTCTGGGGCACTCTTGCCCTCATGCGCTGTGCCGGCTCATCTCCTGCTTCGGCGCTGAGCGCCCTGCGCAATCGCGCCGCTAATGAGGCGGATCGTCTCGAGCCACAAATCTACGACGAGGACGGAGATGATGAGGACGCCGTCGATATCGAACCAAACACCATTTTCGAAACCGATCCGGCGCTCCTAGCGCTCATCGAGCGGGCGGAAGTCCTCCTCCAAAATGTCGATCCAAAGCTCGAAGCCTTGGTTGAGGCGTTGACGCCTCTTATCAAGCAGGGAGCTAACCCGGTCGTCTTCTGCCGCTACCTAGCAACAGCGGAACATGTCCGCGATCGTCTCAGAAAGTCTTTTCCAAAGCTCGCCATTGAAGCTGTCACCGGCGTTCTGACGCCGGATGAGCGGCGGGATCGTGTTGCTGAAATGGCGTCCGCCGAGGGGGAGAAAGAGGTTCAGCGAATTCTTGTCGCTACCGATTGTCTGTCCGAAGGGATCAACCTGCAACAGCTGTTCGATGCGGTTGTACATTACGATCTGTCCTGGAATCCGACACGGCATCAGCAGCGGGAGGGGCGGGTCGACCGCTTTGGACAGCCTGCAGAGCTGGTTCGCTCGATCATGATGTTCTCGCCGGACAGCGCGATCGACGGGGCCGTTCTGGATGTGATCCTGCGCAAGGCCGAAGAAATCCGCAAGGCAACGGGCGTAATCGTTCCGCTGCCTGATGAACGCGGGCCGGTGACCGATGCGCTGATGGCATCGATGATGTTGCGGCGAGGAAGCTCCGGCCAGCAGATGGTGCTTGATCTGCGTCTCGGCGACGGCACGAAAGTGATGGAGACGCGCTGGCGTGATGCGTCCGACAAGGAAAAGAAATCGCGGGCGATATTCGCGCAAAATGCCATGAAGCCACAGGAAGTTGCCCCCGAATGGGAGAAGGTGCGGAATCTCCTCGGATCGCCAGAGGAAGCAAGGGGCTTTGTCGAACGGGCAATGGCGCGCTTCGGGGTGCCACTTGAGCAGCGCAAGTCTGTATTGCTTGCGCATGTCCACGCCCTGAACACAGGCCTCAAAGAACGCTTGGCACAGAGGGGCATGGAGAAGTCTGTGCACCTCGCCATGGCTGAACCTGCACCGTCCGGGACAGCGCTTCTGACCCGGACACATCCGCTAACGGCAACATTGGCGGAGTCGTTGGTCGAAGCCTCGCTTGATCCGGAGACGCTCTCGGAGCTTGGAATTGGTCGTGTCGGGGCATGGCCGACGCCGGCCGTCCAGCAGATGACGCGCCTCGCACTTCTGCGTATCCGTTTCAAGCTGACGGTTCACGCCCGGAAGGAGCGCCTGCTACTGGCAGAGGAAGCCGCCCTCGTCGCTCTTCAGGGTACAGAGGTGCTGGCGGTTGGAGACGCGGCGCGGGATCTCCTCGCCACACCCGCTGTCGCTGATCTCGCGCCGGTCGCGCGTGACCGCTTTATTGCCGGGGCAAAGCAAGACCTGCCTTTGTTGATCGAAGGGCCTCTCGCGGATTTCGTCAGGGCGCGGGCTGATGAGCTTGTGCAAGACCACGCGCGCCTCAGGGCTGCGGCGGGATCGGCCTCACGCGTCAGCGTGGAACCCGTTCTGCCGCCCGATGTGATCGGCCTCTTTGTCCTGATGCCGAGCGAGGAATAAGCCATGGCCCGTAAACCCGTCACAGATATGTCGGCATGGCCCTCTCTCACGCTTGAGGGCAATCTCATTGCGCCTGCAATGGTCGCTAAAATTGACCGAAGGGAAGCGCCTGAACAATCTGAGGAATCCTACGGTGTTCGCAAGGGACTGACGGCACGCGAGGAAATCTCGACCGCTTTTCGTGTTGGGCAATCGCATTACGATGCCTTTGCGGCGCTTGAAAACCCTTCCGTTGATGCCACGCGCCGGTTTGTCCGGAATTTTCTCAAAGAAACTTTCGGTTTCGACGATCTTGTCGCTGAAGGCGATATCATTTCGTTCATCGCGGGGACCCGCATACCAGTTGTCGTGGTTCCGCCGGAGGAATCGCTGGACAAACGAAGCCCAACGCTCTCCGTTGATCGCTCGCGATCTCCGGCCTTCGCCCTTCAGGATTATCTCAATGACAGGGAGGAGGCGCTGTGGGGCCTTGTGATCAACGGCACCCATCTTCGCCTCATGCGGGACAATGCCTCGCTGACGCGGCCCGCATACATTGAAGCCGACCTGGCCCAAATCTTTGCCAATGAGGATGCAGCATCCTTCGCCGCCCTCTTACTGATAATCCATCGCTCCCGCTTCGGAGCCGAAGGTGCACCCGCCACAGATTGCGCCCTCGAACGGTGGCGAGAAACCGGCTCCAAAGAAGGCGAAGCGGCCCGCGACCGTCTGGCCGATCAGGTCCAGATCGCACTTAAGGTGCTCGGCTCCGGCTTCCTCGAGGCTAACCCCGACCTAGCCGCCAAACTGAAATCCGGCGAAGCGAACCTCACCGAATGGTTCAACGAGCTCCTGCGCCTCGTCTACCGTTTGATCTTCCTCATGGTGGCTGAAGACCGGAACCTCTTGCACCCGGAAAAGGCCAAGGCCGACGCCCGCAAGCTGTACGCCGAAGGCTACAGTCTCGCTGCGCTTCGTACACAATGCTTCCGCGCTGCTACATGGGATAAGCACTTCGACCGCTTTGAAGGCATCAAGGTCGTTTTCCGCGCCCTCGCACATGGAGAGGAGCGGCTTGCCCTGCCGGCCCTCGGCGGCCTTTTTTCCGAGGACAAGCTGCCCCACCTCGAAACCGCGCGCTTGCGGAACAAAGGCTTCATGGAGGCGCTCTACCGCCTGTCCTGGCTCTCCGACAAATCTGGCATGGTCCCCGTCAACTGGCGCGCGATGGAAACCGAGGAACTGGGCTCGGTCTACGAATCCCTCCTCGAACTCCAGCCGCAGCTGGGCGATGACGGCAAGACGCTGCTCTTCGCCTCCGAGGCCGCCGAGCAGAAGGGCAACCAGCGCAAGACCACCGGCTCCTACTATACGCCCGACAGTCTGGTTCAGGCGCTGCTCGACACCGCGCTCGACCCCGTGCTCGACAAGACCGAGGCCGAGGCGGCCGATCCCGCCAAGGCGCTGCTGAAGCTCGCGGTCATCGACCCCGCCTGCGGCTCGGGCCACTTCCTGCTGGCCGCCGCCCGCCGCATCGCCACGCGCCTCGCCCGCATCCGCGCCGAGGGCACGCCCTCGCTCGCCGATTTCCGACATGCGCTGCGCGATGTCGCGCGCTGCTGCATCCACGGGGTGGACCGCAACCCGATGGCGGTGGAGCTGACCAAGGTCGCGCTCTGGATCGAGACGGTGGACCCCGGCCTTCCGCTGGGCTTCTTCGACGCGCAGATCCTCTGCGGCGATGCGCTGCTGGGGGTGTTCGACCTGAAGGTGCTGCAGGACGGCATCCCCGATGCCGCCTATAAGCCGCTGACCGGCGACGACAAGGACACGGCGAAATACTACCTGCAGGCCAACCGCGCTGCGACGTCGGGTCAGGGCGGGTTCGATTTCGGCACCGGCCAGGTTGCCATGCCCGAGATGAAGCCGCTGGCGGTGGATTTTTCGGGCTTCCGCGAACTGCCCGAGGATACGGTCGAACAGATCGGGGCCAAGGCTGCGCGGTTCATGGAACTGCGCAAGGGGCAGGCCTTTGTGTGGGCGAGGGCGGCGGCGAACCTTTATGTCGCGGCCTTCCTGCTGCCCAAGGTGGGCGGCGCACCGGCGGGGGCCTCGGCCCGCACAGTGCCGACGACCGAGGAGCTGTGGATGGCCCTCAATCAGGGCAAAATCAGGCAGGCGATGATGGACGCGCCCATGGCCGCCCGCCGCGCCCGCGCCTTTCACTGGCCGCTGGAATTCCCTGATGTGATGCAGCGCGGCGGGTTCGACGTGGTGCTGGGCAACCCGCCGTGGGAAAAATACACTATTCTCGAGAGGGAATTTTTCGTCGGCATTCCTGAAATCGCCGCTGAGGCCAACGCTACAAAACGCAAAAAGGCGATCGAGGCAGAACTGAGGCGGTCGCCAGCACTCGCTCAGGCTTGGAACGACGCGCAAAGAGAGGCTTCGGCGAGGGGGGCGTTTGTTCGCGGTTCCGGCAGATTCCCTCAATCCGCTGTCGGCGAATTGAATCTTTATCCCCTTTTTGGGGAACTATCGACACACTTGATCAAAAAGTCAGGTTGGTCAGGTTTGATACTAAAATCATTGATGTTTACAGGATCAACATGGAAGGCATTCACAGATAAGCTGATCGTTAGCGGACAGTTGCATGCCGTGTTTGATTTCAAGAACTGGGAGATGCTCTTTTCGTCGGTTGGATTTCATGAGCGCTACTCTCTGGCGACAATGGGACCAGCCCAACCCGATGCGAGTATTCAACTTGCAGTCGGCCTTACGAACCCAGCTCAGCTATCTGATGGCAAGTCGGTCATTGATGTTGATAGGGCCTTTCCTCGTCGCGTGAATCCAGAGACTGGAACGCTCCCGCAATGCGAGACTCCTGATGACCTCCGGATTCTCACGCGTGTTTCTAATTCCTTGCCTACCTTAGGGCAGTCGGATTGGAGCGCTCGCTATTCCAGCGGCCTCCATATGACAGGTGACGCGGCGGAACTGCGGAGCAGAGAGAGCCTAGAAGGAGATGGATTCGAACTCAGGGGCTCTTGGTTTGTGCGGGGTGTTGAGGAGTTTGCGCCTGTCTATGAGGGCAAATTCATCCACCAGTACGATCATCGCTTTGCAACCTTTGATGGAATTCCTGTCGAAAAGAGGTTTGGCATCAAGGCAGCGACGATTAACCCAACGGAAGAGCAAAAGGCTGATCGAGGTTTTGAAATTGTGCCGCGATATTGGGTGAGGCGTAAATTCTATGAAGAGAATACTCTTTCCAGGCGGATTAATTACGATTGGAACATCGCGTTCAGAGACACGACGAATGTCATCAGCAATTTTAGAACAGCGGTGGGTTGCATTGTTGGTCCGACCGCATTCAACTACAAGTGCCCGAATGTCGTGATAGCCGAGAGTGATCCGACCGCCTCTGCTCTTTTTCTTTCCATGTTTAACTCAGTCCCATACGACTATTTGCTACGACAAAAATTTTATGGGGCTAATTTCACTAAGTCGATGCTACTTCAAACATTTGTAGTTTCACGCGATAATCTTGCTCGCCATGAAGAGGCCTTACTCAATGCAGTGGCGTCCCTGACTAACACATCGGGTAGCGTCGCAAGATTTTGTGATGAGCTTGATCGTGTTGATCTTAGCGTAATTGATTTGGAGCAACGTATCGAACTCCGCGCTTGGGTCGATGCGCTATATTTCCACCTCTTCGGTTTTGAAGCCGATGAGATTGGCTATGTCTTCGACACATTTCCGATTTGGAAGGATAAATCGACCGAGATTTGGGGTCGGTTCCTCGAAAAAGAACGGACGAGGGCAATTTTTTCCGAACTCGGCCTGGCCGACGTTGTCGCTACGCCCGTCCCGTCACCCATTCAACTCCCGCCACTTGAGCAAATTGCCGCTGGCGTCTGGGCATGGCCGCAAGGTGTCGATGAGCGCGACCGCGTCCGTACCCAGCTTCGGGCGGTGGTAGGCATTTTGCCGAAGTCCTCCGACCTCCGCCGCGTGCGTCTCGCGACGCTGGCCTGCTTGCAACCGAGCCTGCTCGACGGCTTCCTTTCTGATACAGATCGCCAGGAGTGGCGGCGAATCGTGGGGCATCCGTCCGGCGTGACGCAATTGGTGCCGCCAACCAACGCGGCGTGGGGCGCGGCCTTCAATGAGCTTGTGTCGTCGGCCGTTCTGACTGTATCGCCGGATGGCGACGCATGGAGCGCGGGCCCAACTCTCGACCGATCAACCCTAAGCGTTGACGACCCGGCAGTCGGACGGGCACTTTTCGCATGGTCAAGGCTTCAGGCCGTCGATCTGGAACAGGGATTGACGCGGGTGTCTGCTGACATCCTCCCTTTCATTCAGGAGGGTCGCCTTGCAGCCTGATTTCTTCCAACCAGAAGAGATCGAGTTCACCTTGCCGGAAGGCCAGCAGGGGCCACGGCTTTGGGTCAGGCGCGTTGCACTCTGGCAGGATGCCTCAACACTCCTGCGTGACATTTCGCTTCGCCCGGGCGTCAACATCATCTGGTCGCCCGATCTTTCGACCAATGGCAGGGGCGCCACACCGCACGGGAGCGGGAAGTCGACGTTCTGCCGCCTGATCCGTTATTGCCTCGGGGAACGGCATTTTTCCAACGAAGACCAGCGCCCGCTGATGCAACACAAACTGCCCGACGGGTTTGTCGGCGCAGAGATCATGGTCGACGGTGAATGTTGGGTTGTGACCCGTCCGATCGGTATGAACCTGCCGTCGCGCGCGGTGCAAGCTAATCGTATCGAGGACACGTTCGACCAACTGCTGGTCGGCACCAATCCCCAAACGATCGCACCCGTGATTTCTGACCGGTTCTGCTCCGGCTATCGCGATCAGGTGCCTGATAATCTCAAATCAGACCAGGTCTGGGACGTGCTGCTCGGATGGCTTGCTCGCGACCAGGAGTGCCGACTGGATGATGTGTTCGACTGGCGATCAAAACGGTCTGGGTCCGGATCACCCGCGCAGGAACTGTCTCTTGAAACAAAGCTGACCGTCGTTCGCCTCGCAATTGGCGCTCTGTCGGCAGCGGAAGTTTCAGCGTCTGCTCAGGCAAGGACGTTCTCAAACGAGCGCGATAGACTTCGCCAGAAGTTGGGTCACCTCGATTGGTTTCAGCGACAGAGGTTTGATGAACTCTGCGAAAGCCTTTCATACCCGAAGGATCGCGATCCGTCCGACGAGATCGTACGGAAAGAGCTCATCGATCGCGCCAATGAGGAACTGGCAAAAGTCGCGGGCACGGATCATACGAAGGGCCGTACGCGGAGCGCGGATCAGCAAAAAAAGCGTCAAGCGCTTCAGGCTGAGCGAAACAAAATTGTTGAGGAAAGGGCTGACTTAAAGGCTCTACTGAAAGGCATTCCGAACGAAATTGCCGCTGCACGTACCGAGCAGGGCACGGAACAAGCCCGGCTGGAGACGGGCGTGATCGTCCGATGCACAATTTGCCACGTGAACATCGACGAAGTGAAAGCCAACGGCTGCGGGATCTCGCTGCAGCGCTGCAATCTCGACGAGGTTCGAACCCGGATTGATCGCGCGGAGAAGCGGATTGCGGATATGGAGCAGCAAAGGTCAACGCTCCCCGGTGAGATCTCCAGGTTAGATGCAGAGATAGCCAGCCTGGATCGGGAGATCGCCGCAATTGATGAGGCGTTCGTGAAAGTCGAGAAACAGCTGTCTGACGAAGACAAGAAACACATAAGCGCGCGGGAACTTGTGCGGGAAGCAAATTGGTTTGACCGCCAATTGAGTGAACGAGCTGCGGTCAGCGCACGCGTGGAATCTATCGAGAGTCAAATAGATGGACTGCGTGAATCTATGCGATTGGAACGGGAGCGCGCTGCTGCCGCTATCGGCAACCTCGAAACCATATTCCAGCAACTTGTCGCGAGTCTCATGCCCCGAGGATGCTCCGGCAAAATGTGGCTGGACGGGAACGGTTTGCATCCGGAGATACTTCTTGACCGCGGCATCGGGCTTTCTACGGCCGCTGTGGAGTCATTCAAGATCGTGGCGTTCGATCTGGCTGCGATGATCCTTTCCGCGAACGGCAACGCGAGCATACCGTCATTCCTCATCCATGACAGTCCACGCGAAGCTGATCTGGACGCTGATATATACTCGAATCTATTTGATTTCGTTTTGAGCCTCGAAGAAAAGTCAAGCCCTCCGCCCTTCCAGTATATCGTCACCACAACAACAGCCCCTTCGCAGCAGGCGCTTGCTCACGAAGCGATGCGTTTGCAGCTCTCATCCACACCGCCTGAGGCGCGGTTGTTTGCGATGGACTTCTGATGATTGAAAGCCCTCAGAGTTTCATCGTCTCAACCGAGTGCAGCAAGGCCGCTGAACAGCATGGCTTTCGGCGTCGGCTTGGTGAGACCGATGGGTGGGCGGCGTTCCAGTCGACGACGGCGCAGGGAACGATCTGGCTGGCTGCCGAAGGTCCGGCTGGCCCATGGTTCCTCGCGCTCGACCATGGAGGCGTGATCACGGAAGCGGGCCTGGCGGCCGACCCGCTGCAGGGCCCTGGCTTATCACGCTTCCGGTTCGGGACAATGCGGGAACTCTATTTAATCCTGCCTCGGATTTACCGGCTCGCTGCAAGCCTTCCGGATGCGCCCCTTCGCACGTTCCAGGCGAAGGTACAGGGGCTCCCCAGAACAACCGAGACCGAGCGTCTTGTCGTGCAGCGTATTGGACAGGACATTTTTCGCACCAGCCTCCTGGAATACTGGAACGGTCAATGCCCGCTCACTGGCATCACCGATACCGCTCTAGTCCGTGCCTCGCACATCATCCCCTGGAAGGATTGCGCGAGCGACGCCGAACGTCTGGACATTCACAACGGTCTTCTGCTCTCGGCGCTATGGGACGCGGCCTTCGACCGGGGCCTGGTGACCTTTGACGATGAAGGCCGACCACAATTCTCGCCGGCCCTGAGCGAGACGGCCCGCGCCGAGTTACGCTGGGACGTGCCAATCCAGTTGACCGACAAGCACAGGGAAAAACTCGCTTGGCACAGGGCGCACCATTTCCTGAACTAACAATCAATAAGCGCGTCCGGCATTGCCGGACCGGGCTGTCGTGAACCAAGCCCCGGCTATGCCGGGTCTTGGCCATTCGGCGTCCATCCCTCGCGCATTTAGGCGGCTCTGCCGCCCCGGATGAGCGGCCTTTGGCCGTTTCTTTTTTGTCTTTTTTTGGGGCCTGCGGCCCCTTGGCCGTCAAGGCCAGGCCCTTCGTTTCTCTGCGGGCGTCCGCCGGGGTTTCCCCAACCTTCCGTCCACTTCGTTGCCGTGCAGGTCGGGTGATCCCCCTCCCACGGCGGACGGCCTGTGACGGCCTCACCCCGCTCATTGCCGCGTGGCTAGTTCGGTTGCAGCAGCAGCGCAACCGCGACTAACCAAAAGGAGCAAAGGCAATGAAAGCTGATGTCTATACCCGTATCACTGACAAGATCGTCTCTGACCTTGAGCAAGGCGTTCGTACATGGCTCAAGCCATGGAACGCCGAGCACGCAGCCGGGCGGATTACACGACCGCTACGCCATAACGGTCAGCCCTATAACGGCATCAATATCCTGATGCTCTGGGCAACCGCCGTTGAGCGTGGTTTTGCCGCGCCGATCTGGATGACTTTCAAACAGGCTAAGGAGCTTGGCGCGCATGTGCGCAAGGGCGAGAAGGGCTCACTTGTTGTCTATGCCAATACCATCACCCGCACCGAGCTTGACGTAGATACCGGCAAGGAAGAGGAGCGGGATATTCCCTTCATGAAGGGCTATTCCGTCTTTAACGTCGAGCAGGTCGAGGGTTTGCCCGCGCATTTCTATGCCGTGGCCGAGCCGCAGCTTGATCCGGTCCAGCGTATCGATCATGCGGAGAAGTTCTTTGCCGCGACCTCTGCCGATATCCGGCATGGTGGCAATCAGGCTTATTACGCTGTCAGTTCCGACTATGTACAAATGCCGCCCTTTGAGGCCTTCCGCGATGCCGAGAGCTATTACGCCACCCTGGCCCACGAAACCACCCACTGGACGCGCCACCCCAAGCGCCTTGACCGCGACTTTGGCCGCAAGCGCTTTGGCGATGAAGGTTACGCCATGGAAGAGCTTGTTGCCGAGCTTGGTTCAGCCTTCCTTGCCGCTGACCTTGGCCTTACCCCCGAGGTTCGCGAGGATCACGCCGCCTATATCGGCTCATGGCTCAAGGTGCTGAAGAACGACAAGCGCGCGATCTTCACCGCCGCCGCTCATGCCCAGCGCGCCGCAGACTTTCTGCAGGGTTTGCAGACAAAAAAAGAAGATGATCGGGCCGCCGCTTAGGCGGCCCTTCTTTCCCGCCCGACCCAACCCCTAAATTTTCGGGCCGGGATATGCCCGGCCCGATGGCATTTTGCCAATACTCGCAAAATGCAAATCCGCCGCTTACGGTTTCGCGGCGTAGGCTCCGGCGCTTGCTCTGCGCCTGCGCCATGGTGCGCCGGTTGCCACCGGCGGCACCGTTCTTGTCGGTGACGGTTGCGTCATTGGCTTCGTTGCCGGTGTCTGTGCAGCCTGCATTGTTTTACGCTGCGCCTCGGGTAGGGAATCGAGCACCGATGCCCGTGCCTTTTCATCCGACCACGCCAGACGCTCGGTGTCCTCGTGGCTGACCGTCCGCCGTGCGCGGCGGAGCAACTCATCCGGCTTGAAAGGGTTCGTGCCTTCGCTCGCCAATACCTGTAGCTCCAGCAGCTCGTTCTGGTCCGTCGGATCAAACAGCACCTGGGCTGTGATGCTGCGTTCGCCGACCTTCACCCGGTGTTTTCGGTCGTAGCGGCTCGACTGAAACACGCCCTCATGCCAGCGGATCACATCGCCTTCGATAAACTCCGCCCCGCAGACCACCCATGTCTGCCCGGTCATGAGACACTCTGCTCGACCTGTTCCGCCGTGACCGGCGGTGCAACAGCAGGCGTGCCCACGGTTCCGCGCATCTGCTCCGAGACGACGTGGACGCCGCGCAGATCGGCATCATCGACCCGCATTCCTTCTATATAGGCCGTGCGGAAATCTACCCCGTCGAGGCAGGCCCCCGAGACATCCGCCCCGCGTAAATCCGCTCGCCGGAAATACGCCGCCCGCACATAGGCTTTGCGCAGGCTGGCCCCTTCGAGATTGGCGGCCTCGAAATCCACCCATGCCAGCGCACCAGCGCCGAGATCGGCACCGGCAAGGTTTGCACCCTCGACGCCCGCGCCGTTGAGGTTAACGTGCCGGAGGTCCGCGCCCTCAAGGTTTGCGCCTTCAAGATCGGCCCACCACATGCCTGCCGCGACCAGTTTGGCCCCCTTCAAACTAGCGCCGCGCAGCGATGCGCCTTTGAGCGATGCGCCGTTGAGATTTGCGCCGTCGAGGATTGCCCCGGCGAGGTTTGCGCCGCTCAGGCAAACCCCTTCGAGATTGCAGTTGGTCAAGTTCGCACCGGTCAGTCTGGCTTGCCGCAAATAGCCGCCGCTCAGGTCCAGACCCGCCAAACAAAAAACCTGCCCATCGGGCAGGTTGTTGTGGCGGAGGTGCTTGCAGAGCTCTTTGACGGAGGCGAACTCCAGAACCCCGAGAAATGTTCCGTCGGCTGAAATGATTTTAATATCAAACGGATTTTGTTGTTTGAATATCTCCATGATTATCTCCCGTATAGTATAGGAGATATTATACACGCCGAAGTAGAATCTAATATTAACGGCGCAATTAATTGTTAAATATCCGGTGTTTAATGATTAGCTTCCGGCCTGATTAAAATGCTCTTCCGCCATTGGGTTCGGATCGGCGTGGTCCTTCAGGCTGGATAGGAAGTAGGGCAGCTTCTGCGCCTTGATCGGTCGCAGGCCACCCCGGAAGAACAGCAGTTCCTCATCCGGCCCCATGTTCATCACTTCATCCGGCGTCATCAACGGGCGACCTGCCTCGCTCGTGCTTTCCCTGTCTCCGCTCGATCCGCTCGCCCACACCGTGGTCTTGCCGAGCATGTCCGAGGCGTATTTCGCCGTGAACAAATCCGCCGTGCCGAAGAACTGGATGATGCGGGCGTTGCCTATGAAGGTTTGCCAACCGTCCCGGTAATTGTCCTTGAGCTGATTCAGGTCCTGCAAGATCGGCCACATCTTCACGCCGTAAGCGCGCCCTTCGGCCATGCCGCGTTCGGCCATGCGCAGATGCCCGAGCGCGGCAAACTCATCGAGCAGGAACAGCACGCCGGGGCGAGATGGTCCTTTGGTGCGGGAAAGCGCCGTCAGGCTCAGCGTAATCATCAACCGAAGCCAGCGGGCAAACTGCCCGCTGACATGTTCGAACGGCAGGCAGAGGTAGATGGTCATGGGCTTGCGCTTGAGGTCCGCCAGGTCGAAGTCCGACGACCCAAGCACCAGCCGCATCCGGTTGCTGTCGAGAAAATTGGTGTGGCGTTGCGCGGTCGAGAGCACCGCCGGGCCTTCACGATCCGACTTCGAGAGGAAGCGGTTGGCGGCACGGGCAATCAGCCCGTCCGCTTGCACCAGCTTCGACATCTTGCGCAGCAGATCGGTCCAGTCTTCCGGGGCTTGGGTAATCAGCTCGCGCACCGTGAGCAGGTTGCGCCGATCCGGTTCTTCCATGAAGGCGACATAGAGGATCAGGCCGGTCAGCAGGGATTCCGCCTCATCGGCAAAATGACCCTCCACACCCGACGTGCCCTTGTCGCGGAGCACGAGGGCGTTCGCCATCATGGCGGCATCGTCGCCCACATCGTCGCTATTGATGTCGAGCCAGTCGAGCGGATTGAAGGCCGAACAGGGCAAGTCCCATGGCGGGCCTGCATGCAGGCCCCATGGGTTCAGGACATGGACTTCCTGCCCCATCTCGCGCCGTCGTTTCGCGGTGACTGCGGCATTCTCGCCCTTTGGATCGTTACAGATGACCGATCCTTCCCAAGTGAGGAGGTTCGGGATAACCGAGCAGACACCCTTACCGGCACCGGACGCGGCCACGGTAATCAAATGCCCGTCGCCA
This sequence comes from Sneathiella sp., assembly GCF_002694385.1. Lineage (GTDB taxonomy): Bacteria > Pseudomonadota > Alphaproteobacteria > Sneathiellales > Sneathiellaceae > Sneathiella. Next base: position 21,528 of record NZ_NZMB01000004.1, read on the forward strand.
TCGAACCACAGCCCATCATTGCTGAGGTTCGGATACTGGCCGAGATAGACGCCCGCATTGGCGAGTAGTCCGGCCTTTTTGATTTCCTTGTCCGTGGCGAACCGGGCCGAGCCGTGGGTGGTCGGTTGCAGCTCTTCTTCCTCGCCGCCGAAGAATGCCACGAGGGCGCGCCAGACGATTCTGGCCGCGAGATAGCCGAGCGCGGCAATCCCCGGCCAGAAGGCGAGGCTGTCCGACATGCGGTTGAAGTTGCCGGTATCGCCGGTAACGGCGTCGGCATAGAGCAGGAAGGGAATGCCGAGCCCGGCGCAGAGTTGCCACAGACGGACATGTTTCCATCTGGGGCGCGCTTCATCGTCGTCCTCTTCCTCGTCTTCTTGGGCGGTGTCTTCGGGTGATTTCGGGATACCGAACATCGAGAGAACGGCAAGCGCCGTGAAGAGCATTCCGGCTGCCAGCGATGCCATGGCGAGGGGCTCCCACCACAGCTCGTGATCGCCCTTGAGCAACAGCAGTGCCGCGAACGGAATCCCGACGAAGATTCCGGCAATCGTGACCAGTTCGCGGGTCTGCGTTTTCATCGCGGCTCCCGTGATGAGCGGGCCGTGTCATGGCTTCTCAGGCCATGCCAACGGACCGCGATATGCGCGGTGCAGGCCCCGGTGTCAGGGCGTTCGCGCGTTGTTCCGGCGGCCAAAATCGGCTACAAAAGCGAGCGGCAAGTGTCGCACATTTTCCATATATGTGATAGCCTGAAATATACCATAAGGTGAAGGGCAAGCCATGTGCGGTATAACCGCACGACCGGCCCGGCCCCGAATCGACGGTGTCGTTTCGGCACGCGTGCCTGGCTTGGCAAGGGGGTCTCCGGCCCCGTTGCATCCCCGGTCAGGACGCTTCGCCCCTGAACCCAGACCGCTGTTTCGACAGCGGCATCGACCAGCAACCGTGCTGGACCGGCCAACCCCTTCGGTTGGATGCGGCGTCGGGTTTCGCCCCGACATGACGACCAAGGCGCGCCGCCCTTGGAACCTGGCGAGGGGATAGCGCACCCCCTCAACCCGCGTCAGGGGTATGCCCCCTGAACCCGCACCAGCAACCGTGCTGGACTCTGCCAAGGAGGGCGTCCTTGGATGCGCACTTGGCGTGACGGAGGCGCGTATGGACAACCTGCCTGAGCTTCTTAGCGAGTTGCTGGATGAGGCGCCTTATCTGCGCAACGACATCGCCTTGATGATGGGATTGTCCTGTCAGGAGCGTCACTTTCTCCGCCGTTGCGCCAATTCGTGCGGAGTCCCGCTTGGGACATATATCCAGCTTATGATCCGCTCAGGTGGCGACCCCTTGCTCCCGCCACGAGGGGAAGGCTGACCGGATGGCGGGCAGCGAGAAGCGCAGACGACAGAAGCTCGCGCATGTCCGCCTGAGCGACGAGGAGCACGCGCTCCTCAAATCCGCTGCCGATAAAACCGGCCTTGCCCTTGGCGCATATTTGCGCGCTGCCGCCCTTGATAGTCCCGGCCCCCGCGCCGCCCGCAAGCCACCCATCCGGCGGCAGGAGCTTGTCCGCCTGCTGGGGCAGATCGGCAAGCTGGGCAGCAACGTCAACCAGATCGCCCGCGCCCTGAATACCGGCGATGACCCTTACGGCCTTGTCGATGACATGAAGGCCGCCTCGGTCGAAATCGCCGAGATGCGCGCCGCCATCCTGCAAGCTCTCGGGAGGACGCCGTGATTATCAAGGGCGGCAGCCGGGCAGCACCACGGAGCCTCGCCAAGCACCTGATGCGCGGCGACACGAACGAGCGTGTCCTCGTCCTCGGCTACGACGGCGTCGCCATCGAAGACCTCAATGCGGCGCTTGCTGACATGCAGGCGCTGGCATCGGGCACGCGGGGCAAGAAGGGGCTCTACCACGCCAATATCGATCCCCACACCGACTACAAGATGACGCCGGAGCAATGGGACCGTTGCGTGTCCGTGCTGGAAAAAGAGCTTGGCCTTGAAGGCCAGCCCCGCGTGGTGGTGCTGCACGAGAAGAAGGGCCGCGAGCATATTCACGTCGTATGGGCGCGCACCGACATCGACACGATGACCCTGCGATCCGACAGCAACAACTATCTCGCCCATGAACGCGCATCCCACCAGCTTGAACAGGAGTTCGGGCACGAACACGTGCCCGGCGCGCATTACAAGCGCGACAAGTCGCAGGACCGGCCCGTCGCCAAGATGAACCGGATGGAGTGGCAACAGTCCGAGCGCAGCGGGCTCGACCCCATCGCGCGCAAGGCCGAGATCACCGCCCTCTATGAACAGTCCGACAACGGCCAGGCATTCCAAAACGCGCTGGAGGATCACGGCTACGTTCTCGCCAATGGCGACAAGCGCGTGTTCGTCTTGGTCGATATCGCTGGCGATGTTCACAGCCTCAACCGGCAGGTCACATCCGCCAAGGCAAAAGCCATCCGTGAGAAGATCGAGGATATCGACCCGGCCAACCTGCCGAGCGTTGCCGAGGCGCAAGAGCTACAGGAGCAGCGCCGTGATGCCCGCCGCAGCGCCTCGGGCCGAGAGGAAGCAGAGGAAGGCCGGGGAACGGCAGAGGCTTCGGCAAAGTCACAAGAGGCATTGCCGATCCTTGCGCCCGACGATCCGGCCCTTGCAGAGGCCCGCACCGAGCTAAACCAGAACCACGACCGTCGCCGCGAAATCTTCGAGGCGGATTGGGATAAGCGGATCGCGCGCGAGATGGATCTGGTCAAGCGCCAGATTCAGGAACAGCGCGATATCGAGCGCAAGGTGGACTGGAAACAGATGGAACCGGGCAAAGGTATTGAACGGTTCGAGCACAAGCTCAAAGACCGTCTCGACCCGAAGCGGATCAGTGACCGCTATGACGAACGGCAAAGCCGTGAGAAAGATCGGGATGTCCGCGATGCTGAACGTCGCGAAGCCCGCATGGAAGAATTGCTGCGCGACCGCGAGCAGGCCCGCAACAAAATGGAGACGACCTTCGAGCGCGAGCATCGCCAGCTTGAAGATATGCACCGCCGCGATCAGGAACGCGCCCGGCAGCAAGAGCTGGACCGCGCCCGAGACCCGCAACCGCCCGATAGCAAGCCCCCTGACCGTGGCGGTGGCTACGACCGATAAGCGGTCCTTCCCGACGGGAGGAGCAGGACCGCAGGAGCGGACAACCCGTCACGCGGTTCAGCCTCAAAGGGCTGTTCAACAAGCTGACCGGCTTGCTTGGTGTCCGTGCGTTGTTCAACTGGTTCGCCCGGCCACGCGGCCCGAGGCCGGAGCCGATCAAGATTGATCCGGCATGGTTTCCTGTACCACAACCCGCAGCGCCGCCTGACGAATCCGAATGGACCCCGCCATGGGTGGCCGCGCAGCAGGCCCTGCCACCATGGGAGCCGCCTTGGGCGCAGGCATTTGCCCCGCCGCCTGAGGATGCGCCGGAGACACCGCACGATGACGACTACGTCGATGAGTACGCCTTCGCCGAGGACAATCCCGGCTGGGACGAGGAACCGCCGGAGCCGGAAGAAGACACGATCACCGTCAAGCCCGGGGAGCGGGTGCCAACAGACGCGGGCGAGCTGCTAAGAACCTTTTACGCCCCCGGCATCGGCGATATGCGGGTTTATGCGCGGCTCGACCCGAACGAGATGGACATTGATCCGGGGCAAGTGCTTGGGCCGGATAATTTGGAGCCGGATGGGCCTGAGCCTGAGAAGAGGCCGAAATCGCCCAAATAGACGTGTTTTGCCTTCTTCACGAGCCGATGGCGGGATTTGTTAAGAATCCCCTATTAAATTGATAAATATGATATATTTTGTATTGTTAGGAGTGGTGAAGGCGGTCTCCAATGTCATTTTTCACCAAAAATACCCCTTTCAACAACTGCTGAAAAGGGCTTTTTCAGTGAAGTCCGGTTGACAATTTTCACTGGTTCGAGTATTTTCAGCGAATGTTGAAAATGCCAGAATCAATGAAAGAGATAGAGATCCAAGCCGCCGAAAAGCTTAAAGAGCTTTTGGGCGAAATACCGCCTGTGATCCTAGAGGATGTCGAACTCGAAGCATTTCATGGTGACCGAGGGATCGATATACGCGTGCGTCTTCGTGCGTTTAATCATCCGCACACGCTTGTCTGCGAAGTGAAGGCCAACGGTCAGCCGCGACATGTCAGGTCTGCGGTGCTTCAGCTGCGCAATTACGTTGCTCACGTAGAGGGTAACGCAACTCCCATCTTTGTAGCGCCGTACTTATCACCTGACTCGCAGGAGCTATGTCGCGAGCATGGCGTTGGTTTTATGGACCTTCAGGGCAATGCTTACATCACCTTTGAGGGGGTCTTTATTGAGCGTCTTGTCGGGAGAGCCCCTCCGGCCGAGAAGCGGGAGTTGAAGTCTCTCTTCAAGCCTAAAGCTGCTCAGGTCTTGCTCGTGATGCTTCGTGATCCTGAGCGTGCATGGCGCGTAGCCGAACTGGCCGAGGCGGCTGAGGTTAGCCTCGGCCATGTCAGCAACGTGAGAGCTGCTTTGTTGGATCGTGAATGGGCGCAGGCTGATTCCGACGGGATGTTTCTCGCGGAGCCGGATTCTCTGCTAGACGCATGGCAAGAAGACTATGAACCGCCTGCTGGCAAGAAGCTCCGTTTCTACACACCGTTACATGGCAGCTCGTTTGATGAAGCTGTTCGGCGAGTGCTTCGTGTGGGAGCCGACAAAGCACACGCTGTATTGGCCTCATTCTCTGCCGCGCATTGGTTGGCGCCCTACGCCAGAACCGGGTCAAATTTCTTCTACGCTGATGACATTGGGCTAGAGCGACTAAAGGAAGAACTTAGATTGTCTTCAACATCTAAGGGCGAGAACGTAGTCATTACTCTTCCGAAGGATAGTTGGCTTCTCACCGACACGACCGAGCCAGCCCCAGGAATCTTCTGCACGAGTCCTGCACGGACTTATCTTGACCTCGCTTCAGCAGGCGAGCGAGGCCGGGAGGCAGCGGATCATCTTCGTCGGGAGGAATTGAAATGGCAGAAGTAAACCCGCCGGAACCGCAATCCGCAGCCAATTATGATGACCGAACCACCGCTGCTGTAAGGGCGGTGCTGGTGGAGATCGGCCAAATCCTGGGAAGTTTTCGCGGCAAGTTCGCCGTTGTCGGCGGTGCTGTACCTTGGCTGCTCCTCGGGGATGCCGACATGGCACATGTCGGCACAATCGATGTCGATCTTAGCCTGGATGCGGAAGCTCTAGGAGATGGCGAATACGCCAATCTGATCGACGCGCTGAAAGAACAAGGTTATGAGCAGCGAGAAGAATTGCGTCGTTTCCAACTCGTTCGCCAAGTGCCCGGCGAAGGTGGACCTATCGACATTATTGTCGATTTCCTGATGCCACGAGACGCCGACATTGTGAAAAATGTTCCGCCTCTAATCAGTAATTTTGCTGTGCAGAGAGCCGATGGTGCTGATCTCGCTCTGCATTTTTATCAAATGGTTGCGATCACAGGACCAATGCCTGCTGGAGGCAAGAACTCCGTCGAGGTGGCTGTTTGTTCGATACCGGCATTGCTGGCGATGAAGGGGCATGCCATCAATGGCCGTCACAAGCAAAAGGATGCTTATGACATCTACTACTGCGTCCGCAACTACCCTGACGGCATTGATGCACTAGCAGAAGCCTGTCGTCCTCTCCTCGACCACGAAAACGGGAGGCTTGGATTTGAACGTATTGCCGCCAAGTTTGATGAGGTGGACGGCTATGGCCCCACGTGTGTCAAACAGTTTGTCGAGGACACGGATATTTTGGAGGGGCGCACGCCAGATCAGTGGCAACAAGACGCCTTTGGGCAGGTCGATGCGTGGCTGCGCGCGTTGGGGCTTAGAGGCGAGGGGCAATCCTCTTGAAGAGTTTAGCAGAAGACCCGGAGAGTTATCTGGCGACTGTTTCGGAAATGCTTACAGCAGAAGGCATGACCGATGCAGCGGAAATATTACGCACTTCCACACCTAGGGTCGAAGAGACCGGCTATGACAACTGGAATGGGGGCACAACGATATGGACGATTTATCTGCTCGTTGATCCAACCTTTTACGCCCAGCTTGGTGCTAGCCGCGAAGCGATTGAGGAACAGATCGATAATCGACTGAAGCCTGTCCTCGAACGCCACACGAGCGACTGGTACGGTGTAAAAATCACCCCTAAGGTCGATCCTCGTCCTGAGTGGCGGCACGCCAAGGGAGATGTGTCGCGTCCTACGCGCCAAAACATCATCGATGGCCTGAAAATCGACCAGATCGCTTGGAGCGGCCGTCTCGAAGACGTTGAGTTCCTGCAACGTCTCTACGATCTTGAATCTCTTCCATCCTACGACAGCCGTTTCAAAAATGCATCCGGAGACATTTGGCAACATCGGGTGAACAACCCTGAAGATTGGCCTGACGACTGGATTTATGATGACTCACGCTTTGACCTCTTGAAGGGGCCGACAGAGACCTTTCTTCGTTTTTTATGTGAGATGGTTCACCCGGTTGTTCGCCCGGATCGCAATGAGGCCCTCAAGCTGGTTCAGCATTTCAATGACCAGCTCCGGCCCGAAGGGTGGCACCTCGTCGAGGAAGAGAAGATTGCAGGCCGGCCTCGCTTTGTCGCCAAGCCAGTGCAGGTCACTGGAGGACGTTCGGTTTCTCGGGCGCGCTCGGTGGCTGATGCGCTCGATGCAGGCTGGATGCAGAAGGAGATCGAACGGCTTGAAAACGCAGTTGAACGCGATCCAGCGCTGGCTATCGGAACTGCCAAGGAGCTTGTCGAGACATGCTGCAAAAGCATTTTGTCGAAGAGGGGGGTGGATTTTTCGCGTAAGGCTGATTTGCCCGAACTTACCAAGCTCTTGGCTAAGGAACTAAAACTAGTTCCCGAGGGAATTTCTGACGAGGCAAAGGGCGCTGAGACTATTCGACTAATCCTACGGAATCTTTCGGCCCTGACGCGGTACCTTGCGGAGTTGCGTGGTCTTTATGGTTCCGGTCATGGCCGAGATGGCAAGCACCGGGGATTGGAACCGAGACATGCGCGCCTTGCTGTAGGCGCGGCGGTTGCCTTCATCGATTTCGTCACAGACACGCACCATCAGCGCGGCCCTTCACAGAAGGACTAAGCTAGCTCTTCGCCTTCAAGGAAGGAATAGCGCGTCACTTTCGGCTCCGCTGGACCTTCAGTCCCTTGACGTACTGAGCGTGCGCCAGACTGCGTTTTTCACGGATCAAATTCGAGATAGCTTCACTGCGCCCGGTCTCGGCTAGCTCCAGCGCTGTCCGCTGTTGCCAATCCTTCGCGTCGAGGTCCGTTCCCCGTTCGACCAAGAAATTTGCTGCATCTACTGCATTATGCTGAGCAGCGTGGTGTAGTGCAGTCCTTCCGAGAATATCTGTCCGATTTACATCCACGCCCAAGCACAGCAGCCATTGGCAAAGCACCATCCAGTTTCGGCGGGCTGCGATATGCAGGATTGTCTCGCCATGCCGGAATGGGATTCTCACGTCTTGCCCATGTCCCGGCGAAGCGCCTCTACCTCTGGCGGAAGGCGGCCCCTGCGGGAGTAGCTTTCGATGTAACGCCGCATCAGCTCCGCATCGGAGGGCTGTTCCTCGGAGATCGGCACGCCGCCATAGCGGCGGATCAACTCGTCCCGTTCTTTACCCATCCTTGTCGCGTTCCGATTGACCCTCGATCCAGCCGCTCCGCAGTCCCGCTTCAAGCGCCATGATCTGGACCTCGACGCCGGGGTGATCCTTGTGGCGCGCCAGCTCCGCAGCCGTCCGGCCTTTTTCGGTTTTCGCCTCCGGGTCCGCGCCGTGCTGCATCAGCACCGACGTTGCAGCCCCCAGCCGGTTGTACCAGGCCGCCACATGCAGCGGCGTGAAGTCCGCGCTTGCCTTTGCGTTGACATCGGCCCCGCCATCCAGCAGCGCCTTTGCCGTCTCCGCATGGCCGTTCGCTGCGGCCACATGGAGCGGAGTCCAGCCGCCCTTTTTGATGCGCGCGCCGACCGGCACGCCTGATTCCAGCAGCAGCCGCGTGATCGCCGGGTGTTCCACCGTGGCGGCCACGTGCAGCACCGTCCAGCCTTCGTCATTGGTTACGGCGAGATCGGCCCCGGCCAGGACGAGCGCACGGCACCTTTGAAGGTCGCCTTCCTTTATCGCCTTCCACAATCTTGCACCGAGCTGAGCCGCGTTTTCAGTCACCCGTCTGGCCTTTCACACCCTGCCTCGCGGCGGCTGGTGTGGGCTCTCGCACGTAGCCCGTCCACCGCCGGGTTTCGTCCTCCTGAAACGGCCTGTTCTAGCCGTCTGGGACTGTCCGCAAGGCTCCCCGCCAGCATAGCAGGCGGCGCGCTTCACCGCGACCGTGTTGCCCGCACCAACTCGCGCGCGCGGCCTTGCCGTCCAGTCCTCCAACGACGGCTTCCTCTGAGCCCTATTCGGACTTCAACCCCAACGATGGAGGACATCGACATGAGCGAGAACACCAACAACACCAGCGCCCCCAGCCACATCGTGTGGTTCGCGCCAGACAGGGAAAACGCGCCCTGGACCCGCATCGGGGCGCAGTGGCCGACCAAGAACGGCAAGAGCTTCCGTCAGGTGCTCACCGTCGTTCCCAGCGCACCGGGCCGCATCTTCGTCTGCCGCAATCAACCGAAAGCAGGGGCCGCCGCATAAGCGGCCCCCAACAACAAGGAGGAAACACCAATGCTTTACGAGACCATTTACAGGAAGCTGGACCGGCTGGGCGCAATCGCCGCCATCCAATCCGGCAAGGGCTACGACAAAAGCCATATCGGCGAACCGTTCATGGACCTGAACATGGACGTGCTGGAACGCCGGGCCGACACCATCGTCATCGCGCTCTCGCACTATTTCCAGCAGAACGGCGACCTTTGCGCCGACCCGGACATGGAAATCCGCATCTATCCCGAGCGGGCCATGGCCGAGGCGCTGACCTTCCAGCAGGCGATCCCGCCGATCTACAGGGAAGTCTATCCCGCGCCCGGCAAGGTCGTGCCGCAGCTCAAGCGCGAGCTGAACGATTTTCTGAATCTGTGGCTGAACAACTGCCTCCGGCAGGGCCACCGCTTCACGGGGGCCGCTTAGGCGGCCCCCTTCATTTTCACGAATGGAGATTTGTTATGACCGTTAAGGAACCCCGCGAGCTGTCGCACGAGGACAAGCTCTATGCCTTCAAGAAAGCCACGAATGGTTTTTCCCAGTCCGAGGGCCGCTGGAAAGAGCGCGCCGAACGCGGAATGACCGACGAAGAACTGAAGGCCGCACTCGAATACGAACTCGGTATCTATGGTGGCAGCGGCGGCCCCGGCGATATGTCCCTGACCTTCCAGGCTGCTGGCCTCAAAATCTGGGCGGACTGGAACACGGTTGTTCCCGACCGCTACTGCAAGCCGATCTTTCAGGGCACAGCCACCATCCGCATGGCCCGAGAGGTCTATGGCATCAAAGACCCGACCAACATCCAAATGGCGCTGTTGTGACAGCGCCATAAGGCGGGGGCTTAGAGCCCCGGCTTCGGTGCCTTGATCCGGCGGGGTGCCGGGATGAAGGCGCGCATCTGCGCATCCTTGTATGCGATGACTTTGGCGATCCGGCGCATCGCCGCGACGGCTTCGGCGTGTTCGGCGGTGCAGGGCCGTGTCGAGATCACTGCCTTACGTGCCATTTTGAACATTGCGCTCAGTTCCCTGATCGACAGGCCGTGGAGTTGTTCGCAGCTCATCCGATAGGTCATTGGTCTTCTCCTTCTCGTCTCTCCAGCCGCGACCGTCGCGGCCTTGATGACGCCCGGAAGAAGCGCTCCGCCCAGAGCCGCATCCGTCAGGACCGGAACGAAAGAGAAGGACTGGCCTATGCCGCTTACGCGGCAGCCAGTTGCGGCGCACGCAGGGCGGTGCGCCAGAACGAAGGAAAAAGGCCCGCGCGGAACGCGAGCCTGAGATAAAAGGGAAGAATGATCAGCGAAGTAAGAGGGCAGCGGCTAACTCATGAAGCCTGGTCGGGGACATTCTGAGTGGACAGATTGCCGTTTTCTGCCTGTTTTGGCACTTTGTTAAGTATATGATATTAAATGTGAAAAGATGATTTCGTCGACTTGTCGAAAAAAAGAGGCCGGACTAAAGAGAAGATTTTATAAATAGAGCAGTGTGACATATGCTGGAGACAAGCCATCGACTCAGTTGAATACTTGCTAAAGGCCAACGGGCCAAGTCTCACCTCTGATGTTATCGCCCGCATGGTATCGGATGGTGCGTCAGAGAGTGCAGCAAGAAAAAGGGTGCAAAGATCACTGGGAGACGTTGAGCGCTTGGCCGGTGTTCGCTTCGAGAAAAATGCGCGTTTCATCTATCTGCCGGACCAGTATGGTACCGACGCTTTTTGGCGCGGGCTGGAAGGAGCATTTCACCAGGCTGGCAAGACCTATTGGGCAACCGTCGTTAATCTGCTTGCTAGAGGCGGCAGATGTCCGAAGGGGCTTTTTGCCAGAGTGACAGGTGCCCCCGCAGCGAGAACAAGACAGCTTTCTCCCGATCGAATCTTTGAACGGCTAAGCGCGATCAATCTGCTTGAAGAGGTCGAGGTTGGAGACGGTGATGGCACCTACGTCCAGTTTCGCCCTCTCTCCTATGTCCGCGAGGCAATCCCAACAGTAAGGGCCCGCCTACTCGCAGAAAATATTGCACTACACGGAGTGAAGGAGTGGGCCCGCCGTATTGGCTTCGGCAGCTACGGCCGTTTCGCCATGCGGCTTGAGGAGCCTGCCCCGGTAGTATCTGGCATCTCGTGGGACTTGACTGCGCCTTCGTATTTTCGACCGCTGATTTCGGTGAAAGACGGCAAGGCAAAGCCGGGTTTCCTTGTATGTGATATCAATCTGACGGACACCATAAACGAAGCGGAAGCAGAGGCCTTTGTCCGCAAGTGCGATATGGCTTCAGCTCCATCGAATGTCGGCCCGATTATGCCTCTCCTCATTGGCCATGTTTTTTCAGCGGCGGCATTCGATCTTGCAAAGCGAAAGGGCATTCTGGCGATCACGTTGCAAAACCTGTTTGGTGACGAGATAGCTGAGGCGTTGAAAAACCTCGTCGCTGTTCTGACAGACGCAGGAGCAACAGCATCAGTCAATCCGGGTCATCTCGATTCCATTCTCCAGAGCCTTACAAAGGTCCAGGGCGCAGCGGATAATTTGCGCGGCACGCTCTTCGAGTTGGTCATCGGAAGTTTGGTGAAAGACGTTGACGGCGGGTTCCTAACGTGTGGCGAGAGGTGTACCGATCTTCAAACTGGTCGCGAAGCGGAGATAGACGTCCAACTAAATCGAGATGACAAAAGCCTTCTCGTGCTTGAATGCAAAGCCAAACTGCCAGGATCACGCGTGAGCGAGACGGAGGTCAGAAAATGGTACTCGGATCGGATTCCGCTAATTCAAAAAATTCTCACACGCGATGGCCTTACAGAGAAGACTATCCGTTTTGAAATCTGGTCGAATGGAGAATTTACGGACAGCGCCCTAAAGTGGCTCAAAAAACAACAGCTAGATTTTGAAAGTTATTCGTTAGGTTGGCTCGATGGAAAGGGGCTGAAGGCATATGCTGATAAAGCCAAGCAGGCATCGCTGCGAAAGATTTTGAATGAGCATTATTTCAGGCACCCAATGGCGGAAGCTGCACGAAAGGCGAGCCGTGAGCTTGAGGCCGTGAAATAGTGGGTTTGGGTTGAAGCGCCTAGCTGCACTTCTGTCGCTGGGCTCAGGTGGGGGTGGATTGTGGAATTGGAAAGGGCCGCGCGTACGCGGCCCTTTCAATGGATCAGGAGCGGAGATGCCATCACCGCCACCACGCTAGCGCCAATCGCCCATACGATATCGAAGATATAGGCTAGTGGTTTTGCCAGAGTCGTTAAACGATGCTTCACTGTGCAGGTCTTAGACCTCGATTTCTTAGACTTTTTGCGCTGATTTTCTCTCATGTGCGCCTCCTTAAGTTTGTCGCCGCATCTTCCGATGAGGCTGAGGGTTACAATTGAGGCGGTCAGCACTAGTACAGTGGCGGGAGTCGAACCCGCCCCGACCCCCGAAGCTCGGATTTCGGTATGTGCTAACATATCACAAATCTTATTGCCGGTTCCTTTCTAAGCCTGAGAGGGCTCAGGCTCTCCACCAAAGTAGGCAGCATCTTGCTTCTCCTTGAGACGCCGCCACCCCGGCATGGGTGAGGGCGACGGCGGCTCCATCGGAAGCGGGCATTTTGGGCCGATTCACGCCCAAAGAGGCGGGTTTCCGCGTAGGGATGAGCTGACTGTCTCAGGCGTGTAATAGGCTCAAAATTGGCCAAAATCGGCGAAATTCGCACAAAAAGGCGATTCAGAGCAGTCATATAGGCGAAGCGAAACGAAAAACTTGTGCAGATTCAATAAGTTATGTAGGATAAAAAAATGAATCAGGTGGTTTGAAAAATGTGTGAGTGACTCGCACAAAATCTCACACAGGAATTATTGAAAGTGTTTTTTATTAAATAAAAACAATAACTTGAATCGTGGCGCATCCGTCTCATAACCTGAAGGTCAGAGGTTCAAATCCTCTCCCCGCAACCAATATAAACGCCGCCAGGTCAATAACTTGGCGGCGTTTCTGCGTTAACGGCCCTCTCCAACAAATCAACTCCGGAAGCAGAGCAGATGCACGCAAAAAGGGCTCCTTGTCCTCCACACTCAAATAGGCCCGCGCTTCAACAACATGTAGGATGGATAAAGCGCCCCTCACACTTATTGAATGTTCATTGGTGTCGCAGCACGAGAACGGAACAGTCCGCGTGCTGTGCAACGAAGGATGCATTTGGCCCTATGAGATAATCTCGCATTTCCGGTCGATGCGATGCCATCAAGATCAGATCAATCGTTCGATCCTTCGCCACGGACAGGATTTCACGGCCAATGCTTCCTATGCGCACTTCCGAGGTTATCTTTACGCCATCTTTGGCTTGCTCAGAAATAATAGCGGACAGCTTGCTTTGTGCACCCTCCAACATCTGTTCCACTTGAAAAGTGAAGTATACCCCTTCGAACATGATCTTCATGTCGCGAATGACAGTCATAATTGTGACTGTCCCCTTTGCTGCTGCGGCAAGCTCGAGCGCCTGCGGCAGTGCATGCTCCCAACTGCTGCGATGCGCAACGTCAACAGGAACAAGAATTGATTTGAACACCTGCGCCTCTTTTGCTGTTAAAAGTCTACAAAGACAACAATATTTCCTAATATTCTATAGACTTTCTCGCATAACGCACTTGATCCAAATCAATGTTCGCAAGCGGCTTTCCGTCCATAAAGATAAAAAATGCTTTCGCAGGGGCGATAATGGGAACGAACACCGATATAATGTGTATGTCTGGGATCACACTCGTTAGAGTGTGCCATTGAACTCTTGCTATTGCATTTGTCGTCGCCTTGATTATCGAGGACAATGCACGAGTGATGCATGTTTGTTAGGTTATGTTGTCGGCTCACTCATTGGACTGCGTATGATGTGAGAGCTTATTGCTCTGTCGGTGCGTAAGATTTGGCGTTTTTGTTTGCCGACCGAGTGCGATCATCGGCTTTGTATTTGATTTACTGCTATTCGGGGTTAGGCGTTACGTCGATCATAATCCAGATGACGGAGCTATGATATTCCTTGAGCTGTTTAGCTGCGCGATGACGGTTGTAATAGGGCTGATCGTCTATGACGTGGGGAAAAGGCCGGATCTCTTGTTGCTCTATTCGCGTTGTTAGCCTCCGAGGCGACTCTCGAGGCTCCCGTTTGATCGGCGAAACATTTAACGACGACGGAAGTGGCGAAAGATCGCGTGCTAGCCCATCCCAGTCTGAAAGCGGACACGCTGAAACGATGGAAGGGTCCATCGGGGTACAAGCACCGCTCGGCTGACCCTGACCTGTGGTGCGGCGTTGCCTAACCTTTTGCGTGGTACATAGAACGCCTACAAATGCTGCTATTCCCACCAAAATTGAAAGGATGCTGATATGCGCCGGCTGGTGCCTTTAGATCGCATCGAAAGATTGACGGACGGCGCTTGTGGACTGACGGCTACAGAGTTCAATGAACGGCGCGTCCGTTACGGTTCCAACGTCATCATCGAGTCGCCGAGGACGGGATGGGCCGATCTCGTGCGCGATACGATTCGTGACCCAATGATCTGGTTCCTCGCCGGAACGTCGGCGCTCTTCACGTGGCTCGGTGATTATACGGAAGCCATTATTCTTGCCATCGCCCTTCTGCCCATCGCAGGGATGGATGCCTATCTGCACAGACGTACCCAGGCGTCGATCGAGGGGTTGGCAGCCCGACTTGCGACGGTCGCAGCCGTTATACGTGACGGCGCCGTGATGTATGTCCCGGCCGTTGACCTGGTGCCGGGCGATTTGATCGTAGTTGGAGAAGGCCAGCCTATCCCGGCGGATGGTGTGATCGTGGCAGGGAATGGCCTGCAAATCGATGAATCGGCTCTGACGGGGGAAGCGATGCCCGTGAGAAAATCACCTTTCGTCGACCAACTTATCGGAGCTGGAGACATTGCCGTTGATAGCCTCCATTGGGGCCTTGCAGGAACACGTTTGCTTACGAGCGAAGCGCGATTGCGCGTGATCTTCACCGGTGGGGACACATTATATGGTGAAATCGTTCGGTCTGCCCAGATTGGTCGACATGAACGGACTCCACTGCAGCAGGCAATCGGATCGCTTGTTAAGGTTCTTGTCGTCGCGGCCAGCGTTGTTTGTTTAGCACTTGCTGCGACACGCTTCTATCAGGGGCATGGACTCATCGATGCCATTGTGACCGCCGTGACACTGGCGGTGGCTGCTCTTCCAGAGGAATTTCCGGTTGTTTTCGCATTCTTTTTGGGTGTTGGGGTTTATCGACTGGCCAGGCGCCAGGCGTTGGTCAGGCGCGCTGTAGTAGTTGAGAATATCGGGCGCGTTACCTGTATCTGCACCGATAAGACAGGAACGCTTACCGATGGACGGNTGCATCTCGCTCATTTGGAACCGGCAGCCGGGATCACTGATGAGCGTCTGCTGCGCGCGGCCGCTACGGCATCGCGCCCAGGAAGCGGCGATCCGCTCGATATCGCAATTCTGGAGCGCGCTGTACAGGCTGAAGGCTCGGCATTGGCGATATTCCCATTCACGGAGGATCGTCGGCGTGAAGTTGCCGTCATAACTATACCGTCCGGGGTTGTCTTTTGTGCGGCAAAAGGGGCGCCGGAAACAATCCTCCAGATGTCGCGCCTGACACCGGAAGAACAAGCGCAGTGGGAAGCGAAGACGCAAGAATTCGCAACCAGCGGTCACAAAGTCATCGCCTGCTGTGAGCGGACCATAGCGGCCGATGCCTGGACCGGAGGCGAGCCGGATCGCGATTACATTTTCCTTGGATTGCTGGCAATCGAGGATCCGGTGCGCGAAGGTGTCGCCGCAGCCGTCGCGAACGCGCAGCATGCCGGCATTCGCGTCATCATGGTCACCGGCGACCACCCCGCAACGGCGCGCGCGATCGCCAGTGAAATCGGCATCGGCCCTGCGAGCCCTCGGGTTATCGAGGGAGGTGATTTGGATGAGTTGCTCGATCGTGATGGGGCCTATGGATTACGCACCATAGATGTGATTGCGCGCGCCGTCCCGGCACAGAAGTTGGACCTCGTTAAGGCATTGCAGCAGTCCAGAGAAATCGTAGCTGTTACCGGGGATGGGGTGAATGACGTGCCCGCACTGCAGGGAGCGGACATTGGCATTGCGATGGGTGAACGCGGCACGCGCACGGCTCGCGAGGTCGCCGCGATTGTGCTTTTGGATGACAATTTCCGGACCATCATCCATGCCATTTCAGAAGGCCGCCAACTTTTCGACAATCTGAAGCTGAGTTTCGCATATCTTCTGATGATACACATTCCGCTCGTCGTCACGGCGGCCTTCATCCCTTTCGCCGGCTTTCCGCTCCTCTATCTGCCGGTGCATATCGTCTGGCTCGAGTTGATCATCCACCCGACGGCACTTCTGGTCTTTCAGCAATTGCCATCACGTAACGAGCTGAAGCCGGTAGGGAGAGAACGCAAGCGTCATTTTTTCGATTGGCGAGAATGGACGATTATCAGCTTGGTTGGCGCAATCATCACTTTGGCCGTAGTTCTCGGGTATGAACGAAGTCTTGGCTCGGGGCAGGACGTAGCACATGCAAGAACAATGGCGATGGTGGTATTGATCGTCGCCAGCGCCACCGTGACGGCAGGGTTGAGCCGTTTTTCAACCAAGGCGGCCATAGGCATCGCGGCTGCGGCGATCCTTTCCGCGCTTGTACTCGTGCAGATTCCGGCAATTGCCGTTCTTCTGCATCTGACCCCATTGCGTGGAAATGATTGGTTATTTGCCGCTAGCGGGGGACTTGCCGCTGGCTTGCTGTCAGTTTTGTTTCCCTTTGTGCATTATAGCCATAAGCCTCGTTCAGATTCTTGAAAGAGTGTTCCGGGACGATGCGTTCAGCACCGATATCAGTCTGGTTGACATACAATACACAGAAATAGGTGGTGTCCTGTCATCAACCGTGCGCAATCATGGCGAACGGGACCATAACATGAAGCTCGCATCGTCAAACTCTGCCGTTTTTTACATGCAGGAACCCATAAAAAATAACGCAATCGGCTGGCGAGCCTCATAGTTGAATGTCGGGGCCTTGGGCACCTGATATATGGAAAGATTTTGATTTACAGTAACAGCATGTTGGCCAGTGAGAATAAAAAAACGGCGATGCATTTCTGCACCGCCGCTTTTGATGTTGATCACGAGATGAGATCAGTTGGCGGCGGCACGCGCCTTTTCAAGCCAGCCATCGACGAGATCGGCATGGGCTTCAATCCACTCGCTTGCATGACGCGCGACATCTTCAGGATCACCCTCGCCATTATTCATTTTGGCGTTCTGGGAGAAAATATCGGTAATCGGAATGGACGCCGTTTCGAGGAGTGCGCGGACGGCCGGATTTTCATCCAGAAATTCGCTGTTGGCGACGGGCCGGATATCATTGGCCGGGAAGCCCAGCTTGCACGGATCGTTGACGCAGCCTTCAACACCTTCAACGGTGGCGGCATCTTCGAGATCTTTCATGGCATCCGGCAGATTCACTTCCGGCACCTCAATCCACATGACATCTTCGCCTGGCTTCAGCGTGTCCACGGTCCAGTTCGGTGTCCATGTATAGAACAGGATGGACTTGCCTTCACCATAGGCTGCGACAGCATCGGCCATGGAGGCGGTGTAGCTTGCCTTGATCGGATTTACATGATCAAGCAGACCATAGGCTTCGAGGTGATGCGCAATGTTTATTTCACAGCCCCAGCCCGGAGGGCAGGCGACAAGGTCGGCCTTGCCATCGCCATCGCGGTCGAAAGCTTCCTTCACTTCGTCGCGCTTGAAATCCGCAAGCGACTTGATATTGAATTTCTCGATAGAGGCCTTGTCGACAAGATAGCCTTCGAGTGCGCCGCCCTTGGCGACAGCGCCGACAAGCTCAGCGCCCTGTGAATATGTATCTTCATAGGAATTATGCGTCGGGAACCAGCCATTAACCCAGAAATCGAGATCACCCTGGGCCACGGCCTGATAGAAGGGCGGATTGTCGAGCGTTGTCGGTCCTTCGACAGTATAATCGAGCTTTTCCAGCAACTGCTTATAGATTTGGGCGGGGAACCAACCGGTATCCCAGCTGGCCTGGGCCATCTTGACAGTGGTGCCTGCACCCGGGCCTTCTGCGGCCATCGCGACCGGAGCGGCAAGCGGGATGCTGGCCGACAGCGCAAGGGCTAACAGACGCGACATGGATGATTTCTTCATGAATAGTCTCCTTGTATTCTTCTTGCGTCCCCGAAACATGGGGACATGGGAACCGCGCAAGACGCGGCGGGGCGGGATTAGCCTGCCCTTTCGACTTCCGCCGGGGGCTTGTTTGCCCGCAGCGAGAACAATGACCGAATGGTCGCCAGAAGCGACGGGCCGCGCATGGCGCGGGCCTCACCGAGTGACTGGCTGATACGATCGAGAATGATGGCAAGCAGGACGATGCCGACACCGCCGGCCGTCGCATTACCGACATCAAGACGGCCAAGGCCGGTGAACACCGTCAGGCCAAGACCTCCGGCGCCAATCATCGCGGCAATCACCACCATGGAGAGCGCCAGCATGAGTGTCTGGTTGAGGCCCGCCATAACGGTGCGCATCGCGAGGGGGAACTGCACCTCGACCAGCATTTGCCAGGGGGTGGCGCCAAAGGCGGTAGCCGCCTCGATCAGGTCTTCACGGACATTGCGAATGCCAAGATCGGTCAGCCGGATGATGGGCGGCAAGGCAAAGATGATCGTTGCAATAATCCCCGGCACAACGCCGACACCGAAGAGCATGACGATGGGCACCAGATAGACGAATGAGGGAATTGTCTGCATGACGTCGAGGATGGGGCGCAGAATAGTGCGGAAAATATCACTGCGGGCAGCCATCACGCCGAAGGGGATGCCGATCACGACACAGAAGAAAACCGCCGTAATCACCATAGCCAAGGTGGTCATGGTTTCCGGCCACAACCCGATCAGGTCTATAAATATGAGGGCGATAAGCGAGAAAATCGCAACGCCGCGGCCGGACGTTCGCCAGGCGATAAGTGACAGGACAGCGGTAAAGATAAGCATGGGTGTCGCATTGAAGAATGTCGACAGGCCGTTCAACACCTGCGTAACAGGCCATTGCATGGCGCGAAAGACCGGCCGGAAATTTGGCACAAGCCAGTCCCGGACAAAAATATTCACCCAGTCATCAAAGGGCAGCGACAGGAAGTCGGATGGGCTGATCATGCTTTTTCTTTCTCCTCCTCTTCCTCTTCTTCATTGGCAAGCTGCTGAAACACATCTTGCGGGTGGACAATGCCGGTGAGTTGCCCTTTCTCGTCTGTCAGAGCGATGGGATATTCTGTGCCAGCGAGCGGATAGAGGTCATTAAGCAGGGATTCCGGTGATGCCGTCGGAAAATCATCGGTCAGGGCGTCTTTAAGATCGAGACCGTCACGATGGGCGGCGCTCGCCGCGCGATAGCTGACAATACCCGCAAGCTTGCCATCATCGACAACATGCACGGCATCGATCCCCAATTCCTCCATCCGTGTCATGGCGACCTCGGCATTATCCGTTGCGAGGTCGAGAGGTGTCGCCGGTCGGGCGATGGAGGCGGCGGCAAAGACCTGCGAGCGGTCAATATCACGCGTGAAAGCGGCCACATAATCGTCGGCGGGGGAGCCGACGATTTCCTCTGCCGTGCCTGTCTGGGCAATCACCCCATCGCGCATGATGGCGATTGTGGTGCCGAGCGCCAAGGCCTCGTTGAGGTCATGGGTAATAAAGACAATGGTTTTCTTGAGCGTCCGCTGGAGTTCGAGAAGCTCCTGCTGCATATCATTGCGGATGAGCGGATCGAGCGCCCCGAAGGGTTCGTCCATCAGCAGGATTTCCGGCTCCGACGCCAGGCCGCGCGCCAAGCCGACGCGCTGCTGCATTCCGCCGGAGAGCTCGTCCGGATAGCTGTCGCCCCGCGCGCCGAGGCCGACCTGTTCCAGCGCGGCTTGCGCCCGCTCCCGGCGTTCTGAAGCTTTCATGCCTCTGATTTTGAGGCCGAAAGCGGCATTCTCGGCGACGGTTTTATGAGGGAAAAGGGCGAAGTGCTGAAACACCATCGCAACTTTGTTCCGCCGCACGTTGCGAAGCTGCTCATCGGAGCAGTCGGCGACATTGACGTCATCGATGAGGATTTCACCGGCGCTTGGCTTGATCAGGCCGTTGATCATGCGCACCAGCGTGGATTTTCCGGAACCGGACAGTCCCATGACGACAAAGATTTCGCCTTCGGCGACCTTAAAGGAAACATCACGCACACCGACAGTTTGTCCTGTCGCGGCATATATCTCGTCCTTGCTTTGCCCTGCTTTCAGCAGATCGATGGCAGTTGTGGCGTCGCCCCCGAAGATTTTGTATAGTCCATTTCCGTAAATTTTCGGCTTCATGAATATAAATATTGAACAAATAAAATTTATGCCGAGACGGCACAAATTGTTATCGGAGTTCTCCCTCAGGCTTAGTTTTTGTCGACGCGAGGCGTCGGGCGAATATCCACATGGCGATGTACGCCAAAGCAGGCGAGTCCCGCTTGGTGATGACCATTATATGGATATGAGGCCGCAAAGGTCAACCTTTTGCCACATTTTAGGCAATGTTTAGGCAATATCTGCGCTCAGATTTATCAGCGCGTGATATTATCCGGTGCCCGCGAGTTCCCTGTTGACAGGCGATATCTGCTGAGGCCTTCTAGATTGAAAGAGGTGCGGCAAAGTACGGCCTTTCCCCCTTTGCGGGAGGGAAGCGGGGCGATGCTTGCCCTTTTGTTGCGTGTGATTTCTGTTCCGGCTGAAGGAGAAAAATAATATGGAAACACGGCGTGAAAAAGGCCTTAAAACCCTCGGTGTCCTCACAGAGTCGGATGGCACCGGGATCCTCAAACGTCTGAAAGAGTTTCCGGCCCTGGCCCATGGCGTTGTCGATTTTGCGTATGGTGAAGTTCTTTCCCGCGACGTTATCGACCCGAAGATGCGGCAGCTTTTGACAGTGACGTCACTGGCCTCGCAAGGGATGCTGACGCCGCAGCTCAAGGTCCATTTCAAGGGCGCGCTGAATGTCGGGGCAAAGCCGGAAGATCTGATCGAGGTGATATACATCACGATGATCTATGCCGGAATGCCGAAGGCGCTAAACGCCGCGGCAGTGCTTCAGGAAGTTTTTCGCGAGAAGAATATCAATATTGAAGTTGATCTTGACGCGGCGGAGGATTGATATCGCCTGTCAACGGGGCGAGACAAAATTTGCCCACAAATCGCATCTATGTAAATATCACCCTGCCTTGCGAGAATGGCGGTGCCGGGAAGCGGGCCGCGTGATCTGCACCCGTTTTCCGTGCCGGACACTTTGTTGGCAGGGGAAGTCGAAGACGATTTAAGAAATACAAGACACAAGACGGACCTTGTTCATGATGTCGGCACTTCTGGAGCGGGAGCAAAACCACTGGCGGCTTGAGACGGCGGAGCGCTTTGCCTTCATCGTTGATGCGGCGGATTATTTTGTGGCGGCCCGCAAGGCCATGCTGAAGGCCCGGCATAGCATTTATCTGATCGGCTGGGATTTTGATGCCCGTATTCGCCTTGGTGATGGCGAGAACGAAGAGGACGGACCGGAAAAGCTCGGTGATTTCATTGTTTGGCTGGCGGATCGGACTCCAAGCCTTGAAATCCGGCTCTTGCGGTGGGATACCGGTGCGTTCAAGGCGATGTTTCGGGGCAATACGCTGGCGACGATCCTGCGCTGGAAATGGCACAAACAGATTACCCTGACGCTGGACGGCGCGCATCCGCTGGCCGGATCTCACCATCAGAAAATTGTTGTGATTGATGATTGCATCGCTTTCTGTGGCGGGATTGATATGACCGCGGGCAGGTGGGATCGCCGTGATCATCTCGACGATAATCCCGACCGTCTCAGCCCCGATGGCGAACCCCATGATCCGTGGCATGATGCGACAAGCGCCTTTGACGGAGCGGCCGCGCGCGCGATGGGTGATCTTGCCCGCAAACGCTGGTATGCGGCGACCGGCCAAAGGCTGTCCCCGGCCGATGACCAGCATGACTGCTGGCCCGGCGACCTTGAGCCAACTTTTGAAAATATCCGTCTCGCCATTGCCCGGACCCGCCCGGCCATGACGGATGTTGAGCCGGTCCATGAAATCGAGGAGATGTATCTCGATTTGATCTCCCGGGCGAAGCACTGGATTTATGCGGAAAGCCAGTATTTCGCCTCCCGCCGGATTGCCCACGCCATTGCCCGGCGCCTGACGGAAGAAAACGGCCCGGAAATTGTCATCCTCAATCCCTTTTCTGCGGAAGGGTGGCTGGAACCTGTGGCCATGGATTCGGCGCGGGCCCGCCTGATGGAGGCCCTGATGCGGATCGACAAATATGGACGGTTGCGCCTTTATCACCCGGTAACTGCCGGTGGCGCCGAGATTTACGTACATGCCAAGGTCATGGTGGTCGATGACGTCTATCTCCGGATCGGGTCATCAAATTTCAATAACCGTTCGCTCCGGCTGGACAGTGAATGCGACGTAATCCTTGCGGCGGATGACCCCGGCAATAATGATGTTGAAAGAAGGATTGCAGAGCTGCGTAATGATCTGATCGCCGAACATCTGGATACAGAAGCGGAAACCGTTGCCGCTCTGCTGCAAGAAAACGGCTCCCTGATCGCGACTATGGAGACATTGCGCGGAAAGGCCCCCGGCCGAACGCTCGTCCCCTTTGAGATGCCGGAACTCAACGGTGTTGAGGAGTGGCTGGCGGATAATGAAATCCTTGATCCTGAAGGCAGCGACGCCATATTTGAACCGCTGAGCAGACGTAGTCTGTTCAAAGGCTGGCGCGGTCTGCTGCGGCGGCACCGACGGACCTGATATTTTCCGGTCCTTGTCTGCGGAATGAAGTCGCAGATGTGAAATAGGGTATATCTCTGAGAGGGTTGGAGAATGATCCAGACAATGTTTCGATATTTTATGCCGGTGTTGCTGGTCTTTCTTGTTCTGCCGGTGAGGGCGGAAGAGAGGCGCGAGATCACGGGTAGCGCCACCTATCGCGAACGCATGGCGTTGCCCCCCGGGGCCGAACTTGTGATAGACGTGACGGGTTTTCAGGATACAGCCCTCGGCTCGGTACGCATGGCCACAGAGGGGCGGCAGGTTCCCTTGTCTTTCCGTCTTGATATTCCGGCCGATGTGGCGGGCAAATTGCAGGTGGCGATATTGCTTGGCGATAAAATTCGCTGGGTGAGCGAGATGCAGGATATCCCGGCCGGACGCGGGCAACACGATCTTGGCGAAATTCTCTTGAAGGGGTATGTCCCGTCCGGCTTTCAGAGTGTCATGACATGCGCCGATCAGACCTTCCGCATCGGATTTCAGGGGGATCAGGCAATTCTTGACACCGGCGATGAGATTTTCGAACTACCCCGTGTCATATCTGCCTCTGGTGCGAAATTTGAAAGCGCGGATGGCCGCACCATGATCTGGAACAAGGGGAACACCGCGCGGGTCAAGGTGGGCGGCGCAGAATATCTCGAATGCGAAATTACAGAGCCGGTACAGGCTGGCTGGACAGCGCAGGGAAATGAACCCGGATGGCAGGCCGTCATTCAAGACGGTCGTATTTCTTTCACCCTGAACTACGGGGCGGAGATGCTGGATTTGCCGCTGCCCGCGCCGGTCATTGAGCAGGGCGCGTATCGCTATGATTTCCCACGCTTTGGCCTTACCTTTTCGGTCCGCGAGGGGATTTGCGAAGATGATATGAGCGGCCGTGCTTATCCGGCGACGGTTGAACTTGAAACCAGCACGGAAACTTTGCGCGGATGCGGAGGGGAAACCATGGATTTGCTGGCGGGCGCGGAATGGCAGGTGGAGGATATCGACGGGGGCGGTGTCATTGACAACAGCCATGTCACCCTTGCCGTCAATGACGAAGGCCGGATTTTCGGCACTTCCGGCTGTAACCGATACACAGGCAGCTTTGCGATTGATGGAGAGGGAAAAATCAATGTCGGCCAGCTTGCGGGAACCATGATGGCCTGCCCGGAAGCCTTAATGAAACAGGAAGGCCGCTTCTTGCAGACCCTATCAAAAGTAGATCGCTTTCGCATTGACGAGACGGGAGCGTTACAGCTTCTGGTCGGCGAGAAAGTGGTTATCGTCGCCCGCCGTTAAAGAGTATTTTGCTGCCGCGTGATCGCACATACCGGAATGCACTGACCAAAGTTACTTTTTGGGGCGAATGCTGTTACGCGAAATGCCGCCATGTTTCGTCGGCGGCGTATGGCTCGAATCATAGCCATCGCCAAGTCGGTCCAGCTCCTTCAGGACGCGAGCCAGCAGAGATTGTTCCCCCGTGATCATGCCCTCCTCCTCGGCAACCGCGAGTTCGCTGGCGTCATAGGCCCAACGGCGCAGGATTTCGATTTTCTGGTCAAGGGTCAGGTCGGAGCGGGTTGCGACCTCCTCCGGAGTGTCAAAGACCGAGCCCGGGTCGAGCATTGCCTTGTCGAAATCAATTCCGTCTGTGGTCATGGCGTCTTCCTCCGATTATCCTCTGCCTGCCAGTATCGCATTTTTTGCGGATCGGGGAAAGCCGGAGGGGCGACCAGAGTCAGGGGATGGATGGCTCCGTATCGTCAATGACGATGCACCAGTAGATGCCGCCATTCAGGTAGTCTGCCATGTCGCAGTCAAACTGATCGCGTTCGCGCGTGATTTCGGTGGCGATACCGCGATCCGCCAGCAGGCGTGTCCAGACGGCAAGCCCGTCCTGGGTGGAGGAGGAATGCTGATCTTGCAGCGCCGGAGGGTCATAGAACATCAGCAGCTTCACATTGGGATAATGCGCGATCATATCAATCTGCTGCATGCGGTTATGGAGCAGCCGCCCCTCACGAAAGGCGCCTAGACCGGCAGCCAGGATATTGCCGCAGAGCGCCAGCAGGGTGATCAGGGCAAGCACTCTTGCACAGAGGCGCAGTGCGCCCGGCCTTGTTAAAGCGAGGCTGGCGGTGACAAGTAAAACCGGGACGGCCCAGACATAGGGCACATAGCGCGCCCACCAGCTTTCCGGGAAGAACATCGAGGCGCCGAGAAGCACACCCGCGGTAACGGCTAGGCTGTCGGCTGTGCGGGGCCAGGCTTTGCCGTTGCGGCGGGCCGTCATCCGGGCGATGGCATATGCAGCGATGGCAGTAATGAAGGCGAGACTGAAAAACGGCCCAAACCCGCCGCGCCGGGTATCGAAGCGCAGCAGTTTGAACTCATCGAGCTGGAATGTGCCGGGGATTTTAAGTTCGACCGGCGCGTCGATGGGCCAGTCGCTGTGGGCGGTCCGCCCGAAGACACCATAGAAGAACTTCATGGGCGGGGAGAGAGGGACGACATTCGCCGGTTCATTCCCTTTCATGATGCTGCCGACCGCGGGATAGAGAAGCTGTCCATGATCGACAACATTCGTCACATAGGGCTTGTAGCCGATCACGACCACCGCGATGATAAAAGTCCCGCCATAGAGCAATCCGCGATTTTTGATCCAGTTAAGGGTCCGGGCGATCAGGTTGCCTGAACTCTTCTTGAAGACAAGATCGGCGAGAAGCGCTGCAAAGACGATCAGCGGCACATAATAAAGAGCGGCTGTCTTGGTGTTGACCATCAGGATGATGCAGGCAAGGGCCGCGAGCAGCGAGAGCCGCTCCCCCGTCAACAGGTTGCCGAGAAGGAAAAGCGCGAGCGAAATGCCGAGAAGGTAGAGCGGTGCATCCACATAATGGGTGAGGAACTGTCCGATCACAACGGGATTGCCCGCCAGCAACCCGGCGAAGATCAGCGCGGGCAGGGCGGGAATGCGGGGCATCACATTCGGGCCATGGCTTTGATAAAAGCTGAACGCCTGAAGGAACAGAAGGGCGGCAAGGCCGATTGTCAGCACCTGTCCCGAGAGCAGGATCCCCGTCAGGCTGACAATATAGGATTGCAGGACCCAGTATCCGTTGGGATAGGAATCGGCCCAGATATTGGCATGTGGTTTTAGAAACGGGTTCCATCCCGCGCCGATATCCCAAATGGCGCTCAAATGATAGGCATAGCCATCGAAGCCCGGATCATAGAAAGGCCGCGTCGCAAGTGCACATAGCAGCAGGAAGGCACAGAACAGGAATATGGCGGTGAATCCGGCCGCCCCCCCGGCGCGCCCAGCAACTTTTACGGTCACGAACAGGGCGGCAAGCAAGGCTATGCCAAGAAAGACGAGCGGTGTGTGGAAGGTTTCGCTGGCAAACCGGCTCACGATCAGCAAGAAGCCGAGAAAAAGATAGATGGCGGCCGTTCCGGTATGGAGATATCTGGTCATTTGCCGTCAGCCCGTCGGCTGCCCTTTGGCGCACCATAGGATATTTCCGTCGAAAAAGCCGGAAATCGCGCAATTTTCTTTAATGAACTCATCGGTGATGATGGCGTTAATGCCCCGCGCTGCAAGAAGATGCTGCCAGACCATGTCCGAAGACGTGATGATGTCAGACTGATAGTCGCTGGTTTCCCGGGGGTCCTCAATGAGGGAGATTTCAATGACAGGATAGCGTTTCATCTCCTCTATCATTGCGGTGCGCTGATAGGTGTTCAAGCTCTGACGCAGGGAGCCGAGAAGCCCGGCAGCAATATTGCCGAGAAAACACAGGATCACGATGCCGAGCAATCCGCGCGCTGCCATTGCGGGCAATCCTCTGGAAAACTGGAAGAGAGCCCCAAGCGCCAGCAGCAAAACACCCAGCCAGACAAAGGGGATATAACGGGCCCACCAGGGTTCTGGAAAAGCCGCGGAGATGATAATAAGAAGGCCCCCCGTCACGGCAAGGACATCGCCATCCCGCTGTCCATCCATCTCATGTCTGCCATGTCCGGCCAGCCGGGCGATCCCATAGGACGCAAATGCGAGGATGAAGGCGAGACTGAACAGCGGCCCGAAGCCACCGCGGCGGGTATCGAAGTCCAGATCCTTGAATTCTGAGATCCAAACCGATCCCGGAAATTTAAGGTTGATGGGCGCCGTGACGAGGACGGGCCAGACGCTGTCTTCCGTGCGGGAGAAAATACCGTAGAGGAATTTCTCGGGTCCCGAAAGCGTTTCCAGATTTTCCGGGAGATTGGTGTCCATGATTTCATCCACCGCCGGGTAGAGAAAGGCATCATGATCGAGAACATTCGTCACATAGGGCTTGTAACCAATAAGGGCGATGCCGATGACAAAGGCGGCGCCATAGGGAACACCCTTTCGCAGGATCCAGCCGACAGCATAGCCGATCATTGTCTCGCCTGGTTTTTTTAGCAACCCTTCCGCCATGAAGATGCCGATCGTAATCAGGGGGACATAATAAAGGGCGGCGGTTTTTGTATTCACCATCAGGACGATTGAGGCGATGGCGGCCCATCGGCTGAGTCGGGAAGGGGTGGAGGCATCGGACAAGAGGAAAAACAGAAGCCCGGCCCCCAACAAATATAGCGGGCCATCCTCATAATGGGTCATGATCTGGGTCAGTACCACGGGGTTGGCGACAACGATACCGCCAAGGATCAGCGCGGCAAGGATTTTAACGCGTGGATAAACAGGGGCGAGGCGATCATGAAAGTAACCGAAACTGAGGAGCGCGACAGCCGCCATTATCCCGATATTCAGCGATTTCCCGGATAGTAAAAGACCGGTGAGGCTGACAATATAGGCTTCCAGCACCCAATAACCGTTGGGATAGGAATCGACCCAGATATTTTTATGCGGCGGGGCATAAAACGGGTTCCATCCTTCCGCGAGCGACCAGATCGCCGCGAGGTGATAGGAATGGCCATCCTGTCCGACTTCATAAAAAGACTGTGTTGCGATAGCCCAAAGGAGAATAATCGCCATAAAGGCGGCAAGGGCGCCGAGCGCCATAATCTGCGATTTTGGCCCTTCCAGAAGACGGACGGCAAGACAGGTAACGGCAGCGGCCCCCAGCATGTAAATGAGGGGAGAGGCAAGAACATCAAACGGCAGACGCGCCAGAATGACCAGCAGCATCAGGAACAGGAATATGCTGGCCGCGCCAATGCGGGCAAAGCGGGAAAGCGGATGATGTATCATGCTGTTTGCCATGACTGTCCATTCTGATCTGGGGAAGACCGCTTGCTGCTATTCCTGCTTTTTCCGGCTTCCGACTGGAATGCACCATAGGCTATCACCGTTAAAATATCCCGAATGGATGCATTTTTCGCGATTGAAATTTTCCGTTACAACGCTGCGGATGTTCTTCATTTCAAGAATTTTGATGAAGATCTCAAGCGCATCCGACTGGCTCTTGGAATGCTGATCCTCAAAAATGCGGCTGTCTGGAATCAGGGTCACCTCGACATAGGGGTACTCTTCAATCAGACCGAGCCGTTCCGCACGCTGATAGACATGCAGGTGCTGACGGGCGGCGCCAAGAACAGCGGCCAGCATGCAACCGAGAAAGGCGAGCATTGCAATTCCCATCAGGGCCCTTGAGAGAAAGGCGAGTGAACCTCTGCCTGACAGATAGACTGGTGTGATCGCGAGGAAGACACATCCCAGCCACAGGAAAGGCACATAACGGGCCCACCATGATTCCGGGAAGAAAGCGGAGGCGAGGAACAGGGTGCCCCCATAAACAGCCATCGCATCCCCTTCCCGGCGCCATGTATAAGCCGTATTGTTCCGGCTGGCCAGCCGACAGGCGCCATAGGCGAGGAGGGAGGCAATCAAAGCAAGGCTGAAGAAAGGCCCGAAACCGCCCCGCCGCGTGTCAAAGTAAAGGGCGGTGAATTCCGGTTTGGAAAAACTGCCGGGAATTTTGAGATGGATGGGGGCATCCACCGGGACATCGTAAAAATTATCTTCCGATTTGGCGAAAACGCCGTAGAAGAATTTGACAACGGTCGGCATGTCGCCATCGACATTCAGCGGCGTGTTGGTGTCCATGATGCGCCCTGAATCCGGATAGAGCAGCGCTCCATGATCGAGAATATTCGTCAAAAACGGCTTGTATCCGACAACGACAATGCTGAATATGCCGACAAGTATATAGGCGATGCCCTTCTCTTTGAACCAGCTCAGGAGATTGGCTAAAAAGGAGCGACCGCTCCGGTTCAGGGTCAGTTCTATGAGCAGCCCGCCAAAAATGATCAGCGGGCCGAAATAAAGCGCGCTGGTTTTTGTATTCAGGAGCAGGACAATGGCGGCCATCGTACCGACGCGGGCAAGGCGGTTTGCCTGAAGTGCATTATCCAGCATGAAAAAGATGATAGCCGCCCCAATGAGATAAAGGGGCGCATCGACATAATGAGTGTGGAGCTGAACAAGTACGACCGGATTTCCGGCAATCAGGGCGGCCATAAGCAGGGCTGTGACAAGACGCAACCGCTTGTTGGCAACGGGCAGGTGGTCATGGAAAAAGCCATAGGCCTGAAAAGCAACAAGAACAGTCAATCCCAGCAGCAGCGACATTCCGGCGAAGGGCAGGCCGGTCAGCGCAACGATATAGGACTGGATTGTCCAGTAACCGCTCGGATAGGAGTCCACCCAGATATTGTTGTGATGGTTGAGAAAGGGGTACCATCCCTTGGCGAGATCCCAGACCGCGGTTATATGATATCCGTAGCCGTCATGTCCGGCAGGATAGAAAGATTGTGTCACAAAGGACAAGATAACCAGTATGGCGCAGAATATAACGAGAGAGATAATTCCGACGACAACGGCCCTGCGACCGTCCAGATACCAGAACAGGCCCCCGGCAAGGACCGCCGCGGCGACCACGAACCCGGCAGGCGGCAGGATGTGTTGCAGCGGAATTCTGCTGCAAACCAGCAAAATGGCCAGAAAAACAAAAATGAAAGCGGTTATGCTATTGGTACTACGCGTCATTTATTGATTTTCCTGTCAACAGGCGCCGACTGCCCCGACATGTATGTAATATAAAAAGATCAAATTGTCTCGCGCCCAGGCTCGGACGGTCCTGCGATGTCCGCACCTGCCGTTGCACCAATGGGTACAATTATCATCAAATTGTTAAGGGATGTTAAACCGCACGCGGATCAGCCTTTCCGATCCTCATTCCCCTTCTTTCAGGGGGCACCAGTGAACACCGCCCCATAAATAATATGGCGGATTGCAGGCGGGTTCCTGGTCGTCCGGGATAGCGCGGGTCTTAACCCCCCGCATTTTCAGTAATGTTTCCCATATTTCAACGGATGATGAGTAAAGGACCTTGCCGCCCTTCCAGATGGACAGCTCAACCATGGGGAGCTCTTTCATGTAATATATTTTCTGCGTATTCTTGTAGGTATTAAGGTTCTGCCTTCCCGCGCCAATGAGCCCGGCCAGAATACAGAGCATGAAAGAAACCACAGCCACCCATTGCAACGCCCGGACGGCAAGCATCATCTTGCCACTGCCCGACAGGAACAGGGAGGAAAGACCGAAGAGGGCCGCGGCAAGCCAGGCATGCGGGACGTAGCGGGCCCACCAGCTTTCCGGAAAAAACATGCAGGTGATTGTCAAGACAACGGCAAATGCCGCGATGCCGTCGCCGGTGCGCTGCCAGCGGTAGGAACTTCGGTTGCGCGCCGCCACCCGTGAGGCCCCATAGGCCAGGATTGAGGTGAGGAAGGCGAGGCTGAAATAGGGGCCGAAGCCGCCGCGCCGGGTATCAAAGATCAGCTCCTTGAACTCCGATTTCTTGAAAGTACCGGGTATTTTGAGAACAATCGGCGCGTCAATCGGGATCGGCCAATGGTTGTCTGCGGTCACCGAAAAGATGCCATAGAGGAATTTTACCGGCACGGGGAGCGCATTGACATTTTCCGGCATGTTTGGCGCCATGATTTTATCAACGGAGGGGTATAGCAGCGTCCCGTGATTCAGCACATTGGTTACATAGGGCTTGTAGCCGATCACCAGAATGGCGAATAATCCGGTAACCATATAGAGTAGTCCCTTCGCCTTCATCCAGCGCAAAGCGCGGGTGAGAATGCCGTTTTCGCCATGGCTGAGAACCAGTTCCATGCAAAAGGCGCCAAACACGATTAGTGGTGTGAAGTAGAGTGCGGCCGTTTTGGTGTTGATCAGCAAAATGATGCAGGCGATTGCCGCCCATCGTGCGAGACGATTTCCCGAAAGGGCATCCATCATCAGAAATAGGACAAGGGATGTCCCCATGAGATAGAGCGGGGCGTCCACATAATGCGTCATTAGCTGTGTCAGGACGACAGGATTGGCCGCAATGATACCGGCAAAAATCAGCGCCGCGAGATGATGAAAGCCGCCGAGCGGAGGCGCTACCCTTTCAACAAAAAAACCATAGGCAAGCAGGCCGGTAACTGCCATCAGTCCGGTGACCATGCCATGTCCCGACAGCAGGAACCCGGTGATGGAGACCACATAGGATTGTAAAACCCAGTAACCGCTCGGGTATGAGTCAACCCAGATATTTTTATGCTCCGACACGAAAGGGTCCCAGCCATCGGCAAGGTCCCAGACCGCGCGGAGATGATAGGCGTAGCTGTCGTGTCC
This sequence comes from Sneathiella sp., assembly GCF_002694385.1. GTDB lineage: Bacteria > Pseudomonadota > Alphaproteobacteria > Sneathiellales > Sneathiellaceae > Sneathiella. The sequence continues at coordinate 52,883 of NZ_NZMB01000004.1, forward strand.
GGTATCATAGAAGGACCGGGTGACATAGGCCCAGAAAAAGAGCAGCAGGACAAATCCGGCAATGGACAAGAGGGCGGACAGCAGGGTTCTGATGCCCCCGTTCATATAAAGCAGGACGGCGGAAATGGCGCTTGCCGCCGCCAGAAAAACGGCGGGGGGGATCGTCTCCGGGGCCGGTATTCTGCTGATAACCAGTAGAACCGCCAGGAATATGAAAATTGACGATGATCCGACCAAGGCAAATCGCGCCACACTCATTCCCCTTTATTTGTCACAAATGCCGGATTCCAGCGGAAACAGGTAAAAATTTCGTAAGCTTTTCTCAGATTTGTGTGTTTTTTTCGTCTCGTGAATGACGCCCTGCCATTGTCACGAACTACCTCCCTCTGCGCCGCCCGATGTTTTGGGCGCGCACCAGTAAAGATTTCCGGTCAGCACGCCGTCCAGTTCGCATTTTTGCTTGCCGCGGGGCTGTCCGCCAATCCGGCTATTAACGCCTCGCAGTTCCAGAAGCCTTTGCCATGTCTCCGCTTCGCTGCCCGTGCTTTTGGAATGCTGGTCTTTGGTAATGCGGATATCGAGTTTTCCATAAAGTTCGATGATCGGGAATTGTTTCATCTGCTCAATCTGGAAACTATTGTAATAAGCGTTTAAATTCTGGCGCAGGGCGCCCACCATTCCCGCCGCAATACATCCCGTAAGAGCGACAATTGTGACCGTCAAAAGCCCCCTGCTGATGAGCTTGCCTGTGCCCTTCCCGGAAAGCATCAGGCTGGAAATGGCGAGCAGGATAATCCCCAGCCATAAAAGCGGAATATAGCGCGCCCACCATGGTTCCGGAAACAGGGCGGAGGAAACAAGCAGGGTCAGCGCCATAACGGCGAGGCCATCCCCGGCGGGGTGCCAGTCATAATCTGTTTTGTTGCGGGCGGAGAAACGGGCGACCGCAAAGGCGCCGATTGCGGCAAAGAAGGCAAGGGCGATGAATGGGCCGAAGCCGCCGCGGCGTGTGTCGTAACGCAGCACCCGGAATTCGTCCATATTGAATGCCCCCGGAATTTTCAGCGTTACCGGCGCATTGAGCGGGACCGGCCAGCGGCTTTCGCCGGTTTTCGCCAGCAGGCCATAGATGAACTTTTCCGGGATCGACAGCGGAATGATATTTCTGGGTACATTATATCCCATAATCTCATCCGACGGGGGGTGGATGAATTCGCCATGGTCGGTGATATTCGTGACATATGGCTTGTATCCGATAACAAGCACCGCGAATATTGCTGCGAGGACGTAGAGAAACCCTTTCGAATGAATCCACTGGCACATGCGCCGGATCAGGCTTCCCTCTCCTTTGCGAAGGACAAGTTCCATCAGAAAGCCGCCGACGACAATAAGCGGGGTGAAGTAAAGCGCCGCCGTCTTGGTGTTGAGAAGCAGCAGGATGCAGGCAATGGCGGCCCAGCGCGCCAGCCGATTTGTTCCGAAGCCGTCCAGAACAAGAAAAAAGACGAGAGCGGCGCCGACAAGATACATCGGGGCATCCACATAATGCGTCATAACCTGCGTCAGAACGACCGGATTGGCGATAACAAGGCCAGTAAAGACCAGGGCGGCGAGAGGAGGGAATAAGGGGAAGACGGGAGCAATCCGCTCAAGATAAAAGCTGTAGGAAAGCAAGGCGGTAACGGCCATAAATCCGATCAGCAGCGCCTGGCCGGACATCAACTGCCCGCTCAGAGAGACGATGTAGGATTGCAGGACCCATAAACCGCTCGGATAGGAATCTACCCAGATATTGTTATGTGGCGAGAAAAACGGATGCCACCCGGCGGCGATGTCCCAAATGGCATGAATATGATAGATATATTCGTCGTCACCCGGAGAGTAGAGGCCTCGCGTCAACCAGGCCCAGAGCAGGATAAGGGCACAAAAGGCGGCAATGGAGCCAAGGGCCAGCAGCATGGATCTGAAACCGCCGGTTATCCAGATGATGGCAGCAACGGCAATGAGGGAGAATGCGAAGAAAAGGGCCGGAGGCAGAATTCCTTCCAGGGGAAGTCGGCTAATGGTCAGCAGGGCGGCCAGAAAAATGAAAATATAGGCGGCCATAGCGTTGAAATTACGTATCATAAACCTTGCGACCCAACATAATTACTATCAAAAAACAACACGAAAAGAAGATGCCTCATATGCCCTCACCGCAAGCAGTTTCTTATTCCCTCTGAGTAAAAGGGTTGGTGAGGCAGGCGTGCGGTTCTTCCGTACAATCAAAAGTTTAATATGGAGATCTGTTTCAATCTCCCGCCCTTTCTTTTTAGCAGCCCCGGACGCTGAAATGCAATATGAGATGAGAACAACTGTCCACTTGCCGGATAGGGCAAATCACCGAGATGCGCGCTACTGCGGTATCGGGCGGCGGCGATTTTCGCCCTGTTATAGAAAATTTTAACACTATTTGATGGATAATAGCGACGGCTTTTCAGGCTGTTAAATGCGGGAAATGTCGCGGCGGGCTGTCAGGGGATGGTTTGACGCAGGTTATATATTCTCTATTATTCCAGCTGGCGTCGGCCAGATCTTGTGAAATCGGTTTGTGATGCCGGAGTTTTTGAATGGGTACCTCTGATATTCGGGGCAGTAAAGCAGGGCCTCTTGCGTGGTTTCTCGTGATGATGGCCGGGCTTATTCTGCTCGGGTTTCTGAAAGACATCTATCAGGATGACTTCCCAATGGGTGAAGAGCTGTATCTGATGGATTTCGTCCTGACGTTCCAGGTCAATCTTGATTCCTGGTATCCCATGTACAGGGCAGCGGTCGAAAAAATGACCAACCCAGATGCGGGGCTTTACCAGACGATATTCTTCGACCAGAACATCAAATTCCAGTATCCGCCGGCCAGCCTGCTGCCGATTATGGGGCTGGTGAATTCGGGCGTCACCTGGGAAGACTTTCTCAGCATCATGAATATTACCTCTTTTATCTCGATGATTGCCATATCCTGGTGTGTATACAGAATAGCCATCGTAACGTTTCGCTCCTATTACCAGCATGGGGAGTTTTCCTGGGGCCTACGGTTTGTCCTTTTCATCTTGATGCTGATCGGGACTCTGACCTTTTACCCGATCATTCACGCGCAATATCTGGGTCAGATACAGGTCATACTGGACCTTGTGATCGCCTTGTCGTTTCTGTTGTGGCTGGAAGAGCGGAAAATAGCTGCCGGGGTGATGATTGCGCTGGCGACGATTGTAAAGCCGCAATTCGGGCTACTCCTCCTTTGGGCAGTACTCCGTAAAGAGAAACATTTCGCGCTGGGCATGTTCGCGGTTCTGGCCGTGGTGGGGATTGTGTCGCTGATCGTTTTCGGCTTTCAGGATCATATCGACTATCTCGCCGTGCTGTCCTATATCGGTAAACATGGCGAGGTTTTCTGGCCAAACCAGAGCATCAACGGCATCCTCAACCGGCTGCTCAGTGATGTGAGCTCCCTTGAGTGGGACTTTTATGCCTATGCGCCCTATAACAGCTTCGTTTATGCCGGGACGCTTGCCTCGACCATCGGCTTCCTTCTTTTCGGTCTTTTTTATCGTCCAGCGTGGGTGCGCAACGATCCGGGCAATAAAGATCCGATGATCTCCTTGCTGGATATGGCGACGATGGTTCTGCTGCTCACGATCGCCTCGCCGGTCGCGTGGGAGCATCATTATGGTGTCGCCTGGCCAGTTGTGATCGTTCTTCTTGCTTTGATCGTCATTTTGCTCCGCACGGACAAGACGCTGCCCTCGGTTCTCTCCCTCGTATTTGGTATTGTGGGATGTTTTCTTGTCGCCAACTTCTTCCCATATGCCGAAGAGGTTGCATACAGCACGCCGCCGATCAATATTCTGCAATCCTATATTTTCTTCGGGGGTCTGCTGCTGATTGCCGCACTCCTGCTGCTCAGGGTCAGGGCGCGGCCACTTCTTCAGCCATAGCAGGGCCGCCGCCGGGCGGGACAGGTCACGCGGCGGAATGTATCCTGCACCCCTCCGCCCCGCAGATCAGTTGCGCGCAGGCTTCTGTGCGGCTTTATAACCGCACCAGAAGACATGCGCTTCCAGATATCCATAAACGTCGCACACCTCGGGGTTTTCCTCCGCCCGGTCGCCATTGCTCATCACCCGGGCATTGACGCCACGCAGGCTGAAGAGCTTCGCCCAGATTTCATCTGCATCGGAGATCGTTGTGGACTGCCGGTCGAGGTGAATGCGGGGATCTTCCTCGACATAGAATTCGATAACCGGCAGATCCTTGTGGGCTAGGACGGCATTCGTCAACCGGTGGACAATGAGAAGCTGGCGCCCGGCTCCGAGGGTGGCGGCCAGCATACACAGCAGAAGTGAGATCACCGCCACCCAGCGCAGCAATGAGAGGATTTTGCCAACCTTGCTATCCGCCGCGTAAAACAGGGTCGCCGCCGCGAACAGCACGATACTCAGCCAGGTGAAAGGAACATAGCGCGCCCACCAGGATTCAGGGAAGAAGATGGATATTACCAGCAGCAGCAGGGCAAGGGCGGCGATACTGTCCCCCCTGGTCGCGGCGGCGGCGGAGATTGTGTTGCCGCCTTTCAGGCTTGCCAGCTTGCAGCCCGCATACGCCAGGATCGCGGTGATGAACGCGAGGCTGAACATCGGCCCGAAACCGGCACGGCGCGTATCAAACCGCAGCGCCTTGAATTCCGACAGAACAAAGCTCCCGGGAATTTTCAACTGGAGGGGGGTATCGAACACAACGGGCCAGAATGTCTGTCCGGTACGACCAAAGATGCCGTAGAAAAATTTCTCGACCGTCGATTTGCCGATCAGGTTGGCCGGGAAATTATAGCTCATGATATCCCGGACGGATGGATACAGCAGCTCCTGATGGTCCAGCAGGTTGGTGACATAGGGTTTGTAGCCGACGACGACAGTCGCAAAAATGGCAACCAGCCCATAGGCCACGCCTTTCGAAAAAACCCAGCCGAAGACCCGGCGCAGAAACGCCGGTTCTGATTTTTGCAGCACCATCTCCATAACTAGGCCGCCGAAAACCAGCAGCGGGACATAGTAAAGGGCGGCCGTTTTGACATTGACCAGCAGGATGATGCAGCTGAAAATGCCGATTTTCGCGAGACGGTCGGGGCTCAGCGCGTCGGACATCAGGAAAAACACCAGCCCGGCGCCGAACAGATAAACCGGCGCATCGGTGTAATGGGTCAGAAGCTGCGTGATCACGACCGGATTGCCGATCACCAGCAGGGCGAAAATCGCGGCCCAGATATGGCGCCATTTGATATTGGCGATCGGGAAATACTCGGCACAGAGTGCATAGACCTGCACGGCGAGAACGGCGGCAAGGCCGGTCTTGAGGGACTGGCCCGATAGTGGCAGGCCGGTTAGCGCGACAATATAGGATTCCAGCACCCAGTTGCCCGATGGGTAGGAATCGACCCAGATATTGTCATGGGCCGTGAAAAAGGGGTGCCATCCCGCGGCAAGGTCCCATATGGCGGTCAGGTGATAGGCATATTCATCATCTCCCGGTGAGAAGAGGGAAGACGTTCCATAGGCCCAGACAAGAAGCAGAACGAAAAATCCGGCGAGAGCGACAAGCGCGGCGCGAACGGCCTGCCAGCCGAAGGAAAGCTGAAAGAGAGCAATGCAGAAAACGATGGCAATCCCCACATCTACACTGGCCGGAACGCTGGAGGGAAAGGGAATTCTGCTGATGATGAGCAGCAGGGCCAGAAACGCATAGACGGCGCCGGTCCCAATGTTCAAAGTCCGTATCATAGGCAAATCACCCCTCGCCCTTGCGATATGTCCAATCGGGCGCCGATGCAATCGGTCCCGTAATACTGCCGGAGATGGCATTGATATGCGGCTTTGCCATCCATTTCGATCAGTTGGTTTACTGGAAACTGACCCGGCTGTCGATCCGGGATTTTACCCGAAAAGGGTTGATATGATCTTAAAAGCAGAATACCGCAGCGCGTTACCGGGCGTCCCTTTTATGCCAGAGCGACAGAACCAGCCCGCAGAGCACAAGGCATGTCCCGATAATATCCCGGGTGGACAAGGGCTGCGCAATGAAAATAGCGCCGAGAATGGCCGCCGTCACGGGGCTGAGGCCCAGGAAGACGGTGACATTCGAGGCAGGGATGCGGGACAGGGCAAACAGCCAGCAGAAGTAACCGAACGCGCTTGCCCCGCCGATCAGCAACAGAATAAGCCAGGCTGTGCCGGAAAATGACATGAAAGCCGTTATCTGTCCCTCCAGCAGGGCAAGACCGAACAGGAAAATCACGGCGGAGGCCATGGAAAGAGTGCCGATTTGCAGCGCCGGATAGCGGGCCAGGGAAGTCCCATATAATACTGAGCAGAGCGCGCCGAGGAAGGCGCTGAGAAAGGCCGCGCCGACACCGATCCATCCGGCCGCATCGAGTTTGCCTGCAAAGGCCGTTGCGCCTACAGTGAAGCCGACGCCAATAATAGTGAGCAGGATGCCGCTCAACTTACGGAGTGTGAAACTCTCGCGGCGAAGCAGAAGGGCAAGGGTCATTGTCTGCAAGGGCAGGCTTGCGAATATCAGAACGGCAAGCCCCGCCGTAATATGAATGACGGCGAAATTCAGCAGAACAATCAGAAGGGCAAACTGGAAAACGCCGAACAATCCGATTTTCATCAGATCATGACGGGGAATGGGGTTCCATCTGATCCGTAATGCAAAGGGCAACAGGATCAGGACGCCGATCAAATAGCGGATGAATGCGATGGTGACAGGGCCTATTTCGGTGGCAATGGCCCCGGTTGCGACAGTCGCCACGCCAACCAGCAGGCCACAGATTGCAGCGGCGAGCAGGGCCGCTTTTTGCATCGTCACAGATCCAGTTCCCAGGTCTGGCCCACCAGATGCTGTCCGAAATCGTAATAGGGTTCCTGCTCCGTCAGGATGAAGCCAGCCTCCTCATACAGATGAATAGCGGCATGCAGGATGCTGTTGGTCCAGAGGGTTATTTTCTCATATTGTTTGCGCCGTGCGAATTCAATGCATTCGGCGACCAGCTTGCGACCAACACCCATGCCGCGCGCCGATGGCTCCACATAGAGAAGGCGGAGTTGTGCCGTTCCCCCCTGCTTCTGGACAAGGAAGACGGAGCCGAGAATTTCCCCCTCCTGTTCGGCGATCCAGCAATTTTCCATCGCCGGATTAAACTTGCCGACGAAATCCGCGGCGATACGCGCGACCAGCGCCTCGAACATATCATCAAAACCATACTCCCGCGCATACAGAACGCCATGCCGGTGAATGACCCAGCCCATATCGCCGGGGCGATGCGGACGGATCATGATCGGGGCGGGTTTGAGCGTCTCATCGCCAAGCGTTGCGCGGATCAACCGCATGGCGGCGAGAAGTTCTTTCTGTTTTTCCTCCGGTAAATTGTCCAGAACGGCTGCGACTTCATCGCGCGACGCTTTGATATAGGGCGCAAAATGATGCGCTCCCTCCGTCGTCAGGGATAGGAGACGCAGGCGGCCATCTTCAGGACTCCGGTTGCTGCCGACCATGCCGGAGGAGCGGAATTTTTTCAGTAACCGGCTGAGATAGGCGGGGTCGAGCGACAGCCGGGTTGCGAGTTCGGCGGCGGTGAGGGTACCCGCGCTATGCAGCTCATAGAGGATACGCATTTCGGTGAGCGTATAGGGGCTTTTCAGCAGTCCCTCATTCAGGGCGCCCACTTGCCGCGTATAAAAACGGTTAAACTCCCGAACCGTATCTATGCGTTCTGTTGCGGTCATGCTTGCCTCCTTTTGTTGTAAAATTACAATAATATAGTTGACTCAGTCAAGTAATATGCGGCGGGACAAGCGATTGCCAATTGTTTAAGCTTGTAAAAAAACCGGTTCACCGGACCTGGCGGCAGGGCCGGATAGAGGACCAAAGTCAGGAAAAATTTAAGTTACGGGAGCAGGGACAGATGGGAGCACTTCGGGATTTGACGGGNAAGGTGGCGTGGATTACCGGCGCGGGAACGGGGATCGGACAGGCGGGCGCCCTCTCGCTTGCCGAGGCGGGCATGCAGGTCATCCTATCGGGCCGCCGCGCGGACAAGCTGGACGAGACGGCAGCGATGATCCGCGACGTCGGGGGCAAGCCGGTGATTGAAGAGCTGGATATCGTCGATGCGGATCAGGTGGCGTCCGTGGCGGGGCGGATTAGTGAGACGTTCGGGCGGCTGGATGTCGCGGTTTTCAGCGCCGGCATCAATATCCGGGAGCGGGCCTGGGATAAGGTCGGACCCGAGGGATGGAAGTCGGTTGTTGAAGCGGACCTGAACGGTGCCTTTTACTGCTGTCATTCGGTCCTGCCGATGATGCGTACACAGCGGCAGGGGTTGATTATCAATGTCGCCTCCTGGGCCGGGGTGCGGCCGTCAAAGCTGAGCGGTCCGGCCTATTCCGCCGCCAAACATGGCATGGTCGCCATGAATGAGAGCTTGAATATGGAGGAAGCGAAAAACGGCATCCGCGCTACGGCCCTGTGTCCGGGGGAAGTGGCAACGCCGATCCTTGAAAACCGTCCGGTGAAGCTGAGCGATGCGGAAAAGGCGGCGATGCTGCAAAGCGAGGATCTGGGCGAAACCATCCTGTTTCTGGCGCAGCTGGATCCGCGTGTCTGCGTCAATCAGATGATTATCAGCCCGACGGCGAACCGCGCCTATCTCGCCTCCTGACCGGGCGGATGGCTTGCTATGAGGGCAGGGCCGGTTTGGCATCCGGTGCGGTGACGGGAGCTGTGCGCGCGCTGCGGAAAAAGACCAGATTTTGGCGAAACTGCGCGGCGCTGGCCTGCCAGCTATAATTCATGGCGTGGGCCCGGCATTGCGCCCGATCGAGAGAAAGTGCAGCCATGGCGGCGGCGGCAAGATCGTTGTCCAGAACGCCGACAGGCGCATCACCGATCACATCCAGCGGGCCGGTGACGGGATAGGCGGCGACGGGAACACCGCTCGCCAGCGCCTCCAGCAGGACAAGCCCGAATGTGTCCGTCAGGCTGGGGAAGACAAAAACATCTGCCGATGAATACAGCTCCGCCAGTTTTTCCCCTTCCTTAACGCCGAGGAAAAATGCGGTGGGATATCTGTTTTCCAGCTCCCGCCGCTGCGGGCCATCCCCGACAATGACCTTACTGCCCGGCAGGTCCAGTTTCAGAAAATCCTCGATATTCTTTTCGACAGCCACCCGCCCGACATAGAGAAAAACGGGAGAGGGAAAGCGGAAGGGGCGCTGTGTCCGCGGGTGAAATGTTGCCGTATCAATGCCGCGTGTCCAGCGGCGAATATTGCGAAGCCCCCGGCCTTTGAGCTCGTTTTCAAGACTTTGCGTTGCCACCATGACCGCCGCCGAAGGCCGGTGAAACCAGCGCAGAAAATGATATCCCCAGTCAACGGGCAGCTTTAGGCGGGCATTCAGATATTCAGGAAAGCGCGTATGAAACGCCGTTGTGAAGGGCAGGCGATGCCTGCGGCAATAACGCCGGGCGGCAAGGCCAAGGGGGCCTTCGGTTGCGATATGGATGGCTTCCGGCGCGCATCGTGCAATGGCCTCCGCCAATCGCTTTCCGGGGAATAGGGAGAGACGGATTTCGGGATAAGTCGGGCAGGGAAGCGAGAGAAAACTCTCCGGCGTCACCAGGGTGACGTCATCCCCCGTTGCCGTCAGGATTTCTGCAAGCTGCGAGAGTGTCCGGACGACACCGTTGATTTGCGGATGCCAGGCGTCGGTAACGATGAGGATTCGCATGGAATTTTTTCCTGCTTGGTAGAGACAGGCGGGACAGCCTGCATCCAGTGGATAATTTCAAGACGGCCGTCGAAATGCTCGACCAGCGCCGTGCAGCTCTCCACCCAGTCGCCGTCATTACAATAGAGAATGCCATCGATGTCGCGTATTTCCGGGTGATGAATATGGCCGCAGATAACCCCATCGACACCGCGTTCGCGGGCGACATCGGCAAGAGCGGTTTCAAAATCGGCAATGAATTTGACGGCGTTCTTGACTTTGAGCTTCAGATAGGCCGATAGCGACCAATAGGGATAGCCGAAGCGCAGTCGGAATTCATTCAGCACGTCATTTAATTTGAGACAGAGACCGTAGCTCCAGTCCCCGAGATAGGCGAGCCAGCGAGCATATTTCACGACAACATCGAATTCATCCCCATGCAGGACGAGAAATTTACGCCCGTCCACGGTGGTGTGAATATATTCATGCGCCACCTGAATGGCGCCGAAATCATGATCGACATAGCCGCGGGCGAATTCATCATGATTGCCGGGAATGAAGATAACGCGGGTGCCTTTGCGCGCCTCACGCATGATTTTCTGGATCACATCGTTATGCGCCTGCGGCCAGTACCAGTTCTGGCGCAGGCTCCAGCCATCGACAATATCGCCGACAAGATAGAGATTGTCGCTTTTGCAGCATCTCAGGAAATCGAGCAGGAAACTGGCCTTGCATCCCGGCGTGCCCAGATGGATATCGGATATCCAGATGGAGCGGTACTTGTGGGTGGAAACACGGGCATCCATTACGCATACTCTTCCGTTTGACCATTGTTTGCAGGCGCCGAACGGCTCTGTGCGTATGTCTATGCCCCGTGCGGGACAGTTTGATGACTACCCGGTGATGGTTTTGTTGCGATGCAGGGAGCAGCGGCCCGGGGGACATATCCCTCCTGGTCCTGCGATGACGGCCGAAGCGGTTATTCGCCGCCCGCAGCGGGTTTTTTCCGAAAGTGATCCAGATAGATATCGCCCCAGCTTCCCCCTCCAACCTCGTCATAGTCGCGCTGTAGCAGAGTGCGGGTCACTTCATGGGGATCAAAAAGATGTTCAAGCCGGGTGATCAGGAAAACATTATCCTTGCCCGTGAACAGGGCGCGGATCGCGTCGGCATCAACGGGGCGCACACCGGGGACCGCCGGGAAGCCGTCAGGGTAAAAATCGGAATAATCAACAGCAGGATAAGCGACGGGCACACTCCGGATGCGTCCAGCGAAGCCCGGGTCTGACACATAGAGGCGGGCCGGTAGATACAGATCGTTCGGCAGCAGCAGGAGTACGTCATTCTCCCCAACCTCCTGTGCAAGACCTGCCATAATCCGGTTCCAAGGCTCTTTCTCGGCCGCGGTGAAGGTGGCGTAGAGGCCAAGCAGCAGGACGATTACATAATAAATTTTCAGTACGGTGCGGAGTGCGCGGCTGTCAAAATAGCCGATGGCAAGAGCCAGCAGCATGAAATAGGGGATCAGCCCCGGCAGCAGGATGCGCTCGATGAAAATATTCGGGCCGACGATCGAGACGGCAATTGCAACAACGGGAAGGGCAAAGCAGCTCAGCAGGAAGAAGCAGACGAGAGAATATCGTCTCTCCCGCAGCATCCGGTAAAGGCCATAAAGCGCCAGCAGGGCGGATACCAGTCCGGTGAGAACGCCCAGGCTGAGACGCAGCATATGAAGGAGGGGCAGATTGCCGAATGCCGGGTCGATATAGCGATCGGAGAAGCCGAAGCCGAACACCCGGCGCAGGGCGTGGGCGACGTTCGCAAGATCGGGCTCCGGCACCCAGCTTGAGGCTTCCCACAGGGAGATCTGCCGGATGATCTGGAGGATCAACGGGATCGAGACAATGAGGACGATGAGCGTGGAGCCGAGAAGCCAGAGCAGAAAACGTTTCTCGAACCGGCGGTCAATCATCCAGTGCAGCGCCAGGGACGCATAGAGGATGGCGGTGGATAGGCCGCCCAGATGATGCGACCAGTTGGTGAGGATCATGCCGATCGTGAACAGCGCCCATCCTTTCAGCGTCCTTCCCTCACTCGCCGTAAAAATCAAGACCATGCCGAGAAGGGCAAGGGAATAGGCAAGGAACATCAGAATGTAGGGCCGGGCTTCGACGGAATACCAGACGAGGACCGGCGTGAAACAAATCAGGAAGCAGTTGAACAGCGCCGCGCTTTCGGCATTTTGTCCTAGGCTGCAGGCGACCCTGCGGGTTGTGAAATAGCTGGTGAGGACCAGCAGCAGACTGATCAGGATGGACAGCGAGCGATGCCACAGACCGCCGTTATCCGCGCCGATCAGCCCCCAGAGCTTGACCAGGCTGTAATACAGCGGCGGATGCGATTCGATTTCCGGCAGCCAGAACCAGATGTCGCGGAAGGACAGTTCGGTGAACCAGGCGGTATAGCCTTCATCCAGCCAGTAGGAAAAGGTGGTTTCATGGGCGATCTTGAAGATCAGGGAGATCACGATAATGACGGCAAGCAACCCAAAATGCCCTGCCTTGCCGAATTGGTTACCCTGATCGCTCAACTGACTGCTCCGGTCTGATATATCGTGATTTTGTGCGTGACTGAGCTTACTGTTTAACCATGAATAGGAAAAAGAAAGTTAAAATTAAGGATTTTCCGCTACAAGCGGATTTCCTATAGTAGCCGAGACCTTTCTGCGGCTTTGGATGGAAGCAAGAATCATGCTGACCCGGTACGCATGAGAAAGAGAGACAAGTCCATTGTTTGAGAATGTGAAGCATGTGGTGGTGGATCTGGACGGAACGCTGGTGCGGACCGATCTGTTTGTCGAATCGATCCTGCGCTACCTGAAAGGCAATCCCTTCAAGATCATCAATCTGATCCGCTGGCTGATGGCAGGGCGCGCCTTTGCCAAGCAGAAAGTAGCCGAGCATGTGGAGATTGAAGCTGAGTTTCTCCCATATGAAGAAGGGCTTATTGAATATCTGAAAGAACTGAAGGCGGCGGGGAAGGAACTTATTCTTGCGACGGCATCGCATCGCAAATATGCCGACCAGGTGGCCGCACATCTCGGAATTTTCGATCGCGTCATGGCGACGGAAGATAATCACAATCTGAAGGGCCAGAATAAGCTGGCGGCCATTCGCGAGTTGATCGGCGATGCGGATTTCGCCTATGCCGGGGACAGCGCCGCCGATACGCCCATCTGGCGCGCAGCGGCGGCCAATATCATGGTCAATGCGCCCGCCGCCAATGTTGCCGAAGCGGAAGCCGCGGGCAAACTTGTCTGGCAGGGAGCGCCGGAAAAGCCGGTCTGGAAAGCTTTCGTCAAGGAAATGCGCCCCCATCAGTATGCGAAGAACATGCTGATATTTGTCCCGATTGTCACCTCCCACGACTATTTTGACGGCTCGCATGTTGTGGCCACTATTCTGGCCTTCATCTGTTTCAGCTTTTGCGCGTCCGGCGTTTACTTTCTCAATGATCTTCTCGATTTGCAGGAAGACCGCCGTCACCGCAGCAAGCGCTATCGCCCCATCGCCTCGGGATCGCTGCCGCTCTCGCTTGGGGTGGCCGGCGCCGTCGGCTTTCCGCTGCTCGCTTTTCTGATGGCGCTTGTCCTGTTGCCGCTCAGCTTTTTTGCCGTATTGCTGTTTTATTTTGCCGTTACCAACGCCTATTCCTTCTGTCTCAAACGGTTGACGACGGTGGATGTGGTCACGCTGGCAATCCTCTATACGCTGCGGGTTGTGGCGGGGGCGGCGGCCTCCGGGCTGGAGCTGACGTCATGGCTGCTGGCCTTCTCCGTCTTTATCTTTGTCAGCCTTGCCTTCATGAAGCGGTATATCGAGGTATCGGCGCTGCCGGATGAGGCGGGACAGGTGCGCGGACGCGGGTATTCCGCGGCTGATCAGGAAACCATGTTCAGCCTCGGCATCAGCAATTTTACAGCGGCGGTTGTCATTCTCGCCCTTTATATCAACAGCCCCTATGTGCTGGTGTCCTATGAAACCCCTCAGGTTCTCTGGCTGTTGTGCCTGATTGTGCTGTTCTGGGGCAATCATATCTGGACCTGCGCGCGCCGCGGGCAGATTCCGGATGATCCGGTGGTCTTCGCCATCAAGGATAGGGCCAGCCAGCTTGTCGGGGTTAGTTTTGTCGTCGTGCTGTTTATGGCAAAATATATATATCTTGAATTTTAATTTTCGGGGCGCCCGGCGCCTGCGGTTTGACTGGGAGATATTCCGAAATGTCCTTTCTTGTTCTGGCTCTGATTCTGCTGACGGTCTTCGCTTCGGCCTGCGCACAGCTTGTCCTGAAGCTCGGCGTTGCCGATCAGAAAATGCAGGCGGCCATGCAGTCGGGCCTTTTCGACAGCATGTTCGCCGCCGCCCTCTCGCCCTTTATCTGGGGCGGGCTGGTGATTTATGCGCTGAGTGTTGCGCTCTGGCTCTGGGTGCTGTCAAAAGTGGATCTGAGCGTTGCCTATCCTTTTGTCGGGCTGGGCTTTGTCGTGACCATGCTGTTCGGTATCGTGCTTCTCAATGAGAATGTCACGATGCCCCGGGTTCTCGGAACCCTGCTGATCGTCGGCGGATGCGTGCTGATTGGCCGTTCTGCCTGAAGGGCATCGGAAATCCGCCGTCCCTCAAGCCGCGTGGCTGAAATATACCGGTGCGGAAGTGTTGCCATACAGTAGGCAGTCCTGTTTTGCTGCGCTGCGGTGATGAGGGCCGCATGCCTTTACACGCCTGCGTTATGCAGGGTTAAATTCCCCTTATAATTGATATGCACCCTAAAGAATAAAAAATTTTATTCATTGCGAATTTCTTTAATACATAAAGTAAAAATTTTTATCATATATATTCATTTTAACTTTTTATTTTGGATTCAAGTTATACCGCGAGTGCGAACAAAAAATAACCGGTCGCATGGAAATGTTTTATTGACGCTTGTTCAAAGCCCTGCCTATACTTTCGAAATCGCTGTATTAGTCCGATACGAAATGCGGCGGCAAAATAACTAATAAAAACCGGACAATAGTGGGAGGCTATCCTGTTTGAGTTTTTGCAGTTAGTAATCGGGGGCGTGTCCATCGGGTGCATTTATGCGCTTGTCGCTCTGGGGTTCGTTCTGATTTACAAGGCAACCGAAGTCGTCAATTTTGCGCAAGGCGAATTGATGATGCTCGGTGCTTTTCTCGCCTATACATTCATTTTTATCCTGGGATGGAATTACTGGATCGGTGCTGCTGCGGCCATCGTCTGCATGTTTTTTGCGGGCAATCTGGTGGACCGGGTATTCCTCAGGCCGGTGCTGGGGCAACCGCAGTTCTCCATCATCATGGTGACCATCGGTTTCGGCTATATGGCCCGCAGCGGGGCGACAATGGTCCCCGGCTGGGGGGCGGAAACCTATGCGATTTCAACGCCTTTTTCCAGTGAAGGCATACAGCTCGTTCCGGAATCCATGGGCTCGCTGGTAATTTCCGAGACGGATATCTCCGTGATTGTGGCGACCATTATTCTCTGCATTGTGCTCTATGCCTTTTTCACCCACACCCGTCTTGGCGTGGCCATGCAGGCGTCGAGCCAGAACCAGCTGGCCGCCTATTACATGGGTATCCCGGTTAAATCTGTCTTTTCGATGATCTGGGGGATCAGCGCGGCCGTGGCGGCCGCCGCAGGTATCCTTCTTGCGCCGACCACGCTGATCGATGCGAATATGGGCTTTATCGGGCTGAAGGCTTTTCCGGCGGCGGTCCTTGGCGGTTTCGGGTCAATCCCCGGCGCTGTTGTTGGCGGATTGATTATTGGCATTATTGAAACGCTGGCCGGGTTTTACTTGCCGCCCGGCTTTAAGAATGTGGCCGCCTATGTTGTGCTGTTGATCGTGCTGGTTGTCCGGCCGCAGGGGCTGTTCGGACAGAAAACCGGGAAGAGGGTGTAATCATGCGGTTTCTGTTCAAGACGGATTACAATCAGGATATCCGTATCGCGAAGCATTCCGGCTATTACTGGTCCTATGGCGTGCTGCTGCTGCTGGTGCTGGCGGCGCCTCTACTGCTCGACAGCTATTATATCGGCCAGATGACGCAGCTCTATATCGTTGCCATTGCCGGGCTGGGGCTGATGCTGCTCGCGGGGTATACGGGACTGGTCAGCCTTGGTCACGCGGCCTTTTTCGGGATTGGCGCTTATACGGAGGCGGTTCTGACCGGCGCGGGTCTGCAGCTTCCCTTTATGGAGGAACCGCTGGTTTTCTCTTTCGTGGTGGCTATGCCGCTGGCTGCCATATTCGCCGGGATTGCCGGGGTGGTGATCGGCATTCCGGTGCTGCGGCTCACGGGTATCTACCTGGCGATTGCGACCTTCGCCTTCGCCATCGTGATCGAGGAGGTAATGTCGCGCTGGGAAAGCGTGACGAATGGGTATACGGGGTTGCTGGTGGACTCCATCTATATCGGCGATATTGATTTCAGCAGCGGGGAACCTTTCTATTTCCTGTGCCTCGGTTTGCTGATCCTGGTGATCCTGTTTTCCATCAATCTCCTCCGCTCTCCGACCGGGCGGGCAATGATGGCGATCCGGGATTCCGAAATCTCCGCCCAGAGCATGGGCGTCAATCTTGCGCGGGTGAAAACAACGGCCTTTGGTATCAGCGCCGGCATTACCGGCCTTGCGGGCGCCCTGTTTGCGCACAAGCTCGGGTTTCTGTCCCCGGAAAGCTTCACGGTTCTGCAATCGCTGGAATTCCTGGTGCTGGTCGTGGTGGGCGGCATCGGATCGATCCATGGGGCGATTTTCGGGGCGATGTTTGTTCTGGCCCTGCCGCAGGCGCTGGCCATCGCGAAAGATTATGTGCCGCCGGAAATCGGCGAGATGCCGGGGATTGAGCCTTTCATCTTCGGTCTCATTCTGGTTCTGGTCATCATTTTCGAGCCCTATGGCATCTATGGCCGCTGGCTGAAAGTGAAGCATTACTTCCAGATGTTCCCGATTTACAAAAAAGCCACCTTCAAACGTCAGAAGGCCTATATGAAGTCGGAACGGTTGAAATGAGTTTATTTAAAGCGGAAAATCTGGCGATCAATTTCGGCGGCGTGAAGGCGGTCGATGGCGTCAATTTCGAGATTAACAAGGGCGAGTGTTTCACCATCATCGGCCCCAATGGCGCTGGCAAGACGACGATTTTTAATCTGATCAGCCGCATTTATGACAGTACCGAAGGGACAATGACCTTTGACGGACAGGACATCACGCGCCTACCGCCCCACGCCATCGCCAGCCTCGGCATTGCCCGGACATTCCAGAATATCGAGCTGTTCGAACATGCAACGGTGCTGCAAAATCTGCTGGTCGGGCGGCACTGTCATTCGAAGACAGGCCTGTTTTCTGAACTGATGTTCCTGCCGTCGGTGCGCAAGGCGGAGATTGCCCATCGGGAAAAGGTGGAGGAGGTGATCGATTTCCTCGACCTTCAGCATTATCGTGAAAGCCTGATCATGAACCTGCCCTACGGGGTGCGGAAGGTGGTGGAACTCGGCCGTGCATTATGTACGGAGCCGCGGCTTATCCTGCTGGATGAGCCGTCTTCCGGCCTGAATGTAGAGGAAACGCAGGATATGTCCTTCTGGATTGATGATATCAAGAAGGACCTCGGCATCACTGTGCTGATGGTGGAGCATGACATGGGACTGGTCTCGGAAGTTTCCGATCAGGTTCTGGTGCTCAACTACGGCCGCATGCTTGCGCATGGCTCGCCGCAGGAAGTGCAGCGCAACCCCGAAGTCATCAAGGCCTATCTGGGAGAGTAGAGATGAGCGAGACAATCCTGAAAGTCCGCAATATCGAAACCTTCTACGGACCGATCATGGCCAT
This sequence comes from Sneathiella sp., assembly GCF_002694385.1. Lineage (GTDB taxonomy): Bacteria > Pseudomonadota > Alphaproteobacteria > Sneathiellales > Sneathiellaceae > Sneathiella. The sequence goes on from NZ_NZMB01000004.1 coordinate 70,593, forward strand.
TCGCGGGATTTCCCTGGATGTGCGGCAGGGGCAGATCGTCACGGTGCTTGGCGCCAATGGGGCGGGCAAGACAACGATCCTCAAGACCATTAGCGGAATTATGGATCCGCAAAAAGGCGTGGTCGAATTTGACGGGCATGAAATCCAGAAACGCGATCCGGACTGGGTGATGCGACAGGGGATCAGCCATGTGCCCGAGGGGCGGGAGGTTTTCCCCTTCCTCTCCGTTCATGAAAATCTGATGATGGGCGCCTACACCCGCAGCGACCGGGATGCCATTGCCCGGGATGTGGAACTCGTCCACAGCTATTTCCCGATTTTGAAAGAGCGGGCTTCGCAGCCGGCGGGGCAACTGTCCGGGGGGGAGCAGCAGATGCTCTCCATTAGCCGGGCGTTGATGGCGCGGCCGAAGCTGATGCTGCTGGATGAACCGAGCCTTGGCCTGAGCCCGCGGCTGGTGAAAGAGATTTTCGCGATCATCAAGCGGCTGAATGTGGAGCAGGGCATGACCATGCTGCTGGTGGAGCAGAATGCCAATATCGCCCTGCATACGGCGGACTTTGGCTATGTTCTCGAAGTTGGCCGAATTGTGATGGAGGATACGACGGAAAATCTGCTGCAGAAGGAGGATATCCGGGAGTTTTATCTCGGTATCCAGGATCATGGCGTCCGCGGCAAGCGGCGCTGGAAAAAGCGGAAAACCTGGCGTTAGGAAAGCCTGAGGCTGGAGGATTAGATGAACGCAATGACATATCCCCCGACAGTGATCGATGGTGCGGCGACCACCTGCCAGCTGTTCTGGGCCCGTGTGAAACAGCATGACGGCAAGATTGCCATGCGGGAGAAAAAGCTGGGTATCTGGCAGAGCATTACCTGGGCGGAGTATGGCGCGAGGGCCCGCGCCTGCGGCCTCGGTCTGGTCGCGCTCGGGCTGAAACGGGGAGAGACTGTCTCGATCCTCAGCGATAATAATCCCGAATGGCTGTATCTTGATATGGGCATCCTTGGCGTCGGCGGGGTCAGCAATGGCGTTTATACGACGGACAGCGCCAAGCAGGTGGAGTATCTGTGCCGGGATTCCCAAACCCGTATCTTCGTTGCCGAAAATGAAGAGCAGCTCGACAAAATCCTTGAAGTCCGCGATCGCCTTCCGGGCCTTCTCAAGATCATTGTGCTGGATATGGAAGGTTTGCGGGACTTCCATGATGACATGGTCATCAGCATTGACGAGCTGTACCGCATCGGGGAGGAATATCATCATGCCGCCCCGGACTTCTGGGAAGAACAGATCGCTCTGTCACGACCGGAAGATCTGGCGATCCTGATCTATACGTCCGGGACAACCGGGCCGCCGAAGGGCGCGATGATTTCCCATCGTAACCTGATGTTCCAGATTTCAAACCTGACGGGTTTTATTGATATCGGGCCGGAGGATGAACAGCTGTCCTTCCTGCCACTCTGCCATGTGGCGGAGCGGTCCTTCAGTGTATTCCTACCGCTGTTCGCGGGCTCGATCGTCAATTTTGTTGAGGGGCCGGATACGGTGCCGGAGAATATCCGCGAGGTCTCTCCCACCGTTTTTTTTGCGGTCCCGCGCATTTGGGAGAAATTCTATTCCGCCATCACCCTGCAGTTGAAAGAGGCGACTTCCTTGCAGAAGTGGGCCTATGACCAGGCAATCAGGGCGGGATACAAGCTGGCGGAGCATCGGCTGAATGGCACGACGCCATCAGTGATGGAGAAGGTCAAATTCTGGATTGGGGACCGGCTGGTTCTCAAGAATGTGAAACGCCTGCTCGGTCTGGACCGCGCGCATTATCTGGGGTCCGGCGCCGCACCGATCGCGCCTGCGCTCATCAAATGGTATCTGGCGCTTGGTCTCAATATGTATGAGGTCTATGGCCAGACGGAAAATGCGGGGCTTGCGACCAGCAATCTTCCCCAGCAGTTCAAACTCGGCTCTGTCGGCGTGCCGGTTCCCCATACGGAGGTGCGCATCTCCGACGAAGGGGAGATCCTTCTGAAAGGGCCGCATGTGTTCATGGGATATCTGAATCAGCCGGAAAAAACGGCCGAAACGGTCACGGACGGCTGGTTGCATACGGGGGATGTCGGCTATATCGACAACAGTGGGTTCGTCAAGATAACCGACCGTATGAAAGACATCATCATCACCGCCGGGGGGAAGAACATCACCCCGTCGGAAATTGAAAACCAGCTTAAGTTCAGCCCCTATGTCTCTGATGCGGTCGTTATTGGTGACAAGCGAAAATATCTCACCGCCCTGATCATGATCGACTATGAGAATGTCGAAAAATATGCCCAGGACAGGGATGTCCCCTTCACCAATTTCCAGAGTCTCTGCCGTGCGCAGGAAGTACTCGATCTGATCCGCGATGAAATCGAGAATGTAAACAAGGATTTCGCGCAGGTCGAAACCATCAAGGACTTCAGGCTGATCGAGGAGGTGCTGACGGCAGAGGATGACGAGTTGACGCCGACCATGAAGCTGAAGCGGGCATTCGTCAATCAGAAGTACAAGAGCCTGATTGACACAATGTATGCATGAGATGAATTTCAGGAATTTCTGAATTAGAGTATTATCTTACTATCAGGGAATATAATCGGGAGACTAAAAATGAAACGTAGAAGTTTTTTACATATCTCGCTTGCCGCTGCGGCGACGATGGTGACGGCGCTGGCCGGGTCCGTCGGGATCGCCTTTGCCGATCAGGGAATTCATGATGACAAGCTGGTGCTTGGAACGCATCAACCGTTGTCCGGGCCGGTGGCTCTGTGGGGGGTGCCGGTCACAAACGGCATGCGTATGGCGCTTGAGGAAGTCAATGACAAGGGCGGCGTGAATGGCCGTATGATTGAACTGATCGTTGAAGATACCGCCTATCAGCAGAACAAGGCCGCACAGGCTGGTGACAAGCTGTTGCAGCGGGACAAGGTATTCGCCCTTATCGGTGCGCTGGGGACGCCGCCGAACATGGTGACAATGCCGAAGGCGCTTAAAATGGGGGTGATGAATATTTTCCCTGTGACGGCCGCCAATGAAATGTATGAGCCGCTTCATAAGCTTAAATTTTCGCTTTTCACCCCCTATAGCGACCAGATGCAGGCGGCGGTGAAATATTTTGTCGAGAATAACGGCGTCAAAAAAGTCGGCGTGATCTATCAGGATGATGACTTTGGTAAAAACGTTCTGCTCGGCTGCGAAGAACAGGCCAAGGCGATGGGTCTTCCTCCCGTCGTCAAGACCAACTTCAAGCGTGGGGCGAAAGATTTTTCCTCACAGGTTGCCCAGCTTAAATCCGAAGGGGTGGACATGGTTTGTCTTGGCACCATCATTGGTGAAACGATCGGCAGCGTCGCCACCGCCAAGAAGATTGGTTATGATCCGATCTTCGTCGTAAGTTCGGCAGGGTATGTACCGGAAAATGTCGTTCTTGCCAAAGGGGCGACCGAAGGGCTTTACGGCACCGGTCAATCACCGATCCCCTATTATGATGATGCAACTCCGGAAGTGAAGGCGTGGATCGAGAAATATCGGGCCCGGTTTGATACGGATCCGGTTTTGCAATCCATTGCCGGCTATGAGCTGATGAAAATCTTCCTGGAAGCCGTCGATAAGGCCGGTCGGGATATGACGGCCGAAAAGGTGGCCGACGCGCTGGAAAGCATGACGGATATCCAGAACATGTTTGGCGGTCCTGTCTACAGCTTCTCTGCCGAGGATCATCTGGGTCCGGATGCCCGCAGCAGCGCCACGCTTTACAAGGTTGTCGGCGAGAAATGGGAAAAGGTTGCGCCGATCAGCTACTAAACCGATCCTGATCAACATGAAAAACCCGGCCTTTGCGCCGGGTTTTTTGTTTAGAATATCTGCCTGCTAGCGGGTGTTTTCTTTAACCAGCTCGGCATACAGTTCCCGGATGCGGGTTGTGACGGGGCCCATACCCTCACCGGTGCCGATTTTTTTGCCGTCAATTGAGGCGACCGGCGTCTGGGCGCCGAAAGTGCCGGTCAGAAAGGCTTCCTCCGCCCCATATGCCTGCACCAGGGAATAGTTTCGCTCATAGACCGGGATGTCATTTGCCCGGCAGAGATCTATTACCTTCTGCCGGGTGACGCCGTTCATGCAGTAATCCCCGGTCGAGGTCCAGACCTCCCCTTTGCGGACAATGAAGAAGTTGCAGGCATTCGTCGTGTTGACGAAGCCGTGGGGGTCCAACATCAATGCTTCCTCTGCACCCGCCTGTTCGGCCTGCAGGCAGGCAATGATGCAGTTCAGCTTGGAATGGGAATTGTATTTCGCATCCTGTGACATGGGCAGTCCGCGCACTTGCGGCACGGTGGCAAGCGTAATCCCCTTTGCCTGAAGATGCGAGGCGGGTTTCGAATGCTCCATGATGATGACGACCGTCGGCCCGGATCGCGACAACGCAGGATGCTGAAACGGCTTCACCTTGACACCGCGCGTGATCATCAGGCGGCAGTGAACATCATGGGTCATACCATTGGCGGCCGCTGTTTGGGTGAGGGCGTTGAGAATGCCCGCCCGATCCATGCCGATATCAAGGGAGACGGCCTTGCAGCTTTCGAAGAGGCGATCCATATGCTCGTCGAAAAAGGCCCATTTGCCGTTATAAAGGCGCATGCCTTCCCACATCCCATCGCCAAGCATGAAGCCGGAATCATAGACGGAGACTTTTGCCTCATGGCGCGGCACAATTTCGCCATTCACATAAATGCGAATGTCCCGGTTGCGCGGGTCGTCCTCTGCGTCATGGGTACTCTGCCCGTGTTCTTTCATGCTCTCTCCCCTTAATGACGGATAGGCCGGTTTATACAGGATGCCGGGCGTTGCGTTTTCCGATTTCGGCGTCCAGAAGCTCGAACTCATCATGGATGGTCGAAAGCTTGTCTCTTTCGGATGCGATGATGGCATTGAATATTCGGGTTTTCAGCCCTTCGATCTCCGCCTGTTTTGCGATCCTGAAGTCTTTCGGAATGGCGGAACAGACAATATCGATCATCCGCTCAGCGCCGTGCAGACGGCCCCAGAGATAGTCATTTTCCCGTATCTTGCGGCTAAAAAACCCGGCGAAACCCTCAAAGGCCAGTCCCTTGAGGGTGGCATGCTTGCCGCCTTCCCGTAGGCCTGTCGCATCCAGTGGACTGATCCGGTCGATGCGGATTTCATCAAACTCCCCGATATTGCGCCAGTTGGTGATTGTAAAGGTCAGGACATCCCAATAGGCATAGCCGATATAGGCCAGCAGCAATTCCCGGCGGACAGCAAGATTGGCCGTGGCCCCCACATTGCGGCTCAACAGGTCTTCAATGGCGACACAGCTATGTTCCAGACTCATGCGGCTGCTGAGCCGGGCGATGATATCGTCAAGGGCGGCGAAGCACTCTTCCTCGGTACCGGAAAAAAGCGCTTGGCCCTGGCCCCGGATAATGCCGGTGAGCTCCTTACCGATAAAGCTGCCGTCGTGAAAGGGTTGAAGGGTATCAAGAATTTCATAAAGGCTGCGCTTGACCTTGTTCAGTTCTGTCGCGCTGACCGTTTCAAAGCTGCTTTCCAACTCCGGATAAAGTTGGTTGAGGTTGCGGATCAGGAAGCGGATCCGCCGATCGCGAAAACCGAGATCAAACTGGTCGAGAAAGCGGAGCCAGGCCGGGTAGCTGCCTTCGGGGGCCGGTCCCGCCTGTTCCCGCCGGGTGATTTCCCGCGCGTGCGCCCATAACTTGAATTTCTCTCTGAGTTCATGGGCCTTGCGGGTATCCGGGCTGATTTCCAGGGGCACGCATATCAACTCGAACGCATAATCGAGCGTTGCTTCGATCTTGAGGTCGAGATACCCCTCATAAAAAAGACCGACTTCCCGCATGACGGAGCGATGAGCGCGCTTGCGCGCCTCCCTGACACCCTCGGGTCCGCTGTCCGCCGCCTCTGCTGCGATGGCGTCAACAGTGGCATTGATACGGTCGCGAGCGGATTCAATCATCAGCTTTACCCGCCGCACCCGGTCGTTATAACTTGCAACGAAGGCGAGATCGTCCCGGATCGGCTGGTTGCGTGGCAGGCTGGAAAGGGAGCCGAGCAGCGTATTCAGGAATTTCGGCGCCTCCCGGTTTATATGCGGCGCTTCCTCCCCGGGGTTCGGATCGATATAGATCAACCGTCGGTCGACATTCCGGTAGGCAACCTGATGACGGATGGCGCCAATCGCAGCTGAAAAGGGTTTGTTATCAAGAACGCCGCCATCGATGAAATGGGCGGCTTCCGGATGCGCGCCCTGCTGGAAATAGATGGCGAAATTCTTGCGAAGAAATTCGGTTTTGCCCGGCCAGTCGCGGTTCTTTTGGGTCAGCAGCGCTTCAAGCTCCGCTATGGTCGCGGGGGGGAAGGCGCCAGGGTAGGACGAGGTCGCTCGTGCGGCAAAGATCAGACCAGGAAGGTGGTCCCGATCAAAATCGCTTTTTATGCCGCTTAACCCGCTAATATAGTCATATTTCAGCAGCAGGCGATGTTCCCGCTCATTGACGATGGCCGGGTCATGCAGGCGCAGGGCCTGCTGATGCCCATAAAAATCGGTAACCGTGACGAACAGATGGAGTTGTTGTCCGGAGGGGATCAGGCTGCCGCGCGGGGGATGTCCGCCATCCATATTGTCGATGGAGCGAAAGAACATATCAGAAATGGTCGGGCCATCGAACGGCGGCTGAAACCAGCGGGATCTAAGAAACATGGATACCTTGCGCCGCAATTCTTCATCCGCGGAATAGGCATCCAGCTTTAAGCGGGAAAAGGTATTGATAATGGGGACGAGGATAGCTTTGGACCAGGCGCGGGCGCGCACTTCGTCGGTCATGAAAAATTCCACATCTGCCTCATCCAGCCAGGCGCGTGTCACCGGTTCCAGATCGAGGTCATGAGCAATGGCCCGTGACAGGGTAACGCCGTTGATCCCGCCCGCCGAAGCTCCGGCAACGATATCAACGATGACGCGCAGGTCCATGCGCTCGCCGATCATGCGGAAGAGATCGAAATAAATCTCCTCGCTATCCAGATCATCGGGGCGATCCGGTGCGGTTTCACCATAGCGGGCCGTGGCGCGCGCGCTGATGGAGGGAATGGCGTGGTAAGCCGCAGAGGCCCGCAGCAGTTTCAGAGCTTCCTTCGTGATGCCATGCATATAGATGGCCAGTGACGCTCCGCCATAACAGACCAGCGCGAGACGTAACTCTTTCTCTTTCATGAAACCTCCCATATCCGCTTTGTCATGCTAGCGGATATTACAGCTTCCAGACAGGGGTTCTTTTTTCCAGTCGGCATTCCGTGGCTTTTTTCTTGTCGGATTGCGACAAGTCTGCAAGTTTAATATGAACTGGCATACAACAAAAGAATTTCGAAAAATCAAACGGGGAAACAGGTAAAATCCGAAGCCGAATGGTGTTCTGGGGAATATCATAGCGCCGCCCTCCATGACAGGGGGATCGGCTGCGGTTGCTTGCGGTTCTCCTGTTTTTTGAGGATAAGCAGACAACATTGACTAAAAGCAAAAAGAAAGGTGATCTTAAATGGCGGGTCTTTATTACGAAGAATTTGACGTGGGCATGGAGTTCAAGCATGCCCTGACGCGGACGGTGACGGAAATGGATAATGTCATGTTCTGCGCCATGACGCATAATCCTCAGCCGCTGCATCTGGATGAAGAATTCAGCAAGCAGACGGAATATGGCCAGCGGATTGTCAACAGCCTGTTCACGCTTGGCCTGCTGGTTGGCGTGACGGTTGCTGACACGACGCTTGGCACGACGCTTGGCAATCTCGGGATGACGGACATCCGTTTCAAGAATCCGGTATTTCATGGCGATACCTTGCGTGTCGTAACGCGGATCAAGGAAATGCGGGAAAGCAAATCGCGCCCGACATCCGGCCTGATTGTGTTTGAACACGTTGCCTATAACCAGCGGGATCAGGAAGTGGCCTACTGCCTGCGCACCGCTCTGATGAAGAAAAAATCATGAAGATGTTGCGATCCTGGTTGTTCGTCCCGGGTGATGACGAACGTAAAATGACAAAGGCCGTGGGCGGTGAGGCGGACGCTCTGCTTTTCGATCTTGAAGATGCCGTGGCTGACGAACGGCAGGAAATTGCCCGTCAGATGGTTGCCGATATCCTGACGGCCAATCCGGACCGGTCACGCCAGCAGCTCTGGGTGCGGATCAATCCGCTCGACAGTGAGTTGTCGCTGCCGGACCTTGCCGCAGTCATGCGGGGAAAGCCGGACGGGATCATCCTTCCGAAAACTTACTCAGCGGCGGATGTCAATCGGCTTGGCGATTTTCTCTCGGCGCTGGAAGCGCGGGAAGGCATTGATCAGGGGGCAACCAAAATCCTCTGCGTGGCGACGGAAACGGCCAGTTCTCTTGTGACGTTTGAAAGCTATATTCGCGATGTGACGGATCGGCTGGTCGGCCTCACCTGGGGCGGGGAGGATCTGGCGGCAGCGCTTGGCGCCTCCGATAACCGGCATCCCGTGACCGGAGATTATGACGAACCCTATCTGCTTGCCCGCACATTCACTCTCGCGACGGCGCGGGCGATCGACGCGCAACCGGTCGGCTCCGTGTTCGTTGATTTCCGTAATCTGGAAGGGCTGGAGAAAGAATGCTTGCGGGATCGGCGGATGGGGTATATCGGCAAAATCGCGATCCATCCGGCGCAGGTTCCGATCATCAACCGGGCGTTCAGCCCGAGTGAGGAAGAAATCGCCTATGCGCGGAGGGTGATCGATATTTTTGAGCAGAACCCGGGCCTCGGGACGGTGGGGCTGGATGGCAAAATGCTGGACATGCCGCATCTGAAGCAGGCGCGCAACGTCATTGCCCTGGCCGAGCAGCTGGCGTAACGCCGTAATGAAGATGAAGCCGGGGGAGGAAGAGGTATGTCCATTTCTCCCCCGCTGACGGCACTGTATTAGTCGCCGCCTTGGCCCTGCATATTCCCTGTTTGCGCTTTGCATATAAAGCCCTACACTTGTCCCCCTGTGATATAGATCCCAAACCTCCGGGAGACTGTCGATATGATTGCGTTGCTGATCCTTCTTGGCCTGACAGCCGTTGTCATCCTTTATGTGATCGTTACCTATAATGGTTTCGTCGCCCTGCGGGAGCGGATCCGGGAGGCCTGGAGCGGGATCGATGTGCAGATGAAGCTGCGCTATGACCTGATCCCCAATCTGGTGGAGACGGTTAAAGGATATGCCCGTCATGAAGCGGGCACGCTGGAGGCGGTCACGCGCGCCCGGAGCGAGGCGATGAACAATCAGGGCACTCCCGCCGAACAGGCGAAAACGGAGAGTATGCTGAGCGGCGCGCTTAAATCCCTATTCGCGCTGGCGGAAAGCTATCCGGAACTTAAAGCCAATGAAAATTTCCTTAGCCTGCAAAGCCAACTCGCGGATGTGGAACACAATATTCAGGCGGCGCGGCGCTATTACAACGGCGTAGTGCGGGATAACAATATCAAGATTGACCAGTTTCCGAGTAATCTGGTCGCCGGTATTTTCAGCTTTATAAAGGCGGAGTTTTTTGAGCTTGCCGATGATGAAGAGGCCGCGCGCAAGCCGGTGGATGTCAAGTTTGACTGACAGAGGGACAAGCGGGCGCAGGAGGGCCAACCTGTTGCGACGATATCAAAAGGGTATCCTTCTTCTTGTTGCCGAGCTGTTGTTCTCACTGTTGCCCGGCCCTGCGATGGCAACGGAATATATCCGCAATTTTACCAGTGATATCCGTGTGCATGCGGACAGTAGCCTGACGATCCGGGAGCGGATCTTGGTGATCAGCGAACAGCGGGAAATCCGCCGGGGAATCTATCGTGATTTTCCAACAGATTATCCGGACGGGGCGGGGAATACCTATCGTGTCACGTTCGAGGTGGAAAGCGTCATCCGGGATGGCCGGGCGGAACCCTATCATACGGAGCGGCAATCGAACGGCGTCAGGCTCTATATCGGGAATAAGGATACGCTTCTGCCCGCCGGGCCGCATGAGTATGTGATCACCTATACCACCACCCGGCAAGTTGGTCATTTTGACGGGTTTGATGAAATTTACTGGAATGCGACCGGCAATGGCTGGGTTTTTCCGATTGAACAGGCGGATGCCCGTGTTCATTTGCCGCCCGGGGCCTCGGTTCTTCAGTATATGGCCTATACCGGCTATCAGGGGCAGGCGGGAAAAGATTATCGCACCCGGGATATTGACGGCGGAATAGCCTTTGAAACGAGCCGCCCGCTGGCCGCGAATGAAGGGCTGACTATTGCCGTCTCCTGGCCGGAAGGGTTAGTTGAACGCCCCTCATCAATGGAAAAACTGGGCTATCTGGTCGGTGATAACCGTATCCTGATTACCGGCGGGATCGGAATTATATTACTGCTGATATATTATCTGGCAGTATGGGGGCGTGTGGGCCGCGATCCGGCGCCGGGCACGATAATTCCCCTGTTTGAGCCGCCGGCCGGATATTCCCCGGCGGCCATGCGCTATATCGGGAAAATGGGCTTTGATGATAAAACCTTTGCGGCGGCCCTTCTCAGCATGGCAGTAAAAGGCTTCCTCACAATCGAGGAGGATAAGCTCGGTGTTTATAGTTTGCACAAGACGGGTCGGAAGGCGCCTCTCTCCCTTGGGGAGAGGGCAGTCGCACGACATCTTTTTGCAGGTTCCCGCGATACAATCGAGATGAAGAAGGCTAATCATGCGAAAATCAGGGCCGCGCGGGACAGTTTGAAAGACTGGCTCCGAACCGAATATGAACAGGCCTATTTCAATCACAACCGCAGGCATTTTTATCCCGGTGTTGGCATTTCAATCGCCATTTTCGCACTTATGCTGATATCGGCACGGGATCCGGCGGGGGCCCTGTTTTTGTCCGTCTGGCTCGCTTTCTGGACTGTGGGTGTTTATTTCATCGTCCGTGTCGCCATGCGTTCCTGGAGTAATTTTCTGACCGGCCGCAATCCGGTATTTGGCATAAGCGCAGTGGCCCTGACGGTCATGGCGGTGCCGTTCCTGGGCGGGGAAGTGGCCGGGCTGGCTTTTCTGGCGGAGACGCTGTCCTTTGGCGGCGCGTTGATCTTTCTCGGCGTTCAACTCATTAATCTGTTCTTTTACCATCTTCTGAAAGCGCCGACCCGGCTGGGTCGGCAGGTGATGGATAAATTCGCGGGCTTTGCTGATTTTCTAAGCGTGACGGAAAAGGACCGTATGAATTTCTTTAATCCGCCGGAGCGAACGCCGGAGCTGTTCGAACGCTTCCTGCCTTATGCCATCGCGCTGGATGTAGAAAATAAATGGGCGGACCAGTTTACAAAGACTTTTGCAGATGTGCATTTAGAACCGGGTAACGCGTCTGGCTATCGCCCCGGCTGGTATCATGGCCAGGGGTTCAGCCCATCCAACTTGAGCGGTTTTTCCTCGGCTCTTGGCAGCGGTTTTGCCGGTGCCATCTCATCGGCCGCAACGGCCCCCGGCAGCCGGGGTGGATCGCGCGGGGGTGGTTCTTCCGGCGGCGGTGGCGGCGGAGGAGGGGGAGGTGGCTGGTAATCTCACCCCTGCCGTCTGTATTTGAGGGACCGGCATTGCCGGAAACGGTTTCATGAAGGAGGATGCAATGAAACGACAGCCGCAAAATCCTGCCCCGGATGATGCCCGGGCCCGCCGTGCTGTGAGGCCGGTTATTGTCTATCCGGTTGAAACTTTGCCAATACCGGACATGGCAGAGTATTTCGCGGCGCGTGAGGAGCTCACTGTCGTCGATGAATTGATCGTGCCGCCGCGGGATGCCGTTTGCTTTCATGTGCCTGCCGGACATTTCTTCCGCATCCTGAGCGTGGAGGGTCCGCAGGTCGGGGATTTGAACCTGTGGAATACCCATGATCTGAAGGAGCGGTTTTTCAGCGGCAAGACGCGTGCGCTTCACGGCACTCATCTCAGTACGGGCGATCAGCTGTGGAGCAACCTGCCCTTCTTGCGCCCGCTTGCAACCATCACTCACGATACGCTTGACTGGTATGGTTGGGATGAAGACGGCGGCGGTGTGCATGATGTGATCGGCACTCGCTGCGATCCTTATACCAATGCAATCCTGGGCGGGGAGGAATATCATCACTGCTGCCATTCCAACCTGATCCGGGCTTTGGCGTCGGAAACCGGCCTCTCCTATGCGGAGGCGGAACCCCATGTCCATGATGTACTGAATGTCTTCATGTGTACGGGCTTTACGAAAGATACGCATCAGTATTTTATGAAGGGCAGCCCCGTTCGGCCAGGCGATTATCTTGAGTTTTTTGCTGAAATTGATCTGTTGGGCGCGCTGTCCACCTGTCCCGGCGGGGATTGCAGCAGCGGTCATTCAAGTGACGCGGCCACGTGCCATCCTTTGAAGGTCGAAATACTACGCCCGCTTGCGGGGCCGCCAAAAGGCTGGCAACCGGCGAAGGTATCTCCCTATTCGGGCCGACATCATTCTGGCGGCGGGATATAGTTCATTCAGCTTCTTGCGGCGGCAAGGATGGCGCGACCGGATTTAGCGTGACGGGCCGCATGAGTTCCTTTCGCAATGCCAAGCGTTTTGACAATATCCCTGCATAGAAGAGCCGTTTCCGGTTTGTCAGCGGCTGGTGTCGCTTGTAACAACGCCTCAAGGGCGGTTGCTGCCATGCGGCATTGCTGGTGAAAGCCGAGATGCAGTTCCAGCAGAGGCTGCACATCCTCTTTTGCGGCATCTGCCATGGCGGCAAGATGGGCGGCTATGACAGACAGACCCTGAAGCTGCGTTGCAATGGCGCCGATCTCCCCAGCCTGCTCGTCGTTGGCCACAGTGGCAATATCCGTAAGGACGGCGACCATGGAGCCGACCAGCCCGCCAGCACCTGCCGCATCTTCAATCGCGCGCATCCTAAGAGAGGTTCTGTTGAAAGCCTCCCCTTCCTCTCCGATCATATGAGTCGCCGGGATACGGCAGTTCTGCATCCGGATGCCGCCATGGGGGCAGGGGTGCAGGAAGTCGATTTTCACGCCTGCAGTTTTTTCAAACCCTTCCGTTGCCGCCGGGATGAGCAGGGCGCTGAATTTCTTTTGGCCATTAGTCTCCCCTGTGATGGCCAGTGTGACGAAATAATCGGCAATAGGACCGTTTGTCAGATATGTCTTTTCACCCGTGACGACAAACTCATCTCCGTCCCGCCGGGCGGTGGTTTTCAGATGCTTCGGATGGGCGCCTGCGCCCGGTTCCGATATGGCAACCGCGATGGTCTTATCGCCCGATGCCAGCTCCGGCAGCAGGCGCTGTTTAAGCCCGTCCGGCGCATCCCCGGCGATGTGCAGTTTCACTGTTAGCCAATGGGCCATGAAGGTCATGGTCATGCCGGGCACGCCGCCATAGCGGTTGAGGATTTGCGCCGCCTGCGACAGCGTTCTGTAATCTGCATCGAGGCCGCCGAACTCTGCGGGCGCAGAAAGGGCCGCAAGCCCACTCCCGGCAAAGGCGTTCCAGATATCCGCGGGGAAATCCGGGGAACTTATCAGCTCTTCCCGCCTGGGGGCGATCTGGTCTCTGGCAAATGCGGCCACGGCGTTGAGGGCGCCGGATGGATCGGCAAACTGTGGGTTCACGAGAGGTCTCCTTCTGTCATTGACCAGACGTGCCGCCGGGTCTTGCCTCCTTGCCGACAGGATAGCCGGAATGCCTGCAAAAGAAAATCCGCAACATATGGTCAGCAGTATTCATAATTAACCGGTTAAGGTAAATTTACGAATTTTGCCTGCCAATTATTCATAATTATTGTTTCAAACCGGGCCTTCCGGGGGCAATGTCGGCGGGGCGAAGGCCCTCGCTAAGGATATCTTCCGGTGTCTCCCGGTCAAGGAGAAGGGCGGCGGCAAGGCGGGCCAGGGCAGGCGCACTCTGGATGCCATAACCGCCCTGACCGGCCAGCCAGAAGAAGTCGGGAGCCTTGTCATCGAACCCGCAAACGGGATTTTTGTCCGCCACAAAACTGCGCAGGCCTGCCCATTTATTTTCAATTCTGCGAACCGAGAGGTCAAAGGCCCTCTCAATCCTGTCGATACATATGGCGATATCCAGTTCTTCCGGCTGGGCATCACCGGGCGGGGCCGGGGTTTCATCGGCGGGCGAGATCAACAGGCGCCCGGCGTCCGGTTTGAGATAAAACTCTTCGTCAATATCAATGATCATGGGCCATTTATCCGGATTGAGGCCCGCTGGCGCAGCAATCATCATGGCTGTCCGTCGTTTGGGGATCAGACCGATGGTCGAGGCACCCGCCATGGCTCCGATTTCATCGGCCCAGGCCCCTGCGGCATTGACAATTCGGCTGGCGGTAAAGTTTTCATTATTCGCTGTTACATGCCATTGGCCCTGATGATGTTCAAGGGCCGTCGCTGGGGCATTCAGCAGGATTGTTCCGCCATTTCCCCGCAGCATTCGGAGATACCCTTGGTGCAGGGCATGGACATCAATATCGCTCACCCGTGAGTTGGCAAATCCGCCCGCGGCATATCCTTTTCGCAGAAGTGGCATCCGGGATTCAATCTCCGAAGCTGTCAATATCTGCATATCAGTCGTATCGGACAGGTCTTCCTGCATCTGATGGAGCGTCGCCATCTGATCTTGCCGTGCGATCATCAAAACGCCGCGGGGTGACAGCAGTCTGTGATCGGTAAAACCGAGGGGCGGATTGTGATAGAAGGCGGCTGAAGCGCGGGTCAGGGCGCGGATGGGCGCTGGGCCATAGGTATCCACAAATGCCGCCGCCGAACGGCCGGTGGTGTGATAGCCGGGCTGGCTTTCCATCTCGATAAGCAGCACCGATGCTTCTTTCGAGACCTCCGCCGCGAGGGAGGCTCCGGCAATTCCTGCGCCGATGATGGCGACATCATATGATTTTCCCGGTGACATTTTCTTACCGTGTCTTGTTCATTGGTGTTGTGCAATATGCCATTTTCATTGCCCTCTTGCCATGCTGCGCGCATCCAGCACGGCCCGCGCCCAGTCCGCGGGCTTTTCCTGCGGCAGATTATGTCCCGCGTCTTTAAAAATCCGGTACTCAAAGGGGCCTTTGAAATGCCGCGCCTGCTTCGCGGTCATGCCGCCAACGCCGCTCGCATCACCGTCGATGGCAATGGTTGGCACATGAATGTCGGGCTGTGCGGCAAGCCGTTCTTCAATTTCGGCGACGCCCGGATCTCCGGGAACAAGGCCAAATCGATGACGATAGGAATGGATGACAACCTCTACAAAGTTCGGATTGTCGAAAGCGGCTGCCGATTTCTCAAATGTTTCCTCATCAAAGGCCCAGAGGGGAGACCACATTTCCCATAGCAGCCGTGTGATATCCTGGCGGTTTTTCTCAAGGCCGCGTTCCCCGCGTTCGGAATGGAAATAATACTGATACCAGAAAGATGCCTCTATCTTCGCGGGCGCAGGCTCCATGGCGCGGGCAATATTCTGAATGTTATAGGAATTCGCGCTGACAAGGGCGGTAACACGCTCCGGCCAGAGGGCGGCGACGATGCAACAGGCCCGGCCGCCCCAGTCATATCCTGCAAGCAGGGCTTTTTCGAGATTGAGGGCGTCCATCAGGCTGATCAGGTCAAAACCAAGGGCAGCCTGTTCGCCTGATCGGGGCGTCTCGGGGTTCAGAAACCGCGTGCCGCCATATCCCCGAAGGTAAGGCACAATGACCCGTGCGCCTTTCTCCGCAAGAAGGGGAGCCACTTCCGCATAGGCATGAACATCATAAGGAAAGCCGTGGTTGAGAATGATCGGCCATCCATCCGGCGTCCCATACTCCAGATAGGCAATATCGAGCACGCCCGCTTTTACTGTCCTGTATTGCATGAAATCCTGCCTCCTCATCTTGACATATTTGGCGGTCATCCTTGCTTCTTCCGGTAGACGGACGCCCTGCAAATGATTATTCTAATATTGCGGAAACGATGGCGGCAAGGAGAAGCAAACAAAAATGCCCGCCATTTCCGGCTTTCAGGAGGAGGCAAGCATGAATTTCGATGTCAAACCGATTGACGCAACATTTGGCGCTTATGTTACCGGGCTGGATCTCAGGTCTCTCGATGAGAAAGATTTTGCCGATCTTTATAACTGCTGGCTGAAATACTCGCTGCTGGTCTTTCCGGGACAGCATTTGACGACCGAAGAGCAGGTGACTTTCGCCAAGCGTTTCGGGAAGATGGAGTTTGATTTGTCGCCGATCAGTAATGTCGACAAGGACGGCAGTGTCGTTAAATCCGATGAAAAAGACGTGGTAAAAATGCTGAAAGGCAATATGGGCTGGCATCAGGACAGCACCTATATGCCGGTGCAGGCAAAAGGAGCCGTTTTCAGCGCTCACGTCGTTCCCTCCAAGGGCGGGGAGACGGGGTGGGCAGATCTGACGGCTGCCTATGAAGCGCTGGATGATGCAACAAAGGAAAAAATCAAGGATCTGAAAGCCTACCATTCCTTGCATTACAGCCAGCAGAAGATGGGATTTCGCCAGAAAGACGGTTATGGCCTTCATGGTGATGCGCCGCCGTTGCGCCCCCTCGTCAAGGTTCATCCCGAGACGGGCCGGACATGCTTGACCATCGGCCGTCATGCTTATGGCATTCCGGGGCTGAGCGATGCGGAATCCGAGACGCTGCTGGAGGAACTGGTGAATTTTACGGTCCAACCGCCGCGTATTTATCATCACCACTGGGAAGCCGGAGATAGTGTCATCTGGGATAACCGCTGTCTGCTGCATCAGGCAACGCCATGGGATATGAATGAGCCCCGGGTGATGTATCATTCGCGCATCGCCGGTGATCCGAAAAGCGAATTTGCGGAGAGTGTATCCGCCGCCTAGCTTGCGGATAACCCCTGCATCAGCGCCACTTGCCGGAGTGACCGGACTTGCCTTTTGCCTGTGCCCGTGTAAATGGATAGGTATCGCGGGGGAAGTCCATGGCGGGTACAAAGAAAGTTATGTTTTATCGGCGGCCGCTATTCTGGGTCATTATAATCCCGCTGATCCTGCTGGCGGGCATCCTGACGTTCCGTCTCCCCCTTCTGGAAGCGGTGGGCAAGACGGGGCTTTCCCTTGCCGGTTTTGAGGATGCCTCCCTCAACATTTCCGAAGTTTCGAGCGGTCAGGCGGTTATCCGCGAGTTATCCCTTGGCAGGCAGGTTGTCCTTCGCGACATGATTGTCCGATATGATCCACTGGATCTGCTGCGTGGACAAATTGCCGCCATCGATATTGGTGATCTTGAGCTTGATCTCTCCAACCCGGAGGCAGGGGTGATTGCCCGCTTTAGAGAACTGGCCCAAGCGGGAGAGGAGAGCAAGCCCTCTGGCGGTGAAGGTCCCTTTCCTGCCATATATCTTGAGCGTGGGCGGGTGGTTTATGACAACGGCGGACGCTTTGTTGAGGCGGATATAGCGGGCGCCCTGACGCCAGATATGGCGTTACAGGGCGAGGCAACGATCACAGTCCGCGTTGAAGCTGATGCGGGGGCCATCCTGTTGCAGGATATGCGGATTACACTGGATGGTGATCTGAACAGCCTGACTGGTCATGCTGACATCTTGGGCGGTGAACTGCGTCAGGATAGGGAAACACCCGACTGGCAGCCTTTCCGCCTGTCCGGAAAGGCTGAACTCAAAGAGGGGCTGTTTGCCGGGCAGCTGTCTGTGGCGACCCTTGATGACCGCGATCTTCTCTCCCTTGAAGGCCGGTATGATCTGGCTACGGCATCTGGGCAGGGACATTTTTCGCTTGTTGATCTTACATTTCGCAAGGCGGGGTTTCAACCTTCTGACCTGACCCATCATGCGGATGTGCTCCCCTCCTTTGATGGCATCCTGAATGTAATGGCAAGGGTGGAAATGACGGATGGGCATGCCCACTATGAGCTGGAGGCTGCAATGACGGATTTTTCCATGGCCGTATCAGACGGCATGGTCATCTCGGAAAAACTGCCGATCCGCCTTACTGGGGAATATGTCATGGATGAGCTTCAGCAACAGGCGGAGATAACGCTGCCTGAAAGCAATCTGGAGATGACCTATCAGGGGCGTCGCTATGCGCTGCAAGCCTTTCAGGCGAAGGTGGGGGTGCGAAATTTTGGAGCGGAACTGGATATCCAAAATTTCGAAGGGGTCCTCGCAGACGTCGCGGAGCAGCCGGATTTCACGCCACTGGCATTCACGGTGAATGGCAGGATGGAGACGGATCGACAGCTTGAGATTATTGGCAGCATATCAAACCCTGCTGCGAAAATAACAGTTGATGCATCGGGCTGGTTCAATCTGCCGAAGGGAAATGGCGCGGCCACCTTCACCCTGCCGGAGACTAAAATCGGTAAGGGCGGGGTCAATCCGGTAGCGATCTCCCGCCATCTGGCCGAGAGCGGCAAGGCTATCTCAGGCGCTATCAAGGGGGATATCGGCCTGCAACGACAAGAAGACGGTCGCTTGCTTCTCTCGTCCCTCAAGGCGACGGTGCAGAATGGCGGATGGCGGCAGGGGGATGTGGCGCTTTCCGGCGTTTCTTTTGAGCTCACCGGGCAGGAAGGATCCGCCGACCAAATTCTGGCAGGCGCATTGAGTGGCCGGATTTCTGATATAGAGGCCAGCGGGCAGAAATTCTCAATCCCTTCCCTAGCCGCAGCATTCACCCTGACCCTCGATAATCTTTTGCCGGGCAGCACAGGGCAGCTTGACCTTACCGAGTTGCATATAAAACCGGGAGAGGGGGCAATCTTTCGGGAAGAACAACGTCTGACGGGCAAGGCTTCCTTTGCGGAAAACGATGTACGCTTTACGGCGGACGTCTCTTCCGGATTGCTTGGCACCTCCTATGTGAAAATGAAGGGGCATCACTCCCTCGCCACAGGACGAGGGGAGGCCGGAGTAATGATTGCCCCCCTTCTCTTTGCAAAGGATGGTTTGCAGCCGATGGATTTGTTCAACCTGGCGCTGGACATGGCGCTGGAAGGGCAGGTTGCTCCATCAGCGAAGATCGCGTGGTCCGCAGATCGCGTCAATGGATCGGCGGAGTTGTCCCTTGATGGGCTGTCGGCGAAGCTGCCGGGGGGAGAAATAACCGGCATAGAAGGGGACGTGCATATTGACGAGTTGTTTCCTCTCACAATTTCAAAGGCGCAGGAGATCAGAGCCCGTCTTGCATCTGCGGGAATTCCGCTAAACTCTCCGTTTATCCGCTTTCGTCTGCTGACAGAAAATGAAAACCCGGTGCTG
Source organism: Sneathiella sp. (assembly GCF_002694385.1). Taxonomy (GTDB): domain Bacteria; phylum Pseudomonadota; class Alphaproteobacteria; order Sneathiellales; family Sneathiellaceae; genus Sneathiella. Next base: position 89,947 of record NZ_NZMB01000004.1, read on the forward strand.
TATATTGACCGGATGACGGTCGGCCTTGTCGGCGGGAGTGCCATCGTTGAGGACGCAAAAATTGATACTGGCGCGGAAACAAACCGGCTGGATGTGCGGCTCAGCAGCCTTGACCTGAAAGAAGTGATGGCGCTTAGTAGTGTGGAGGATGTGGTTGCAACAGGACATGTTAGTGGTCGGATACCACTGATATTTGGTGGCGAACGGCTGATCGTCGAGAATGGAGAGCTTGCGGCCGACGGGCCGGGCGTTCTCAAGATGTCATCTGCCGCAGCCCGTCAGGCGCTGGGAAGCGGTGGGGAGCAGGCAAAGCTGGTCCTGGATATTCTGGAAAATTTTCAGTATTCCGACCTGTCCATTGCAATTTTAAAGACGGAATCCGGCGTAGACACCGTTAAACTACATGCAGCGGGAAGTAATCCGGAGGTGGAAAACAATCGTCCCGTTGTTCTGAATATCAATCTGGAGACAAGCCTTGACAAGATCTTCAATGCAGTGCTCGATGGCTATCTCTTGTCGGAAAAAGCGCTCCGTGCTACCGTCAGGGGCCGGTAATTTGGGTGAAGGAAATTTTGTGGAAAGATCTATTCTCCTGACGATTTCGACGGCAGTGGCGCTTGTTTTGGCCGTTGCCGCCTGTACGCCAACTGTCAAGGTTGAGGCGCCACCCGAACCGATCACCATCAATCTCAATATCAAACTGGATGCCGAAGTCCGTCTCAAGATTGAGGAACAGGCGAAAGATGATATTAACAATAATCCGGGACTATTCTGATATGACTAATGGCATGAAGAACCGGCATTTCAGCCGCCGGACATTTTTAATGGGTGGGGTGCTCGCTCTGGGTGCGGGTCTTGTTCTGCCGCTTTTTCCGACATCCGCATTTGCGGACCAGCTCGACAGTCTGCGCGCATCCGGCGCTGTCGGAGAGGCGTTTGATGGCTATGCACGAGCGCGGGATGCCTCCGCCAATGCTTTTGTCAAACAGCTCAACGATCAGCGGCGCGGCATCTATGCGAAGCGCGCCGCAGCGCAAGGGGTGAGTGCGGATCAGGTCGGCCGTGTCTATGCGGAGCAGATTATCCAGAAAGCGCCGAAAGGCACCTGGTTGTTGCGCGAAAACGGGCAGTGGGTGCAGAAATAGGGCAGATTATTCTTTCCCGCCCGTACCGGCATGCCGTACTTTCCGAAAACGAAAGTCACAAACGCCGTCACCCTTCATGCAGGTTTTCTCGCGTTTGAGCTCCAGCCCGAGCCCTTCGGCGAGCGCAAAGTCACAATTGCAGATGAGCAGGGGGCCGAGATCGCGGGCGCCCATGTCTTCCATCATGCGGGNATAGGCGCAGCGATGAACATCGACATGGAACTCATCGTCCGTCTTTTTCAGAACGTCAAACTCGAACTCCACACCGATTCCGAAAGAGGCAAATTCCGCCGCCAGCATGTCAATCGTCATGGGAGTTTGCTCTGCGCGTTCTTCTGAAATCCGACGGTTCCGGTCATCAAGCGTCTTGCGGATAAGGGCATGTGCCCGTTCCCGTCCAAGTTCCTGTTCCATGGCACGAACGAGGGGGATTTGCGCCTCTACGGTGAGTTGGATACGCTGAAACGGCGTAATATCAATTTCTTCCGTCATTATTCCCCTAGTCTGTCATTCCGCCCGGACAATGCCGGGCGGTATTGATGCAGGCGCGAATTTCTGCCTACTGCTTTTGCGCCTTTAATTTATCCTCTGTTCTGGTGTCAAAATCGCTGGCGTCATGACGTTCACGAAGCTGTTCATGCAATGATCCGGTTGCCCGGTTGACCATTCGGCCCCGCTGGACCGCGGGGCGGGCCGCGATTTCATCTGTCCAGCGATTGACATGTTTATAGGACGCGGCGTCAATGAATTCTGCCGCTTCATAGACTTGGTTTTTGACGAGCGCGCCATACCATGGCCAGATGGCCATATCGGCAATGGTGTATTCATCGCCGCTGATGAATTTGTTATGGGCAAGCTGCCGATCTAATACGTCAAGCTGGCGTTTGATTTCCATCGTGAAACGGTTGATAGGATATTCGAACTTTTCCGGGGCATAGGCGTAGAAATGCCCGAAACCACCGCCGAGATAGGGGGCGGATCCCATCTGCCAGAACAGCCATGACAGACATTCCGCGCGGCTGGCCGTATCTTTCGGAAGAAAGGCGTCGAACTTTTCTGCCAGATACAGCAGGATGGAGCCGGATTCAAACACCCGGATTGGCGTGTCGCCGCTTCTATCCATCAGGGCGGGGATTTTTGAATTCGGGTTCACATCAACGAAACCGCTGCCGAACTGGTCGCCATTGCCGATATTGATGAACCAGGCGTCATATTCCGCGCCGGAGAAACCCTTGGCCAGCAACTCCTCCAGCATGACAGTTACTTTGACGCCGTTCGGGGTTGCGAGGGAATAAATCTGTAACGGATGTTTGCCGACGGGGAGCTCTTTCTCATGCGTGGGGCCGGCGATCGGACGNTTGATGCTGGCAAAGCGTCCCCCACTTTCCTTGTCCCATTGCCAGACTTTCGGGGGCACATAGGGTGTTTTCTCATTCATTTTCGAAACTCCGTTCGCACATCGTTTGCGTCATTGATGACTTCGTTATTTCTGCGCCCGACGTAATACTGGACAAGTTTCCGGGAAAAATCTACGGACAGCTTTGATTTTTGAGAAATTAATTCGGAAAAATCAATCTCTGGGTGTGTGAAAACTGTTATGATCCCATTCGGACTTGCGGTGTGGCGGTAAGGACATATTCCTGCTGACGCCGGTTCAGGTGTTCCGTGAGCAATACAGCAAGATTCTGGACGATCGGCTCTTCCATGATCTCGACATGGCCGCCTGGAATGTCGCAGATTTCAAGGTCCCCCAGAATCAGATTTTGCCATTCGTCATGGACCGCCGGATCAAAGGAGACAGGGAGCTCTGTTCTGAACAGGACGGCATTTCCGTTATAAGGTTCAGGACGAAAGCTGCGTAGATTGAGGGCATTGATATCCTGGTTGCTGATCCCAAGGTCATGATTGCCTCTGTCGGCGCCAACTTTTCTCGTCTGCCGGGACAGAAGTATCAGTTTTGCCTTGCGCACTCCGCCTTTTGCAATATTACGAACCCTTGTCAGGATATAGCGACCCTTTTCCGATGCGGGCAATGCCTTCCATTTCCGGTAATGGGCATGAAGCCATTGTGTCGGGGAAACATGGCGCCGGGCGTTGGGAAGATAGGTATCGAGTAGCGCGAGAAACGCTGTTTCCTCCCCCTTTTCCGCGAGTTTGCGGGCAATGATATAGGCAATAAGCCCGCCGAAGGAATGACCGCCAAGATAATAGGGGCCGACAGGCTGGAACTCACGAATTTCCTGAAGATAGTAATCGGCCATTTCCTCCAGCGAGGAAAAGCGGGAATGGCCGCGTTCACTACGATACTGCTGGATTCCAAAAAACGGCTGATCTGCATCGAGATAGCGGGCAAACTTGCGGTAGCCGAGGACTTCCCCGCCAATCGGATGCACAAAAAATAACGGCGGNTTGGTGCCTTTTGGTTGTATGGGGACGATGCAGTCAGCCGCCTCTCCTTCTTCGATGAGCCGGGCCATTTCCCGTACCGTTCCCGCCTGAAAAAGGACGTCGCGCGGCAGCCGCCGCCCAAGTTCCTTTTCGATCTGCATGAACAGGTCTACCGCCTGCAGGGAGTCGCCGCCAAGGGCAAAAAAATTATCATCAAGACCGATATCGTCACGGCCGAGGATTTGTTGCCAGATCTTTTGAAGTAATNCGGTATTGGCGGGAAGGGCNCCCCGCGCCGCCGCGGGAGGGGTTTCAACTTTATTCTTGGTGGTCAGAAGACCTAACTGATCGGCCAGCTTATGTCGTTGCGCCTTGCCGGTTGCCCCTTTGGGGATTGCATCAACAATCAGGATGCGCGACGGAATTTTGTTCGGAACAAGCTGTGTCTTGAGGAAGTCTCTCAGGCTGTCTTCGGAAAGTGATTGTCCCGGCTCCGCAACGACGGCGAGGGCAAGATCATCGCCCAGGGTCGGGTGCGGCAGTGGAAAGCTCGCCGCCTCACGTACTATCTCATGGCGCAGGGCCGCCTGATCCACCTCTGTCGGGATGATCTTGACCCCGCCACGGTTGATCATTTCCTTGATCCGCCCCGTGATAAACAGAAACCCGTCCTCATCAAGATAGCCTTCATCGCCCGTATGATACCAGTTTTGTGAGAAAGCCTCACGATTGGCGGCGGGATTGTTCTCATATCCATCAAAGGCAGTTTGCCGCGTAACGGCAATCTCGCCTTTCTCAAGGGGAGGCAAAGGCTCGCCCTGGCTGTTGACAATAAAGACCCGACTGCGATCAGGCTGGCCGACACTGCCGTCTTTCCGCGGTGCGGGGGGTATACCCGTACAGGCCATGAAGCTTGTCTCGGCGGAACCATAAGCTTCCAGCACCGGCGTCTCGAAAATGCTTTCAAGTCGCCGGGCGATTTTCTGGTCCAGATGTCCCGTGCCGGTGCGCAGCATGCGTAAATGTGCCTTTGCGGCCGTGATTTCATTTACATATTCGGAGGCTTTTCGCTCGATGGAGTGAAAAACCGTATAACCTCCGGCAATCACCGTTGGCCGGAATGTTGCGAGAGAGCGGAACAGGGCATCCACATCATTATTTTTGATCGCGGAGAATGTCCCCCCGCTGTAAAGCGTTGCCATCATGCCTGCGGAAAATCCGCCGGTATGGAAAAGCGGCATGATGTTAAGAACGCGGTCAGTCGGCCTGTAATCCATCATCCGTGCCATGCTTCGGATACGGGGCAGCATCAGACGATGGGAAAGCGGGACCGTCTTGCCGTAGCTGGTCGTTCCCGATGTGGTAAAAATAACGAACATATCCTCTTCGCAGAGGCTTTCCGGTTGGATCGGGGGCAGGCCGGTCTGGCCGGACAACCGTATTTTTCCGGCAATTGCGGGATCGTCGTGCACAATATCAAGCACAGGAATCTGTAGTCGGACCGCCGCTTCCCGCGCGGCGGAGGGCAGGGCGCTTTCCAATGCGAGAGCCCTGATTTTTTTATCCTGAAAATGCAGGTAAAATTCGCCTGCGGACATTGCTGGACTGAAAGGCGCAACAGCCGCGAGCGAACTGATGCCGATGGCCGCTGCGGCCATTTCCGCCCCGCCAGAATGAACAAGGGCGACACGATCATTCCGGCCTATCCCATTCCCGGCAAGCATAAGGCGGCTTTCACGGAGTATTTCATACAGATCAAAGTAGCTGAGGTCAGATTGACCGGCGCCTGCAAGTGCGGCGGCGTCAGGGGTCTGTTCTGCCCAGTGAAGCAGAACTTTGTCGAATGTTTGATGCGAATTCATGCAATTCTATTTAATCAACAATACGGCTTTAATATGGAAAAAACATTGCAGTTTTACAAACGCGTGTCGAGAGAATGCGTCAGATGCAGGTATTTTCGGGCGATCTTAGATGGTTCTTGATCCCCATGTAAGGACATTCAGTCCAGCTCAATATTGGCAAGTGGAATTTCACTTCCCTGTATGCGATTGCTGATGATCCAACGGTTAAGCGGTGTTTTGGCGGCGCCGGAAGTGTAATATTTGAGGGTTGTGTAAAAGATATAATGTGTGTCCTCAATGGGCTCCGCTGTCGCGACCTGAAATTCATCCCACTCATAATAGTAAGTGGTTTGAGTCCCTGACAGCGTTACCTTGCCACCCGCCCCCACGTCGATCTTGTCAAATTCGGCCTCGCTGGTTTCCATCTTGCGATGCGTCTTTTCTGTATTGATGACAAGGCGTTTGATCTCACCGACATAGTCATAAGATTGCAGCGTTTTCATTGCAGTATCCTGCAACTTTGTATCTGTTGTCACTGCCTTTGGCATCCGGACCAGTTCGAGGGCTTTCAAACGGCTTTCTTCATAGCCTTTCGACACATTCTCGATACGGGAGAGGAGGGCAAGGCGTTCATCCAGCGTGTCATGCTTGAGGAGCCGTGAATATTCTGCGGCCTCGCTGACCAGCAGATGCTTTTTTGCAAGCTGCTGGCGGATGTCATCAGCGCGTCCGGCGCCGAGAAACTGTTGCGCTTGTGTCTCCGGATCGGCGGGATCAAAGCTTTCATAGAAGGAAAGACTGTCCGTTTCCGTTCTGACCGCGTTGCTAAGCTGTTCCGTAAATTCTTTAAGGCTGGCATCAATTTGGCTGACGGTATCGCGTAAATATCGCTCTATCCGGTCCACATCCTGCATATCATAAGGTGCCCCCTGTTCTACGGTGCCGGGATTATTGGGCAGGTACGCACGCTCCCTGATCTCGGGAAGGGGCTGATAAATGGCGATAGCCGCCTTGCGATTGGCGGCAAGGCTGCGCAGCCATGCTTCGAGTTGCCCCTTCTCAAACGGCTGCATGGGCGCTTGTGGAGCGCCGACCTGGCGCATCTGCCCTTCTGTTTCATTCAAGCGCGCCTGAACATCGCCAAGAGATGCCAGCTCTTTGGCGGCCAGATCCTTGCCGAAGGCGATCATATTTTCAAATGTAGCAAGGGAGCTCGCCGCCTTATCGACATCGGGATCGCCTTTAAATTCTGTAAATTTCGCGTAAGTATCGCGGAAACGAGTCAGGGCATTGTCAATTTTTTGGACATATTGAGGGTCTTGAAACGGTTTGGGTCCGTCCTTGTCTACGGTTGCTGTCGCACTTTTGATATCCCGGTCCAGCTTGTTCACCTGAACCCGTTGATGCGAAATCATCTGTTGGGCAGGAGCGCTGCCAGTTGTGGTTCCGGTTGCGGTTGTCTCAGCCGGGGGCATGGATGAAGGTGTCGCAGGGGCGGGCGGGGCCGTCTTTTGCGGCGGTGATGCGGTCGTGGTGGCTCCCGCCGGGTTGGCCAGATTGTTGAGATGGGCAACCAAGGCATTATATCGCGTATCCGCCGCCTGCCAGGCGGGCTGTGAATGGTCCGCAGCGCTGTCCAGTCGTTGCCGGGTCAGGGTGAGAAGCTTGAGCGTTCTGTTGATTGCGGCCTTGTTCACAGGTGCGGTGCCGGCAAACTGCTGTTCATATTTCTGGATATCAACAAGCGCGCCTTCAATGATCCTGTCATCAGCGGCGCTGGCCGATGTCGGTCCGGCCATGAGGGCGAGAGATAAATAAAGAATTGCAGTGAGTTTTTTCATAGCACCGACCCCCGACTTGACTGACGCTATCCATTGCCGCGCAGGCATCCTGACTGCCTGTTGCAATGAAAATACCATTTTATTCTTAATTAGACGATGTTTTAGGGTGAGCCCGGAAATGCCGTGACGGTTTATTCCGAAAAGCGGGAGGCGTTTTTACAAACGCCTCCCGCCACTATTAATGCCCCTTGTAACGTTTGATCTCGCCAGAGGCGAGGCGTTCGCTGTAAGAATGAAATTCCTTTTTCACGACCTTCATCAGGAAGTAAAGAGCGAAGATGTTGACAACTGCCATGGCGAAAATGGCCGCATCGGAGAAGTCGATAACCGGTCCGAGGCTGGCAGCCGCGCCGATAACAACAAAAACGCAGAAAATCAGCTTGAAGATCAGTTCTGACGTCTTCCCCTCACCAAACAGATATGTCCAGCTTTTCAGCCCATAATAAGACCAGGAAATCATTGTCGAGAAGGCAAACAGCACCACGGCAATCGCCAGGACATAAGGGAACCAACTGACGGCGGAGCCAAAGGCGGCAGATGTCAGGCCCACGCCGGAGACGCCGCCAACTGTCGCAATGGCGGAACCATCCAGCAGATAATTCCCCGTTACCGGATCAATTATGAGCTGCCCCGTGATGATAATGACAAGGGCGGTCATCGTACAGATAACAACTGTGTCGATGAACGGTTCAAGCAACGAGACAAATCCCTCGGTGATCGGTTCTTTTGTCCGTACTGCCGAATGGGCAATGGCGGCGGAACCAACACCTGCCTCGTTCGAGAAGGCGGCGCGCTTGAAACCCTGGATCAGTGCGCCCACCATGCCGCCGGCAACGCCGAGACCGGTGAAGGCCCCTTCGAAAATCTGACCGAAGGCCCATCCGATCTTGTCATAATTGACGAGAAGGATAATGATTGCCGCGCCGACATAAAGAATGCCCATGAAGGGAACGACCTTCTCTGTCACTTTCGCGATGGATTTGAGGCCGCCGACAATCACGGCAAAGACAATTGCGGCAAAGGCGAGGCCGGTAATCCAGCCCGGATAATCCCCGACAATCCCGGCAATCTGCGCATGGGCCTGATTGGCTTGAAACATATTTCCGCCGCCAAGCGCGCCAAGGATACAGAAAATGGCGAACAGAACGGCAAGAAATTTGCCTCCCGGAATGCCAAGCTCTTTAAAGCCCTTGGAGATGTAATACATCGGGCCGCCGGAAACGGTGCCGTCAGCATATTCGTTGCGGTATTTGACGCCAAGCGTACATTCCGTGAATTTCGACGCCATGCCGAGCAGTCCGGCGAGGATCATCCAGAATGTGGCGCCGGGCCCGCCAATGCCGATGGCCACCGCCACCCCCGCAATATTGCCAAGGCCGACAGTTCCNGACAGGGCTGTNGCNAGCGCCTGAAAGTGNCTGACTTCACCGGCATCATTGGGATCCGAATAATCGCCTTTCACGAGGCGAATTGCATGNGCAAAGAAGCGGAATTGGACAAGGCCGAAGTAGATGGTGAAAATACTGGCCGCGATCACCAGCCACATNACGATCCAGGGAAAGCTGGTNCCCGGNATGGGCGCAAAAATGAAATTGACNAAAGGCCCGGTNATTGTNGCGAACATGCTGTTNACTTGCTGGTCNATGGTCATTGCTTCCTGTGCAAATGCCGACCTGGCGGTAATGANGGCTGCGAATGNGATAAGCAGCGCNGNATAGAATTTTTTCATAACGACTCCCCCCTTAGCCGATGACGGTTACTGGCACAGATGCATTCATCACCAGNTTNGACGTTGAACTGCCAAAGAAACGGGANCGTATCCGGCTGCTGGATGTCCGGCCGACAATGATCTGCTCCGCCTTTTCCTCTTTCGCAATATCGTTGAGNATATCGGCAACNTCGCCGTGACGGACGATGCCCCGNGCNGCAANCCCCGCAGCCTTAAGANTTGCTACNGCCGGATCAACAACCCGTTCCATNGCNGTGGAAATNTCTTCCTCCCGCCGTTTGTGGCGGACAGCATTTTCNTCTGCCGTCTGGAATGAATAGGGAGACCATTCAACAACATATACGAGCAGAAGCTCGCAGTCCTTTATCAGNTTCGCCATNCGCTTGCCATATTCCANGACGCGATCCCCCGACTCATGGCCNTCCAGGCCAATTACCAGTNAAGTTGTCATTTTTACTTACCCTCCTCTTAAGTACCGNTTGAGCACTTTCGTTAGCAGGCCATTGAAAGTACGTTAATATTTGGAGGANTTGATCCTGAAANCGGAAANCAGGAATGTAGATTTTNATGTCCCCCTGAANTCATANTAATGCATAAAACTATATTATGGGAACTGTATTGTTNTCTTGATNAAAANCTATTTTGATTCAATTGATTNGNGCGGGNAAAAANTTNATGCGNCGNCANNGNGATGTAATGTATGGTGGAATTCAAACAACAAGAAAGGGGNGTGTCATGACCTATGNACATATNGNNTGNGATACAGAAAACGGAGTGGCCGTTATNACCNTGAACCGGCCGGACAAGNTGAATGCCTGGACGCGGGTGATGGANCGTGAGGTGCGCAGNGCNATGGAAACGGCGGAAAAGGATGCGGCGGTCCGGGTNATCGTGCTGACCGGAGCGGGGCGGGGNTTCTGTGCCGGGGCNGATATGGATNTGTTAAGCGGNATTGAAAGTGGCGCGGANAAACGCGAAGGCCCTGTCACTGGNACAGCGGCTTATAANGCCGCCATTCGTCCCGANTTTCAGACNCAATANTCCTATTTNCCCGCTCTCAGCAAACCGGTTATNGGNGCNATTAATGGGCCTGCNGCNGGCCTTGGGATGGTGATCGCCCTTTATTGCGATTTGCGGTTTGCCAGNANTGANGCAATTTTCATGACGGCNTTTGCCAAGCGAGGCCTGATTGCNGAGCACGGAATTTCCTGGATGCTGCCGCGCCTGATCGGGCANGCNGCGGCNCTNGATCTGNTGCTGTCCTCCCGGCGTNTNGGGGCGGAGGAGGCGCTGGCGCTCGGGCTTGTCAATCAGNTTTATGAAGCGAGTGCGCTCATGCCAGCGGTGATGGCTTATGCCACGGATCTNGCGCAGAATGTCTCGCCGCGTTCCATGGCGGTCATGAAGCGTCAGGTTTANGGGGCGATGTTCCAGACGNTGAACGAAGCCGTTGCGATCGGTAANGAAGAAATGATCAAAAGCTTTGCCAGCGAGGACTTCAAGGAAGGGGTNGCNCATTTNCTGGAGAANCGCCCCGCCCGTTTTACCGGCANATAAACAGAGCATCGCGGCAGAACAGNCNGGGGCGGAATNGAATNTTGATCCGTGNGCCGTCTATNCGGCGGNNTTTNTTCAGTCTTCGTATCTAAANCCGATTTTCAGTACGACCTGATAATGGATGACNTTGTCATCCTTGATATGGCCGCGGATCTCTTTGGTTTCGAACCAGTCAAGGTTCCGGATGGTCTGGGAGGCGCGCGTTACNGCCTTCTCGATAGCGTCCTCAATAGACACNCTCGAACTGCCAACCAGCTCTGTCACGGANTAGATATTGTCACTCATGTCATATTCTCCTTTCCCGGGGGGCTTGCNGNGTGGNNCACGCAGATAGGGCGGCGAGTTATTGTTGCGGTANTGNTGGATNGTCAGAATGGATTGTAAAAGCCGGTCTATCCTGTTNGCGGCCTCNATTTCTTGCGCCATNGATGGAGAGAGGGCTANAGCATGTCTGTGCGAATCNGCCGCGTCTTCCAGCAATTCCTGCACAGTGCGTTCATCCAGTACGGCATTATCCAACAATGCAAGAGCAAGACTTTCNAATATGCTCAATGCCGCTTTCCCGAATATGGCGTCTGATGTATTACTCAAGGCAACAATCTCGCTCCTCTTCATATGGANGNANAGNNTGGGGAAAAGGGCGGGCTTACGCATTTACATAGGTTATGCTTGATCACAATTTCGCCAATCCCATCTGTATGATGCTGACNGANAGACTTCTGATANTGATTTTTTAACCGGGACACATGCCGAATATGGGCGATACAATTTCGACGGATGCAGAGATTTTTATTGCGAAATTTTCGTCTTATGTTGACCTGTCCGAGGCAGAAATCAGGGTAATCGAAGAATTGACGCGCGACTGTATGGCCTTTGATGAAAATCAGGACATCATTCAGGAAAGCGAGAAGAACGCGAGTGCATATTTACTGCAATCGGGCTGGGCTATCCGCTATAAAATCGTTCCCAATGGCGGACGGCAGATTATTTCCTTTCTGTTGCCGGGCGATATTTTCGGGTTTCGTGAGAGCCTGTTTGACCTGTCCGATGATTCGGTTCAGGCATTGACTCCTGTCAGGGTGCATCGGATTCCCGCCGAAAAAATTGCCGATATCTGCGATAACTCTACCAATCTGTCGCTGGCGCTTACCTGGGCACGGGCACGGGAACAGGCAATCCTTATGGAGCATATTGTCCGGCTTGGACGGCGTAATGCCTATGAACGTCTCGGTCATCTGCTGCTGGAACTGCTGCATCGATTGCAGCTTGTTGATAAAGCGGGACGGAGCGATTACTTCCTGCCGCTAACGCAGGAAGTGCTGGCCGATACGCTTGGTCTCAGCATTGTGCATGTCAATCGGACATTGCGTAAGCTGCGCAATGACCGGATGATTGAACTGGATCCCCAGACCAGACGCTTAAAGATCATCGATCAGGAGGCGCTCAGCGAGCGGGCCGGTTATGACCAGACCTTTCTTGATCAGTCCGCCTTGACACAGGACTGTGTTAATGACGCTGTCGGTTAAGCGGCTGGCATTAAAATAATAAAAATTTTTTATTTATTATCAACTGGTTGCGCCATAAGTGAGTAAAAATCTACTCATATTAAACCATGTTAATGCCGTCAACGACCGGATTTGCACAATAGGCCCTGTCGAAACAACGCGCCGATTGTCCGGGTAATCCGTACCTGCCGCATGGCAGGCTAAGGAATACATCGTGCGATTGGCGAAGTCCGGCGGAACCGCAGGGTTAAGGACAATTCTGTCCGATGTCGTCCGCCACTATCCCACGGCTCCAGCTAATAGCGACGCCATTATGAAAGGAGCGCCACTATGGGAAAGAAAGAATTCGAAAACAAACTGCGGGCACAGCTCGACCAATGGGAAGCCGAAATCAATCGGCTTCGCGCAAAAGCAGATGTCGCCCAGGCCGAGGCACGGGTGAAGTATCACGAAGAAATTGAAGAGCTGCGTGTCCAGAAAAGAGAGGCTGAAGCCCGGCTTGATGAATTGAACAACGCCGGAGACGATGCCTGGGAAGACATGAAAGCTGGTATGGAATCGGCTTGGAAAAATCTGGGCGATGCGGTGAACAAAGCTGCAGCCCGTTTCAAATAAGCCCGTTTAACGTAAATAGTAAATAGGAGTATTTCATGAAAATACTAAAAGCAATGACAGTTGGAACCGTAGCCGCAACAATGGCTTTTGGCGCTCCCGTCGCCTTTGCGGCAAATACCTCCGCGACAACGAGTGAAAGCGATGTCTCCGTTGAGGATGTCCAGGCTAAAATCTCGGAGACATTCGATTCGATCTCCAACTATACGGTTGATCAACGCGATGAGGCTGTTGAAAGCATCAAGGAAACCCTCGCCGAGCTTGACCAGGAAATCGATGAGCTGGAAGCGGACGCCCGGGATCAATGGGCGGATATGTCCGAAGCCACGCGGGAGAAAACATCTGCGGCGCTCGTAGAGCTCAGAAAACAGCGTAACATGCTGGGCGAACAGTTTGGCGCCATGCAGCAGGGTGCAGACAGCACCTGGGATGACATGAAAGCCGGCCTGGCAGATGCATGGGCGGCAGTGAAGGAAGCCTGGCAGAATGTCATCGGTTCTGAAAAGGCAGAATAATCATCGAATGATGTCCTGAAAAAAACGGTGACTGGCGGCGGCATCCCTATGGGTTTGTTGCCGCCCGTCACACTTGATTGTGATCCATATGTCACGGCGGGCGGGAAAACAGTCTGTCGGAAAACAGGATAAAAAACACATGTGCGGAATTTGTGGAGAAATCACCTTCGATGGCTCTCCGGTCTCACTTTCGGCAATCAGCCGAATGATGCAGACGATGGCGCCGCGGGGTCCTGATGCAGCAGGCGCCTATCTGTTTGGCCAGACGGCACTCGGGCATCGCCGCCTCAAGATTATTGATCTGTCCGAGCGATCGCATCAGCCATTGGTCGATGTCGAACATGGGCTGTCCATTGCCTTTAACGGCTGTCTCTATAATTATCGCGATTTGCGGCGGGATCTGGAGAAAAAAGGATACAAATTCCATTCCGATGGCGATACCGAAGTAATCCTCAAATCTTACGCGCATTGGGGACTGGATTGCGTTTCACGCTTTCAGGGAATGTTCGCATTCGCCATTCAGGAGCGGGACAGCGGTCGCCTGATCCTCGCCCGTGACCGGCTTGGCATCAAGCCGCTGTATCTTGCGCCAGGGGCGAACGGCAAACGGCTGCGCTTCGCCTCCAGCCTGCCCGCCCTCCTCGCGGCGGGAGAGGTTGATACCACGATTGACCCGGCGGGCCTGCATCATTTCATGTCATTTCATGCGGTTGTGCCGCCGCCCTACACCATTCTTAAGGGGGTGCGCAAACTGCCGCCGGCGACCATACGAGTGATTGAACCGGATGGCACCGAAAAGGACAGGTGTTACTGGCAGCTTGATTTCGCCCGCACGGCGGAGGAGGAAAACCGGCCCGCCGAAGAATGGCAGGATGAGCTGTTAACCGCCCTTCGCCGCGCGGTGGATCGCCGTATGATCGCCGATGTGCCGGTTGGCGTGCTGCTGTCGGGCGGCGTTGACTCGAGCCTCATTGTCGGTCTGCTGGCGGAGGCCGGGCAAACGGGGCTGAAAACATTCTCCGTCGGCTTTGAGGCGGCCCATGGTGAAAAAGGCGATGAATTTCAATATTCCGACTTGATCGCACAGCATTTCGGCACGGACCATTACAAGACAATGGTGCCGTCCAGCCGGTTGCTGGGGGCGTTGCCGAAATGCTTCGCGGCCATGTCCGAACCTATGGTGAGCTATGACAATATAGGTTTCTACCTGCTGTCGGAAGAAGTTTCGAAGCAGGTAAAGGTGGTGCAGAGCGGGCAGGGGGCAGATGAGATATTTGCCGGTTATCACTGGTACCCGCCACTTGAAAAAACGAATGATCCGGTTGGCGACTATGCAAAAGTTTTCTTTGACCGGGATCACGAGGAATATGCGCGGGCGATTTCGGAAAATTATATAGGGCAGGATTACAGCCGTGATTTTGTTGCGGCTTATTTTGACCGAAACAGCAGCACCTACCCGGTTGAAAAAGCGCTCGATCTTGATACCAATGTGATGCTTGTCGATGATCCGGTAAAGCGGGTCGATAACATGACCATGGCCTGGGGGTTGGAGGCGCGGGTGCCGTTTCTTGATCACGAGCTGGTCGAGCTGGCGGCGAAGATACCGTCGCGGCACAAGCTGGCGAGCGGCGGCAAGGGCATCCTGAAGGATGTGGCACGCAGGATCATTCCCGAAGAAGTGATTGATCGGCCAAAAGGGTATTTTCCCGTCCCCGCCCTCAAATATGTCGATGGGGAATATCTAGAACTTGTCAGCGATACGTTGAATTCGACGGCGGCGCGAGAGCGTGGGTTGTTCCGATCAGAGTATGTCGAGGAACTGCTCGCCGATCCGACAATGCATATCACGCCACTCCGCGGCTCGAAACTCTGGCAACTCGCAACACTTGAGTTCTGGCTGCAAACCCACGGTGTATGAACAGGGACAGGCGATGACGGCAGCGAAAGAGACAGAGACGGACAAATCCATACGGGATTCCCAGGCGTCGCTCAAAAACTGGGGAGAGCCGCCGGACAGTCTTAAAGCGGATCGGATCGGCCGAAATATCGCCGCTGATTGCGGTTGGGGACGGCTTCTCTTCGGGCAGACATTCGATGATGGCGAGGCGCTTGCAAAAGCGCTGGCAGAAGAGGCGAAGAGTGAGCGTGACGTTGCGATGTATGTGCGGGAGCCGCATGTTGTCCTGTCCTATGCGCCGCAAATGCTGTTTCTTGATCCATCGCACACCTTCCGGCTTGATCTGAAGCGCCGTCGCATACAACCGGCAAATCCGCAGCAGTTCCTAATTCGCAAAGGGGTGTCCGGTGATGAAAAGGCCGTGAACCGTCTTTATCTTGGGCGCGCCATGGTGCCGGTCCGCGAGAATTATTTCAGCCCGGAGCAGATTGATCCGGCGGTGGAAGTGCTGATCGCAGAGGAGGTGACGGGCAACCGCGATGTCATTGGTGTCGTGATGTCGGTAGATCATGAAAAGGCGATGCAGGATCCCGACAACGGGTCAAGCCTGTGGGCGCTTGCGGTCGATCCCCAGGCGACCTACCCGGGGATAGGGGAAGCTCTGGTTCGGACACTGGCCGCCTCCCGGGCGTCCGCAGGGCGGAGTTTTATGGATCTTTCCGTCATGCATGATAACCATGAGGCGATTGCCCTTTACCGCAAGATCGGTTTTGAGCAGATCCCCGTCTATAGTATCAAGCGAAAAAACCCGATAAATGAAAAGTTGTATATTGGCCCGGCCGAAGATGCAAAGCTGAACATTTACGCACAGATTATTGTTGATGAAGCGCGGCGGCGCGGCATTCAGGTAGAAGTGGAAGATGCAGAGGCAGGTCTTTTCAGGCTGAGCCATGGCGGCCGTGCCATTGCATGCCGGGAATCCTTGAGTGATCTCACTTCCGCCGTCGCGCTCAGCCGCTGCGATGACAAACGTCTGACACACCGGTTGCTCGCACAGGCCGGTTTAAAATTGCCCGATCAGGTGACTGTGACGGATGATCGGCTGCGGGCCGACTTCTGTGCCCGGCATGATCGTATCGTGGTCAAACCGGCCCGCGGCGAACAGGGGCAGGGCGTTGCGGTGGATCTCCGTAGCGAAGAAGATGTCAAAGCGGCAATAAGGAATGCCGAAGCGATCTGCGATTCCGTTATTCTCGAAGAATATGTCGAGGGCCAGGATCTGCGGGTCATTGTGATGAATGACCAGGTTGTCGCGGCGGCGCTTCGCAAACCTCCGACAATCAAGGGGGATGGAGAGGCAACCGTTAAAGAGCTGATCGAAAAGCTGTCGCGACGGCGAGTGGCTGCAACGGATGGGGAAAGCAGCATCCCCATGGATGACGAGACGTTTCGCTGTGTCCAGACGGCCGGACATCAAATGTCCGACATTCTGCCTGAGGGCGCCCGCATAACCGTTCGCCGAACGGCTAATCTGCATACGGGCGGCACCATTCATGATGTGACGGATACCCTGCATGACGATTTACGCGATGCCGCCATTCGGGCAGCGCAAAAGCTGGAGATTCCCGTTGTCGGGATGGATTTTGTGGTTCAGTCCCCCGAACGCGCCGACTATGTGGTGATTGAGGCGAATGAGCGACCGGGGCTGGCCAATCATCATCCGCAGCCGACAGCGGAACGTTTTATTGATCTGTTGTTTCCGCAGACAGTGGAACTTAACCGAAAAAAAATCAGAGAGACGGAGTAAAATGAAGAACCGACAGTCAATCGACCATGAATTCCTCATAACGACCCTGAAGGAACTTTTAAACATCCCGAGTCCGACCGGCATGACGGATGAAATCGTCGGATATATCTGCCATCACCTGACGGCCTTCGGCATTCCTTTCGAGTTGACCCGCCGCGGTGCTGTCCGGGCTGATCTGAAGGGGGTGAAATCATCTCCGGATCGCGCCATTGTCTCGCATCTCGATACACTTGGCGCCATGGTCAAGGGATTTTATGAAAACGGGCGATTGCAGCTGGTTCCTATCGGATCCTGGTCGGCCCGTTTTGCAGAGGGGGCGCGGGTGACTGTTTATGCGGATGAGGGGCAGTTCCGCGGAACAATCCTGCCGCTTAAGGCGTCAGGGCATACCTATAACGATGAAATTGACACACAGCCGATCAACTGGACTAATCTGGAATTGCGTCTGGATGAAAAGGTTTCCTGTGTGGCGGATACTGTTGCCCTTGGCATTAATGTCGGGGATGCCATCGCGATCGACCCCATGCCGGAATTTACGGACAACGGTTTCATCTGTTCTCGGCATCTGGATGACAAGGCGGGGGTTGCCTCTGTCCTGGCCGCGGCAAAGTCAATTGTGGACGACGGGGCCCTGCTGCCGATTGACTGTCATCTTCTTTTCACCATATCCGAGGAAGTCGGCGTGGGCGCCTCCCATGTTCTGCATGGTGATGTGGCGGAGCTTGTTTCGATCGACAACGGGACGATCGCCCCGCAGCAATATACATCCGAATACGGGGTGACTGTTGCCATGCAGGATTCATCCGGCCCTTTCGACCGGCAGCTGACCCGCAGCCTGATCAATATGTGCGAAGATAACAGTATTACCTATAGCCGCGACGTTTTCCGCTATTATCGCAGTGATGCGGCCGCGGCGGTTGAGGCGGGGAATGACATTCGCACCGCGCTTCTCTGCTTTGCGCTGGATTCGTCTCATGGCTATGAACGGACGCATTTGGATTCCTTGACGTCGCTTTCCCGTCTGCTGGTTCAGTATATGAAAAGCAAGCCGCTCTTCCATCGGGATGAGGAACGGCTGGGATCGGTTGGTGATCTGCCGATTGTCAGTCCCGATGTTGCGTCCGGAAGTTAGGATGTCCGTTCGCGACACATATTATGCCGTTTGCGGCTTATGCGGCGGATAAAACAGGGCAAAAAGGATTTGCGATACGCCGGCAAAAAGGCCAAGCCCGACCCCCATTTGCAACGCAACGTCGTATGATCCCAGCTTGTCGAACAGCCATCCGCCGCCAAAGGCGCCGACAAAACTGCCGATTTGATGGCTGAAGAAGGCGAACCCCTGGATCATGGCCTGCCAGCGCAGACCGAACATTTCCACCACCGATCCGGCCACAAGCGGGGAAACTCCAAGCCAGAAGAAACCCATGACAGCGGCAAAAATGATGGTGGTGGTCGGCGTTGGCGGAAGGATGAAATAGACAGCCAGTACGAAGGATCGGGACATATAGATAATACCGAGCAGGGCCTGCTTTGACCATCTTTGACCGGCCCAGCCGAAAAACAGGCTGCCGATAATATTGAATCCGCCGATGATGCCAATGGCGGATGCGCCCAGCATCGGATCCAATCCGCACAACACAAGATAGGACGGTAGATGCGTTGTCAGAAAGATAAGCTGCATCCCGCAGACGAAATAGGCCGTTGCCATCATGACGAAGGGGGGATAGCGGAAAGCCGCGAGGGCGGCCGCTCCGGCAGACAGGGTATCGGTATTATCGGGCGACAGAGTGAGCGGAGCTTCCTTGTCGACTCGACCGGCTATCCAGGCGGCAGGCAGGATCAGGATGGCGATCACGATGAACCCGACAAAACCGGTTCGCCAGTCATAGGATGATTCGAGGAGCTGTCCGAGAGGAGCGATGAACATGGCGCCGATTGATCCAACGGCCGACATGATACCAAGCGCAGTGCTACGGATCGTGGCGGGCACAAGTCGTGCCGTCAGGGACATGGCCATGGCAAAGGAGGCGCAGGCCATGGCAATCCCGACACAAACACCGGCGCCGACAAGAACCGCGATGACGCCATTGGCGGTTGCCATGAGTATCATGCCAATCACATAGGAGAGAGCGCCGATCATCATGACGGGACGATATCCCCAACGATCAGCAAACATGCCGGCAATTGGCTGAAACAGGCCCCAGACAAGATTCTGCATGGCGATGGCCAGGGTGAAATCGGTAATGGTGACCGCGATGTCACGGGTCAGCGAGGGCATGAATAGGCCAAGGCTCTGCCGCATGCCGAAACTCAATGTGAGCATGAGCGCAGCACCGACAAGGATGGGGAAAACCGGTCTCAGGGCACGCATGTTGGACATGTTGTTCTTCTTGTTTTATTTAGAATATTATCGATGCCGTTTTTTTTGAAGGTCCGGCGGAACAATGCAATGGGAATTCTGGGTGGCATATTTCACATCTGCTCATTGTATAACTACTGCGGTGCGTTCTGTCTATTGGCATGAGCTGAAATTTTGAGGAGCTGTTGGTTGTTGCCTTTTCCAATTAGAATTATATGCTTCCCTCAAACATAGTTATCAATCTAGTTATTTAAGTTATACCAAAAAATACTTTAGGACACCATCTATGAGGGTCGCCATTGTTCAGTCAAACTATCTGCCGTGGAAGGGGTATTTTGATCTGATTGCTTCAGTTGATTGCTTTGTTCTTTATGATGATGCCCAATTCACGCGGCGGGATTGGCGCAACAGGAATATTATAAAAACCCCGCAGGGTCTGCAGTGGCTGACCGTGCCGGTCCTCTCCAAGAATAAATATTTCCAGAAAATCAATGATACACGAATTGAAAATGATGCCTTTGCCAAAAAACATTGGCGGAGCATAGAGGCAAACTACAACAAGGCGAGACATTTCCAGACAATGGCGGAGCTAATCCGGCCTTTTTTCGAGGGCCCGATTCCCGACTGTCTTTCGGATATAAATGCCGATCTGACGCATCGCATTTGTCGGTTTCTGGGTATAAATACGAAGATTCTCTCCTCTTCTGATTTTGATCTGGAGGAAGGGGTGAATGAACGATTGTTATGCATTTGCCGCCAGTTAAAGGCAGATGTATATGTTTCCGGCCCGCTTGCAAAAGACTATCTGGATGTCGAGTTATTCGGAAAGGACGGCGTGGCGGTGGAATGGTTCGACTATTCCGGCTATCCGGTTTATGAACAGCTTTGGGGTGATTTTGAGCATGGCGTCAGCGTGATTGATCTGATAGCAAATACAGGCGAAGACGCGCCGAAATTCATGAAGCAGGTTGCTAAATGAAACTTTCAATTGTTGCGACGCTTTACAAAAGTGCATCCTTTGTCGATGAGTTTTACGAGCGTTCCGTCAAAGCGGCGGAAAACCTGTTTGGCGATGATTTCGAGATTATACTCGTAAACGACGGCTCCCCTGATGACAGCCTGGCGCCGACGGTTGCATTGCATGAACAAGACCGGTGTGTCAAGGTGCTGGATCTGTCGCGCAATTTCGGCCACCATAAGGCCATGATGGCCGGGCTTTCCTATGCCTCGGGAGACTATATATTTTTGCTGGATTCTGATCTGGAGGAACAGCCGGAATGGCTTGCGTCCTTCTATCAAGAACTGACGGAGGCGGAGGGGGTTGAAACGGTTGATGTTGTTTTCGGCGTGCAGCAGAAGCGCAAGGGAAAATGGTTTGAAAGAGTGAGTGGCGCACTTTTTTCAAACTCTTCAGCTATCTGTCCGAAGCGAAAATTCCCGAAAATCTAGTGACGGCCCGACTTATGCGCCGCCGCTATCTCGACGCGCTGATGCTGCATCAGGAGCGGGAGTTTTTTATCGCCGGTTTATGGGCCATAACCGGTTTCAATCAACGATCAATTGAAGCTCACAAGCTTTCCCGCGGGGAGACAAATTATAGCTTTGGCAGAAAGATCTCCTTTTTTCTTCACCATATTCTTTGTTTCAGCACTGTTCCGCTGAAGCTGATGTGTTTCGTTGGTCTCATTATTGCCACGCTCTCGGCAATTGTTGCTATATGGGTTATTCTTCGTCATCTCTTTGGCAACCTGGCGGAGGGTTGGACGTCCATCGTCGTCGCCATATGTTTTTTTGGCGGGCTTAACCTGTTTGGTCTGGGCATTCTCGGTCTTTATCTCGGGAAGGTATTCTCTGAAGTGAAACAACGCCCCAATGCAATTTATCGGCAGGTTTATGACAGATCCTAATTCCAGAATACATAGCGATGTCGCTTCCTACTACAGTCAGAGACTGCAAGAGCATGGCGCGACGGCCAGGGGCGTTGACTGGAAGGATCATGAAGGGCAATTCCTGCGTTTTGCCGAGCTGTCCCGGATTGTGCTGGAAACATATCGGCCCGGGCAGGCTTTCTCCATAACTGATTTTGGTTGCGGTTATGGGGCGTTTCTGGAGTACATGCAGCAACGCTTTCCGGCGGAATGTGAATTTGAGTTTCTCGGGCTTGATCTTGCCGACAACATGGTTACCACACACAGCGCGGGAACGCTTTTTGGGGAACCGCGCGCACGGTTTCTGCAGGGGCATGAACCCGATATCATCACTGACTTTGCCGTCGCGAGCGGCATTTTCAACGTTTGTCTCGATACAAATCATGAGAAATGGCTGAACTATATCTTGGAAACACTGGACATTATGGCGCGCCATTCACGGCGTGGTTTTGCGTTTAACTGCCTGACGTCCTATTCCGATGAAGACCACAAGGCGGATCATCTTTATTACGCTGATCCCTGCTTTCTGTTTGATTATTGCAATAGAAAATTCTCGCGCAATGTGGCCCTGCTCCATGACTATAATCTGTATGAGTTCACGCTTCTGGTGAGGCTGTCATGACGAACAAGCTGACTATTTTTTGGTAACAGCCAGATTGCCGAACTGGCGCAGTTTTATTTTGATCGTCATACGGATTATGAGGTGGCCACTTTTTGTGTCGAAACGGCCTATTAAGGAAGAGAGTTTCTGCGGCCTTCCTATCGTCCCGTTTGAAGATGTTGAAACAGTTTATTCACCAGAAGGCTATTCTTTCTTTGTTGCTCCCAGCTATACCAAATTGAATATTTTGCGGCACGAAAGATTTGAGGCCGCCAAGGCAAAGGGATATAGGCTCGCGAGTTATATCAGTCCGCATGCAACCCCGTTGAATGATGGTCGGATTGGAGAAAACTGCTTCATCCTAGAAGACAATACAATCCAACCGTTTGTGACAATTGGTGATAACGTCACCCTTTTGAGCAGCAATCATATCGGGCATCATTCGACGGTTGAAAACCATTGTTTTATCTCTTCCCAAGGGGTCGTTTCCGGCGGGGTAAGGGTAGAGGAGCAATGCTTCCTCGGGGTCAACTCAACATTAAGAGATGGCATCACAATCGGCGCGCGAAGTGTTATTGGCGCGGGGGCCGTCATTCTTGGGAATGTGGATCCGGAAGGCGTCTATATAACGAAGAGAACGGAGAGATCCCGTCTTCCGAGCAGTAAACTGCGGGGTATATACAAGGTGCCCGGCCATCATTGGATTAAAACCGGGCTGATTTTTACGCCTTGAGGAGGCCATCCGCAGCTCAGGAGTCATGTGGCAAATCCGTTACCTGTCCTCTCGTCGGGCAATCTATACCGTATTTTTTATATCGGCAGGGATGAGCATAACCGCTCCTCCGTTGGTGCCTTCGATTATGATATCGAACGAAAAATTGTCGTCGTCGATCATCAGGAGCCGTTTTTCTGCGCCGGACCGAAAAGCAGTTTCTATGAAGACGGCGTCAGTATCTGCAATTGTTATCAAGCGGTCGGTGTGACCTATATGCTGTTCATGGGCTGGCAGAATCTACCGAATGCCCATTGGCGAGGGGATATTGGTCGATTGCGAGTGCATGGTGATCTGACTTTGTCTCTTGATCAGGATAAGCCTTTTATCACTGCAGAGGAATTTAACAGCATCAGCCTGTCGTGCCCCTGGGTGCAGCGAGTGGAGGGCGGCGGTTTTGAAATGTAGTATGGCGCAACGGACAGTTGGGATGCGGGAAATGGCGAAATGCTGCATGTTCTCCGTCGAGCCATATCCGCCGATGGACATAAATGGTAACGGACAGAGGATGTAATTCCTTATAAGCTTGGCGTTGCCCAGGCCTTTTCCCGTCCAACTCTCTTCAAAAACCAGAATGGTTCCGAAGATATGTGGTTTTCATACCGCACCGGTGACGGGACGCCCTACCGCATCGGGCATAGCCGAAAGATGGAGAATGGCTGGTCCATGCCGCCTGGAAATCCACGGATAGACGTTTCCGCTTCGGGTTGGGATAGCGAAATAGTCGAGTATCCTTTTGTCTTCGGGCATATTGACAAGACCTTCATGCTTTATAACGGAAACAGCTATGGCCGATCTGGGATTGGGCTGGCGGAATTGGCAATATGATTGCAGAATTCGGAGTGCTATGGGGCAAGGTCTGGCGGTTTATTGTCAGCGGCGTTCTCGGAAATGTCCTTGGTTATTGTTTATATCTTCTGTTGTTATACTGGTCAGCTCCTTATCCGCTCACCGTCAGTATCTGCTACGCGCTGGGTATGCTATGAATGTATTGTTTCATAAATACTGGATTTGGCAGGATGAGAGCCCAATACTCAAATCGGCAACTTTATATGTCCTGCATTGAGTGCTGATCTATTGTTGCCATATAGGATTTGTCCTCTATCGTGTTCAGATAATACAGGTCAAACCTGAATGGGCAGCGTTTATCCGATTTCTCTGTCTCATCTTTTTGCTGTTTGTTCTGATGGATAAGGTTGTTTACCCGGCATCGAGGAGAAGGGGATGAGATGGAAACTGCTATAATTGGCCCGGTGTTTAAGGATGAGGCACAAGCAGCTCGCCTGCGCGCGGAGGCGGCGTTTGGCGCCAGTGAAGTCTCCCCCTTTCTGGAGCAACTTGACGGGCAGGCAACGGCGCTTGAAATCGGTTGTGGAACGGGGTTATTACTTAGTGAGCTGGCGAAACGCTTCGACGCCATCTCCTTTACGGGAGTAGAACCGATCGGGCCCGGGTTTGCGCAATTTGCCGATAGCCTCGACGCCATCGAAAAAGCGCATGTGAACATCGCCTTTATCCGCAAGCGGATCGAAGATGTCAGCAGCAATCGGAAATTTGATTTGATATTTTCCATCAATGTATTCGAACATCTGGATGATTGGCGCCGAGCCATGGATATTTGCATCTCCATGCTGAAGCCTGGTGGGAAACTCGTTATCTTATGCCCGAATTACAATATTCCCTATGAATCTCATTTTGCTCTTCCTGTTGTGTTTGGGAAATCACTCACGCTGAAGATTTTCGCAGACACTATCCGCAAGATCGAAGAAAAGCTGGATGCCCGGGGCCTTTGGCAATCTCTAAATTTTATCAAAGCATCACAAGTAAAACGCTTTTGCGCGCAAAAAGGGTATGATTGTGATTTTGACCGGGCAATCATGGGTCGGATGCTTGACCGTCTTGAGGTGGATACGGAATTTCGCAAACGTCAGAGTGCGCTTGCCCGGAGCGCGGTTTTGGCAAACAGGTTAGGAGCGGGACGGTTGTTTGAGTATCTCCCGGAACGCTTCGGGGCCTATATGAAAATAGTTGTCAGATCAGCCGGTTAAGTTTTCACACCCAAGATTTCTGAAGATATATTGTTAATCAAAATATGCGTAAACTCTGTTTAGTTGACCCGGTATTTAGCTGTTTTCCAGTAGTATGTGAAAGGTAACATCATATGTCGATCGACATATTTTTGAATAAAGTTTTCATTACGGGTGATGAGGCAACCTATATCGCAAAGGCGATCGCCGGCTCCCAGAATGGCGAAATGATTTCCGGAGATGGCAGTTTTACACATCGCGCCAGCGAGTATCTTGAGAAAAAATTCCATGTGGATCAGGTCTTGCTGACGCATTCCTGTACGGCCGCGCTGGAAATGGCGGCCATTCTTGCCGATATCCAGCCTGGTGACGAAGTTATCATGCCGTCCTACACCTTTGTTTCGAGTGCCAACGCTTTTGTTCTGCGGGGCGGAGTTCCGGTTTTTGTCGATATCCGCCTTGACACGATGAATATGGATGAAAAGCTGATTGAGGCGGCCATTACGGACAAAACCAAAGCAATTGTTCCGGTTCATTATGCGGGGGTGGCGTGTGAAATGGACCGGATTATGGAGCTTGCCGAGAAATATAACCTGATTGTCATTGAGGACGCGGCGCAGGCGATTTTCTCCAATTATAAGGGCCGCCCGCTTGGAACCATTGGTCATCTCGGTTGTTTCAGCTTTCATGAAACGAAGAATATTGTCTCCGGCGAGGGCGGCGCCCTGTTCATCAATCGGCCGGAAATGACTGCCCGGGCGGAGATTATCCGTGAAAAAGGTACAGATCGGAAAGCCTTTCTGGAAGGGCGGGTCGATAAATATACCTGGCGGGATATCGGCTCGAGTTATCTGCCCTCGGACATGCTGGCAGCCTTTCTGCTGGCTCAGCTTGAACATGGCGAGGAAATCACTGAACGGCGTATGAAAGCCTGGAATATTTATGATGAAATTCTCCGGCCAACCGGTCTGTTGCAACTTCCTGAATATGGGAACAGTAATCAGCCGAATGGTCATATGTATTTCGGGTTGGTGCATGATGCATCAAAGCGCCGGGCCTTTATCAATGGCATGGCAGAGCAAGGCATACAGGCTCTCAGTCATTTCGTTCCGCTGCATACATCGCCAGCGGGGGAGAAATTTTGTCGTATCTCCGGCAGCATGGACAATACAGTGAGCGGTGCCACGCGACTGGTGCGACTGCCAATGTATTGCGGCGTTGAAGAACACGCCACAAGAATTGCAAATACAGCGAAAGAGGTTTTGTCCGGACTTTAATCTCCGCTTTGCCCTATGGTCAATTTTCTCCGCCCTTCAGGCGGGCGATATGCCAGTATTCGGTATTCTCAATCACTTCATAACCGGCGTCTTGCAGTAGGCTTTCCTGAAAGTCTTCGACGACTTCCGGAATTCCGGCAATGTTTCCCGTCTCAACCTTATCGAAGGCAAAAACAGGCGCCTTCAGGACAGCGATGTCGTTAATGACATTATCGCGCAATTCATCTCGATGGGCATAGAAAAAGAGGGCTTTCTTTGCTAGCGCCGGAGAGTTGTCTGTGAGCCGCGTCATGGTGAGCGAGAGTCCGCTCAACCAGGCAATGTCGGGATAGCGTTCATAAAGAGTGCGCAGTTCTTCCGCCTTCCGGGCGGCGTAGTGGCAAAGCGCCTGCGATGCCGGTAGCCCGTCGATACAGGGTGTGATTTCCTTTTGGACGCGTTCAATTGCCGCCACATATGGTTCTTTCTTGAAGACATACCGGATCGGATTGCCGAACAGGAAAGGGGCGACCAGCACGATGAGAATGAATGACCAGACAAGGCGGTCCTGTTTCGGCCCGCCCGCAAGGCGAGGAAGCATCAGCAAGGTATACAGGAGAAGCGGTACCCACATTTTGTTCAGGTGATAGCGGTTCATTTCATAGGGGCCGATGGCGATTATAAGGCCAACGATTACCATACCCTGAAAAGCAATCGGGGAGAGGGGTGTGCGATCCCGGATTGCCAGCAGATGGGATGCAAACAGCCCCATGCAATGGGCCATGACGAGGAAGAAGGGGGCAAAAAAGTAATAGGATAAACCGGCAAAGCCACCTGTTCCGCTCGCGACCTTTTGCTGTATGAGTCGTAAAAGTTCCTGAAGGACGCTTGGAAAAGGACCGTCAAAAAAGAGCAGGATGAGAAACGACGCGGACAGAACAAAGGTGAGCGCTGTCAGCATTCCCGCCATCAGGAGCGCCCATACGCCGCCCTTTGCCCCTTTGATGAACAGTCCGTACCCCAGAGCCAGAAGACAGTAAAAGCCGGTTTCGAAGTTATAAAAGGCAAATAACGGGGCAATTGCGCCAACTAGAAGTGCTGCCCACAGGACAGACAGAGTCCCGAGATAATAGGCAATAATGACAGTGAGCGGCAGCAGAATGAACCGTAAAGGGAGCTGGTTCGGTGTAGTCAGATTTTGTAGGGCCCCTGATATCGCTCCGGCAAAAAGTAAGAGAATCAGAATTGCGGAAGCCCATATGAGGCGGGCATTCTTTGCGCCAACTCGCTGGGTGATGATAAAGCAGAGCAGCCCGAAAAAGACAATATCCACGATAATCAGAAGCGTTTGCGTGCCAGCGAGATCGCGGAAGGCGGAAAATTTTTGCCCAAATGCAATAAGCTCGGTCAGCAGAAGCCCATAGGCGGCAAAAGCTTCATATCTATGTGCATCGCCGGAAGCCTCCTGAAGCCCGTCTCCAATGACGGCGGACCAGTGGATATCCATACTCCAGAGTTGTTGGTCGGGAATGGCGGGNGGAAACAGAAGCGGAAGNAGNAANAGTCCNAAGCANAGNATCNCAAANGCAAGNANGATGCGGGANGTTTCAAAGCGGCCTTTCAGTACCTCCTTCATNAGGTAGGCGACNAAAAGNGCGACCAGAAAATCTTGCANTTTNGGATCGTANATAAGAAGAACGGCAACCCAGAANAGCAGCANGNCGTATGGGCGGGCGGGTAGCGGAATATNCTCNGTAAGCGNCATCTTATGGGNNGCAAATGGCNTGGAAATACCCGGACGGACAAGCCCGATGACAAGTGAGGCAGAAAACAACAACACGCAGAGCAGAGTATAAAACTGCATCTGCAATCTGGTNTCGGGCATNCCCAGATANGCAATCTGTTCCGGCCGGAATCCGGCAATCGGCTGCGGCCCNTGTGTTAGNAGCNCNGCACTTATGAAGCTGACCGTTGCCACCGCCNTNACCAGTATCANCAGNCGCAGATTGATCTGGCGNGCTACATGGTCAATAAAAAGGANTGTATTTTCCTGACAGTNGGCTAATCCGTTCAGAGTGCTGCGCTTGATCTTTGCGGNCAATCCGGAAATCATACTNTGCCCACCTCTCGACTATCCGGTTATGTCCCCATNATNGCCCTTTGTTACGCAGTTTCACGCGGCNTGTCCAGAGNTGTTGANNTGATGCNGGNANGTTGGGNNCTACAGGATAGTNNNTGTATCGTTCCGNNTACNAAAAAACACGCGGCAGATGCTGCCGCGTGNTNTTGCATCCNTCAGGATTGGTTNTNGGNTTGCTAGTTGAATATGTAGTTCGGGAACCACAGGGCAATGGCCGGGAAGGCCACNATAAGCAGGAGNCCNGCNANTTCGACAATCGTATAAGGTCCCACGGACCAGTANATNTCCTTCATTGTGACATCCGGCGGGGCAACCGATCTGAGATAGAACAGGTTGAAACCAAAGGGNGGCGTCATATAGCCGATCTCCATCATGATGACGAACAGGATACCGAACCANACCGGATCAAACCCGTGCATGGCGACNAGCGGNAGGAANACCGGCANNGTNACCAGCATGATNCCGACCGGATCGAGCACCATGCCCAGAACCAGNAGCACNGCCATCATGAANGCGAGAGCNCCCCATTTTCCGCCCGGNATTTGCGCGGTGATATGGGAAATGAACTCTTCCGCNCCCATTGCCGTATANGCCATGGAATANGCATGGGCGGCAAAGATGATCCAGGCAATCAGCGTCGAAAGCCGGAATGTGCGGATGGCCGATTCCGAAATCATTTTCCAGTTNAGCTTGCGATTGACCGCACTGGCGATNAATGCGCCAAACACGCCGACAGCCGCNGCCTCGGTCACGGTTGCAAAACCACCGAATATAGCNCCGAGAACAAGGAAAATGATAAAGATGGGCAAGACGACTGANCGCAGCGCCACCATTTTTTCCCGCCAGNTTGCCCGCTCTTCCGGCGGNAGNGCCGGNCCCATATGCGGNTGTATCCAGCAACGAATTCCGATGTAAGTCGACACCAGCAGGAACAANAGCAAGCCGGGGAAAACGCCCGCCGCNAANAGNCGNCCNATCGANACTTCTGTCAGAAGCGCGTAGAGAACCATTAGAACCGATGGNGGGATCAGAATGCCGAAGCCCCCGCCCGCATTGATGGCACCAAGGGCCAGGCGGGGATTGTAGCCACGCTTCAGCATTTGCGGCAGGGCGATNGTGCCCATGGTGACAACGGCCGCACCGGAGACGCCGGACATGGCCGCAAANATTGTGCAGATGCCGACCGTNCCGATNGCCAGGCCNCCNCGAACGCCGCCCCACCATAAATGCATCATNCGATANANATCATGNGCGACACCGCTGCGNTCCAGCAACAGCGCCATGAACACATAAAGGGGAATAGCAATGAGGGANGCCGTTTCCATCAGATCCCACATTTTTGANGCGATCAGATAAAAAGCGATCGGCCCCTGCTCAAAATACAGGAAGATAATGGAGAGNCCGCCGAGNACAAAAGCNAGCGGNACNCCAAGCATGATAAACAGAAAGAGAAGGCCGAAGAANAGGAGGGTCAGAACCTCGATTGACAGAAGATCATACATCAGACATGTCCCTTTTCTTCTGCTTCGCCGTCCGTAATCGGNCCGAANGCGGNTTCATCCACCTCAATATCCANCAGAATCATGATATCGGCGATNAGCTTGACNATNCCCTGTAATGTCAGGAGTACGGCCGCGACAACGATCAATGTCTTTGANGGCCAGANCGGAGGTCTCCATGTNGTTTCATANCTGACTTCNAGACGGGANATACTGTCATAAGCCATAGAGTAGGACTCNGTCAGCAGCACCGCCATGAACAGGAAGAACAGGAAACTTGTCGCAACATCTGTCAACGCCTTCTTTTTCTTTGAAAAGGCACCGTANAACAGATCGACATTNACATGTTCNCGTCGGGCCAGCAGATATCCGCCGCCGATGATTGTATAAACCCCGAAAATCATCTTGGAGGCCAGCGCAGACCAGGAAATGGGGCTTTCAGTAATGTAGCGCATCACGACATCGCTGAACAAAAGAAGGAACAGGATCAGAACCGCGTAACATGCGACGCGTCCAATCCACAGATTGATTGTTGTTATTGTGCGTGCGAATGCTGTTAAGGCAGCCATATGACTCTCCAGCTATTGGTGTCTTGAGGTGTGAAATCAACACCAGCGAGTGTCAAAGGAAACAATTTGCCGGACATCTTGCCGGTAACCGGGATATCTTCCGCAGTATCAGAGGATATCCCGGAGTTGTTTCGCTCCGCTCTCGCCGAGCATTCCGACTGGAAAATCAGGTCTTAAAGATAACCGAGCTCTTTAAGATAGGCGACCATCATGTCCGCCCCCTTGGCGCCATTGCCGCCCTTGGCCCGTTCTTCATCAATGATCGTGGATGTTGCAGCCTTGAATTTTTCCTGAACTTCGACCGGGAATTCCATGACCTCAACCCCCATATTCGCCTGCCCATCGGCGAGGGTGATCTTTTCCTTGTAAAGATATTCCGCTGTCCGTTTCCAGAAACGCAGATCAAGCAGATGGAACAGCTCCTTTTTAAGGTCCGGCTCCAGCGCGTCTATTGCCCCCTGATTGATGATGATCGTGTCCATTGCCAGCCCAAGGGTAGGCTTCATGTGATATTTGGCAACTTCCCAGAGACTCATGGATTTGGCGCCCTGTGCCGCGCCCCAATGGGCGCCGTCCACAACGCCGCTTGCCAGGCTGGAGTATAGTTCGGGACCGGCAATGCTTTGGGTTGAGGCGCCAGCGGCTTCGAGGAACTTCTGGAAAGCGCCGGTTGAACGCAATTTCAATTTTGCAAAATCATCAATGCTGTTGACAGGCTTCGAGATGACGATTTCGGTGGGATAGACTTTTTCAGCACGGCTGACCACGCCATGTTTCGCCAGCTCTTCGTTGAACAGCTCTTCCATTCCCATATTTTTCAGGAAATAGGAAAATTCCCACGCTTCCCTGAAGGTGCCAGGAATACCATAGGCGAGGCCGGCAGACGGAGCCTCCCCGAGGATGTAACCCGGTGAAATTGTGCCCATTTCTACAACGCCGCGACGGACAATATTGAAAATTTCTCCGCCTTTGGCAAACTCGCCCGCACCAAAGAGTTGCAATTCAAACTGGCCGTCTGTGTTTGCCTTAAGCTCATCGGCGATGATGGCGAGGCTTTCGCTGAAAGAAGAGGAAGCCTTCGGCCAATGCGCCTGTACTTTCCATGTCACTTTGGCCTGCGCGGATGCGTTTCCAATAAAGGCCGGAGCGGCCAAAACGGCAGCGCCACCAGCCAGTGCGCCTCGTCTGCTAATAAGGTTTGTTGCTTTTTTCATCATTACCTCCCGTTGTGCGATATGACTGTTTTACCTATCAGTCGTTTTTGTCATTGCTTGCCGCATCTGCTTTTCATGAAGGGTCATGCAGAACAGTTCATAATTACGAGGCTGGACTTCTTGAATGGTCCGTTTTCCCGTTGCGCCTGAGCATGATTAACTCCCGCAAAGATCGTAGTATAAAGATTAAGCTATTACAAGCCTGTACGGAAAATTAGCGAGATATTTGACTACACAGTTTCGTCAGGGTTGTATCCTGTGTTGTCCGCGGTCAGTCATGTGAGATGGGGGGGGCTGAGCGGATAGGGATGAATGTTGCAAGGGACGGCCGAAGGGGAGGGGTATGTTGGCATAAGGAAAAAAAAAGGCCAGCCACTGCGTAAGCAATGGCTGGCCTAAGGGGATGGCTCTTTCGTTACAATGCGTTTGGCAGAATCAGACTGATGGAGGGATACAGTATCAGTATTGCCAGCACGATAATATCGGCAAAGATAAACCAGGTTACGCCCTTGAAAATGGTTTCAAGCCGAACAGTATCGCCGATAGCCCCCTTGAGAACGAAGACGTTCAGTCCAACAGGAGGGGTGATCATGCCGATTTCCAACAGCTTGACCATGATAACGCCGAACCAGATCAGATCGTAGCCGAGGCTGTCGATGACCGGAATAACGACGGGCAGGGTCAGCAGCATAATCCCGAGCGGATCCATAAAGGTGCCGAGGATGATATACATGACGGACAAAGCCAGCAGGATGACGAGCGGTGAATAATCCAGTCCGAGAGCAATATCGGACAGATAGCTTGCAACTCCGGTCATCGCAATAAAGCCGACAAAAATTTTCGCGCCGACAACAACGGCGAAAATGCTGGCGGTTTGGGTGACCGTTTCCAGGATTGACAGCTTTGCCCCTTCGATATTCAGCTTTTTGGCCAGTCCGGCAAGAATCCAGGCGCCGGCCGCGCCGATGGCGGCCGCTTCCGTTGGGGTCATAATGCCGGCATAAATACCACCCATCACCAGAATGAACAGTACTATGATCGACCACACGCCTTTCAGCGCACTGAAGCGTTCTCCCCAGCTTACCCGGTGGTCCGGCATAGGCGCCAGAGACGGGTTGATCTTTGCTCGGATAATGATCAACAGGATATAGCCGAGCGCAGACAACACTCCCGGCAGAAAGCCCGCGATCAACAGCTTGCCGATCGAGAGTTCCGTGAACAGCCCGTAAATAATCATCAGGATGCTGGGCGGGATAAGAGCACCGAGCGTTCCGGCGGCCGTAATGGCACCGGTTGCCAGCCCTTTATCATAATTGTAACGGAGCATTTCCGGAACGGCCAGTTTGCCCATGGCGGCGGCCGTTGCCATGCTGGAGCCACTGACCGCCGCGAACACGGCGCTTCCCATAACGGACGCAATGGCGAGGCCGCCTGGCAGGCGGGACAGCCAGGCTCTGGCCGCTGTATATCCATCATGCGTAAAGCCGAAATGGAAGGCGACATACCCCATCATAAGAAACATGGGAATGGCGACCAGTGAGAAGGAGGCGACGAATGAGAAGGGTTCAAACGACAGGTAGTTAAATGCCGCGGTGAACCCGCGTACAAAATTGGGATCTCGGCCAGCGGGCCATCCCAGAATGATAACCAGGCCGGCAAAACCGACAACGCCGAGCGCAACGGCAATCGGAACACGGAAGAGGATCAACAGAAGCAGCACCCCAATTCCGCAAAAACCAAGAGTAATGGGATCCATGGGTCCTTACTTTCTTGTTATGAGTTTGTGAATGGACTTGATCAGGTCGACAATCAGTCGTAACGCCATAATTAAGACCCCGGCGAAGAAGATTAAACGGGTCGGCCATTCCGGTATAGACAGGGGGCCTTCCATAAAACTTCCAACGATCCAGGAATCCAGGAAATAGTAATAGGCGGAACAAGCCATCAGCCCATAGAAGATCAATCCAAGCAACTGCGCCAGAACATCTATGGCATCCACTGCCCGTGCCGGCATCATGTCGGCAAGCAAAGTTACCGAGATGTGTTCTTTCTTAAACTGAACATAGGCAAAGGGCAGGAAGATAACGAAGACCATTAAAAACTCGTTCAATGTCACGTCATCCGGGATGGGCGCGCCAATAAAATGGCGGCCAATCACGGATATTGTGGTGATCGAGAGCATAACCATGATGGCTATGCCCGCGATCAGAACGAGAAATCTTTCGAAATAGTGGAAGCTATTATTCATTGAGATTTCCAGAAGTTCTTTTATGTGAAGGAATTATTTGCGAGTCCAGGGATAGCCCTTTTCCTCAAGTTCCTTTTCATATTTTGCGGTTGTGGCGTTGACCTGGTCGATAATGCTCTGCGGGTCCAAGCCTTTTTCCGAGACGCGCTTTTTCCAGTCAACTATGAACTCATTTGCCGCTTCTTTCCACTTCTCGCGTTCTGCTTCGTCCAGAACGGAGACTTCCACGACCTTGCCGTCAATACCGGCCTGCATTTCGGCGCGGGAATCATCAATATCCTTGATCAGCAGCTCGCCATAATAATCAGCGAATTCATTGCTGACCTCCGTGATGGTCTGCCGAATGTTTTCGGGCATGCTTTCCCAAAGATCCAGGTTGATGCCGGCGCCATAGCCCGGAACCTGACCCATGTTGACTTCAGTGATATAGCTACCGACTTCGTAAAGTTTGTAGGCATGGGCGGCAAACAAGTAAATCGCCGCGCCATCCACGGTTCCACGATCCATCGCCTGATAGACTTCACCAAAGCCGGTGTTTACTGGAACCGCACCAAGGTTGCTAATGAGATTCATGTAAGCGCCGGTTGCGCGGATCTTTTTGCCTTTAATGTCGTCGGCGGATTTGATCGGAAACTTGGATATCAGATCGCTCGGTCCGGTCGTGTAGTTAATCAGGATGCGAACATTGTTGTTCTTCATTTCTTCCTGCAGTTCCGGCATGGTCTCCTTCAATTCATGCCAGGTGCGAAGCGCGACCCAGCTATCACCAGAGACGAACGGAAGGTTGCCATAGCTCCAGACCGGAACTTCGGCGGGATTGTAAATGCCCATGATCGTTCCGGCATCCGCAAGGCCGGTGCCCACTGCGCGCAGCGTGTCCTTGCCCTTGGTCAATGACTGGCTCCAGAAAAACTCGACCTTTACTTCCCCATTCGTGCGCTTTTCAATTTCAGAAGCCCACCACTGGATAGCTTCGGCGCGGGCACCGCGGGGCGGGCCGAGTTCTGAGAACCGGATATTGTACTCGGCATATGCATTGGTGCCAAATGCACACAGCAAAAATAGCGTTACAATCATCATGAAACGCTTGGCTATCATGTTCTTAATTTTCATTATTGTCTCCCATGAAGGAATTTTCGTTTTGTTTCGACAGGCTGCTTCTTGTTGTTTTTGATTCTCCGAAACAGGATAGAAATTGATATAGAATTTTGTAATAGTCAACGAATAGAAGTTGTATTAGAAAAAAATTACCGCAGTTTCCAGTTTTCAAAGAGAAAACCTGGCGCGTCATATCATTTCCAGAATTATCCGTGATTGACGCAGTGAAAAAAGCACGGCCAAACACGGATGTCTTGTTATTAGCGAGCATAATATAGGAAATTATACTCGCTAATATAATGGAAAATCTTATGAAAAAGCGTGAACTGCTAGTTTATCAAGTTTTCGTGAGTTTGCTTTGAAAGAGTTACTTGCGGGTCCAGGGATAGCCTTTTTCCTCAAGTTCCTTTTGATATTTTGCAGTCGTGGCATTGACCTGCTCGATAATGCGTTCCGGATCGAGACCTTTGGATGAGACGAGCTTTTTCCATTCATCA
Source organism: Sneathiella sp. (assembly GCF_002694385.1). Taxonomy (GTDB): domain Bacteria; phylum Pseudomonadota; class Alphaproteobacteria; order Sneathiellales; family Sneathiellaceae; genus Sneathiella. Next base: position 124,992 of record NZ_NZMB01000004.1, read on the forward strand.
ACAAGCTCGATTGATGCTTCTTTCCACTTCTCGCGTTCTGCGGGATCAAGCGTGGAAACTTCCACGGCTTTGCCGTCAATACCGGCCTCCAGCTCGGCGCGGGCAGTGGCGCTGCTCTTGATGAGGGCCTCTGCAAGTCGATCAATGAATTCATCGCTGACGTG